>CAWINS010000052.1:0-141332 GCA_963837335.1 uncultured Actinomycetes bacterium | reverse complement strand
GCCACGGACGCGAGCAGCTCGGCCCGGGCCTGCTCCACCGCGGCCAGGATGGCCCCGCGCAGCACCGGCTGGCCGGTCACCCCGGTCGGCACCACCTGGGGGTGAGCCGGGCAGATCCGGCCCACCTCCGCGGCCACCCGGTCGGCCAGCGCGGTCCCGCCGGCCAGCCCCACCTCGCCGCCCAGCACGACCAGGCCCGGATCGAGCACCACGCTGACCGCGGCCGCGCCCGTGGCCACCCGGCCGGCCAGCTCATCGAGCAGGGCGCGGCCCCGCTCGTCACCCGCGGCGGCCGCGGCCGCCGCGGCCTGCACGGCCGCCGCGGCCGTGGCCGCGGGGAACCCGTAGCTCTCCGCCAGCGGCCGCACCGCCGAGGCGCCCACCAGGGACTGGAAGGCGCCGGTGGCCGGGTGGCTGACGTCCTGCGGCAGCGGCACCCCGGGGACCGGGAGGTAGCCGATCTCGCCCGCCGCGCCCCCCACCCCGCGGTGCAGCCGCCCGCCGATGATGGTGGCGAGCCCGAGGCCCACCCCGATCCACATCAGCACGAAGTCATCGGCGCCCTGCGCGACGCCCTCCGCGCGCTCGGCCATGGCGGCCAGGTTGACGTCGTTCTCGATCGTCACCGGCTGGCGCAGGTCGCTGCGCAGCGCCTCCAGCACGCCTTCGTGCCAGGCGGGCAGGTTCACGGCCAGCCGCGGATCCCCGGTGCTCGGATCGAGCACCCCGGGGGTGCCGATGACCAGGGCGTTCAGCCGTGACATCTCCACTCCCGCCGAGCGGCAGGCGGTGGCCACCGCACCGCGGACCAGCTCAACCGGGTTGGCCGCGCCGTTCGGGGCCACGCTGACCTGGGTGACCACCTCGCCGGTGATGTCCGCCACCCCGGCGCTGACCTCGTCGTGCTCGACGTGCAGGCCGACCACATACGCACTGGAGGGCACGACCGCGTAGAGGGCCGCGTTCGGCCCGCGCCCGCCCGCCTGCTCCCCCACGGTCGTGACCAGGCCACGTTCTTCCAGCCGGGACAGCAGCTGCGACGCGGTCACCTTGGACAGCCCGGTCCGCTCGCCCACCTGGGCCCTGGTCAGGGGGCCGCCGGCGAGGAGCAGCTCCAGGGCGGCCCGGTCGTTGAGCTCCCGAAGCAGCCGGGGTGTCCCAGGCCGTTGTTCCATGCCTTCCCTCCGTCGCATGACGTCCCCCCCCAGCACCTGCTCGCAAACGGCGAGGAGCCGGCCAGCCAGGGCCACGGCCTGGCCGCCAACGGCGGACGGACGGGGCACCTGGCTGAATTCTGTCTCAATCTGGCCACAGGGTCTATCTAATAGGAAACTTTACTGTTAGTTTCCTCCCAGAATCCCCACTGCGTTAGTCAAAGCCAGGGCCAGTCGGTCAGCCCAGCAACGTGACCGCCACGGGCCGACTAGGTGCTTAACACAGGCAGCGACAGCCTAGACGGCCAACGGCGCCGGAGCGCCCTGGGGTCACGAGGAACGCGTGAAGTGCCAAGGATCGAAGCCGGGAAGGGAGATCCCCAGTGAAGTTGACTAGATCCGCGAAATTCACTAGATCGGCAGCCGCGTTCGGTGCGGCGGCCCTGCTGGCCGGGGCCGCGGCGGGCTGCGGCTCGAGCAGCGGCAGTAACTCGTCGTCATCCGGAGCGCCCGCGAAGCTGGTCGTCTGGCGGATGGGTTCATCCGTGCCGTCCCAGGTCACCTGGATGAACGGGGTCGTCGCCCAGTTCCACCAGAAGTTCCCGCAGTACGCCAAGACCAAGGTGGTCGTGGACTGGATCCCCTGGGGGAACCGGGTCACCGACTGGACCAACGCCCTGACCAGCGGCAAGGGTGGCCCGGACATCACCGAGCTGGGCAACACCGACACCCCCGGAATTGCCTCGCAGGGCGCGCTGGCCAACATCAGCACCGAGGTGAAGGCCTGGTCCTACGGGTCCGGGATCATCCCCGGCAACATGGCCAACGACGTCGTCAACGGGCAGACCTACGCGGTGCCGTGGTTCGGCGGCGTCCGCGGCATCTGGTACCGCAAGGACCAGTTCGCCAAGGCCGGGATCACCTCGGCGCCCTGCCACCTGGGCCGAGCTGGTCGCCGACGCCAAGTCGCTGCAGAAGAAGTACCCCGGTACGTTCGGGCTCGGCGCGCCCAGCAACTACACCAACGCGATCGTCAGCTTCATCTGGGGCGCGGGCGGCCAGGTGGCCACCCAGAGCGGCGGCAAGTGGACCGCCACGCTGAACACCCCGCAGGCCGAGGCGGGCATCAAGTTCTACACCGACCTGTACCGGACCCAGCACGTCTCCCCGTCGAAGTACGTCGGCCAGACCGAGCTGGGCGCGCCCGGGGCGACCTCGGGCGGGTCGAACGAGGACTTCGCGCTCGGCAAGCTGGACATGTACATCGACGGCCCGTGGGCGCAGGCCGAGCTGACCGCGGTGAGCAAGAAGTACGCGGCGGACTGGGCCTCGTTCCCGATCCCGAGCGAGAACGGGCCGAACCCGGCCCCGGCCTTCTCCGGCGGGTCCGACCTCGGCGTCTGGGTCAAGAGCAAGTACTCCCAGGCCGACTGGGATCTCGTCTCGCTGATGGACAGCCCGGCTAACTCCACCACGTTCGCGAACGCCGCGGGCTTCTTCCCGCAGTTCACCGCGAAGCTCAAGGGTGGCGCGTACGCCAGCAACCCGGTGATGGCGGGCTTCGCCAAGGCCGCCGCCTACACCCAGATCGCGCCGCTCAACTCGAAGAACTGGGCGACCGCGGACGCCACGGACGCGATCATCCCGACCATGATGAAGTCGCTGATGCAGGGCGCGAACTTCAGCGCCACCGTGAACAAGGCCAACACGGAACTGCAGAACGTGCTCAACACCGGGTCCGAGACCGGCTGAGTACCCCGAGTTGTCCCGGTCGGCGGCCAGCACCCCTGTGTTCCAGGGGCGGGGTGGCCGCCGGCCGGGACCTCGCGTGAGGGGAGTACCGATACTCATGGTGGATACCGTCACCCCGCAGTCCGCGCCCCGCGACCGCCCCGCCGCCCGCCCGGGCCGGTCCGGCCCGCCGCCTGGAGCACGATTCCGGTTGCTGGTCCGGCGTTACCGCCTGGCGCCCTACCTGCTGCTGCTCCCGTCCATCGTCGCGATCGCCCTGGTGCTGGTCTGGCCGGTGGTGCAGGTGACGCTGTACTCGTTCCAGAACTACGGGCTGCCGCAGACGGACGGGGCCGCGCCCGTCCAGTGGATCGGGCTGGCCAACTTCACCGCCACCTTCGCGGACCCGGAGTTCTGGCTCGCGCTGCGGATCACGGTGCTGTTCGCCGTGGCCGCGGTCACGCTGACCCTGCTGGCCGGCACGCTGGTCGGGATACTGCTGCACCAGCTAGGCCGGGTGATGTCCGTCATCGTGGGCACCGCCGCCCTGCTGGCCTGGGCCACTCCCCCGGTCTCGGCCAGCGTGCTGTTCTACTGGCTGTTCAACCCGGACGGGGGGCTGGTGGACTGGAGCCTGGCCCGGATGCCGCACTGGCTGGTGGGCAGCACCGACTGGGCCGGCTTCAACTGGACCACCAGCGGCGCGCTGCCCGCCTACACGGTGGCCGTCCTGCTGGTGGTGTGGCAGGGCTTCCCGTTCATCGCCGTGGCCGTGCTGGCCGGGCTCAACACCGTGCCCGCCGAGCTGCTGGAGGCCGCACGGGTGGACGGCGCCACCGCCTGGCGCGGCTTCTGGCGGATCACTTTCCCGCTGCTGAAACCGATCTTCCTGGTCCTGCTGCTGCTCTCGGTGATCTGGGACTTCAACGTCTTCACCCAGACCTACCTGCTGACCGGCGGCCTCGGTAACCGCGACGAGTTCAACCTGTCGCTCTACCTGTACGACAAGGCGTTCACGTTCCCGCCCAGCTACGGCCTGGGCGGCGCGCTGGCGCTGATCCTGACCGTCATCCTGCTCATCATCACGGTCGGCTACGTGCGGGCCTCCGTCCGGCAGGGGGCCCTGACCTGATGGCACTCACCACACCGGGCCGAATTTCTTTCCCTAACGCCCGGACGCGGTCCAGGACCGCCCGGAAGACGAAGCGGTTCGGCCTGAATGCCCTCGGCGTGCTGGTCGCCCTGATCACCCTGTTCCCGATCTTCTGGATGGTCTCCACCGCGTTCAAGCCCTCCCAGGAGATCTACTCGCTGACCCCGCGGCTGCTGCCGTCCCACCCGACGCTGGGCAACTTCTCGGCCGTCATGAGCGGCCAGGCGTCCGGGATCGGCTCGGTCTGGCTGTTCTTCCGCAACAGCCTCCTGGTCACGCATGTCCACCGTGGTGCTGGCGTCGCTGATCTCGCTGCTCGCCTCGATCGCGGTCGCCCGGTTCCGGTTCCGGTTCCGGGCGTCGTACCTGGTCATGCTGCTGATCGTGCAGATGATCCCGGGTCAGGCCCTGATCATCGCGCTGTTCCTGGACTTCAACCGGCTGAACCTGCTGCAGAGCCTGCCGGGCCTGGTGCTGGTGTATGCCGCGCAGGCGCTGCCGGTGTCGATCTGGATGCTGCGCAACTTCGTGGCCACCGTGCCCCGGGAACTGGAGGAGGCGGCCGCGGTGGACGGGGCCGGGAGCCTGCGGATCTTCTGGCGCATCCTGTTCCCGCTGGTCGCCCCGGGGCTGATCGCGACCAGCATCTTCTCGTTCATCACCGCCTACAACGAGTTCATCGTGGCCCTGACCTTCCTGGGCCAGGCGCACTCCGACTACACACTGCCGATCTACGTGACGTTCTTCTTCACGCGCGGCGGCGCCGAGTGGGGACCAATCATGGCCGCTTCCACCCTGTACACCATCCCCGTGGTGGTGTTCTTCCTCATCGTCCAGCGGCGGATGACCTCTGGCCTGGTCGCCGGGGCGGTGAAGGGATGACCGCGCAGAAGGGGCGCGGCGCCGAGTGGACTGACGCGCCAAAGGGGCGCGGCGGGGAGTGGACTGACGAGCGAGGAACGAGCGAGGAGGGAACGAGCCGCCTTAAGGCGCCCCGGAGGCGCAAAGCTAACGGAGTGCTTGAGCGGATGGCGGACGCGATCCTCATCCCGCCGTTCCCGGGCCAGCGGGCCCCCCGCTGGGTGCTGGCCGCGCTGGAGCGGGGCCTGGCCGGGGTGACCATCTTCGGCCCCAACATCGCCGGGCCGGAGCAGCTGGCCGGGCTCACCGCCCAGCTCCGCTCGGCCGGCGGGCTGCCGCTGGTGGCCATCGACGAGGAGGGCGGCGACGTCACCCGGATCGCCCACCTGACCGGCAGCCCCTACCCGGGCAACGCCGCGCTGGGCGCGGTGGACGACGCGGCGCTGACCGCCGCGGTGCACCGGGCGCTGGGCCAGGATCTGGCCGCGCTGGGCATCAACGTGAACCTCGCCCCGTCGGTGGACGTGAACACCGCCGCGGACAATCCGGTCATCGGGATCAGGTCGTTCGGCTCGGACCCGGACCTGGTGGCCCGGCACGCCGCCGCGGCCGTCCGCGGCCTGCAGGCGGCCGGGGTCGCCGCGTGCGCGAAGCACTTTCCCGGGCACGGCAGTACCAGCGACGACTCCCACCACGGCATCGTGACCGTGCAGGCCAGCCTGGACCTGCTCCGCCGCCGGGACCTGCCGCCGTTCATCGCGGCCATCGCCGCCGGGGTCCGCGGCGTGATGCCCGGGCACCTGCGGGTGCCCGAACTCACCGGGGACGACCCCGCCACCCTGTCCGCCGCGGCCCTGAACGGCCTGCTGCGGGGCGAACTGGGCTTTACCGGGGTGGTGATCTCAGACGCACTGGAAATGCGCGCCGTGAGCGATCTGTACGGCATCCCGGAGGCCGCGGTGCTGGCCGTGGCGGCCGGGACCGACCTGCTCTGCTTCGGCCGTGATGCCGCGGAGGACAGTTACCTCGCGGTGCGCCGGGCGCTCAGCGAGGCGGTGGCCAGCGGGCGGCTGCCCGCGGAGCGGCTGGCCGAGGCCCAGCAGAACGTGGCCGGGCTGCGGGACTGGCTGGCCGGCGCGGCCCCGCAGGCGCGCCAGGACGGCGCGGGTGACCACATTGGATTGGTGGCGGCGCGGCGCGCGGTGCGAGTCTCCGCCAGCACCACGGGGGCGGTCCCCGGCCCGCTGGCCGACCCGGTGGTGGTGGAACTGGGCGCCCAGGAGAACATCGCGGTGGGGGACGTCCCGTGGGGCCTGCGTCCCTGGGTGCCGGCCGCGAGCGTCCAGCGCGTCCCGGCCGGCCTGGCGGTGAGCGAGGCCGCCGAGGTCGCCAAGGCGGCCCTGGTCCGGGCGGCGGGCCGGCCGCTGATCGTGGTGGTCCGCGACGCCCACCGGTATCCGGCGGTGCGGGCGGTGGTCAGCGAACTGGCCGCGGCGCGCCCGGACACGGTGGTGCTGGAGATGGGACTGCCGCTCTGGGTGCCACCCGCGGGGGTGCATCTGGCCACCTACGGCGCGGCGCGGGCCAACGCGCAGGCCGCGGCGGAGGTCTTGGGGCTGGTCCGGTGAGCGGACGGGCGCCTCGCGGATACCCCCACGATGACCAGATCGGGGCCAGATTCCTACTAAAACGGTCCCAGACATCGGCCAGGCGGCCCGTCTAGTGCCTGGCAACCTGCATAATGCTGGACATGAGGCTCTCTGCCCGCGCTGACTACGCGCTACGCGCCGCGGTGGAACTGGCCGCCGCGGATGGCGGTCACATCACCGCTGAACAGCTGGCCCGTGCGCAGCATATTCCGGGCAAGTTCCTGGAGGCCATCCTCACCCAGCTGCGCCGGGCGGGCCTGGTCCGCAGCCAGCGCGGCCCGGAGGGCGGTTTCTGGCTGGCCAAGCCGGCCGCGGACATCGCGCTGGCCGACATCATCCGGGCCATCGACGGCCAGCTGGTCGGGGTGCGCGGGGAGCGACCGGAGAACATCGGCTACATCGGGGTGGCCGAGCCGCTGCAGAGCGTCTGGATCGCGCTGCGCGCCAACGAGCGGGCCATCCTGGAGGAAGTCACGCTCGAGCACATCGCGACCGGGCGGCTGCCGGAGCGGATTGTCGAGCTGACCGACGACCCGCGGGCCTGGGCCTAAGACCTGGCGAAACGAGACCTGAAGACCCGACGAAACGAGAACTGCCCCCGACGGAGTTGACCGTCGGGGGCAGATCCAGCTCTGGGGCAGATCCCGCTAGCGGAAGGTCCGGATTTACACCGGAACCATGTCGCCCAGATCGCGTACCCGCCGGGTGACCTCGTCAAAGGCGGGGTGATCCTCGTTGATGCCGACCGGGGTGATGACCGGCTCGGAGTCCATGCCCCGGGCATGCCCGGCCGGAACCCGGAGCCGCTCCTCGACAGAGAACGCCCGGGCGACCGGAAGCGGCAGCTCGCGCTCCGCGCGCTCCAGCGAGGGCCGGCCCATCGGGGACCGTACGGCCGGCGACTGCGCGGCCGCGGGCTGGCCGGCCGGGGACTGGCCATTGCGGGACGCGCCAGCCGAGGTGAGCACGGGCTCGCTCTGCAGCTCGGCTTCGTTCTGCAGTTCGGCCAGGGCGAAGCTGTCCGAGACTTCTCCCAGGACGTGAGACAGCGGGGTGTTCAGCGCCGTGCAGATCGCGGCGAGCAGCTCAGAAGATGCTTCCTTCTGGCCGCGCTCGACCTCGGACAGGTATCCGAGAGACACCCGGGCGGAGGCTGACACCTCGCGCAGGGTGCGACCCTGCCGCTGACGTAGCCGCCGCAGCACGTCACCAAGCAAGTGACGAAGCAGGACCATCGCGGCACTCCCTTCGCGAAGTGTGTCATTCGATACCTCTACCGTACTCGCCCTCACCGACAGTAGGGAAAGCACCTGTAGCTGTGTTCGCTGCTAACGTAACACTGTAATCATCGGGTCTCTTCCCGCACGATGACAAGCACCAACGCCAGCGCTTCGCGGACGGTAGCGGCGCGGATGGCGGCCCGGCTGCCGGTCAGGGCCAGCCGGCGGACCTGGGTTTCCTGCCCGGCGCTGGCCGCGATGTACACCGTGCCTGCGGGTTTTCCCTCGGCGGGGTCCGGGCCGGCCACCCCGGTGGTGGCGGCGCCCACCGTCGCGCCCAGCCGGTCCCGCACGCCGGCGGCCATGGCCCCGGCCACCTCCGCCGACACCGCCCCCTGGGCGGCCAGCAGGGCGCGGTCCACCCCGAGCAGCACGGCCTTGAGCTCGGTGGCGTAGGCGACGATACCGCCCCGGAAGACCGCGGAGGCGCCCGGGACGTCGGTGAGGGCCCCGGCGAGCAGCCCTCCGGTCAGCGACTCCGCGACCGCGATGCTCTGCTGGCGGGCGGTCAGCAGGGCGATGAGCTGTTCTGCGGCGCCGTCGGAAACCATCGGGGTCACCGGGCCGCCGCAGACATGCTCCGGCGGCGCAGGCGCACGGCCCGGATCGCGTAGTCGGCGCCGGTCACCACGGTGGCCACGACCGCCAGCCCCATCACCACCGCCCGCACGATACCCGGCGGCCCGGGCAGCACGTAGAGGCAGATGGCGAGCACCTGGAGCAGGGTCTTGATCTTGCCGCCGCGGCTGGCCGCGATCACCCCGTGCCGGATCACCCAGAACCGGAGCAAGGTCACGCCAAGCTCGCGGGCCAGGATCACCGCGGTCACCCACCAGGGCAGCTCGCCCTGGGCGGACAGCGTGACCAGCGCCGCCCCGGTCAGCGCCTTGTCGGCGATGGGATCGGCGATCTTCCCGAAGTCGGTGATCAGCCCGCGCCGCCGGGCGATCCGCCCGTCCAGCACGTCGGTCACCGACGCGACGAGGAACACGGCGAACGCGGCGATCCGCCCGCCGGTCCCGCCCGCCAGCAGGAGCACGACGAACAACGGCACCAGCACCAGCCGGAGCATGGTGAGCGCGTTCGCCACGTTGCGCACACCCGGCTGGGGGACGCCAGCCGCTGACGCGGACGGGGCCGGCCGCGCTCCCCCGCCCGTCTCCGCGGCGGGCTGGCTCAATGCGGTCACCCGCGCCCGGCGGCCGCCGTAGGCACGCCGAGCCAGTCGGCCACCAGGTCCACACCATCGCCCTCGGCGACCCGGGCGGAGATCAGCTCACCGACGGCCGCCCCGGTCACGCCGCGCACGGTCGTGGTCCCGTCCACCTCCGGCGCCTGGTGCGCCGCCCGGCCCAGGTAGTCCCCGTCGCCGAGATCCTCCTCCAGGAGCACCTCGACGACCTCGCCCACGCGGTCCGCGGCCCGCTGGGCCATCAGCTCGTCGGCCAGGCCCGCCAGCTCATCGACCCGCCGGGCGATCTCGGCCGGGTCGAGCTGCCCGGTCAGGGTGGCGGCCTCAGTGCCGTCCTCGTCGGAGTAGCCGAAGACCCCGATCGCGTCCAGCCGTGCCTCGGACAGGAACCGCTGCAGCTCATCGACGTCGGCGGCGGTCTCGCCGGGGAACCCGACGATGAAGTTGGACCGCACCCCCGCCGTGGGGCACGCCTGCCTGACCTGGGCGAGCAGGGCACCGAACCGCTCGCGGTCGCCGAAGCGGCGCATGGCCCGGAGCACCTTCCCGCTGGCGTGCTGGAAGGACAGATCGAAGTACGGGGCCACGCCCGGCGTGGCGGCCATCACCTCGATCAGCCCGGGGCGCACCTCCGCGGGCTGCAGGTAGCTGACCCTGATCCGGTCGATGCCCGGCACCGCCGCGAGCGCGGGCAGCAGCTCGTCCAGCAGCCGGGGGTTGCCCAGGTCCTTGCCGTATGACGTGGAGTTCTCGCTGACCAGCACGAGCTCCCGGACGCCCTGGCCAGCCAGCCACCCGGCCTCGGCGACCAGGTCTTCCGGGGGCCGGGACAGGAACGCGCCCCGGAAGGCCGGGATCGCGCAGAAGCTGCACCGCCGGTCGCAGCCAGAGGCGATCTTGAGCGGGGCCACCGGGCCGCCGGACAGCCGCCGCCGCAGCGTCCGCGGGCCGGACGCCGGGGCCAGCCCGGCCGGCAGGTCCGAGATGCCATGCCCCGGGGGCTGATGGCCCGGGTCCGCGGCCCGGGCCGCGGGTGAGATCGGCAGCAGCCGGCGCCGGTCCCGCGGCTCGTGGGCCGGGCGGCGTTCCCCGGCCAGCACGTCGTCCAGCCGGGCCCCGATGTCCGCGTAATCGTCGAAGCTGAGCACCTGGGCCTCGGGGAGCTCGGCGGCGAGCTCACTGCCGTACCGCTCGGCCAGGCACCCCGCGGCGACCACCTTTGCGCCACTCCCGGCGGCGTCGAGCAGCTCGCTGACCGACTCCTGCTTGGCCGCCTCGATGAACCCGCAGGTGTTCACGAGCACCACGCTGGCCTCGTCGCTCCCGGACAGGCTCCATCCCGCGGCTTCCAGCCGGGCCGCGAGCTCCTCGGAGTCCACCTCATTACGCGCGCAGCCCAGGGTGACGAGGCTGACCGTGCGCTGCGGCGGCTGGGTGTTTGGCTTACTCGATGACACACCGGAAGCCTACGGTAAGCGCGCTGGTGCTGCTGTTAGCCGCTGCTCGCCGTGCTCCTTCTCGCAGGCGGGCCGGGCTGGCCCGGGGCCCGCTAACTGGTGACCGGCTTGCCGGGCCCCAGGCTCAGCGTGAGGGGCTGGCCCGCGGCACCAGGCCGGCCCAGTTTCTTGCCGTTCACGGTGAGCGTGATCCCCCCGGGATTACCGATGTCCATCTTCACCGCCCGGGCGAAGGTCCAGGTCTTCGAGCTTCCGCCGACCACGTAGGCCTGGACGAGGAACCGGCCGTTCGGCCTGGTGAACTCGACCCAGCAGTCCTGGATCGCGGTGAGGCTGATCACCACGTTCGGGTTCACGGTGGGCGCGGGTGGCGTGGGCGCCGGCGTAGACGCCGCGGCGGCGGGGTGCGTAGGCGGCGCCGATACCCGTCCCGAGCTGGCCTGGGTCCGTGCGGCGTGCGGCGTGCCGGAGTCCACCACGCGGTAGATCCCGTATCCGGCGATGACCGCCAGGACCAGGACCATGGCCAGGCTCCAGTTGGGCCGCCGCCGCTCTTTGATCTTGATGGGCGTGGCCGGCTCGAACACATCCGCCGCCCTGATCGCCTGCGGCGCGCCGTGCACGGCGTCGTACTCCCGGATCAGCTCCTCGTCGCCGACCCCCACGGCCCGCGCGACGCTGCGGATATGACCCCGCGCGTAGAAGTCCCCGCCGCAGGCAGAGAAATCGTCGTGCTCAATCCCCCGGATGATTGTCTCTCTGATGCAGGTCCGCTGGCTAACCTGCGTAATGGTGAGACCCGCCTGGCGGCGTGCATCTGCCAGGGCGCCACCAATGCTCACGCCACGCCTCCACTGCCATATCGCACTGCGCTCCGCCCGGGGTGCGGGAGCAGTAACCGGATGCGAGCAGCCCGCCAAAAACCTGAGCCACTAACAAGTGTAGACATCCCCCCGACGCACGACGCAGAAGCCGTGGGCCTAGATCAGTCTTGCCCGCCCCGCAGCGAATCAACCGTGCTGTCCAGGTCATCGGGGCGCACCAGGACGTCCCTGGCCTTGGAGCCTTCGCTGGGGCCGACGATGTTCCGGCTCTCGAGCAGGTCCATCAGGCGGCCCGCTTTGGCGAATCCCACCCGCAGCTTGCGCTGCAGCATGGAGGTGGAGCCGAACTGGGTCCGGATGACCAATTCCGCGGCCTGCATCAGCAATTCCAGGTCGTCGCCGATGTCGGCGTCGATCTCCCGCTGCTTGCCCTCGGGGACCGCGACGTCTTCGCGGTAGGTGGGCTGCGCCTGCTTCGTGCAGTGGCTGACCACCTCCCGGATCTCTTTCTCCGTGACGAAGGCGTTCTGCAGGCGCAGCGGCTTGCTGGCGCCCATCGGCAGGAACAGGCAGTCACCCTGGCCGACCAGCTTCTCCGCGCCCGGCTGGTCGAGGATCACCCGGCTGTCGGTCAGGCTGGATGTGGCGAAGGCCAGCCGTGACGGCACGTTCGCCTTGATGAGCCCGGTCACCACGTCCACGCTGGGCCGCTGGGTGGCCAGCACGAGGTGGATCCCGGCGGCCCGGGCCAGCTGGGTGATGCGCACCACCGAGTCCTCGACGTCGCGCGGGGCGACCATCATCAGGTCGGCCAGCTCGTCCACGATGACCAGCAGGTACGGGTAGGGGGTCAGGACCCGCTCGCTGCCCGCGGGCACGGTCAGCTTGCCCGAGCGGACGGCCTTGTTGAAGTCGTCGATATGCCGGAACCCGAATGCCGCCAGATCGTCATAACGGCGGTCCATTTCGCCCACCACCCACTGCAGCGCCTCGGCCGCCTTCTTGGGGTTGGTGATGATTGGCGTGTAGAGGTGCGGTATTCCCTGGTAAATCGCCAGCTCGACCCGCTTAGGGTCGACCAGGATCATCCGGACATCGTCCGTAGTAGCCCGAAGCAAAATCGAGGTAATGAGACCGTTAATACACGTCGATTTTCCGGCGCCGGTGGCCCCCGCGATCAGCATGTGCGGCATCTTGGCCAGGTTCGCCACCACCGTCCGGCCCTCGACGTCTTTGCCCAGGCCGACCACCATCGGATGGTGGTCGCTGACCGCCACCGGGGAGCGCAGCACGTCCCCGAGGCTGACGATCTCCTTGTCCGCGTTCGGGATCTCCACCCCGATCGCGGACTTGCCCGGGATCGGGGAGATGATCCGCACATCCGCGCTCTTCACCGCGTAGGCGATGTTCTTGGTCAGCGCGGTCACCCGCTCCACCTTCACCGCGGGACCGAGTTCGATCTCATACCTGGTCACGGTGGGCCCGCGCTTGAACCCGGTGACCCGGGCGTCCACCTCGAACTGCTCCAGCACCTCCGACAGCGCCCGGACCACCACGTCGTTGGCCCTGGTCCGCTCCTTAGGCGCGCTACCCGGCTTCAGCAGCGCCATCGGCGGCAGGATGTAGCTCGACTCCGCCGACCCGGTCAGCGTGAGCTGCTCGCCCCGGGCCAGCCCGGGGACGCCCGCCGCATCCGGGCGGGCGGCGCCGTCCGGGCCCGCCTCGGGTGCGGGCGGTGCGGCCGCTCCGGGCGGGGCGGCCGCTCCGGGCGCCCCGAAGCCCAGCGCGTCGAGCAGCGACGGCTCATCCGGGTCCTCGGCGCCCGGCGCGGCCGCCGGGTCCTCGGGCTCAGGCACCGCCGCGCCGCGCCGCAGACGGCCCGCCTTGCCCGCCGGGCCGTCCCCGAGGATGGGTGTGTCGTAAGGCCGGTGATGGTCGCCGGCCTCGATGGCCGGGGGCCGCTTACGGCCGCCTCTGGGCAGCGACCCGCCAGCCGGGCCCGCGAACTCCCCGGTTTCGTCCTCGTCGTCATAGATGAGGGTGTCGCCCGCGCGCTGGGTGAAGCCGCGCAGTTCGGCCAGCCGGTCGGGCACCCGGTGCACCGGCGTCCCGGTGATCACCAGCAACCCGAACCCGCTGACCAGCGCGAGCAGCGGGGCGGCGATCCACGGCGTCAGGGCGGCCACCAGCGGAGCCGACACGAAGAAGCCGATCAGCCCGCCGCCGGCCCGCATGGCGTCGGCCCCGGCGCCCGGCTGCGGCGTCCCCGCGGCGATGTGCACCAGGCCGAGCCCGCCCAGCAGCAGGCAGGTCCAGCCGATCACCATCCGGCCGGTCTGCGCGTTGCGCTCGGGGTGACGCAGGAACCGCCAGGCGAGCAGGCCAAGCAGGAGGGGCACGGTCCAGGCCGCCGAGCCGAATGCGCCGAGGAACACGTCGGCCAGCAGCCGCCCGGCGATGTTGTGCAGGTGGAACCAGGTAGTGGCGGCGACCACGAAGGCCGCGGCCAGGAAGGCCAGCCCCATCCCGTCCCGGCGGTGCGCCTCATCCATGTCCCGGGCGCTCCGGCCAAACCCCCGCGCCCCGAACCCGACCGCGTGCGCGGCCACCATCCATATCCCGGCCACCAGCCGGCCCAGCCAGCCGGCCAGGATCAGGATCGGGTCGGCCGTCCGCTGGGGCGGCCGGGCCGCGGTCCCGCGGGGACGCCCCTTGCTGGCCGGCCGCTTCTTGCCCGGGCCGGAGCGGTTCTGCCCGGTCCGCTTCTTTCCCGACCGGTTCTGGCCGGACCGATTCTGGCCCGAACGGCTCTGGCCCGACCGGCTCTGACCGGACCGGGACGAGGCGTTTCTGCTCTGGCCCTGACGGGCGGGAGCCGGCATCGCGTTCCTGCTGCTGGCTGTCCGCGCGCTGGCCGTCCCCCCGCCGGCTGGCCGGGCGGGACTGCCGGAGGCGCGCGCCTGCCCACCCGGTGCGTCCGGCCTTGGGCGGGGGGTGCCCTTAGCGACACGAGTAGCCATGATGCCCAAAGTACCCACGATCTGCGTGGTGCAGCCGGAAGCGTGCGGCGTGTCGCCGTGATCTTCGCGCCGGGTGAACGGCGGTCATCGCTGGTCTGGCCGGTCTGCGAATACTCTGCGCTTCCCGTTGGCAGCGGCCTTTCGGCAGGCCACTCTGGAGAGAATCTCCCGGTTACCGATCATGAGCGGAGCGCCCATGCCCAGCCAGGCCGCCAGGCCGCCCCTGGCCGGCATGCCCGCGGTCTGGCTGCGCGACAACTGCCCGTGCCCGCTCTGCCGTGACCCGGTCAGCGGCCAGCGGCTGCTGCACATCACCGACATTCCCGCGGATATCGCCGTGGCGGAGGTGGTCGCGTCCGGCGGCACCGTGTCGGTGCTGTTTCACCCCGACGGCCACCGGGCCGTGTTCGACCGGGACTGGCTGGCCCGCCGCGCCGGCCAGTCCGCCATCCTGCGGGAAGGACTGCTCCTGCTCAGCGACGTGCCCACCGACCCGGGCACGGTCCTGGCGGTGGCCGCGAGCCTGGGCTACGTCCGGGAGACCAATTACGGCCGGCTGTTCGACGTCCGGGTCGAGAGCTCGCCGTCCAACCTGGCCTTCACCAGCCTGCCCATCCCCCCGCACACCGACAACCCGTACCGCGACCCGGTGCCGACCGTGCAACTGCTGCACTGCCTGGACAATGCGGCCGACGGTGGCGATTCCGGGTTCGTGGACGGATTCCACGCCGCCGCCGCGCTCCGCGCGCAGGATCCGGCCGCGTTCGCCACGCTCGCCGTCACCCCGGTCACCTTCGGATACCGCGACGCTGCCACGGAGCTGTCCGCCACCCGCCCGCTGATCAGCCTGGACGCCCATGGGCGGATCCGGGAGATCCGGATCAACCCGCGCAGTCTCCAGCCGGTCCGGCTACCCGGGCCGGGTTCACCCAGGCGGGACGCCGGCACCTGCAGGGCTGTTACGCGGATCTCGATGGCGTCGAGTCGGCCGTGGCGGTGGGAGAACGTGCGACAACGGGTGTCATCCGCAGGAAGGACGGAATATGACAGCAGCCGACCCGGTACGGGTCATCGCGGACCTGTTCGCCGCCGAAGGAGCCGGCGAATATCTCGGCGAGGCGGTAACCCAGGCCCAGCACATGCTCCAGGCCGCGGCCCTGGCCGAGGGAGCGGGCGCCGGGCCCGAGCTCATCGCGGCGGCCCTGCTGCACGACGTGGGGCACTTCCGCGGGGCGGTCAGCGGCCACCAGCTGATGAGCGGCACCGACAACCGGCACGGCGACCAGGGCGCGGACTGGCTGGCCCAGTGGTTCGGGCCCGGGGTGACCGAGCCAGTCCGGCTGCATGTCGCGGCCAAGCGGTACCTGTGCGCCGTGGAACCCGGGTACTTCGGCGGGCTGTCCGCCGCCTCCGTGCACACGCTGCGCATCCAGGGTGGGCCGATGACCCCGGCGCAGAGCGCGGAGTTCGAGGCCAGCCCGTGGTGCCAGGCCGCGCTGCGGCTGCGCCGCTGGGACGACGCGGCCAAGGATCCTGAGGCGATAGTGCCCGCGTTCGGCTACTACCAGCGGCTGCTCCGCCAGCTGGTCCGCGACCGCGCGGCCCGGTAGCTCTGCTAGCCCGGGGGGGCGACCCCCCGGAACCCCCCGATCGCCGCTGCGCGCCGAACGCCGGCTCGGCGAGCACCCGCCTGCGGCGGGCCCCGCCTCCCCGACGCCCTGCCGACCCGGAGGCGCCCCCGGGCAGCAGAGCCCTTGTACCTCTATACCTCGATGACCACCGGAATGATCATGGGCCGGCGCCGGTAGCCGTCGTTGACCCAGCGCCCGACGGTCCGCCGGACCAGCTGGCCCAGCTGATGAGCGTCGTTGATCCCGTCCGCGGCCGCCCGGGTCAGCGCTTCCTCGATCTTCGGCCGGACCTCACTGAGTGCGGAGTCGTCGATGCCTGACCCGCGGGCGTGGATCTCCGGCCCGGCCACCAGCTTGCCGGTGGTCGAGTCGACCACGATCACCACGGACAGGAACCCTTCCTCGCCCAGGATCCGGCGGTCCTTGAGCGAGGTCTCGGTCACCTCGCCGACGGACAGGCCGTCCACGTACACGTAGCCGCACGGCACCTTGCCCACCACCGTGGCCCGGCCGCCGGCCAGGTCGACCACCACGCCGTCCTCGGCGATCACGATGTGGTCCTCGGGGATCCCGGTCAGCTCGGCCAGGTGCGCGTGCGCCCGCAGGTGCCGCCACTCCCCGTGCACCGGCATGAAGTTGCGCGGTTTCACCAGGTTCAGCACGTAGAGCAGCTCACCGGCGGGCGCGTGGCCCGACACGTGGACCAGCGCGTTGCCCTTGTGCACCACCCGGGCGCCCCACCGGGTCAGCTCGTTGATGACCCGGTACACCGCGGACTCGTTGCCCGGGATCAGCGAGGAGGCCAGGATGACCGTGTCCCCCTCGGCGATCCTGATCGGGTGATCCCGGGCGGCCATCCGGGACAGCGCCGACATGGGCTCGCCCTGGGATCCGGTGCAGACCAGGACGACCTCACCGGGCGGCATGCCCTCGGCGTCGCGCGGGTCGACCAGCAGCCCGCCGCGGACCGAGGGCACCTTCAGGTAGCCGAGGTCGCGCGCGACACCCATGTTCCGCACCATGGAGCGGCCCACGAAGGCCACCCGGCGGCCGTGCGCCGCGGCCGCGTCGAGCACCTGCTGCACCCGGTGCACGTGGCTGGCGAAGCAGGCCACGATGATCCGCTGCTTGGTCTCCGCGAACATCTCGTTCAGTACCGGAGCGATGTCACGCTCGCTGGTGACGATGCCCGGGACCTCAGCGTTGGTGGAGTCGGACATCAGCAGATCGACGCCCTCGGCCCCGCGCCGGGCGAAGCCGCCCAGGTCGGTGAGCCGGCCGTCCAGCGGAAGCTGGTCCATCTTGAAGTCGCCGGTGTGCAGGACCACCCCGGCCGGGGTGGTGACAGCCACCGCGAGCGCGTCCGGGATGGAGTGGTTGACCGCGAAGAACTCCAGGCCGAACGGCCCGAAGGACTCGGTCCCGCCCTCCGCGACCTCGGCGGTGACGGGCGTTATCCGGTGCTCGGTGAGCTTGCTGCGGACCAGGGCGAGCGTGAGGCGCGAGCCGATCAGCGGGATGTTGTCGCGCTGGCGCAGCAGGTAAGGGACACCGCCGATGTGATCCTCGTGCGCATGGGTGAGGACCATCGCCTCGATGTCGTCCAGCCGGCCTTCGAGCGAGCTGAAGTCCGGCAGGATCAGGTCCACGCCGGGCTGGTCCGGCTCGGGGAACAGCACCCCGCAGTCGACGATGAGCAGGCGCCCTTCGTACTCCAGCACGGACATGTTCCGGCCGATCTCGCCCAGGCCGCCAAGGCCCACGATGCGCAGTGTGCCGGACGGGAGGGCGGGCGGTGTGCCCAGCTCCGGGTGCGGGTGACTCACTTGATCTTCACGCCTCCAGCGACCAGATCGGCTCGCAATTGTTCGATTTCGGCCGGCGTCGCATCGATCAGCGGGCCGCGGACTGGCCCGCCGGGCAGCCCGAGCAGGCTGAGCGCGGCCTTGGTCGTGATCACACCCTGGGTGCGGGTCATGATGCCGGTGTAGAGCGGCAGCAGGTCACAGTGGATCCGCCGGGCCTCGTCCACGCGCCCGGCCCGGTACGCGTCGATCATGTCATGCAGCCGGTCGCCGGCGACATGGCCGACCACGCTCACGAAGCCGGCCGCCCCGACCGAGAGCCAGGGCAGGTTCAGCATGTCATCCCCGCAGTAGAAAACCAGGCCGGTGGCCAGCATCACCAGGGAGCCCGCACCCAGATCACCCTTGGCGTCCTTGACCGCGATGATGCGGGGATGTTCGGCCAGCTGGAGCAGGCTCTCGGTGGTGATGGGAGTGCCCGTCCGGCCCGGTATGTCATACAGCATGACCGGCAGGCTGGTGGCGTCGGCGGCCCTGGTGAAGTGGGCCACGAGCCCGCTCTGCGGCGGCTTGTTGTAGTACGGCGTCACCAGGAGCAGTCCCGAGGCCCCGGCGCGCTCGGCCTGACGAGCCAGCTCGCAGGTGTGGGCGGTGTCGTTGGTGCCGACTCCGGCCACCACGGCGGCCCGGTCGCCAACCGCCTCGATCACGGCGCGGAGCAGCCGTTCTTTCTCGCCGTCCGTCGTCGTCGGCGACTCGCCGGTCGTCCCGCTGATCACCAGGCCGTCGTTGCGCATCTCGTTGACCAGATAGGTCGCGAGGCGGGCGGCCCCGTCGTAGTCGATGCCGCCGCCGGCCGTCATCGGCGTGATCATCGCGGTCAGCATCCGGCCGAACGGGGCGTCCGCGTTCGCGGGCTGGGTTGCTGTCATGAACTGAACGCTACCGGGCTATGGCGCGCTGCGGCCACCGTGCCCCGCCTCCGGTCACGTTGAAGACGCGGTGACGTGAGCTCGGGGGTACCCACGTCAACCGCGTCTATCTAGGTATCGGCCTAGGTCGCGAAGACGTTACGCACCGTGATGAAGATTCTTTTCTGCGGGCCGGGTGGACCTCGTGGATGCCCCGGATGGACCTAGTGAGCGACAACCGCGGTGATGGCCACGAAGATGAGCGTGACCACGAGGATCGCCATGGTGACCGCCAGGTACCGGGTCATCACGCCCAGGATGACCCGGGCGCGTCCCTCAGCCGCCTCGGATGCGCGGGCGGCTATCCAGGACGCCTGGGCCGCCCGGACCGCCGCCTCGGCCGCGACTCCGGCCCCGGCCTGGAGCTCGGCTTGCGCGAGCAGGGCCGACCGGATGTCGGCTTCCACCTTGGCCGCCGCCGCCTCGATCCGGTCCAGGGTGGCGACGCCGGCGACCGCCGCCCGTACTGCCACCGACTCGGCGGCCGCATCAGATCCCCCCGATGTCATGCTGGCCGGGATTCTCACCCGCCGTGCGGCCGGGCCGCCGTTAGCCGGGTCCGGGGCAGCCTTCACCGCCACCGTGCTCACCCCGCCCTTCGGGGTCGGAGCGGGCATGGTGGCGGCCGGCTGGGCCATCCCGACGGCCGGGGAGCCCATCGACGAGTCGTGCAGGAAGCCCACCACCGCCTCCCTCGCGGCCGCGGCCACGTCAGGGGTGGCGGCCGGGGGCTGGCGGCTGCGGCGGTGGAGCAGAGACCGGTGGCTCGCCATGTCGTCCAACTTCTCTCAGTGACGGGGCGGGTACGGTCGATCTGCGCCTGGTCACACCTCGTTTAATCTCGTGTCTAACGGATAGTAATCATCCTATCACGATAAGTAGGACATGGCGGACGATCCAGGCGCCGGCCTGGCCAGGAAGGAGGTTATGCGGTGGTCACTTCCTGGCGGGCAGTGGCGAGGAGCTCACGGGTCAGGTTCATGGCCTGTTCGGCCGCGCCCAGGTGGCCCAGGCTGGCCAGGCGCTGCGCCTCGCGCAGCTGCTCATCGAGATCAGCCAGGCGCATCCGCTGCTCGGCCTCGGCGAGGGCCCGCCCGATGACCGAAGGCAGCCGGGCCGGCCGGTCTTTCAGGACGTAGTCCGTGGCTCCCTGCTTGATGAGAGCGACCGCCGCTTCGTCTCCGAGCACACCGGACCAGATGATGAACGGCACGTCCGGGTACCGCTCCTGCGCGATCGCGAGGGCGGCCTCACCGGAAAAGCCCGGCAGATGGTAATCGGACAGGATGACGTCAGGGCGGAAGGAATCCAGCTTCTCCACGAACAGGGCCCTGGTGGCCACGACGATGCACGTGAAGTCGAGGCCGGCGCTCGTCAGCAGGCTCTGGGCGCGCTCCGCATCCCACGCTTCGTCCTCCAGGATGAGGATGCGGGCCGGCCGTCCCACCGCGTCCGCCTGGCCAGCAGCTGAGGTGTGTGGCTGCACTGGGCTAGCGGCTGTCTCCGGCGCACTGTCACCCTGGCCGTTACCCGCGCCATTGCCCTGATGTCCATTGTTCATTTGATCTAACCTCGTCACTCCGGTGTCGGCATGAACTCAGGCACGGGCTCGTTCAGCATCAGCCAGAAGAGGCCGAGAGTCTTGACCGCCTCCGCGAATTCCGCGAAATTCACCGGCTTGCGCACATAAGCATTGGCGCCGCCCCGGTAGCCGGCCAGAATGTCTTCTTCCAGCTTGGAGCCGGTGAGCACGACCACCGGGATTATGCGCGTCCGCTCGTCGGCCCGGAGCCTGCGCAGCACTTCCAGCCCATCAATTTTGGGCAGTTTCAAGTCGAGCAGGATAAGGCCGGGGAGCGACCTGCCGCCCCCAGCGCTGGCGAAGATCAGCTCAAGCGCCTCGGCGCCGTCGTGAGCCACGGTGATTTCGTTGAGGATATGATTTTTTTTCAGCGCCCGGAGGGTGAGCATCTCGTCATCTGGGTTATCCTCGACCAACAGGATGGACCGGGTCGTCATGCGATTTCCTCCGCGTCCAGGGTGAAGTAGAAGGTCGCGCCCTCGCCGACCGCACCTTCGGCCCAGGCCCGCCCCCGGTGCCGCTCCACTATCTGCTTGATGCTGGCCAGGCCGATGCCGGTCCCGGGGAAATCGCTGGCCGGATGCAGCCGCTGGAATGGCTGGAACAACTTGCCCGCGTAGGCCGGATCGAAGCCGGCCCCGTCGTCGCGCAGGTAGCAGCAGACACCCGCCTCCCCGGCCGGTACTGTGCCGAATTCGATCAGCGCGTCCTCCTGCCCGGACGTGAATTTCCAGGCGTTCTCCACCAGGTTTTGCAGGACGGCGCGGATCAGGGGACGGTCCGCCCGGGCCTGGACCGGACGCTCGACAGCGAAATGGACACGGCGCTCCGGTTCGCCGGACTGGAGGTCGGCGGCGATGCGGGCCACCTCGGCGCCGAGATCGACCCATTCGAGATGCATCCCCGCCCGGGCGATACGCGACAGGACGAGGAGGTCGTCGACGAGCGCAGACATCTTCTGGCTGGCGGCCAGGATCCGCCCGGCGTAACCTCGTCCTGCCTCGCCGAGATCGTCCGCGCAGTCTTCCATCAGCGCCGACGAGTACCCGCCCAGCGCGCGCAGCGGAGCGCGCAGGTCGTGAGCGATGGAGTAGGTAAAGGACTCCACGCTCTGGTTGGCCCGCTCCAGGTCGTCCGCCTGGCGCCGGAGTTCGGCCGCGGCCCGGGCCTGCTGCTCGGTAATGTCGCGGGAGATGGCCGACACACCGATCAGCCTGCCGTCCTGGTCGTGGATGGGCGAGGCCGTCACCGACACCGGGAACGTGGTGCCGTCCTTGCGCCGTCGCACGGTCTCGCGGTGCACGACCCGCACGCCACGACCGATCTTGGAGAGGGTTTCCCCTATCTCACCGGCCAGCTCAGTGGGGCACAGGATCGTCAGCGGCTGGCCGACGATCTCCGCCGCGCGATATCCGTAAATGTTCTCGGCCGCCCGGTTCCAGGTCGTGATCAGGCCGCCGGTAGTTGCGCCCACGATGGCATCATCTGAGGACCTGACGATCGCCGGGAGAAGCTCGGACTCGGAGAAGCCCGGGCCGTCCTCAAGCTTTAGCTGGCCCACATCTACCCTCCGTGGTGGCGGAGACCCGTTTCCAGTAGCCTGCCTGCCGGATGACATAACATGAATTCCTGCCCGGCGCTATCCTAAAGTCACCATACACCCGGATGGATTCGTTACTCAAGAAAGGTAGCGAATCGCAAGGTAGTACGATTTGCCCGATATATACTTTCGCGGCAATACCTCTCCGGCCCTGACCGAGCGTACGGCACGCTGCAATATATTCGTTTTGACTGTAAGTTGTATTTACACGGGTATTCCTCTGAGGTATTCGTGGTACGCCCGAGTCGGGGGAGGGTGGACGTGAGCACCACAATGCTGACGGGCGCGGAGGATGCCGCGATGGGCCCGGGGCTGGAGAAAGCGCCGACCGGGAATCCCGGGGCTGGATCAGATCACCGAGGGCGGGCTGCCCCGGGGCCGGGTATCGCTGGTGGCGGGCAGCGCGGGATCGGGCAAGACGCTGCTGGGGCTGGAATTCCTGGTCACCGGGGCCCGGCAGTACGGTGAGCCCGGTGTGCTGGTGAGCTTCGAGGAGTCGGCGGAGAAGGTCACCCTGAACGTGCGCTCGCTCGGCTTCGACCTCGATCAGCTTCAGCGGGACGGCCTGCTCACGGTGATCTCGTTCCAGATCGAGCCCGTCGAGATCATCGCCACGGGAGCGTTCGACCTTGAGCCGCTCTTCCTGATTATCGACGACGCGATCGGCCGGATTGGCGCCAGGCGGGTCGTGCTGGACACGGTGGAGGTGCTGTTCGGCGCGTTCGGGGACGACTCGACGATCCGGGCGGAACTCAACCGGCTGGCCCGCTGGCTGGAAGAGCGGGACGTGACCACCATCATGACCGGGGAACGGGGCGACAGGAACCTGACCCGGCACGGGATCGAGGAATACGTCACCGACTGCGTGATCGTGCTCGACCACCGGGTGACCGAGGAGATCTCCACCCGCCGGCTCCGGGTGGTCAAGTACCGCGGGTCCGCGCACGGCACCAACGAGTTCCCGTTCCTGATCTCCGCGCGGGGCTTCGTCGTGCTGCCGATCACGTCGATCGCGCTCGACTACGAGGCGTCCGACGAGCGGGTGTCCACGGGGGTGGACCGCCTCGACCACATGCTGGGCGGCGGCGTGTTCCGCGGCTCGACCACGTTGGTGACCGGGGTGGCGGGTACCGGCAAGACCTCGCTCGGGGCGCACCTGGTGAACGCGGCCTGCGCGCGGGGTGAGCGGGCGCTGTGGGTCCTGCTCGAGGAGTCACCCGCCCAGGTCCTGCGCAACATGCGCTCGCTCGGCCTCGACCTGCTGCCGTGGGTCGAGGCGGGCTTGCTGCGCATCTGGTCGGCGCGCCCGTCCGCGTACGGGCTGGAGACCCATCTGGCCGTGCTGGCCCAGCTGATCGAGGAGGTCTCGCCGTCGGTGGCGGTACTGGACGGGATCGCGGGCCTGGCCAGCGGGGCCTCCAGTTCGGAGGTGACCTCGCTGGTGTCCCGTCAATTCGACCTGCTCAAGAGCCGTGAGATCACCACCATGGCCACCTCGCTCGGCCACGGAGACGAAACCAGCTCAATAGAGGTTTCGTCGCTGGTGGACAACTGGCTGCTGCTGCGCAATGTCGAGGCCAACGGCGAACGGAACCGGCTGCTGTTCGTGCTGAAGTCGCGGGGCACGGCCCACTCGAATCAGGTGCGGGAGTTCGTGCTCACCGATCACGGCATCGAGCTGGTCGAGGTGTACGTCGGACCGGCGGGGATGCTGGCTGGCTCAGCCCGGCTGGCCCAGGAGGCCGTCGAGCGCGATGCGGAAGCGGACCAGGCCGACGATGTGGAACGCCACCGGCGTGAGCTGCGCGGCCGGATCAGCGAAGGAGAAGCCCACCTCGTCGCGGTGCAAGACCAGCTCGCCGCCGAGCGGGCGGAAATCGACCGGATCGACCGCCGCGAACGCCGCCAGGTCGCTGAGGCCGAGACAGACCGGCAGTCCATGGCCACCAAGCGCTGGGCCGATGCCCCCAGCAACGGAAGGCAACGATGAGCCAGCCGCACACCCTGGATGGGACCACTCAAGCCGGCGCCGATGGGTCCTGGGATGAGTCCTGGGATCTGCGCCTGTACGTGACCGGGCAGTCGCCCAACAGCATCCGGGCCATCGAGAACCTGCGCCGGGCCTGTGAAGAGAATGTGCCCGGCCGCTACCGGATCGAGGTGGTGGACCTGCTGGAAAACCCGCGGCTGGCCGCCGACGATCAGATCCTGGCCGTGCCCACCGTGGTCCGCAAGCTCCCGGTGCCGATCAGGAAGATCGTCGGCGATCTCTCCGATACCGACCGTCTCCTCGTCGGCCTGCAGGTCCGGCAGCCGAGCAGGACCACGACATGACCCAGGCCGAGTCTGCCGACCGCTGGGCGCTGACCCTCTACGTCAATGGCGCGTCGCCGCATTCCATCCACGCCATCGAGAACGCGCGGCAACTGTGCGCACAAGAACTCGGCGGCCAGGTCGACCTGGAGATCATCGACGTGCAGCAGCAACCGGCGGCGGTCGTGCGGGATCATGTCCTCGCCGCGCCGACGCTGGTCAGGCATATGCCTGCGCCACTACGCCGGCTCGTCGGGGATCTCTCTGACGCCACCCGGGTCCGCCTTGCGCTCGAGCTCGGTCCGCTAGAGACGAGCGGCAAGCCCGCGGCGCCGGATGAGTGAGGCCATGCCTACATCGCCGGTTCGCAAAGTCACGGATCCCAGCTGGCCCACTGCCACTCCGAACGGGGAAGCCAGCACGCAGACCGGCGAGCTGGCCGAGTTGCGGGCCCAGCTGCGCGAGGCGCAGGAGACGATCGAGGCGATCCGGGGCGGCACCGTCGACTCGCTGGTGATCGGGCCACCCGGCCAGGAGCAGGTCTACTCCCTGGCCAGCGCCGACCGCACTTACCGGCTCGTCGTCGAGGCGATGAGCGAAGGCGCCGCCACCGTCTCGCCCCGGGGGGTGATCCTCGACGCCAACCCGCGACTGGTCCTCATGACCGGCCACAGCGCCTCCCAGCTGACCGGGACCGCGGTGCTCGATCTGATCACCCCCGCCTGTCATGCGGAGTTCATCCGGCTGCTCGACGTGGGCGCCGGGGACAGCCACCGGGGCGAGGTCGAGTTGACCAGGCCCGATGGCACGGCCATTCCGGTCCTGCTCGCGGTCAGCGGCTTCGACCTCGACGGCATGCTGCTGCGGTGCCTGGTGCTGACCGACCTCACCGCGCAGCGGGCCGCGGAAGCTCAGTCAGCCGCGGCCCACGAGGCGCTGCGCGTGTCCGAGGAGCGGCTCCGCGCCCTGGTCGATAACGCGCCCATCGGCATCGAGGAGCTGACGCTCAGCGGCGAGCTGGTCCAGGTCAACCCGCGCATGTGCGAGATCACTGGCTACACCGCTGACGAGCTGCGCTCCCTGCGGATCCAGGACATCACCCATCCCGGCGATCTCGACGCCGATCTGGCCCACATGCAGCGGCTGGGCTCTGGGGAGATCGACAGCTTTTCGATAGAAAAGCGTGACCTGCGAAAAGACGGTGGCGTGGTCTGGGTCGAGGCCAGCCGCGCCGTGGTCCGTGACCCGGACGGCAACCCGCTGCTGTTCGTCGGGGCGGTGCGCGATATCACCGCGCAGCGCGACGCCGAAGCCGAGGTCCAGCGCTCAACGCCGACCTGGAGGCCCGCGTCGAACGGCGCACGACCGACCTGGCCCAGGCCAACAAGGACCTGGAGGCGTTCGGCTACTCGGTCTCGCACGACCTGCGCGCCCCGCTCCGGGCGCTGAGCGGGTATGCCGAAGCGCTGCTGGAGGAATACGGCGATGGTCTCGGCGAAACCGGCCGCGGCTACGCCGAGCGCATCCAGGCCGCGAGCGAGCGGATGGCCACGCTCATCGATGACCTGCTCCAGCTGGCCCAGGTCTCACGCAGCCAGATGCACCTCCGGCCAGTCGATCTCAGCGCGGAAGTCACCGCGGTGGTGGGGGAATTCGAGTCCGCGGACCCCAGCCGCCGGATCCGCATCAGTATCCAGGACGGCGTCCAGGCGACCGCGGATCGCGGTCTCATCCGCACGGTGCTGCAGAACCTGGTCGAGAACGCCTGGAAGTTCACCGCCCGGCGCGAGGACGCCGACCATCGAGTTCGGCACCATGGCCGCCGACGAGGCCGAGATCTGCTGCTTCGTGCGCGACAACGGGGCCGGCTTCGACCCCGCCCATGCGGCCAAGCTGTTCCAGCCGTTCCAGCGGCTGCACGCCGACACCGATTTCGCCGGGACCGGCATCGGCCTGGCCAGCGTGCAGCGGATCATCGAACGCCACGGCGGCCGCATCTGGGCCCAGGGCGCGGTGGATGCTGGTGCCACCTTCTTCTTCACCCTCGACGCGGCGCGCACCTCATGACGGACAGGCGGCGGCAGGACAGACGGCTGCAGGACAGGACGCAGGAACGGCTGGCCCAGGCCCAGCGCCTGGAGAGCCTGGGCCAGCTGGCGGGCGGGGTCGCGCACGACTTCAACAACCTCCTCGCGGTGATCCTCAACTACGCAGCCTTCGCCGGCGAGGAACTCGCCGCGGCGAGCGAATCGGACTGGACCAGGCGCTGCGGATCCGCCCGTGACGACCTCGCGCAGATCAGCCGGGCCGGTGAGCAGGCGGCCATCCTGACCCGCCAGCTGCTCGCCTTCGCCCGCCGGGAAGTGGTGCAGCCCCAGGTGCTCGACCTCGACACCGTCATCACCGGGGTGGAGGACATGCTGCACCGGACCCTCGGCGAGCACGTCGAGCTGGTCACCTCGCTCGCCGCTGACCTGCACCCGGTCCTGGCCGATCCGGGGCAGCTGGAGCAGGTGCTGGTGAATCTGGCCGTCAACGCCCGCGACGCCATGCCCGGCGGCGGCACGCTGAGCATCGATACCAGCAACATCACCGTGGACGCGGACTCCATCGCGGGCGGGGCAGAATCACCGCTGGGGCAGCAGGTGCGGCTGCGGGTCAGCGACACCGGCACCGGCATGTCCCCGGAGGTCATCGAGCACGCGTTCGAGCCGTTCTTCACGACCAAGACAGACGGCGGGGGAACCGGGCTGGGCCTGGCCACCGTCTACGGAATCCTCAAGCAGGCCGACGGGCACATCCGCATCTACTCCGAACCCGGCGGCGGTACGACGTTCAGCATCACGCTGCCCGTTACCAGCCAGACCGCCGCTCTGCAGCCTCGCGAGGTCACCTACGAGCGGACACCCAGCGGCGAGACCGTCCTGGTCGTCGAGGACGAGGCCGCCCTGCGCGAGGTCACCAGGCGGATCCTGGCCCGCAACGGCTATCAGGTGATCACCGCGGCGACCGGCCCGGAAGCCCTCGACATCGCCCGCGGCCACCAGGGCGAGATCCACCTGCTCGTCACGGACGTCGTCATGCCGCACATGCTCGGCAAGGAAGTCGCCGAGCAGGTGCTGATGATCAAGCCCGGGACCGAAGTGCTCTACATGTCCGGCTACGCCCGGCCCGTCCTCGCCTCCCAGGGCAGGCTCGAACCCGGGGTGGCCCTGGTGGAGAAGCCGTTCTCCGAGGCCGAGCTGCTGGCCAAGGCGGGACAGGTGCTCAACGCCCACTTCCCGGGGTTCAAGACCACCCGTAACCCGGCTGACCAGGCCACCCCGGGGTCCGGGTAAATCAGACCCCCAGGTCCCGGCCGATGATCTCTTTCATGATCTCGGTGGTCCCGCCGAAGATCGTCTGGACCCGGCTGTCCGCGAACGCCCGGGCCACCGGGTACTCGGTCATGTAGCCGTAGCCCCCGAACAGCTGGAGACAGCGGTCCACCACCCGGTTGCACAGCTCGGTGTCCCACCACTTGACCATGGACGCATCGGTGTTGGAGAGCTCGCCGTCGGTGTGCTGCGCCACCGCCCGGTCGGTGAACGCCCGGGCCACGGCCAGCTCGGTGGCCATCTCGGCCAGCGTGAAGCGGTTGTGCTGGAAGCTGCCGATGGGCCGGCCGAAGGCCTGCCGCTGTTTGCAGTAGGCCAGCGTGTCTTCGAACACCTTCTCCGCGGCCGCCAGCGCGGTCGCGCCGATCGCCACCCGCTCCCGGGGCAGGTTCTGCATGAGCGCGACGAACCCGCCGCCCTCCTCGCCGAGCAGGTTGGCGGCGGGCACGGCCACGTCGGAGAAGAACAGCTCCGAGGTGTCCTGCGCGTGCATGCCGATCTTCTCCAGGTTCCGGCCCCGCCCGAACCCGGCCATCCCGCGCTCCACCACGAGCAGGCTGATCCCCCGGTGCCCGGCGCCGGGGTCAGTCCGGGCCACCACGATGACCAGGTCGGCCAGCTGGCCATTGGAGATGAAGGTCTTCTGGCCGTTGAGCACGTAGGTCCCACCCCGCGCTCCCCGTCCCGCCTCCACTCGGACCGCGGTGGTCCGGATGCCCTGCAGGTCGCTGCCCGCGCCGGGCTCGCTCATCGCGATGGCGGTGATGATTTCGCCCGAGCAGTACCCCGGCAGCCAGCGGTCCCGCTGCTCCGGGGTGGCTAGCCGGAGGAAGTACTGGCCGTTGATGTCGTTGTGCACGGCGAACCCGGGGCCGGTGGCCCCGGCCCGGGCGAACTCCTCGTCGAGGATCAGGTAGAAGCGGTAGTCGGGGTTGCCCCCGCCGCCGTATTTCTCATCCACGTCGATGCCGAGCAGGCCCGCCCGCCCGGCGGCCAGCCACACCTCGCGGGACACCACCCCGTCCCGCTCCCACTGATCGTGGTACGGCGTCACCTCGCGGGCGATGAACTCCCGCACCATGTCCCGGAACGCGTCGTGCTCGGGGGTGAAGATATCGCGGTGCATTGCCGCCGCCTCGCTGCCTCGGGCCGCCCCGCCCGGCTGGATCCCTGCTGGCTCAGTTCAGGCGGCGGTGGATTCCGGAAGATAGGCGGCCCACTGCGGATCGCCGTCGTTCGCCGCGCCGATCAGCCGCCAGTGCGCCCCGCGCGGCGCGGCCGGGATCCGGTTCATGGTCCAGCCGAGTTCCTCGATCAGCCGGTCGGCCTTGCTGTGGTTGCAGCGCATGCAGGACGCCACGCAGTTCTCCCAGGCGTGCGGTCCGCCTTTGCTGCGCGGGATCACGTGGTCGATGGTCTCCGCCTTGCGGCCGCAGTACGCGCACAGGTAGTTGTCCCGGCGCATCAGCGCACCCCGGGTCAGCGGGACCCGGCTGCGATGCGGAATCCGGACGTACCGGCGCAATCTGATCACCGAGGGCGTGACGATGACCATCGAGGAGGAGCGCAACAAGGCACCCTCCGAATCGTCGTGCACGACTTCGGCCTTCTCGCCCAGGACAAGGCACACCGCACGCCGCAGGCCGACCGTGGTCAACGGCTCATACGTCACGTTGAGCAGCAGTACCCGTCGCAAGCCCGCCTCCTGCCTGGTGCGGTAGGCAAGCACTAGTGTGCCGGGCCAGCCCCCGGGAGTCCAGGTAGGTCCCCTGGGGTTTCAGGGAAGCACAGCGTGCGAGCCAAGAACAGCGTAACTGGCGGAGCCCGGAGAGGCCTAACGCCGGCGTGGCGGTTCAGCGAAATGTCATTCCCATAGGGTGCGTTCATGACTGCCCCCGGCTCTCCCATGGCACCCGCGGACCCGCAGGCACCGGGATATCCTCCGGCCCGCCGCGACGACCTGGCCGAGGATCTGCACGGCCAGCGGGTGCCCGACCCGTATCGCTGGCTGGAGGACGCAGCCGGTGCGGACAGCCAGGAGTGGCTGGCCGCCCAGGACGCGCTGTGGGCCGCCGCGGAGGCCGGCCTGCCCGGGCGGTCCCGGCTGGCGGCGCGCCTCCAGGAACTGATGGCCGCCGGGTACGTCGGCGCCCCGGCCTGGCGCGGGCCCCGGCAGTTCTTCATGCGCCGCCTGCCCGGCCAAGAACACGGGGCGCTGCTGACCGCCGCGCCGGGCGAGCCGGAGCGGGTGCTCATCGACCCGGCGGCCCTGGATCCGGCCGGGCTGACCACCCTCGACTCGTGGCAGCCGGACCAGGAGGGCCGGCTGCTCGCCTACCAATTGTCCTCCGGCGGCGACGAGGAGTCACAGCTCCGGGTGCTGGATGTCGTGTCCGGCGCGCAGGCAGACGGCCCCATCAGCCGCTGCCGTTACTCCCCGGTGGCCTGGCTGCCCGGCGGCCAGGCGTTCTACTACGTCCGCAAGCTCGCACCCGGCCAGGTCCCGCCGGGTGAGGAGCAGTTCCACCGCCGGGTGTACCTGCACACGGTCGGCGCGCCCGCCGAGCAGGACGTGCTGATCTTCGGTGCGGGCCGGGACAAGACGAACTATTACGGCGTGTCGGTCAGCCGGGACGGCCGCTGGCTGGTGATCTCGGCCGCCCAGGGCACCGCCCCCCGCAACGACGTGTGGCTCGCCGACCTGGCCGGCTCCGGGCCGGCCGCGCCGCTCCTCCAGGTCGTGCAGGAGGGCGTGGACGCCCGGACCGGGGTACACGTGGGCCGGGACGGCCGGCTCTACGTCTTCACCGACGCGGGTGCGCCGCGGGGCAGGCTGGCGGTGTCCGACCCGGCGCATCCGGAGCCGGACCGCTGGCGCGACCTGGTCGGCCAGGACCCCACCGCGATCCTGACCGACTTCGCCATCCTGGATGGCACGGCACCCGATGGCACGGGCCTGGACCGCCCGGTGCTGGTGGTCTCCTGGACCAGGCACGCCGTCAGCGAGATCACGGTGCACGACCTGGCCACCGGCGAGCGGACGGGCACGCTGGCCCTGCCCGGGACCGGCCACGCAGGCGGCGCCGCGCGGCTGGGGACCACCGGGGGAATCAGCGCGCGGCCGGAGGGCGGGCATGAGGCGTGGTTCGGCTACACCGACAACACCACCCCGTCGGCCGTGTACCACTACGACGCGCGCACCAGGGAGGTTTCCCGCTGGGCCGAGGCTCCCGGCCCGGTCGAGGTACCGGACGTGTGCACCCGCCAGGTGACGTTCACCTCCCAGGACGGCACCGAGGTCGCGATGCTGGTGATCAGCGCTGGCCCGGGCGGCGACCCCCCGGGGGACGACGCCCCGGGCCAGCCCCGGCCGGCCATCCTGTACGGCTACGGCGGTTTCGGCATCAGCATGGTGCCCGCCTACTCGGCGTCCATCCTGGCCTGGGTGGAGGCCGGCGGCGTGTACGCGATCGCGGCGCTGCGCGGCGGCGGTGAGGAGGGCGAGGACTGGCACCGGGCGGGGATGCGCGAGCACAAGCAGGCCGTGTTCGACGACTTCCACGCGGCGGCGGAGGCCCTCATCGCCGGCGGCTGGACCAGCCCGGGGCAGCTGGGCATCTCCGGCGGCTCGAACGGCGGGCTGCTGGTCGGGGCGGCCCTCACCCAGCGGCCGGACTTGTACCGGGCCGTGGTGTGCTCGGCCCCGCTGCTGGACATGGTGCGGTACGAGCGGTTCGGGCTCGGCCAGACCTGGAACGACGAGTACGGCAGCGCCGCGGACCCGGTCGAGCTGGGCTGGCTGCTCGGCTACTCCCCGTACCACCGGGTGCGGCCGGGCACCCGGTACCCGGCCACGCTGTTCACCGTGTTCGACAACGACACCCGGGTCGACCCGGTGCACGCGTGGAAGATGTGCGCCGCGCTGCAGCATGCGACGTCGGCGCCGTGGCCGGAGCGCCCGATCCTGCTCCGCCGGGAGCGCGAGGTCGGTCACGGCGCCCGGGCGGTGAGCCGGTCGGTCACGCTGTCCGCGGACACGCTGGCCTTCCTCGCCGCCCAGACCGGCCTGGATCTGTGAAGCGGCCACCGGCCTGCGGCCTGGGGCTCAGCCGGTGATCAGCACCTCGCGGTAGTCCCGCACGGCCGGGAAGTCGCCGTGCTTGGCCGCCACCGCCTCGCCCAGCGACCGGGCCGAGCGCAGCACGATGCCGGGGCGATGCTGGCTGGGCAGGCCGAGCAGGGTGTCCTGGCTCACCCGCAGCGCCTCTTCGGGCTCGCCGGCCTGCAGCCGGCACCAGGCCTGGCCCAGCGTGACCAGCGCGCGGTCGAGGACCTCAGCCGATGAGTACAGCCGCAAGGCCTGCCCGAACGCGTCGTCCGCGCCGCGGTTGTCGCCCAGGGTCACCAGCGCGTCGCCCTGGTGGAACAGCAACTGCCGTTCGGTGTACCCGTACACCGTGTCCCGCCGCTCCTCCTCGGGCAACTGGTCGAGCGCCTCGTGCGCCCGGTCCAGGGCCGCACTGGCCCGGCGTACCTCGGCCCCGCCCGCGCCGCCGCGCCCGCCGGTATCGCCCCGCGTGTTCGCGCCGGACCGGGCCCGGGCCAGCCGGGCCAGCGCCCGCGCCTCCACGACGGGGGCCATCACCCCGGCCACGCAGGGCTGGTGCCCGGCCAGGTCGGCGGCGGCCCGGGCGGCCGCCGCGGCCTGCGCCGGATCCCCGTAGTACAGCGGCACGAGCGACTCGCGGACGGCGACCCAGGCGCGCAGGTGCCGGTCCCCGGTCTCGTCCGCGGCGGTCCGCGCGGTGCTGAAGAACGACCGGGCCAGCCGGTGGTCCCCGGCGTCGATCATGGTCATGCCGGCCAGCCCGGCCAGCCGCGCCGCGAGGCGGCAGAGCCGCTCCACGAACTCCAGCGGCTGGCGCTGCTCGCACATCCGCCGGACATCTCCGAGATCGAGGAGCACGTCGCAGAGCAGCCGCATCGGCGGCACCGTCATGTACTGCCGGCCGTACTCGCCGGTCATCCCCTCCCAGTGGTCCAGCATCGCCACCGAGACGGTCGCCCCGAGCAGCGCCTCGTCCAGCCGGCGGCGGATCCGCTCGACGGCGCCGAAGAACCGGCCGTCGACGGCGGCCCCGGGATCGGCCATCAGGCGCAGCAGGGTGCGCCGCACCACGTCGTCGTCGATCTCGCCCATGGTCGGCTGGCCCGGGTGGGCCGATCCAGCGTCAGGCAGTACGGGCGGGCCGGGCTGACGGCTGGGCCTGCACTGGCTGGGCCTGCACTGGCTGGGCCTGCACTGGCTGGGCCTGCACTGGCTGGGCCTGCACTGGCTGGGCCTGCACTGGCTGGGCGCACTGGCTGGGGCTGCTGGGGCTGGGCTGGCCCGGGTGGCTCCAGCGCAGGCAATTGCGTGGCGGTGAGCCCGACCGGCCTCGCGACGGCCGCTCCGGGCCGGGGCGCACCGGGCTGCGCTGGGTCACCTTCGCCCGCGCTGGGGACTGCGGTGAGTATCGGCGGCGCGGTCAGGCCGGCCCCGGGGACGGCACCGCTGTGCCCGGCGGACCAGCCGGTTCCGCCCGGTCCTGGCCCGGCGGCGGGCGCTGGCCCGGACAGCGTCAGCACCGGGGCACGGTGCCGCTGCCCGCACAGGCAGGGCCCTTCATAACCGAGGTCGGCCGGCTCGGCCTGGTACACGCAGCACAGGTAGTGGAGGTACTCAGGGCCCGGCCGCTTCTGGCCGCCTTCGTAGGAGGACAGCAGGGTCTCACTGAACCGCGGCGCGGTCCGCCCCTCGTTCACGTACCGCGCCCTGACCTGCGCGACGACGTCAGCGAGAGCGATGCCCAAGGCGAGCCGCTGGGCCCGGACCAGCCTGGTGCCGAAGGCGGGACCGCACTGGCTGTGGATCATGAGCGCGATGTCCGCGGCCGACTGGCCGCAGGCCAGGCAGTGCGCCCGGATGGCCCGGGCCATCGAGATCTCCTGCCGGGCCTCCAGGCCCGCGGGTCCCTGGGCGCTACCAGGCCCGGCCTGGGCCGGGCCGGCCGCACCGGCCTGGCTGACCTCGCTGAGCAGTAGTCGTGGTGCAGCCACACCAGCCTCTGCCCGGGCGCGCCGTGCTCCCATGTCCCGTTCCTCCTCTGGGCCCCGTCCCGCGTCCGCCCCGCCGACCGAGCTAACTCACTGTTACATCTAAAGTGCTCTCCGCCGCCCAAATCAAGGAAATACCTACTACGGTTCGGCCTGGAAACGATCCGTGCAATTCTCTCTCTACACGTTGCATCCTGCACGCTCCCCCTGGGCTGCGTCATCACAATCACACGGACTGATACCAAACTGCTTCGGAGATATAACCCCGGCCGCCCCGAGATGGCCAGGCCAGTCCGGAGATCTAGCCCCAGCCGCCCCGAGATGGCCAGGCCAGCCGGGCCCGCCGGCCACTATGGGGAGCGGCCCCGGCCCCCGCTGCTGGCGTTCCCCGTCCAGCCCGGCCGACTTCTCCCCCGAGTGGCGAAAGGAATCCGCCGTGATCTCGCAAGCGCTCCTCGCGGCGCGCGCTCTCAGCCCAGCACCCGGCGACACCCTGGACTCCGTCTGCGCCGACAAAGGCCAGCAGCCCGGGATCGCCTGCCGGCTGGCCTGGGACATCCTGCACAACCGCAACGCCGCCGAACTGGTCAAGGTGTGGCTGGCCCAGCCGGCCAGCGCGGTACTGCGGATCGTCTTCGTGCTGCTGATCGCGGTGCTGATCCGGATCGTCGCGCACCGGCTGATCAACAAGATCACCGCCCGGGTGGCACAGGAGGGAGGTAACGGGAGGGCCGACGCGGTGCTGATCGGAGAGCGACGGCGGCAGCGGGCCAAGGCCCTCGGCTCGATCCTGCGCAACGCGGCGTCGGTGCTCATCTTCGGCATCGCAGCCGTGACCATCGCCGGCGACCTCGGCCTGAACCTGGCGCCGGTGCTGGCCAGCGCGGGCGTCCTCGGCCTGGCCATCGGCTTCGGGGCGCAGAGCCTGGTGCGTGACTTCCTGTCCGGGATCTTCATGCTGCTGGAGGACCAGTACGGGGTGGGCGATGTGATCAATGCGGGGGATGCCACCGGGACCGTCGAGGCGGTCAGCCTCCGGGTCACCCGGCTGCGCGACGTCAACGGGGTGGTGTGGCACGTGCGCAACGGAATCATCAACCGGATCGGCAACGAGTCACAGGGCTGGGCCCGCGCTGTGGTCGACTTCCCCGTAGCCTACGACCAGGACCTGCCCGAGGTGCGCCAGACCATGAAGGACACCGCCGACCAGATGTGGACCGAACCACGCTGGCATGACGTGATCATGGAGGAGCCGGAGGTCTGGGGCGTCGAGTCGGTGTCCAGCGACGCCATCGTGATGCGGCTGGTGGCCAGGACGCTGCCGTTGCGGCAGTGGGAGGTGGCCCGGGAACTGCGGGAGCGGCTGAAGAACGCGCTGGCTTCCACGTCGGTGCCCGGGGAGCCGGTGGCCACGGCCATCAGCGCGGGTACCGCGGCCCAGGCCGACGCCCAGGCGCACGCCCCCGCCCCCCGCCCCGGCCAGGATTGAGCGAGCACCACCCTCGCGCACTACCCTGGAGCACGCGATGGACGACACCAGGGAACTGAGCTTTTACGAGGCGGTCGGCGGCGAGGAGACGTTCCGCCGCCTGACCCGCCTGTTCTACGAGGGCGTGGCCGCGGACCCCGCGCTGCGCGCCGTCTACCCCAGCAAGGACCTGGGTCCGGCCGAGGAGCACCTGCGGCTGTTCCTCATCCAGTACTGGGGCGGCCCGGCCACCTATAACGAACTGCGGGGCCACCCGCGGCTGCGGATGCGGCACCGGCACTTCGCGATCGGCGAGGCCGAGCGCGACGCCTGGCTGCGCCACATGCGCGCCGCGCTGGACCAGATCGGGCTGGAGCCCGCGCTCGACGCCCAGCTCTGGGACTACCTGATCATGGCCGCGAACAGCCTGATCAACGTGCCCACCGGGCCGGACCGGCCCGACCTGGGGCTGAGCCCAGCCTGAGCAACCCCGGGCCAGCCTGAGCTACCCCCGGGTCAGCTTGCGGTAGGTGACCGCGTGCGGCCGGGCCGCCTCCGCACCGAGCCGCTCGATCTTGTTCTTCTCGTAGGACTCGAAGTTGCCCTCGAACCAGAACCAGTTCGAGCCGCCTTCCCAGGCCAGGATGTGCGTGGCGATGCGGTCCAGGAACCACCGGTCGTGGCTGGTGATCACGGCGCAGCCGGGGAACTCCAGCAGCGCCCGCTCCAGCGAGCCGAGGGTCTCCACGTCCAGGTCGTTAGCGGGCTCGTCGAGCAGCAGCAGGTTGCCGCCCTGGCGCAGGGTGAGCGCCAGGTTGACCCGGCCCCGCTCGCCACCGGACATCATCCCGGCCGGCTTCTGCTGGTCGGGGCCCTTGAAGCCGAACGCGGCCACGTAGGCCCGGCTGGGGATCTCGACGTTGCCCACCCGGATGGTGGATTCTCCCCCGGAGATGGCCTCCCAGACGTTCTTGGCCGGATCGATCCCGGACCTCAGCTGGTCCACGTAGGCGACCTTGACGGTGTCACCCATCTTGATTCGGCCCGAATCCGGCTGCTCATCGCCCACGATCATCTTGAACAGCGTGGTCTTGCCGACCCCGTTCGGGCCGATGACACCGACCAGCCCGTTGCGGGGCAGCGAGAAGCTCAGCCCGTCGATCAGCACCCGGTCACCGAAGCCCTTGGTCAGGTCGGTGACCTCGACCACCTGGCTGCCCAGCCGGGGACCCGGCGGGATCTGGATCTCCTCGAAGTCGAGCTTGCGGTGCTTGTCCGCCTCGGCCGCCATCTCCTCGTAGCGCTCCAGCCGGGCGCGGCTCTTGGACTGCCGGGCCCGGGGGCTGGAGCGGACCCACTCCAGCTCGTCTTCCAGCCGCTTGCGGCGCTTGGCGTCCTTCGCGCCCTCGACCTTGATCCGGGAGGCCTTGGTCTCCAGGTAGGTCGAGTAGTTGCCCTCGTAGGGGTAGGTGTGGCCGCGGTCCAGCTCCAGGATCCACTGGGCCACGTTGTCCAGGAAGTACCGGTCGTGGGTAACCGCCACGACCGTCCCGGGGTACTTCTCCAGGTGCTGCTCCAGCCACTGCACGCTCTCCGCGTCCAGGTGGTTGGTCGGCTCATCCAGCAGCAGCAGGTCCGGCTGGGACAGCAGCAGCTTGCACAAGGCCACCCGGCGGCGCTCTCCCCCGGACAGCACCGTCACATCGGAATCAGGGGGCGGGCAGCGCAGCGCGTCCATGGCCTGCTCCAGCTGGCTGTCCAGGTCCCAGGCGTCGCGGTGATCAAGCTGCTCCTGGAGCTTGCCCATCTGTTCCAGCAACTCGTCGGAGTAGTCCGTCGCCATCTTCTCGGCGATCTCGTTGTACTCATCCAGCAGGGCCTTGGTCTCGGCCACTCCGTCCTGGACGTTACCCAGCACGGTCTTGGTCTCATCCAGCCCCGGCTCCTGGCTCAGCAACCCCACCGTGAAGCCGGGAAACAAGCGCGCATCGCCGTTGGAGGGATGCTCCAGGCCCGCCATCATCTTCAGCAGGGTGGACTTGCCCGCGCCGTTGGGTCCGACCACACCGATCTTGGCCCCGGGGAAGAACGCCAGCGTCACTTCATCAAGGAGGACCTTGTCGCCCTTCACCAAACGGGCGGCATGCATCTGATAGATAAATTCCGGCATGCTCCAAGGTTAGGGGCATCAGCGCAGCGGGTCGGACGGCCCGGCGCCCGGGGGCAGCGTGCACACCCGGTCCCGGCCCGACTTCTTGGCCCGGTACAGGGCGGCGTCGGCCGCGGCGAGCAGTTCGAACAGGTCGCCGCCGTCCACGCCGAGCGCGGCCACCCCGATCGAGACCGTGACGGTGACCGTGGCCCCCCGGGCCTGCACGGCGATGTCCCGGACCCGGCCGCGCAGCCGCTCGGCGATGTGACAGGCCTCCTGCTGCCCCGCCCCGGGCAGTACGGCCACGAACTCCTCGCCGCCGAACCGGCCCAGCACGTCGCAGGCCCGCACGTGCTGGCCCAGCGTGCTGGCCGTCGCCGCGAGCAGCTCATCGCCGGCCAGGTGCCCGTAGGTGTCGTTCACCCGCTTGAAGTGGTCGATGTCCACCAGCAGGATCGCGGCGGGCACGCTGAGCCGCCGGGCCCGGCGGATCCACCGCTCCGCGTCGCGCTGCCAGGCCACGGCGTTGAGCAGGCCGGTCTTGGGGTCCGACTGGGCCGCGGCGCGCAGCTGCTGGTGCAGCAGGCTGCGCTGGAGCAGGATGACCGGCGGCAGCGCCACGACCAGCATCACCCAGCTGAACGTGCAGGCGATGGTGACCAGCACGCCCGCGCACAGCCCGGCCACGTTGACCAGCAGGCTCTCGAAGTCCCGGGCGGCACCCGGCCGGAAGGCACCGGGCCACGACTCGCCAGGCCGCGCGGCCCGCCCGGCCAGGGCGATCAGGATCGCGTTGACCAGCACGAACAGCGCGGCACAGCACGCCGCCCCGAGCACCATCACCGGATCGCGCAGCCACGGCCCGTGCGGGTGGGCCAGGCTGGACAGGCCGTGGAACAGGAACGAGCTGGCCGCCCCGGCCAGGCCCAGCGCGGCCGCCGTGAACGCCCGCCAGTACAGCGGCCCCTGCCGGGCCCGCCAGTGCGCGTACCCGCCGATCAGCACCGGGCCCAGCAGTGCGTACTCGGGCGGCAGCAGCAGCGCGGCCGGCAGCCACCAGGCGGTGAGCAGGTCATGCGTACCGGGCGGTGGCGCTCCCCCGCGGCGGGTCGCCTCGACGCAGACCACCCCGCAGCCGAGGACGGCCGCGAAGAGCCCCAGCTGGCCGGTGTGCGGCTGCAGCCGGGACAGCTGCCAGGCGGCCAGGACAAACTCCGTGGCGGTGACCGCGATCAGGTACGCGCGTAGCCGCCGCCGGCGGGGCAACCGCTCGAAGGCCCATGGCGCTTCGGGGCGGTCCCCTGACCCGCCGCGGTCCTCACGGTGCATCGTGCGCTGGACTGCCGACATGCCACCTGTCCATCACTGCCGCAGGCAGGCCCCTCCGGCATTTCGGTCACATTCCGTATTCGAGAAGCGGCCGAACTATGACGCTGGGTAACAGCGTAGGGCCAAGGGGCCTGCCTGGCAGGCAATTTCGCGGATCCGGCCCGGCGTGCCCCTCAGAACGGCGCGGACACCCCTGCGGGCTCACCGGCCCCATCCACGCCGGCGCCATCCACGACCGGCGCCATCCAGACCAGCGCCATCCAGGCCGGCCGCGACCAGGTCAGCAGGGTCGAGAGCGGCCAGCGCCGGATCGGTTCCGCTCTTGGGCGTTCCGTTCTCGGGTGTTCCGTTCCCGGGCGCTGCGTTCTCGGCCGCGGGCCGCCGGGGCCGCTGGAAGCTGGCCACACCCCGGGCCAGGTCGTGCCCGACCGAGGTGGCCTCGATCTCGACCGCCAGCCGCGGCGCCCCGTCCTTCTCGTACGGCCGGACGTGGAGCCGGCCCTTGACCAGCACGGGCTCGCCCTTGTGCAGGCACTTCGCGACGTTGTCGGCCAGCGTCCGCCAGCACAGCACGGTCACGAACGAGGTCTCCCCGTCCGTCCACTCACCCGTCTCACGGTCCACCCACCGCGGCGTGCAGGCCACCCGCAGCGAGACGCTGGAGATACCCCGGGTCGTGAAGCGGAACCGCGGCTCGCGGGCCACGTACCCGGCCAGGAACACCTGTGCCTCGTTGATCATGCCATCCTCCTGGGTCTGCCCCGGCGGCCCGGTGAGCGGCGCCGCCCGCGGCGGCACGGTGCCGCCCGCTGCCATCCACGATCACCGCCGGGGACGGCAGCGGCCACGCCGAACCGGGTTCTGTGGACAGCGGCGCCAACTCAGGGAAGGTTGTGGACAAGCACGCGGAAAACGGCGGTACCGGATGCGACAATCCGGCTCCGGCTAGGCGGAGACGAGCTCGGAGGGCTCGGCGATCACGTCGACCAGGGCGCCGTTGCGCATCACGGTGATCGCCATCGGCTGCCCGATCGCCTCGGCGAACATCAGCCGCTGCAGATCCTGCGCCGCGCCCACCGGGCTGCCGCCCGCGCTCACCAGCAGGTCCCCGGCCCGCAGGCCGGCCCGGTCGGCCGGGCCGCCCGGCACGACCTCGGCCACCCGCAGCCCGGTGGGCCGCCCGACGCGCCCGGCCAGCACGGCGGGGAGCGGGGCGGGCACGCTGACCAGCCCGAGGTAGGCCCGCCGGACCTTCCCGTCCCGCATCAGCGCGGAGATGATGCCGCCGCGTCGTCCCGTTGACCGGGACGGCCAGGCCCAGGCCCACCCCGGCCACGGCGGTGTTGATGCCGACCACCCGGGAGTGGCTGTCCGCGAGGGCGCCGCCGGAGTTGCCCGGGTTCAGCGCCGCGTCGGTCTGGATCACGTCCTCGATCAGCCGGCCCGCGCCCGCGCTGCGGGTGGGCAGGGACCGGCCCAGGGCGCTGACCACCCCGGCGGTGACCGAGCCGGCCAGGCCGAGGGGATTGCCCACCGCCACCACCAGCTGGCCGACCACCAGCTCGTCGGCCTCGCCGAGGACGGCGGGCGGCGGGGTGGCCCCGGACGCCCGCAGCACGGCCAGGTCGGACAGCGGGTCGGCCCCGACCACGCGGAACGGGGCGGTGGAGCCGTCCGCGAACGCGGCCGTGCCGGACGTGGCCCCGCCCACCACGTGGGCGTTGGTGAGCAGGAAGCCGTCCCCGGTGAAGACGACGCCCGAGCCGAGGCTTTCCCCGCCCCGGCCGCCCCCGCCGCGGCTGGCACCGCCGCGGCCGGGCTGGGGCACCCGCAGGCTGGCCACCTTGCCGGTGAGCTCGGCCGCGACCCCGGCCACGATCTGCGAGTAGCTGTCCAGTGGTTGCTGCTCTGGCACGCTGCCTCCTACCCCGGCGGATCCGGAGAGAGTGCAGATCCTGCCGGGGATTACATAATTACAACTTGTGCAGTCTCCTAACGCCAACCCGTGGCCCGGCCTTCCCCCCGGTTTACGCCGTGGGCGGAACGGGGGGCGGGGACCTCCGGGCAGCTCTATTCCTGGCGCCGGCTAGCGCCGGGCCGCTCTCCTCCTGAGCGGCCGGGCTACCGCCGGGCCGTCTGGAGCGCGCTGCAGAACCGGGCGTATTCCGACAGTTCCTGCTTGACCGGCACCAGCACGAACTGCTCGGCGACGTCCTGCATCCGGGATCGCATCTCGGCCTCGACCTGGCTGCGTTCCCGCAACGCGGCCGCGCTGACCATGCTCATGCAGCCGGACGCGGTCAGCCAGCCCAGCGCGAGGATGGCCACGATCAGGATCGCGACCCAGGGCAGCAGGGCGGCGTCGCTGAAGATGGCGGCGGCGTGATGCGCGGCGTGGAAGACCCCGATCACCAGCAGCGCGACGATCCACGCCAGCCCGGCCACCACGCAGCCCAGCAGCAGCCCCTGCCAGACCGCCACCAGCCGCCACCAGGGCTCCACGCTGTTCTCCTCGGGCAGCGCCGCGCCGATCGCCGCGCCGAGCGCGGCCGGGATCTCATCCCGCTTCGACCGGGCCGCCAGCCGGACCGTCTGCGACCAGGGCACCGGGAGCGCCGGGCCGATCTGCTCGCCGATCGCGGTCAGCGCGTTGTCGATCTCCGCCTGCTGGGCCCCGGCCGGGCCGGCCGAGATGCCGCGCAATTCCTCCCACAGGTTGCCGAGCCGGAGCTTGCGCACCGGATCATGGCCCAGGGCCCGGTCCACCAGCCAGGACACCGGCCAGCCGACGTAGTCCACGGCCCGCAGCTCACGGGCACTCTGCAGGGCCTGGCCGACCCCGGCCGCGCCCGCGGCCTTGGTGAACGACTCCCCCAGAACCGCGGCGCTGGCCGGGGGGACCTCGGCGAAGTCCTCGTCGCCGGTATCCAGGCCGGCGCCGCGCGCCTCACCGGCGTAGGGCACGAACCGCTCAGCCATCACATCCAGGTCGGCCGCGATCCGGTCGGTCGCGGCGCGGCGCTCGCTGACCGTCCCGGTCAGCACCTTGCGCAGGTCGTCCAGGCCCGCGCCGCTGCGGGCCGAGGTGACCAGGACCCGGGCGTCGTGCAGGCCCTCCGAATCGAGCAGCCGGGTCAGGTCGGAGACACAGTCCTCGGTCTGCTCCGGGGTGAGCAGATCGGACTGGTTCAGGACGACCGCGATCACTGAGGAGTGGCCCGCGAGCGGGGTGAGGTAGCGGCGGTGCACGGACGCGTCCGCGTATTTCTGCGGGTCCAGGACCCACAGCATCAGGTCGGCCAGCCCGACCAGCCGGTTCGTCTCCACCGCCGCCCCGGCCGCCACGGAGTCGTGGTCGGGCAGGTCGATGAGGATCAGGCCGCGCAGCGACGATTCACCCTCGCCGAGCGCGCTGGACCGGGCGTAACGGTTGCGGTGCGGGATGCCCAGCCATTCCAGCAGGGGCCCGGCGCCGTCCATGCCCCACACGCAGGCGTGCGGATCCTTGGTGAACGGCCGGGTCACGCCCACGGCCGAGAAGTCCGCCCCGGCCATCTGGTTGAACAGCGACGACTTACCGCTGCCGGTCCCGCCGGCCAGCACCGCCACGGTGTGGTTGGGCGACAGCCGCAGCCGCTCACCGGCCCGGGCCACCAGTTGCTCGGCCTCGGTCAGCAGCGGCTGCGGGAAGCCCTCCGGGCCGCTGCGGGCCGTGCCGATCTGGATCACGCGGGCCAGCGCGGTCAGCCGCCCGGACAAGTCCGCGGCCGGCGGCGAGCCGGCCCCGCCCGCAGCGATCATCCCGCCGGCGCCGTGCCCCCGGTGCCCTGCCGGTCCCCCGTTCCCCGCCTCCCCGGCCCCGGTCAGCCAGGTTGACGGGTATTCCCCGATGCTCATCTCGCCATCTCAAGTGAGTAGGTGGCCTGGTACAGCCGGACCGCCGCAGCGTCGTCCAGCGTCCCGGCCGAGTCAATCACCTCGACGAACCTCAGCATCTCCTCGTCGAACAGCCGGCGTATCCGCTCCCGCAGGTCGGCCCGGGCCTTGGTGCCGATCTCGCGCAGCGGTTCCGCCCCGAAGAGCGAGGTCAGCAGGAGCTGCGGCACGGCGCCAGTGCCCTCGGCCGCGGCGCCGTCGGCGTCACGCTGGCCGAGCATGGCCACGATGAGCACGGTGGCCAGCGAATCGTCGTCGAAGGACATCACCCGGGCGATCGAGCGCTTGGTCACGCTCTCCGCCTTGACCAGCCGCATCACGTGGTCCTGCCAGGCGCTGACCGCCCGCGCCGCGCGGGTCGGCAGGTCCGCAGCGGAGCGGGCCAGCGGCAGCGTCACCTGGCGCAGCGGGCTGGCCCCGTCGGCGTCCGTCACGTCCGGGACCGCGTCCACCGGGGTGCCGAAGATCAGCCCGGCGTCCGCGGCGAACTGTGAGCCGGTCCAGATCTGGCTGGCTTCGGCGGCAGCGAACGCGTCCAGCAGGGCCTCACCCGCCGGGTGGTTGCGCCAGCGCCGGACGGATTCCTCGGCGGCCCGGTCGCCGACCGAGAGGATCAGCGACTCGATCCCGGACCGCAGCGCGCTCTTGAGCACCCGGGCCCGGGCCGGGACGCCGCGCTTGCGCTGGCGGCCGGCCTGCCGGCCGCGGGGGGCCTGGAGGCCGCGCAGCAGTTCGCCGGTCCCGGCGAAATCCTGCCAGCGGGCCAGGATCTCGCCCCGCAGCAGCGAGCTGTCCGCCAGCGCCTCGTCGGCCTCGGCCAGCCCGGCCGCGTAGGCGCCCTCTACCGCCGCCTTCAGGTCCGAGCGGATGACCAGCTGGGCTTCCACCTCGGCGGCCAGCGCGGGAACCCGGCTGCGGAAGGTGTCCAGGGCGCCCGCCATGGTCTGGGTCAGCACGGCGACCCGGCGGTCGGCCCGCACGGCGGTGTCCTGCAGCCATTCCCGAACCGGCGCGGAGACCTCGGCCGGGAGCCGCCCGTCCGTAATGATCGTCTCGTTGATCACGAACCGGTCGTTCTCGCCGAGCCCGTTGGCGTCCAGCATGGCCCCGAAATGCTTGGTCAGCTCGGCGCCGCTGGACGGCGGGACCCGGGACAGCACGATGCCCAGGGCGGCGCCCCGCTCCTTGGCGTACTCCAGCAGTTCCCATACCGCCGCGTCGGCGTACCGGCTGGCCGTGGTCATGAACAGCCACAGATCCGAGGCGTCCAGGAACTGGTGGGCGAAGTCCCGGTGCGCGGATACCACCGAGTCGATGTCCGGCGTGTCGAGCAGGGCGACGCCCTTGGGCATGCCCTCGCTCGCGGCCAGCACGAGCAGCCCGTCGCGGCCCGACCGGGCCAGCCCTTCCTGGCGGACGCGGGGCACGGTGGGCAGGAACACGTTTTCCGCGAACCAGTCCGCCTCGTCGGGATGGCAGGCCAGCACCGGGCTGTTCGTGGTGGGGCGGCGGATCCCGGTCGCGCTGACCTGGGCCCCGACGATGCTGTTGACCAGCGTCGATTTGCCCGCGCCAGTCGAGCCGACCAGGGCGACCAGGATGGGCGCCTCGGACTGCCGGACCCGGGGCAGCAGGTAGTCATCGATCTGGCTGAGCAGCTTGCGCCGCTCCGCCCGGGTCGCTTCCACGCCCTCGGTCTCGTAAACGAGGTTTACGTCCACGATCCGGCGTCGTAGCGTGAGCAGGGCCGCCTCGAGCTGCCGGGCATCGACCCTGCGATGCCGCCCCGCTTCGCCGCCCCCGGGAATTACCGGCCCCGCCGCAGCGGGACCTGGGTCCGGCGGGGCAGCAGGCGGCTGCCCGGGCCGGACGGGGTCGGCCGCAGGTACCGCATCCGTGCCCGTCGCACGGGCTGATGCGGCAGCTAGGCCCTGCCCTTCCGTCATTGCTCTCCTGTCACTGCCCTTCGCGCGTCGGGATGACTCCGGCAGGCCCGGAAGACGTGGACACGACTACACTCTGCGCTTCTCTCGCTGCTTTCCGTGAGAGTTCGGCAATCTGTGCCCCGACATTCACCACTTCACCTATGACCACAATCGCTGGCGGACGCAGCCCGGCCGCGCCGACCTCCTCGGCGACGGTGGCGAGCCCTGTGGTAATTATGTGCTGCGTGGGCAGGGTACCGTCCACAATGACCGAAACTGGCGTCTGCGAATCCCGGCCGTAACGCATCAGCGTTCTGGTGATCGCCCCCAGGTTCTCCAGCGCCATCAGGAGCACCAGCGTGGCCCGCGAGCCGCCCAGCTCAGCCCAGTTGACCGTGGACCGCTCGTCTCCGGGCGGGATGTGCGCGGAGACCACGCGGAATTCCTGGGTGATGCCCCGGTGGGTGAGCGGCACGCCGGCCGCGGCCGGTACCGCCACGGCGCTCGTCACGCCCGGCACCACGGTGACCGGAATACCGGCCTGCAGGCAGGCGAGAATCTCCTCACCGCCCCGGCCGAAGACAAATGGGTCACCGCCTTTGAGCCGGACCACAAACAATCCCTGCCTGGCCCGCTCGACCAGCACGGAATTGATCTGCTCCTGGGCCATCGCCCGGCCGCGGGGGATCTTCGCCGCGTCGACCAGTTCCACGTCCGGGGCGAGTTCGTCGAGCAGGGACCGGGGCGCGAGCCGGTCGGCCACCACGACATCCGCCTCGGCCAGCAACTCCCGGCCGCGGACCGTGATCAGGCCCGGGTCGCCCGGGCCGCCGCCGACCAGCGCGACCCGGCCGCCGGGGCGGCGCCGGCGCCGCGCGCTCACCCGGCCGGACTGCAGACCGGCCAGCACCTCGTCCCGGATGCCCGCGCTGCGCAGCGGGTCACCGCTCACCACGCCGAACCGCACGTCCCCGGCCTGGCCGGACGCGGGTGTCCAGGCGGCCGAGGCGGCCGCGTCATCGGCCCGGACCGACCAGATCCGGGCCGCCTCGGCCTCCTGGGCCACGGCCGCGTTCACCGCCGGGTCGTCGGTGCACGCGCAGACCAGCCACGCCCCGGCGCAGTCGCCCGGCGCGTACTCGCGGGACTGCCACCGGATCCGGCCCGCCTCGGCCAGGTCATGCAGTGAGGCGCTGATCTGGGGCGAGACGACCAGCACGTCCGCACCGGCGTCGAGCAGGCCCGGGACACGCCGGGTAGCCACCCCGCCACCCCCGGCGACCAGTACCCGGCGGCCGTCCAGGCGGAGAGCCAGGAGGTAAGGCGCAGCCGTGCCGGCGACCATGGCGGTCCGCCCTCCTTCGGCTACGGCCGGGCCACCGCCCAGCGATTCATCCCCAGGTCACGTCGTTCCCGGGGCACATCATTCCCAGGTGACAGAGACTAGTGGCTTCCGGGCGCGGCCTTCCCGCTTCCCCCGCCCCCGCTACCGCGCGGTTACCGGGCCGCCGCCCGGTTTCCCCGGTCCCGCTACGGCCCGGCCGGGCCCGCGGCACCGGCCTCCGCTGCAGCCTGCGCGACGTCGGCCAGGGCACAGAACGCAGCCGCGGCCACCGCCGCGCCGCCCTTCTCCGACACGTTGGTCAGGGCCGGGAGGCCGCTGGCCCGCAGCGCGTCCTTGGCCTCGGCCGCGCCCACCAGGCCCACCGGGAGCGCGATGACCAGCGCGGGCTGGACGTTCCGGCTGATGATCTCCGCCACCGCCTCGGCGGCGCAGCCCACCACCCAGATCGCGCCCGGCCCGGCCTGGCCGAAGGCCAGCCGGACGGCGGCCGCGGGCCTGCTGATCGCGGCGGTCCGGGCCAGCCGCGCGGTCAGCGAGTCCTCGCTCGTGCAGATCACCGGGTAGCCGGGGATCCCGGCGGCCACTGTCACGCCGTCGGCGACGACCGGCACCCCGGCCGCGAGTTCCTCGATCCCGGCGGCCAGTACCTGCTCGTCGCAGACCAGGTCGGTCGCGTAGTCGAAGTCGGCACTGGCCATGATGACCCGTTCGGTCACGCATCGGCTCAGCGGGGCGAGGCGGCTCAGATCGATACGGGATCGCACGATCCGATAAGCCTCGTCCCCGGTACCCGCGTCCGGTATGGGAGCCCCGGTCACCATGGTCCCTTCCCGCTGGCAATCGACCCGTAATCCATGGTTTTCAGATCACTTGAATAGCTAAATCTCTCACCTGCCGTGGGCTCATTAGCATGGCACAAGGGTTTGCCAAGTCGTCAGCCATCCGCATCCGGCACGGCGTTGCGCCGCTACACTGGCCAGGCGCATCCGTGGTTGCGTCCCGCGCCCGGCGGCTCCACAGCGCCGCCCGCCACGCGATAACCGCGCATGAAGCCGGGATAAGAACGGACCGGATTTGCGCCAGGTGGCAGAATCCGGCGGAGCCCGGTACAACCGGGTGGCAACTGGACGACGTGCGTCGCGAATGGAGAGTTGATGGGCCCAATGGAGGCGGCACTGCGAGAGGCAGCACCGTGAGCGGCACATGGGAAGCGGATGAGGCGATCGATGACGCGGCCGCCAAGGCCTTTTTCGCCGAGTTCGGCGAGCCGGCCGAGCACCTGCCGCCCGTCGCCATCGTCATTGCCGCCTACAACGAGCAGGGCGTGATCGGCTCCGTCGTGGATGCCTTGCCGGCCTCCATCTGCGGGCTCGCCACCACGGCCGTGGTGGTCTCGGACGGTTCCGCGGACGGGACCGTGGCCGAGGGCCGCGAGCACGGCGCACTCGTCGCGGACGTGCAGGTCAACCGGGGCCAGGGCGCCGCGCTGCGCCTCGGCTACCGGCTGGCCCGCGAAGGCGGCGCCCGCTACATCGTGACCACGGACGCGGATGGCCAGTACAACCCGGCCGAGATGGAGCGCGTGCTGGCCCCGGTGGTGGCCGGCGACGCAGACTTCGTCACCGGCTCCCGCAAGCTGGGCAGCCAGGAGACCAAGGACCTGGTCCGCCGGATGGGTACCTGGGTCTTCGCCACCACGATCAGCGTGCTGACCGGGACGCACATCACCGACTCGTCGTTCGGGCTGCGCGCGATGCGGTCCGAGGTGACCGGGGTGGTCCGGCTGGAGCAGCCGCAGTACCAGTCAGCCGAACTGCTCATCGCGGTACTGGCGCGCGGGTTCCGGGTGGCCGAGGTCCCGGCCACGATTCACAAGCGCCAGGTCGGCGAGAGCAAGAAGGGCCACAACGCGATCTACGGCCTCCACTACGCCGGTGTGGTCACCGGCACCTGGTGGCGGGAGCGGCGGCACCGGGTGCCGGGCGCAGCCGCCGTGGCGTCCGCGCCGTCCGAGACCCCGGAACCCTCGGCCGGTGCCGTGCCGGACCCCGGACCGGCCCAGCGCGGCTGATCCTGCGCGGCTGACCGAGCGCGGCTAACCCTTCAGGACAACGAAGCGCCCGGCTGGTGATCACCAGCCGGGCGCTTGGTTGTCCAGGGTCCTTGTTGTCCAGGGTCCTTGTTGTTCCCAGTCCTCGTTGTCCCAGTTCAGCGGCGGGAACCGTGCTCCGGGGCGATCGTGCCGTCCGCCTCGCCGTGCTGTTCGGTGGGGGCGTGCGGTCCGGCTGAGTCCTTGGCCCAGGCAGAGTGACCGTTGACCCGCAGCGAGCCCAGGGTGTCGGCGAACCGGGCCTCCTCGGCCTGCAGCCGGTCGGTGGTCAGCAGGGGCTCCACGGGCTCGTCCGTGACCGGCGCCCGGCCCTCGACGACCTCCAGCGTGTCAACCTTGGCGTTCCGGTCGGCAAACAGGACGAAGTGGAAGATAAGGAACCGGAGCGCGAACGTCAGGCAGTTCGCCGCGAAGTAGAAGAGGTCGGCCACGATGACCCGGGCCGCACCGTCCAGGTTCATCTCCATGGCCACGTGGTTGCCGAACTTGCTGGCCAGGGTCAGGATGACGCCGGCTCCGATGGAGACGGCCACGAACGGCAGGGTCTCCTTCAGCAGATGCGGGCGCCCCTTGCGCTCCCACGCCCAGCGGCTGATCACGTAACTGACGGCCGCCCCCGCGAACCAGCCCGCGAACCCGGCCACGCCCGCGGTCAGGTTGGCTGGCCCCAGGCAGATGATGTACGTGATCTGCGTGGCCGCCACCGCACAGAACGCCGCCGGGGCAAAGCGGATGAAACGCTTCACGACCGTACTGCGCAGCCTGCGCTGCAACGGTCCGGGAACGATTCGCCACAGGGCGTCAGAAATCCTGGGCGGAAAACGAGTCATTAGCGTCCTAGCTCTTTCGGAGACCGACAGGTCACCCAGATAGGTATACAGTACGGGACCCTGCTGGTGTCCCAGGTACGGGCCTCCTCTCAGCATTCATTCAGCATCATCCGTCGCTGGGCGGTGCACGAGGTCCCTGGCTGCCCACTACAGCTTCCCAGCACGAACGGCCCTAACACACATCCGCTCCGGTCCGGCCCCCGGCCAAGCCCGCCTGGCCCGGCTAGCTGACCGCACCGCCCAGGCTGGCCGGGCCGCCCCAGATGTGCCCGCTGAACCGGGCGTGCCAGAGATTACTGCTGGCTCCTTTCCAGAACACATCGATCACGCCACTGGGCTGACCAGCGGCGAATGGTGCACCGCCCAGCATCCCCATTCGCAGTGGCGCCGCCCTCGGCCAGCTGCTTCCCTGGCTGGCCGACCACCAGAGCTTGCCGTCGGTGCCCTTCCAGAAGACGTCCGCTCCCTGGCCGGGCACGCTGACCGCGACCGGGCCCGCGGACAGGCCCCCGCTCAGCTCGGTGGCCTGGCTCCAGCCGGAGCCGGGCGTGTAGGTGATGTGCCATACGCCGTGGTGTGAGCTCGCGGCCCAGAACACGGTCACGAGGCCGCTCGCCAGGCCGGTGACCGCGGGAGCACTGCCCAGCTTGCCCATGCCCCGGTCGACCGGTTTGCCCCAGGACCGGCCCGAGCCGCGGATCACCCAGAGGTGGCCGTTGGCGCCCCGCCACGCCACGGTCAGCGCGCCGTTGCCGGACACCGCGGGGGCCGGGGCCGACGCCAGGTGGCCGCCCAGGTTGTGCGGCTTGCTCCAGCCCTTCCCCGGCCGGTACTGGGCGTACCACAGGTGATGGTCGGAGGAACCGCGCCAGAACACGTCTATCTGCCCGTTGGCCTGGGCCACCGCAGCCGGCTTGCTGCCGATGATGCCCATCTTCAGCCGCCGCAGCCTGGACCAGTTCGTCCCGGGGGCGTAGGAGGCCTCCAGCAGGCGGCCGTTCCTGCCCTTGGCGAACACCGCCACGTTGCCCGGTCCCGCCGCGACCGCGGACGGCTGGGTCGCCAGCGAGCCACCCATGCTGACCGGGCCGTGCCAGCCACTGCCGGGCGCGTACCAGTCGTGCCAGAGCTTGCCGTCCGTCCCCTTGAAGAACGCGTCCACGTCCCCGGTGGACTGGGCCGCCGCCTGGGACGCCTGCGGTGACCCCCCGGTGACCTCTTGCTGGACTGCTGGACGTCGAGGTAGTCCTTGTCAATATTGACGCTGTCACCGCCGTAGCTGACGTTCTGGCCGCCCTGGTACTGGTGGACGCGGTGGTGCCCGGCCCATTGCGTGCTCGACAAGATGGGGTCGAGAGTATTCGCGGTCCCATTCCACAGGGCGTCATAGATCACGTCAGGCATCGTGTCGGCCGCGTTAGTGTAGTTACTGGCCAGGGCCTGGATACCGGACAGCGAGTTGCTGTACACGCCGGATGAATATCCGAGGGTGTGCAGTTCATTGGTCCACGAAGTCAGGAAACGCAGCACCCGGCCGTTCAGCCTGGCGGGATAGGCTTCCATGTCGTAATACAGCAGCGTCCCCGGGCCGAAGCCCAGCTGCCGGGCCTGGCTCACCGCGTCCTGGGCCGCGCTGACCGCCTGGCTCGCCGCGCTCGCCGCGGAGTTGATTTCCCCGAAGCCCGCCTGCGGGCCCACATAGATGGGCAGGAAGTGCCATCCGGCCGCCTGCTGCTGGCTGACCCAGGAAGCGGTCAGGGCGGGCTGGGCACAGGCCCGGTCCGAGCCCCCGATATAGATACCCACCGCCCGGTACGGGGACAGCCGCAGCCAGGTCGCCATCGTGGCGGCGCTGGGCGCGGCGCAGGCATCGAAGCCCTTCCCGGTGAAGTCGGTCGCGCTGGCCGGCACCGTCGCCGGTGCGGCCGCCACCCGGGCGGCGGCGTGAGCGGGGACGTCGGGCGCCGCCATGGTGCGGCGCGTCCCCCGCACCGGGACCCGGAGCGACGCACCGGCCAGGATGCGGTCGACCACGGCCCGGTCGGTGGAATAGGTCGCGGTGACCATGATCCGCGCGGTGGTCACCGTGATCAGGCGGTCTACCGGGTACATCGTCGCCGCCGCGGTGGCGCGCGCGGTGGCCGGCTGGACGAGCAGCGCTTCCGTGGTCCCGATGAGCGTGCTCAGGCAGTCCTGGTTCCGCCCGGGTGTGCCCAGGTAGAGGACGTGCCGGTCGAACCGGACACAACTGCGCGGGTGCGCGGCCAGGCGGATCACCCGCCAGGTGCGCGGGATCGTGAAGGTGTATCCCCGGTACGCCACCCGCTGAGACAAGGACTGGGACTGGGCGGGCGTGACGCTCGCGGTAGCGCTCATCACCGGTTCCCCGGTAGCGCTCACCGCCGGTCCCGCGGTGGCGAGCAGCAGGCCGAAGGCCAACCAGGCCGGCCTCAGGGCACGGCGGCACCCGGCCTTTCGGGCATACTTATTAAAATGCATGACGAGTCCCCCCGGGCAAGCCGCGTTCACTCCCATTTCCGGCAACCCGCATTTTGCTGCCCCCTGCGGCGCCGGGCGGTGATACGCGGCCACTCTTCATCTACAACTTGAGCTTAAAGGCTAAAGTTCCACATGACTAGAGTGACTCCCCGGGAGCTGGTCATTTTTCGCAAGAAGCTACTTGCCAAAACAATCAAGAAAATAGAAGCAAGAAATGATTCAGCCGGACAACTAGTCCGAATTGCTGATACCAGCGTCCAGCCCGCCGGAACTGCCCGGGCTGGCATGCCACAGCTTGCGGGGCGGCCCTTTCAGCCCGGGGCCAGGCGATCCGGTCTCCGCGTAGGGGGATAGCACGAAGCCGTTCGGGTAAATGATCTTCTCGCCTGCCTCCGGCGGGACCGGCGGCCTGCTCAGCCTGCTGCCCTGGGCCGGGCCGCCCTGGGCCGGGACGTCACCGGCCGCCATCGCGGCGCGCACCGCCTCGATGCCGCTGGCCACCCGGATCTCCTCCAGCGCGGCCAGGTCCCAGCACTCCTCCCCGTTGACCGACACCGACCCGCCGGTCCGGCGCACCCGGCCGCGGACCACGAGCAGCCAGGACCCGAACACCCGGGCCGCGCACCGCGGCTGGACCGACTCGAAGAACGCCAGGTCCACCGGGCCGGTCGCATCATCGAGGGTGGCGAAGATGATCCTCATCCCGGACCGGATGGCCGGGGTCTGCGTGGCGATCTTCACCCCGGCGACCAGGATCCGCGACCCGGCCGAACTGCGGTGCAGGTCGGCGGAGCGCACCACGCCCAGCTGGGCGAGCAGGTCCTCGTAGAAGGTGACCACGTGCCGGCTCAGGTCGATGCCGAGGATCTCCAGCTCGGTCTCGACCCGCTCGGCCGGGGTCAGTTCCCGCAGTTCCCCCGCGGGCACCAGTTCCGCGAACCCGTCCCGGTCCGCCTCCAGGCCCAGCAGCGCCTGGCTCCCCCCGGCCACCATCCCCCCGGCCCGGCCCCCCCTCCCCGCCAGCCGCCCCGCCACCGCGCTCCCGTCACCCGCCGCCGGCCCACCCGCCACGCCACGCCCCTCACCCACAGCTGGCCCGCCCGCTGCTGACCCGCCCTCTTCCCACTTTTCACGCGGATGGTGCGCTTCACTGTCCTTTTTGTGGGGGTTTGCGGGCACGGAATGCGTGAAATGTCGCGAGGACGGCCCCGGACCGCGGCGGGAGGGGCGTGTGCGGCGGTCCAGGACCCCGACCCGGGCCAGCAGGTCGCGCCGGGACGGCGGCTGGCCCCGCACAGCTCGCCCGGGGCTCCCCCGGGCTGGCGTCCGGCTCATCGGGGTCATAGAGCGAGTCCAGGGCGCCCACCAGGACCAGCCGCTCGGTGACCGGGCGGGACACCGCCGCCCGCTCCCACAGGTCCCGCAGCGACGTATAGGGCTGGCCGGCCACGATCCTGGCCACCTCGGCCTCGCTGATCCCCTTGACCTCGCGCAGACCCGGCCGCAGCCCCTCCCCGGGCAGCTGGGGCACCCGTTCCACGCACCAGTCCCCGACGGAGGCGTTCACGTCCACCGGCAGGATCGGGATGCCGGCCAGCCGGGCATCCCCGACGATCACCCGTTTGGGATACATCCCGGGATCATGGGTGAGCACCCCCGCGTAGAACGCGGCCGGGTAGTGCCGCTTCAGCCAGGCCGACTGGTACGTCGGGACCGCGAACGCCGCCGCGTGCGCCTTGCAGAAGCCGAACCCGCCGAACGACTCGAGCACCTCCCAGACTCCCACCACGGTCGCCGCGTTGTACCCCCGGTCACGGGCCGCCTCCCGGAACCAGTCCCCCGCGCTGGCCCGGGAGCGGTCGTCGGAGAGCATGCGCCGGATCCGCTCGGCCTCGGAGAGCCCGCAGCCGGTCATCGCGTGGATGATGCGCAGCACCTGCTCGTGGAAGATGACCACCCCGCCGGTCTCGGCGAGCGTGGCGGCCAGGTCCTCGTGCGGATAGGAGGGCTCCCGGCGGCCGTGCCGGGTCTCCAGGTAGGGCGTGACCATGTCGGAGTTGACCGGGCCCGGGCGGAACAGCGAGATGTCCACGATCAGGTCGCCCATGGTGCGCGGCAGGAGCTTGGCCACGAGCTCACGCTGGCCTGGTGACTCGATCTGGAAGCAGCCCAGGGTCCGCGCGCTGCGGATCATCTCGAACGTCGGCTCGTCGGCGCAGCCGACGGTGTCGATGTCCACCTGCTCGCCCCGGGTCCGGTCGATCTCGGTGAGCGTGTACGCCATCGCCGACTGCATGCGCACGCCGAGCACGTCCAGCTTGATCAGGCCCGCCGTCTCGACGTCGTCCTTGTCGAACTGGCTCAGCGGCAGCCCCTCGAAGCTCTGCTCCACCGGGGTCCGGTCCAGCAGGGAGGTGTCGGAGAGCACCACGCCGCACGGGTGCATGGCCACGTGCCGGGGCAGCCCGTCGAGCCGTTCGGCCAGCTGGAACACGGCGGTGAGCTGGGGCATGGCCAGCCCGCTGGTCCTTAGTTCGGGCAGCTCGGTGAGGGCGCTGCGGATGCGGCCCGCCCGGATGTGCGGGAAGGCCTTGGCCACCGCGTCTATCTCATGCGGCGGGAGCCCGAGCGAGGCCGCGACGTCCCTGATCGCGCTGCGCGCCCGGTACGTCTCCATCATCGACACGCAGGCGACCCGCTGGTCGCTGTAGGCATCCACGATGGCCCGGTACGCCTCGATCCGGCGGGCCGACTCCACGTCCATGTCGATGTCGGGCAGGCCCTTACGGCCCTCGGACAGGAACCGCTCCATGATCAGGTCGTAGTCGAGCGGATCGATGTTGGAGATGCCGATCAGGTAGTTGACCAGGCATCCGGCCCCGGACCCGCGGATCGAGCAGCGGATACCCCGGCTCCTGATCAGGCTGGCCACGTCGGCCACGGTAAGGAAGTACGAGGCCAGCCCGGTCTTGGCGATGATGGAGAGCTCGTGGTCCAGCCGCTGGGCCGCGCGGCGCCGCACCCGGCGCTGGCCGCGGGCCCGGATGCCGCCCGGATACCGGCGGCGCAGCCCTTCCGCGCACCTCATCCGCAGCGTGACCAGCGGCGCGCCGCCGGTGGTCTCCGGCATGAACCGGCCGCCCAGGCCCAGATCACGCTGGGGATCGAGGGTGCACCGCTCGGCCAGCACCGCGGTCGCGTGAAGCAGTTGCGTCATCGCGGAGTCGCCGGAGCCCGCATCGCCGGGACCCCCATCGCCGGGGGCGCCGCAGACCCGCGCCGCGATCGCGGCCATGTCGTCGCCGCTGGCGAGGTAGGCGCGGGCGTTACGCCGGGCCAGATGGCGCTCGCTGAGCGGGGCCAGCTGGCGGGCCGCGTCGAGCACCTGGGCCACGGCGGCGTCGGGCGGGTCGAGGTAGCGGACCGCGTTGGTGAGCACGGCCGTGACCCCGGCCTCGCGGGCGAGCCGCAGCATCCGGGCCGCGCGGTGGGTGCTCCCCCGGGTGCGGTGGTCGGTGATCTCGATGACCACCTCGCCGTGCTCCCGCCACCGGGCCAGGGCGGCCGCAGCGTGGTCGGGCCGCCGGGCGGCGATCGCCCGGCCCACGTCACTGCCCGGGCCGAGCAGGATGATGAGGCCCTCGGCGTGCTCGGCGACCAGGTCCGGGGTGATCACCGGGGCCCCCCGCACGCCCGCCTGATGCGCCGCGCTGACCAGCCGGCACAACGATGCCCATCCCCGGCGGCCCGAGGCCAGCAGGGTCACCCGGGCGGCATCCTCGCTGCGCAGCCGGGCCGGCGCCGCGGAGTTCAGGACCCGGCCAGACGGGTCGCCCGCCGGGCCTGCCAGTGCGAGATCGGCGCCGAGGATCGTGGAGATACCCGCTTCGGCGCAGGCCACCGCGTGCTTGACCGCCCCGTACAGCCCGTCCCGGTCGGTCAGCGCCAGCGCGCGCATCCCGTGCTGGGCGGCCCGGGCCACCAGGGCAGCCGGGGGGGCAACGCCATATCGCAACGAGTAGGCCGACGCGACGTGCAGGTGTACGAAGTCGGCCGCCCAGCTCACCCCGTTAAATCCCATACCCGGGCCAGAATCCACAGGCCGGTCGCGAGGTCATGACGCAGCTCGTAGGTCCCCGCCCGGACGCTACGCCCAGGCGCTGCCCCGGCGCCGTGCCCAGGCACTGCCTCGGCGTTGCGACCGGGGGACGCCTCGATCCGCCAGAACTCACGTTCGGCCGGGGTGTCCAGATCCGGGTTCTGCTGCTTCCACCACTCACGGCTGATCACCCAGTGGTCCAGCACCCCGAGCACCGTGTAAAGCCTTCCCCGCCACACAAACCTGGTCGGCCTGCCGTCCTGAACCCCAACGTCCACCGGCTCCGCGTACGTCCTGCTCACCTGGCTGCCCGCTCCCTGTTATTCCGCTCACCACCCCGGGGAAGGCAGGCAGACACTATTACATCGAACATAGGTTCGATGCAAGTAGCCGGGGTACCCGGACCGTCGCCCGGCGGTCACCCGGAAGGCCAGGTCAGAGGCCTGCAACGCCGGCCTGGCCGGCGATTCAGGGCGGCGGGTTCCCCCGCCGGCGAGTTTCCCAGCCGGTCAACTCCAGGCGGCGATTCCTCAGCCCGGCCACTCCGGGCAGTGATTCCCCGGGCGGGCAACTCCAGGCGGCGATTCCCTCAGCCGGGCAGCCCGGCCAGCCGTCCCTGGCAGGCCATGGCGTGCCCGAAGAACGCGGCCCGGTCGGTGATGACGTTCTCGAACTGGCCGAACAGCTCAAAGCTGATCATGCCGAACAGGGCGGTCCAGGTGGCCAGGGCCACGGCGATCACGTCGTCGGGCACCCCGGGCAGCACCGACTCACGCAGCCCGACCGCGTCCGCGGTGAACGACTCCGGGGGCGGCGGGCAGATCCCGGGAGGCTGGAGCGCGCCCGCCTGGAAGGCCTCGCTGATGATCTTCCCGAACACCGCGGCCCCCCGGGCCGCGGGCCCGATGGTCTGCTGCGGCGCCTGGTAACCCGGCACCGGCGACCCGTAGACCAGCGCGTACTCCTGCGGGTGAGCCAGCGCCCAGTCCCGGATGGCCCGGCCGACGGCCAGCCAGCGCCCGGCGTAGTCCCCGCCCGGGCAGGCCGCGTCGGCCTGCTCGGCCGTCTCGCCGATCGCGTTGTAGCCGTCCACGATCAGCGCGGTCAGCAGGTCGTCCCGGCTCGGGAAGTAGCGGTAGATGGCCGAGGAGACCATGCCCATCTCCTTGGCGACCGCCCGCAGCGACAGCCCGCCGGCTCCCTCGGTGGCCAGCTGGGCCCGCGCCACATCAGCGATCTCCCGGGTGAGCTCGGCGCGGACCCGCTCCCGGGCGGTACGGCTCGCATTCACGCCGTCATCGTAACAGAGCAGCGACACGAAAAGAGAGCAATGCTCTTGCAATCCTCGGCGGGCTCACCATGCGGTCCACCTTCGCCGTGGTCAACCCCGGTCATGAGCTGACCTGGACCGGGCGATTCCTCGGCTACAAAGCGGTGGACCAGCATCTTCTCGAACCCGCCGGGAATGGCCGCACCACTGTCACGATCAGGGAGTCGCTGGCCGGCCCCTGCTCCCCCTCCTGTACCGCCCGAGCCAACTGCAGGCCGGCCACCAGCGGTGGCTCACCGCCCTGAAACCACCCTCGAACAGCGCTGACACGAACGGCGCTGACCATAACCTCCGGGAACGGACTGAAAGTAACTGAAACCCTCATTTCCGGCGGGAGATGATCTCTAGGCTCGGCCGCATGGCGCACCGGCCCAGCGGTCCTGGGCGTATCCCCCGCCGCCGGCTGGCCGGCCGGGCCGGCCTGGCTGGGCGGCGGCTGGCGGGTTTCCGGGTCGGCACCCTGGCCGCCGCCGGGGCGGGGGCGGTCGTGCTCCTGGTGGCGCTGGCCGTGGGTATCTCGCAGGCCACCGCCGTACCCGCCTGCGCCTCGGTGATCATGCCCGGCACCGACCTGGGCGGCACCGCGGCCGGCGGTCAGACCAGCGGCGAGGCCACCCACTACGAGCTGGCGTCCGGCGGCATGGGGAACTGCTCCTACCCGTCCCCGCCCGCCGGGCAGCTCTATGTGGCGCTCCCGCCGTCTGAGTACGGCGGTTCGGCCGCGTGCGGCAGTTACCTCCAGGTGAGCGGCCCGGATGGCTCTGTCACGGTCGAGGTCGTCGACCAGTGCCCGGAATGCCAGGCGGGGCACATCGACCTCAGCGAGCAGGCCTTCGCCAAGATCGCCCCGCTCAGCGCCGGCCTCGTCCCGGTGACCTACCGCACGGTCGCGGACCCGCCGCTACCCGCGCCGCTGTCCATGCTGGTCAAGGCCGGCTCCTCCGCGTACTACCTGGCGCTGCTCCCGATCAATAACGGAAACCCGCTGGCCAGCGTGGCGGTCAGCCAGGGTTCGGGGGGCTGGCAGGAACTGAGCCGGACCACGTACGGATACTGGCTCGCCTCCTCCGGCGCGGGGCCGGGCCCGTTCTCGGTCCGGCTGACCGACTCCCTGGGCCATCAGGCCACGGTGCACGGGATCACGATCAGCCCCGGTGTCATCCAGCCCACCGGGACGTCGCTGTACGGTGCGGGCGCGGTCACCCCCCACCGCCACGGCTACTACCGCCGCACCAGCCGTGGCGCACAAGGCACGCAAGTCTCACCGGCACCGGCACGCGCACGCCACCGCCAGCCCGGACTCAGAGCCAGGGCATCAGCGTCGCCGCGGCGTCCGCGCGCCCGGTCCCCGCCTCCCCCACCCCGTCCTGCGCTAGCTGACCGGGCGGGCTGCATCTAGGCGCGAGAAAGTCCCCCACCTGGGCACGATGCGAACCAGGCCTTCGCCGGCCAGCTTGGCCAGCACCCTAGCCACCGTGCCCCGGGCAACCTCGTACTCACCCGCCAGCTGAGCCACGGGAGGCAGCGCCTCTCCGGTCGCCCACTCGCCCCCGTCCAGCCTGCGCCGCAGGTCAGTTTCAACACGCGCGCTGGGCAGTTGCTCGGAACGTGGCACATCTTGATCTTCTCCCATGCTGACTGACCTGCGCATCCTGTCTAAGAGTTGATCCCTTCGTGTCTAATCTGTCTATCGTGACTCACATGACTGGACGAGACGACGCGGAGTTAGCGGCCACGATCGAGCGCCTGCGGCGTGAGCATGAGCACCTGGAAATCTCGGCCGAGGTCCTGATTGAGCGCAGGGTGTTCGTGGCCAGGGGACGCGACGGTGGTCATCCCTGGCTGGTCCTCTCCTCAGACCTCGCGCGTTTTGAACGGGCCCTAACGGCCACCGAGTGCACCGGAGCGCAGACCCGTACCGCTGCTAGGCGGTGAGGGGGCGGCTGACCGGGGCGGGCTGGTCCCAGTCGGGCGCCAGGCCGAGGGTCCCGGGCAGGTTCTCCCGGCCTGAGTCGGTGACCCGGACCACCCGGCGCCGGTCGCTGCGCCGCACCCAGTCCAGCGCGAACAGCCGGTCAGCCAGGGCCGTGCCCAGCGGGCCGGCCAGGTGGTGGCGCTGCTCGGACCAGTCGAGGCAGTACCGGACGGCGGGATGCCGGGCCAGTACCGCGTCCAGGTCCACGCCGATCTCCCCCAGCGCGGCCTCCCCGTGCGGGGTGAGCCGGTAGGAGAGGTCGCGGCCCGGGGCGGACAGCCGGTCCGCTACGGCCCGCTCCGGGTGATGCCGGCCGTCCCCGCCGGACAGCAGCCCGCCCTCGAGCAGCCCGGCGAGCAGGCCGACCCCCAGCCGCCCGGCCAGGTGGTTGTAGCAGGTCCGGGCCTCCCGCAGGGCGCGGGCGTGGGTGCCCTGGCGCAGCGAGCGGATCGGCTGCGGCGGGGAGATCCGGGAAATCGCCTCCAGCGCCTCGGCGACCGCGGGCGACGCGAGCCGGTAGAACCGGGACCGGCCCTCCGGCCGCATCGTGACCAGCCCCGCCGCCAGCAGCCGGGCCAGATGCTCACTGACCGTGGACGGCGCCACCCCGGCCTCCGCGGCGAGGCGGCTGGCCGGCAGGGCCCGCCCGTCGGTCAGCGCGGTCAGGATCCGGGCCCGGGTCGGATCGCCGATCAGTGCCCCGATCGGGGCGATATCCGCGTCGCCCGGCCACGGCTGCTCAGTACGCATATCTGCACGCTAGCAACGGAACACTTCGGCCTGGACCGAACGATCTGGCGGGCAGACTGCGCCCCATGGACACCTCAGTGCGACGCCGCCCGGACGTGGCCAGCGGCACATCATGGGTGCCATTGCTGGCCGTCTCGCTCGGCTATTTCATGGTCATCCTCGACGCCACCGCGGTGAACCTGGCCCTGCCCGCGCTCCGCCAGGACCTGGGCGGCGGGATCACCGGGTTGCAGTGGGTGGTCGACGGCTACACGCTGGCCTTCGCGGCGCTGCTGCTGTCGTCCGGGGTGGCCGGAGACCGGTTCGGCCCGCGGCGGGTGTTCCTGACCGGGCTGGTCCTGTTCACGGCCGCCTCGGCCGGCTGCGCGCTGGCCCCCTCGATCGGGATCCTGGTCCTCATCCGGCTCATCCAGGGTGCGGCCGCGGCGCTCCTGGTCCCCAGCTCACTCGCGTTGCTGCAGGCCAGCTACCCAGACCGGGCCCGGCGGGCCCGGGCCGTGGGACTGTGGGGCGGGATCGGCGGGCTGGCCGCCGCCTCCGGGCCCGTCCTGGGCGGCGCGCTGACCGCCGCGGCCAGCTGGCGGCTGGTGTTCGCGATCAATATCCCGGTCGGCCTGGTCGCCTGGTGGCTCACCCGCCGCCGGGTCGCCTCGCCCCTGGGTCAACGTGACCGGCGCGGCGACCCCATCGGCCAGATCACCGCCATCGTGGCGCTGACCGCGCTGGTCGCAGGCCTGATCGAGGCTGGCCCGCACGGGTGGGCTTCCTGGCCGGTGGCGGCCGGCCTGGCCATCGCGGCCGCGGGCACCGCCGTGTTCGCCGCCGCGCAGCGCCGGGTCCGCTCCCCCATGCTGCCGCTGGCGCTGCTGCGGCGTCCGGCGCTGTCGGGGGGCAGCGTCGTGGGACTCCTCATCAACCTGGGCTTCTACGGCCAGCTGTTCGCGTACAGCCTGTACCTCCAGCAGGTCCGGGGGGACTCACCGCTGATCGCGGGACTGTCGCTGCTGCCCGAGGCCGCCGCCGTGCCGGTCGCCTCCGTGCTGTCCGGCCGCCTGACCAGCCGCCGGGGACCGCGGGTCACCATGATCACTGGGCTGACGCTGGGGGCGGCCGGGCTGCTCGGCCTGATCGTGACGGCCCACGGCACGCCGTACTGGGTCCTGGTCCTGCCCATGGTGGCCGCCGGGTCGGGGATGGCGCTCACCATGCCCGCCGCGACTACGGCGGTGATGGACGCGGCGCCGGACAGCCGCGGCGGGACGGCGGCCGGGCTGATCAACACCGCCCGGCAGGTCGGCGGGGCCCTCGGCGTCGCCGTGGCCGGCTCGCTGGTCAGCGGGGCGCTGGGGTTCGTGCCCGGGCTGCACGTGGCCCTGGCCGTGTGCGGCGGTGCGTTCCTGCTCGGGGCCTTCGTGACCGCGGCCACCGTGGGCCGGGACCGGGCGCACCACCGGCCGGCGCTAGGCCCGGCCTGATCAGGAGGCGTCGGCGGCCTGGCGCAGGCGCCCGGCCAGGGCGCGCAGCACCGGGATGAGCTCGGGTGGGTCGAGGACCTGGAAGTCGAAGCCCTTGATGGCGGTGTAGAGGGCGAGTTCTTCGAGGGAGTCTGACCCGGCGTGCAGCACGCAGGCGTGCTGGCCGGTGGCTTCCAGCCGGCCGGCCGCGGGGGACGAACGCCCGGCGACCGCCTCGAGCGGGGCGTGGATGAGGATACGGGCCTGGTAGCGGTAGGGGGCGGAGGAGATGGATTGCGACACGTAGGCGGCCACGTCATCCGAGGGCGGCCGGCGTGGCGCGAAGCGGGCGCCGGGCAGGCCCAGCGGTCCCTCGATCCGGTCCAGGCGGAAGGTTCGCCAGTCGCCGCGATGGGTGTCCCAGGCCAGCAGGTACCAGCGGCGCGTGGTGTGGACCAGCCGGTGCGGCTCGACGTTGCGGGTGGTGACGCCGCTGCGGCCCTGGTAGCGCAGCCGCAGTTGCCGCTGGTCCCGGCAGGCCGCCGCGATCGAGGTGAGCAGTTCGGGGTCCACGGCGGCGGGCGAGGATCCGGTGAGCGGGAGCGTGGTGGCGTGAAAGGCGGTGATCTTGTGCCGGAGCCGGGACGGGAGCATGGCCTGGAGCTTGGTCAGCGCCCGGAGCGCGGTCTCCTCCAGCCCCGCCACACTGCCGGTCGCCGCGGAATGCAGGCTGATCGCCACCGCCACCGCCTCCTCATCGTCCAGCAGCAGCGGCGGTATAGCAGCGCCGCCGGTGCCGAGCTGGTAACCGCCCGCGGCGCCTGGTGAGGCGTCCACCGGATATCCCAGGTCGCGCAGCCGGTCGATGTCACGCCGAACGGTCCGCAGCCCGACGCCGAGCCGGCCGGCGAGTTCGGCGCCCCGCCAGTCCTGCCGGGACTGCAGGAGAGACAGCAGGCGGAGCAGGCGAGCCGAGGTCTCTAGCATGCGATTCATTGTGCCGCTCATTGGTGCCAGAAGCTGACACCAATAGTTCCTACCTTGAGATACATGACAAACAACGACACACCTCGCAGCAGACCGCCCACGAACCGCCCACCGGCCGGCCGAGGATCCGGCCTTACCGCATCAGCGTCCCGCAGGCCGGCCTCGACGACCTCCGCGAACGGCTGGCCCGGACCCGCTGGGCCAGCGACCTGCCCGGCACCGGCTGGGAGCGCGGCGTTCCCACCGGCTACCTGCGTGAGCTCGCCGCCTACTGGGCCGAGGAGTATGACTGGCGGGCCCGCGAGGCGGCGCTCAACACCCACCCTCAGTTCATCACCACGATCGACGGAGCCAGCGTGCAGTTCCTGCACCTGCGCTCGGCCCAGCCGGACGCGACCCCGCTGCTGCTCCTGCACGGCTGGCCGGGCTCGATCGTGGAGTTCCTCGACCTGATCGGCCCGCTTACCGACCCGGCCGCGCATGGCGGCGACCCGGCCGACGCCTTCCACCTGGTGATCCCGTCGCTGCCCGGCTACGGATTCTCCGGCCCGCTGACCGAGACCGGCTGGACAGACGGCCGCACCGCCGCCGCGCTCGCCGAACTGATGGACCGGCTCGGCTACGACCGCTACGGCGTGCAGGGCGGGGACGTGGGCGCCTTCATCGGCCCGCTCATCGGCCGGATAGCCCCCGGCCGGGTCATCGGCGTGCACGTCAACGCGCTGGTCACCTTCCCCTCCGGTGACCCGGCCGAGATGGCCGCACTGACCGAGGCTGAGCGCGGACGGCTGGCCGCGATGGAGAAGTGGCAGCAGCGCTCCAGCGCGTACATGCAGGTCCAGGGCACCCGGCCGCAGACCATCGGGCAGGCGCTGACCGACTCCCCCTCCGGGCTGCTCGCCTGGATCGTGGAGAAGTTCCAGGAGTGGACCAACCCGGCCGCCCTGCTGCCCGAGGACGCCGTGGACCGCGACCGGATCCTCACCGACGTCAGCATCTACTGGTTCACCGCCACGGCCGGCTCGGCCGCCCACACCTACTACGAGCGGTTCAACGACCCCAGCATGTGGATGCCCCAGGAGCGCTCCACCGTGCCGACGGCCGTGGCGGTCTTCCCCACCGACATCTCCATCCGCCCGTTCGCCAGCAAGACCAGCAACATCGTCCGCTGGTCGGAGTTCGACCGCGGCGGCCACTTCGCCGCCCTCGAAGCCCCCGGCCTCCTCACCGCCGACATCCGGGAATTCTTCCGGGCCCTCTAGGACGAGGTCCCTCCCTATCCATAATTATTTTCTCAATAAACGCAGATCAGACCGACCCAGGCACCTAGCGACGCGGGCTGCTCCGGGCCGTGCGGGATGTCGAACGACTCCTCACCGGTGCGCAGCAGCCGCAGCACCACGCCAGCCACGTATCCGGGCTGTGCACCACCATGCCCGGCCGGGGCGACACGCCGAGCGTGAACATGCCGTCGCCGAACTCGGTCGCGGTGATCGACGGCAGCAGCAGCGACACCGCGATGCCGTCGTCGGCCAGTTCCTCGCTCAGCACCGCGCTGAGCATGTTCACCGCCGACTTGGTCGCCGCGTAGGCGCCGAGGCCGATCGCGACCCGCCGGGTGGTGCCCGAGCTGATGTTCACGATCCGCCCGAAGCCCTGCTCACCGCATGGCCGGCAGCACCGCCTGCGTCACCGCCAGCAGGCCGACCACGTTCAGCTCGCAGGATCTGGCTGAACTCGGCCGGGTCCACCTGGTCCAGCGGCCCGTGCAGGCTGGCGCCCGCGTTGTTCACCAGGCCGTCGATCCGCCCGTGCCGGTCCAGCGCGGCGGCGACCAGGTCGCGCACCTGGGCCGCGTCGGTCACGTCGGTGGGCACGGCCAGCGCCCCGTCCAGTTCCTCGCTCAACGCGGCCAGCCGGTCGGCCCGGCGCGCGGCCAGCACCGGATGCGCTCCGGCGGCGTGCAGCAGGCGCGCGGTGGACGCGCCGATGCCGGACGACGCACCGGTGACGATCACCGACTTGCCGGCCAGGTCCATGAGATCGAGTCTTTGACTCTTTCTTTTATATTCTTCGTTTCGCTGACCCCTAGGAAGCGGGCGGGACCGGCGGGCGGCGGTCCTCGTTGCGGAAAGATACTAAGCGGCAGGCGCCCAGCCGGGCATCGGGAAGCCGGCCAGCATCTCGCGGACCTGCGCGGCGATCCGCCCGATGACCGCCTCATCCTCCTTGACCGCCGCGCCGATCGCCTCGTCCATCCAGGCCGCGATCTGGGTCATGTGCTCTTCGCGCAGGCCGCGGGTGGTGATGGCCGGGGTGCCGATCCGCAGGCCGGACGGGTCGAAGGGCCTGCGGGGGTCGAACGGGACCGTGTTGTAGTTCGTCTCGATGCCGGCCCGGTCCAGGGCCTTGGCGGCGGGCTTGCCGCCCAGGCCCTGGCGGGTCAGGTCCATCAGGATGAGGTGGTTGTCGGTGCCGCCGGACACCAGGTCGTAGCCGCGTTCGGTCAGCGCCGCGGCGAGCGCCTGGGCGTTCGCCACCACCTGGCGCGCGTAGTCCCGGAATGACGGCTGGGCCGCCTCGTGCAGGGCGACCGCGATACCGGCCGTGGTGTGGTTGTGCGGGCCGCCCTGCAGGCCCGGGAACACCGCCTTGTCCAGCGCGGACGCGTACTCGGCAGCGGACATGATCATGGCGCCGCGCGGGCCGCGGAGGGTCTTGTGCGTGGTCGTCGTGATCACCGGGGCGTATCCCGCCGGCGAGGGGTGCGCCCCGCCCGCGATCAGCCCGGCGATGTGCGCGATGTCGGCGACCAGGATCGCCCCGATCTCGCCCGCGATCTCCGCGAACGCCGGGAAGTCGATGATCCGCGGGATCGCGGTGCCGCCGCAGAAGATGATCTTGGGGCGTTCCGCCCGGGCCAGGTCCCGGACCTGGTCCAGGTCGAGGCGGCCGGTGTCGGCCCGGACCCCGTACTGCACCGCGCGGAACCACTTGCCGGTCACCGACACCGGCCAGCCGTGCGTGAGGTGCCCGCCCATCGGCAGCGCCATCCCCATGACCGTGTCGCCCGGCTGGAGGAACGCCAGGTAGACGGCGAGGTTGGCCGGGGAGCCGGAGTAGGGCTGCACGTTGGCGTGGTCCACGCCGAACAGCGCTTCGGCCCGCTGCCGGGCCAGCGTCTCGATCGGGTCGATGAACTGCTGGCCCTCGTAGTAGCGACGGCCCGGATAGCCCTCGGAGTACTTGTTGGTCGCGACCGTGCCGGTCGCCTCCAGCACGGCCACCGAGGCGTAGTTCTCCGACGGGATCAGCCGGACCTTCTCGAACTGGCGGCGGGCCTCCCCCTCGATCAGCCCGGCGATCTCCGGGTCGGTGCTCGCGACGTGCGGGATGGGCGGCTGGTGCATGACAACCTCCTCGCCCCGAGGCTACCCACGCAAGGTCGGCACGTCATGACCCGAAGCGGCGAGATCCTGGGTGCCGAGTACCCCGAGCAGCCGCAGCTTGTCCGCGTCGGCGCTGCCCGGGGCGGCCGTGAACGCGATCACCCGCAGATCGACGGCGGGCACGCTGAGCACGTCACAGTCCACGGTGATCGGCCCGAGCTCGGGATGATGCACGGTCTTGTGATCCCGCTCATGGGTGCCGACCTCGCGGCTCTCCCACAGCTGCGCGAACCGGGGGCTGGCGGCGCGCAGGTCAGCCACCAGCTGCCGCAGCCCTGCGTCCTGCGGGTACCGGGCGGCGGCGGCCCGGAGATCGGCCACGGCGGACGCCTCGAAGCGGGGCTCGTCCTCCGGGGTGTGGCTGACCCGTCCGGGGGCGCCGGTGAAGTGCCGCCACAGCACGTTGCGGTCCCGGCCGCGCGACCCGGCGGGGTCGCCGACCAGGGCGGCCCACAGCGGGTTCCAGGCCAGCAGCGTCCAGCTCGCGTCGTTGACGCTGACCGGGATACCGCTGAGCTGGTCCAGCAGCCGCTGCAGGCCGGGGGTGAGATGGGCCGGCATGATCCCGGGACCCGGGAGCGGCTGCCCGGCCAGGACGAACAGGTGCTCGCGTTCCGCGCCGGTCAGCCGCAGCGCGCGGGCCAGCGCGGTGAGGACCTGGACCGACGGCGCGCTGGCCCGGCCCTGTTCCAGGCGGGTGACGTAGTCGGCCGACATCCCGGCCAGCAACGCCAGTTCCTCGCGGCGCAGGCCGGGCGCCCGGCGGGCGCCGTAATCGGGCAGGCCCGCGTCCGCCGGGGCGAGACGGTCCCGCCAGGCCCGCAGCGCCGCGCCCAGTTCCCCGTGCTGGCTGACACTGTGCTGGCTCATCAGTCCAGTATGCGCGGCCCGGCCGGCCGCAGCCTGGTACCGCCAGTCCCAGGAAGAGGGGTCCGCTGGTTACCCGGCGGGTGACCGGCCACGCTGGAGCCATGACAACAACGCTGATTACCGGAGCCAACAAGAGCCTGGGATTCGAGACCGCCCGCCGCCTGGCTGAGGCCGGGCACACCGTCTATCTCGGCTCCCGCGACGAGCAGCGCGGCAAGGAGGCGGCCAGCCGGATCGGCGCCCGCCCGGTCCAGATCGACGTCACCAGTGACGACTCGGTACAGGCCGCGGCGGCCCTCATCCGTGACCAGGCCGGCCACCTCGATGTCCTGGTCAACAACGCGGGCATCAGCGGTGGCCGCAAACCGCCCGGTGACGTCACCGCGGCCGACATGCGGGCCGTGTACGAGACGAACGTCTTCGGCGTCGTCCGGGTCACCCACGCGTTCCTGCCGTTGCTGGCGGCCAGCGAGGCCCCGGTCATCGTCATGGTCAGCAGCGGCCTGGGCTCGCTGGCGATCGCCACCGACCCCAGCCGGTTCGAGTCCAGCCTGGAGCTCCTGCCCTACCCGTCCTCCAAGTCCGCGCTGAACATGGTCGCGGTCCAGTACGCGAAGGCGTTCCCGGCCATGCGGATCAACACCGTGGACCCCGGTTACACGGCGACCGACTTCAACCAGCACCGTGGCACCCAGACCGTCGGGGAAGGCGCGGAGATCATCGTCGCGATGGCCAGCATCGGCCCCGGCGGCCCGACCGGCGGGTACTTCTCCGCGGCCGGTCCCGTGCCCTGGTAGCCCGGGCCCTGGCGACCGCTACTCGGGCAGCATCGCGGGCACGAATTCCCTCGGCAGCCCGTGGGTCTCGTGCAGGTAGCGGAACTCCTCCTCGGTGAGCGGGCCGCTGTTCCGCCGCCGGGACAGCACCCGGCGGCCGCGGCCCAGCAGGTCACGGAACCGGCGTTCCTCGTCGAGCAGCACGCCCATGACCTGCTGGGGCCCGGTGAGCTGCCCGAAGTGATCCAGCGTCTCACCGACCAGCTCCAGGGGCAGGTCGGACAGCGTCCGGGACGGGTCGTCGCGCCACAGCGAGGTCAGCGTCCGGCGGACCAGCCGGCGCAGCACGTAGCCGCGCCCGGTGCTGGACGGCGTCACGCCGTCCCCGACCACCACCACGCTGGACCGCAGGTGGTCGCTGACCAGCCGCCACGAGGTCTCCCCCACCGGCCACAGCCGGCCGACGGTGTCCGTCCAGGGCCGGAGCAGGTCGGTCCCGAAGACCGAGTCCTGGCCCTGGAGCACCATGACCAGCCGCTCCAGGCCCATGCCGGTGTCCACGCAGGGCCGGGGCAGCGGCATCAGGGTGCCGTCGTCCAGGCGCCGGTAGCGCAGCATGACGTGGTTCCACACCTCGACCCAGCGCCCGTCCGTGCCCGGTGTCCCCTGCGGCGGGCTGCTGCCCGTCCACACGAACAGTTCGGAGTCGGTGCCGCACAGCCCGGTCGGGCCGTTCGACCACCAGTTGTCCATCCCGGTCAGCTCGACCGGGACGCCCAGCTCACCCCAGACCTCCCGCAGGCCGGTGTCCGGGCCGACCTGATCGCTGCCGCCGAAAACGGTGCCGTGCAGCCGGCCGGGATCGATGCCGAATCCGCTGGTGATCAGCTCGTAGCCCCAGCGCAGGCTCTGCTCGCCGGGGTAGTCACCGAGCGACCACGAGCCGAGCATCTCGAACACGGTCAGGTGGGTGCGGTCCCCGACCTCGTCGAGGTCGGTGGTGCGCAGGCAGCGCTGCACGCCGGTGAGCCGCCCGCCGCCCGGGTGCGGCTGGCCTTCCAGGTACGGCGTGAGCGGGTGCATGCCCGACGTGGTGAACAGGACGGGGTCCCCGGGCCGGGGCACCAGCGAGCTGCCCGGGATGGGGCGATGCCCGCGTTCGCGGAAAAATTCGATGAACGTGTCGATGACCTGCTGTGAATGCATGGCGGTGTCTTTCCGGGTTGGGCACCGGAAACGCGCCGCAAGGCGAACACAGAAACTGGAACCTGGCGACCCGTTTCCGGTCGCCAGGACAGTGAGAAAGGTCAGGCAGCGGCAACCGGCGAGCTGATAGCTCGCGCGGCCGCGACAGAGTGCTCAGTGGTGTGCTGCCAGTTGACCTGCATGCACTCCATTTTACGGCTCTCTGGCCACTATCCCTAACGCTTTAACGGCCGGCTGACCACTTGGCCCGGGGGCCGGGGAGCGCGGCGACGGGATCTGACCGCTCACTCGCATCCCTGGGCGGGGCGGGCGTGGCCTGCGTGAGCGCCGGACCGCGGGCCCGGCGCACGCCCAGTGCGGCCAGGGCGCCGATGACGGAGAACCCGGCCGCCGCGGCCATGGCCGGACGGTATCCGCTGGTCACCGCCGCCGGCCCGGCCAGGCTACCGCTGGAGTTGAAGATCGCGGTCGCGATCGCGATGCCGAAGACCGCGCCGAACTGGCGCAGCGTGTTCAGGATGGCCGACGCCTTGCCGAGCATGGCCGGGTCGACCGCGTTCAGCGCTGCGGCGGGCGTGGTCGGGATCGCCATCGAAACGCCCACGCCGGCGATGATGAACGGCGCGAGATACGCGGTGTAGCCCGCGCCCGAACCGGCCAGCACCACGATCCAGGCGAACCCGGCGGCCTGCAGCAGCAGGCCCGGAACCATCAGCAGACGCGGCCCGGTCCGGTCCGAGAGCGCGCCCGCGAGCGGGGCGATCAGCAGCGGGGTCGCGGTCCAGGGCAGGAACCGCAGGCCCGCGGTCAGCGGCGAGTCGCCCCAGGCCAGCTGAAAGAACTCGCTGGTCATGAACGCGGCGGCGTAGATCGAGGCGCCCAGCAGGAACACGGCGGCGACCGCGGCCGAGAAGCTGCGCACCCGGAACAGGCCGAGCGGGATCATGGGCTGCGGCGCTCGGGTCTCCCAGATCAGGAACGCGCCGAGCAGGACCGCGCCCAGCGGCAGCCCGACCAGGACATCGGTGCCGGTCCAGCCCGTTTGCGAGCCCTGGATCACCGCCCAGATCAAGGCGGCCGCGCCGGCCGAGACCAGCGCCAGGCCGGGAACGTCGAGCCGGGTCCACGGACCGCGGCTCTCGGCCAGCCGCAGCCGCGCGCCGATGACCGCTGCGATCCCGATCGGCACGTTGACCCAGAACACCCAGTGCCAGGACAGGCCCTGGGTGACCGCCCCGCCGATCAGCGGGCCGGCCGCGACGCCAAGACCGGAGATCCCGCCCCAGATCCCGATGATGGCGCCGCGCCGCTCCGGCGGGAACGCCGAGCTCAGAATGGTCAGGCTCAGCGGCGTGATCACCGCCGCGCCCAGCCCCTGCGCCGCCCGCGCCGTGATCAGCAAGCCGACGTCCGGCGCCAGCGCGCAGGCCGCCGACGCCACGGTGAACAGCGCCAGTCCCGCGGTGTAGACGCGCCTGCGGCCGAGCCGGTCGCCGAGCGCCGCGGCCGTGACGATGCCCGCCCCGAACGCCATGTTGTAGGCGTTGACCGTCCACTGCAGCGTGCCGAGGCTGCCGCCGAGCGAGCGGTGGATCGACGGCAGGGCGGTGACGACCACCAGCGCGTCGAGGACGACCATGAAGAACGCCACGGCGGTCAGGGCCAGGGTCGTCGCCTGCCGGCCCGGCGATGCCCCGGGCGAAGCTTTTGCTCCCGTACTCACCCGGGCGCTGGTGGTCATCACGTGCTCCAATCAGAGACTTTTCCTGGACGCGATAGGCGCCGCTCGACCGGGATTTGCCTTTAACTGCTGGCCCGGGGCGGCACCTCGGCGAGCTCAGCGACCTCGACGCCGCCGTCACGGGCCACGCTCGGGCAGTCCTTGGCCAGGCGGAGCGCCTCGTCCAGGTCCGCGGCGGTGATCAGCGAGTAGCCGCCCAGCTTGGTGTCCGGGCCGCAGTTGCCGACCGCGCCGGTCTGGCGGCCCGGCTGGCCGATGTCGGCGACGTGGCTGCCCAGGCCGTCGAACCAGGACCTCCAGGCTGCGGCCGACTCCGGCGTGCGGACGGCGTCGGGCGCGGTGCGGTAGGTGAAGACGAAGTTCGCCATCGGTCTGCTCCTTTGCTCGTGGCCGCAACCTTCTGGCTGGCTGGGCCGGTCACTGGGGCAGACACCGGCCTCGCGCCAAAGTGGGCGGCCCGCGAGCGCCCACTTCGCGTCCGCGGCGGTGTCGGTATCAGCGAAGGCATGTCCGCAGCGGGAGGCAGGGATGCGAGGGTGGAACGGTGAGCACAGAGCTGATCGACCGGGCCCTGTCCGGGGACGAGACCGCGTTCCAGAAGCTGGTCGGCCCGTACCAGCGGGAGCTGCAGGTGCACTGCTACCGGATCCTCGGCTCGGTGGCGGACGCCGAGGACGCGCTGCAGGAGACCCTGGTCACCGCGTGGCGGAGCCTGGGGCAGTTCGAGGGGCGCGCCTCGGTCCGGACCTGGATGTACCGGATCGCGACCACCCGCTGCCTGAACATCCTGCGATCGGCTAGCCGGCGGTCCGCGATGACCCTGCCGACAGGCGTCGAGCCGCCCGAGCCGTCCCGGATCAGCGAGGTGCTCTGGCTCGAGCCGTATCCGGATCTGCTGATGGAGGAGCTGCCCGACGCGTCAGCCGGGCCGGAGGCCCGATATGAGGCCAGGGAGGCTATGTCGCTGGCGTTCGTGACCGCGCTGCAGTTGCTGCCGCCGCGCCAGCGAGCCGCGCTGATCCTGCGCGACGTTCTGGACTTCCCGGCCAGCGAGGTCGCGGGCATGCTGGACACCACGGAGCAGTCCGTGACCAGCGCGCTCAAGCGGGCCCGGTCCACGCTGAGCCGGGAGTTGCCGTCCGCCGACACCGAACCGCCGCCGCCTCCCGACTCGCCCGTCGAGCGGGAGCTGGTCGCCCGCCTGGTGGAGGCGTTCGAGACGGCCGACGTCGACGGCATCGTGGCCCTGATGACCGAGGACGCCTGGCTGCGGATGCCGCCGGTGCCCTTGGAGTACCAGGGCCGCGAGCTGGTCGGCGAGTTCTTCTCCGTCGTGGCGTTCCGCCAGGGCCGGCGGTACCGGCTCATCCAGACCCGGGCCAACGGCCAGCCCGCGTTCGCGGTCTACCTGCGCGACCCGGTCAACGGGGTCTGCCGGGCGTTCGGGCTGCTCGTGGCCACCCTGTCCGGCAACCGGGTCAGCGTGATCACGCGCTTCGACAACGCCACCCTGTCGCCCTTCGGCCTGCCGCGCACCCTGGCCGACTGAGGCTGGCTGGGGGCGTGCTGCGCGCACTGGCTCAGGAGTGACCCAGGACGCGGTGCGGACGGTACGGTGCCTCCAGCCGGGCCGCTTCCGCGTCGTCCAGGGTCAGGTCCACCGCGGCGATCGCGTCCTCCAGGTGGGCCAGCCGGGTCGCGCCCACGATCGGCGCGCTGACCGCGGGCTGGCGGAGCAGCCAGCTCAGGGCGACCTGGGCGGCGGGCACGCCCCGTGCAGCGGCTACCGCGCGGACCGCATCCACGACGTCAAAATCGTCGCTGGTGTACATCTCGCCGGCCAGTGGGTCGCTGCCGGCCCGGACGGTCTGCTGCGGGCCCGCGCCGTCCCGGGGCCGGCTGCCCGCGAGCAGGCCGCGGGCCAGCGGACTCCACGGGATGACGCCCACGCCCTGGTCCAGGCAGAGCGGCAGCATCTCCCGCTCCTCCTCCCGGTACACCAGGTTGTAGTGGTTCTGCATCGAGCTGAACCGGGTCCATCCAGCGGCCTGGGCGGTGTGCTGCGCCTGGGCGAACTGCCAGGCGAACATGCTGCTCGCGCCGATGTAGCGGGCCTTGCCGGCCCGGACCACGTCGTGCAGGGCCTGCATGGTCTCCTCGATCGGCGTGCCGTAGTCCCAGCGGTGAATCTGGTAGATGTCCACGTAGTCGGTGCCGAGCCGGCGCAGCGAGGCGTCGATGCTGGCCAGCACGTGCTTGCGGGACAGCCCGCGGTCGTTGGGACCGGGTCCCATCGGGAAGTAGACCTTGGTGGCCAGGACGTAGTCGTCGCGGCTGCGGAACAGCTTGGCGAGCAGCCGCCCGGTGATCTCCTCGGTCAGCCCGTCGGAGTACACGTCAGCGGTGTCGAAGAACATCACGCCCGCGTCCACCGCCCGGGCCACGATCGGCTCGGCGGCGTCCTCCGGCAGATGCCATGCGCGTTCCGCGGTGCTGCCGTAGCTCATCATGCCCAGGCAGATCCGGGACACCTGCAGTCCCGACGAGCCCAGTCGCGTGTACTGCATGAGGCACTCTCCTTATCGCTGAGGGATCTGGTTGGTCCCAGGGGTGTGGTTGGTCCCCGGGGTGTAGTTGCTGTTATCAGTGGGGTTGGTGTCAGCGCGGGGAACCTGGTGGACCGCGACCCCGGCGATCACCAGGGCGATGCCGGCCAGGTCCTGCAGGCGTGGGTATCTGGCGCAGCACGATCGCGCCGATGACCACGGCGAACATGGGCAGCAGGGCGAGCATCAGCGCGAACGTGGCCCGGGGCAGCCGGGCCATGGCCAGCTGGTCCGTGACGTAGGGGATGACCGACGAGCACACCCCGACTCCCGCGGCGGCGAGCAGCAGCACCGGATGACCGAAGGCCCGGAGCGCGCCGCCCAGCCCGAAGGGGGTGATCACTGCGGCGGCGATGAGCATCGAGGCCCCCAGCTGGTCGATCGCGGCCATGCGGGCTTCCCGGGCCGGGGCGCCGCTGGCTATCCGGTGGCCCAGGACCACGTACCGCATGAACAGGACACCGTTGCCGAACGCGCAGGCGAAGCCCAGCGGCTGCCCGGTCAGGCGGATATCGGTGATCGTGGCCACCCCCGCGGTGGTGAGGGTGAGGGCCAGGACGTTGCGCCGGCTGCGGGCGGCCGCCGCGGCGAGCAGCACGGTGCCGAGGAACTCGATGGCGCCCACGGTGGACAGGGGCAGCCGGGCCAGCGCCAGGTAGAACAGCGTGTTCATGGCGGCGAGCACCACGCCGAGCTGGACGAGATCGCACCGTCCGGCGCGGTCGAGCCGGGACACCAGCCGCCACGGGCGGCGCCAGAGGGCGAACACCACGGCGGCGGAGACGATGCGCAGCCACGCCATCCCCACGACCGGGACGCGGAGAAACAGCAGCACCGCGAGCGACGGCCCCAGGTAGTGGAATACCGCGCTGACCAGGAAGAACGATGAAGGCGGCAGGCGCTCGGCCAGCCGCGCGGCCGGGCCTGCCTGCGACCCGGCCAGCGCCTGCGGCGGAAGTGTTACTTGCCTTCGATGCGGCACGCGGGTAACCATACGAAGGTCAGGGTCAGCTGTGAATGGGCAAACAACGGAGCGGGCATGAGTACGGCGTCGGAACTACGGAAAAACCCCCGGGATACCGTTCAACCGCCTGACGACATCGACCTGCGCCTCATCGCCGAGCTCCAGTCGGACGCCCGGGCCCGGATCGCCGAACTCGGCCGCCGGGTCGGCCTTTCCCCGCCCGCGGTGGCCGAGCGGCTGCGGCGGCTGGAGGAGACCGGCGCGGTCACGTTCCGGGCCGAGGTGAACCCGCGGGCGCTCGGCTACACGCTCTCGGCCATCGTGCGGGTCAGCCCGATGAGCGGGCACGTGCACGCGATCCCCGACATCGCCCGGCAGACGCCCGAGATCACCGAGTGCTACCGGATCACCGGCGAGGACTGCTACTTCATGCGGCTGTACCTGCGTTCCATCGACGATCTCGAGTCGATCCTGGACCGCTTCGTGGCGCACGGGCGGACCACGACGTCGATCGTCCATTCGGCCCCGGTGCCGCCCCGGTCGCTGCCCGCCGTGCCCCGGTCGCTGCCCGCCGCGCCCTAGCCGCCGTCGCCCGCGCCCCGGTCGCTGTCGGCCGCGCCCTTAGTCGCCGTCTGCTGCTCAGGGGGCGGGGCGCTGGCGGGTTTCGTTAGGGAAATAAAGCGGCGTCGCAGCACGGTCCGCTCGCCGAGCGTCCAGGCGGTCGTGGTGAGCAGGTAGAGACCGGCGGCCAGCGGCACGATCGCGGCGGTCACCAGGGACGCGAACGGGATCACCCAGCCCACCAGGTTCACCGCGCGGCCGGCCGGTGCGGCGGGCGCGGCCGGTCCTGGCGCTGCGGATCCTGCCGCCGTGCCCCCCAGCGGGGTGGCCCGCCGTGCCACCCGGACCGCCAGCGCCGCGACGACGGCCAGCAGCGCGAACAGCCCCGCGAACACCGCCCCCTGCGCGCTGAGCGGGCCCGCCCCGGCGAGCCAGTGACTGCCGAGCGGCGCCGCGAGCAGGCTGTGGCGCAGCAGCGTGTTCGGGGCGCCGCCCACCGAGTGATCGGCGAACAGGCGGTACATCACGCTGAAGAACGGCAGCTGGAGCAGCAGCGGCAGGCAGCCGCCGAACATGCCGGACCCCTCGGCCCGGTACAGGGCGCCGAGTTCTTCCTGGAGGCGTTGCGGGTTCCGGGCGTGCCGCCGCTGCAGCTCGGCGATCTTGGGCTGCAGCCGGGCCCGGGCTCCCTCGCCCCGGACCGAGCCGCGGACCGCGAAATAGGCCAGCGGCAGCAGGAGCAGCCGGATGGCCACGGTGAACGCGATGATCGCCGCCGCGGCGGCCAGGCCGCCCAGCAGCGGGGCCAGGATCGCGGCGATCCAGCAGACGAGGTGATACGCGAGATCGACGGGAACGCCAAAGACAGTGTGGCTAAGAAACAAGGACATGACGGAGCACCCTCCAGCGGGCCGGAATCGGATGACAGCTGGAGACGGCCGCGTGGAAGGCCAGCGCCGCCCGGCGCCGGGCGGCGCTGAGGGCTCAGGTCAGGTCAGGCGGATGATCAGGCGGCCGCCGGGACCGCCGTGGGCGCCCGGGGCCGGGCCCGGCCCGCCGCATCCGGATCCCGCTGGGGCAGGAACCCGGCGCGCCAGGACTTCTCGCGCAGGGCGCGGGCGCGCCGGCCCTGCGGGATCGCGGTGACCGCGGCGGCCACCCGCGCGCTGTGCGCGAGCAGCGCGACCAGCATGCCGGTGAGGGTGATGGCGGCCAGCACCAGCAGCCCGGACGGCGCCGACCCCGGCCAGGCCAGCCCCGGGAAGGGCAGACCGAGCAAGGCGCTGGTCAGGACCGGGATCACGGGTGATGCCTCCGCAGGATGCCTGTTCGGCGGCCGGGAGACCCGGCCGCCGTTTCAGCGTACGCCGCCGGCACCGGCCGGGGGGACCGCGCCTGCTGGGGGCACCGCTCCCGCCGGGGGGACCACGGGCAGCCCCGGGGGCGCCCCGTTCTCGATCAGCCTGGTCACTGCGCCGGTGTCCAGGTGCCCGGCCACCAGGTCAGCGAGCGTGTCCAGCCGCGCCTGCCGGGCCGCCGCGAAGCTGGTGTCCGGCGCGACGGTGAAGTCCCGCCCAGCCAGCGCGGCGACCTCGGTCAGGAAGGCCCGCCGGAACTCGTCGCACTCCAGCGTCCCGTGCCAGGTCGTGCCCCACACGGCTATCGACCGGCAGCCGCCCGGGAACGGGTCCACGCCCGGCCGCTCGACCGTGGCCACCCCGTGGTGGATCTCGTACCCGCGCACGGTGGCTCCGTAGCCGGTGCCGCTCGGCCGCCCCAGCACCTTGTCTTTCCCGAACGTCACCCGCACCGGCAGCAGACCCAGGCCGGCCACCACGCCGGTACCGGACTCGACCGGGTCGTCGATCTCCCTGGCCATCATCTGGTAGCCGCCGCAGATGCCCAGCACCGGCTGCCCCCGCCGGACCCGCTCGGTCACGGCCGCCGCGAGTCCCCGCTCCCGCAGCCAGGCCAGGTCGGCCACGGTGGCCCGGGTGCCGGGCAGGATCACCAGGTCGGCGTCGGCCAGCTCGGCCGGGCTGGCCGCGAACCTGACCAGCACGCCCGGCTCCGCGGCCAGCGCGTCCACGTCGGTGAAGTTGCTGATCCGTGGCGTCCGGATGACGCTGACCCGGAGAACTTCCTTCCCCACCGGCCCGGCTGGAGTGCCCGGAGCGGCGGCGTCGAGGGCCAGGGAATCTTCCATGTCGAGGCCCAGTCCCCCGCGCCAGGGCAGCACCCCCAGGACGGGGCGGCCGGTCAGGCCGGTGAGCATCCGCAGCCCGGGGGCGAGCAGGCCGGGGTCGCCGCGGAATTTGTTGATGACGAACCCGCTGATCAGGGCCTGGTCCGCCGGGTTCAGCAAGGCAAGCGTCCCGTACAGGGCGGCGAACACGCCACCCCGGTCGATGTCGCCGACCACGACGACGGGCAGCCCGGCCGCCCGGGCCAGCCCCATGTTGGCGATGTCGGTGTCCCGGAGGTTGATCTCCGCCGGGCTGCCCGCACCCTCGCAGATGACCACGTCATACTCGGTCCTCAGGTCTTCGAGGCTGTCCAGGGCGATCTTGAGCAGGTCCGCGGAGTGCGTCCGGTACTCCGCGGCGCTGACTTCGTCGCGGGGCTGGCCGAGCACGATGACGTGGGTGCGGGTGTCGCTACCCGGCTTGAGCAGCACCGGGTTCATCCGCGCGTCCGGTTCGATGCCTGCCGCCGTCGCCTGCATGGCCTGGGCCCGGCCGATCTCGGCACCGTCCGGGGTGACGAAGGAGTTGAGGGACATGTTCTGGGCCTTGAACGGCGCGACCCGGACTCCCTGCCTGGCCAGCCAGCGGCACAGCCCGGCGGTGAGCACGCTCTTCCCGGCGTCCGAGGTGGTCCCGGCGACGAGCAGGCCGCCCTTCACGGGCGGACCTTTGGTGCATACCGGCGGGTAGTGGTCGTTCTGGCGGTGGTCACCCCACGACCTTAGGCAACCCGGTCCTGACTGCGCACTGCTGGCCCGCAGCACAGCCCCTAAGCTGGGACAGTACCCTCTTAGGCCAACCCCGCAGAGCCACCAACCCGGCTCTGCTCCGTGTCCGACACGTGACCTTGGCCCTGCACAATAAGTTGTCCGGCGCCTGTAGCTCAGTTGGATAGAGCGGCTGCCTTCTAAGCAGCGGGTCGCGGGTTCGAATCCTGCCAGGCGCACCCAAAAGCCCAGCTCAGAGCACGGACCGAAGGCTGTCAAGGCAGGCCTCAAGATCCTTTGACCGTCACCATGAACGTGTAAACCCGACACCGTGCCCCAGAGATCGGCTCTGGGTGGCATCCAGATGTGGATGGTGCCGCTACCTACGCCAGCCGGCTAATGGTCGGGTGGCCGAGTCGAACATGCTCGCCCTGGTGCAGGGGCTTGAACAGCTCGGCTCTGACCGCCAGGGCGCTGCAGCCCAGGCGCACCGGCTCGCGAAGGCGCCACCGTCAGCCGTTGAGTGGAAGCTCGACGCGCAGGGCTGTGTCTGACCCCGGGGGGCTGTGGATGGTTATGGCACGGCCGAGCGCCTCGACGCGGACTTTCAGCCCGACGAGCCCGGAGCCCCGGATCGGATCTGCTCCGCCAACCCCGTCGTCACCGACGCAGAGCCGGAATACACGGTAACGGCGGCGCACCTTGCCCGCTCGCGCGGGGAGTCACGCCGGGCGAGGCGGGTGGGACGGACCGCCCCACCCGTCCGCGCGGCCGGAACGCGACGTTAAGCTCGCGAGGGCGGGAAGCGTGACGTGAAGCGTCGTTCCCTGCCCGGCGGGGCTGGTCACGTCGATCGTCCCCCCGAGCGCTTCGACACGATCGGTGAGGCCGATGAGTCCCGAACCGCGAGTAGGGTCGGCCCCGCCAGAGCCGTCGTCACGGATTGAAAGCTCCAGGACACCGCGGTCGATATCGAGCGCCACGTGCACGACCGAGGCGTGCGCGTGCTTCGCGGTGTTTGTAAGCGCTTCCGAGACGACGTAATAGGCGGCCACCTCCACCGGCTCGGGCAGCCGCGTCCTGAACCTGAGGTCGAGCTGCACGGGGACGACGGACCGCCGGGCCAGGGTTTTGAGGGCGCGCGCGAGCCCGCCGTCGGTGAGGATGGCCGGATGGATGCCACGGAGATCTCCTGCAGCTCGGTGAGCGCGCCCACCAGCCCGTCCGCGAGGGCGGCCAGCCGCGTCCGCAACTCCGGCAGCCCGGGCGGGATCATCGCCTCCATTGTTCGCTGTTCGAGCACCAAGGACACGAGCCGCTGCTGCACTCCATCGTGCAGGTCACGCTCGATCCGGCGCCGCGCCTCGTCGGCGGCCGTGACGATGCGCGCTCGCGAGGCGGCCAGCTCGGCCCGGCTCCGCCCGAGCTTGTGCTCGCTTTCACGCAGGTCACGGAGCATTAGCTGGGTGTGAAGCGCATCGGCCAGCCGCCGTCCGATCTCGTGGAATAGCCGCTCTTCGTGCGGGGTCCAGACCCGCCGGTAGGAGCACTGGTGCAGCCCCAACAGTAGGGCTTGTCCACCTTGGGGTAGACAGCCATCGCCATCGCGGCCTGGACACCGGACCTCGCCGAAAGCTGCGCGGGAACCGCATGGTCCGATTCGGAGTCAAATCGCACCGGGCCGGCCGACGCCAGCGCGATCCGGGACACGTTGGCGACCTCGGGATCGTTCGGGATGCCCGCATCATCGGCAACGGCGTATTCCGGCCGGATACGCTCCACGCGCACCCGGCGCAGGACCTCAGGATCACTTTGCTGGAACGGCCCCGGGTCACAGGGGTAGACCAAGAACGCCCGGTCACTTCCGAAGGCGGCCAACACAACGTCCAGAACGTCGCCCATCATGCGGTCAAGGTCGCTGGTGCCCTGGATGGCGCGGTCGATCCGGTCGAGGCTTCCGAGGAACCACATCTGGGCGTGGTATTCGTTGAGACGCACGCTCTGAAAGACCGTCGCGGCATGGTTCGCGGCCAGGGTGAGCAAAAGCAGGTCAGCCGCGGAGGGGAAATCGGCGCGATCACAGGCCACGGCGACCATTCCGCCCTCGGCGTCGACACCAATGGGAATGACGACACCACGGCATTGACCGCCACCGCCGCCGACGTCGGGAATGATTTCCTTAACCGACAGCCGACCGCTTTGGGCTAGATGACTTGCCAGCCATCGCGGAAAAGTCTTCCACGCATCGCCGCGCGTGACCTCGACCACGTCCGCGACATTGGGGACGCAGAGACGGACGTAGGCAAAATCCAGCTGCAGTAGCCCGATCAGCGCGTCGGCAAGGCCGACGGCCACGGCGGCCGGTTCTCTGCCGACCCACGCAGCGGGTATGGCAGACAGAGCCACGAGATCCCTGAGCACCGTCCGCAGCTCGACGAGCTCAGCTTCGGCATCGACGGACATCTAGTGCGCCGCGTCTCCGCTCTTGCGAGCCGACCGCCGCTGCCGGATCTCGGATAGCAGCTGCTCCGGCGAAACGTAGAACGGGTTCTCCTGAAGCAGCCCGCCGATGATCACAACGGGATGCGTCCGCAGCGCGTCCATGACCGCGCTGGCGCCAAATTTAGTCAGGTCGTACGTGCAGATCACCGTGTCTTCGTACTTCGGAATGACGTCGTTGACCCGCGTCTCGTACTCGATGAGATCCTCGGTACCCGGCAGGTCGGTGAGCGCCCACTCCATATGACCGAAGAATCTGGTCTGGCCGTATCCCGACGCCGGCCCGGACTGCAGCACCTCCTCGAACGTGGCCAGCCAGATCTCCACATCGAACTGCCCACCGCGCAGCGTGCTCTCTTCCCACGGCCGCACTTCCAATTGGCCGCTGCTCATCGCCTCGTCCACATTGACGCCTGCTTCGGCGAGCCATCCAAGATGTTCTTCCCTCCGCTGAGGATCGACGTAGTGGTAGGCCTTGTCCCCGTCGGCGAAACCATCCCTGATGAACGGGCGCAGCACACGGTGCTGCTCGTCGAAGCTGTTGAAGAATGCACAGATATGACGATGCCGACCGAAAACATTGCTGCTGATCCGGGCCTGGCCCGCCGTGGTCTCCATAGTCACACCTTGACGAAGAGAGGGCCGCGCTACGGCAGGCGCACCGGTTTAGCGCCGCCCGGTTCGATTCCCGTTCAACCTGGGCGCATGCAGCCGCTGACGGGCCTGAGGCCAGGCTACGTCCACTGCTCCCTCGCTGTCCACGGGTGACGGTCCGCCGCCAGAAGCAGGCCGCGTAGCCTCCGGCGAACAACTGTTCGGGGTTGGTGCCAGGCTCCCCGGTACCGCCCATCGCCTCCGGACCGCCAGATCCACGACAAGCCGCCCGTCCATGGAACGGGCATGGCCTTCCCGTCCGCCCTCCACGACCGCCTCGGCGGTGTAGAGGTCTTCTGCAGATCTCCCGGCATCCCAGCTCCTTCTTCGGCGCGTGGCCGTACTACGCGGCCTGGTTGCCGCGGGAATCCGGCTGAGCGCTGATCGCGCGACGCATGTCCGCCTCCAGGCTCTCTCGGCGGCTCCGGGCGTGCATTGCCGCCAGCAGCAATCTGGCAACCCGTTAGCAGCAGCCGCAGATGGAGGGCTGGCCACGATGACCGGCAGCCCGCGCGCGCGATCGTGAAGGCATCAGTGCAGCCAGCCTGGCTGGAGGGATGAACCATGCCACCGACTCTTACGGTCGCCGGTCACGAGGCCGTCGACCGCGATGAACTCCTCGTGCAGGAGTGGCGGGTGAGACAACTCACGCGTCTTGGGATCCCCGGGCTGCTGGCCGTAGGCGCCACCAGCCGCGTCGACTGGCGCGACATCGCCAGGCTGGTTCAGCGCGGCAGCCCGCCGCTGCTCGCCCTCCGCATCGAGCGCTGACGCGGTCCCGCTGTGTTTCCCCACGGCTCTCAGTGGCCTGACCGCGGCGTCGGCCTGCGTCCCGCCCGGCGCTCAGCGCGCGGCCAGCTAGCACGGCCATCACAGCGGCAGCGTGTACTTGAGTATGAAGTTCAGCGCCACGGCGAATACGAGATACATAAGCCAAAATCCCGTACCGAGACGGAAGAAACCCAGCACCCGCTCCGCCAGGCCGCCGAGCTTCGGCAGGTCAGGCTTGAGACTCGCGAAGAAGTCGACGGCGTACACGCAGACCAGGCCGATGAACACGCCGCCCACCGGGGCATCGCCGACCTTGAAGAAGATGATGACCCCAAGGATCGAGATAAGGAGGAACGCGATGGTCATTCCCACGTTGACACGCGGGTCGGTACCGCGCAGCCGGTTCCAGCCGAGCGCGAACCAGTGCACGCCATAGGAGGTGAACGCCAGCGCCGCCATATAGAGCGCGGGTGTCCTGAACGTACCGAACAAGGTCAGGCCGAGGAACAGGTAGACACCAGCGATGAACTGCATAAAACCGGGCATCCAGATGCCCCACATGCCGGTGGCGAAGTCAACGCGGTCATCGCGGGCCGGATAGCCGAAAAGCTCCTGCGTGCCATAGATAAGATAGCCAGTCCCAGACCCATGAATCCCACAGCAAGGGGCGGGAAAGGGGACTGGGGCAGGCTGACCACGGACGAGATGAGAGACACTGACATTTGACTACCTCTCTTGTCGAGATGCGCTGTCCGGATGTTGGAGGCGACCGGCCGGTGGCTCGGAGTGCGGGCAAACGCGGCTAAAGTCGCCGACTCCCCTCGATCTGCTCCGCCTTGGTTGGGTCGGGCCGCGGTCCGGCTGCCGGGCGGCCAGCCGCGGGCGGCGCGGCCGCGGCGGGGCCGGCTGTCGCTAGGACGGTCCAGGTGATGAGGGCGAGCACGGTGATCGTCTCGATGGTCAGTGATTCGGTGACGTACGACGCCGAGATCGACTCCCGGAAGCCGAACAGGCCTACGGCGAGGCTGATGAGCAGGGCGCCGAGGGTGGCGGCGGTGTAGCCGGCCGCGAGTAGCCCGGCGAGCGGCCGGGGCCAGGCCAGCACGACGGTGGCGAGGATGAACCCGGCCACCGCGTCGAGCAGGAACAGCGGCCCGTTGGTCGGGATGTGCCGGTAGCCCTCCAGCCACAGGTGCAGGTGGATGTACCCGATCCAGGCCAGCAGGGCCGTGCAGCCCAGGCGCAGCAGCAATGCGGCGGCCCGGGCGCCCGGGCTCGCTGCTGTGGAGCGGTGCGGCGAAGCGAGCCCGCGCAGCCGGGATGCGATGTGTTCGGTCATGCCTGTGTCCTTTCGCGAAGGTGAAGCGGCTCTGGGATGGGAATGTGAGCCACTCCCCGTCAGGCCCGGTCTGGTGCTGCAGGTTCACGCCCGCCGCTGTGGTCAGCGGACGAGGTAGGCGGCCACTGCCCGGAACAGGAGCGGGCGGGCGTGGACCCACCGGGCAGCCGGGGCGGCAGCGACGATGACGCTGGCGCTGGTCCGTCCCTGGACCAGGCACGCGACCTCCTTGTAGTGGTGGCCGCCGATCCGGGTGACGTAGTCATCGATGACGCACGATCCGGTGCCGCCGCGGAACTGGACCCGCTCGGCGGCGGCATCCGGGCGGGCCGACGCCGCGTCATCGGAGCGCAGCAGCCTGAGCCGGAACGCGGCCCAGCCCTGCAGCCGCTCGCTTCCTTGCCGGGGGGTGGCGTTGAGGTAGAGCTGGAACGCGCCGCCCGGGCCGAGCCGGGCCACGGACACGGCGTCCGTGTCCCCGGCGATCGGCCGCAACGACGGCGGGTAGGACAATACGGCGGTACCGTTCGGCAGCGCAGCGTGGGGCCACCCGGCCGGCGCCGCCGCGGGGTGCAGCGCAGGGAATGCCTGCCCTGGCGAGCGCCCCGGCAGGGCGAACGCGACGACCGTGGCGGCGATCGCCGGCGATAGCGGCCAGCACGTACCAGCCGCGCCGCGCGGTGCGGGCGGTCACTGCTCGCCCCTCATCCCAGGCCGGGCCGGGCGGGTCCGCGCGGGAGCGGGACCGCGACTGCCGCTGTGCCGTACGGGGGCCGCGGCTAGATGTTGCCGTCGCCATCGCTGGGGCCGCCGTTGTTGTCGGCGTCATGGTCGCCGCCGTTGCCCTGCGGAATCGGGTTGGCGGCATGAGTGGGGGAAGCCGGCGGCGCGGGAGGCGGGGTGGCCGCGGCGGGCGGCGGTGCGGAATGGGCGTGATGGTGCGCCGCGCGGGCCGGCTTCGACGGCGCGGGGGCCGCGGCGTGCGCCGACGCCGAAGGGGCGTGGCCGTGCGCCGCGCCGGCCGGCTTCGGCGCTGCGGGGTGCGCGGATGGGCCGCCGGACGAGCCGCACGCCGCGAGCGTCACCGCGAGCGCGGCCGCTGGCAGAGCCAGCAGCATCCGGGGGCGGCGGCTGAGCGCCGTCAGCAGGGTATGAGACCTGGTCATTGGTTCTCCCTTTGGGTGCTGCTGGGGTACCGGTCCCGAGCCGCTCTCGTCCAGCGTGCGCGGAGGCCGGCTGACGAACCGGCCATAACACCGACGATGCCCCGTCAGCGGCATCGCGCCATCGCGGCCTGCCCCCAACCCCATGTCCGGCTGGCAGGAATCGTGGCCTTCCTGCTACCAGCAACAGGCCCAAGCGGGCTGCTGGGTCAGCGGGCTGCTCGTCAGCGCTGCCGCCACCGGCCCCTCGGCGTAGATCGCCGGCCGCGCAGCCCACGGTGCGCCGTCCGTGGTGGCGCTGTCCTTCTGAGGCCGCTGGAGCCTCTCGGGATTCTCCTACCGGTCGGGCGTTGCCCGCCTGCCGGGATGACCGAGCCATGCTGTTCGCGACCGTCGGTGACATGCAGCACGCACTGCCGTTCGCCGGGTTCCGGACGACCGGTCGCGCCCTACCGACGGCTGCGGTCTCGGGCCGAGATGTGCCAGCGCTTGCCCCGTACCCGGCCGCGCGAGCGCCGGACCGCGTCGCCGCGCGCGTCGCGGCCGTCATGCCGGGCAAGGGTGGAGCCTGCTCTGCAACGGCGTCGTCCTGTTCGAGGACGGGGGCGCACTGCTCGCCGACGGCCGGGCGGGCGGGCGCGGCGCCCGCCCCGGCGCGCTCCGCGCGCGGCGGACTCTCGCCAGCAGGCGCGGACCAAGTAATCGCATCAGCTGACCCAGGCCAGGCGCACGAACCCGGCTCTGTACGGGCTCCTTCAAAAGCTAACCACTTCGCCGCCGGACCCGCTCGACTATCATGTTCCAAGCGCCACTCGGCCCCGACCACCGCCACCTGGCCACCGTCGCCGCCGGCGCGCTCGGAAGAACAGCGAGCCGCCCGTGACAGCCATCGCTGACGCCGACGGCCTGGGCTCGACAGCCTGTCTTCGATCTTCAGCGTCCGTCTGCCCCAGCAGCGACTACGGACGCCGCGGCATCTTCTGAGCAGCAGATCGCGGGTGCCGATCCTGCGCGCCGCCAGCCAAACTCCGAAACAGGATCACAGGCCAGCCGTCTGTGGCTACTCGCGCTCGATCCTGCGCAGCCCGTGCGCGGGCGTCCACCACTCGACGACGAGCATCGTGGCCGCCTCGTTGAGGTGGGTGTGCACGACCTCGGCGATGTCGGCGTGGAAGCGGTCGCCGTCCGGTCCCTCGGTGATCGGTCCGGCGGCGATCGCCCGGCCGGAGATCTTCGCCTCGCCCGGCCACTGCGCCTCGGAGCCCTCGACCGGGTCCACCGTGGCGCTGTGCAGGGCGAACCGCGGATCCCGGCGGAGATCCGCGCCCTTGCGCGCGTTCGGCATCGAGCCGAAGACCAGTTCGCCGTCCTCGAAGGCCGCCTCGATCCCGGAAATCCGCGGCGACCCGTCGGCTCGCAAGGTGGCCAGGCGTCTTGTGCCTGTGCGCGTCGAACAGCGCCCGCACGCGCTGCGCGAACTCCGGCTCTGCCTGTTCGACATCCCGCCACGCCGTCACGCACCCATGATCGCACCGCTGACCGGCAGGCGCGGCCGACACTGCCCCATCAGAGCTCATCCGAACCTGACATCAACCAGAACTAAACGTTCGACCAATAGAACACGCGCCGCCACCATCATCGTCTCCCTACGAATCGCACACGCTCCCGCCATCGCCGCCTCGGTACCCGGTTGTGTATGCACACATACTTGCTGATTATGTCACCTCGCAGCAAGCGTCGCAAGGCAAATCACCAAAACAGTACCAGCATGGCAGCGCTGGCATTTGATTACCTCCAGGGCGGTGGTTCCCGGATCGCTTCCAGTGAACGCCGCGGCAATCCCGAGTTCTACATGTAGCGCACGCCTCGCGCGCGAGAACGGGTAACATTCACACTCGGGCACCCCGGCGCATCCCTACGACATACCCTACGCATCCCCCCGGCCGCCCATTCAGATGCCGCATGCTTCACACGCGGCCAGGAAGTGGGTCGATCTCGCTGGCGATGATTCGTCGCCGCGCCGCGGGCGGTTCGCTCGCATGGCAGGATCCAAGCGCTCCCCACCGGAAGGCGAACATGGCTGGCATCGCGCCCAGTGGCACAGCCCAGCCGGGACCGGCAGCCAAGAAGCGGGAACGCCGCGCCGCGGGCATCTACGGCGCCATTGTCACCGCGGCCATCCTCGCCGCGGTCGGCGGGCGGCTGCCCACCGTTGCCCTGGTGGTCTCGGTGGTGGTCACGTTGCTGGTGTACTGGGTCGCGGAAGAGTACGCCGAGATCCTGGCCGAGCAGGCCGAGGGTGGGGTCCTGCCGACGTGGGCTTCCATCCGCGGAGCCCTGGCCGCCACCTGGCCGATGGTCAGTGCGTCCTACGCACCCCTGCTCGCGCTGGTGCTGGCCCGGCTGGCCGGGGCATCGTCCCTGGTCGCCGCCAACGTCGGGCTGGTCGCCGCGACCGTGCTGCTGGTGATCCACGGCTGGTGGGCGGCCCGCTCGTCGCAGCTGCGCGGCTGGCGGCTCCTCCTGGCCACCGCGGTGGCCGCGGGACTGGGGCTGGTGATGATCGGGCTCAAAGACCTGGTTCTCATCCACCTGCACTAAGTTCCCGCCTAGCGAGAAGTCAGACGTGCATGCCCTGGCCCGCCGCGCGTCCTGGTAGAACACCAGCTCCGAATCGTCTTCGTCCAGTCCGCCGAGTCCGCCGCTGAAGGACCAGTCCTCCGCAGCCAGCAGCGCCCTCATCGGCGGTTGGAGGCGTTGGTCCACGTGAATACCCAGGCCGTGCCCGCAGAGGCCACGCGTCCCGCAGCAAGATCCGGCCGATACCCGAGCGGCGGCGGCCGGATCGACCACCAGGAGCTCGATGAAGTCCCGGCCGAAGAAATGCGCCGGCTGCACGATGACGAAACCCGCCACCACCTCACCAGCCACGTAACCAGGCATTCGCCGAGGTCCACGCTGCGCTCGAGGAACTCAGCCCGCTCGCGATCCCCGCTGGCCGCCACGTGATCGACGCGGAGAATCGCCGGAAGGTCACCGGCGACTGCCCGGCGGACCGACTGGTGGACCGTCGCCATGACCACACTTAGGTCGCTACTGCCGGCCAGTACCTCTTGCCAGCCCAGTACACTGAAGTACTACGCCTGGGAGGTCTGGTCATGGGCTATCAACTCCGGATGCACCGCGAGATCCGCGACCGGCTCACCGGCCTCCGGGGCGACGAACCTGAGCTGGCCCGCCTGGTCGGCGAGGCGGTGCTGGCGCTGCTCGACGCGGGCGAGAGCCTCGGCCCGCCGCTGGTGGTCCCGCTGGAATCCGTGCTCCGGCCACCGGACGACCCCCGGGAAGCCCTCGATTACTCCTACCAGCGCCAGCTGGAAAGCCTGACCAAGGTGCGCCGCGGCGTCGCGGACGTGGCGACCTCGCGGAAACGCGTCGAGCTGCAGATCGGCACCCTGGAGCAGCAGGCCGGCCAGCTCGCCGGCCAGCGGGAGCGCGCGATAGAGGCTGGGCAGGCGGACCTGGCCCGGGAAGCGCAAATGCGCGAAGCGAGGATCCAGGAGCAGCTCGCCGGGCTGCGCGAGCAGCTTCTCATCCTGGCCGGTGAGGAGGAGAAGCTGACCACGGCCAGTCAGCGCCTGCAGGCCAGGGTCGAGGCGTTCCGGGTCCGGAAGGAGACGCTCAAGGCCACCTACACGGCCGCCGAGGCATCCCAGTCCGTTCGTGAGGCCTTCGCCCTCGCCGGCACGGACGCCGACGATCCCGAAGCGATGCAGGCAGACGCCCCGGCCGGGTTCGCCAGCGCCACCGCCACGGCGAGCGAGATCCGGCAGGAAATCCGGGATCTCACGCCGCCGTTCCCGGCCAGCCCCGGGCCGGATGAGGACGGCATCCATCCGCCGCCCGGCCTGATGGAACTGCGGCCCGGCGCTCCCGACGACGTGCGGGCCGGCCTGGTGTTCGCAGTCGAGCCGCCGGACACTGCGGTCCTGGTGGCCTGGGCCGACGATCCCGGCGGCCCACCCGGCTCCTACCGGGACGTGATCGAGCTCGCGGCAGGCCGCCTGCCGCCTGCGGGCATGTCTCCTCCCGCTGACTTCATTTCCTATAACGCCGAATCGTTGCTGGACGAATTCTTCCCTGGTGAGGAGACCGAGGTCGAGGTCGGGGCCGGTGCGCTGGTCGCCCGCGATCGTGCCCACACCCTCGCGGAGGCCCGGCAGCGGATGAGCCTGACCCAGGCGCAGGTGGCCGAGCGCATGAACGTCCGCCAGGAACGGGTCTCCGCCATCGAGCGCGCCGAGCCAGGTGCCACCGAGGTCCGTACGCTCGCCGCCTACGTGCGCGCCCTGGGCGGCAGGCTGGAGATCGTGGCCGACGTCGGCGGCGAGCGCATCGTGCTGAGGTAGCCACTCCCCTGAGCCGGACTCAGTAGCGTGGCGGCGTGACGTCACCGCTGGTCCCCGAAGGCTTCGCCGTTCCGGCCGGGTTCCGCAACGAGCTGTTCGTGCTCGAGCCGCTCGGCGTCCAGCACAATGTGGCCGATCACGCCGCCTGGACGTCCAGCATCGAGCACATCAAGGCGACCCCGGGCTTCGCGGGCCACTCGTGGCCCGTGCCCATGTCGCTGGAGGAGAACGCCGCCGACCTCGTCAAGCACGCCCAGGACTTCGCCGACCGGACCGGCTTCACCTATACGGTGCTCGATCCCGCGTCGGGTGACGTGATCGGCTGCGTGTACCTTACCCGCCCCGCCGTAGCGGCTACGACGTTAACGTCCGCTCCTGGGTCCGCGCCGATCACGCCGGGCTGGACAAGCCCCTGCATGATCTGGTCCGCCAATGGCTGGCCGACGCGTGGCCGTTCCAGAAGCCTGACTACGCCGAGCGTTAAGGCATCCTGGCGGCCAGTGACCAGACCGGAGCCACCACGCGGCGGCCATCGCTAGCTGCCTGGATGGTGCGACAGCACGCGAGATCGGGGGCTCGGGCGTGCTGCCGCACCCGCTCGGGTAACGGGCAGCCCCGGGAGAGCCAGCCGTCCGGGCCGGGCTGCTCAGAGGGACCGGCCGTCACTCGCCGTCGCGGCCCGCCAGCCAGAGCATCGTCCCGGACGGGTCGCGCATCACCAGGACCGAGGTCTGCTGGCGGTCAAAGCTGTCCCAGATGAAATCGAGCTCGGTGACCCACCCGGTGGCGGGGACACCCCCGGGCACGGCGCCAGAGCTTCCAGCATCAGGGCCTGGGCCTGGGGCGCCAGGTTAGTCACGCCGGCCGGCAGCGGCCGGGGCCGGCCTGCGACGTCTGCGGCGACGCCCCACTCGTACAGGCGCTTCAGCATAGGACGGGCCACTGTGGGTGAAGTCATCACTGAGATCCTGACTGCGGATTACGTTGTGTTGCTGCTTCGTAACCGTCTTATCTGTACGAGACCGTCTCGTCCGCATCTCGTGCTGTATCTAACGCTTCGTTACCTGGATGTAGCCTTTCGGGCAGATCGCCGCTAAGCCCAGGAACCGGACGCCCAGCAGGCACACGTCGTCGGCGCGCGGGGTTTCGCCCAGCAACGCGGCCTGCACCGTGGCACACGTCTTCTCGGCACTGAGCGACGGGACCTGGCCCATCACCCCGGCCAGGGCGCTGAGCCCGTCGGTGATGTCCCGGCGCCGGTCCTCGATCAGCCCGTCGGTGTAGAACAGCAGGCTGGTGCCGGGGTCCAGGGTCCGGTGGCCCACGGTGAATTCCGCCTCGCCTGGGACGCCGAGCATCACCCCGGACGCGTCATCCAGGTACCCGGTCTGGCCCGAGGCGCTGGCCCAGACCGGCGGCGGGTGCCCGGCGTTGGCGTAGCTCAGCTCGCCGGTGGCCGGGTCGAGCAGCGCGTAGACCACCGTGGCCAGCGCGTCCGGCAGCAGCCTGGCCTGCGCCCGGGCGGTGCGCTGCAGCACCTCGGCCGGGCTGCATCGTGTCCACCGCGTACGCGCGGAGCAGTTGCCGCATCTGGCCCATCACCGACGCGGAGCCGATGTTGTGCCCCACCACGTCGCCGATGACCAGCCCGACCCGGCCGCCGTCCAGCGGGAACGCGTCGTACCAGTCGCCGCCGACGTCCACGCCGGCCGTCCCGGGCAGGTAGCGCACCGCGAGGTCCAGCCCCGGGATCTTGGGCAGCGAATCAGGCAGCACAGACCGCTGCAGGGTTTCGGCCACGGTGTGGTCGCGGGCTGAGGTGGCCGCGTTGACCAGCCCCACGGCGGTCTGCCGGCCCAGTTCCTCGACCACCGCGATGTCGGTGTCCGCGAAGCCCGGGTGGTCGGCGCTGCGGCCGACGGCCAGCACGCCCAGCGCCCGGGCCGGTCATGAGCGGCGCGACCAGCACGTCCCCGGGCTGTATCCGGGCCACGATGTCACGCAGCGGCGGGGTGCGCTCGATGTGCGCGGCCATCTGGGCCGCCACGCCGCGGACCAGCTGGGTCGTCCCGGTGACGTAGGCGGTCTTGATAGTCCAGGTGCCCAGAGCGGGGACCGGCTCGCCGCGCAGGTCGGTGAACGCGACGCCGCCGCCGGGCTCACGGTGGGCGATCGAGATGGCCCGCAGCACCCCGTCCGGGCCGGGCAGGAACACCAGGCAGAAGTCGGCCAGGCTGTGCACGCAGCTGGGCGGCGTGCTGGAGCAACTCGTGGCGGTCCTGGGCGGCGGCCACCAGGTCGCCGGCCTGGAGCAGGAAGGCGACCCGCTCCTTGGCGCCGTCCGCCTCGGCCCGGGCGACCCGCTCCCGGGTCAGCAGCACCGCCCGCTCCTCCTCGGCGCGCTGCCGGGCCGTCAGGTCGACGACGTAGGTCACCCAGCGCAGCGGCTGGTTGCTGACCACCGCGGCGCCGACCAGGACCGGCACCCGGTGCCCGTCCCGGTGCACGTACTCCTTCTCGTACGGCCGGAAGGCCCCGGTGCGCTTCAGCTGCCGCTGCGCCTCGGCGTCGGCGTCCCACCAGTCGGGGGGCGTGATCACCTGGCGGAGACGCGCCCGGCTTCCACGTCGTCCCGGGTGTACCCGATGATGCCGAGGAACGCGTCGTTGGCGTCGTGCACGTGGTCCTCGCCGTTGACCACCACGCCGATCACGTTGGCCTCGCGCAGCCGGCCCATCAGCTCGGCGCCCTCACGCAGCGCCGCCGCGGCCCGGCGCTCCCGGGTCAGGTCCCGGAACATGGCGTAGGCCCGCTGCGGCCGGCCGTCCGCGTCGCGGGCGTCCGGCACCGCGGTGACCCGCAGCCAGCGCTGCTCCCCGGTCCGGCCGTGCGGGACGCCCAGCACCACGTCGGTGACCACCTCGCCGGTGCGCAGCGCGACCGCGACCGGCAACTCGCTGGCCAGGAACGCGGACCCGTCCTCGCGCACGGCCTGCGTGGAGCCGGTCAGCGGCCAGGTGATCAGTTCGTCCTCGTCCAGGCCGAGGATCTGGCAGGCGGCCGGGTTGGCCCCGAGGATCAGGCCGTTGGTGTCGTAGTAGATGACGCCCTGCGGCAGGGTCTCGAACAGGGTCCGGTACCGCTCCTGGGTCGCGGCCAGCTGCGTGGCCAGCGCCTCCTGCGCCCGCCGGTCGAGGACCTGGGCGGTCACGTCGCTGACCAGCAGCAGCACCCCGTCAGCCGACCCGTCCGCGCCGCGCACCGGCTGGTAAGGCACTCAACGAAGACCCGCTCGGGGCCGGACCCGCCATCCCGGGGGACGAGCAGCTCGGTCTCATAACCCTGGAATGGCTGCCCGGACTCCAGCACGGCGGCGATGAGCTCGGCGCGGCCCTGCGCCGCGAGCTCCGGCAGCGCCTCCCACCGGGCGCCCGACGAGGTCCTGGCGGCCGACGAGCCGCCGGTACGCGTCGTTGGCGAACTCGAAGACCAGTTCCGGCCCGGCCAGATAGGCCACCGGGACCGGAACGGCCGCGAACAGCTCATGCAGCACCGCCAGCAGCGGCTGGAACTGCGCCCTCGCGAAACCGGACCTGAACCCACTCTGCCCCCCCGGGCAACGCCTGGGGGTGTCACGCCAGACTCCCCCGTATGTCGGCATCGTCACCCAGGGTACCCCGGGCTCACGCTCCGGCATTCCCCCGCGCGCTGCCCCGGGCGGGCCGGTGGTTCATCCAGCTGAGGCTTTCCTGGATGGAGGCGACGTGAAGCTGCTCCGGGTGCTGGCCGTGCCAGCCGCGCTGACCCTGGTGGCGGCCTGCGGGGGCGGCGGCAGCCCGGGCGCCGCGCAGAGCACGGCCCCGGGCCCGAAGCCGTCGGCCACGTCGGGCGCCCACCCGGTCAGCCAGACCACGGCCCGGCCGCCGGCGATGGTCGGGGTGACCGCCCGGGGCTCCCTGGTCCTGCTGAGCTCGGCGACCGGGGCACCGATCCGGGCGCTGGTGCGGGGCGGCGTTATCGGCGACGAGATCTCGGTCTCCGCGGACGGCCAGACCATCTACTTCAGCAGGCGGCACGGGTGCGTGGACGACGTGGAATCGGTCGCGCTGTCCGGGGGCAAGCCCACGCTGATCACCACCGGCAGCCTGCCCGCGATCAGCCCGGACGGGAGCACGCTGGCGTTCGCCCGGCAGCCGACGCTGACCCGGCACTGCATGGCGGGCCAGGGGACCTGTCCGCCCAGTACGACCTGGTCACCCGCACGCTGAGCAGCGGCGTGGAGCACGTCTACCCGGTGCTGCCGGCCGGCCAGTCGAGCGGGCTGCCCGCGCCCATCTCGCACCTGTCCTGGGCTCCGAACGGCACCGAGCTGGCCGTGTCCATCGCCGCGATCCAGGACAACGAGGGCTGGCAGATCGCGCTGCTGGACACCGCGACCGCCCAGAACTACCTGGGCGGCACCGGGGTCACCCCGGTGCCGATGACCGGCCCGCAGCGCCGCCGCAGCTACTGGCGCGAGGGCGTGTACCTGCCCGACGGCAACCTGTTCGTCAGCCGCGCCTGCTGTGCCGGGGAGCCGGTGCGCAACGTCTCCAAGCTGATGTGGGAGATCACCCCGGCCGGGGTCTCAGGCACCAGGTGGCGATCGGCTTCCCCGGGCTCGATCACACCAGCCTGGCGGTGAACCATTCCGGGAAGTGGCTGCTGTACCTGGCGGGCACCGGCCTGTACGTGTCGGAAAACGGCGCCCGGCCGCGTGCGCTGGGCTCCGGCCTCATCGCCGCGGCCTGGCTCTAATTCGGGCGCCAGCCGCTACGGCGCCCGGCGCCTGGCCAGGTAGACCGTGCGGCGGCTCAGCCGGGCCTGCCGGGCGGCGGGCACCCGGGCCGCGGTGTCCGCCGGCATCCGGGCCTCGGCCTCGGCCCAGCCGAGGAACTGGGCGTCGTCCAGTTCCTCTTCCTGCAGCCGGATGGCGGCCGGGTCGCTGAGCATGCCCCCGTCGAAAAGGAAGCTCATGATCGCCCGCGGCCGGTCCCCCGCGGCGGCCACCCAGTCCACCACCAGCAGATCGCCGGCCGGGATGTCCAGGCCGAGTTCCTCGGCGATCTCCCGGGCAGCGCACTCGTCCGGCGCCTCATCGGCCTCGACGATGCCACCCGGGATCCCCCAGTCCGGCCGGTAGTTCGGCTTGACGATCAGCATCCGGTCGTCCGGATCGGTGATCAGCATGCCGGCGGACAGATAGACGGTGGGCAGGCTGGCGTACCAGTCGGCCTGGCTGAGCAACGGTTAGGCACGCCCGCACGCTACCGGGTCGCCGTGGCCGCGTCTGGCCCTCGGCCTCGCGCAGTCGCGCTCGGCGGAGTCACCCGGCGCGGCCAGATGCGTGCCGACGCTGACCGGAACCGGGACCAGGTGCCCGTGGATGAGATGCGGCTGGCCGAGCGCGGCCCCGACCCGCCAGGACAGCCCGTCCAGTCCGGCCGCGCTGATCCGGGGGGCCGCGACCGCGAACTCGTCCCCGCCCAGCCGGGCCACCGTGTCCTGCGGCCGGACCTGCGACCGGAGCCGGTGCCCGATGGTGAGCAGGGCCTCGTCGCCCGCCTCGTGACCGTAGCTGTCATTGATCTGCTTGAACCCGTCCGCGTCCAGGAACATCAGGCCTACCTGGGTCGTCGTGACCTGGCTCCGGCGGCCGGTCAGGGCGGCGGTCAGCCGGTCCGCGAACAGGCCCCGGTTGGCCAGGCCGGTGAGCGGGTCGTGCGCGGCCTCGTGGGCCAGTTCCTGCTCGGCCATCTTCCGGCGGGTGATGTTGACGTGCGACATCACCGCCCCGGTCACGTCGCCGGCCAACGGCGTGATGCGCAGCAGGAACCAGCGGTTGACCGCCGGGGACGGGCACGGATACTCCACCTCGCTGTGCACCGTGGACCCGGCCAGGACGGCCCGCAGGCCGTCAGCGGCCCGCTGGGCATCCTCGCAGCCCGCCGCCACGGACCGGGCGCACAGATCGAAGTAGTTGATGCCAACGCCGGTACTCTCCGGCTGGCCGCCGTTGTCCATAGCGAACATCAGCCAGGCCCGGTTCACGGCCACCATCGTCCCGCCGGGATCCACCACTGCGGTCGCGTCCGGCAGGGCGTCCATGACCGCCCCGGCCAGCCCGTCGCTCATCATCGCGGCCTCCGCCGGACACTCATCAGCACGGAGCAAAGAAGTGACTACAAGTAGCCTACTGGGGATGGCACGGATGGCGCATCGCAGCTCGGGGGTGCTACTGACGGCGCCGGGTGCTATCGGCGGCGCCGGGCGCTGCTACGGCGGTGCCGGGACGGCGGCGCTTACCGGCGGTGCCGGGCAGCCGCCCGGTGGCCGGCGCCGTCTCATCCGGCTGCACATCCTTGCGGGTCACGGCCAGGTAGGCGACGAACCCGACGATCACGACGGACAGGATCAGCGCCACCAGCCCGCGGCCCAGCCCGACCCCGCCGTAGCGATGTGGCACCCCCAGCCAGTCCGCGTAGGACGCGCCGAGCGGCCGGGTCAGCACGTAGGCGATCCAGAAGGCCAGCACGGGGTTCAGCCCCAGCTTCCAGTACGCCAGCGCCGGGATGCGATAAGCCCGGTGAACATGAGCCCCGAGGCCAGGAAGCCCAGCCCCAACGTGGTCGCGGTCAAGTCGCCGACCGCGGTGCCCAGGGCGAACGTGGCGAGCACTGTGGCCCAGTAGAACAGTTCCCGGCGTGGCGTGGTGATGCTGTGGATGGACAGCGTGCGCTCGGTGGCATACCAGGCGACGAAGACCACGACCAGGCAGACGGCGAAGAACGTGCTGGACAGCGAGTACGGCACGCCCAGCTTGATGTGCAGGCCATCGGCGGCCAGCGTGCCCCAGACCGCGACCATGGCCACCGCGAACCAGTAGATCCACACCCGGTACCGGGGCGCCCGGAACTGGAGCACCAGCGCGACGGCGAAGACCGCCGTCCCTGCCACCCCGGCCAGCACCGGGCTGTACCGGAGGGCCACGAAGTCGGCGAGGGCCTCGCCCATCGCGGTGGTGAGGATCTTGATGATCCAGAAGTAGACGGTGATCCGGTACGGGACCTTGCTGGCCCCGGACGGCGCGGGGACGCGGACCTCGTCCCGGCGGACCTGAGGTGATGCCACGGCGCAAGGATGCCATAGGGTCCCCAGCGCCCTACCCGGCCTTTACCAGTACCACACCATGTGCCAGCCCCCGCCCTGTTTCGTCAGGTCAGGGTCAAGGAGTTCCCACCCGTCGTCGGGTCAAAGCCAAGCGGCCCCCGCCCTGTTTCGCCAGGGCGGGGGCCGCCAGTGGTCAAGTACCAGCGGTCCAGCTGAGCTGGCCCGGATCAGGCCCCGACGCGGCCCCGGATGTAGATGGGCGTGCCGTTGGTCTCGTTGACGTGCACCATCTTGTGGAAGAAGCCGGCGATGTCCATCGGGATGCGCACGCAGCCGTGCGACACCGCGGCCAGCGGGACCGGGACGTCGCCGTGGATGGCGTACGAACCGCCGATGAAGAACACCGGGTTGTACATGGTGCCCAGCGGGACCTTCACCCAGCCGCTGGCGAACCAGTGCGCCCGGTAGTTACCGTCCGGGGTGATCGCGGGCCCGCAGGTCGCCTTCGGGTCGCCACCACAGGGGTAGTAGTAGCCGCCGCCAGGCGAGATGTGGCTGATCAGCTCGGGCACGTTGTGCCGGTACAGGACCAGGTACCCCAGGGTCAGGTGGACCTCGATCCGCCAGCTGCCGCCCTTGGGCACGAGCACCTTCGGCTGCCTGGGGTGGACCAGCGCACGCTTCATGGCCCGGGTGACGTTATTGGGCGAGATGGCGGTCTGGACGCCCTGGACCTCCTTGAAGGCCCACACGGCCTCCAGCGTGTTCTGGCCGAACTGCCCGTCGACCTGGCCCGGGTAATAGTGCAGATAGGCCAGCCGCTCCTGCAGGCGCCGCACCGCCGGGCCGTGCATGCCGTAGTCCAGGGGGCCCTTCGGCGGCGTATAGACGGCGCCTGCGGCTGGGGCGCTACGGGCGGCCGGCGACGTCGCCGCCGCGTCCGCGATGCCGTTCTGGCCGAGCACCGCCGCGCCCACCGCGGTCACCACCCCCGCCGTGGTCAGCCATCCCCACACTCTTCGCCTCATGGCGATTCCTCGCTTGTCCTTGCTCGATGGCTGACCGCGAGTCATGCCGCGCACACGCGGAATGCTGACGCCGACAGCGCGACCCTTAACAGATTTCCCGACCACTTTCCTAGACGTCCTAACGGCGGTCACGGTTGCCCCGCGGACCACACCGGTAATAATGCCCACTCACGCCGGAATGCCTCCCTGGACGTGAAAGGGGAAGCGCGACCGCAGGAGAGTACCGGTCGGCGAGGCAGGCTGGCGACCAGACGCGCCGCATACGACCTGGCGCGCCCCACCCGGCCGGGGTGCCGCACACGACCGGCTGGGCCGCTGACGCCACGGCGCCGCACGACCACGGGCTGGGCCGCTGACGACCACGGGGTAGCATGCCGGTCGTGCCGCCAGGTAGCGCGCCGGGAGCCGCCCCGGACACGCAGGACCACGCCAGGACGTGGCTGCGGCAGCGGTCCTCGCACTGGCAGGACTGGCCGGCGGAACGGCTGCTGGCCGCCAAGCGCGGCAGGGCACGCGGATCAGCGTGGTGATCCCGGCCCGCAACGAGGAACGCACCGTGGGCCGGGTGGTGACCGCGCTCCGCCAGGCCCTGCTGACGCTTCGCCGCTGGTGGACGAGATCGTGGTGGTGGACTCCGATTCCACCGACGGCACCGCCCAGGCCGCGGAGCGGGCCGGCGCTACCGTGCACCGGGCCCGTGACATCGCCCCCGCGCTCGGTTCCTACCCGGGCAAGGGCGAGGCGCTGTGGAAGTCGCTCCTGGTCACCCACGGCGACCTGCTGGTCTTCGTGGACGCCGATCTGACCCGCTGGGGCCCGCATTTCGTCACCGGCCTGCTCGGCCCGCTGCTGGCCGACCCGGATGTGCTCCTGGTCAAGGGCTTCTACGCGCGTGTCAGGACAGAACACGACGGTTCCACCTCGACCGAGGGAGGCCGGGTGACCGAACTCGTGGCCCGCCCCCTGCTGAGCCTGTGGTGGCCCGAACTGGCCGGCGTGGTCCAGCCACTGGCCGGTGAGTGGGCGACCCGGCGCAGCCTGATGGAGTCGCTGAGCATCCCGGTCGGCTACGGCGTCGAACTGGCCACCCTGCTGGATACCTTCACCCGCTACGGCCTGAACGCGCTGGCCCAGGTGGATCTGGGTCCACGGGCCCACCGGCATCAGAGCGACCATGACCTCGCGCTGATGGCCGCCGAACTGCTGGCTGTCGCGGAGGCCCGGCGGGCCGCGCCCGGTGCGGCCGGGCACTACCTGCACCAGTTCGTCCGCGAGCAAGGCAGCGTGCGGCCACGGGTCCGCCCGGTACCCACCCGCGAACGGCCGCCCGCCAGCACCGTGCAGAGGGCCGCGGGGCCGCGGCCCCGGGGCAGACGGCGCGAGCCGACCCTCGGCGGCCACGCCGCAGACGCTCCGGCTCGGCACGCAGTCGTTCGGGCCGCGGCGGCGGGTGATCATGGCGATCGTCAACCGGACCCCGGACTCGTTCTTCGACCGGGGCGCGACCTGGGAACCCGCGGCCATGGACCGCGTGCACGCCGTCGTCGCCGAGGGCGCCGACATCGTTGACATCGGCGGGGTGGCCGCCGCCCCCGGCGCTACGGTGGACGTCACCGAGGAGATCCGCCGGACCGCCCCGTTCGTCGCCGCGGTCCGTGACGCCTACCCGGACCTGGTGATCAGCGTGGACACCTGGCGGCACGAGGTGGGCCGCGAGGCCTGCCCGGCCGGGGCGGACCTGCTCAACGACACATGGGGCGGCCGGGACCCGCGGCTGGCCGAGGTCGCGGCCGAGTACGGCGCGGGCCTGGTCTGCGCGCACGCCGGGGCCCAGGCCCCACGCACCCGGCCGTTCCGGGTCGCCTACGACGACGTGATGGCCGACGTGCTCGACCGGACGCTGGCCCAGGCCGCCCGGGCCACCGGGGTCGGTGTGGATCCCGCGCGGATACTGATCGACCCGGCCCATGACTTCGGCAAGAACACCTGGCATTCGCTGGAGGTGACCCGGCGGCTCGGCGAGATGACCGCCACCGGCTGGCCGGTCCTGGTGTCCCTGTCCAACAAGGACTTCATCGGGGAAACGCTGGGCGCTCCCGCCGGAGGGCGGCTGACCGGGACCCTGGCCGCCACCGCTATCTGCGCCTGGCTGGGCGCCCGGGTCTTCCGGGTCCATCAGGTCAAGGAAACCCGCGAGGTGCTCACCATGGTCTCGGCGATCTGCGGCGACGTCCCGCCCGCCCGGGCCGTGCGCGGGCTGGCTTAGGGCGGTTTGCCCGGCAGCCTATGATCATCGCCGCCGCGCTGTGCCCGTCGCCACCGCTGCTGGTCCGCGAGCTGACCGGGACTGATCCCGTCCTGGCCGACCTGCGGGACGCCTGCGCCGGGGCGGTGCACGCTCTGCTGGCGGCGCCCGGAGGTGATCGCCGTGGTCGGGCCCGGGCCGCGACCGCATCGTGGCCGGCTGACCGCCGGCTGAACATCGCCGCGTTCGGCGGCCGACTGGCCCCGTCGCGCGCGCCCCGGCCAGCCGGGGCCGGTGCGCCGCCCGCCCCGCGGACAGCGGCGGCCGGGCTGCCGCTAGCCGCGGGGATCGGGGCCTACTTGCTGGACCAGGCGGGATACCCGGGGCGGCTGATCTGGCGGTCAGCGAGGACGAGCCGCCAGCCGGCTGCCTGCGGCTGGGGACGGAAATCAGTGCCAGCGCCAGCGCACCGGCCTGCTGGTGATGGCCGACGGCAGCGCGCGGCGCGGCCCCCGCGCCCCGGGTCACTTCGACGAGCGGGCCGACGCCTTCGACGCTGGCGTCGAGCGCGCCCTGCGGGCTGGCGACCTCAGGCTCTGCTGGACCTCGATCCCGCGCTGGCCCGGGAACTCATCGCTACGGGCGGCCCGCCTGGCAGGTCCTCGCCGGTGCCCTGGAGGGGATCGCCGGCCCGCTGTGGAGGTGCAGTACGCGGGCGACCCGTTCGGAGTGGCCTACCTGGTGGCCACCCTCCGGCCGTCACGTCAGGCGCCCGCTGCGGGGAGCCGCACCTCGGCCCGCGGCCGGCCGGCCGAGCCGCGCGTCACCCCGCCGCCGCCGGTCAGCCGCGCCGCGATCGCCACCGGGATCACCGTCAGCAGCAGCACCGCGACGACGACGACGTTGACCTCGGGCAGCTGCTGGCCGAGCCGGATCGCGCCGAAGATCCACAGCGGCAGCGTGTTCTGCGCGCCGGCGGTGAACGTGGTCACGATCACCTCGTCGAAGGACAGCGCGAAGGCGAGCAGCGCGCCGGAGATCAGCGCGGTCGACAGCATCGGCAGCGTGATCGTGCGGAACGTGAAGAACCCGTGCGCGCCGAGGTCGGCGGAGGCCTCGTAGAGCGACCCGGAGACCCGGCGCAGCCGGGCGAGCACGTTGTTGTAGACGACGACGATGCAGAACGTGGCGTGCCCGATGACGATCGTCAGCAGCGACAGGTTGATCCCGGCGAAGCTGAACGCCGAGTTCAGCGCGATCCCGGTGATGATCCCGGGCAGCGCGAGCGGCAGCACCAGCAGCAGCGACACGGCCTCGCGCCCGAAGAAGCGGAAGCGGTGCACGCCGAACGCGGCGGCCGAGCCGAGCACCAGCGCGACCGCGGTCGCGAACACCGCCGCCTTCAGCGACAGCACGAAGGCGGCGCGCACCTGCGGGTCGTTCCAGGCGACCGAGAACCACTTCGTGCTGAGCCCGTGGATCGGCCAGCTCTGGATGTTCGAGCAGTTGAACGCGTAGAGGCAGATGATCGCGATCGGGACGAACAGGAACAGCAGCACGCCGCCGACCCAGATCCGCAGCCCGATGCGGGTCAGGCGCCCCTCCATCACAGCGCCTCGAACGCGCCGAGCGCGCGCGCGCCGAGCAGGTAGAAGATCATGATCACGATCGGCACCAGCGCGAGCGCCGCCGCGAACGGCAGGTTGTTCGCGGTGCCGATGTTCGAGTAGATGACGTTGCCGATGAACTGCGAGTTGGCCCCGCCGACCAGCAGCGGCGTGATGAAGTCGCCGAGCGTGAGCGAGAAGGTGAAGATCGAGCCGGCGACGATGCCGGGCAGCGCGAGCGGCAGCACGACGCTGCGCAGCGTCCGCCAGTTGCGCGCGCCGAGGTCGCCGGACGCCTCCAGCAGCGAGTCCGGGATCCGCTCGAGCGCGCCGTAGACCGGGCACGATCATGAACGGCAGCCAGATGTAGGAGAACACCAGCCACATCGCGGTGTTCGTGTAGCCGATGTTGACCGCCCCGAGGCCGAGCTTGCTGGAAGGTCCAGCTCAGCGTGCCGCCCTTCTGCAGGATCACGATCCAGGCGTAGACGCGGGCGAGGTAGCTGGCCCACAGCGGCAGCAGCACGGCGGTGAACAGCAGCTGCCGGCCGCGCTGGCTGGCCACGCCGCGCCATGTAGTAGGCGAACGGCAGCGCGAGCACGGCGTCGGTCACCGTGACGAGCGCCGCCATCTCGACCGTCCGGGCGATGATCGTCAGGTAGGTGGAGGTGAAGAGCTGGCTGAAGTTGGCGAGCGTCCAGCTGTGCTCGAGGACGTTGGTGAACGGGTTGACCGTCCAGAACGCCGTCACCAGCATCACCACCAGCGACGCCAGGTAGATGACGAGGAACCACGCCAGCGGCGGGGTCAGGGTGAGGGTGGCCCGCAGCCACGCCCGGCGCCAGAGCGCCGCCGAGACGCGGGCCGAGCCACCGCCGGGACGCCGCCCGCAGGTCGGCCGGCGGCACGCTCGCCATCCTGCCGGCCTCCTGGGCCCGGTCGTGTCACCCGATGATCTGGGTCCAGGCGGTGACCCACTGCTGGAACGGCACGCAGTCGTTCTTGCCGTTGTCGCACTGCGCCAGCGGCGTCTTCCAGAACTTGATCGTCTGGAAGTAGGACTCCGGCGCGTTGGCGTGGTAGGCGGCGCACGAGCCCTTCGCGATCGTGTCCATGATCGGGCAGGCCAGCTTGTTCGCCGGCGTCTCGCCGAAGGAGATCGCCTGCTGCGCCTGGACCTTGGGCGTCGTCACCCACTGCATCCACTTGTAGGCGCAGTTGGGGTGCGGCGCCTTGGTGGCGAGCATCCAGGTGTCGGCCCAGCCGGTCGCGCCCTGCGCTCGGGATCGTGTCGGCGACCTTCGCGCCGTCCGCGACCAGGGCGTTCGTCTGGTACGGCCACGCCGCGCCGACCACCGTCGTGCCGCTCTGGAACAGCGAGATCTCCTGCGAGGCGAGGTCCCAGTACTTCTTGATCAGCGGGTGCTCGGGCTTGAGCAGGGTCGACCGCCGCGTTGAACTGCGGCTGGGTCAGCTCGTAGGGGTCGGTGATGCCGAGCTTCGGCTGGGTCTTCGACAGGTAGAGCGCCGCGTCGGCGATCTGGATCGGGTTGTCCGGCACCGTGATCTGGCCCTGGTACTTCTTGTTGTAGAGCACCGACCACGAGGTCGGCGCGGTCGGGAACGTCTTCTTCGAGTAGAGCAGGACGTTCGGGCCGAACTCGAACGAGACGCCGTAGTGCTTGCCGCCGATCGTGTTGAACGGCGGCGACTGCAGGAACGGGTGGAAGTTGCTTCCACGACGGGATCAGCGAGATGTTGATCGGCTTGCACGTCGCCGCCGTAGATCAGCCGCAGGTCGGCGTCGCCGGACGCCGAGACGAGGTCGTACTGGCCGCCGCCGCCGTTGGCCATCAGCGAGACCATCTCGCTCGAGGATGCCGGCGTACTTGGCGCTGACCTGGCAGCCGGTCGCCTGCTCGAACGGCTTGACCCACTGCGGCTGGGCGTAGCCCTCCCAGGCGATCAGGTTGAGTTGCCCCTCGCCCTTGCCGACCGAGCTTCGGCACCGGCAGTGCCCGCCGGGGCGCGGTCAGGCCCGCCGTGGCGCCCCCGCCCGACGCCGCTGCCGGAGCCAGCCGCTGGCGAACCGCCCGACGAGCCGCAGCCGGCGATCGAGCACCACGGCGCGACGCGCCGCGAGCAGCGCTGCCGCCCCGTGTCCATCTCTTCATGACTGCTTCCTCCTGGTCCTCCGGCGCCGGCTGCGCGCCGCCGTCGATCTCGTAGGTCTGGTCGTCGCGCCAGGCGACGGTGACTCGCGGCCCGCGGGCGCCCGAGCGCGTCGGCGGCGCAGCCTCCAGGTTCTGCCGCACCGCGGTCAGCGTGCCGCCGTCGGCCAGCGCGACCACGTAGCGGGTCACCATGCCGAGGTAGACGACGTCCTCGATCCGGCCCCGCTCGACGTGGCTGCCCGGCGGCGGCTGCTCGCCCTCGGCCAGCAGGCGGATCTTCTCGGGGCGGATCGTGAAGCGCCGCCCGCCGCGCTCGAGCAGGTTGGAGACGCCGATGAAGCCGGCGACGAACTCGCTGGCCGGCCGCTCGTAGACCTCGACCGGCGTGCCCAGCTGCTCGATCCGGCCCTGGTTGAGCACGGCCAGGCGGTCGCTCATGGTCAGCGCCTCCTCCTGGTCGTGGGTGACGAAGACGAACGTGATCCCGACCTCGCGCTGGATCCGCTTGAGCTCGAGCTGCATCTCCTGGCGCAGCTTGAGGTCGAGCGCGCCGAGCGGCTCGTCGAGCAGCAGCACCTCGGGCTCGTTGACGATCGCGCGGGCCAGCGCGACCCGCTGGCGCTGGCCGCCGGAGAGCTGGACCGGCTTGCGCTCGCCGAGCCCGGTCAGGCGGACCATCTCCAGCGCGGCCTCGGCGCGGCGCCGCCGCTCGGCCCGCGGCACCCGCCGCACCCGCAGCCCGTACTCGACGTTCTCGCAGCACGTTCATGTGCGGGAACAGCGCGTAGTCCTGGAAGACGGTGTTGACGTTGCGCGCGTAGGGCGGCTGCGCGGGTGACGTCGACGCCGCCGAGCTCGACCGCGCCGGCGTCGGGCCGCTCGAAGCCGGCGATCAGCCGCAGCAGCGTCGTCTTGCCCGAGCCCGACGGGCCGAGCATCGTGAAGAACTCGCCCTCGGCGATCTCCAGGTCGACCCCGGCGACCGCGGCGAGCTGGCCGAATGACTTGCGCAGCCCGGCGAGCCGGACCGCGGGCAGCGCCAGTGCCACCCGCGCGGCGCCCGGGTCGGCCAGCGGCGCGTCTGTCGGCATCTCGCCAATCCCCTTAGTTGATGGGATCGTAAACTACAGGACTGTATGTTTATGCTCAAGCGGGCTATATGCGACTGGTCCTGCACCGTGATCTGCCCGTTGCCGCGCAGACGGAGAGGAGTGCGCTGGCTTGGGATCTTCCGCGCTCGCGACCGTCCGGGCCCGCACGCTCTTCGCGCCGCTGGACGCGGGCGGCCGCGCCGAGACCGTGGCCCGGCGGCTGACCCAGGCCATCACGCTCGGGCTGCTGCTGGACGGCGAGCGGCTGCCCGCCGAGAGCCAGCTCGCCGGCCAGTTCGGCGTCTCCCCGGTGACCCTGCGCGAGGCGCTGGCCATGCTCCGGGACCTGGGCCTGGTGGAGACCCGGCGCGGCCGCGCGGGCGGATCGTTCGTCCGGGCGCCGGACGATCCCCAGGCCGCGCAGGTCGAGGCGCTGCTGCGGCTGCTGTCCGTGCACGAGCTGCGGGACATCGGCGACCACCGGGCGGCGGTCGCCGGCGCGGCGGCGAGGCTGGCCGCGCAGCGCGCGCTGGACGGCGACATCGCCACGCTGCGCGAGCACGCCGGGCGGCTGCGCGCGGCCCGCTCGGTCACCGAGCGCCGCCGGGCCGACGCCCGGATCCACATCGAGATCGCAGCGGCGGCCCAGTCCCCCCGGCTCACCCGGGAGGAGATGAGCCTGTGGTCCGAAGTCGGCGACCTGGTCTGGCTGCCGGTGGCCGACGACCAGGTGGCCGCGGTGGCCGCCGAGCACGACCGGCTGGTCGACGCCATCGCCCGGCAGGACCCGGAGCAGGCCCGGCAGGCCGCCGAGCGGCACGTGCAGGCCGAGACCGGCCGGCTGCTCGACCTCCGCCTCCGGATGGGGGCAGCGTGACCGCGCTGGGCCCGCCGCCGGGTGCGGCGCGGCTGGCGTCATCCGGTGCTGGCCGATCCGGTGCTGGCCGATCCGGTGCTGGCCGCGCGGGCCACCAGCCTGCTGGCCGGGATCACCCAGCGGATCGGGCAGGTGCTGGCCCGGGTCACGGACATCGGCGCGGCGGCCGAGTCCATCGCGGCGGCGACCCAGGCCGCCGGGCCGCCGCTGCGCCGGGACGATTTCAGCCCGCTGCGCCCGCTGGTGGCGGAGCTGCTGCGGGCGCACGCGGGCCTGGCCGCGGGCGCGGGCGTCGTGCTCGCGCCCGGGACACTGGCCGACGCGCCGCGCTGCATCGAGTGGTGGTGGGCCGATCAGCAGGCGCAGGTCAGCCAGCTGCACGTGGATCTCGACCCCGAGTCGGCCGAGTTCTACGACTACACGACCACCGAGTGGTACCGGGAGCCGGAGCGGACCGGGCAGCCCTGGGTAGCCGGCCCGTACGTCGACTTCATCTGCACCCGGCAGTACACCTTCACGCTGGCGGCGCCGATCGGTGCGCCGGGCGGTTCATCGGCGTCGCCGGGGCTGACATCCTCGCCGCGCAGGTCGAGCGCCTGGTCCTGCCCGGGCTGGCCGGGCTCGGCCGCACCGCGGTGCTGGCCAGCGGGCACGGCCGGGTCATCGCCTCGACCAGCGCGACCCTGCCGCCCGGGGCGGCGCTGCCCCGCCGGCCCCGGGCCGCGGGATTCGTCCCACTGGCCGGGCCCGGCCCGCGGCCGCCGGCGGGCTGGGGGCAGGCGCCAGACCTGCTGCCGTGGACCCTGCTCGCCGTTCCCGCTGGATGATCGCGGGCCCGGCGCTGATCCTGGGCCCGCGGCATGATCCCGGGCTCGCGGCATGATCAACGGCACGTCGTCCCTGTTAAATCGGGGCCTGCGGGGTAGTTCATCCGCGATGAACGCCCTGAAGAAACTGATCGCCAAGCTCGACCGGCTGCAGCAGAGCCGGCCGTGGCTGGCTTTCCCTGTGGCCGTGTGGAAGAAGTTCGGCGACGACCAGGCCGGGAACCTCGCCGCGCTGATCGCCTACTACGGGTTCGCCTCGCTGTTCCCGCTGCTGCTGGTCCTGGTCACCGTGCTGGACATCGTGCTGGCGCATGATCCGTCGCTCCGGCCAAGGTGCTCAACTCGGCGTTCGGCCAGTTCCCGGTGATCGGACACGCTCAGGAATGCGACCGCGGGGCACACGCTGCACGAGACCGGCCTCGCCCTGGTCATCGGGCTCGTCCTGACCTTCCTCGGCGCCCGGGGCGTGGCCGCCGCGGCGCAGAACGCGCTGAACACGGTGTGGGGCGTGCCGATCTCCCGGCGCGCGGGTTTCCCGTGGTCGCTGCTCAGCAGATCGGCCTGATCCTGGCCGTCGGCATCGGCCTGCTCGCCACCACGCTGCTGTCCGGGCTGGCCGGGGCGAGCGCCAGCGTGCTCGGCGGGCCGCCGCGCAGATCGGCACGCTGGTGGTGTCGCTGCTGCTGAACGTCGGGGTCTTCTGGCTCGGCTTCCGGCTGGCCGTGGACCGCGAGATCAAGGCCCGGCAGATGCTGCTCGGCGCCGTGCTGTCCGCGATCGTCTGGCAGATCCTCCAGCTGCTCGGCGCCTACCTGGTCGCGCACGAGCTGAAGACTGAACTCGGTGTACGGCGTGTTCGGCGTGGTCCTCGGCTTGCTGGCCTGGCTCTACCTGCAGGCCCAGTTCACCCTGTACGCGGTGGAGGCGAACGTGGTGAGCGCCCTGCGGCTGTGGCCGCGCAGCCTCGCGCCGCCCCCGCTCACCGCGCAGGACCGCCGGGCCTACGAGATGTACGCCCAGATCCAGGAGCGCCGCCCGGAGCAGGAGATCGAGAGCCGGATCACGGAGGAGCCGGACGGTACGGCCAAGGACGGCGCATCCCAAAGACAGCGACCGAAAGACGGCGCTGCCAAGGACAGCGCGTCCCAAGACGGAGCGACACGCCAGAGACAGCACGCCAAACGGCAGCAGTCTACGGGGCGGAGCTCCCGCCGCCCTAGCGGCGAGCCGCTCCCGCTGCGGGCCGACGGTGTACTTCGGGTCGCGGGCCGACGCCAGGCCCGCCTCGAAGATGCCGAACCTGGTCAGCGCGGAGGCCGCCACCAGGGCCGCGCCGGCCACCAGCCGCGGCCCGGCTCCGGCCCGCCAGCACCGCCCCGGCCAGCCCGGCCGCGGTGAGCACCTCGGCCGTCTCCATCAGCGTCCCGGCCGGCCGCTCTGGTACGGCTCGGCGATCTCCCCGAGCCGCCGGAGCAGCAGGCTCTTGGCGGTGAGCTCGGCGGCCGCGCCCAGCACGGCGAACCGGACGGCCTGCCCGGCGTCCTCCGCGGGCACCGGCCATCATGCCCAGGCCGCCCGCGGCACTGGCCGCCGACCCGGCGAACAGGTACGGCATCTCCCGGTGCGCCTCGTGCCAGGCGGGCACGGCCGTGTCGCAGATCAGCGCGGCGGTGTAGGTGGCGATGCCCGGGCCCAGCAGCGGCCGCGCCGGCGGTGGCGGCCGCCCCGGCCCGCGGCAGCCGGCCGGTCACCGCGCAGGCCGCCGCGGCCGCCGACGCCCGGCCGTACGCGGCGAGCAGCCAGCGAGCCGACGCTCATCGGCGAGGTCGGCTTGAACACCCGCAGCATGTTCAGGAAGCGCTCCGGGCGGCCCAGGTCGTGCACCAGGGCCACCCCGGACAGCCCGATCGCCCCGGCCGCGGCGATCTTCGACACCCGGGCCAGCTCGGTGGTTGCCGGCCACCTGGGCGAACCCGGCCAGCACCGATGACGCCCCGGCCAGCCCGCCGAGGAACAGGTAGCCGGGGACATCCGGCGTCCCCCACACCGGCGCCTTGATGACCGGCCGGCCGTAGTACGAGTCGGGCGGGCCCGGGGCACCACCAGCTGCTCGCCGCCCGGCCGTGCGGCCACCGCGGTCACGGCCGCCCCCACCGTGGGGCGCGGCCGCGTCGTGCAGGTCCACGGAGCGGGCCGTCGCCGGCCCGACCTGCCGGTCCCGTTCGTGCTGGCCGCGGCCGTGCACGCCGAACCGCTCCCGCATGCGGGCCGCCAGGGCCGGCGCCGCGCCGGCCGGGCCGCCGTTCCCGCTGGCCGCCCGGTCCCGGCCCGCCCCGGGCCCTCCGGCCCGGCTCATGGGCGCGGTCCCGGCGCAGCGCGGCGGCCAGGCCGCCGACGAGCAGGGCGCCCGCGGCGGTGGCCACGTGCCGCCACATCCGGGGCAGGTCCCGGGTGGTGACCACCGGGTCCGGCGGCAGGCCGTACACCTCCGGCTCGTCCAGCAGCAGGAAGAACGCGCCGCCGCCGCCGATGCCGTCGTCCGGGTCCTCCAGGTACAGCCGCGCGCCGGTCACCCCCGCCTCGTGCAGCTCGCCGACCCGCTGCTGGGCCCGCTCCCGCAGCTCGTCCACCGGGCCGAACTGGATCGACTCGGTGGGGCAGGCCTTGGCGCAGGCGGGCTCGAGCCCGTCACCGAGCCGGTCGTAGCACAGCGTGCACTTCCAGGCCCGGCCGTCCCCCTCGCGGCGGTCGATCACCCCGAACGGGCAGGCCGGGATGCAGTACCCGCAGCCGTTGCAGATGTCGTCCTGGACCACGACCGTGCCGAACTCGGTCCGCATCAGCGCCCCGTCGGGCAGACGTCCAGGCAGGCCGACTCGGTGCAGTGCTTGCACACGTTGCTGGACATCAGCCAGCGCGAGCCGTCCGCGGGAATTCCCCGGCGCCGCCTCGGTGAGCACCGACGCGCCGGTCATCCGGCTGCCCGTGCCCGGGTCCGGGCGGGTCACCCGGCCGCTTGATCTGCTCGATGAACGCGACGTGCCGCCAGGTCGAGGCGCCCAGGCCGCCGGTGTTGTCGTAGGACATGCCGGTCAGCGCGAGCCCGTCCTCGGGCACCCCGTTCCACTCCTTGCAGGCCACCTCGCAGGCCTTGCAGCCGATGCACACCGAGGTGTCGGTGAAGAACCCCATCCGGGGCGGGTGCTCCGCATACCCGGCGTGCGCCGCCGGATCATGCAGCCCGGATCAGGCGGCGAGGCGGAGTGAGCAGCGACGGGTGGTTTTCGTTGCGGCGAATTTGCGGTCATGTCACTCACTCCTGCGTCCCGGTCTCGCCGGTGATCCCGGCCCGCTCGCTGGTAGGCCCGGACGAGGTCGCGCAGCGCGGGCCCGCGGGGCCGGCGGCCCGGGCGGATGTCGCAGGCCAGCGCCTTGACCTCCTGGATGTGCACGTTCGGGTCCAGCGACAGGTGGGACAGCTCGTTGGCCGCGTCCCCGGTGGTCAGGCCGTTCGGGCCCCAGTGCCAGGGCAGCCCGACCTGGTGCACGGTCCGCCCCCCCGCCCGCAGCGGCGTCATCCGGTCGGTGACCAGCACCCGCGCCTCGATCGCGCTGCGCGCGGTGATGATCGTCGCCCAGCCCATGTGCTCCAGGCCGCGCTCGGCGGCCAGCTCCGGTGACACCTCGCAGAAGAACGCGGGCTGCAGCTCGGCCAGGTACGGCAGGAACCGCGACATGCCGCCGGCCGTGTGGTGCTCGGTCAGCCGGTAGGTGGTCGTCACGTACGGGAACACCTCCGACCCGGGCTCGTCGCCGCTGGGCTGGAACCGGTTCTCGCGGGTGCCGTGATGATCTGCCGGACCGGGTTGTGCTGCTGGCCGTAGAGCAGGTTGGGCAGCGGCGATTCCTGCGGCTCGTAGTGCGCGGGCAGCGGGCCGTCCACCAGGCCGGCCGGGGCGAACAGCCAGGCCTTGCCGTCGGCCTGCATGATGAACGGGTCGGTGCCGGAGATCGCGTCCACGCCGGTGGCGCCCTCGGGCGGCCGGTAGGACGGCGGCCGGTCGGCGACGAAGTCCGGCACGTCGTGCCCGGTCCACTTGCCCTTCTCCGCGTCCCACCAGACCAGGGCCTTGCGCTCGCTCCACGGCTTGCCGTCCGGGTCGGCGGACGCCCGGTTGTACAGGATGCGCCGGTTGGCCGGCCAGGCCCAGCCCCACTCGGTGGCGACCCAGTTCTGCTCCCGGCCCGGCTTGCGCCGGTCGGCCTGGTTGACCCCGTCGGCCCGGACCCCGCAGTAGATCCAGCAGCCGCAGGACGGTGGAGCCGTCGGCCTTCAGCTGGGTGTAGGACGACAGCGGCTTGCCGTCCGCGTCCCGGCCGTTGATCTCGGCCAGGACCGCGTCGGCGTCCGGCTCGTCCTGCGGCCCCGCACCGGGTAATCCCAGGTCAGGTCCAGGACCGGCCGGTCCATCTCGGCTCGGCTGACCGCGGTCTCGGCGTCCGGCTCGCGGCCGCGGCGGCCAGCTTCGCCCGGATGCGGCGGCCCAGGTGGTAGGTGAACCACAGGTCGCTGCGGGCGTCACCGGCCGGCTCGACCGCCGCGTGGTGCCACTGCAGCATCCGCTGGGTGTTGGTGAAGCTGCCGGACTTCTCGGTGTGCGCCGCGGCGGGCATGAAGAACACCTCGGTGCCGATGTCCTCGGTGCGCATCTCCCCGGTCTCGATCTCCGGGCCGTTCTTCCACCAGGTGGCGCTCTCGATCATCACCAGGTCGCGGACCACCAGCCAGTCCAGGTTCGCCATGCCCGACCCGCTGCATCCGTGCGTTGGCCGAGCCGACCGCCGGGTTCTGGCCGAACAGGAAGTAGCCCTTGCACGTGCCCGTCGATCTGGGCCATGACCGTCTCGTAGGTGCTGTGGCTGCCGGTCAGCCGGGGCAGGTAGTCGTAGCAGAAGTCGTTGTCCGCCGTGGCCGCGTCGCCCCACCACGCCTTGAGCAGGCTGACCATGTAGTCGCGGGTGTTGGCCCAGAACCCCTTGTCGCACGGACTCGGCGTCCACGTAGGTGTCCAGGTCCTCGTTGCCGTGCGCGTGCGGCATCGGCAGGTACCCGGGCAGCAGGTCGAACAGGGTGGGGATGTCGGTCGAGCCCTGGATGGAGGCGTGCCCGCGCAGGGCCAGGATGCCGCCGCCGGGCCGGCCGATGTTGCCCAGCAGCGCCTGCAGGATGGCCGCGGTCCGGATGTACTGCACGCCGACGGTGTGCTGGGTCCAGCCCAGGCTGTACACGAACGCGGTGGTCCGGTCCCGGCCGGAGTTCTCCGTGATCAGCCGGGCCACCTCGGGGAACTGGTCCGCGGGCATCCCGGCGACCTGCGCCACCATCTCCGGGGTGTACCGGGCGAAGTGCCGCTTGAGCACCTGGAACACGCACCGCGGATGCTGCAGCGTCGGATCGGTGTCCGGGTCGGGGTCGCGCGGCCGCGCCGCCGGAGCCGTGCGCCTCGCCGCGCGACCGCCTGCCGGACCTGCCCGCATCCGCGGCCGCGGCCCACGCCCGCGCGGTCGCCGCTGGCCGGCGCTGCATCTCGCCGCCCTGGTAGCGCCAGGTCTCGAAGTCGTAGCTCGCGGTGCTCGCGGTCCAGCCCGGAGAACACCCCGTCCAGGTCCTCGGTGTCCGCGAAGTCCTCGGACAGGATGACCGGCGCGTTGGTGTAGGCGACGCACGTAGTCGTCGGAAGTACTTCTCGTTCTGCAGCACGTAGTTGATCAGCGCCGCCGACGAACGCGATGTCGCCCCGGCCCGGATCGGCACGTGCAGGTCGGCGACCGCGCTGGTCCGGCTGAACCGCGGGTCGACGTGGATGACCTTGGCGCCCCGCTTCTTGGCCTCCATGACCCACTGGAAGCCGACCGGGTGGGCACTCGGCCATGTTCGAGCCCTCGATCAGGATGCAGTCAGAGTTCTGCAGGTCCTGCTGGAAGGTGGTGGCGCCGCCGCGGCCGAAAGCTAGTCCCCAGACCGGGGACGGTGGAGGAGTGTCAAATCCGGGCCTGGTTCTCGATCTGGATCGCGCCCAGCGCCGTGAACAGCTTCTTGATCAGGTAGTTCTCTTCGTTGTCCAGGGTCGCGCCGCCGAGGCTGGCGAAGCCCAGCGTGCGCCGGGTCCGCCTGCCGTCGACCTCCCACTGCCAGCCGTGCCGCCGGGCGGCGATGACCCGGTCGGCGATCATGTCCATCGCCGTGTCCAGGTCCAGCGTCTTCCCAGTCGGTGCCGTGCGGGCGGCGGTACTTGCACCTGGTACTCGCGGGCGGCGCCGGTGGTCAGCTGCAGGCTGGCGGACCCCTTGGGGCACAGGCGGCCGCGGCTGACCGGCGAGTCGGGGTCCCCCTCGATCTGGGTGACCTTGCTCGTCCTTGACGTAGACGTTCTGGCCGCAGCCGACCGCGCAGTACGGGCAGATCGACTTGACCACCTTGTCGGCGGTGGCCACCCGGGGCCGGAGGGTCGCGCTGCGGGCGGTCTTCGCGGCGGCGCCGAGGCCCAGGCGGTCCGCCCGGTCAGCTGGCGGTAGACCGGCCAGGACTCGATCCAGGTGCGCGCGCCCACGATCACATCCTCTCCCGTGGCGGCCGGCTTTGGGCCTGTTACTAGCCAATCATTCGCGTCGCAAACGCCGACCGGGCCCGGGGCGGGCGGCGGGGCCGGGGGTCTGGCGGCGGCCGGGGACCTAGCAGCAGGCGGGGACCTGGCGGCGGCCGCCGGGGGCTTGCCTGCACCCGACATGGGCCGCCAGGGCGAGTGCTTGACCCGACGTTCACCAGGCGCGCCCTGCCCTCGCCATCCCCAGGTCGCGTGGCTCGGTCAGCGTGATCAGGCCCGCTTTATCGCTGTCATGGAGAGAGGACGCCCATGCTATTGACCGCGCGACGTGCCCGCAACGAGGCTGGATTTTTTTTTTTTTTTTTTTTTTTTTTTTTTTTTTTTTTTTTTTTTTTTTTTTTTTTTTTTTTTTTTTTTTTTTTTTTTTTTTTTTTTTTTTTTTTTTTTTTTTTTTTTTTTTTTTTTTTTTTTTTTTTTTTTTTTTTTTTTTTTTTTTTTTTTTTTTTTTTTTTTTTTTTTTTTTTTTTTTTTTTTTTTTTTTTTTTTTTTTTTTTTTTTTTTTTTTTTTTTTTTTTTTTTTTTTTTTTTTTTTTTTTTTTTTTTTTTTTTTTTTTTTTTTTTTTTTTTTTTTTTTTTTTTTTTTTTTTTTTTTTTTTTTTGGCCCGGCCGCGTTTGGGGTTGGTCGGTTTTTCGGTGACGTCGTGGTAGGCGGGTGCGGTGTCGGCTGCGGTCATTGCGGTGGTGATGGGGGAGGGCCTGAAGCCTTTGACGACCAGCCAGACGCCGAGGGAGAACTCCCAGGCCGCCACGGGGAGGAAGCCCAGGGCGAGCACGGTGATCTGGTGGTCTACGCGGAACAGGGTGGTGATGACGGAGGCGATGAGCAGGGGGGCGCCAATCAGTCCGAGCGTGGGGATGATGCGGGGCACGAGGCGGGAGCGGTACCATCAGGGAGCCCAGCAGCAGGGCGTTGATGGCGGGCATGAGGCTCTGCCCAAGCAGGAACGTCCAGTTGTAGACCGCGACGTGTGACGCGGCGGTGGTGACGAGCGCGGCTGTATTTGCTCCCGGCCGTTCCGCCCAGGTCCTGCCGCAGGGTCAGCAGCGACAGCAGGCTGATGACGCCGGTGAAGATCATGACGCCTTCAAGGACACGGGCGGTGACAAAACCCAGCGCGACGCCTTCGTTTTGCCGCTTGACGACCGGGTACAGGGTGACGGCGGTGCCGATGCCAGCGAGGGCGACGATCAGTTCGAGGAAGCCGCCGACGAGCACGCCGGTGTGGCCGCCAGAGCCGAGGATCCAGTCCGGATGGTTCTTCACCTGGCTGTAGAGGGCGAGGGTGGGGATCGAGATGAAGGTGATCAGGTAGAAGATGCCCGCGACGAGCGCGGTCTTCCTCATGGAGTCCATCGGGACTCTTTTCGGGGCTGCGGTTCGCATGGTGGTCGTCATGCTGGTCTTCTTGGCTGGATTAATGAGTTATCGGGACTCGATGGCAGGCACTGGGGCTAGCCGGATTGGATTTGAGTGACCGAGACCAGTGGCAGGCCTATGTCGCGCACTTTCTGGAGCAAGCCATGCAGTGCGGCCTGGTCGGCCACCGGGCCATGGATGATGGTGGTGCCGTCGCTCTCGTTGGTGAGACTCATTCCGTCAAACCAGGTGGCCCATCGGGAATCGAGGTGCCCCTTGAGGCGGATTTCGTATCGTCCCGGATGGTGCTGAGGGCCGGTCGATATTTCGCTCATCGCCCTCCCTTCAGCTGTTGCCTGACTGGGTGGATCCAGCCGGCGGTCCGGGCGTTCGCTGTTGATTGAAAAGTAGAAGAGAATGTGATGAGGACGCATCACCACGTGTGGTGATTGATGTGATGATCTGGGGGCGTAGTGCCCGAGGTGCCCGGTCCCGGGGATGGCGTCCCCGCCCACCCGCGTCTGCCTCCGACCGCCGGGCTGGACGGATTGGAGTACCGACCGCAGCCGAGGCCGCGCTGGAGCCGGAGTCACCCGCGGCACACCGGGTCGGATGGGGATTCATCGCGCTGTACACGCTGGCGTACATCAGCACCTGCCTGCTGTTCCTCGCGCCCCTGCTGGTCACCCTGGCGTTGAAGGTCAACTCGCTCGTGGGGATCGAGCAGGCACCGAACAGCCTGGCGCTGGTCGCCGGGGTCGGCGCCCTGCTGGCCATGTTCGCCAATCCGTTCTTCGGCAAGATGAGCGACCGCACCTCCTCGCGGCTGGGCATGCGGCGGCCCTGGATGGTCATCGGCCTGGTGGGCGGTTCCCTCGGCATCCTGGTTGTCGCGCTGGCACCCGACATCGCGGTCGTCCTCGTCGGATGGTGCATCGCCCAGCTGTTCTTCAACGCCCTGCTCGCCGTCCAGGTGGCGGTGCTGCCAGACCAGGTCCCGGCCGCTCAACGCGGCCTGGTCGCCGGTGTCCTGGGTGTCTGTGTGCCGATCGCGTCGGTGACCGGCACCTTTCTGGTCAAGCTGTTCACCGGCAACCAGCTCGCCATGTTCCTGGCCCCGTGCGCGATCGGCGGGTTCTTCATCCTGCTCTTCGCGGTCACGCTGAAAGATCGCCGGCTGGCCAAGGCGGACAAGCCGGCCTGGTCGCTGCGGGAATTCGCCAGCACGTTCTACGTCAATCCGCGGAAGAGCCCGGACTTCGCCTGGGCTTTCGCCAGCCGCTTCATGTTCGTTCTGGCCTACGCCTTCCTGACCACCTACCAGGCCTACTATCTGCTGAACAAGATCGGCAGCGCCGAGGCCGATGTGCCGCAGCAGATATTCCTCGGCACCCTCGCCCAGTCGGTCGTCCTCGTCGCCGCTTCCCTCGTCGGCGGCAGGCTTTCCGACCGGACCGGCCGGCGGAAGATCTTCGTCTTCACCGCGTCGATCGTGTACGGCCTGGCGATGTTCGTGATCGCCATCGCCAGCAACTTCAACGGTTTTCTGGTCGGCATGGCCATCAGCGGACTCGGCTTCGGCGTGTACATGGCCGTCGACCTCGCGCTCGTTGTCGACGTGCTGCCGGACAAGGACAACGCCGCCAAGGATCTCGGCGTGTTCAACATCGCCGGCGCTCTTCCGTTTTCCATCGCGCCCGGGATCGCGCCGGCCATCCTGGCGATCGGCAACGGCAGCTACGGCGTGCTGTACGCGGTCGCCGGGGCCTGCGCCATCATCGGAGCCGCCGCCATCCTGCCCGTGAAGCGGGTCCGATGAGACCCACATCGGCGAGCAGACTCGCCAGACCGCTGCTCCGGACTGGCCGTGGCCTGCCTATGGGTCGCGAACGACGACACGCAGGGATTGGTGGTCGCCAGTGCGCGGCAGGCCGAGTTCCCTGGCGCGGCGGACCGCTGCCCGGCGGCTGTTCACGCCGAGCTTGGCGTAGATGTTTTTGGTGTGCGTCCGCACGGTGTTCAGCGACACGATGAGCTCGCGGGCGATCTCCGGACCGTCCAGGTCGGTCCCGAGCAGCCGAAGCACGTCCAGCTCGCGCGCGCTCAGTGGCTCGATCAGCCCCTGACTGGCGGGCGTGCTGTCCCCGGTCTTGCTCACGGCGGCCAGGAGCTGACGGACATAGCCCGGGGCGGCCCCCTGTTGCGCGACCGCTCTGAGCAGGCAGGCCAGCGGTGGGCCCTCATCCGCGAAGATCCGGACGTAGCCTTCCGGTTCAGCCAGGGTCACCGCGCGCTGCAGTGAGGCCAGAGCAGCGGGGATGTCGTCTCGGCCTGGTGGGCCAGCGCCTGCACGCACCAGGATTTCGATGACGCTTCCTGTCCTCTGCCCCCCTCCGCCGCTCGCAGGAGGCGCTCCAGGAGGCGGGTCACCTCCTGGATGGCGGTCCCTGCAGGCTCGGCCGCGTCCCGGGCCAGGAGCACTCTGGCCAGGGTGATGTGCTCGAACTCGTGCAGGTAGCTGAGGTCATCCTCCACGGACAGGCCTTGCTCATGCGCCCAGCCGAGCGCCGCACCCAACTCCCCCAGCGCGACCAGCACCCGCGCCCTCATGGCCGGGACCGGCCGCACGTTAGGGAAGTAGTCACTCACATACAGGCGCTCCGCCTGGTTGAGCAGGTCGAGTGCGCCGGCCAGATCTCCTTCGGCCTGGCGTATCCGAGCCATCGCGACCCGCCAGCGATAGCGGTTCTGCGGCAACCCGATGTGCTCGCCCAGCTCCTGGCTCCGCAGCAGATTCTGCGTGGCGGCGGGCAGGTCGTTGCGCTCGCGGTGGAGCTCGCTCAGGCCTACGTACATGTCCGCGGCTCCGCGCAGAACTGGGCCGCCCTGTTCAGCGCACGCTGCAATGCCTGCTCGTAGGTGCGCATGGCCTCGCCGAGACGGCCTTGCGCAAGCCGATGTCAGCCAGTGCGATCGCGCACCCGAAGGTATCGGCGATGTGCCCGGCCCGCCGTAGACCCGCCATGCATTCGGCATACGCCGAGTGCCCGGCCTCGAGGTCCCCGCTCGCCCAGAACGCGAGCCCCAGCAGGCCTGCTGCCGCAGCACGGCCGAGGTGTTCCTCCTCGGCGACAGTTCGAGCGCCCGCCGGGCGTGCGTCACGGTGCCGGGCACATCGCCCAGGGCCAGGGCCCGGGCGGCCCGGTACAGCTCGATGATCGCCGGAGACGGCGAAATTCCTCGTCGTCGACGACGACCGTCTCCGCCGACGAGGCTGGCGATCCGGGACGGTTACCGGTCGTCGTGTCCAGCCACCGCTCGGCGCCCGCAGCCGGGTCTCAACGCCCTCAAGCTCGCCGCCAGCCCGCAGCCCCGGCCAACCCCACGCTGAGCACCGGCCTGACCCGGACTAGCTCCTCGGGAAGCGCCTGAGCCAGCCGTGGCCGCGGTCTCTGCCTGGTCCTGCGCATGTCCGGAATCGCAGCTCGACCAGGTCCGCCATCCGCTCGAAATCCCCGGCGGCCAGTGCGTGACGGATGGCCTCGGACGGCTCACCGTTCGGCTCATACCAGGCGCTCGCCCGCCGGTGCAGGCCGGGAAGCGTCGCCAGGCTGCTCGTCGAGCAGCCGCGCCTGCAGGACGTCCGCGAACAGCTGGTGATAGCGGTACCACTGGCGGCGGTCATCGAGCGGGACGAGGAACAGGTTTCCCCGCTCCAGCGCCGCCAGCTTGGCCTGGCCGCCATCCTGGCCGGTGACGGCATCGCACAGCCGGCCGCTCAGCCGGTCCAGGATGGAGGTCTGCAGCAGGAACTGCTGGACATGCTCGGGCTGCCGCTGCAAGACCTCCTCGGCCAGGAAGTCGACGATGTACCGGTTATCCCCGGCGAAGCCGGCGATGAACGCGGTGAGGTCCTCTCGGCCCTGCATCGAGAGCGCCGCCAGCTGCAGCGCGGCGATCCACCCTTCGGTGCGCCCCTCCAGCGCGGCGACATCCGCTGCCGACAGCACCAGTCCCATCACTTCGTTGAGGTACGCCGCGGCCTCGACGGGTGTGAAGCGCAGATCGGCGGCGCGGATCTCGACCAGCTCGCCGCGCCCCCGCAACCGCGCCAGCGGCAACGCCGGGTCGGCGCGGCTGGCGATCACCAGATGCATCTGCGGGGGCAGGTGCTCCAGCAGGAAGGCCATCCCGTCCTGCACGCCGCGCGCCTCGATGACGTGGTAGTCGTCCAGCACCAGCACGACGTCGCCCGAGATGGCGTCCAGGTCGTTAAGCAGAGTGGCGAGTCCCGCTCGCTGGCGGCTGCGGGCGACTGCAGGAGCGGGAGCGCGCTCGCCCAACCTCCTGCACCGCCGTGTTCAGCGCGCCGCAAAGTAGGCCAGAACAACGCGGGATCGTTATCGCGCTGATCCAGCGAGAGCCAGGCCACGGACCGCCCATGGGCCGGAGCGGCCGCCAGCCACTGCGTCAGCAGCGTCGTCTTACCGAACCCGGCCGGCGCCGACACCAGCGTCAGCGCCGACTCCGCCCCCCGGCTCAGGCGCTCGCTCAGTCTCGGACGCGCGACCAGATCGCGCTGCCGCCTGGGCACGTGGAGCTTGGTCGCGAGCAGTGGGCTCGCCATGCCACCGCCCCCCAGGAGCCAGGTTCACGTGCCGTCGGCCAAGAACTTGCCAGCACGACGCGTCGCTCACGAAACACATCGTGGCAGCGGGTCGCCCGAGACCATCTGGTCACACGTGGTTCCACCGTACGCGGAATTCAGGCCGATCCCCGGTCGGCGGTTCCATGAGGTCACGGGCAGCTCCATCGTGGCCCTGCGGTCATACCTGAAGGTCGAGGAAGTGGGACCAGCGGAGGCATGACCACCACCCCGTCAACTCGTGCCTCACCGGCCACACTGCGCAGCCAGGATCTGACGCTGTGATTACGGACCAGGCGGGTGCCCGGCGGATGGCCAACGGCGGCCGGTAGCCTGGCCTCAAGCCAGGAACCTCCAGCCGGTGTCAACCCTTCGGGTCGGCCCGGAAGGCCTGGCGGGGAAGCGGACCCGGGGGAAGAACGATAGGAGATCTGCCGTGAGCCTGCCGGCGAGCCAGCAGCGGACGCTAAACCGGATCGACCGGATGCTGCGGGACTCAGATCCCCGCCTGGTCGCGCTGTTCGCCATCTTTACCCGGCTCACCTGGGACGAGGAGATACCAGGGATCGAGCAGATCCGGGCCAGGCTGACCCGGATCGGCGGCTGGTTCGCCCGGCGTACGGAGCCGGTGCGGCGCCGCACTCCCCGGGTACCCCGCCGGCTGAAGGCGATCCTGTTCTTCCCTGCGGCGCTCGCCGCGGTGGCCTGCGCCCTGCTCATCGGGAGCAGCGGCCCGGCCGCGCATCGCTGCGCGGCCACCGTCCGCGCTCCGGCCACCGAACTCATCGTCAAGGCCCGGCAGTGCCGGCTCACACTGACGCGGACGCCGGTCCCGTTCTTCGCGCACTGACCGCGGCCGCGGCCGGCTCGGCACGTCCTGACCATTGCCGCGGCCCGGTCCCCGCACGCCCCTAAGCGCGGTCGCGGTCTTTCCGCACGTCGTAGCCGGCGAAGGTGAACATCTTCTGGGCGGGCAGCGGCCTGGACTTTCCCTCAAACCGATGCGCGCCGACCGCCCAGTGTGCTCGCGGTTCCGGGACATCTGCCGGCTCCGAGATGCCCACCAAGGCGAAGCCTTCCGCGGCGAACCAGTCGCAGATCTGCGGAACGAGGTCGGGCTCACCGCGCCCGCGGGTCCACACCACCGTGCCCCCGGGAGCGCACAGCCCAGTACAGCAGCGGATGGTCCGGGCCACGTCCTCGTCGCTGATGTTGCCGAACACGCCGCAGGCCAGCACGAGGCGGGCCGGGATCAGCCCGGCGTACACACCGGTCTGCGCGGCGTCCCCGGTGACCACTTCTACCTGGGGCAGCCCGGCGTCCGCGGCGCGCTGGCGGGCGGCCGCCGCGTTGCGCGGGTCCAGTTCCACCAGGCGCGCGGTGACGTCACGGCGGCGCGGATGTGCGCGGAGCACGCCAATAAGGTCGCGGCCCTGGCCCGCGCAGATGCTGATGGCGCGCAATGGCCCCCTGGGGGCCTGGTCGAGCGCCTCGGTGATCCGGGCCTGCACGGCGAGCAGCCGGTGCGCGAGCGGCGCATCCGGGTTGTCGTAGGCCTCGTGCCAAGCCGCCCAGTCCCGTCGCGTGCTCATCGGGCCTCCGCTATCCAGTCCTGGCCCGGGTTCGGCTGGGCCTGCGCTGTCCAATCCTGGCCCGGGTTCGGCTGGGCCTCCGCTATCCAGTCCCGGCCCGGATTCCGCTGGGCCTCCGTAACCGGTCCCGGCCCGGGTTCACCGGCGACTTCGTGACCCGGTCCCGTCGCGAGCGCACCGGGCCACGCCTATCCGGTCCTGGCCCGGGTTCACCGGAACTGCGCGACCCGGTCCGTCCCTGGTTCACCGGGGACTCCGTGACCCGGTCCCGGCCCGTGCTCACCGGGGACTCCGTAACCCACACCATCCGGCGGCCCCGTTCCCCCGGCGCCTCCGGCTCGTGCGGGTCGATCCGGTCCAGCCGATAACCGAGCTTGCGGGGAATGGCCGCACTCGCCTGGTTCGCCTCATCACAATGGATCTCCGCCCGGGTCACGCCGGGCAGCGCCAGGGCGACGCCGGTCAGCATCCGGGCCGCTTCCGTGCCCAGGCCACGGCCCGCGTACCGGACGTCGATCCAGTACCCGATCTCGATGCCGCCCTCCCCCACCCGGCGATGCAGCCCGATCTCCCCGACGACGGTCCGGTTGGGCCGCAGCAGGACGGAGTAAATGAAGTCGCTGCCGCTCTCCCACAGCTCATCCGCCTCGGCCACCCGGACACGCTGGATCCTCGGCTCGGCGGCGTCCCGGGTGGCCCAGGCCATCCACGGCTTCAGGTAGTCCAGGCTGGCGCCGACGGCCAGTGCGATGCCATCCGCCTGATCCATGTGCACCCGGCGCAGCACCAGCCGCTCCGACCGCACCTCTTCCGCGGGGGTGGGCTGAACCGCTTGATCTTGGCCTGCTGTGCCTGAGTCTTGGCCTGCTGTGCCCGAGTCTTGGCCTGCTGTTCCTTGGTCGTGGCTTGCTGTGCCGCCACCGTGTTCAGTTGCAGATCGCTCAGTCGCCGGGGACATGGTTCATAGTAAGCAACCGGCAGATGGCTAAGTCCGGGAAGGGACCGTCCCGTGACCACGATCACTACCCACCGGAAGCGGCCCGTCCACCAGGAACGGGGGCGGATCGTCGCCGACGATAACGCCGCCGCCGTGGCCCCAGGACAGGTAGCGCCAGGACAGGTTGAGCATCGCGGACATGCGGTTGCGATTACCCAGCAGCGTGACCAGGTGCAGGGCCAGCCACGCGAGCCAGGCGAGCGTCCCCCGGATCCTGAGCCGCTGCGGCAGCTCCACCACCGCGGACCGGCGCCCGATCGTGGCCATGATGCCCTTGTCGTGATATTCGAACGCGGTGGTCGGCTGACCTGCGGCGAGCCGCTGGATCTGCCGGGCCGCGTGCCGTCCGGTCTGCAGCGCGGGCTGCGCTAGCTGCGGCAATGGCTGGTCCTCGATCAGCGCGACATCACCCAGGGCGAAGATCCGCTCCTGGCCGAGTACCCGAAGATCGGACCCGGTGAGGATGCGCCGGCCGGCACCCTGCGGCAGCTGCCATCCGGCCACCTCGGCAGGCGCGGTCACCCCAGCCGCCCACACGGTGACGTCGCTGGGCAGGTCCTCTCCGTCGGACAGGATGACCCGGTCGCTGTGCACTTCCCGGATGGCGGTGTTCAGCCGGACCTCCACGCCCCGCTGCTCCAGCTGACGGCGCGCGTACTCGCGCAGCGCCGGGGTCGAAGGGCAGCAGCAGGGCATCCGCCTGCTCGACCAGGCGGATGTGCACCGACGCCAGGTTCACCTCGGGAAACGCGGCATCCAGCGCGGTGCTGCGCAGTTCGGCCAGCGCACCGGCGAGCTCGACCCCGGTCGCGCCGCCGCCCACCACGGTGAAGTTCACGCTCTTGCCGGGACCGGCGATGTCCAGCCGCTCCAGCCGGGCCATGATGTGGTTGCGCAGCTCCACCGCGTCGCGGCGGGTGTACAAGCCCAGGCTGTGCTCGGCGGCGCCGGTCACCCCGTAGTAGGCCGCGGACACTCCCGTGGCGAGAACCAGGTAGTCGTAGTCCAACGAGCCGCCGTCGGCCAGGGTGACCCGGCGGCGGTCCGGGTCCACGCCGACGACCTCGCCCAGCCGGAACCGGGCACCATGGCGGCGGGTGAACGCCCGGGCCGGGTAGGACACATCGCCGGGGTTCAGCCCGCCCGTGGCCACCTGGTAGAGCAGCGGCTGGAAGGTGCTGTACACGTTGCGGTCGATCAACAGCACCTGGGCTCCGGCCCGGGCCAGTTCCTGCACCGCGGCCATCCCGGCAAACCCTGCGCCCACCACGATCACCCGCGGAGCGTCACCGGCTGCCTGCCGGCGGGTGCGCCACATTCCTGCCACCTCGATCCCCGATCCCTCACTTCGTGCTGGGCACTCCGGCTGGCTACCGCTGGTGCGCTAGCTACTCCAGCTTGTGCTGGCTCCTCCTGCTTGGTGCCCTGCTCTCTACAACAGCGCCACCACCCGGAACATGCCGTCGTGGCAGCACGACCTCGCCTCACCAAACCGCCGCTGAGCTGGGGATGAGTCCGGCACGGCGGTGGAAATGGATCACGGATTCGAAACAATGGCCGGCCGCATGTTTATCTCCCCCTCAGCGGGCACGAATGGGGCGCCTGGGCTTCCCCCCGAAGGTCAGGCGCGGAGGTGATCATGACGAAGACGGCCCTTCGCCGTCGCCCGGCTGGCGCGGATGCTCAGCCCCTCCCCGGTCCGTCCGGGGAAGGCGCAGATCTGGCCCTGCCGCCGCCGTGGTCGCGTGCGAACCTGCTCAGCCGCGACGACAGCGAGCTCCTCGAGCTCGTGAAATCCGAACCCATTGGAAGTGCCGTGCGCAGCGCGGCGTGCGAGGTCCTGGTGACCCGCTACGAGGCCCTGGTCCGGTCGTGCGTACTGCGCTACCGGGACAGCCCCGAATCGGTCGAGGAACTGATGCAGGTCGGGTACGTCGGCCTGCTCAAGGCGATCAACAACTTCGACCCCTCGTTCGGCGGCGCCCTGGCCGCCTACGCCCAGCCGTGCATCAGCGGCGAGATCAAGAGGCATTTCCGGGACAAGAGGTGGCAGGTCCGGGTCAAGCGCTCGGCCCAGGAACTGCTGCTCGAGATCAGGAAGGCCACCGGTGACCTCGCCCAGGAGCTGGGGCACGCCCCGGCCGACGCGGAGCTGGCCAGGCACCTGGGCGTTACCGATGAGGAACTGCATGAGGCGCGCCAGGCGGACATGTTCTTCCACACGTCCTCGCTAGACGCCCCGCTTACCCAGGCGGACGGCCTGGCCAAGCTCGCGGACCTGATCGGGGCGGATGACCCCGAGCTGGAACGGGCCGTGGACATGGACGCGGTCGGCGCGCACTGGAACGAGCTGCCGTCGCGCGAGCGGCGCATCTTGCTGATGCGGTTCTACGGAAACCTGACCCAGGCCGAGATCGGCGAGCGGCTCGGCATCTCCCAGATGCACGTGTCGCGCCTTCAGGCGTCCGCGCTCCGTTACCTGCGGGGATGCCTGCTCGGCCAGGACCCCGACGACGACATTGCGTCCGCGCGCCCCGGCGACGCATCCTTAAAGGAAAAAGCAAGGAGACAGGCATGAAGACCGCCACGGGTCTGGCCATCGTCGCCGTCGGCGCCATTCTCGCGTTCGCCGTCACCGGCCATCCAGGCTGGCTGAACGTGCAGGCGGCCGGGTGGGTGCTGATACTGGTCGGGCTGGCCGGAATGTTCGTCCCGCGGCGCGGCTACGGCTGGCTGCGGCGGCGGGTCGTGCGCAGGCCCGCGATGAGCCGCACCGGAGGCGCCGCGGTCCCCGGAGGCGCCGTGGTCACCCCCAGTGGCACCGCCCTGCCGGCCGGCACGGTCGTGCTCACGCCGGAGCAGGCGCGGGCGGTGGAGGACGGCGCGCTGGCGGAAGACCCTGAGGTCTTCCCCGGCCGGCAGCTGAGCAAGGCCGAGGTGGAGGAGCAGGTGACCACGAGCCCGCTGAGTTCCACCTCAGAGACGATTGAGGAATACCTGGAGGAGTAGCGGCCGGGCCGGCGTCCGGCTGGCCTGGGCACGGCACCGGGCCAGCAGCGGGCGCTGGATCCCTCCCGGCCGCACTCGCCGGTAACCGGGCCGCCGGGCCAGTGCGTGGCTTCACTGGTCTGGCGGCTCGGCCACGCGTAGCACCAGCATGGTCATGTCGTCCCGTAGTTCGTTGCGGCAGAACTCCACCACCAGCGTCTGCAGTCCGGCCACGATGTCCCGGGGCGGCTGCCCGGCCAGGCCGGCCAGCTCATCGGTGAGGCGGTCCTCGAAATAGGTCAGTTCCGGGCTGCGTGCCTCGGTCACCCCGTCGGTGAAGAAGAACAGCACATCCCCCGGCTCCAGGTCGATCTCTTCCCGCCCGGGCTGCGCGGTGGGGAACAGGCCGAGGGGCAGCCCGCCCGGGTTCATGATCGTGGTCCGGCCGTCGGGGCGGACCAGCACCGGCCCCGGATGCCCCGCGCTGCCCAGCACCACGTGCAGCCGCCCGTCCTGCCAGCGCAGGTGGGCGTTCTTCGCGGTCACGAAGAGGTCGCCGAATTCCTCGGCCAGCATCACCTCGTTGGCCTTGGCCAGGACCTCGGCCGGGTCGGCGGTCCAGTGCGCGAGGACCCGGATGGCGTGCCGCGCGGCCGCGGTGACCGCGGCGGCCTCCTCGCCCTTACCGCACACATCCCCGATCGCCACCCCCCATCCGCCGGGGGTCCGGTAGACGTCATAGAAGTCGCCGCCGACCTCCAGCCCCTCGGTGGCCGCGACGTAGGCCGCCGCGATCTCGACCCCGGGGATCTGCGGCAGATCGCGCGGCAGCAGGCTCGACTGAAGCGCATCCGCGATCTCGGTGTGCCGCCGGAACATGCGGTCCACCCTGATCGCGAGGGCCAGTTGCTCGCCGAGCTCTTCCACCACGCCGAGGTCGGCCATCTCGAAGTGACCCTCGCTGGCGTTGCGGGCCAGGGTCAGCGTGCCGTAGGTGTGCTCCCCGTCCGACAGTGGCACGCAGAGTACCGAGGTCGCGTCCAGCATCATCATGACCGGCACGCCCTGCGGCCCGGCACCCAGGATCCCGGCGTCCTCGGCGTGCGCGACCAGCAGCGAACTGCCTGACTCGTGCACCTGGCGGGGCGCGGTGCCCGGGGCCGGATCCACCTGCCCCACCGCGTTGGCCAGGTCAGAGGGCTGATCCTCGGGACCCATGACGAACTGCCGCCGCAGCCGCTGCCGCCGCTCCACGTCCACGATGACCCAGGCGGCCAGCTCACTGGCCAGCAACCGGGCGCAGCGCTGCAGAGTGACCGATTCGCTGTAGGTCGCGTTTTCCAGGAACAGCCTGGTCGCGGACGTGACCAAGTCGTAGCGGTGGATCATCGCTTCCATGAGGCGGGCCGGGCTGTCCGGGCCCGCGCCGGGATCCGGAGCGCCCGGCGACTTCGCGGTGGCCGCGTGATCCGCATCGGCACGAGTGCCCGCGCCCATTCCGGGCGCGCTGGCCACCACCACGAGCTGGTCGCCGTCTCCCCGGACCTGAGTCAGCCCGACGGTCAGCTCGGTGCTCGCTGGTCCGTCCGGATGCAGCAGGCGGCACTGGACCCGCCGGGTCTTGCCGGTCCGCGCGGCCGCGGCGAGCTGGCTTTGCACCGCGGCCCGGGCGGGCAGGTCCACGAACGCGGTGAAGAGCTTGCCGACCGCGTACCCGGGGGCGGAGCCGAGCAGCTCGGCGGCCCTGGTGTTGACCCGCTGCACGGTGGCGTCCGGGGCGAGCAGGAACATCGGCACCGGCGCGTCCTGGAACACCGCGCGCAGCAGCCGCCGCTCCGTGAGCAGCGCCTCCGGGCCGGGCCGCCGGCCTGGGACGGGCCGGGGGCGGGCCCGGCCCGCATCGCCCCGAGCACGTCCACCGCGGTGTCCAGCTCCGCGAACGCGGCCTCGAGCACGGCCCCGGCGTCCGCGCCCGGCAGCGCGGCGGCCTGCCGGAGCCCGGCGTAGCGCTCCTTGAGCGCGGCCACCTCCAGGTCGAGTTCGGGCGGGCCGGCGGGTTGCGGCATCGAGGTCCAATCGCGGGGAACGAGAGCGAACGATGGTGAAGGTGTCGCGGAGGTTAGGTCGTGACAACGGGGGTAGCGGACAGCTGATGATCCAAGCTAACCCGGGATCACGGTAGCCGGATTCCCCACCGGCCTGATTGTCACCGTACCCGCGGAGGACCGCCGGTCTCCCCTGCGCGTGGCGGGTTGGCAGCGGTCCGATTAGGGGTTATATTGCTTGCAGTGTCTACGACGCAGGCACGCCCCCACGCCGTCTGGCGTGGTCGGAGAGGCGTGCTTGCCATGGAATTTTTCCCCCTGGCCCGGCCTGGACTTTCGTAGACAGCCGTCTAATCTGCCTCTTCGGCGACTCGTGGCGTACCGCGTGGGCACCCCGTATCGAGGAGGCTGCTCTCCATGAAGATTGCCCTGGTCACACTGCAGGGGAACCCGTTCGGCCAGACCCCTGAGGCCGGACCCGATAGGCAGGACCAGCGACTGGCGTCCCTGGTGTCCGCGCTGGCCGAACAGGATCACGACGTCACCGTGTACGCCCGCCGCGACAGCGAGGGGCAGCCGGAGAAGTCGGAGCCCGCGCCCGGCGTCACCGTCGAGCACGTGCCCGCCGGCCCGGCCAAGGAACTCTCCTCGGACAGCCTGGCCCCGCACGCCGCGGAGTTCGGCCAGTACCTGGCGCGGCACTGGCAGGGCGACGCGCCCGACGTGGCGCACGCGTACTTCTGGACCAGCGGCCTCGCCGCGCTGGCGGGCGCCCGCGATCTGGGCGTGCCGGTCGTGCAGACCTTCCTGTCGCTGCAGGCCACTGACCCGGCCTCGGCTCGGCCGGCCCAGGCTCAGCCCGCCCAGGCTCAGCCCGCCCGGGCGAAGACCCGCTCCGGTAACGGCGGGGGGGCGGCCCGGCTTCGGCTGGAGCCGGTCATCGCGCGCAGCGTCCGCGCGGTACTCGCCAGTTCCTCCAGTGAGATGTCCGCGCTGGCCCGGCTGGGCGTGCGGCGGGACTCAGTGCGGCTCATCCCGCGCGGCGTGGACACCGGGACGTTCTCCCCGGAGGGCCCGGTCGCCGCGCGGGGCAGCCGGCCCCGGCTGCTGTGCGTGGCCCCGCTCGCACCCAATCAGGGCGTGGACGTCGCGGTGCGCGCGCTCGCCGACATTCCCGAGGCCGAACTGGTCATCGCGGGCGGCCCTGAGCACGGCAAGCTGCGCGGGGACAAGGCCTACCGGGCGCTGCTCCGGCTGGCCAGCGACCTGAACGTGCGGGACCGGGTCATCTTCCACGGCAGTGTGAGCGATGACGACCTGCCCGCGCTGCTGCGCTCGGCGGATCTCCTGGTGGACGCGCCGACCGGCGAGCCGTTCGCGACCGTCGCGCTGGAGGCCATGGCCTGCGGCACCCCGGTCGTGGCCTCGGCGATCGGCAGTCACCTGGACACCATCATCGACGGCACCACCGGCTTGCTGGTCCCGCCGGCCCGCCCCGGGCTGATCGCCCAGCGGATCCGGACCCTGCTGGCCAGCCCGATGCTGCTGGAAGGGTTCGGCATCGCCGCCGTGGACCGGGCCCGGGCCCGGTACTCGTGGGACCGGATCGGCCAGGAGACGCTGGCCATCTACGAGCGGTCCGCGGCCTGAGCAGGACCAGCCCGGCCTGAGCAGGATCCGGAGGCCGGGGCAGGCTCAGCCTGCCCCGGCCTCCGGCGTGTCTGCCCCCTGCGACGCGATGATCTGCTGCGCGACCTCGGTCATCGTGACGTGCTGGGCGGTGGCCATGGCACCCATCTGCGTCAGCGCCTCCGCCGCGGTGCAGCCGCGCGCGTGCATCAGCACCCCCCGGGCCTGATCGAGCAGCGCCCCGGACTCGACGGAATCGCGCAGCCGCAGCACCGTCCGCTGGACCCCGTCGTAGGCGTCCGCGTTGCCCATGACCGCTCCCCCGAACGCGACCAGCAGTTCGGCGAGCGGGAGCTGATCCGGGTCGAGTGACCGGGGCCGGGCGCCGAACATGGTCAGGGTGAGGGCCTGCTCCCCGGACCGCTGGGCCAGCGTGACGCAGCACCGGACACCGCGGGCCAGCGCCGCGGCCGCGAACCCCGGCCAGCGCTCCTCCTCCAGGGTGTCCAGGCAGCTGACCGGGATGTCGCTGGCCAGGGCGTCCAGCCACGGGGCAGAGCCCGTCGTGAGCTGCAGCTCGAACAGTTCGGCGAGGTCGGGATGGCTGGCCGCGCGGACCACCGGCTCATCCTCGCGCCAGACGGCGGAGGCCGCCCCCGAGCAGCCCGGGACCTGACGCGACACCAGCCCCACCAGCTGGTTCAGCGACCGGGAGGCGGATCCGCCGGTCATGCTGAGCAGCTCACGGGCCTGGCGGGCCAGGTCGTCTGTGGCCACGCCGCCTCCTGTCTCTTGCTGCCGCGCGAGCGTAAGACTGCCTAACTATTGCAGGATGGCACACTACTCACAATCAGCCACCGCACGGAGGTACATCCCGGAGGATGAGACCGGTACTTCACCCGTTACTTCACCAGTTCAGGGCGACGAGTTCCAGGCAGTCGCAGACCTTTGCCTCACCAGTTCAGGGCGACCAGTTCGGGACGGTCGCAGACCTGGCTGCTGCTGCCCGCCACGGACGCCCCGGCCTGGGCGCAGACCGCCAGCAGGATGGCCCCCGAGCCCGGGCTGGCGCTGCCGCCGATACCCGACAGATCCTCGAAATAGTGTGGCCACGGCAGGTCGGCGTTGGTCCAGAGCACCCGGCCGACGGCCACGTCATAGCCCCACGCGTCCCCCTGGGCCCCCTGATCGAGGCCGAGCACCACCCCATCCCGCACAGCATAGAAGCCGGAGGTGCCGGTGGTCGATCCGCCGGACACGTGGACCTGGGTCCGGCCCGTCTCCGGGTCCACGCCCGCCAGGCTGCTGCCGTCGGTCAGGTACAGCAGTCCGTCGGCGGGATCCGCGTTCTCCGGCACCGCGCCCAGCCGCCGCCACAGCTTCTGCCCGGTTGTGGCGCTGTAGGCGATGGTGCCCCGCGCGTCGGTGAACACCGCCACGCCCGCGAACACGCGGCTCAGCACCCCGCGGAAGGACCGGCCCGGCGGGCGGATGAGCCGCTGCACACCGGACCGCAGGAAGATCTTGCGCAGCGCCCGGACCGGGCCGTTGCTGAGGTAGCCACCCGTGGACACAGTCAGGTACAGATCGTTGCCGCTGACCTTCCAGGCCTGGGCGGCGGGCCCGGTCGGACGGCTCCACAGCACGGCCCCGGTCCGGTTGCTGTAGCTGGTCACCGCGGCGCTTCCGACGATCACCGTGCGGGTGGGGCCCGCCGCAACGGCCCCGCCGAACTGCGCGGCCGGGACGGACCGGAGCAGCCGCCCGGTGCGGCTGTCCAGGATCACCTCGTGCCGCGTGCCCAGGCTGCCATCCCGAAGACCCGGCACGTCGACCCCGACGGTGACCACACCCGGCCAGGCCCGGACCGACACGATTCTTGAGCCTGCCCGGAAGCCGGCCAGGGAGCTGTCCCAGGCCGGCGCGCCTGAGCGGGACTGGTAGGCGAACACGGTGGTGCCGATGCCGATCACGGCGATCTGCCCGCCCATGGCCGCGTACGCGGCACCCTGGGCCGGCGTGGTGCCGGCCAGCCCGGCCTGCGCCACCCAGGCGCCCGGCAGCACCCGGGTCCACCGCGCCAGGCCTGCGGACTGGCAGGCCCGGTTGGTGCAGGGCCGGGCCGCGGAGGTCGGGCCGGGCACGACCGCCAGCGCGACGAGAATCGCGATGAACGCCCCGCGCCGCAGTGAACGTGAACTAAACCGGAGGAAACCGGGCCACAGCGAACCGGGCGTCACGTCAATGTCTCCGATCGGGCCAGTAAGGTTTTCCCGGGGTACCGCTTAGCAGTAGTCCATAAAAGAAGGTAGGGAGATCATGGCCGATCGCGCACCGCTTCCGTACGACTTCTTTCCGCCAGTGCCGGGCTTCCCGGTGCTGAGCGACGACGTCGCCGACGGCGAGCAGATGAGCAATGCGCAGGTTTACAACAGCTTCGGCATGTCCGGCGACAACATCTCGCCGAGCCTGCGCTGGTCCGGATTTCCCCCGGAGACCAAGAGCTTCGCCGTCACCTGCTACGACCCGGACGCTCCTACCGGCTCCGGGTTCTGGCACTGGCTGGTGGTGGACATCCCGGCCTCGGTGACTGAACTGCCCGCCGGGGCGGGCGCGGAGGGTGGCGCCGGCCTGCCCGCGGGCGCGTTCTCTGTCCGCAACGACTACGGCACCAAGGACTTCGGCGGGGCCGCACCCCCGCAGGGCGACGCGCCGCACCGCTACGTCTTCGCGGTGCACGCCGTGGACAGCGAGAAGCTCGGCATCGACTCCGACGTCTCCCCTGCGGTGACCGGCTTCAACCTGCGCTTCCACACCATCGCCCGCGGGCTGCTGGTCCCGGTGTATGGGCACTGACCACGGGTGGTTTTCGTTGCGGGCCGTGAAACAAGGCAGCAGGGGCCCGGGTGACGGGATGACGGTCACCCGGGCCGGCCCGCGACGGTGACGTCGGTGGGCCGGTCCCCGTTCGACCCGGTCGCGGCCGATTACGACGCCGGGCGCCCGTCCTACCCCGACGGCGTGTTCCGCGAGATCGAGCGGGCCGCGGGCGAGCTTCGCGGGGCGCTGGTCCTGGACGTGGGCGCCGGCACCGGCATCGCCACCCGCCAGCTGGCCGCCCGCGGGGCGCGGACGGTCGCGATCGACTTCGGCGAGATCATGCTCCGCCGCGCCCATGACCGCAGCCCGGGGCTGGCCTACCTGCAGGCGGACGGCAACACCCTGCCGATCCGCTCCGGATCCGTCGACCTGACCTGCTTCGCCCAGTCCTGGCACTGGTTCGACCAGCATCTGGCCAGCTGGGAGGTGGCCCGGGTGCTGCGCCCGGGCGGCTCGTGGGTGGCCTGGTGGAGTCACGCGTGGGCCGACGGCCAGAGCTGGTTCGACACCTACCAGGAGGTGATGGAGGGGGCCTGCCCGGGCTACCGCCGGCATCACCGCGACCCGGACTGGAGCGAGGAAGGCATCGCCGGCACCGGGCTGTTCGAGCCGGGCGTACGGATCGTGGTGCCGTGGACCCGGCAGGTGGAGGTGGGCACCTGGATGGCGGAGGAGCGCAGTAAGTCCTACATCGCGCAGCTCGCCACGCCCGTCCGGAACCGGCTGCTGGGCCGGATCCAGGACCTGCTGGGCACGCACTTTCCCGGGATCCCGATGATCGTGCCCTACCAGACCCGGATGTGGCTGGCCCGGCGGCGCTGATCTCAGCCGGTGTCCTCGACGCCCTGGTTCCCGACCCCCGCGTCGGCCACGCCCCCGTCCGCACGCCCGGATCCTCCACGCCCGCGTAGTCGCGCACGAAGCCCAGCAGCGCCGCCTGCCGGTCCAGCAGCGCGGCCAGCTGCGCCACGCCCAGTTCCCGGGAACCCGGTTCTTCCAGGCCGAGTTCGAGCAGGTCGACCCGGACGTCCGCGATCACCTCGGTCATCCCGATCACCAACGCCCGTGGGTCCACGGTCCCCTCCAGGTCACGGTCGGCCCGGTCCAGGATCTCCATCCGGACCAGCAGGTCGGCCAGGGACTGGGAACAGCTCAGCCCCGCCTCGAGCAGGTCGGCCCAGCCGCGGCAGAGCGTGCGCCGCCCCCGCCCGGTCCGGTAAGCGGTGTACACGGCGTCCCACTGGCGGCGGATGAACTCGTCCCAGCCAAGGTCTTCGAGCTCACCCAGATCATGGTCGTACACGGGCTTACCTTAACCGGCCGGAATTCACAGCGTGGCCACGTGCTCACCGCACCGGCCCGGATCGTAGCCGGGCAGGCTGCCGAGCTGAGCGGCCAGCCAGGGCGAGGAGAGCACCTTCAGCAGGGCGTCAACTTCCCGCGAACCGACCTGGGCGGCCGGGATGACCAGGTCGAAGCGTTCCTCTGCGAACGGCACGAAGCCCAGTCCGTAGGCCAGGGCGGCCGGCTCGCTGGCCACTCCCGCGTCGGCCAGGCCCGCCGCGGTGGCCGAGGCCACCTGCAGGTGCCCGGTGGCCCGGGTGCCGTAGCCGCGGAGCGCGGCGGGGGCCAGCCCGGCCCGGCCCAGTTCCCGGTCCAGAACCCGGCGCGCCTCGGACCCCTCCTCCCGGTTCACCAGGCGCAGCCCGCGTTCGGCCAGGTCGGCGAGCCCGTGGACGGCGCCTTCGAGTTCCGGCCGGAGCACCAGGCCCTCCCGCCAGGAGGCGAACCCGAACACCTCCGCACCGCCCCGGGACAACTGCTGCCGGGCCGGGCCGGTGTTGTACTCGCCGGAGTGGCCGAGCAGGTGCGCGCCGGCCACGTGAACCAGCCCGGCCGCGGCCAGCCGGAGCGCCTCGCCGCTGCTGCACGGCCACCAGCTGAACGCGACCGGAGGGTCGAGCAGCGCCAGCGGGGTCTCCAGCAGCGGCAGGGCCGGGTCGCATCCCGCCACCACCAGGGTCGGCCGGGGCGGGCCCAGCGGCCGCACCGGAGCGGCCGGGGCCGGGTCGGATGGCATCGCGACCAGCCCGCCCGCCGGGAGGAAGCCGGCCTGCATCGCGGAGTCCGCGACCAGGGGCAGGGCCACGAAGGACTCCCCCACCTGGGCCAGGGTGACCCGGGCGCCTTCCCCGCCGAGCGGGGCCACCGGCCGCGCGCCGACCACCGGCACCGGGATTCCAGGCCCGAACAGTTCCTCGACGGTCACGCCCAGCGCGCTGGCCAGGGCCAGGGCCACCCGCAACGACGGGTCGGAGTGCCCGGCCTCCACCGCCGACACGGCCTGCCGTGACACGCCGGCCATGCCGGCCAGCTGCTGCTGGGAGTAGCCGCGGGCCTGGCGGAGCACGCGGAGCTTCATCCGGACCCCGTCACGTGGCTACCTCCTCGGGGCGGCTGACCCGGAGCCCGTCTGGGCCGAAGCACGGCGGGTCCAGCACCGTGAACGTGAAGTCCGGCTCGCCGCCGGGCGGCTCGCGCAACTGGGCGGGCACGAGCGTCCCGGCCGTCTCGATGGTGACCTCCCACCCAGCCCCGGAGGGCCGGCCGGAGCGGACCGGACCGGACAGTACCAGGCCCCGGCCGGGCTGACGGCCCGCCACCACCCGGTCCGGGTGCACGCCGGCCACCACGCCCTCGGCTGGGCCCGCCAGCGGCACGAAGCTCCGGTAGCCGACCAGTTCGGCCACCCGGCGGGCCGCGGGCGCCGCCACCACCTCGGCCGGGGTCCCGGTCTGCCGGATCTGCCCGTGGTCCAGGACCGCCATCTGGTCCGCGAACGCCTGCGCGGCCTCGAGCTCGTGGGCCACCAGCACGGACGGCACCTGCCGCGCCGCGACCAGCTCGCGGACCAGGTCAGTGAGGTCGCGCCGGAGGCTGGCGTCCAGCCCGGTGTAGGGCTCGTCCAGCAGCAGCGCGTCACACCGGCTGGCCAGCAGCCGGCCGAGCGCGACCCGGTGGGCCTGGCCGCCGGACAGCCGGGCCGGGCGGTCGTCCAGCAGCCCGCCGATGCCGAGCCGTTCCGCGATCCGGGTGATCTCATCCTGGCCGGTCCCGGCGGGCCCGTGCCTGGTCCGGGCCGCGTAGGCCAGGTTCTGCCGGACCGACAGGTGCGGGAACAGCGCCGGATCCTGGCGCAGCAGGCCGACCCGGCGCTGCCATGGAGGGACCTGGCGGCGCGGCGCGGCGGTCCGGGTCAGCACCCGGCCGTCCAGCACCACGGCACCGCGGGCCGGTTCCAGCAGCCCGGCGATGACCTCGAGGATGGTGGTCTTCCCGGCGCCGGACGGGCCGAACAGGGCGAGCCTGCACCCCGCGGCCACGGTGAAGGCGGCGGACAGGCGGAACTCGCGGCGGTCAAGCTCGACGTCGGCCTCGAGCACGCGCGCTCCAGATGTAGGCGGCCAGCGGCAGCGGCAGGGCGACGACCAGCAGGACCAGGGCGAACGGGAGCGCCGTGGACAGCCCCGTCTCCTGCAGCGTCGTCCAGATCTGCAACGGTATCCCGTACGGGTGGTACGCGATGATCACCACGGCGCCGAACGCGCCCATGGCCCGGGCCCAGGCCACGGCCAGTGCCATGGCCAGGCCGGGCGCGGCGAGCGGCAGCGTCACCCGGCGCGCCACCCGGGACGGCCGGTCGCCCAGCAGCGCGGCCTGCTCCTCGATGGCCGGCCCGACCGCCGCGAACGCCGCCTGCGCGCCCAGCACGTAGTACGGCGCCGACTCGTACACCTCGGCGATGACCAGGGCCAGGAAGGTGTTGGTCGCGGACAGGTGGACGTGGCCGAGCAGCTCACCGATGGGCGTGTACGGGCCGACCATGAAGACCAGCAGCAGGCCGATGACCAGCGGCGGCAGCAGGAGGCTGCACAGCACGCCCGCCTCCCAGAACCGCGGGAACGGGAGCGAGCCGCGGGCCAGCTTCCAGGCCAGCGGGGTACCCAGGACCAGCAGCACCGCCAGCGTGATCAGGCCCGACTCGACGGACGTGAGCAGCGGGTCGAGCGCGCCCGGGACGGACAGCGCGGCGCTGACGCCAGACCAGGACAGGTGGACCAGCAGCGTGATCACCGGGCCGAGCAGGGCGACCCAGATGACCGCGGCGCCGGCCAGCGAGGCGATCCCGCTGGCCGAGCGCGCGGTCCGGCGCAGGGCCGACCCGCCGACCTGGGCCGGAGGGCTAGCCGCCCAGCTCACTCGTCACGGCTGAGGGAACCGCGCTGGCGTCACCGGTGACCGTCGGGGTGATCAGCGTGAACCCTCCCTGCTTGTACTGGGCCAGGCCCGCCGGGGACAGCGTGTACTTCACGAACGCCGTGCCCGCCGGGGTGGGCTTGCCGATGATCGTGATGTCGATCACCTGCGGCGAGCCTGACTTGGTCGACTTCGGCATGCCGGGCGGCTTGATGGTCACCGTCGCCTTGGCGTACTGGCTGGCCAGCGCGGCATCGCCCAGGTTGATGGCCGAGGGCAGCTTAATGTAGGGCAGGTGCAACTCGACGGCCTGGGTGATGAACGCGCTCGACGCGTCGAGCTGGCCGGACTGGAGCGTGGAGTCCAGCGAAGACTCGGCGTAGATCTGCGATGAGTTCGAGGTGCCGTAGTCCGACGTGCCGAGGATCTTGCTGACCGTGTTCTTGGGCAGGTTGTAGTGCATCTGCGCCAGTTCCAGCATGTAGATGAAGTCGCGGCCCTGCGGGTCGATGTTGGGGTCGGTCCGGCCCAGCTTGAGGCCGGGGGTCTGCAGGAGGGTGAACAGCCCCTGCAGCGGCTTGGAGCCGTCCGCGTAGGCCTTGAACTGGCTGGCGTACTTGCTGTTGGGGTTGTAGGCCACCACCATCTGGGTGCCCGCGTAGGGGATGAACCACTTGGTGAACTTGGGCTCCAGCGGCATGATGTTGTCGCCGCCGACCGCCTCGAACACGTTGGGGGTGATCTCGCCGCCGGCGATGTCCGCCTCCAGCGCGCCGGAGGAATCACCGCGGCCCGTGTACTTGTACCCCGTGGCCGAGGTGAAGGCCGGGGCGGCCACCTTCTCGTTGAGGAACTGCAGCGACGAGGCGTAGGCCACGCTCGCGGTTCCCTTGACGGCGGCACCCGATGGCGGGGAAGAGGAACCGGACGAGCCGGATGACGAGGAACCGCACCCCGCGGCGACCAATCCGGCAAAGACGATCGTCAGTATAGGAATCTGCCAGGGCCGCATTCCCCGTGCTGCGGCACTGGGTCTTGCCGCACTGGGTCTTGCCGCACTGGGTCTTGCCGCACTGGGTCTTGCCGCACTGGCCTGCGAATCGCATGTTCGTACGCGCGCTCCAGCGCGAGATAGCCACCATGCCCCCGAAAATAGCTACCTGTGGTTGCGCGGCGCAAGAAGATCTAACATCAAGATCCCGTCAAGATCCCGCAACGAAGACCGTAGCCGCCGATCCCCGCCGGGTCCGCGGAACTAGCCCGATTCGCGGCGAACTGCCAATGTGGGTACCGCAAACGAAAGTCATCCGTCCCGGCAGCACCAGCAGTCCCAGAATCGGGTAATCGCTAATACTGCCTCCAGCTGACCAGGCAGGCAGGTGCGAAGTCCCAGCTCAAAGTCCCAGATTCAGGTGGTTGACGTGCGGTAAATGCAGTGAGCCCCGGGCCAGCCGATACCCGCGGCAGGCCGCGCGGAATAATGCGACACTGACGGTGAGCGGGCATCCTGTTTAAAGGGAAAATGGAATCAGAGGCACTGGAATCACGGGCACTGGCGCCCGCACTGCCTGAGGAGCCAAACCGGTTCATCGGGCGGGAGCGCGAACTCAGCTACCTGCGTGACATGCTGCACCGCACCCGGGCGCTGACCCTGTGCGGCGCGGGCGGGATCGGCAAGACCCGGCTGGCGCTGCGGCTGCTGGCCACCATGGCCGGGGACTTCGCTGACGGCGTCTACGCCGTCGAACTGGGCGACCTGTGGGAGCCAGACCTGATCGTCTCCCGGGTGGCGGCCATCATCGGCGTCGAGGCCGAGGCCGGACACCCGCTGCGGGACACGCTGGCCGGCGCCCTGGAGACCCGGCAGACGCTGATCATGCTCGACAACTGCGAGCATCTGGTCGACGCGTGCGCCGCACTCTGCCAGCATCTGCTGGCGTGCTGCCCTGAGCTGCGCATCGTGGCCACCAGCCAGGAGCCGCTGCGGATCCCGCAGGAATCCGTGTGGCAGGTGGCGCCGCTGGCCGTGCCGCCCCCGGACGCTCCCCGGGACGCTGAGCAACTGGCCGGCTTCGAGGCGGCCGAGTTGTTCGCGGACCGGGCGGCGGCGGCCCGGCCCGGCTTCGCGATCTCGGAGCGGAACGCGATGGCGGTGGCGGACATCTGCCGCGCCCTGGACGGCGTGCCGCTGGCCATCGAGCTGGCTGCCGCCCGGGTGAGCGTGCTTTCCGCCGAGCAGATCGCCGCCCGGCTGGGCGACCGCTTCACGCTGCTAGGTTCCGGCGACCGGACCGCGCCGCCGCGGCAGCGGACGCTGCGGGCCACCATCGACTGGAGCCACGACCTGCTCTCCGCGCCCGAGCAGATCCTGCTGCGCCGCCTGTCCGTGTTTTCCGGCTGGTCCCTGGACATGGCCGAGCAGGTCTGCGCCGATGACCGGCTGCCCGTCGAGGACGTGGTCGGCCTGACCGCGGGGCTGGTGGACAAGTCGCTGGTGGTGGTCGAGCCGGAGGTGCTCGGCCAGGCCCGCTACCGGATGCTGGACAGCATCCGCGCCTACGCCGCCCAGCGCCTCGCGGAGGCGGGCGAAGCTGCGGCGACCCAGCTCCGGCTGCGCGACCACGCGCTGGCCGTGTGCGAGCGCAACGAGGAGGTGGGACTGGCCACCATCCCGTCCGGCTGGGCCGCGGTGGTCGCCGTGTTCCGCCGGTCCGACGCGGATGTCGCCAACCTGCGCCAGGTCCTCAGCAGCTGCCTGGCCGCGGGGGACGCGGAGACCGGGCTGCGCATCTGTGCCGCCGTCCGGCCGTTCTGGCTCGTCCGCGGCTCCTTCGACGAGGGTGAGAGCTGGTGTGCCCGCTTCCTCGGCCTCGGTCCCCAGGGGGTGTCCGCCCCGGTGCTGGGCATGGCGCTCATCGGGCGCGCCCAGCTCGTCCTGCCCAACGACCCGGCCCAGGCTGGCCGGTGGGCCCGCGAGGGCCTGGGGCGCTGCCGGGCGGCCGGCCTGCTGATCTGGACGGCCACCGCCCAGAACGTGCTGGCTGAGGCCGCCCTGCAGACCGGCCAGCTGGCGGAATCCACCGAGTGGGCGGCCCAGGCCCTGGCCACCGCCCGGGACGCGGGCAACGCCTGGAACGAGGGGTACGCGCTCGGCACCCAGGCCACCCTGGCCGCCGCTCAGGGCAGGCTGCGCGAGGCCCAGCAGCTCGGCGAGGCCGCGCTGGAGGTGATGCGCGGCATCGACCAGCGCTGGGGCATGGCCCGTACCCTGCTCGGCCTGGGCGCGCTGGCCCGGCTGCGGCGCGACCCGGCCGGCGCCATGGACTGCTTCCAGGCGGCCCTGCCGATCCTGCGCGAGATCGACTCCGGGCCGGACATCGCCCGCTGCCAGGCAGGTATCGGCCGGGTCGCCCTGGACCAGGGCCAGCTCGCCCTGGCCCGGCTGCACCTGGCCGAGAGCCTCCGGCTGAGCCAGCTGACCGGGGCCCGGATCGGCGTGGCCCGCGGCCTGGAAGCGTTCGCGGCCCTCTGTTTCCGGGAAGCACAGGGTTTCCGGGAAGCATCAGGGTGCCGCAGAGGGGCAGGCCTGCCTGCCGGTCCTGCTGACCGCGGCGGCCGCCGCCCTGCGGGAGGCGGCCGGCCTGCCCGCGGCGTCCACCGGCCGGACCCAGCAGTACCTGGATGCGGCCGGCGGCCTCGGCCAGGAAGCACTGACCGAGCTGTGGGAGCAGGGCCTGGGCCTGTCCCCCGACGCCGCGGTGACCCTGGCCCTGAGTTCCGGCCCGCAGGGCAGCGTGGACAGCCCCCGCCGCGGCGACGCCGGGAGCAGCGAGCCCGGGAGCAGCGGGCCCAGGAGCAGCGAGCAGAGTAACGACGGGTTCGCCGCGGCCGTCCCGAAGGCCCCACCCTCGCCGCTGACCCCGCCATCGCCGCTGGCCCCGCCGCCCTCGCTGACCCCCCGGGAGCGCGAGATCACCGCGCTCATCGCCCAGGGGCACAGCAATAAGGGCATCGCCGAGGAGCTGGTCATCAGTCCGGCTACCGCAGCACGCCACGTTGCGAATATCCTGTCCAAGCTGGGCTTCACCTCGCGGGCCCAGATCGCTGCCTGGGCTGCGGGGAACGGGTCAATCCAGCCGTCCGCGGCCCATGAACGGGGCAGCCTCATCCCGTGATGCCCCCTACGATGGACCCTGGCCGGGCGACCATTGGCATTAGTCATAGGACGGGTAATGGGCAAGGCGACCAGAGTCAAGCGGGAGAACGCCCGCGAGAGAATAGCGGCGCAGCGTGCAGCTGAGCACAAGCGCGAGGTACGCAACCGGATGCTGTGGACCGGGGGCAGCATCCTCGGCGTCATCGTCATCGTGGTCGCCTTCATCGTGATCAAGACCACGCAGAGCCCAGCCCCGGCCAACAGCGAGTTCCACCTCGCCGACGGGCACCGCCCTCCCGGCCAGCGTGATCAAGGACGTCACCAGCGTGCCGTCCGCCACGCTCGCCTCGGTGGCGGCCGGCACCGCCGATCCGAAGAGCGTGACCACGGTGTCGTCGGCCAAGCCCCTGACCTCCGGCGGGAAGCCCGAGGTGCTCTACATCGGCGCCCAGTACTGCCCGTACTGCGCGGCCGAGCGGTGGGCCCTGGCCTCGGCGCTCAGCAGGTTCGGCACCTTCCACGGCCTGAGCGGCCTCCACTCGGCCGGCGGCCAGGAGGTGTACCCGCACACCGCCACGCTCAACTTCTACAAGTCCAGTTACGCCAGTAAGTACCTGACCTTCACCCCGGTCGAGCAGGAGACCGTGGCCGAGAAGCCGCTGGAGAAGCTGACCAGCGCGCAGACCGCGCTGATCACCAAGTACGACAGCCCGCCGTACGTGTCCGCCAGCGAGCAGGGCGCCATCCCGTTCATCGACTTCGGCGGCAAGTACTTCGTGCACGGCGCCCAGTACAACCCCCAGGTGCTGGCCGGCCAGAGCTGGGCCCAGGTGGCCGCCGCACTCCAGGACCCGTCGAGCGCCATCGCGAAGGGCGCGGACGGCGCGGCCAACATGATCACCGCGACGATCTGCAAGACCACGAACAACCAGCCCGCGAACGTCTGCACCACGCCGACCATCAAGACCATCGAGGGCCAGATCTGATGCCCGCGCCCCGGCAGGCCGCAGGCACGGGGGCCAAGAAGGACAAGGGGACCCGCGGCGGGCGGCCGGAGCCTCAGGCGGCCCGGGTCCAGGCTAGGCCGGCCCAGGGTAAGCAGGCCCAGAAGGGCCAGGCCCAGCGGCCCACCCAGGCGCAGCGGGCCCGCGAGCGGAAGGCGGCCGCCGCCGCCGCGGCTGCGGCCCCGCCGGCCAGGCCGGGCATCAAGATCGCGCCGCTCTGGTTCCAGCTCGTCACCTGGGCGCTGGCCATCGCCGGCCTCGGCGTGTCGACCTACCTGACCATCACCCACTACGACTCGTCGATCCCGCTGGCCTGCTCGGACACCGGCACCATCAACTGCGCGCTGGTCACGCACAGCGCCGAGTCCATGGTGTTCGGCGTCTTCCCGGTGGCCGTGCTCGGGCTGGCCTTCTACGTATTCATGGCCGCGGCCACCTCGCCGTGGGCCTGGCGGCTCAAGTTCCCGGCGCTGACCTGGATCCGGGTCGCCTCGGTCGTCGTCGGCATCGGGTTCGTGCTGTACCTGGTCTACACCGAGCTGTTCACGCTGGACGCGATCTGCCTCTGGTGCACGAGCGTGCACGCGCTCACGTTCCTGCTGTTCATCCTGATCGTGGGCGGTACCGCGGCCGGGTACGGCCTCCAGGAGCGGGACTACTCCTGACCGCAGGTCCTGGCCAATACAGCGACCTGCGGAGGGCGGTGATCCGCGCGACCGCGGCCTCGCCGGAGTCCCGGCTGACCGTGCCGTTGCGGTAGCCGCGGGCCAGGCCCGCCCCGGCCTCCAGCGCGTCGGTGATGGTGACCCCCCACAGCAACGGCGCCCGCAGCGGATTGCGCCTGCTCGCGTCGGCATCACACGCCCGGGACGCCCGCCCCGGGGAATCGCCGGTCCCCACTTATGGTTAGAGAGGCTAACCGAAATGTTGTTAGACTAACTAACTGTGAGCCCAGCGTATGAGATTCGAGCGGCCGGGGTCGCGGCGGGCGAGATCCCGGTGAACCCGACATGCCGGTAAACGACGAGGCCGGTGAACGCCAGGACCGGGCCGGCCGGGGCAGACATGTCCCAGGCCATCATGGTCATCCTCCGGCTGTTCCGCGGCCTGGAGTGCGTGGACGCGGGGCTGACCCCCTCCCAGTACCGGATCATGAAGCTGGCCGGCGCGGGCGGTGAGCGTTCTACCCGGCTGGCCCAGCGGCTGGCGGTCGCGAAGCCGACCCTCACCGCGACCGCGGATGGCCTCGTCGCCGCCGGCTACGCCTGCCGGGCGGCCGAGCCAGGCGACCGGAGGGTCGTGCGGCTCTCGCTGACCGCGGCGGGCCGCGCGGCGCTGGACCGGGCCGATGCCGCCTACGCGGGCTGGCTGGGCCAGCTGCTGGACGGCACCGGCGATCCGGAGGCGGTACTGGACGCGCTCGAGCTACTCGGCTCGGCGATGACCGAGGCCAGGCGGGCCAAGCAGGCTCTCGCCCCGCACGACGGCGGGAACACAGACGGGGACGGAAAGGAACGGGCCCACGGACACCGAACGGCAGACCACCACGACCACACGGCGCAGCGGGAAGGCGGTGGGTAAGGCACGCGGGACGGGCCGGGATCGCTCCGGCACTGACGACGGCACGGGCCGGGGCTGGCTGAAGCGGCTCGCGGGCTACTGCTGGCGCTATCCGCGCCACGTGCTGCTCGCGCTGGGCGGGACCCTGGTCGTGACCGCGGTCGCGGCGGTTGTCCCGCTGATCCAGCGGCAGATCGTGGATGAGCTGGTCGGCCCGGGGCACCCGGCGGTCTGGCCCCTCGCGGTCCTCTTGCTGGGCGCGGCGCTGGCCAGCTTCGGCGGCCTCTACCTGCGCCGTTATCGCGGCGGCCAGGTATCCCTGGATGTCCAGCACGACCTGCGGACCGAGATGCTCGGCGCCCTGTCCCGGCTGGACGGCAGGCGCCAGGATCAGCTGCACACCGGCCAGATCGTCAGCCGCTCCATTTCTGACCTGTCCATGGTCCAGGCCCTGCTCAGCATGATCCCGATGCTGCTCGGGAACGCGGTGCTGTTCGTGGCCTCCCTGGCGATCATGTTCTTCCTCTCCCCCTTGCTGACCCTGATCGCCCTGGCCGTCGGCCCCGCCCTGTGGTTCATCTCGATTGCCTCGCGCCGCACCCTGTTCCCGGCCAGCTGGGACGCCCAGCAGCAGGCGGCCGCCGTGGCCGGGGTGGTGGACGGCGCCGTGACCGGCGTCCGCGTGGTCAAGGGCTTCGGCCAGGAAGAGCAG
>CAWINS010000051.1:0-15567 GCA_963837335.1 uncultured Actinomycetes bacterium | reverse complement strand
TGCGGGAGACGATCCGCGCCGGGCGCGGCATCTAGAACCGGCGGCCAGCCCGGGCAACTAGCCCGGGCCGCTAGCACCGGTGCCGCGCGCGGCGGAAAGCCGCGCGCGGCAGCGGGCCCAGGTAAAGCCAGACCGGGTCAGGGTCACGGCTTCGCCTATTTTCTCCAGTGGTATCACCAAAGCGACAGGTGATCGCGAAAGCGGCACTGCCCGGCCACGTATGGTGTGGGAATTCGGGCAACTCCGGCCGTTCTTGAGGTCGGCGATCCCGCCGCCGCTTTGGTGAGGACAGCGAATTCCCGGCTTCCACGCCGCCCGTCATCATCGACGGGCAGGGAACGGGCCGGACCGGGGCTATTGCGCAGCGGGACCGCCCCGATCCGGGCCGGGCCTGGCTGCCGCTGGTGCCGGCCCTGGTCACGTTGCTGGGGCCTGTACAAGATCACCGGGCCGTCCTTCACCGGGACGAGAGCGCGACGCTGGCCGCGGTGCACCGGAGCTTCCCCCAGCTGATCAGCATGCTCGGCCACGTTAACGTGGTCCATGGCGCCTATTACGCGCTGATCTGGGCCGTCGTCCGGATCGCCGGCCGCGGCGAGTTGGCGGTGCGGCTGCCGTCCGCGATCGCCATGGCCATCGCCGCGGCCCTGGTCACCCTGCTGGGCCGGCGGCTGGTTTCCTCCTGGGCCGGGCTGGCCGCCGGACTGACCTTCGCCTTCCTGCCCCAGGTCAGCTGGTTCGCCGAGAACGCCAGGGAAGGGGCGGTACTGACGGCGCTCGCCTGCGTGGCCAGCTACTGCCTGCTCCGTGCTCTCCAGACCGGTGCGCTCCAGGAAGAGGCCGTCCGGGGCCGCTGGCTGGTGGCCTACGGCGTGACGCTGGTGGCCCTCGGTCTCGGCAGCCTCTTCGCCCTGCTCCTCGTGGTCGCGCACGCGGTCACCCTGGCCTGGTCCCGCCGGGAGTACCGGGTCGACCGGGGCTTCGTCCTGCGCTGGGCCGCGGCGGTCGCCGCCACCGTGATCCTGGTCAGCCCGGTGGCGGTGGTCGGCTACAGCCAGCTGCACCAGATCCACTGGATCAAGCCGCCCGGCCTGTATGCCCTGCTCAGCGTGGAGCGGCTGGTCGGCGACACCGTCCCGTTCCTGATCGTGCTGGTCATCGTCGCCTGCGCGGTGGTGGTCAGCACGGGCCTGGTCAGCACGAGGCTGGCCAGCACGAGGGTGGCCAGCACGGGAGCTGACGGCCCGCGCCGGCCGGCTGATGGCCGGCCGGGCTGCTCCGGATGGCCCTGCCGTGGCTGGTCCTGCCGCCGGCCATCCTGCTGACCGCCTCGGTGATCCACCCCGTCTACATCTTCCGCTACATCGTCTACTGCATCCCGGCCGCCGCGCTGCTCATCGGGGCGGCCCTGGCCGCGCTCGGCCGGTACGCGGGGCCGGTGGCGCTCGTCGTGATCGTGCTGGCCGGGTTGCACAGCCAGCTGGCCGAGCGCCGCCCCGATGGGCACGACGTCAATATCCGCCACGCTGACCGCCTGGTCGCCCGCTACGAGCGGCCCGGGGACGCGCTGCTGAATATCAGCGACCAGACCGGAGCGCGGAAAGCCAGCGGGGAACGCACTCTCGAGGGTGCCTATCCGTACGGGCTGGCCCGGCTGCGCGACATCAGCGCCGGTGCCTCCGCGAGGCAGTCCGCCACCCTGGGCGGCACCTACGCCTCCGCGGCCGTCATCCGGCAGCGGCTGGCCCACGTCACCAGGCTCTGGGTCGTGGAATGGACTAAGCCCAAGCCCGTCCCGGTCCTGGACGGCCGGGGCTTCAGGCTGATTCACAGCTGGGACGTAACGCGCCTGTGGCTCCGCCTTTACACCACCCGGGCCAGGCACTAGAAAACCCGGCCCAGATCCCCTAACGCCCGCTGGGCGCGGCCGTGACCGGATCGAGCCCGGGAATACGGCGATCCCGCAGACGGCCTGGAGCAGCCATTCAGGAATGACCGCCAGGATCTAGCTCGCACGCAATGTGGCGTCAGGTGCGCCGGCGCATTTCCAGGTTCAGCATCTGCCCGTTTGGTGATGCGGGCATTCCCTGAGGAGTTCCCCATGTTCTTCACCTATCTCCGGCGTGAGTTGCGCCGGAGGATACGTCAGGCGATCTTCATCGCCCTCGGGCTGGCCCTGGGAATCGGGTTGGTGATCACCGTGACCGCGGCCTCGTCGGGGGTCAAGAACGCCCAGGCCACGGTGCTCCACTCGCTGTACGGGGTCGGGACCGACATCACGGTCACCCAGACGCCCACGGCGGGCTCGGGCGGCCCCACCGGTTTCGGGTTCCGGGGCCGGGTGGGAAACCGGACCCGGCCCGCGGCCGGCACGAAGATCGACATTGACAACCTGACCAGCATCGGCCAGGGAACGCTGGCCGCGTCCTCGGTCACCAGCATCGGGAAGCTGACCCACGTGGCCGGCGCGGCCGGGGCGCTCAGCCTCACCGACGCGGTCATCACCGGGAAGATCCCCGCCATCAACACCTCGGGCGGGACCGGGACCGGCGGCTTCGGAGGCGGTGGCGGCGGCGGGGGAGGCGGGTCCTTCCGCGGCAACTTCAAGTCCAGCTCGTTCACGGTCAGCGGGGTCAACCTGAACACCGGCGCCCTCGGGCCGCTCAGCTCGGCCAAGCTCAAGTCCGGCCGCACGTTCGCGTCCTCCGACGCGGCCGCGAACGTGGCCGTGGTCAACGCCGGCTACGCGACCCAGAAGAAGCTGAGCGTCGGCTCGACCATCACCGTGGCCAAGACCAGTTTCAAGGTGGTGGGCATCGCCAGCGCGGGCAGCGACGCCTCCGACGTGTTCATCCCGCTGGCCCGGGCGCAGACGCTGGCCAGCCTGAAGGGCAAGGTGAACACGATTTACGTGGCCGCGGACAGCGCCTCGAACATCAGCGGCGTGGCGGGGGAGATCTCCGGGATGCTCCCCAAGGCCACGGTGACCACCTCGAGCAGCCTGGCCAGCGAAGTGACCGGGTCGCTGTCCAGCGCGGCCAGCCTGGCCAACAACCTCGGCAAGTGGCTGGCCATCGCGGTGCTGATCGCCGCGTTCCTGCTGGCCAGCCTGCTGACCAGCGGCGCGGTCGCCCGGCGGGTCCGGGAGTTCGGCACGCTCAAGGCGCTCGGCTGGCGCAGCCGGCGGATCGTCGGCCAGGTGATGGGTGAATCGATCACCATCGGCATCATCGGCGGCGTGGCCGGGGTCGCGCTCGGCCTGGCCGGGGCGGCGCTGGTGACCAAGCTCGCGCGGCCGCTGACCGCGTCGGTGGGCCAGACGACCGGCTCAGCCACCCCCGGCGGGGCCCGGACCTTCGGCGGCGGGGGCGGCGGCTTCGGCGGTCCGGCCCGTCCGGGCGGCTTCTTCGGCCGGGCCGACGCGGCTGCCCACAGCGTGACGGTTCACCTGAGCGCGCCGGTGACCATCGGCGCCGTGGTCCTCGCGGTGGTCCTGGCCATCGCCGGCGGTCTCATCGCCGGCGGATTCGGCGGCTGGCGGGCGGCGCGGCTGCGCCCGGCGGCGGCGCTATCCCGGGTCGAGTAACCGCGTCCGCGGCCGGAGCGGCGACCGCCGAAGGGAGCGGCGACCGCCAGAAAGAGAGCCGAGAGAGGGATCATGTACAAGCTGACGGGCGTGACCAAGAAGTACCAGAAGGGCCGGACCACGGTCGATGCGCTGGCCGGGGTGGACCTGGTCATCGAGGACGGTGAGTGGCTGGCCATCCAGGGCCCGACCGGGCACGGCAAGACCACCCTGCTGCAGGTCCTCGGCGGACTGGACCGGCCGACCTCGGGCATCGTGGAGTTCGACGGCCAGGACCTCGCCGCCCTGCGCGAAACCCAGGTCACGAAGGTCCGGGCCACCTCGATGGGGTTCATCTTCCAGACCTTCAACCTGATCCCGACGCTGAACGCGCTGGAGAACGTGGAGGTGGCCCTGGTGCCGCTGGGCATCGGGGCGGCCGAGCGGCGGGCCCGCGCCACGGCGGCGTTGGAGAGTATGGGTCTCGGCGAGCGGCTGCGGCACCTGCCCGGAGAGATGTCCGGGGGCCAGCAGCAGCGGGTGGCGATCGCCCGCGCGCTGGTCAAGGAGCCCAAGGTGCTGCTGGCTGATGAGCCGACCGGCAACCTGGACGAGGGCACCCGGGACGACATCATGGGCCTGCTGGAGAAGCTGTGGCAAGACACCGGGCTCACGCTCATCCTGGTGACCCACGACAGCTCGGTGGCCCGCCGCGCCCAGCGGATCGGGATCATGCAGCACGGGAAGCTGTCGATCAAGCAGGACACCCGGGGGGCCGCGACCTGATCCGGCCCGTGGGCGGGGCAGTCCGGCCGGGCCCGTCAGTCAGGCGGTGACCCGGCCGGCTCCGCCGTCGTCTCCCTGGGCGTGTCCGCCGTCGCCTTCTCGGGCGGGCTGCCCGCGATCGCCTGCCCGGGCGCCTGCCGTCGCCTCGCTGTGCGTCTTCGCCGTCGTCTCCTCGGGCGGCTGCCTGCGGGCGTCTCCGCGGGCGCTTCCGCCGTCATCTTCCTGGGCGTCTCCGCGGGCGGGCTGCCTGCGGGTATCTCAGCGGGCGCTTCCGCCGTCATCTTCCCGGGCGTCTCCGCGGGCGGGCCGTCTGGGGACGTGTCTGCGGGCGCTTCCGCAGCCGTCTCCCCGGGCGTCTCCGCGGGCGGGCCGTCTGCGGGCGTCTGCCCGGGCGTCTTCGCCGTCGTCTCCCCGGACGGGCTGGCTGCGGGCGCGGGCGGCAGGGCCTGCTCGCACCAGACGATCTTGCCCTGCGGGGTGCGCCGCGCGCCCCAGCGCTGCGAGAGCTGGCTGACCACCTCCAGGCCGCGGCCGCACTCCTCGTCCCGCCCGGCGTGGCGCAGCCGGGGGAGGGCGGCGGAGCGGTCGAGCACTTCGCAGACCAGCGTCCCTTCCAGCACCATCCGCAGCGTGACCTCGCCGGTCGCGTGCCGGATGGCGTTCGTGACCAGCTCGGAGACGAGCAGTTCGGTGGTGGGCACGAGCTCGGTCAGGCCCCACCGCTGCAGCGGCTCGCGGATCAGGGTGCGCGCCTCGGCCGCCGAGGTCAGCTCGGCCGGCAGGGTCCAGGTCACGTGATGATCGGCCGGGATCTTGCTCAGCCGGGCGATCAGGATCGCGATGTCGTCGCGCTGCTGATGGGCGTACACGCCGGCCAGCGCCGCCCGGCACAGATCGTCGAGCGAGGACTTGGCCGCTTCCCCGTCGAACACGTCACGCAGGAAATTCAGCCCGTCGTCGATATCCCGCTGCCGGTCTTCGACCAGGCCGTCGGTGTAGAGCACGAGCAGGCTGCCGTCCTCGATCTGGAACGTGCGGCTCTCGATCGGGAACTCGCCCACCCCCAGCGGCGGGGCCGGCTGGTGTCCAGGAACTCGCCGGTGCCGTCGGGCCGGACCAGCAGCGGCGGCAGGTGCCCCGCGGACGCCATGTCGCAGCTTCCGGTCACCGCGTCATAGAGCGCGTAGGCGCAGGTCGCGAAGTGGGGTTCCCGTTCACCGAGCGACGTCATGAGCTCGTTGAGCTGCTGCAGCGAGTCCGCTGGCGGCAGTTCCAGGGTGGCCAGGGTGTGGATCGCGGTGCGCAGCCGTCCCATGGTCACGGCCGCCCGGACGCCGTGCCCGGCCACGTCGCCGACCACCAGCGCGACCCGGGCCCCGGGCAGCGCGATCGACTCGTACCAGTCCCCGCCGACCTCGATCAGCTTGCTGCCCGGCAGGTAACGGTGCTGCACGTCCACCGACGAGGGATGGGACAGCCCGGTCGGCAGCAGGCTCCGCTGCAGGGTCAGCGCGGTGGTGCGCTCCCGGTTGTACTGGCGCGCGTTGTCGATGAATATCCCGGCCCGGGACGCGAACTCCATGCCGATGTCGGAGTCATAGTCGTCGAATGGCCGGTATCCGGACTTGCGGGTACAGACGAAGAAGCCGAGACAGGCATCCCTGGTGGTCAGCGGGAGGAGCAGCATGGACGCCTCGGACAGCAGGTCGGCCACCGGCCGCCGGAGCCACGATTCGGCGATGCTGACCGCCGCCTGGCGGTTCATCGTGGTCACCCGGACGGGCTTGCCGGTGTCCATGCACTCCACGTACGGGGTGCCCGGCGGATAGAGCAGCACTTCCCCGGTGGGGAACGTGGCGTCCCAGCCGGGGGAGCCGTCGTCGGTGGCCACCGCGAGCCGGCGCAGCAGCTGGGAGCCATCCGGGGGGTGGACCGGGAACTCGTCCCCGGCCGCCACGCTCTCCAGCACGAGCAGACCAGCCGCCGTGCAGAAATGGGGCACCAGGATGTTGATCAGGCCCCGCGCCACCTGGTCCAGGTCGAGTGTCGCCCCGATCTGCCGGAAGGTGTCGTCCAGCAGCGAATGCCGCATCAGGGCCGGGTCGACGAACCGCTCGTGCTGGGTCGGCGGCATCTTCAGGACGGCCAGGGCGGCGAGGCCGGGGGTCTCCCCGAGCATGGGCTGCACGCTGGCCACCGTCTCCACCCGGCGGCCCTCCCGGGTCCCGATCGGCAGCACCGCGGTGGCTTCCCGGCCGGCCCGGACCGCGTCCAGCAGGGTGGTCAGGGCCGCGTCGGCCGTGGACGGCGTGGCGATCAAGTCGCGCAGGTGCGCCCCTACCAGTTCAGCCGAATCCAGGGGCAGGATCTCCGGGGCATTCCGGTCATGCTGAATGACCCGTCCGGTCTCATCGATGCCCAGGATGAGGGTCCGCACGGAGACGTTGGACAGAAGCGATGTGATCTTCCCCACCGTACCCGAATCGCGTTTTTGTGTCCCGGCTGACGTACTTGTTACCGTTCGCTGCACTAATCGCTTAAGTTATGCCCCATTGGAGGCGCCCGGACCACCTATTTGCCCGCAGTCGTGCCCGGAGGTGCGTGGAGCCCGCTACTGGTACGGGAGGACGCGTGCGGGGTGCACGGCCTGGCAGGGTGATCGTGGTCGGAGCGGGACCCACCGGCCTGGTACTGGCGGCCGAATTGGCCCTGGCCGGGGTGCCCTGCCTGGTCCTCGAGCGGCGCAGCGGGCTGCGCGCGGATTCCCGGGCCATCTGCCTGCACGCGCGGACCATGGAGGTGCTCGACCTGCGCGGCCAGGCGGGCCGGTTCGCCGAGGCCGGGCTGGCTGTCCCGACCTTCCCGCTCGGGCTGAAAGGCGCCGCGATCAGCTTCGGCAGGCTTGATTCCGACTTCCCCTACCTGCTGGACATGCCGCAGAGCCAGATCGAGGCGCTGCTCGCCGCCCGGGCTACCGGGCTGGGGGCCGAGATCCGGTGGTCCGCCCAGGTCACCGCCATCGAGCAGGACGCCGATGAGGTGCGGGTGGTGCTGGCCGACGGCGGCGTCGAGCGGGCCGCCTACGTGGCCGGTTGCGACGGGACGCGCAGCTTCACCCGTCAGGCGGCCGGCCTGTCCTTCCCCGGCGCGCCCAACCCGGGCTCGGTCCTGCTGGCTGATCTTTTCCTCGACGGGCTGCCGATGACCGACGCCTACGGCGACCTGTCAGATCGGGGCATGCTGCTGGTCTTCCCGTTCCGGGACGGCTCGTGCCGGGTGGTGCTGTACGACTACGCGCGCGCCGACCTGCCGGTGACCGAGCCGGTCACCCTGGAGGAGGTGCGCGCCAGCCTGCTGCACATCGCCGGCCAGGACTTCGATCCCCACGATATGGCCTGGTCCGGGCGGTACCGCAGCGAAAGCCGCCAGGCGCCGGCGTACCGGAGCGGGCGGATCTTCCTGGCCGGTGACGCCGCGCACACCCACTCGCCCGCGGGCGCGCAAGGGATGAACACCGGCCTGCAGGACGCGGTCAACCTGGGCTGGAAACTGGCCGCGGCCGCGGGTGGCTGGGCCCCGGACTGGCTGCTGGACAGCTACCACACGGAACGCCATCCGGTGGGTGCCGCTGTTCTGTCCCTGGCTGGCCGCCAGTTCCGGCTGAATACGGCCCGGACCGCGTCGCGGCGGGTGCTGCGCTGGGCTGTGCAGCGGATGGTCGCCCCGCTGCCGCCGGTCCAGGCCCGGCTGGCCCGCGAGTATTCGGGGCTGGCCATCCGGTACCCGCAGACCGCGGCGCCCGGCCGTCCGGCCACCGCGGGCGCTCCCCATCCGCTGGCCGGAGCCCGCCTGCCTCGTGGCCGTCTGACCGGGCCAGATGGGAGCACCGCCAGGCTGTACGACTTGTTTCATGACGGACGCTTTGTACTGCTTGAGGCGCAAGCGGCAGGGGTTCTCGGAGCCGGGGTCGCTGGTGCCGGTGGTGCCGGTGCCGGGGTGGCTGGGGGTGGGGTCGCTGGTGCTGGCGCTTCTGCTGAGGCCATTGAGGCTGCTGGGGTTGGGGTTGCCGGAGTAGAGCGGAGTGACCTGCCGGACCAGGTCAGGCAGGTCCGGTATACCCGGGCCGACGGGACGCGCCTGCCGGCCGCCGCTTTAGTGCGGCCGGACGGCTATCTGGCCTGGGCCTCCGACGAGCGGGACACGTCCGCCCGGGCCGCGGCGGCCAGGGCCGCCGTCCGCTGGTGGTGCGGTTGACTGGGCCGGTAACCGCGCCGGACTCGTCACTGTGAGGAGAACCCATGCCGCAGCCCCCGAGGATCACCGTGCTCGGCAGCCTGAATATGGACATCTCGGTCACCGTGCCCCGGCTGGCCGGGCCGGGGGAGACCGTGCTCGGCTCCGCCGCCCGGCTGCAGCCCGGCGGCAAGGGTGCTAACCAGGCCGTGGCCGCGGCCCGGCTGGGTGCCTCGGTCCGGATGGCCGGATGCTGCGGCGACGACGCGTTCGGCGGCGCGCTCCGCTCCGCGCTGGAGACGGCCGGCGTGGATATCACCGCGGTCCGCGTCCTGGCCGGGGTCCCGTCCGGGCTCGCCCTGATCACGGTGGACGCGACCGGCGAGAACTCCATCACGGTCGCGCCCGGGGCCAACGGCCTGGCCGGCCCGCCGGAGGCCGCCGCGACGACCGCGGCGCCCTGCGACGCGCTGGTCCTGTCCGCCGAGATCCCGGTACCGGTCCTGGCGGCCGCGCTCGACCTGGCGCGGGCCGCGCACGTGATGACGGTGCTCAATCTTGCGCCTGCCCCGCCGGACGCGGCCGGGCTCCTCAAGGCCGGGGTGGACTGGCTGATCGTCAACGCCCCGGAAGCGGCCGCGATCCTGGGCCGGCCCGTGGCCGGCCCGGCCGCGGCGCAGACCGCCGCGGCCGACCTGGCCGGGTCAGGTGCGGGCCATGTGGTGATCACTCTGGGGCCGGACGGGGCGGTGCTGGCCGGTCCATGCTGGGTGACGTGGGCGGCGCGGCGCTGGCGGCTCGGTGCCGGGCGGCGCGGAGCTGGCTGCCTCGGGCACCGCGCTGGCTGTGCCGGGGTTCAGCGTGGACAGCGTGGACAGTGTCGGGGCGGGCGACGCCTTCGTGGCCGCGCTGGGTGTGGCAGTGGCGTCGGGAGCGACGCCACCGGAGGCGGTCCGGCTCGCCTGCGCGGTCGGCGCCACGGCCGTGACCAGGCCAGGCGCTCAGGAAGGGCTGCCTACCGGGGCTGACGTGCTGGCTGCCACGGGCGTACGGTGGCCGCTCGGTTAGGCCAGGTCAGCCAGACGAAAACAGCGCTGAGGCCCGCGGAGCGAACTCCGCGGGCCTCAACGCTAAGCGCTGGTGTGCGGTCGCCTCTCGGCGAGTGGCACAACGCGGCTCCAGCCGGACGGTATTCCGCGAAGGCAGATGAGTTGCGGCCCGGGGGACACGAACACACCAGCGATGTCTAAGAACGCAGCCCCCCGGCCGGCTATTCCACCGCGCCGGGGATTTTCTCTGGACCGGATTCAGGATCCGGTCCCGGCCCTGGACCTGCGGTCGCGGCCTCGTGCCCTCCCGGCCTCCCCGACCTGGGAGCCCGGCGCTGGCAGGATGAGCGGGTGACTGACCTTGATCATGCTGCGGTGCTGGACGCTCTCGAGACCGGATACCGGAACGTCACCGACGTCGTCACCGGGCTCAGCGAGGCGGACCTGATGCGACCGTCGGGCTGCGCGGGCTGGGCCGTGACCGACGTGCTCTATCACCAACTGCTCGACGCGCAGCGGGCGCTGGTGGCGTTCGCGACCCCGGTCACCGCGCCTGCCGACCGGGACGACGTGTCGTACTGGGCCGCGTTCGCCCCGAAGGGCGGCGAGGCGGGGGACCGGGCCCGGGCCGGGGCCGCGGCGCACGCCCGGTTCGTGCGCGTAGCCGCCTCCGCCTACTCGCCGCCGAGCCTCGCCCGGGCATGGTCCGAGACGGCCGCGGCGGTGTGCCGTGCGGCCCGGGCCTGCCCCGCCGCGGCGGTGGCCACCCAGGGATACGTGCTGTGCCCGGCGGACTTCACCGCCACCCTGGCCGTGGAGACCGCGGTGCATTACCTCGACCTCACGGTGAGCCTGCCATCCGCGCCGCCGCCCGACCCGGCGTCGCTGGCCCTGGTCCGGCGGGTGCTGGATGGCCTGCTCGGCACCCCGCTGCCAGCCAGCTGGGATGACATGAGCGCCGCGGTCAAGGGCACCGGGCGGACCTCGCTGACGGACGAGGACCGGGCGCTGCTGGGCCCGCTGGCGGAGCGCATCCCGCTGTTCACCTGACCCGCGGCCCGCGCCGCGGACTCGCCGGGTCCGCACCGCTGGCGGCGGAAAGCGCCGCGGGGTCGGGGTCCTCCAGCACCGGGAAACGCCGCGGAGACCGCACCTTCGGGCGGCGGAACGGGCCGGGTGGCCGCCACCCGCTCGGAGCCGATGATTGAGGGGTTCTGGCCCCCCAGAAAGCCCGGCGTGATCGCTCACAGGTCTAGTGTGTGAAGTCATTAACCGGGGTGATTTGAGGAGTCGCGGGTGCCTGGGGACGCCTCCCTGATCGGCAGTATTGGTGTCCTGCTGATCGCGACGCGCGGGCAGGCGGGGCCAGGTGAGGTACTGCTCAAGATCCGGGGCGGCACGGAGGCCTATATCGCCTGGTCGGCTGAGCCGATCGCCAGGGGCCGGACTGTTCTCGTCATTGAATCGCGCGGCCACCGCAACGTTGACGTCAGCGAGTGGGGCGACCCGTTCGATCTGGAAATTGACAAGCTGACGTAGCGCATCATCGGCTTGGTGTGGCTGACACCGCAATCATCCGCCTCACGAGGTGGGAGTAGCCGAGACCGTAGGCGACGCCGTGTCCGTCACCGTCGGGCTTGGCGTCGGTGTGACCGGGACGGACGGGCTGGGGGACGTGGGCGTCGGCGTGGCGGACGGCGACCCGCTCGTCGCTGAGCTGGACGGACTGGCCGGCGGGAAGACGCTGGACGACCAGCACAGGTGTGCGCGCGCGCTCCAGCGGCGGGTCACCGGCAGCCAGATCAGGCTGGCGATCAGCAGGCCCGCCACGCCGGCCACCAGGTTGTGCTCGGTGGCGTGGAGCAGCCGGAGCACGCCGCCCGCGGCCGCGGCCAGCACCACGGTCCCGATCACGGCCAGGACGAAGCGGCGGGAGGTCGTCCAGGCTCCCGCCACCCGAGCGCGGGGCCTGGCCGGCACGAACAACCCGGCCGACCCCAGGGGTGCGGCCACGATCCCCGCCAGCAGCAGCGCTGCAAGCATGAGTAACCTCGCCGTTTCCTCACGTCAGCGGCCTGTATCCGCTCCGCGCCGCTCCGAGGTTCCCACAACTGCGCGACCTATTCGTCCTATTCATCCGCTTCGTGCTGTTCATCCACCGGCCGCTGAGTCGAGGGGTGCGACAGATCCCCGGCCGGTGCCACGTCTGCAGAGTCCGAAACGGGAAGAGTAGGGTCCGTCGCATGGTCTGCGTCCGTGGCCGCCGCGGGGGCCAGGAAGTACAACAATGTGACGGTCAACCGATCGTGCCAGTGAATCCGATAGGCGTAGATTTGTCCCGCAGGGGACGGGGAGAGCGTGATCCTCTGACGTGGGGACTCTTTGTCAAACGGTGAGTGGATCGACCCGCTCAACCCTTCCCTGAACCCTTACCAAACAGTGCTGTCTGAAGGAGTTCGATCATGCTTGGCTACCGCGTCCCTGCACCTGACGAGGCCATGCTCATTTCTGGGGGAAGGAGTGGCCGCAACGGCGCGCCGTTCCGGGTGGTGACCGGGCACGGTGCGTTCATCGCCCCATTCTTCCGCAAGGTCCGGTACCTCACCCTGGCCATGAATGAGGCCGAGGTCGCCGAGCAGTGTGTCACCAAGCAGGGCATCACCCTCAACGTGCGCTCGGTGATCGCGTTCAAGGTCGGCAACGACGAGGAGAGCATCATCAACGCCGGCCAGCGCTTCCTGTCCGATCAAGATCAGATGTCCACCCTCACCGGGCGCATCTTCGCCGGGCACCTGCGCTCCATCATCGGATCCATGACCGTCGAGGAGATAGTCACCGAGCGCCAGAAGCTGGCCAGTGAGGTGCTCGACGGCTCGAAGGCGGAGATGGTCAAGATCGGCCTGACCGTGGACTCGCTGCAGATCCAGTCCATCGATGACCTGAACTCCGGGTACATCGACGCGATGGCCGCCCCGCACACCGCGGCGATCCAGCGCCAGGCGCAGATCGCCCAGGCCCAGGCCAACCAGGCCGCCGCCCAGGCGGAACAGGAGTCGCAGCGCAAGCAGGCCGAGTACGCCCGGCAGACCGCCGTCGTCCAGGCCCAGTACAAGGCCGAAATCGACAAAGCGCAGGCCGAGGCGTCGCAGGCGGGACCGCTCAGCCAGGCGCAGACCCAGATCGGGGTCATCAACGCCCAGGCGGAACTGGCCCAGCGCCAGGCGGAACTGCGTCAGCGCCAGCTGGTAGCCGAGGTGGTCAGGCCGGCCGAGGCGGAGGCGGAGAAGGTGCGCGTCCTGGCCAAGGCGGATGCCGAGCGGATGCGGATCCTGGCCGAGGCGGCCGCCTCGAACGATCGCGTGGCGCTGGACCGGATGCTCATCGACCAGCTCCCGCAGATCGTCAAGGAAGCGGCCAACGGCCTGGCGGGCGCTAACGTCAACGTGCTCAACGGGGCGGAAGGGCTCAGCGAGATCGCAGCCGGCCTGGTCGGCCAGGGGCTGACCATCCTGGACTCGATCAAGAAGAACCTCGCCACCGGTCCGGAGGCCACCGCGCGGGCCAGCGCCGAAGTAGTGCGCGTCCCGGACAGCCAGCAGGACGGGCAGGCCCGGGGCTGATCCGCCGCGCTCCCGGCTGGGCCCGGCCGGCGACCGCGGGCCCGGGAGACCGAGGGCCGAGCGGCCCGCGGCGCGGCGATATGCCAGGCTTGGCGGATGCCGATCCTGGCCGGCGTCGCCGCGGTGGCCGCTCTCGCCTGGGCGTACCTGCTCGCCGCACACGGCGGGTACTGGCGCACAGACCAGCGTCTGCCCCCCGGTGCGCGTGACACGTCGCGCGACCCGGCCCGGTGGCCGAGCGTGATGGCGGTCGTCCCAGCCCGGGACGAGGCAGCCATCTTGCCGGCCACCCTGCCGAGCCTGCTCGCCCAGGACTACCCGGGGGAGTTCTCGGTTGTGCTGGTGGACGACGCCAGCACAGACGGCACCGCGGCCGCCGCTGCGGAACTCGCGGCAGGGACGGGCCGCCGGCTCCTGGTCACCGCGGCCGGTGAACCACCGCCCGGGTGGGCAGGCAAGGTCCACGCGATGGCCCGTGGCCTGCGCGCCGCCGGGGACTGCGAGTACGTGCTGTTCACCGACGCGGACATTGGGTACGCGCCGGATGTGCTGGCCACGCTGGTCCGTGGCGCCGTGGCGGATGATCGCGGGCTGGTCTCGCAGATGGCGCTGCTGCGCGCGGAGTCGGGCTGGGAGCGCGTCATCGTCCCGGCCTTCGTCTACTTCTTCGCCCAGCTGTATCCGTTCCGCCGGGTGAACCGGCCGTCCGCCCGGACCGCGGCCGCGGCCGGCGGCTGCATGCTGGTCCGCCGCGACGCGCTGATCGCGGCGGGGGGCCTGGACCCGATCCGCGGCGCGCGCATCGACGATGTGGCGCTGGGCCGGCTGCTGAAATACCCGCCGTCCGCGGCCCGCATCTGGCTGGGGTTCACCACCGAGGTGCGCAGCCTGCGGCCTTACCCCGGGCTGGCCACCCTCTGGAACATGATCGCTCGCAGCGCCTACACCCAACTGCGGTATTCACCGGGCCTGCTGGCGCTGACCCTGGCCGGCCTGATCTGGCTGTACGCGCTGCCGCCGGCGGCAGCGGTGGCCGGACTGGCCAGCGTGGCCGCGGGCGGGGGTGCCACCGCGGGCTGGACCGCGGTGGCCGGGCTAGCCGGGTGGGCCGCGATGAGCGTCAGCTTCCTGCCCGCGTTGCGGCTGTACCGGCTCGGCTGGTGGCGGGCGCCCGGGTTGCCCCTGGTGGCGGGGCTCTACGCCGTGATGACCGCTGATTCCGCGCGGCGGCACTACGGCGGACGTGGCGGCGAATGGAAGGGACGGACCGTGGCTCCGCCGCGCGAGCAGAGCATAATAAATCGTCCCTAAGGTCTTCCTTTTAATCACCACAAAGCATTCCAGCCGGCTGCTTGCTGCGCCTAAAAGGCACGAGTTACAGAATGGAATGGATCGCCCTCAGTAGCCTTAACCTCGTTCCCCGCACTGTCCAGACGAACCCGTGACATGCTGCATGTTGCACAAGGTGAACTGCTGACTACTCATGGTAAGGTCGCACTTGGACTCGGCGGGGCGGGCAGTCGGCGTTTATCGCAGACCACTATGAGGCAAGTCCGGGGCCGGTCCCAGAATTACCGCCTCTCCTCCGAAAATCCTTATCCGGCCCGGTAATCATCAAAGGGGAAGGAAGTAATCGATGCGTAGACGCATCACCCGGACGCTCTTTGCCGCCGCGGCGGCAGGCGTTACGGTCAGCACCCTCGGCTTTGCCGCCGCGGGCTCTGCGAGCGCGGCCGTGGCCAGCAAGGCTCAGCCGCCCACTATCGGAACCACCATCGGCTCGACGTCGTCGGCCGGGTACGAGGCGAGCGGGCGGGACTTCCGCTTCATCACCTCGACCATCAGGGTCCCGGACACCGATTTCCTGACCGGGCTGTTCCCGCAGGAGTACATCCAGCTCTCCAACGGGTCACTCACCCAGCCCACCGGTGGCGGTAACTCGTACACCCGGGCCGGGATCGAGCCCTGCGTCGTGGCCCGGTCGTTCGGCGACACCTGCTCCACCGGCACCTGGGTGGCGTTCGTCGAGGCGTTCAACAACTCGCTGAACGGGCCGTTCTTCTCGCACTACTTCAACCTGGCCGGGGTGAACCAGGGCGACGGCGTCAACTTCAGCATCTACTACAACGAGGCCGGCAACGAGCTCAGCTACGTGATCACCCCGCCGTCCACGTCGGGGACGCCCCAGTTCTACAAGACCCAGGCGTACGGGGCCATCTTCGATCACGCGGCCGCGCTGGATGACTTCACCGACAGCACCGGCACGCCGATCGCGCTGCCGCCGTTCGTCGAGCCCTTCAGGATCAACCAGTTC
>CAWINS010000050.1:0-29931 GCA_963837335.1 uncultured Actinomycetes bacterium | reverse complement strand
CCGCCAGCTCGAAGCGCTGGGCGAAGATCATGGCCTGGACGTCCGGCGCCGGGCAGCGCCGCGTCCTGCTGGATCAGGCCGCCATGATCCAGTGGGCCAGCGAGCGCTCCGTCCCCGAGGCGGCGGACCGGGATGACGTCCGGCGCCGGTATGCGGCCGTCCTCGCCGCAGGCCCGGCCATGACCTACTAGCATCGCTGGGTGGCTAACTTCGGGGACCTGCAGAATGAGATCTACCTTGCGGGGCTCTCTGGCGTGGTGCCCTCGCTCCCGATGTCGTTCGCGGAACTGGAACGGCGGGCGGAGCTGGCGCTGCCGCCCGGCACGTGGTCCTACGTCGCGGGGGGAGCCGGTGACGAGCACACCCAGCGCAGCAACCGGACGGCCTTCGACCACTGGGGTGTCGTCCCGCGGATGCTGCGGGCGAGCACCGACCGGGACCTGTCGGTCGAGCTGTTCGGCGCGACCTTCGCGACACCGATTTTCCTGGCCCCGATCGGGGTGCTCGGGATCTGCACCCAGGACGGCCACGGCGACCTGGCCACGGCCCGCGCGGCCGCCGCTACCGGCGTGCCCATGGTGGCCTCGACGCTGAGCGAGGACCCGCTGGAGGATGTGGCCGCGGAGTTCGGCGGGACCCCCGGGTTCTTCCAGCTGTACTGCCCGACCGATCCCGAGGTGGCAGCCAGCCTCGTTCAGCGGGCGGAGGCGGCCGGCTACCGCGCGATCGTGGTCACCCTCGACACCTGGGTCACCGGCTGGCGGCCGCGTGATTTGTCGACCTCCAACTTCCCGCAACTGCGGGGCCGCTGCCTGAAGACATACTTCTCCGACCCGGTCTTCCGGAGCCGGCTGCAAGCCCCGCCTGAGGAGGACCCGGGCACCGCGATCCTGACCTGGGCGCTGATGTTCGGTCGGCCGCTGACCTGGGACGACCTGGCCTGGCTGCGTTCGCTGACCACGCTGCCCATCGTGCTCAAGGGCGTATGCCACCCCGATGACGCCCGCCGGGCCGTCGATGAGGGCGTCGACGGCGTCTACGTCTCCACCCACGGCGGCCGGCAGGCCAACGGCGGCCTCGCCGCCATCGACTGCCTCGCTGACGTGGCCGACGCGGTGCCGGACGTGCCCATCCTTTTCGACTCCGGCGTACGCTCCGGCTCCGACGTGGTGAAGGCGCTCGCACTCGGCGCCACCGCGGTCGGGATCGGCCGCCCCTACGTCTACGGCGCCGCGCTGGGGGGCACCGACGGCATCGTCCACGTACTCAGGACGATCCTGGCCGAGGCCGACCTGCTGATGGCGGTCGACGGCTACCCCACCCTCGCCGACCTCGGCCGGGACGCGATCCGGCGTACCTGAGCACCGCCGACGGCATCCGGCGCGTCCGCTCGCCATGTGTACCCGGGCCTGGTGACACTCTGGGCGGACAGGCAGAATGAAGCCATGACAAGCGGGCCAGTCCGGTGCGAGCACTGCGGCCAGGCGAACCGGGTACCGGCCGCGGCGGCGGGGACACCCCGCTGCGGCAAATGCCATGAGCCGCTGCCGTGGATCGCCGACGCCGACGACACAACCTTCGCTGAGGTCGCGGACGCGGCCAAGGTTCCCGTCATCGTCGATCTCTGGGCACCCTGGTGCGGGCCCTGCCGTATGGTCAGCCCCGCGCTTGAGCAGCTGGCCCGCGACCTGGCCGGCCAGGTCAAGCTGGTCAAGGTGAACGTTGACGTCTCACCGCAGATCTCGCAGCGGTTCGCCGCCCAGGCCATCCCCACCCTGCTGGTGCTGCGCGGGGGACTGGTGGTGGCCCGGCAGACGGGCGCCGTCCCCCTGCCTGCCTTGAGAGCCTGGGTTGACCAAGCCCTCGCTACAGCCGCCCCCTGAACTACCGTGCTGCGCCAGGGACCTTCGGGTGCTGGCGAGGCGCCGGGCTGGGGCCGGAGGCGCTAGGCGAGGCCGATCTGCTGTGCCTGCAGGGCGGTGTCCCAGAAGGCGAGGATCTCGACGACCTGGTCGCCATCCCACCTGACGGTCTGGCTGAACTCGAGGTCGAACGCCTTTCCGGTCGGGGAAATCACGGTGCCGTCAGGCCGGGTCATCTCCCCGGTGAAGGTTCCTGTGGTGCGGCTGATCACGGTGATCCAGTCGCCGCGCCCGAACTGGATCGGGTACGGGTCGTTGTGCACGCGGACGTCGGGGAAGATCCGGAAGAACTGCTCCATCGCCGCGGCGTGCGCCGCCCGTCCGCGGAGTCCCTGGTCACCGGAGTCGCGTGCGGGTGTAGCGGTAATTCACAGATTCCGTCAGGATCAAGCCATGGGAGCATCGGGGAGGCAACGCCTCATGAAGCGCGTGCTGCTGGCAGGCGTAATCCTGCTGGCCGGATGCTTCGTGATCGCGGGCGCGCAGAGCGCTCGCGGCGCCGTCACCGCCTCCTCGCCCAGGGCGGGCGCAGCCGCAACGCCCACCGCCGCGCCCTCACCAACACCGACCACCGCCAGCCCGACGGAGGCACCGACCACAGCCAGCCCGACGGCCGCGCCGAGCACGGCCTCGACCGTGCCGAGCCCGACGCCGACCAGCACATCCACCTCAACCGGCGGACTGGGCGCCAACCTCATCTGGTTGTGGTTCGTCCTCGGCGCCCTGGTCCTCCTCGGCATAATCCTGCTGGCTACCCGCTCTCCCGGGCGCACCCGCCCCTCGGCCGCGCCCGCCCGCCCCTCGGCCGAGGCGGCCAACTGGCATTCGAGAGCGGTCGATGTGTATGCCAAGGGCGCGGCCTTCGACGGTGCGGTGCACACGGCCGAACGGCTGGACGTGTCCAGCGAAGCGGCCAGCGTCCACTGGGCCGACCTGCGCCGCCGCGCGGATGACCTTACCGGGGCGTTGTACACGATGCGTGAGACCGCTCCTACCGAGCACCGCCGCGTTCAGGTGGAGAATGCCATCCTCTCGCTGCGGGCTGTCCGTGACACGCTGGACGCCCAGCGTTCCCCCGGGGACGCCGGCTCACAGCAGCGCGGGGTCCTGCGTTCCCAGCTGTCGGCTCTCGAGTCGTCTCTCAACACACTCCGGGTTCCGGACGACCGCCTGTAGTGAGCACTGCAGCGCCGCCCGCAGGATCCGATCCAGGCCGGGTTCTGCGGCAGGACCGAGTGGGATTCAAGATCGCTGGGTAGATCTGTCGATTCGCGGCGGTCCCGTCCGTCGGACTTAGTGTCAGGTTCCTATTCCGGTCACCGACACCGGCCGGCGAGCGCGAGGAGAATTCGATGGCGAAGTTCGTGTATGTCTACATCGGCGGTCAGATGGCAGAGACGCCAGAGGCGCAGGAGCAGGCGATGCAGGCCTGGGGGGCATGGTTCGGCACGCTCGGCGACTCGGTCGCCGACGTGGGGAACCCGTTCGGAAGCTCTGCGACGGTAAGTTCGGGTGGTGTCATCGACGGGAACAAGTCCGGCGCGGGCGGGTACTCGATCGTGTCGGCCGACTCGCTGAGTGACGCGACGGCGAAGGCCAAGGGCTGCCCGGTGCTGGCCGGCGGCGGGTCCGTCGAGGTCTACGAAGCCATCCCGATGTAGTGCCGGTGGCCCGGGCCGCGCGCTGGCCCGGGCCGCTGGGGTTAGCTCTCCGGGGGAGGATGGATGCTGGCCCTGATCTCCGCCCCGTCCAACCTAGGGCTGCGCCCGCCCCAGCCTGGCTCGGTGCCCGGCACCGCGAAGGCGCCCGAGGCGCTGCGCGAGGCCGGGCTGCATGCCCGGCTGGCTGATACCGGGGCCGTTGACGCCGGCGTGGTGCTGCCCGGCCGCTACGCCGACGACGTCCAGCCAGGCGTCCCCCGGACCCGCAACCAGGACACGCTCCTCGACCACGCCGGCCGGCTGGCGATGCGGATCGGCGGGCAACTCAGCCAGGGCCGCGCGCCGCTGATACTCGGCGGCGATTGCAGCCTGCTGAACGCAGCCGGCCGGGCGCTCAGCGTCCGCGGCCGCTACGGCCTGGTCCACATCGACGGGCACACCGACTTCCGGCACCCCGGCAACAGCGCCGAGTGCTACAGCCTGGCGGGCGAGGACCTGGCAGCAGCCGTGGGCCTGCACTGGCCCGCGCTCACCGGCCCCAGCGGTGGATACTTCCGGCCTGGGGACACAGTCCATGTCGGCTGCCGCGACGACGACGAGCACCTCGGCGAAGCCAGCCGGGTCCTGGCCCAGCTCATCCCGGCCCGCCAGGTACGCGAGGCCGGGCCGGCCGCCACCGCCAACGCGGTGCTGCGCACCGTGACCGGCAGCGGCCTGGACGGCTACTGGCTGCATCTGGACGTTGACGTCCTCGATCCGGAGGTCATGCCCGCCGTGGACAGCCCCGCCCCCCACGGCCTGCTACCCGGCGACCTGACTGAGTTCCTCGCCGAGCTGGCCCCCGGCGCGGCAGGCGCGCAGATCACCGTCTTCGACCCGGACCTCGACCCCGACGGCCGCTACGCGGTCCTGCTCACCGACATTCTCGCCACCGGGCTACGGGCCCTTGGCACCAGGCCGCATCGGCGACGTGCCGGTAGCTCTTAGCCGGGCCGCGGTCACGGGTCAGAAGGCGATGACCCCGCGCAGGACCCGGCCGGCTTCGATGTCCGCGTACCCCTGGTTGACCTGGTCAAGGGAGTACGTCTCGGTGATCAGCTCATCCAGCTTCAGGATGCCGTCGCGGTAGAGGTTCAGCAGCCTGGGAATCTGGGTGCGGGGGCTTTCCGACCCGTAGAGGCAGCCCTTGATCTCCTTGTTCATCATGGCCAGCATGAACAGGTTGACGTCGGCCTGCGCCTGGGCGATCGGAGCCACCGATGTGATGACGCAGGTGCCGCCCTTGGCCGTCAGCGTGAGCGCCGGCTCGAGCAGGTCACCGCGCATCACGCCGAAGGTGCAGATGACCGAGTCGCACATCTGGCCCCAGGTCAGTGCGCCGACTCCAGCGATGGCGTCGTCAAGCGAGGGATAGACGTGGGTGGCGCCGAAGCGCAGGGCCTGCTCACGCTTGAACTCCACCGGGTTGACGGCGATGATCCGGCGCGCCCCCGCCACCCGCGCGCCCTGGACCGCGCTGATGCCGACCCCGCCGATGCCCAGGATGGCGACGGTGTCACCGGGGCGGACTCCCGCGCGGTTGACCGCCGAGCCGAACCCGGTGGCGACCCCGCAGGAGACCAGCGCGACCGCGGGCCACGGGATGTCCGGATCCACCTTGACGACCGAGGACTCGGGGAGCAGTTGCCGTTCCGCGAAGGCGCCGAGCTGCGAGAACCGGGCGACCGGTTCGTTCCCGATCCGGTGGGCCACGCGCCCATCGGTGATGATCCCGGTGTCGAAGAGCTTGATGCCCAGGTCGCACAGGAACCCCTGGCCGGCCCGGCACGACGCGCACGAGCCGCAGGAGGGGATGAACGCCATCGCCACGTGGTCGCCGGCCGCCACCGACGTCACACCCTCGCCAACCTGCGAGACCTCGCCGGCGCCCTCGTGACCGTTGATCACCGGGTAATACGGGAGCGGCAGGTCACCGGTCCGCACGTGCTCGTCGGAGTGGCACATCCCGCAGGCTCGCATCTCGACTACCACCTCGCCGGGGCCGGGCTCGTCGAACTCGACTGTGTCGATCTTGTAGTCCTGGCCGGGTCCGTAGAGCAAGGCTGCGCGCGCACTGATCATCGCCGATGAACCCCCAGACGTGGTGGATGCTATGCGGCAATAGTAGAACACGTTTCAGTTTTCGCCAGCGGATCGTCAGGTGCCGGCGCCGGCGCTTTCCGCCGCGCGAGCGGACGCAGTCACGCCTACCACGCAGAGCTGACATCGGCCGGCTTCGGCTGCGCCGGGGACGTTCCGGAGCGGGTGCCGCCCGGGGACGTCAGGGCGCTGCTGCCGATCCGCGCCTGCCGGGCCGGGCGTATCCGAGGGCCTTTCCCCTGCGCCAGGCCGCGCAGCGAAGAGTGTCCCGCAGCCTGACGACGCCCGCCGCCGTGGTGGCGAGGCTGGATCTGCCTGGCCCAGCCGAGCACGAAGGCCGCCGGGCAGACCCGTCATCGACCTCGAAGGGAAACAGCCTGATGTCCGTCGTCACCACCCCGGCAGCACACCCCGATTCGCCGGCCAGCCCGCCCGGCCCACCCAAGCTGCCCGGCGCCGCCCTGCGCAGGGCCCAGGCCGAGACGCTGCGCACCCCGCCGTTCCGCTACAGCCTCCCCGCCCGGCTGCTGTTCTGGATGGTCGATGTGATCTACGGCCGCCAGCGGACGCTGCAGAAGTTCATCGTGCTGGAGATCGTCGCCCGGGTGCCCTACCAGGCGTGGGAACGCGCCGCCTACGGCGCGCTGACCCGGGTGCACCCGCGGCTGCGGCTGGCTGGGCGGATCTTCGAGCGGGTCGTGGAAACCCGGGCCCAGCAGGACAACGAGCAATTTCACCTGCTGATCCTGGACGAGCTGGCCCAGCGCCAGGGCTTCACCCGGCCATTCCTGCGGTTCCGGCTGCTGCCGTGGCTGATGGCCGTCGGCTACTACCAGCTGTCCTGGCTGCTGTACGTATGCTGGCCGGCCGCGAGCTACCGGCTCAATGCCGCGTTCGAGGATCACGCCGAGCACGACTACATGCTGTTCGTCACCGAACATCCCGAGTGGGAGGCCCAGCCCTACGACGGATCGTTCCAGGCCGGCTACGGTCACCACGGATCACTCGCCGACCTGTTCCGCCAGATCGGGCATGACGAGCGGGTGCACAAGCTGGAAAGCCTCGCCGCCCTGGACGAGCCGCGACTGCGCGACGACCTGGGCCTGCCACGAGCGCAGTAGCAGGCGGGCGCCGGCGTTGGCCGCAGGTTGAGGCGAAGGTAGCCGCCGGGCTGACGACCGGCTGCAGGCCCGGCCGGCACGATGGGCTCATGCCTGGAACTAAGCAGGCCGGCGGCCCGACCACCGCACCGCTGCCGGTGCTCTTCCTGATGGCTGACACCGGCGGCGGGCACCGGAACGCGGCCCGGGCGGTCGGCGAATCCCTCGAGCTGGCGTATCCCGGCCGGTTCGCCCCGGTCCTGTGCGATCCGCTGGGCGGCCCTGGCTCGGGCCGGCTCCTGCGCTGGATCACCGGGCTGTACGGCCCGGTGGTCCGGCTGGCCCCCTGGCTGTGGGGCGCCGTCTATTACGCCACCAACGCGCGCCCGGCCCTGTGGCTGCTGCGGCGCACCCTGTTGCGGCCCGCCGACCGGGTGGCAGCCGGTGCGGCCCGGGCGCTCGCGCCCGCGGCGATCGTGTCGTTCCACCCGCTCACCGGCATGGCCGCGGTCTGGGCGCGGGATCAGGTTGCGCCGCTGGCGCCCGTGGTGACCGTCGTCACCGACCTGACCGCCATGCACGCGGCCTGGCGGTACGCCGACGCTGACCTGATCATCGCGCCGCCGGCCGGCGCCGCCCGGCATGGCCCGGCCGGCGGTCGCACCCGGCCCTCCCGGCCTGGGGAGCCCGCACGTGGCGCCTGGGCGGTGGCCGGGCCGCCAGTGAGGCGCGAGTTTGACGGTGGCCCACTGCCGGCCGCCCAGCAGGCCGCCCTCCGGCGGTCGCTGGGGCTGGCCCAGGACAGATTCGTGCTCCTGCTGACCGGGGGCGCCGAGGGCAGCGGCGGCATGGCCCGCCGGGCCGCCGCGATCCTGGAGCGGTTCACCGACGTGCACGTGGTCGTAGTGCGCGGGCGCAACTCTGCGCTCCAGCGCCGGCTCGACCGGCTGGCGCTGCGATCCGGCGGCCGGCTGACCGTGACTGGCTTCGCCGACAACATGAGCGACTGGCTGAGGTGCTGCGACCTGGTCGTCACCAAAGCCGGGCCGGGGACCATCGCGGAGGCCACCTGCTGCGGTACACCGATGCTGCTGACCTCGCACATCCCGGGTCAGGAGAAGGGCAATTCCGAGATCGTGACCGGCGCGGGTGCCGGCCTGCGGGTGCCGGACGTCCGGCGGCTCGTGGCCGAGATCGGCCGGCTTCGCCGGGACCATGACGCCATCGAGGCGATGGGCGCAGCCTCTGCGTGCCTGGGCCGGCCTGACGCCGCCAGGCACACCGCGAGGCTGATCGCCGGCCTGATCCCGGCCAGCACCACGGTCACGGAAGCGCTCTCATGCGCCCGGCTCTGACCGAGCTGCGGCTGAGGCGGGCCGCGAGGCCGCTCACCGAGCGGTGGCGGCAGCTGCCGGTGCAGCCGCGCGGCGCGGCGAAACTGGGGATCAGCTTCCGGCCGCTGCAGGCGACGGCGCTCGGCCTGGACCCGGACGCGGCGCTGCAGGCATTGCTGGCCTACCCGTTCCAGGTGATCCGGCTCAGCGCTTACTGGAACCGGCTGGAGCCGCACCGGGGCGACTTCCAGCCGGCTGAGCTGGACCGCCAGCTGGACGCCGCGGAGCAGGCGGGCAAGCAGGTCATCGTGGGCCTCGGCGCGGTGAAGACCTTCGGCTATCCCGAGTTCTTCGTGCCGGGGCATTACCTGGGCCAGCCGCTGCGCGAAGGCTCCCTGGTCCGGCCGGATGAGCGGCGGGACCTGCTGGACGGCGCGATTGCGTTCGTGCACCGGGTCATCGAGCGGTACCGGCACCGTGACTGCATCATCGCCTGGCAGGTCGAGCACGAGGCCGTGGACCCGCTGGGCCTGGAACACTCCTGGCGGCTGGCCGAGGCGTTCGTCCGCCGCGAGGTCGAAGCGGTCCGGGCGGCGGATCCCGCCAGGCCGGTCATGATGAATGGCTTCCTGGCCACCTCGACCCCGGTCGCGCTGCAGCAATGGTGGCGCACCAGGGACCAGGGCGACTCGCTGGCGGTGGCGCGGCGCCTGGCCGACATCGTCGGCGTTGACTTCTACCCGAGGCACGCGCTGGCCAGCGCCGGCCCGCTGAGCCTGTACCTGGACGGCAGCCGGACGCCCTGGCAGCGGCGGCGGCGGGAACGGCTGCTGGACGGCGCCGCCGCGGCTGGCCGGCGGCTGATGATCGCCGAGGGGCAGGCCGAGCCCTGGGAGGCCGTCACCACCCCGCCCAGCCCGGCCGGCCGGGCCATGTACAGCTGCCAGCCCGAGGACCTGATCAGGAACTACAGCCAGGCCATGCGCTGGACTGAGGGGAAAAGCTTCGTGATGGATGGGTACCTGTTCTGGGGGGCGGAGTACTGGCTGCTGCGCGATCGTGGTGGTGACCCCCGTTACCTGCGGGCCTTCGCCCGCGTCCTGGAGTGCTCCTGATCAGCGAGTTCGCTCCCGGTAGCCGAACACTGCGGCGCCCGCGGTCAGCAGGACGACGAACAGGATGGCCGTCACCGCCACGTCCAGCAGCGGGCTGCCGGAAGCGACGAGGCGATAGGCGGGCGTCCCCGCGTAATACGCCGCGCGGGTCAGGTTGACCACGTAGGTCATCGGCATGGCGTGCGCCAGTACCTGCAGATACGGCGGGACGTCGCGCAGCGGAACCAGGACCCCGCCGAGGACGTACTGCGGGATGATCAGGAACTGGAAGATCTGCATCGCCGAACGCTGGTTCGGCAGTACCGCGATCGTGGCCAGCCCGAACGCGCCGCCGAGCAGGCAGCAGGCCAGGCCCGCCCCCAGCAGCAGCGCAAGCTGGGACGCCGACATCGCGACCCCGAACACCAGCGCGAACACGACGATGCAGGCGCCCTGGCCCAGCGCGACCAGAGTCTCCCCGGCGATTTTCCCGCCGACCAGGGTCAGCCTGGAGACGGGAGTCACGAACAGTTCGCGGGAGAAGTCGTTCTCCCGGTCCTCCACGATCGAGATCATGCCCGCGGCCGCGGACTGGAACAGGCTGGCGGCGAGCACCCCGGTGAACGCGAGCGTCACCGCGTTCAGGCCGGTGACCTGCCCCACGGTGGGCTGCAGGATGGCGCCCAGGCCGCCGATGAGCAGCACGGGAAACGCCAGGTTGACGGCCAGCCGGGGACGGTCGCGCAGCAGCTTGGTCACGTCGCGCTGGGCGATGGCCAGCAGCCCGGACAGCTCGCGGCGCACGCCAGTCACGGGCGGGCCGGGTCACGGGCAGGCCGGCCGCCCGGGGGCCGGGCCCGGTGCGGACCTGCGCGTTCACGATCCGGCCGGTTCCCGGGCCCCGGCCCGTTCCAGCAGTACCAGGTAGGCATCCTCCAGCGTCGGACTCAGCTGACGCTCTTTGACCTCGGCCGGGCGGCCACGCTCGATGATCTTCCCCCCGGCCAGTACGCACACCGAGTCGGCGGCCTCCGCCTCCTCCAGGTAGTGCGTGGTCAGGAAGACGGTGGTGCCGGACCTGGCCCGTTCCTGGCGCAGGTAGGCCCACAGGTCCCGCCTGCTCGACGGGTCAAGGCCCGCGGTCGGCTCGTCGAGGAACAGGACGCGGGGCCGGTGCATGAGCGCCCGGACGATCTCCAGCCGCCGCCGCTGGCCCCCGGACAGGGTGCGGGCGCGCCGGCCCAGGCTGCCCGAAATATCCATAACGCCCGCCATCACCTGCACCTCGCGACGATAGCCAGCCGGCATCAGGCGGTAGCGAGGACGCCACGGGTACAGCCCGTAGAGCACCGCATGCAGCCTGATGTTCTCCTCGGCGGTCAGGTTCAGGTCGAGCGAGGGCTGCTGGGAGACGACGCCTAGCTCGCCGCGCACCTGGGCCTGCTGGCTTTCCAGGTCCCGGCCGGCGATCCTGACCCGGCCCGAGGTGGGGGTCAGAGTCGTGGTGAGTACCGACACGGTGGTGGTCTTCCCGGCGCCGTTGGGGCCGAGCAGGCAGAACAGCTGCCCTTCCGGCACGTCGAAGCTGATGTCGTCTACCGCGTTGCGGCGGGCGCCCCGGTAGCGCTTCACCAGGTGAGTGACTTCGACCGCGGCTGCCCTCGTCCCGGTCATGGTTGCCGCAGCTGGCGGTAGCGCGAGTCGAGCCCCCGCCGCCTGGCCAGCCGGGCGAGCGGGGTAAGAACGGCGCGGACCAGCGCGGCCGGCACATACGGTGCTCGCACCTCACGCTCGAAATCGCGCATGAACAGCACCAGGTCACCCGGCCTGGGCAGGCGCCGGCCCGCGGTGTGCTGATCCTGCGCCAGCGCCGCGGCGGTCTCCAGCAGTTCCTGCATGCCCAGGGCCGGGGTGGTCCGCACGGCCACCCTGGCGGGCCGGGTTCCGGTGTTCGCGAAATGGTGCACGGTCCCGGGCGGGATCCGCACGGTGTCGCCCGGGCTGGCGATCACCCGCCGGACGCCGACCCGGAACCTCATCTGGCCGTCGAGCACGGTGAAGACTTCCTCCTGCTCGGGGTGGGCGTGGCTGCTGGGCACCCGCCCGCCGGGCGCGAGCAGAAGCTCCCACTCCAGGACGCTTCCGCCGGTATCCGCGGCCGTCCGCCGGATGGTGATCTGCTCGCGGCTGATCGGGTTCTCGATGATGTGTTCCCGGGGGACCATGGCCGCCTCTCTTTCCTCTGGCCTCCAGCCGCCGCGCTCTGCCCGGGGATGCCTGGCCCGTTGCGGTCTCCAGCCTGCCCGGCCGGCCCGGCCGGCGTCGCCGGCCATCCGGCTCGGGCCGGATCGTCTCCTGCGGTAGCGGGCGGCGCGCGGCCTACGCCAGCCGGTGCAGGCGGGGACGCTCATATGTAGCCTCTGGGCGGACGCCTTCCGGGAAGCCGGCGAGTACCGTCACCAGTGATGACCGAACCTGACCTGCCCGCGGACCTGCCGCATCAGCCCGGCCTGATCCCGCGGGGCGCAGCCGCCCGGCGCTGGGCCACTGACATAGCGATCGCCGTCGCCGTGACCGCGATAACGGTCGGCGGGACCCTCGCGTCCGCGCACTGGCACCAGGGCCGGACCACCGCCGGGGTCGGCACTTACCTCCTGCTCGCCGCCGGGGGGGCGTCGCTGATTGCCCGCCGCCGCTATCCGGTCGGCGTGCTGGCCGTCACCCTCGCGGTAGCGATCTGGCCGGGCATGGCCAGCCAGGCGCACCTGATCTGGCTCGCGCTGATCGTGGCCTTCTTCACCGCGGTGCAGGCCAGGCAGCGGGCGGCGGCGATCGCCTCCCTGGTCATCGGCTATGTCGCCTCGATATGGCCGCCCTGGCTGATCGGCACCCGTGACCACGCCAGCGCCGGGTTCGCCGTGGGGCTGGCGATCTTGCTGCTGTTCCTGCTGGCCGTCGCCGAGGTCATCCGGGCCCGGGGCCAGCGGACGGCTGCGCTCGAGCAGGGCCATCAGGAGGAGCTGCGCCGCCGGGCCGGCGAGGAACGGATGCGGATCGCGCGGGACCTGCACGACGTGGTGGCGCACAACATCTCGGTCATCAACGTCCAGGCCAACACCGCGCTGCACCTGATGGACCGCCAGCCCGACCGGGCCCGCTCCGCCCTGACCACCATCAACGAGGTCAGCGGGCAGGCCCTGGTCGAGCTGCGGTCGGTACTGGGCGTGCTGCGCGCGGTGGACGAGGGGGCTCCCCGGGCACCGGCCCCGGGCCTGGCCCGCTTGGGCGACCTGGCCGACACCGCGGCCGCCGCCGGGCTGGCCGTCCGGGTCGAGGAAAGCGGCCAGCGGGTCCCGTTGCCGGCGGACGTCGACCTGGCTGCCTACCGGATCGTCCAGGAGGCCCTGACCAACAGCGCCCGGCACTCCGGCGGCACGAACGCCACTATCCATATCGTCTACGGGGAAGGTGCCCTGGTGGTCGAAGTCGACGACGACGGCGTCCTGCGACCACCCGGCGGGCCTTCCAGGCAGTCCCGCGGGGCGGGCAGCGGCATCGCCGGCATGACCGAGCGGGCGGCCGCGCTGGGCGGCACGCTCCAGGCCCGCCCCCGGCCTGGCGGCGGTTTCGCGGTCCAGGCGCGGCTGCCGCTGCCTGGACCCTCGCAGAACGGAGGTGACCAGTGATCCGCGTCGCGCTGGCCGACGACCAGGAACTGGTCCGGGCCGGGTTCGCCGCGCTGCTCGACGCCGAGGACGACATCGACGTGGTCGGCGAGGCCGCCGACGGGGAGCAGGCCATGGCCCTCGCGGCCAGGTCCGCGCCGGACGTGCTGCTGATGGACATCCGCATGCCCGGGGTCAACGGCATCGAGGCCACCCGCCGCATCGCCTCCCGCCCGGACCTCGCCTCGGTCCACGTCGTCATCCTGACCACCTTCGACCTGGATGAGTACGTCTTCGAGGGTCTGCGGGCCGGCGCCGCCGGATTCCTGGTCAAGGACACCCGCGCCGCCGAGCTGATCCAGGCGGTCCGGGTAGCGGCGAGCGGGGAGGCGCTCTTGTCCCCCGCCGTCACCAGGCGCCTCATCGCCGAGTTCGCGCTGCGCACGCGGTCGCCGCGCCGCCTGCCCCAGCTGGACGAGCTGACCCCCCGGGAGCGCGAAGTGCTCGCCCTCATCGCCACCGGGCTGTCCAACGACGAGATCTCCCGCAAGATCTTCGTCAGTCCGGCCACAGTAAAAACCCACGCCAGCCGGGCGATGACCAAGCTCGGCGCCAGGGACCGGGCCCAGCTGGTCGTCTTCGCCTACCAGGCCGGCCTGATCCACCCGGCCTGATCCACCCGGGCTGAGGCGCCCGGGCTGAGGCGCCCGTGCGGCCGCCAGCTGCCGGGCGCACAAGAGGGCGGGGTGAGCGGCCCGCTCACCCCGCCCCCGGCCTGCTGTCTAGGCTTTGCCGGCGGTCGCCGTGCCGACCGGCCCGGATTCGTCTCCCGACGGTGACTGCCCCGGACCCTGGTCGTCCCTCTTCCCACGCCAGATGAGGCGGTGCACCGGGATCAGGCGCGGGAGATCGTTCAGGCCCGGGATGAACGGCACGGCCAGCAGCAGGATCGTGGCCAGGCCGGTCATGTAGACGGCAATCAGGTCGGCATTGGCCGAGCTGCTGAACCCCGGAACCTGGTACCAGAGCGTGTACAGCCAGAGCCACGGCTGGCCGGGGTAGCTGCCGGTCTCGTTCATCACGCCCCACTGCTCACCCGACAGGTGCATGGCGGTGGCGTGGTCGCCGAAGTAGGCCCCGTCGTTCATGAACAGCAGCGGCGCGGTGAAGTTGGTGCCGTAGAAGGGCTCCTTCGAGATCAGGCTGGCGTCCAGCGCCCCGCTGCGCGCCATGGTCAGCTCGTTGGCCATCAGCACCGGGACCGGTCCGTCCGCGGCGGCCGGGACGACCGGCGCGTCATTGACGAACTTCACCTTGGTGACTGCGGACATGTAGGCGTTGGCCCACTTCAGCTGCTGCGCGGGGGAGGCCGCCTGGTAGGTCGTGAGGGCGGTCGCGACTGCCGGGGTGGTCGAGGCGATGGTGCTCAGCGGGCGCAGCACGAAATCCTGCGCTGGGTGCAGCGGCTGCCGGACCCCGACCAGTTGGGCCGGCGAGAACAGCAGCTTCTGCACGCTGCCGGTTCCGTTGTTGTAGGGCGGGCCGTAGGTGGCGGACCCGCTGGTGCCGTTCAGTTCGGTCGCCGCGGTGGCCAGGAAGTCGGCCGGGGCCACCTTGGCCCAGGACTGCACGGTGACCGAGGGCACGTCGGGGGAGGACAGCAGGATGGACAGGCCCAGCGTCAGGGCCAGGATGACCACCCCGGCGATGGTGCCTTCCTTGAGGATGTCGTAGCGCCGGGTGGGGCCGCGCCAGGGAGCCGCGTCGGCCGCGGCCAGGGCCCGGCGGCGCTGCCGGTAGGAACCCCGGCCGGGCAGGGTGACGCTGGCGGGCAGCGGATGCGACACGCCGCGGACCCGGACCAGCAGCACGTGCGCCCCGATGAGAGCCACGAGCACAATCGGGATCAGCACGATATGCCACATCAGCATCTGGCCGAAGTTCATGATGTTGAAGAACGCGCCCACCCCGACCGGGTTGAACGCATCCTTGCCGCTGGCCGAGATCCATTGTGAGTCGAAGTTCTGCTGGGAGACGTACCCGGTGAAGCATTCGACGACCGAGGCGGCGAACGCGACCACGCCGGTCACCCAGGTCCAGGCCCGCTTGCCCCGCCAGGCCGCCATCCAGAACTTGCCCCACAGGTGAATGACCAGCAGCGCCATGAAGAGCTCGACGCTCCACAGGTGCAGGCTGTTGAAGAAATGGCCAACCGCGTTGTAATGCCACCAATCGGGCCCGCCGAGAGCCAGGGCGAAGCCGGAGACCACGACCACGCCGAAGGCGGCCAGGCTGCCCACGCCGAACACGTAGATCCAGGAGGCCACGTAGGCGGGCTGGCGGTCGGGCAGCAGCTTGCCGGGCGGCAGGATCCGGGTGGCGAAGCGGCGGACCCGGTTGGTCCACATGCCGGCGTCCTCGTCGGAGCCGGCCGCAGCGGCCTGCCCGTCAGGGTCAGCGGGACCGGTCTCGTCCGGGGCCGGTGGGTAGGTGCGGCCTTTGGGGAAGGGCAACAGCAGTGCGGCGCCAAATATCACTACCATGACCGCGATAAGGCAGAGATTGGCGACCGACACGGTGAAGATTGACCAGTGCAGGTACGTACCGGGATGATCAAGATTAATGGGAGCTGCAGCCATAGTCCTGAGCGGTCTCATGAGGTCTCCTGCTACTGGCACGGAAATTGGCGACCGTCTCAGGATGGTCGTGGTCGTGAATCCGCCGGAAGTGATATCAGTCACGGTCCAGAGGGACCTTGGTCCCCGGCTGGTAAAGAAATGGTTAAGGCTGGCCGAGACAGCTGAGGCCGCAGAGTAAAGGCGCAGCGGGGCCGGCGGTGGATGCCGTTAGCCCCGGTGCAGTCGGGACCATGGTCCACTGACCAGGCGTGCGAGCGCGGCTAAGGTGAACTGACAGTCACCGGCAAGCCGCAGCACACCTGGTCTTGCACCGGGTAGCAGCCAACAGGAAGGCCCGGCCAGATGGACGGATCAGAGGCGGCGCAGCGGAAGATCGGCGTTTTCCTGCTTGACGATCATGAGATCGTCCGGGTGGGCGTGAAAGACCTCCTGGAAGCCGAGCCTGACATCATCGTCGTCGGTGAGGCGGGCACCGCCGAATCCGCCCTGGCCAGGATCCCGGCCCTGAAGCCAGACGTGGCTGTGCTCGACGTCCAGCTCCCGGACGGTGATGGCGTCAGCGTGTGCCGCGACATCCGGTCGAAGATGCCGGAGGTCGCCTGCCTGATGCTCACCTCGTTCGGGGACGACGAGGCGCTGTTCGACGCGATCATGGCCGGTGCGGCCGGATACGTGCTCAAGCGGATCCGCGGCACCGACCTGGTCAGTGCGGTGCGGACGCTGGCGGCCGGCGAGTCGATGCTGGATCCGGAAGCCGCCAGCCGGGTCATGAAGCGGATGCGCGATCAGACTGCGCAGTCTGACCCGCTCACCGGGCTCACCGCCCAGGAAAAGCGGATCCTGGAGCTGATCGGCGAGGGACTGACCAACCGGCAGATCGGCGAGCGCCTGTTCCTGGCGGAGAAAACGGTCAAGAACTACGTGTCGGCATTGTTCGTCAAGCTGGGCATGCAGCGCCGGACGCAAGCCGCCGCCTTCGCGGCCCGGATCTTCGACGGCCAGGACAAAGTCCGCGACTAACGACCTGCTGTCCCTGCGGATGCCTGCCCGGGCAGCGGCACCCGCCAGTGCAGTTCCGTCCCGCCGCTGTCCCCCGGCCCGACGGTGAGCGTGCCTCCATAATGCTCAGCGCGCTGAGCGAGGTTGGCCAGCCCGCTGCGGCGGGAAGTATCGGTGATGCCGCAGCCGTTGTCACGGACGAGGAGGCTCAGTTCGCTGCCTGCGGCGATGTTCACCTCGGTACTGGTGGCCTTCCCGTGGCGGGCCGCATTCGACAGCGCCTCGCGCAGCGCGTGCAGCATGTCCTCGCCGATGTCCTCAGGGATCCTGCCGTCCAGGTGGCCAGTGAGCCGGAGCGAGGCGGTCATGCCCATCGGCTCGGTCATCTCCTCGATCACGTCCATGACCTTGTCGCGGAGCACAGGGGCAGCCTTGCCCCGGGCCTGCAAGGCAAAAATCGCCTGGCGGATGTCGTTGATCGTCATATCCAGGTCGTCGACCACGCTGCTGACCCGCTCTTCGACTGCCGGGCGGTCGATCATCGGCAGCGTGCCCTGCAGCTTCATCCCGCTGGCGTAAAGCCGCTGGATGACCAGGTCGTGCAGGTCCCGGGCGATCCGGTCCCGGTCTTCGAACACCGCCAGCCGCTCCGCATCGCTGCGCCGCTCAGCCAGCTCCAGCGCGATCGCGGCCTGGGCCGCGAACGTAGTGACGAGGTCCACGGCGGCTCGCGGAAGCGGCATCGCACCGGGGTGGCGTCCAATGGTCAGCACACCGCGCGCGCTGCCAGCCGCGCCGAGCGGGAAGACGATCGCCGGTCCCAGGTCCAGGTTCTCCCGGGCCGCCCTCGCCACCCGCTCATCGGTGCGGAAGTCCTCCACCGTGACCGGCTGACCAGAAACCAGCACCTCCCCCGACAGCGACGCTGCCGTGGGAAAGACCAGGCCCAGGGCGTGCTGCGCACCCTCGCCAGCGGCGTGAGTCACCACCAGCTGGCGGCGGCCTGCTTCAGGAAGCGCCAGCACGACCAGGTCGGCTCCGGTCATCTGCAGGGTCTGCTCGGTGACGAACCCCAGCACCTCTTCCACCGCAGCCCCGGCCAGCAGCCGCCGGATCACCTCGGAACTGGCGCGCAGCCACCGCTGCTGCCGCTGGCCCTCATTGAACAGCCGGGCGTTCTCGATCGCCACCCCGGCCGCGGCCGACAGCGCGGTGACCAGGATCTCGTCTTCCTCGTCGAAGGCCGCGCCGTTCCGCTTCTCGGTCAGGTACAGGTTGCCGTAGACCTCATCCCGGATCCGGAGCGGTACGCCGAGGAAGGTCCGCATGGGCGGATGACCGTCCGGGAATCCCGAGGACTGGGCATGGCCCGCGATGCTGGCCAGCCGCAACGGGCGCGGATCCGTGATCAGTTGCCCGAGCAGGCCACGGCCCTCGGGCCAATGATCGATCGCGGCGATCTCGGCCTCATCCAGGCCGACCGGGATGAACTCGGCCAGCCGGCCGTCTTCGCCGACTACGCCCAGAGCACCGTAGCGCGCGTCCACCAAGGTGACCGCGGCTTCCACGATGCGGCGGAGCACCGCTTCGAGCTCGAGGTTGCTGCCCACCGCGAGAACCGCCTCAAGCAGGCCCTGCACCCGGTCGCGGGTGGCGACCACCGCCTGCAACCGGCCCTGAAGCTCGGACAGCAGGTCATCAAGCCGCAGCTGCGGAAGGATCGGATGCGGCTCGGAGGATTCCATGGAGGCAGGCCTCCTCCGGCAGCCTCGGGTGCGATGACCAGATGGTATGGCAATGAGGCTCACCATGACCACCGCAGCCAGCCGCAGCTCCCTCGCCTGGTTACCAGGCCGTCAGCGGGACTTGCGCCAGCCCACGGGGGCAGGAACTATACGCGAGTACTGGTCGGGAGTCACCATCGCGATATGACCATCGGCCAGCCATTTCACCACATACGGCGGGGCACCATTCTGCCCGACGACGCGGACGATAAGGCCGGTACGAGTATGGCTGCCGGACACCAGCAGCGTGTCACCCGCACGCGCCCGCATCACAGTGTCCTTTCTGGTGCTTCTGGAGCCGTCATTAGAGCCTCCGCTGCTGATCCGGTGCTCTAAGCCTGCCCGGAGCGGCCGTTGAATTCACGGGCTAAATGACCCGAATCACTGGGACGTTTGGCGCCGCGGGTCGTCGTTCGCGTTCATGCCGGCTCCGGGGCCCTCCGGATACGCCGGCCGGTGACGTGCCTGGGGATGATGCGGATGAACTGTTCCTTACGGCCGCCCGCCCACGCCTGCACGCCAAGCTCGGCGATCGGGGTGAGTTCCTCATCCGATTCGACGAAGTGCGCCGCGCCCTGAACCAGGACGCTCCAGCCTTCCTGGGTGACCGGCTGTATCTCGTCTATCTCGAACGCGACGTTGTATTCAGCGTCGGCGATCCCGGTGCGCAGATCCTCCACCATCGAACTGTGCAGCCCGGTGCGGAACACGATCGTCTGCTCATAGAAGTCGTAGTTGACTGGCAGCACCGCCGGCCCGAACCGGCTGGAGTATCCGATCCGGCCGACACCGCCCCCGGCGATCAGGGACAGGCACTGCGTCTCGTCCAGGGCCTCGATGACCGGTTCGCTGGTCGCGGGCGGACGGCTGCCGTTATCCGGTTCCTGAGTTGCCACGGTGCTATCTCCTGTCATAGATGGGCCCGTCGGGTCTCTTCCAGGCCTGGCATCAGTCTGGCGCTCGCCGTCGCGCTCGCTAAGGACCGAAGGACCCGAACCAGATGCCGTTCGGCCCTGCGTGAGCGCCGCGAGGCACCGGGCCGGGCGGCACGAGGCACGGGGGCGGGCGGCACGAATCCACTACATCGGACCATCCAGTACGTCGCGGATGGGCCGGCGGTGGGTGCGCGGGACCGGCAGCCCGTAGCCCAGCCGGAGGATCATTTGCGGATTTTCGGCGCCGGACCGGGGGTCTCGGACCAGCCAGGCGTCGGCCGTTTCCAGGGGGTGAGTGAGCGGGCAGACCGCCAGGCCCCGGGCCGTGGCCGTCAGCCAGGCACGCTCCAGGGCCTGCCCGGCGCGCAGCCAGTCGGCCCGGCCACTGAAAGGCGTGGCCAGCACAGCCAGCTGCGGCTCGTCTTCGAACCAGGCATAACTGGCCGGCCCGGCGGGCGTGAAGTCGCGCACCGGGGCGGTCCCGCGAGGGTCATGGGGGGCCACGACCTGGTCAGGGAGGCCTTCACGATCCCGCGCTCCGCCCGCCCAGCGGGCCAGCTCACCCCGGTAGCCAGGATCGGCGAGCAGGCCGCGCTCGGCGTCCCGGGCCAGCCCCAGCAGGCGGATGGCCTCCTGATGGTCCGGGAAATGCACGATCGCGCCCTCTAGCCGCGCGGCCCTGGCCAATTCGGCCAGGACACCCGGCGGCACCGGCTGGCTGCTGTACGGGCTCCGGTTGGTATGACGCGCGAAGACAGCCTCGTGCAACTCCAGCTCATCGGGCTGAGGCCGGCGCTTCCCGGCCAGCCGCACCGTGGCGAGCAGCAGCGGCTGGCCAGGATCAGGAAGCAGCCTGACCACCGGCTGACGGCCAGCCACCGCGGCGGCCAGCCGGAGATTGAACAGCGCAGCGCCGCACGCGATATGCAGCGCACGGCCATCTGGGTCACCGAACCGCAGCATCCGGGCCGGGTCGGCGTACAAGTCAATCGTCTGGCTGGCCGGCCCGATCCGGAAACGCCACGGCTGCGTGTTGTGCATCGAGGGCGCCATGGTCGCCGCGGCCACCAGATCAGCCATCGCCTGCCAGGGCAACTGCGCAGGCAGCGCCCCGGGTGCGTCATGGCAGCGGGTCATCTCTGCTTCCTTCTTCCGTGCCCTGGTTCCTCCGGTCAAACGGACAGCTGGCCGTGATGGCTACCGCATTCACATGCTGCGCATGCGGCGGAATCGGCGGATGTCATCCTTGCCCGCGAACAGGATGACGACTGTGGCGGCAGCAATCGCTGCCACGGTGATGCGCTTCATTACCGGACTCCTCTTTCCCTTTCGCCGTGAGCTTTCTCACGCCGATCTTTTGGTCTACGCGCCTTCAAGCCTGAGCACGCCTGTTCGCTCACGGTTGCCTTCTGTGGCCCAGCCTGCCAGGGCCCAAGGTCGGGACTGAAGGAGTCGTAGGTCCCAGTGCCGGACGGTCCCGACTAAGGCCTGCTGGCGCGGGGACTGAGGTCCTTCCCAGTCAGGGTCACGCGGCCCTGCCCGCCGATTCTGGTTCGCGGGAAGCTCTCATATGTCGAACCAATTACCGGGCCTCAGGCCCGGTGCCTAAGGAGGCACCAAAAATGCGCCGCAAGACTTTCGATGTACTGGTCAGCGCGGGCGGGCTCGTCCTGGCCGCGGTGCTGCTCGTCGCGGGCGGGCTGCTGATGTGGGGCTACTCGTTCTCTAACGGGCAGGTGCACGACCAGCTCGTCGCCCAGAAGATCGTCTTCCCGACCACCAGCAACCCCGAGTTCAAGGCCCTGCCCGCCTCCGACCAGGCCGCCATGGGTACCTACGCCGGGCAGACGCTGACCACCGGCGCGCAGGCCAAGACCTACGCCGACCACTTCATCGCCGTCCACCTCGCCGAGATGGGCAAGGGCCAGACCTATTCGCAGCTGTCCGGCGAGTCGCTGGCCCAGCCGAAGAACACCGCGCTGGCCGGGCTGGTGCAGACCGTGTTCCGTGGCACCACGCTCCGCTCGATGCTGCTCGAGGCCTACGGCTTCTGGATGTTCGGCCAGATCGCCCTGTTCGCCGCGATCGCATCCTTCACCGGCGCCGTCCTGCTGCTCATCCTCTCCGCCATCGGCCTGGTGCACGGTCGCCGGGTCCCGGCCGAGACCGAGGTCCTGGACAAGACCGCTCATGCCAGCACCGTGACCGTCTGACCAGCCCCCGGCCAGATCCGGCCCCCTCCCCAGCGGGGGCCGGATCTGGCCGGGCCGCCGTCTGGGCCACTGGCCGGCGGGGCACATCCTGAAGGAGAGAAATCATGAAAACCGCAGTAGTCCGCGCGTTCGGCCAGCCACTGGTCATCGAAGACCGGCCCATCCCAGGACCAGGCCCCGGCCAGGTCGCCGTCCGGATGGAAGCATCCGGCCTGTGCCACACCGACATCCACGCCGCCTGCGGGGACTGGCCAGTCACCCCCACTCCGCCCTTCGTGCCGGGCCACGAAGGTGTCGGCATCGTGTACTCAGTCGGCGAAGGCGTGACCAGCATCCAGCCCGGCCAGCGGGTCGCGGTGCCCTGGCTGGGCTACGCCTGTGGCACCTGCGAGCACTGCCTGACCGGCTGGGAGACGCTCTGCCTAAAGCAGCAGAACACCGGCTACTCCGTCGACGGGGGCTTCGCCGAATGCTTCACCGCCGACGCAGCCTTCGCGGCGCCGGTGCCCGACGGCATCGATCCCATCGACGCCGCCCCCCTCACCTGCGCAGGCGTCACCACGTATAAGGCCGTCAAGGTGGGCAACGTCCGCCCCGGCGACCTGGTCGCCATCTCCGGCGTCGGCGGGCTCGGTCACCTCGCGGTGCAGTACGCCAAGATCTTCGGCGGCACCGTGGCCGCCATCGACATCACCGACGAGAAGCTGCAGCTGGCCAAGGATCTGGGCGCCGACCTGGTCATCGACGCACGCACCGAAGACCCGGCCAAGGTCCTGCAGGCCCACGGCGGCGCCAGCGTCGCCATCGGGCTGGCCGTGGACGACAAGTCGTTCGCCACCGCCTACGCGGGCCTGCGGCGCGGCGGCCGGCTCGTGCTGGTCGCGCTGCCCGCCGGGGGCACGCTGCAGATCCCGGTCTTCGATACCGTGCTGAACGGCACCTCGGTGATCGGGTCCATCGTGGGGACCCGCGCCGACCTGGCCACCGTGTTCGCCCTGCACCGCGCCGGCCGCACCCGCGTGGTGACCGAGACCCGCCCGCTCGAGGACGTCAACGACGCCATCGACGAAGTCCTGCACGGCAAGACCAGGGCGCGCATCGTGCTCCAGCCCTAAGCAGGCACCAGGACTCCGGCCCGCCTGACGGCGCCAGGCGGGCCGGATAACCCAAGAGGTATACCGCTGGTGGATCGCCCCGTCCGGGCCGGGTCTCACCTGCTTGCGGGGGCTGCGTGGGCAGGACAGACTGTCGGGAACCGGGAGGAGGGTGACGTTGGCGCGCAGGCGGCTTCCCCGCTGGTCGGAGTTCCAGCCGCTGTTGCGCCCGGAGCGGATTCCGCTCAACTCCACCGAGCGGCGGCTCGGCCGCGCGCACACGATCCCCGACCTGCGGCAGATCGCCGCCCGCCGGGTGCCGCGGGCCGTGTTCGACTACACCGACGGGGCCGCGGAACGGGAAATCAGCCTGCGCCGCGCGCGCAACGCGTTCGCCCGCGTGGAGTTCCACCCTCAGGCGCTACGCGACGTCAGCGACCCCGACCCCGCCGTCACGGTGCTCGGACGGCGCTGGGCCCTGCCGTTCGCGCTCGCGCCGACCGGGTTTACCCGGATGATGCACCACGAGGGTGAGCTGGCCGCGGCGCGGGCCGCGCAGCGGGCCGGGGTGACGTTCTCGCTGTCTACCATGGGCACCGCCTCGATCGAGGAGGTGGCGGCGGCCGCGCCGGACGCGGGCAAGTGGTTCCAGCTGTACGTGTGGAAGGACCGCGCGGCCGGCAAGGACCTGCTGGAGCGGGCCCGCGCGGCTGGCTACGAGGCCCTGCTGCTGACCGTGGACACCCCGGTCGGCGGAGCCCGGATGCGGGACGTGCGCAACGGGCTGACCGTGCCGCCCGCGCTCACCCCCGCCACCGTGCTCGACGCGGCGGTCCACCCGGCCTGGTGGTTCAACCTGCTTACCACCGAGCCGCTCAGCTTCGCCAGCCTGAACGAGTGGCGCGGCACCGTCGCCGAGCTGGTGAACACGATGTTCGACCCGACCGTGACGTTCGCGGACATCGAGTGGCTGCGCGCGGCCTGGGCCGGCCCGCTGCTGCTCAAGGGCATCCACACCGTGGCCGACGCCCGCGCCGCCGTGGATCACGGCGCGGACGGGATCGTCATCTCCACGCACGGCGGCCGCCAGCTGGACCGGGCCGCCGCCCCGCTCGAGGTGCTGCCGCGGATCGCCGACGCGGTCGGCGACCGGGCCGAGATCCTGCTGGACACCGGGATCATGCACGGCGGGGACATCGTCGCGGCGCTGGCCCTGGGCGCGAAAGCCTGCCTGGTCGGCCGGGCGTTCTTGTACGGGCTGATGGCCGGCGGGGAGCGCGGGGTGGACCAGGCGATCGGCATCCTCGGCGCGGAGTTCGCCCGCACGCTCCAGCTGCTCGGCGTGCGCAGCGCCCGGGAGCTGAACCGCTCGCACGTGTCACTGCGCTGAGCAGGAGGGAAAGGCCGTCCATGGAGATTGTCGAGTTCCGCCCGGAGCGCGAGCAGTACGCGTTCACGTTCGGCGGCGTCGCGCCGGTCCGCAAGGTGGTGCCCGGGACGATGCTGCGGCTGTGGACCGAGGATGCGTTCTGCGGCGGCATCCGGAGCACCGCGGACCTGCCCAGCACGTCGCTGACCATGCCGTTCGTCAACCCGCAGACCGGCCCGTTCTATGTGGAGGGCGCCGAGCCAGGCGACACCCTGGCGCTGCACTTTGCGGGCCTCACCCCGGCCCGTGGCTACGGCGCGTCCTGCACGATCCCGCTGTTCGGCGGGCTGACCAGCACCGACCGCACCGCGACACTGCAGGACCCGCTGCCCGAGCGGACCTGGATCTACGAGGTGAACCGGGACCGGTGGACGGTCGAGTTCCAGGCCGCGGCCAGCGACTTCCGGCTGGAGCTGCCGATGGACCCGATGCTGGGCACGGTCGGGGTGGCCCCGGCCGCCGGGGAGGTGCGCTCCTCGCTGGTGCCGGACACGTTCGGCGGGAACATGGACACCCCGGAAATGCGCGCCGGCGCCACCTGCTATCTGGGCGTCAACGTGCCCGGCGCGCTGTTCTCGGTCGGTGACGGGCACTACCGGCAGGGCGAAGGCGAGGCGTGCGGCACCGCGGTGGAAGGCGCGATGGATGTCACGCTGATCGTGGACCTGATCAAGGGCGGCGGCCCGGCCTGGCCGCGGCTGGAGACCGATGAGCACCTCATCGTGGTCGGATCCAGCCGTCCACTCGAGGACGCCTGGCGGGTGAGCCAGGTCGGCATGGTGAGCTGGCTCAGCGAGCTGTACGGGCTGGACAAGCTGGACGCCTACCAGCTGCTCTCGCAGACCAGCGAGACCCCGCTGGCCAACGTGGTGGACGCCAACTACAGCGCGGTCACCAAGGTGGCCAAGGCGCTGCTCCCGCAGTCAACGGCCTACGACGGCACGCACCGGCAGCTACGCGAGGCGGCTGCGGCCGCCGGCCAGTAAGGAGGCATCAGGTGGATCTGGGTCTGCAGGGCCGCCGGGCCCTGGTAACCGGGGGCACCAGGGGGATCGGGCGGGCCATCGTGGAGACGCTGGCCGCCGAGGGCGCTGCCGTCGGGTTCTGCGCCCGCACCGGCAGCGACGTCACCGGCGCGGTCGAGGTGCTGACCGGGAACGGCCGCGTCGCCATCGGGCGGGTCGTCGACGTGGCCGACGAGGCGGGCCTGACGCAGTGGGTCGATGACAGCGCCGCCGAACTGGGCGGCCTGGACATCGTGGTGGCCAACGTCAGCGCGCTGGCCATCCCGGACGAGCCCGCCAACTGGCAGGCCAGCTTCGACACGGACATGATGGGCACGGTCCGCCTGGTCAACGCGGCCCTGCCCTACCTGGAGCGCAGCGACGCCGCGTCGATCGTCACCATCGCCAGCGTGTCCGGCCGGGAGATCGACTTCGCGGCCGGACCGTACGGCACGTTCAAGGCGGCCATCATCCACTACACCCAGGGGCTGGCCTACCAGCTGGCGGACAAGGGCATCCGGGCCAACTCGCTGTCCCCGGGCAACACCTACTTCGACGGTGGTGTCTGGCAGAACATCGAGCAGCAGAACCCCGACCTGTTCGGCACGGCCCTGGGGCTGAACCCGACCGGCCGGATGGCCAGGCCGGAGGAGATCGCCCGCGCAGCGGTGTTCCTGGCCAGCCCGGCGGCCAGCTTCATGACTGGCGCCAACCTGCTGGTGGACGGGGCGCTGACCCGCGGCGTGCAGTTCTGACCTCAGGTGCCGGTGATGTGCTCCGGCCGGACCGGCACCTGGTTCAGCGGCAGCCCGGTGGCGGCGCGGATGGCGGCCACGACGGCCGGGCCGGAGGAGATCGTCGGCGGCTCGCCGACCCCGCGCAGGCCGTAGGGCGCGTGCGGGTCGGGGTATTCGAGCACCTCGATCCGCATCGGGGGCATGTCGAGGATGGTGGGGATCAGGTAGTCGGTGAAGGACGGGTTCCTGATCTTGCCGCCGGAGATCTGGATCTCCTCCATCACGGCCAGCCCCAGCCCCTGCGCCGAGCCGCCCTGGATCTGCCCGAGCACCGCCTGCGGGTTGATGGCCTTGCCCACGTCCTGGACGCAGTCCAGCGCGACCACTTTGACCAGGCCGAGTTCGGTGTCCACGTCCACGACCGCGCGGTGCGCCGCGAACGCGTACTGCACGTGCGCAAAGCCCTGCCCGGTCTCCGGGTCGAGCGCCTTGGTCGGCCGGTGCCGCCATTCGACGGTCTCGTCGATGACCTCGTCACCCAGCAGGTCGGCCAGCTCACCGAGGATTCCCTCGCCCGCCGAGACCACTGTGCCGCCCTCCAGCCGCAGGCCGGGCACGGTCCGGCCGAGCCGGTGCTGGATGACGGCCAGCGCGCGCTCGCGCACCTTCTCGCACGCGGCCTTGACCGCGCCGCCGGTGACGTAGGTCTGCCGGGACGCGGATGACGATCCGCCGCTGCCCACCCGGGTGTCCTTGGGCGCCGCGATGACCCGGCCGACGCCCAGCTCGGTGCGCACGATCTGCTGCTCGACGGTGACCAGTCCCTGGCCGACCTCGGCCGACGCGGTGTGCACCGTCGCGGTCACTTCCCCGGACAGCACCTCGAGCTGGACCCGGGCCGTGGAGTAGTCGTCGAAGCCCTCGGAGAACCCGACATTCTTGTAGGCCACCGCGTAGCCGACGCCGCGCACCACGCCCTCGCCGTGGGTGGTGTTGGCGACGCCGCCGGGCAGATCCCGCAGGTCCAGCCCGCCGTCCGCGCTGTGCGGCGGCGGCAGCGGCATGGCCTGCACCCGGCGCAGCAGTTCCCCGACCGGCGCCGGGCTGTCGATGACCTGCCCGGTCGGCGCCTCCGCGCCCTGGGTCATCGCGTTGCGGCAGCGCAGCTCCACCGGGTCCAGGCCCAGCGCGGCCGCCAGCTTGTCCATCTGGGCCTCGTGGGCGAACGCGGCCTGCACCGAGCCGAAGCCGCGCATGGCCCCGCACGGCGGGTTGTTGGTGTACGCGCCGTAGGCGTTGACCTGCACGTTGGGCACCACGTACGGGCCGATGCCCATCGTGCCCGCGTTCCCGACCACCGCCGGGGTGCTGGACGCGTACGCCCCGCCGTCCAGGTAGATCTGGGCCTTGACGTAGACCAGCCGGCCATCCCGGTCCGCGCCGTGCTCGAAGCGCATCAGCGCCGGGTGCCGGTGCACGTGCCCGAAGAACGACTCCTCCCGGTTGTAGACCATCTTCACCGGCCTGCCGGTGCGCAGGGCCAGCAGGCACGCGTGCACGTGCATGGACAGGTCCTCCCGGCCGCCGAACGCACCGCCCACGCCGGCCAGCGTCAGCCGCACCATCTCCGGCGGCAGGCCGAGGGCTGAGCAGATCTGCCGCTGGTCCACGTGCAGCCACTGGGTGGCGACGTACAGCTCCACGCCGCCGTCCTCGGCCGGCACGGCGAGCCCCGACTCCGGGCCGAGGAAGGCCTGGTCCTGCATGCCCACCTGGTACTCGCCGGTTACCACGATGTCGGCCACCGGCTCCGGGTCACCCTTGCGCAGCTTCAGGTGCCGCACCAGGTTGCCCTTCGGATGCAGCTGGGCCCGCTCCCGGGACAGCTCGCTGACCTTTCCCGGAACCGTGTGCACCAGGTTCCACCTCGGGTGGCCCAGGGCCTCGTGGGCGTCGGTGACCGGCTCGTACACCTCGTAGTCCACCCGGATCCGCTTGGCCGCCTGGCGGGCGATCTCCGGGTGGCCGGCCGCTACCAGCGCGACCGGCTCGCCCTGGTAGCGCACGACGTCGGTGGCCAGCACCGGCTGGTCGGTGATCTCAAGCCCGTAGAACTTCTTACCCGGCACATCCTCCTGGGTCAGCACCGCGGACACGCCCGGCATGGCCAGCGCCTCGGCGGTCTCGATGGAGCGGATCCGGGCGTAGGGGTGCGGGCTGCGCAGCGTAACCCCCCAGATCATCCCGTCCAGCCACAGGTCGCTGGAGTAGACGAACTCCCCGGTGACCTTGGGCGTGCCGTCCGGCCGGCGCGCGCTGCTGCCTACCCCGCCGGATACCGGGGTGGTCCGGCCGGGTGATGACCGGGTGGGGGTGGTCGGTGCCGTCATCGGCTCACTCCCCGGCGCCAGACCGCCAGGCCGCCGCCAGGCGGACCGCTTCCATGATCTTCTCGTACCCGGTGCACCGGCACAGGTTGCCGGCCAGGGCCTCCCGGATCTCGGCGTCGCCCGGCGCGGGCTGCCGCTCGATCAGGTCGTGCGCGGCGATCAGCAGCCCGGGGGTGCAGAAGCCACACTGCACCGCGCCCGCCTCCAGGAACGCGCGCTGCACGGTGGACAGCTCGCCCCCGGGCGCGAGGCCTTCGACCGTGCGGATGTCCCGGCTCTGGGCCTGGCCGGCCGCCACCAGGCAAGCGCACGACAGCACGCCGTCCAGGTAGACCGTGCACGAGCCGCACTCGCCCTGCTCGCACGCGTTCTTCGAGCCGGGGAACCCGAGCCGCTCGCGCAGCACATAGAGCAGGCTCTCGCCCTCCCAGACGTCGTCGGCCTGCTGCTGCTCGCCGTTGACGCTGCAGGTGATCCGCATGCCTCACGCCCTCCGGAAGTCATGCCACGCCCAGGTCAGCGCGCGCCGGGCCATCACCGACAGGGCGTGCACCCGGTACCGTGCGCTGCCCCGGACATCGTCGATCGGCGCGGCCGCCTCGGCGACCAGGTCCGCGAACCGGCGGCTGGTGGCGTCGGGCAGGTTACCGCGCGATTCCCACAGGCCGTCTTCGGCCAGCGCCTGGGCCAGGAAGTCTTCGGCGGCCCGCGCGCGGCGCGGGGTCGGGCCTGCCGAGCCGATGCCGGTGCCGACGGCCTGCCGGTCCGGGTGCAGGGCCAGGCTGAACGCGGCCACCGCGATGACCATCGCGTTGCGGGTGCCGATCTTGCAGAACTGCTGTGGTCCAGCGGGCGGGGTGATAAGTACCGCCTTGATCAGCTCGTCCGGGTCCAGCGCGTTGCGTTTCACCCCGGTGTAGAACTCGTCGGCTGGGATCAGCCGCGCGCCGCGCACCGACTCGACCTGCACCTGCGCGTGCGCGGCCAGCAGCGGGGGATGGGCGTCGCCCGCGGGGGACGCGGCCCCGAGGTTGCCGCCGACCGTGCCCCGGTTGCGGATCTGCGGCGACCCGACGGTGCGGGACGCCATGGCCAGCCCGGGCAGCCGGTCACCCAGCTCGGTCTGCACTCTCGTGTAGGTCACCCCGGCGCCGAGCCAGATCTGCCCATTGTCCGGTGCCCACTCGGCCAGCTCAGGCACGCGAGACAGGTCGAGGAGGTACTCCGGCCGGTACCGGTCGAAGTTCAGCTCGACCATGACGTCGGTGCCGCCCTGGATGGGCACTGCGTGCGGGTACGCCGCCTTCAGCTGCAGGGCTTCTGCCCACGTCAGCGGCTGCAGGAACTCCATGGCACCTCCCCTCCGCGCCGGTTGCCCACGAGCCAGGGCGAGGACGCACGGGTTGGTGCGCGGCCGCAGCGCCGGGGCCGGTGGTCCTGTCAGTGTGGCTCATCGAGCCGGAAAACCGAACTGCGGCATGCGCCCGCCCGCAGTCCCCCGGGCGGAAACCGGACCCCCTCAGCAGGTGCTGGGCGTACAGGTAGGGTGGCAGACCGCAACTAGCGCATCAGCAGGCGGGCATGGTCAATGCTTCGCAGCATTCTTGGCTTTCTTGCCCTTGTGCTTAACCTTGCCGGCATCCTTCTTAGTCTTGCTCTTGGCTGCCTTCGCCTTGTGCTTTGCCTTCTTAGCCACACCCATGGCCGACTCCTCTTCGTCGCCTGGCACGCCGCAATCCGTTAGCTGGCACCTTCCACGGTGCTGGCAGCGCAAACCCGGGGTAGGCGGGAT
>CAWINS010000049.1:0-28389 GCA_963837335.1 uncultured Actinomycetes bacterium | reverse complement strand
CTAGGCCAGGCTCCCGGCCCGGACCGGCCGGGCGGAGCGCCGGCTCAGCGGCCGACCAGGCTGAGCAACTGTTCCCCGGGCACCCCCCGGTGGCCAGTTCCTGGTAGCCGACCTCGTCGGACAGCACGGTCATCCGCTCGTCCTCGCTGGTCAGCACCCTGCCACGACCCCAATCGGCGTGCTCCACCCGGACCGGCCAGCAGCACCTGTTCATCACGGCAGGCTGGCCTGGACCGCCCGAAGCCGCAGTTGCCGCCCCGCCGCCCCGCACGGCTCAGCCAGCCGCTCGCTGAAGCACTACAGCAAGAGCCGCCGACGGCAGTCGGCCAGCCCGGCGTATCGGCGTGTCATCACGTGGCGCCATTCCTCAAACGTCATGTCCAGAGCCAGCGTGCTCGTCCCGGTGCCAGCGTTGCTCACGAACACGTCCACGCCGTCCAGGCGGCCGACCAGTTCGTCGATGACGTCCCCGCAGCTAGGCAGGTCGGCCGTGTCCAGCCGGGCCACCTCGGCGTTGACCCCGGTGGCACGGACCTCAGCGGCGGTGTCTGCGCCCTACCTCATCGGAGTGCCAGGTGACGCCGATGTCCATCCCCGACGCGGCGAGGGCGACGGCCGTCGCACGGCCGATGCCGGAGTCCGAGGCGGTAACGATGGCGCGGTGTGGCTGAAAGCTCGTCACCGCGCTCGCCGCATTAGCTAACGGCTGTAGCCGTGGCAGCGGCCTAATCCAGCCAGGAGAATAGAGCAGCCTCCGAGGTCGCAAAGACGCGGCCGCACCCTGCTTGCTGCGCCCGCGCATACGGCTTCGGAGACTGAGCCCTTGCACGCCAGGGCCAGGCAGAAGTTTTGGTGCCTCGCGGACCGGAGGTGTACAGGGGGCGGACAGGCTGTCGGCCCGATCGCGCCATAGGCTGGTTCCGGGTCCGGGAGTGGCTTATCCGATGAGCTGGTGCCAGGGGTGCAAGCCGGCGTGACTACTGCTTGAAGTCCCTCTCCTGCAGGCACGTCTGCACGGTCCGCCCGCTCTCCCAGGAGTTGGCGCCCGGCACCACCTCCGGCCACGGGATGTCCGCTCGGTTCTGGCGCTTGTGCGGGGTAGAGATGCCGAGCCTGCGGTCCCGCTCGTTGATCAGGGTCTCATTGGCCTGGCCGTCCCCGGTCAGGCCCATCATCAGCTGCGGGACTCCGTAAGGGAAATCATCGCGGTCATACTGCCAGGTGTGGAACGTCTTCCCGTAGGTCAACACCAGATCGTCAAAGTAGGTGTGTTCGGCCAGGTCAGGAACCCCCGGGGCGACCAGGATGCCGGACTTGACCTCATAGTGGTGGCTGTGCCACAAGCGCTTCTCGTCGTCGGGCAGGCTCCGGAACCGCTCCTCACTGGTGATGTACTCGATCCCGATCAGGCGGGCGTCAGGCTCATTGCAATCGAAGATTACGCACTCATGCAGATCGGGACGCAGGTGGATGCAGAAATGCGACGCCTCCACCTGCAGGCCCATGTCGTCGGCGTACATGTGGAAGCCGTTCAGATAGGTGCTCATCGCGGCCAGCGGGTACTTCGTTTGCATGGCGCCCGAGGCTGCGTCGAGCATGCGGTGCTTCAGGGGATGGCCTTTGCCGACCTTCGCTGCCGTCACCGCCTTGCGGCCCAGGATCAGGCTGGCTGCCGTCACTGCCCCGGCTGCGAAAGCGATGCCCATGCCCCCGGCCAGTTGCTGTGCGGGCTGTTTCTTCCGGCTCGAAGTGGTGTAGCGCGGCATGGTCACTCCTTCTGTGGGCGGTGAGTCCTTCAGCTCGATCAAGAACACCCCGCGCTACCCCTCGCTACTGCGCCCAAACGGGGCCAGGAATGCTGGCTGGCGGTTCGCCGGCTGGCTCGTGCCACCGGGGAGTCTGCGACCAGGGCCCCGGCTGGTCAGGCCACGCCTGCTGGTGGCACGTGAGGCGGTGCCGATGAGATTTGCATCGTAGGTCGCAGCGCGTGCGTTGGCGCAAGCAGCCGCCCGGGACCCCGGCGACGTGCAGCAGATTGCAGCTGATGGCGGCGCCGATACCGCTGCCAGTCAGGCCCTGCCTAGAGCATCCCCGGTTCGGGCATTCCCCGAAGGGCCGCCTGTACAGCAGACCTGGCCGCATCACGGTGAGGCGGTCGATGGGCATCTTTCCACCACGACTCCCGCCACGACAGCCTCAGCAGTGACACCGCACGCGAGACGATCAGGAAGTTCAGCTTCACGCCCACAAGTCCAGTGTCGGTGTGCAGCTGACGTAGATCGTTTACTCGGGGGTCGTGGTTGCGGGTGGTCTTCTGCCGTAGGCGTTCGTAGGGGATCTGGCCGCCGAGGGCCCCGTGGGGGCGATGGTAGTTGTAGAAGGTTTCCCATTCGGCGAGCTTGTCGTTGAACAGCTTGGTGTAGCCGAACAGGGAGGCGCCCTTGCCCTGCTCCGTGTTCTGCGTGGTCTTGCACTGGGCGAACAGCTGCCGTTTCGCACATCCAGCAGTGCCCGCAGGAAATGTTGAACGGGATCACCCACCCGGTCACCGGGCGAGATGTGCCCGGCGGCTTCCGGGCCGACCTCCTGGACCACCCATGGGCTCATGACCCAGGATGTCCCCGGGCTCCATGAACGCCGCCAGTACCTCGTACAGGTGCAGGTCCGAACCGCAGATGTTGGTGCTGGTGATCCGCACGATCGCGTCGTTAGGTTCCTTGATCACCGGATCGGGAACTTGCTCGATCCGGACGTCACGCTTGCCTTGCCAGGTAACTGCTCTCATCAGTGCTCCGTCCATCTGTCCGCTGCAGGCCCGCTCCGGCCAGCCTGACCTCTCGCTGGTTCCCCGTCAGTCACGGCCGCGGCCGGTGGCCGTGTCGCGGACCCGGTCGGCCGCGGCTACCGCGGGACCGGCCCCCTTGAGCACGCTCGGTGACGGCGGCGTGTTCGGGTGCGGGCGGGTCGGGGCGGTCTTCTTGCCCGCAGCGATCTTGTCGCCGATGCTGACGGCCTCCTCCTCGGTGAGCGTTCCGCGGAGCAGCGGCCAGACCTCGACCTCCTCATAAGCGATGTGCTCCCGGCCCGCGCCGATGAACGTGACTACCAGGTGCTCGAATTCGGGCTGGTCCGCGTTCAGCTTGTCCAGCTGATCCAGGACTTGCTTGCCTTCCTGCTCCTGGCCGGTGGCGGTGTCCGCGAGGTGGTTCCCGCCGGGGAGCCGGTCCCGCACGACGGGCCAGAAGTACATCTCCTCCAGCGCCTCGTGCTTGGATTCCTCGATGATCAGCTGCTCCACCATCTTCTTGCGGAGCATCAGGTGATTGTCGCTGGCGCCGGTCGCGGCGGTCGGGCCCTTCTCAAGCTCGGACAGCATCCGCTTGACCTCTTGATGATCCTGACCCAGTACGTCGAACACACTCGGCATGATTCCTCCTTTGCCGCTTGTCGCGGTGGTTGTCCCCGTTCCGGGATTGGCCTTCGCGTTCCGGGGTACCGCCGCTTCCCGGCAGGACCGGGGCCAACCGTCCCGGCCAGATCCGCTGGGCCGTCCTGGTCAGTGCCGCTCGCGCGGTGCCATGGGCTGGTGTCGGGCATCGGCAGGCGGGTAGCGGCACCGGCGGTTTCCCGGGAGAGGAGCAGGACATGAGGATCGGCTACAAGCTCGCGACCGAAGCGTTCGGTCCTGCCGAGCTCATCCGGCAGGCCGTGCTGGCCGAGGAGGCCGGGTTTGACTTCGTGGAGATGAGCGACCACTACCACCCGTGGCTGGAGGCGCAGGGCCACAGCGCGTTCACCTGGAGCGTCCTGCCCGTGATCGCCGCGAAGACCACGCGGATCGGCCTGGCGACCGGAGTGACCTGCCCGTCGGTGCGGTACCACCCCGCGATCATCGCCCAGGCGGCGGCCACCATGGCCCTGGTCTGCGATGGCCGGTTCACGCTGGGCGCCGGGGCGGGCGAGCGGCTCAACGAGCACGTCGTCGGCCTCGGCTTCCCCGCCCAGCGGGTGCGCCATGAGCGGTTCCGTGAGGCGCTGGAGATCATCCGGCTGCTGTGGCGCGGCGGCTACCAGTCTTACCAGGGCAAGTACCTGCAGCTCGAGGACGCCCGCGTGTTCGATCTGCCCGGCAAGCTCCCGGTCATCGCCGTGGCGGCCAGCGGGCCGGTATCGGCGCGGATCGCCGCGGAACTGGGCGACGGGCTGTTCGCCACCGAGCCGGACGGCGACCTGGTCGCCAGCTGGCAGAACCTGGGCGGCAGCGGGCCTGCCTACGCCGAGATGCCCCTGGCCTGGGCGGCAGACGAGGACAAGGCCGCGCAGGCGGTGCTGGACAAGAGCCGGTTCGCGCTGACCGGCTGGAAGGTCATGGCCGAGTTGCCTAACCCGGTCAACTTCGAGGCCGCGACCGCGAGCATCACCATTGACCAGGTCAAGTCCCAGTTCGCCTGCGGTCCCGACGCCGGCCGGCACCTGGAGGTGGCCCGGCAGTTCGCCGACGCCGGCTTCGATCACCTGGTCGCCATGAACGCCGGACCCGACCCGGACGGGTTCATGGACTTCTTCGCCCGCGAGCTCGCCGGCCCCCTCCGCGCCCTGACACCAGGCGGGACCGCCGAAGCGCCCTAGCTGCCGGCGAAGGTTATTGCTCGGTTGTGTCGGGGACTTCCCGGTCTTCTGTGACTTGGCGGGCGATCTCGTGCAGCTTCTTGTTCTGGTCTTGCGAGAGGCGTTTGAGGGTGGCAAAGGCGGCGTCGGCGTCGATGTTGTAGCGCGCCATGATGATGCCTTTGGCTTGGCCGATCACGTCGCGGTTGAGCAGGGCGGTCCTGAGATGTTCTGTTCGCTGGGCTTCAGCGAGGGCCAGCGCGGCCAGGGTGGCGAACAGCTCAATGATCCGTTTGTCGTGGTCGCTGAACGCTGCTGACTGCGGCGCGTACAGGCTGAGTGTCCCCAGTGTCCGCTCGTTGATCCACAGGGGCGCGCAGAGCATGCTTCTCACACCGCACGCTCGGGCCTCTGCCGAGAAGTCAGGCCAGCGAGGATCACGCTGTAGGTCGTTGATGCAGAGCAGCGTTTGCTCACGCGCGGCCTCGATGCAGGGACCCCGTCCCGTGTCCTGCTGCTTCATGTCCAGGAGCTGGGGCGCCCGCCCCGTCGTGGCCTGGGGAATGAGCTTTCCGCCGATCAGGAGAATGAGCCCTGCGTCCTTGGCGGCGGGGTGAGCGGCTGCCGCGTTGGCGGTGATGGCATGGAGCGTTGGCTCGAGGCGGGCGTCTTCGACGTGCAGCGCACGGGCGAGAGTGCCAACGGCCACGAACGTCTGGCCGATGACCTCCTTGATCTCATCTCTTTCTGTGGAACTCACCTGGGTCCTCCTTCCCCCTGACTGGCGCTCTGACCCCGGCCGACTGGAATCTTAGGCCAGGCGTGCATGCCGGGCTCATCTGCGGGCAGCAGCGTGGCCCAGGTCAAAACGCGGCCTCAGAGCACAGCCCGCAAGGTCCCGGATGAGCCGGACGATGACTGCGGGCACCATCACGGAAGTGAGGCCGCTGCTGATGTTCAGGCACACCTCCCGTCTGCAGTTCGAGTCCAAGCCAGACCAGCCCGACCCGGTGTACGCGCACAAGCTGCAGGAGCTGATCGGTGGCGCCTACGGCGAGATGACCGTGACCATGCAGTACCTGTTTCAGGGCTGGAACTGCCGGATGCCCGGCAAGTACAAAGACCTGATCATGGATGTCGCCACCGAAGAGATGGGCCACGTGGAGATGATCGCCACCATGGTGGCCCGTCTTCTGGAGGGCGCCCCGGCTACCGCCACCACGAAAGCTGCCCTGGCCGACCCGGTGGTCGGCGCGGTGCTGGGCGGGATGGACCCGCAGCAGGCCATCGTCGCCGGCGGTGGCCCCCTGCCCGCCGACAGCAACGGCTACCCGTGGAACGGCCGGTACATCGTGGCCAGCGGGAACCTGCTGGCCGACTTCCGAGCCAACGCCGCCGCCGAGGCGCAAGGGCGGCTGCAGACTGCGCGGCTGTATCAGATGACCGATGACAACGGCGTCCGCAACATGCTGCGGTTCAACCTGGCCCGTGACACCCTGCACCAGAACCTGTGGCTGAAGGCAATCGAGGAACTGCAGGCGGACGGGCTGGAGACGACCGTGGCACCGAATGCCTTGTTCGACGAGGAATATGCCGAGCACGCCAGCGCCACCTGGCACCTGTCTGACGGCACCTCGGGCCAGAACGGCGGCTGGGCGGCCGGCCCCAGCCTGATGGCCGGCACGAGTTCGGGTACCTGGCCGACCCCCAGCCCCTGGGTGATGTGGCCTCGGTCCCGGCCCCCGACCCGTTGCTGTATGCCACCTATGACGGCGCGATGGGCGAGCCCAGCGGCCCTGCCATGGGCACCGAAACCGGCATCGCCGGAAAGATCAAGGACGTCCTCAGCTAGCCCGCCAGACGGGGCCGCCCCCGCCCGGGGGCGGCCCCGCACCGCCTCTTTCAGCCACAGCCTGGTGGCCGCCCGCCGAGATCTGGCAGCGCGGAACCCCACAGATCATAGGCCGCTGGCTGCGGGCGGGCGAGCCGCCAACAAGAGAGAGCTGAACGGGAGACAGCAAGGTGTATCCACCACCAGAACTCAGGACATCGCAAGTCGAGCTCCTGGGTACGACGACCGGGATGATACTGACGGCGGTCGTCGCGATCCTGGGTCTTGCCGTGTTGCTCGGCATGGTCTTCCTGGCCGACGGCCTCCCCCCGCCGTGCGCGCAAAGCTACGGCGCGGCAGCCGGGACGGGGAGATCTCTGCCGGGCAGGGTCAGCGGCCCTGGGAACAGCTGGAAGACCGGCACGTCCCCGAGGGGGGCCATACCCATGGCAAGCCCGCATCCTGGGCACTTGTCAGCGTGGTCATGGTCGCCTCCCTCGCGGGCGGACTATCGATCATCGCGCACGCCTGGTGGCTGCTGTGGGCGTGCATCGCCATCGTGGTACTCGCCGTTCCGGCCGGGAAGATGATCGGCATCATGGACGACACCGTTGACTGGGGCAGCACTCCGGCGGCGGCCGACGATCCGCAACCACCAGACCTGCAGGCTGACCGCGGGCGGGACCAGCCAGCCCAGCTCAGATGAACCTGGCAGCACGGTGACTGACCGTGCCTTCCTCGCGCCGGTTGAACGTCTCGCACGTGTCGATCGCCGAGCCAGTTCTCGTGCTGGGTGACGAACGCAGCAGGGCGACCAGGCGGCCGCGGTCAGGTCGGGCAGCCGGGGGATGCAGCGGGAATGAGTGCGTCAGCACACCGGGGCGCTGAACCTCTACCGCACCGCCCCGGCCGCATTCGGCCCGGCCGGGATCCGGCGGCGGAAGCCTTCGCCGCCAGCGCCAGCGGTGCGCTGACCCTCGCCATGCGCCGGCCACCACCACCCTGGCCAGTCAGCTCCGCGCGGTCCTCGTTTCCAGGGCCGTCATCGGCCAGAGTGCTCCTCGTGCTCGTAGCCGCGTCTGTCTCGTCGGCGGTCATCGGTTGCGGTGCTCGCGTGGGTATGACCGTGGACGCTACAGACGCACGGTCGGATCCGGTGGCGGATCCGACCGAGGGCCAGCGTTGGCGGTGGCGTCAGGCGAGAGGGGTGTCGTCCAGTGCCTTCGCCAGGTCGCCGGGGGTGTCGTAGATGGCGATGGCGCCAGCCTTCTGGAGCTCGTCGTCCCCAAAGCCGCCGGAGCGGACGACGATCGCCGGCATCCCCGCTTTTCTCGCCGCCTCGACGTCCCACACCGAGTCGCCGATCATCACGCTCGATGCGTCGCGCGGCGCGCCCAGCTTCTTCAGCGCCACCTGCAGCAGGTCCGGTGCCGGCTTGGACGCCTCGACGTCGGCGCTGCTAGTCCAGTCGTCGGCGATGCCGCGGGCGTCCAGCTTGTCCAGGAAGACGTCCACGTGGCTCTGCTGACCCGAGCTGGCCAGCACGAGCCGGTGACCACGTTCCTTGATGGCTACGAGCAGGTCGCGGGCACCGGGCAACGGCGCCATCTCCTCGAGCAGCGCGTCGACCTCCTTGCCCTGCTGCTCCCGGGCCTGATCGCCCACCCGGTGCTCCAGGTCCTCACCTCCAACAGCCGTGAGCACCTGGTCCCCGCCCATGCCGATCAGCCGGTGCAGCCGCCACACCGGATAGGTCTCGCCCACCAAGCGCAGTGCCCGGTACCAGGCGAGCGCATGCTGGTAGTTGGAATCGATGAGCGTCCCGTCAATGTCGAGGACGGCAATGGTGGAGTCAGGCATGCTCAGCCGCTACCCGCCACCCCCGCGCCCAACCGCACAGCCTCAGCAACAGTTACGGCGGAGTGCGAGCCGCCTGATGCATCGCGCTGCTCCCTCACGCGGCCGTCTTGTCCGGATGCCGCCCAGTTACCCGGCAGCCTGGCCACCCCTGCGCCCTTACCACTCGGCACCGCGGCACTGGTTCTTCTTCGCTCAGCCCGGCAGCCCGGACGTGTCATCAACAGCGATCCGGACAGCTGGTATCACGGCGACCCGCGCAGATCGACCAGGAAAATTACGACGAGTGGCGGAAGGCAACCAGGAATCCGCCATGGTCCGGGCCACGCTGGAGGACTACCGAGCCGGTCTCACCATCGACCGGCGCCATGAGGAGACCGACCGGGCCGCTGGCGTCCGCCTGCAGTGCCCTGTTCCGATCTTGTGGTCGCTGCGCGACGATCTCCCTGGGTGACTTCTTCTACGGCCAGCCTGGGGACAGGCACATGGATTCTGCGCCGCACTCGCCTGCATGACCTCAGGCCGCAGCGCAGTGGTATCCCGCCGCCGTTTGCCGGGTTTGCCCAGCCCTACCCCGCGTCGTCGGGGTGCATTGTCTCCGAGACAGGGTGGAGGCCGCAGTGGTGCCTTCCAGCGACTGGCTGTGTTGCCCTGTGGGTGCGGCTGTCGGCCGGACCGCGTCGTTGCCCGCGGTACCACCTGTCTCCTGGCCGGTGGCGGACCGAGATTTAGCCTGGCTTAGCCCTGGTTCGGCAATTCAGGGTTCAATGGGATCCTGCGGATTGACGCTTGTGACGTCCCTAGCCGTGGACGTTCCTGTCGGCCTCTCGCTCGCCCCTTGAGTACCAGTGTCCTGGCGTCCAGCCTCTTTGCCGTCACGGTCTCCGATGTCCTCGCCACGCGCCGCCGTACTCTGCCCGACGTTCTCCGACGGCAACCGCGGGTCGCCGGGGTCAGGTGAGGAGTCGCCGTCGCCATGGGCGGCACCTTGCGTTTCGTTGGCTTCCCAGGCCTTATGGCCACGCTCCGCTCGTTTTTCCGGACGACTGCACATCCGGAGCCCACCCATGATTGTCCTCGCCGACGCCGAATCCCTGCTCGTTGCCGGTGGTGGGCTCGTTCGGGTGCCCTGCTCTGGAGCGCCGTGCTCAGGAGTTGTCTGCTCTGACATGATTTTCCTCCGTGGCTTGCCGTGGCGCCGCCGCTACCCGCCGGATGCGATCAGAAACGAATTGCACCCGCTCAGCGGGCACCGGTTTGCCCTCGGCAGTGTGTCTCCTACCTGGCCGAGTGCCGTCCCGCCGCCTCACGCTCGTGGTCGTGCCGCCCCCCAAGTTCCTTTTGCCCCAGGTGTGGCTATGACTTGCGGGCAAAATCCACGGCTGACTCCTGCTGGCAGAGAAAGAGGTGCAGAGCCCGTCCCTGGACTCGCATCGTGCAATACGCACTTGACAGGGTCATTTGCAGATGGCGGGCCACCTGGGCCTATTGAGTTGCCCGGATCGTGTCCCGGGATCCGGACGGCATGGGCCGCCTGGGCCGGCGGCCCATGCCGCGATGCTGCGCTAAGGGCCGCCGTGCTGGCCGGACTGGCCCTGCGGCTTCTCGCCCGAGACCGGGACTGGCCGTGGTGAGCCCGGGGTGGGCGGACCTGGACCGTGGCCTGTTCAGCATCTCGGTGGCGGCCGAGCTGGCCCGCCTGCGGGCCCTGGCTGGCGAGCACGCGGCTCCCCCACCGCCTACCGGGAGACCGCGGGCCCGCCGAGATTAGCTCTCGTCCTGCCGGTCCTGGCCGGCGAGCCGTTCGTGCAGGCGGGCGGTCAGGGCGCGCTCGGCGGCCAGGTCATCTTCCAGCGCCAGGATCCGCAGCGCGGCAGCCAGCGTGTGGCCCTGGAGATTCGCCGGGCCGTCTGCCCGTTTCGCTGCCCGGCCTCCGGGTAGCCGCGGGCCGGACCGGCCTGCCGTTTACCGGAGGAGAACAACGAGATGAGCACCCCTCGCAGGAAAACCCGCCGCCGGAGCAGAGCCAGGACTATCCCGGCCGGACCAGCGAGATGGACCCGCAGCCGCGTGACGAGATGCGTGGCTACGAGGGCCGCGGCCTGCTGGCCGGGAAGCGCACGCTGGTCACCGGCGGCGACTCGGGCATCGGCCGGGCCGTCGCCGTGGCGTTCGCCAAGGAAGGCGCCGACGTAGCCATCGCCTACCTGTCCGAGCAGGAGGACCAGGACGCGCAGCACACCGCGGACCTGATCAAGGAAGCAGGGCATCGCTGCGTGACCATCCGCGGCGACCTGGCCGAGGAAGCCAACTGCCAGCGCGCCGTCGACCAGACCGTGCACGAGCTCGGCGGCCTGGACATCCTGGTCAACAACGTCGCCACCCAGCAGCCGGTGCAGGACTTCGCCGAGCTGACCACGCAGCAGTGGGACCGCACATTCAAGGTGAACATCTACAGCTACTTCTGGACCACCAAGGCGGCCTACCCGCACCTGCCCGACGGGGGCGCCGTCATCAACACCGCATCCATCAACGGCCTGCGCGGCAACAAGACCCTGATCGACTACTCGGCCACCAAGGGCGCGATCCTGGCGCTCACCTACTCCCTGGCCCAGGCCTTCCAAGAAAAGGGCATCCGGGTCAACAGCGTCGCACCGGGCCCGGTGTGGACACCGCTGATCCCGGCCACCTTCGACGAGGACAAGGTCAGCCAACTTCGGCGCCCAGGTACCGATGGGCCGCGCCGCGCACCCCGACGAGATCGCCCCGTCGTACGTGTTCTTCGCCGCAGGCCGGATGTCGAGTTACTACTCCGGCGAGGTACTGGCCCCCGTCGGCGGCGAAACCATGCCCGGCTAGTCGGGCCGTAAGGGAGGACCTGGATGGTCAGTGAGCTACGGGACGGAGTGGGCCAGGGGCAGTCGGAGGGCCTGGAAGGCGACCTGTGCGACCGGGTGGACGGTGAGGTCCGGTTCGACGCGGGCACCCGCGGCGCGTACTCGACCGACGCGTCCAACTTCCGGCAGGTACCGGTCGGCGTCGTCCTGCCCCGCACCCCTGACGCGGCGGTGGAGGCAGTGGCGGTGTGCCGGGCGCATAGCGTGCCGGTGCTGTCCCGGGGCGGCGGCACCAGCCTGGCCGGGCAAGCCACCAACGCCGCGGTCGTGCTCGACTGGTCGAAGTACTGCCACCGGATCGAGTCCGTGGATGAGCAGCAGCGCACCTGCATCGTCGAGCCGGGCATTGTCCTGGATGTCCTGAACGAGAACCTGTCGGGGCGCAGCCTCCGCTTCGGCCCCGAGCCGGCGACCCACATGAACTGCACCCTCGGCGGGATGATCGGCAACAACTCCTGCGGTGCGACGGCCCAGCGCACCGGCAAGGTGGTGGACAACGTCGCCGCGCTGGAGGTGCTGCTGTATGACGGCACCCGGTTCTGGTGCGGGCCCACCGGCGATGATGAGTACGCGCGGATCGAGCGGCGCGGGGACCGCCGGGCGGAGATCTACCGGCGGCTGCGGCGGCTCCGCGAGGAGTACGCCGACCTGATCCGGGAGCGATACCCGGACATCCCGCGCCGGGTGTCCGGCTACAACCTGGACTCGCTGCTCCCTGAGCACGGTTTCGATGTCGCCGGACTGCTGATCGGCAGCGAGTCCACGCTGGTCACCGTGCTGCGGGCCAAGCTGAAGCTGATCCCGGTGCTGCCTGAGCGGAGCCTGGTCGTGCTGGGCTATCCCAGCGTGGAAAAGGCGGCGGACGCGGTTCCGGCGATCCTGCCGCACGACCCCATCGCGCTGGAAGGCCTGGACAGCCGGCTGATCCACGACGAACAGGCCAAGCACCTGAACCCGCAGGCGCTGCGAGAGCTGCCGGACGGGTCAGCCTTCCTGATGGTCCAGTTCGGCGGGAACAGCCAGGACGAGGTGGACCAGGCCGCGCACCGGATGCTGGACGCCCTGCACGACACCGAGCACGACCCTTCGGTGGAGTTCCTCGACGACCCAGCCCGGGAGAACGAGCTGTGGCAGGTCCGCGAGGCCGGGCTGGGCGCCACCGCGCACGTCCCGCACCAGCGGGACACCTGGGAAGGCTGGGAAGACTCGGCGGTCGCGCCGGAGCGGCTGGGCGACTATCTGCGCGACCTGAACCGGCTGTACGATGAGTTCGGCTACAGCGACGAGGCCATGCCCGCGCTGTACGGCCATTTCGGCCAGGGCTGCGTGCACACCCGGATCCCGTTCGACCTGTACACGGCCGAGGGTGTGGCTGCCTACCGCCGGTTCATGGAACGCGCCGCGGACCTAGTCGTGAAGCACGGCGGGTCACTGTCCGGCGAGCACGGCGACGGCCAGTCCCGCGGTGAGCTGCTGGACCGCATGTTCGGCCCAGAGCTGGTCCGGGTGTTCGGCGAGCTCAAGGACATTTTCGACCCCGGCGACAAGATGAACCCGGGCAAAGTGGTCCGCCCGGCCCGGCTCGACGAGCACCTGCGCCTCGGCCCCGACTGGGCGCCGCACACCCCGCAGGACCTGTTCTTCCGGTACCCGGATGACGGCGGGTCGTTCGCCCAGGCCGCCAACCGGTGCGTGGGCATAGGCAAGTGCCGCCAGCACTCCCACCCGGCGGGCGCGGTGATGTGCCCCTCCTACCAGGTCACCCAGGAGGAGGAACATTCCACCCGGGGCCGGGCCCGGCTGCTGTTCGAGATGATGCACGGGCACGACGACTCACCCATCGGCGACGGCTGGCGCTCCACCGCGGTCCGCGATGCACTGGATCTCTGCCTGGCCTGCAAAGGCTGCAAGACCGACTGCCCGGCCAACGTGGACATGGCCACGTACAAGGCCGAATTCCTGGCCCACCACTGGGCCGGACGCCCCTGGCGGCGGCCCCGCTCCGATTTCACCCTCGGCTGGCTTCCGCTGCTGGCCGCGGTGGTCAGCCGGCTGCGGCTGGCACCCGTGGTCAACACGCTCAGCCACGCCCCCGGGCTGCATCGGGCCGGCGCCCGGGCCGCCGGGGTGGAGCCGCGGGAGGTACCGCTGTTCGCGGGCGAGAGCCTGCAGCGCTGGCACGCCCGCCGCGGCCCGCGCAGGACAGGCCAGCGCGGCACGGTCCTGCTCTGGCCGGACACCTTCACCAACCATTTCCACCCGCACGCCGGGCAGGCCGCGGTGGCGGTCCTGGAAGACGCCGGGTGGCGGGTGGAGATCCCGGCTGAGCCGCTGTGCTGCGGCCTGACCTGGATTTCCACCGGACAGCTCGGCACCGCGAAGCGGGTCCTGCAGCGCACCGTGAACCAGCTGGCGGAGCATGTGCGGGCCGGCGGCTACGTGGTCGGGCTGGAGCCCAGCTGCACCGCGGTATTCCGGTCCGACGCGGCCGAGCTCTTCCCCGACGACCAGGACGTGATGCGGCTGCGCGACCACACGGTGACCCTGGCCGAGCTGCTCACTGAGCACACCCCGGGCTGGGAGCCACCGCGGCTCACCGGCCGTGAGGTGCTGGCCCAGGTGCACTGCCACCAGCATGCGGTGCTCGGCTGGGACGCCGAGGCCGGCCTGCTCGAGTCGGCGGGCGCTAAAGCCGAGCACCTGGACTCGGGTTGCTGCGGGCTGGCGGGCAACTTCGGCTTCCAGACCGGCCACGCCGAGGTCAGCGAAAGCCTCGCCGAGCAGGTGCTGCTGCCCCGGCTACGCGGCGCCCGCCCGGGCGCCGTGGTCCTGGCCGACGGCTTCAGCTGCCGGACCCAGATCCACGAGCTGGACAGCGGCGGCCGGGAAGCCATGCACCTGGCCGAGCTGCTGGCCGCCGCGGGCGACCTGCCCGCGGAACGGCCCGAAACGGCGGCGGCCCCCCGGCCCGCTGCCCCCAGCCGGGCCGCGGCCATCGCCGTCACCGCCGGGATCCTGGCCGCCGCGGCCGCGGGAGCCGTCGCCGCCGTCCGGGCGGCCCGGCGATGACCGCGGTATCCGCGGGCGGCACCGGCCGCGCGCCGGGCGCCCTGACCCACCCGGCCGGACTGGGTGGCCCGCCCGCCGTCCTGCCATGACGGCCAGCCGCCAGGCGTCCAGGCCGGCCTGCGGCCGGGTGCTCATCGTGGGCTGGCCCAGCTTCCTGCACGGTGAGGCGACCGCCGGGGACGTGCTGGCCATGGAAGCGGCCCGCGCGGCGCTGGACGCGGCGGACTTCCTGTGCGACCTGGCCTGGAGCCCGGTCTTCCGGCCCGGAGGCCGGACCCTGGAGGACTCGCCGCCGGAGGAGTACACGCACCTGGTGTTCATCTGCGGCCCGGCGCACGGCTGGCAGGTGGAGCAGCTGCATGAGCGCTACCGGCGGTGCTACCGGGTCGCGGTCGGCGTGTCCGTCATCGACCCCGCCGACCCCGCCGTGACCGGGTTCCACCAGGTGCTTCCCCGCGACGCGCCCGGTACGGCCGGCCGTCTGGACCTGGCCGCCGCGGTGCCGGTGCCCGCCGTCCCGGTGGCGGCGGTGATCCTGGCCAGCGCCCAGCCCGAGTACGCGGCCCGCGGCCAGCACGTCCCGCTCACGCAGGAGCTCGGTGAGTGGCTGGCCACGCTCGACTGTGCGCGGGTGGTCGTTGACACCCGGCTAGCGCACGGGGAGTGGCGCAGCCCGGCCACGGCCGCCCAGGTCGAGGCGGTGATCGCCCGGGCCGACGTGGTGGTGACCACCCGCCTGCACGGGCTGGTGCTGGCGCTCAAGAACGGGGTACCCGCCCTGGCCATCGACCCGGTGTCAGACGGGGCCAAGGTGGCCGCACAGGCCGCGGCCTGGGGATGGCCGGTGCTGCTCCCCCGGTCCGCGCCCCCGGTGCTCGACCGGGGAGAACTTGACCGGCTGTGGGCCTGGTGCCGGTCCGCGCAGGGCCGGGCGCGGGCCGGCTCCGCGCCCGGCACGCAGAACACGCCGCCGCTCACCGTGGACCTGCTCAGTGCCCTGGCTGACGCGAGCCTGAGCGCGGACCATGGATAGGGCTGCGCGGGCCGGGTATTAGCGGCAGACGTGACCACGCTTGAGAAACTGGCTAAGGAAGCCGCATCCTGCACACGCTGTGACCTGTACCAGCGGGCGACCGCGACCGTGTTCGGCGAGGGCCGCCCGCACTCGCTCCTGGCCCTGGTCGGCGAGCAGCCCGGGGACCAGGAGGACAAGCAGGGCCACCCGTTCGTCGGCCCGGCCGGCCACCTCCTGGATCGCGCCCTGCGCGAGAGCGGCATCGAGCGTGCCGACGCCTACGTCACCAACGCGGTCAAGCACTTCAAATGGGAGGCCCGCGGCAAGCGCCGCATCCACCAGCGCCCCAACGGAACCGAGATCATGGCCTGCCGCGGCTGGCTGGAAGCGGAGCTGGCGGTGGTCGGGCCGCGGGTCACCGTGGCTCTGGGCGCGGTGGCCGGGGAGGCGCTCTTCGGCCGCGGGTTCAAGGTCCGCGATCATCGCGGCCGCCTGGAGGAGATCACGGTCGGCCAGTGGCAGGGCCCGGTGCTCAGCACCGTCCACCCCTCCTCGATCCTCCGGGCCCGCGACGACGAGGCCCGCGAGGAAGCTTTCGCCGGCCTGGTAGCCGACCTGGTCAAAGCCCGCGAAGCCCTGGCCGCCTGACCTGGCGGCGGCCTCAGCCGACGTACTGCCGGGCCGCGGAGCGGCGGCGCGGCTCGTCGAGCAGCCGGATCGAGGCTTCCACGGACGGCGGCAGTGGCTGGCGTTCACGAAGGACCCAGGGCAGGCCGCAAGCTGCGGCCCAGAAGGCACTGGCCGACACGGTGTCCCGCGGCACGGAGGCCGCGAGCTCCGCGGTCCGGCGCAGCGCCGCCGCCGGGGGACGCCGCAGCCAGGTGAACCACAGCGTGTTCCGGATCCCGAGCCAGCGGCGCCGGGTCGGGTCGCGCAGGGCAGAGGCCTGGTGGTGCAGCGTGGCGCCGGGCAGGTAACACAGAACCCAGCCGCGGGCGGCCAGGTCGGCGGCCAGCAGTTCTTCCTCCCCGCCGAGGACCAGCCGCGGCGAGAAGCCCCCCACCTCCCGGAACGCATCACAGCGCAGCATGGACGCGCCGGCCAGGATGCTCATCAGCGCCGGGCCGGGCAGGCCCGGCCGCGCGGGGACCGGGGACTGCGCCAGCTCGGGCACGATCGGATCGTCGGTGCCCGCCGGCTCCACCACGATCCTGGCCGTCACCGAAGCCAGATCGGGATGCCGGTCGAGCGCGTCGGCGGCCAGCGCCAGCGACCCCGGCTCCCACCAGGTGTCATCGTCACAGAAGGCCACGTACGGGGTGGTCACCCGGCGCACGGCGAGGTTCCGCCCGACCGCGCCGAGGTTCCGCCGCGCCGCGATCACGTGCACCTGCGGGTGAGCCCGGCGGACCGCGGCCGCCGTGCCGTCGGCCGAGCCGTTGTCCACCACGATCACCGGCGGCCGTTCCGGCAGCGCGGCCAGCAGGCCCAGCGTGCGCAGCAGCTCCTCACGCCGGTTCCGCGTGATCACCACCACCGTGAGCCGGGGGTCGGGCAGCGAGGGATCCGGGACCGTCCGCGGTCGGCCTGGCTCCTCATCCGGCATGGTCGGCTCCCAGGGCGCGGATAGCCGTCTCCACGTCCGCCGGCAGCGGCCGGCGGCCCAGCAGGGCCCGCGGCAGCCGGACAGCCAGGCCGCCCAGGGCCCGGCGGCGATGGGGTCGTGAACCGCCTGCCGGGTCAGGCGGCCCGTCTCGGCCAGCGCGCACCGGAGCGGGCGGCGCAGCCAGGCCACCAGCGCCCGGTTCCGTGCCTCCTGGTAGCGCCGGGTGGCGGGCTGCCGGGAGGCGGACGGATGGTGGTAGGCGACGATGTCCGGCCGGTAGCATGCGGCCCAGCCGGCTGCCGCGAGGTCGTAGGCCATGAGCTGCTCCTCCCCGCCGATGAACAGCAGCCGGGAGAACCCGCCCACGGCCAGGAACGCTTCCCGCCTGATCACGGCGCCGCAGCCGAGGAAGCCCATCACCCGGGGGCCGGGGAGGCCGTCGGACGGCAGCGGGCTGGCCGCCATGACCGCGTTGACGGCGTCGGAGACCTGGTCCGGGCCGACCAGGATGCGCGCCGCGAGCAGGCCTACCCCGGGGCTGGCCGCCAGCACGTCGGCCGCGGCGGCCAGCGAGCCCGGCGCCCACCAGGAGTCGTCATCAGCCAGCGCGATGAACGGGGTCCGGGCCCGGAGCACGCCGAGGTTGCGGGCCCACGCGCCCCGGTTGCGCCGAAGGGCGATCAGCTCGGTACCGGGAAAAAGGTGGCGGACCATCGCCGGGGTGCCGTCCTCGGAACCGTTGTCCACCACCACGACCGGTGGCCGTTCCGGCAGGCTGGCGAGGCGTTCGAGGGTGCGTCCCAGCTCCGGGCCCCGGTTACGGGTCGCGATGACGACCGTGGCCGGTGATCCTGGAGGGGACGCCGGGGCGCCCTGGACAGCTGTTCGTGTCTGTTGCACCGCCCCCTCGTCCCCATGGCCGGCCAACTCAAACACTCGTTTGACCCGCCTGCCGCCGGGTAGCGAGCGCGTCCGATCATCATCATCGAGCGAGAACTCCGTGAGGCACGGTGCACTCCAGTCCCGCCGGGGATTCCCCCAGCTATGCGGTAGTGATCCCGACCCTGGGTCGGCCGAGCCTGCAGGACTGCCTGGACGCGCTGGCCGCGGCGGCCGGGCCGCTGCCACGGCAGGTCGTGCTGGCCGATGACCGGCGGGACACCCCATGCCCGCTGCCGGTCCGGCTGCCCCCGGAACTGACCCGGCGGACCATCATCGTGACGCTGGAGGGGCGGGGGCCCGCGGCCGCGCGTAACGCGGGCTGGCGCGCCGCGCAGCCCACCGACTGGGTCGCGTTCCTGGACGACGACGTGATCGTCGGTCCGACCTGGCGGACCGATCTGGTGGCCGACCTGGCCGGCTCTCCGGACCAGGTGGCGGGTATCCAGGGAACCATCACCGTCCCGCTACCACACGGCCGGCGCCCCACCGACTGGGAGCGCGGGACGGCGGGCCTGGCCAGCGCCCGGTGGATCACCGCAGACATGGCCTACCGGCGCCGCGCGCTGATCGACGTGGGTGGCTTCGACGAGCGCTTCCCGCGGGCCTTCCGGGAAGACGCGGACATCGCGCTGCGGATGCTGGACCAGGGATGGCTGCTGGCCCAGGGGGGCCGGCACACCACCCACCCGGTGCGTCCGCCCCGGCGCTGGGCCAGCCTGCGGGCCCAGGCCGGCAACGCTGACGACGCCCTCATGACCCGGCGGCACGGCCGGGACTGGTACCGCCGGGCGGATGCGGCCCCCGGCCGCCGGGCTGCGCACTGGATGACGACCGGACTGGCGGCCGTCTCGGCCACCGCTCTGGCGGGCGGCGTGGCGGGCACCAGGCGCCGCGCGCTGCGCTGGACGGCGGCCGCGGCCGCGGTGGGCTGGCTGGCATCGACCGGGGAGTTCGCCGCGGCCCGGATCCGTCCTGGGCCGCGCACCCGCGCCGAACTGACCGAGATGGCCATCACCAGCGTGCTGATCCCGCCACTGGCGGCCGGGCACTGGGGCCGCGGCTGGTGGCGCGCCCGGCGGGCGGGACCCTGGCCCCCGGCGCCCGCGGCCGTGCTGTTCGACCGAGACGGGACCCTGGTCCGCGACGTGCCCTACAACGGCCGCCCGGAACTGGTTGAGCCGATGCCCGGCGCGGCCGCGGCCATGATCCGGCTGCGCCGGGCGGGGATGCCGGCCGGCGTGGTCACGAACCAGTCAGGGATCGGCCGCGGGATGATCACCGCCGCCCAGGCGGACGCGGTGAACGACCGGATCGACGGCCTGCTCGGCCCGTTCGGCACCTGGGCCGTGTGCCCGCATGGCCCCGATGATGGCTGCGCCTGCCGAAAACCGGCCCCGTTGCTGATCCAGCAGGCCGCCGCCCGGCTGGGCGTGGACCCGGCCGACTGTGTGGTGATCGGTGACATCGGGGCCGACGCCGAGGCGGCCTACGCGGCCGGGGCGCGGGCCATCCTGGTGCCGACGCCGCAGACCCTCCCGGCGGAGACGGCGGGCGTGCCGGTCGCACCGAGCCTGCCCGCGGCGGTCAACGCCGTGCTCGATGGGCCGTGGCCAGCAAGCTGGACCAGATCCGGTCCCGCTTCTCCTGATCCTGGTCCGGACTCCGCCGTTGAGTCTCGTTCGATCATGCTTCCGTCTTGCCCCTTCACTCTTCACTCCGCGTCCCCAAGCTCTACCCTCACTAGTCACTTTCTGTAATTGACCGAGGTGAGACTGCACGCCGGTGCTTTGAAGTGGGTCACTGTGCCTCCCGGTGTCTGATTTTTTTCCTCCTTCTTTCTTTTTTTTTCTCACTTTCCTCTTCCTTTTACTTCTTACCTCGGACAGGTTTTTCCGACCTTCGTTTGAGTGGTGGACGCACGGGTAGCGCTGCGGCCCGTAATTGACTGGCTGACTTCGAGGGGCGGGTGATACGCGTGCGGATACTCGGGATCAACGCGGTGTTCCACGACCCGGCGGCCGCGCTCGTGGTCGACGGGCAGGTGGTTGCGGCCGCGGAGGAGGAACGCTTCAGCCGGCGTAAGCACGGCAAGCGCCCCGTTCCGTTCTCCGCGTGGGAACTGCCCGAACTGGCGGCCGCCTGGTGCCTCCGCGAGGCCGGGCTGGACCCGGCCGACCTCGACGCGGTGGCCTACTCCTACGACCCCGCGGAGTGCCGTCCAGCCGCCGCGATGGGGCTGGACGACCCCTGGGATCATCTGCGGGTCAGCTATGCGGGGCAGGCGCCCGGCTTCATCGCCGAGGCGCTGCCCGGCGTGGATCCCGCCTCGGTCCGTTACGTGCGTCACCATGCCGCGCACGCGGCGTCTGCCGGGCTGGCCGGCCCGCTCGGTGACGCCAGCGTGCTGGTCTGCGACGGGCGGGGCGAGGCGGCCTCGCACCTGGCTGGCCGGTACGCCGGCGGCCGGCTCGACGTCCTGGCCAGCCAGCCGCTCCCGCACTCCCTGGGGCTGTTCTATGAGCAGGCCACCAGCCATCTCGGCTTCCTGCACTCCAGCGACGAATACAAGGTGATGGCGCTGGCCTCCTACGGCACGCCCCGGTTCGCCGCGGAACTGTCCCGGCTGGTCTACGCGGACGGGGACGGCGGCTTCCGCACCGAGCCCGTGCCCTGGGACAGCATGGTCAAGCGCCGGGCCAGAGCTGAGCAGCTGACCGGAGATCACGCGGACCTGGCCGCCAGCGTCCAGCAGGTGACCGAGAATGTCCTGCTCGACCTGGCCCGCTGGCTGCACGGCCGGACCGGGGACCGTGGCCTGGCCATGGCGGGCGGAGTGGCGCTGAACTGCGTGGCGAACTCCCGGCTGGCCAGTGAGGGCCCGTTCGACCGGGTCTGGGTCCAGCCCGCGGCCGGCGACGCGGGCACCGCCCTCGGCGGCGCACTGTGTGTGGCCCGCGAGGCCGGTGAGGCAGTGACGCCGATGCCGGACGCGTTCCTGGGCCGCGGCTGGTCCGCGGCAGAACTGGCCGCCTGGCTGGACACCGCGGCCTGGCCTTACGAGCAGCCGGCCAGCATCGCCGACGCGGTCGCCGCGGAACTCGCCGCCGACCGCATCGTGGCCTGGTTCCAGGGCCGAAGCGAGTTCGGGCCGCGGGCCCTGGGCAGCCGTTCGCTGCTCGCCCACCCCGGCCGCCGGGTCAACCTGGACCGGCTGAATGCCGTGAAGGGCCGCGAGGAGTTCCGGCCGGTAGCGCCGATGGTGCTGGCCGAGCGGGCGGCGGACATCTTCCGCGGCCCACTGCCCAGCCCGTACATGCTGTTCGTGCACCAGGTGGCGCCGGAGTGGCGGGACCGGATCCCCGCGGTGGTGCACGTGGACGGGACGGCCCGGGTCCAGACCGTGGACCGCGAGCATCAGCCGCTGGTCGCCGGGGTGCTGGACGGTTTCGCCGCCCGTACCGGCCTGCCGGTCATCGTGAACACCAGCCTGAACACCGCGGGGCGGCCCATGGTGGACGATCCGCGGGACGCGCTGGAATGTTTCGGCTCCGCGCCGGTGGACGTCCTGGCCCTGGGCCCGTTCCTGATCCACCGGCCAGGCACCAGGGCCCCGGGAAGCACGGGTCTGGGTGCGTCAGCCGCAGGTTCGCGGGCATGAGGCGGTTCCGCCGGGACGGTATCCTCGTGGTCCGGCCGGACGGCCTGGGGGACGTACTGCTGACCGGGCCCGCCGTCCGCGCCCTGGCGGCCAGCGGCCGGGCCGTGAGCTTCCTGGCCGGGCCCGCCGGAATGGAGGCAGCTGCGCTGCTACCCGGTGTGACCAGGGTCCTGGCCGAGACGCTGCCATGGATCGATCCCGGGCCGGCCGCCGTGGAGCCGGACCGGATCCGCCGGCTGGTGCGGGCCGTGCGTCGGCTGCACGCGGGCGACGCGGTCATCTTCACCTCGTTCCACCAGTCGCCCCTGCCGACGGCGCTGGTGCTGCGGATGGCCGGCGTGCAGCGGATCAGTGCGATCTGCGAGGACTACCCTGGCTCGCTGCTCGACGTGCGCCACCAGCTCACTGCGGACATCCCGGAGGCCCGCCGCAACCTGTCCCTGGTCCGGGCGGCCGGGTTCGTGCTGCCGCCCGGGGATCCGGGCGCCCTGGCCATCACCCGGCCGCTGCCCGGAGCCCAGCCGCTGACCGGGGACGGGCGTTATATCGTGTTGCACCCCGGCGCCTCGGTGCCCGCCCGGCATCCCTCATCGGCCCGCACGGCCGCTATGGTCGCGGCGCTCGCCGCGGCAGGACACCGGGTCGTGGTGACCGGCTCGGTGGCCGACCGCAACCTGGCGGGGCGCGTGGTGTCCGGGGATCGGGTGGTCAACCTGTGCGGCCGGACGAGCCTGCCCCTGCTGGCCTCGGTTCTGGCGGGTGCGGACGTGGTCGTCGCGCCGAACACCGGGGCCGCGCATCTGGCCGCCGCGGTGGGGACCCCGGTGGTAAGCCTGTTCGCGCCGGTGGTGCCGGCCGAGCGCTGGGCGCCCTACGGCGTGCCAACGGTCCTGCTCGGAGACCAGAACGCGCCGTGCGCGCGCAGCCGGGCCCGGTCCTGCCCGGTCCCAGGCCATCCGTGCCTCGACCAGATCGAGCCGGCCTCGGTAGTGGCGGCCGTCGCCGCCCTGGCGCCCCCGGCAGTGACGGGCCGCCCTCCCGGCGCGTCCCGGGCTTGATCAGGGAGGCCGGATGAGAATCCTCGTCTGGCACCTGCACGGGTCCTGGATGACGTCGTTCGTCCAGGGCCAGCACGAGTATCTGATCCCGGTGCTGCCAGACCGCGGGCCGCTCGGTCTCGGCCGCGCCCGGACCTGGGACTGGCCGGCCAGCGCCATCGAGGTCACGCCACAGCAACTGCGCAGCGAGAAGGTTGATGTGCTGGTGGCCCAGCGTCCCGACGAGCTGGCCCTGGCCGGGGCCTGGCTGGGGGGGACGCCTGGCCACGACTTCCCGGCCGTATACCTGGAGCACGATGCGCCACCTGGTCCGGCGGTGAGCACCCGGCATCCGATGGCGGACGCCCCGGCCATCCCGATCGTGCACGTGACCCGGTTCAACGCCGTCTACTGGGACTGCGGCCGCTCGCCGGTCCGGGTGGTCGAGCACGGCATCCCGGACCCGGGCGCCCGCTGGACGGGCGACATCCCCCGCGCCGCGGTGGTCATCAACGACCCGCTGCGCCGGGGCCGGACGACCGGCACAGACCTGCTGCCCGGTTTCGCCACGGCCGCGGCGCTCGACGTGTTCGGCATGCGGGTGTCCGGCCTGGCCGCCGCGCTGCACCTGAACCAGGATCAGTGCCGCGAGTTCGAGGACCTGCCCCAGGACCGGATGCACGGTGAGGTGGCCCGACGCCGGGTGTACGTGCACCCGCTGCGCTGGACCTCGCTAGGGCTGTCGCTCATCGAGGCCATGCAGCTGGCCATGCCGGTGGTGGCGCTGGCCGCCACTGAGGCGACCCGGGCTGTCCCGCCGAGCGCCGGGGCGATCTCGACCGACCCGGCCGAACTGCACGCGGCGGTGCGCCGGTTCATCCGGGACCCGGCCGCCGCCCGGGACGCGGGGCTGGCCGCCCGCGAAGCGGCCTGTGCCCGGTACGGGCTCAAGCGGTTCCTGGCCGACTGGGACGAGATATTGGAGGAGGTGCGCGCATGAGAATCGCCATGGTCTCGGAGCATGCTGATCCCACCGCCGCCCCCGGCGGGGAAGACGCCGGCGGCCAGAACGTTCACGTCGCCGCGCTGGCCCGGGCTCTCGCGGCCCGGGACCATGCGATCACTGTCTACACCCGGCTGGCCAGCCCGGGCGCGGAGCCGGTCGTGCCTCTCGCCCCCGGGGTTGAGGTGCACCGGCTGCCCGCCTGCCGGTGGCATCCCTGTCCAAGGACGAGCTACTGCCGCACATGGCCGAATTCGGCGCTGGCCTGGGCCGGGAGTGGGCCAGGCGGCCGCCGGACCTGGTGCACGCGCACTTCTGGATGTCTGGCCTGGCCAGCTTGCAGGGCGCAGCGGGCCTGCCCATCCCGGTGGTCCAGACCTTCCACGCCCTCGGCTCGGTGAAGGCCCGCCACCAGGGAGCCAAGGACACCAGCCCCCCGGAGCGGATCAGCGCGGAACGGCGGATCGGACTGGCCTGCCAACAGGTCGTCGCCACCTGCCGCGACGAGGTGCGGGAACTGGGCAAGCTCGGTATCCCGCCGGCCAGGTGTCGGTGGTGCCGTGCGGCGTGGACACCGACACCTTCTGGCCGTCTGGCGCGGTCGTCCCCCGGAACTCCCCCGGCCGCCTGCTGACGCTGGGCCGATTGGTGGAACGCAAGGGCATCGACACTGCCATCGATGCGCTGCCGCAGCTGCCCGGGACGGAACTCGTCGTCGCGGGCGGCCCGAGAAAGGATCTGCTCTCCGGAGACGCCGAATACCGTCGGTTGCGGGACATCGCCCGGGATCGCGGGGTATCTGACCGGGTCCGGTTCACCGGGGCGGTCCTCCGGGAGCAGGTGCCCGCCCTGATCCGCTCGGCCGACGTGGTGGTGTGCACACCCTGGTACGAGCCGTTCGGCATCACCCCGCTGGAGGCGATGGCCTGCGGCGTGCCGGTGGTGGCCAGCGGGGTCGGCGGGCTGACCGACAGCGTGGTGCACGGGACCACCGGTCTGCTCATCCCCGCCCGCGACCCGGCTGCGCTCGCGGCGGCGGCGAGGACGCTGCTCGCAGACCCGGCGATGCGCGCGGCGTTCGGCGAGGCCGGCGCCCGCCGGGCCCGCCGCTGGTACTCCTGGCCGAGAGTCGCGGCCCAGACTGAGAGCGTCTACTACCGACTCCGCGCGGATGTGCCACCGGGCCGGGATACTGGCTCCGGCCGGTCGCTGGCGGTAGGTGCGCCATGACCCCCCGCGAGCACCACTCCATCTGGCCAGCCCCGGGGGCCGGCCGATTCCGTGCTGGCTGATTCCGTGGTGGCCGAGTCGGCCCGGGCTGAAGCCCAGCTCGCAGACTCCGGACTGGCCGAACCCGAGCTGGCCTCGCATCTGGACCAGCTGATGGCGGCGCTGCGCAGCCCGGAGACCGGCTTGTGGGCGGCGCGGCGCTGGGGGCGGCAGCTCGCCGCACCGCTGATCGCCGGGCACCGCCTGCTGGTGGCCGGGAACGGTGGCAGTGCTGCCGAGGCCCAGCACCTGACCGCCGAGCTGGTCGGCCGGTACGTGGCCGACCGCCCGCCGCTGTCCGCGATCGCGTTGCACGCCGAGACGTCCAGCCTCACCGCGATCGGGAACGACTTCGGCCCGGCCGAGGCGTTCGCCCGGCAGGTGGCGGCGCACGGCCGCCCCGGGGACACGCTCCTGTTGCTGTCCGCCAGCGGGCGCAGCGAGAACGTGCTGGCCGCCGCGGGCCGGGCTCGGTCCCTGGGCATCCGGGTCTGGGCCATGACCGGCCCGCCCCCCGAATCCCTAGCCACCGTGGCGGACGACGCGATCTGTGTGGCCGCGCCGGACACCGCCACGGTCCAGGAAGTCCACCTGGTGGCCATTCACGCCCTGTGCGACGCGCTCGACTCGGAGGTGACCTCGCCATGACCCATGCGGGCCCGCTCGTCGTGATCGGCGACGCGCTGCTGGACCGGGATGTGGACGGCACCGCGAGCCCGCTCGCCCCGACTCCCCCGCGCCCGTGCTCGAGGGCCTCACCGAAACCAGGCGGCCGGGTGGCGCCGCCCTCGCCGCACTGTTCGCTGCCGGCCACGGGCGCCCGGTGGTCCTGATCGCCCCGTTCGGCGACGACCCGGCCAGCGTCATGGTGCGGGCTCTGCTGGCGCCGCATGTGACAGTGGTGCCGGTGCCGCTCGAGGGACCGCTGCCGGACAAGGCCCGGTTCCGGGCGGGGGGCCAGACCCTGCTGCGCGCGGACGGCCCTGCGGGACGTCCCGGCCCCGCTCCCCGCGAGGCGGCCGAGGCGATCGCCTCCGCAGGCACGCTGCTGGTGTCCGACTACGGGCGGGGCGTGACCGCCGATGACCGCATCCGCGCCGCGCTGGCCGGGCGCGCGGCCCGGGTGCCACTGGTCTGGGATCCGCACCCGCGCGGGGAGGTGCCGGTATCCGGGACCCGGCTGGCCACCCCGAACCACCGCGAGGCCCTGGCGGCCGCTGGTGCGGGCCCGGTGCCCGCGATCCCGGGGCAGGCGGGCCCGCTCACCCCCCGCAGGTGGCCCGACGCAGGCCGCCCCGGTACTGCACTCGGCGGCGGGGGCCGCCGCCCGGCTGCTGCGCCAGTGGGCGGCCGACGGCGTGGCCGTGACCCTGGGCCCGCACGGCACCCTGCTCGCCCAGGGCGGCCCGGTACCGCTGATCGTGCCAGCCCGGCCCGTTCAGGTCACCGACACCTGCGGGGCCGGGGACCGCTTCGCGGCCGCGGCCGCAGTGGCGCTGGCACACGGTGCCCTGCCGTCGGAGGCGGTGGTGACCGCGACCGGGACCGCCACTGACTTCCTGGCCGCGGGCGGAGTGAGCGCGCTCCGGTTCGGGCCTGCGGCGGACGGCGCCCCTCCGGAGCCGCCCTCGCCGCCGCTGCGGACGGGGAACTGGCCGACCCGGTGACGCTGGCCGCCCGGGTGCACGCGTGGGGCGGCACCGTGGTGGCCGCCGGCGGTCTTCGACGTCCTGCACGCTGGGCACGTCAGCCTGCTCCGGGCGGCCCGCTCGCTAGGGGACTGCCTGATCGTGTGCCTGAACTCCGACGAGTCGGTCCGCCGCCTGAAGGGTGAGGGGCGCCCGCTGAACCCGGGCGCCGACCGGGTCGCGCTGCTGTCCGCGCTGCAGTGCGTGGATGCCGTGCTGGTCTTCGCGGAGGACACGCCCCACGCGGCCCTGCAACGACTGCGCCCCGACCTGTGGGTGAAAGGCGGCGATTACGACGGCCAGAAACTGCCGGAGACGGACCTGCTGAGCATCTGGGGAGGCCAGGCGGTCACCGTTCCCTACCTCGCTGGGCGGTGAACCACGCGGCTGCAGGCCGCGGGGGCGGCGGCCCTGGAAGCCGGCCCGCCGTGACCGGCCGGGTGCTCCTGCTGCGCGCCCTGGGCCTGGGTGACTTCCTGACCGGGGTGCCCGCCTACCGGGCGGTCCGGCGCGCCTTCCCCCGGCACCGGATCGGCTGGCCGCGCCGGGTGAGCTGGCTGACCTGGTCCCGCTGACCAGCGCTATCGACGAACTACTGGCCACCAGCGAACTCGAGCCCGTCGCGTGGACCGGCCCGGCTCCGGACATCGCCATCGACCTGCATGGCCGCGGCCCGGCCAGCCACCGGCTGCTTGCGGCGCTCCGACCGTCCCGGCTGATCACCTTCGGGGGCCGCCACGGTGGCGGGTTCGCTGGGCCGCCATGGCGCCCCGGCGAGCACGAGGTGGCCGGCTGGTGCAGGCTCTGCTCAGACTCCGGCCTTCCCGCCGACCCCACCGACCTGCGGGCTCACGGCGGTGCCCGGCCCGGCGCCCCCTGTCCGGCCACGGCGCTGCCACCCGCGCCGGGCGGCACCGGGCCGACGATCGTTCATCCCGGCGCCGCCGCGCCCAGCCGGCGCTGGCCCCCCGGAGCGGTTCGCGGCCGTAGCTGAGGAGCTCGCCGGCCTAGGTCATCAGGTCGTGGTCACCGGCTCCGCGGCGGAGCGGCCGCTGGCCCTGGACGTGGCCCGGCGCGGCCGGCCTGCCACTCCAGTCGGTCCTGGCCGGCCGGACCTCACTGACCGCGCTGACCGCGCTGACCGCGTCCGCACGCCTTGTCGTCTCCGGCGACACCGGCCTGGCTCACCTGGCTACTGCCTATGCGCGGCCCTCTGTCGTCCTGTTCGGTCCGGTGCCGCCTGCGGAATGGGGGCCGCCCCAGCACCCGCGCCACCAGGTGCTGTGGGCCGGCGGCCACGGCTACCGGGGTGACCCGCACGGCCGCCACACCGACCCGGCCCTGACCGCCATCCCGGTCAGCGACGTGCTCAGCGCCGTGATGCGGGCCCTGGCCGCCGGGGAGCCGGATCAGCTCTCTGGTCTGGGGCTGAACAGCGCGAACATGGCGCCATGAGGGTCGGTGAGGTAAGCGACGACCATGTCATCTCCAGCGTCATCGGCGCCACGACGATCTTGCCGCCGAGTTCCTCGCTGCGGGCCGCGGTCAGCGGTCACATCCTGCACTGCGACGACGAACACCGCGTACGAGGGAATTCTGGCGGTTGAAGATGCCTCCGGACGGGCGCCTCCGCCCCCGGGGCGGTGATGAGGGTGTAGGCGCCGTCGGGCGCGAACGACCAGCCGAACAACGGGCCGTAGAAGGCCCTGGCCGCGTAGACGTCCGGGGCACCGATCTCAAACCAGGAGACGGTGTTGGCTACAGGTGCGGACATGGTTTCCTCCGTCAGGTTGGCGATCTGTCTGGCACCAGCCTGCTGGATCACCACGACAGCCCTATGTCGGTGTTTCCTGGCGTCTTCCCGGGCGGGTCAGCCCCGTCAGGGTCCGGGCGCGTGGCCCGTCCGGCC
>CAWINS010000048.1:0-42258 GCA_963837335.1 uncultured Actinomycetes bacterium | reverse complement strand
GTGCACGCCGCGAAGCTTAACCCGGCCCGGGCCGCGCTGCGCAGGTCGCGGCGAAGGAGGAAGAACAGCAGAAAGACCGCGGGAGTGAGTTTCACTGCGGCGGCGATGCCGACCAGGATCCCTCGCGGCCACCGGGGCGCCCGGGTCAGGCAATCGAAGGCGACCAGTGCCATGAGTAGTGCGTTGATCTGGCCGTATGTCAGGGTGGAGCGGATGGGTTCGAGTAGCAGCGCGGCAGGCAGCGCCTAGGGCAGGAGCCGCCGCATCCGGGCGCCTGCGTCCGCTGCGGTATTGACGGCGAAGCACCACAGGCTGGCCGCAATGCTGACGGTGGTGATGGCTGTGAGCAGCCAGTTCGCCGCGCTGTAGCCCAGGAGCGTCAGGGAACGAGGGCCAGGGCCGCGAACGGCGGGTAGGTGAACGGTAGGTCGTGGCCGTCGCCGAGATGAACGAGGTAGATCGCCGCGGCGGCCAGGTTCAACGTCACGAGCAGCGCGGATCGCCGTCGGCCCGCGAGGTTCACCGCCGGCCGGGCGCTCGCCCACCAGGTGCTGGCCGGGCAACGGACAGTGCCCATGGTGATCTCCAGCAGGGTAGGGCTTGATGCGCCGGCCGACGGGTGTCGTTACTGCACGGGTGTGCGCTAGCCGTCCGCCGTTTCGCATCCCGGAGGGGTCAGCCGCTCGGGCGCCGGTCACGCGGCCTGGCGTATTACGCCAGGCCGCGTGACCGATGATCAGCTTCCTGGTAGCGGTTCTTTGTCATGCCGGTCATTCGGCCCGCAGGGCGGAGGCCGTGCGGGTGCGGGCTGCCCAGCTGGCCGGGAGCAGGGCGCCGGCCACCCCGATGACCAGCCCGGCCATGGCGAGGAGCAGGAGTTCCGCGGGGCTGAAGACGTTGACGTAGCTGGCCGGAATCCCGGTGCCAGCGGCGCTGACCATGTCCCGCAGCACGGAGGAGTGCAGGATCATGGCCGCTGGGACGGCGATCACCCCGGCGATCAGCCCGGCACCGGCGATCCAGCAGATGACCATGGCGATCGTCTGCCGCGGCGTCATTCCGACCGACTTGAACACCCCGAGGTCGTGCACCCGGTCCGTGGTGCCGAGGACCACCGTGTTGAGCACGCCGAGCCCGGCGGCCAGAGCTATCAGCAGGGTCAGCGTGCCGATCAGCGCGCTGAGGGTCAGGTAGAACGGGTCGTTGGTGGTGGCGGAGGCGAAGAAGTTGGGGAGCAGCGCGTGGTTGACCGCGGCCGCGTAGGCGTTCGGGTCCGTGCCGGGCCGCAGGCCGACGTCGTATTGCTGAACGGTCAGCCCCGCGCTGGCGCCGCCCAGGGTCTGCCAGCTTGTGAGCATGGTGGGCGTCCCTCGTCCTTGCGGGTCGAAGACCTCGCCGACGATCCGGGCGGTGATCTGCTTGCCGCCGAAGGTGAGGGTGACGGTGTCGGCGATGGACTTGCCGGTCTGGGTGAGGAAGCCGGTGTTGACGACCACCTCACCGGGTGCCCGGTACCAGCGTCCGCTGATCATGTCGTAGCCGGTCCAGGCCGCGTTGCCGCGGAATGCCTCGGTCGGTACCGGCTGCGTCAGCCCGGCCACGCCGACCATGGGCACCGCCTCGGCCACCCAGCGCAGCGTCCCGGGCTGTGCCCGGAGCGCGGCACCGAGGGTCCGGTAGTGGCCGGCCGCTAGTGGTCGGCGCCCGCCGAAGCCGGGGAATCTCTTCGGGGCAGGGCCGTAGTGCAGAGCTGGGGAGATTTGCACCTGCTCGGAGGCCGCGTGCGACTGGCCGTTCGCCGCCTTGGTCAGCGATGAGTTCAGCCCGGCGGCGAAGATCACCGCGGTGGCGCCGAACAAGATCGCGGCCATGGTGACCGCGGTGCGGGCCGGGCGTGCGAACGGGGCGGCCAGGCCGATCGTCACCGGGCGGGGGAGCGGTCAGCCGGCCGAGCAGCCGGTGCGCGGCGTAGCCGCGGCCGGTCCGTGGGGCGCGCCCGGTCGCGATGGCCGCGACTGCGCTGAGCCGTCCGGCCCGCAGCGCAGGCAGCAGCGCCGCCAGCCCCACCAGGGCGCACATCAGCAGCGGCACCCCGATATCGACCGAAGGCGGCACGAGTAGCTTGCCGACTCCGTAGATCGTCGCGGTCTGGCTGAGCAGCGGCACCGACAGCACGTTGCCCACGACCACGCCGGCCAGCATTCCGGCCAGCGCCGGGATCCCGGCCTGCGCCACATACGCGGCCACCACCTGCGCCGGGGTGAAGCCGATGCTCTTGAGCACGCCGATCCGGCGGTATCCGCTCACGACCGCGCCGTTGACCACGTTGCCGACGATCACCACCGACATCGCCAGCCCGATGACGCCGAACGCGACCACGAACGGCACGATGATCGCGATCGACCCGCTCTCCTGGGTCTTGACGGTGAGCCAGGAGCTGGTGCCGGTGATCGTGCCGGACGGCAGCGCCCGGGTCAGGGCGGTGACGTCGGAGGTGAGCTGTGGCTGGGTGTCCGCGTTGTGGAACCGGTAGAGCATCTGCGCTTCGGCGGGCGTGCGGGGTGCCCGCAGGCCGGCGACCTCGGCTGGCAGCACCCAGCCGTCGGCCGAGTCTGTGATGGACTTGGCGACTCCGACTACGATCAGCTCGGGCCTGCCCGGGGCGCTGGTCACCGTGATCCGGCTGCCGACCAGCCGGGCCGGGTCGGGGCCGGGGAAGTAGTCCCGGGACAGCACGATCTCGCCGGGGCGCTGCGCCCACCGGCCGGCGTCGAGGCTGAGATCGTCCACCGGCCCGCCGGGTGTTGTGCGGCCCGCCAGTGCCGCCGGTGACGGCCTGGAGTCACCGGCAGTAATGACGACGGCCGCCTCGGGGAACGGCCCGGCCGCCCCGGTCACCGCGGGCAGCCGTGTGGTCGCTGCCAGCTGCGCGGCCGAGGCCTTCCCAGGGTCAATCACCGCCATCAGGTGAGCGCCGTGCTGCGCCATGAAGGAATGCTGGAACGGCCCGTCGGAGTCGACCAGGAGCCCGAGCCCCAGCGTGGCCGAGGCGGTGGACACCAGCAGCACGGTGAAGATCACGACCGTCTGCACCTTGCGGCGGGTCAGTCCGCCCGACACCGCCCGGACTACCGGCCTGGCCCTCATCGCCGCGCACCCACTTCGGCGCCGCTGGTAATCCGGCCGTCGGCGACCTGGATCGTGCGGTGCGCGTACCGGGCGGCCAGGCCGGGGTTGTGGGTGACAAGAACCAGCGTCTGGCCGGACCGGTTGAGGTCGAGCAACAGTTCGCCGATCTGCTCGCCGGTGGCGCTGTCCAGCGCGCCGGTCGGCTCGTCGGCCAGCAGCAACGCCGGCCGGTTCACCAAAGCGCGGGCGATCGCCACCCGCTGCCGCTGGCCGCCGGACAGCCGGGCCGGGTAGGCCTGGCGGTGCTGGCCGATCCGCAGCGCCGCCAGCAGCTCATCCGCCCGGGCCCGCGCTCGGGCCCGCGGCACCCCGGCCAGCTGGGCCGGAAGCAGGATGTTGTCCAGCACGGTCAGGTCGTCCAGCAGGTTGAAGAACTGGAAGATCATCCCGACCTGCTGCCGGCGGAACCGGGCCACGCCGGTCTCGCTCAGCCTGTCGATCCGCTCCCCGGCCACAGTGACCGTCCCGCTGGTCGGCCGGTCCAGGCCGGCGATCAGGTTCAGCAGCGTCGACTTACCGCTGCCCGACGGGCCCATCACCGCGACCGCCTCGCCGGGCGCGATCTGCATGCTGACGCCGTCCACCGCGGGCGCGGCGTCGCTGTCGTAGCGTTTGGTGACTTCTTCGAGTCGTACGAGGGCATCCATGCCCGGCAAGCTAGGCCCGCCCGGTCCTGGCCCGCCTCGGCCGCGAGAGGCAACTTGCCCGCCGCGGCGGCTGACTTTCGCCGGGCAGGTCGTTCTCGAGGCGGAGTCGCCTCGGCCGGGCGGGCGATGCCATGCGGCGGAGCCGCGGGGGACAATGAGCTGGTGAGCGAGAGCAGGCGAGGGCTGGTGCAGACCGGCCTGGCCCAGGCGCTGGTGTTCGCCCGGTCCACCGAGCCGCGGCCAGTGGTCTCCCGGCGCGCCATCAGTCTTGACGCAGTCCTGGCGGCGACGGGAACCGTCGCGGCACTGGCCGGGACTCCTCCTGCCCGCCCGCTTGGGCCGTTGCTGGTCGCCCTGACGGCGGCACCGCTGGCGCTGCGCAGGGTCTTCCCGCTGACCGCGTTCTGGACGATCATGTCCGCCGCCGTCGCTGCCTACTACGGCAATAACAACGCGACGCTGGTCACCTTCCTCGCGGTGGCGTTCGCCGCCTACTCGGCCGTCGTGCACAGTCGGTACCGGGGCGCCGCGCTGCTCAGCATGCCGCTGGTGACCGTGCTGCTGATCGCGCTTTCCGCGAACATGAGCCCGCCAATTCCGGCCCGGGCCACCCCCTTGCTGATCTTCATCCCGATCATGATCGTGGGAGACGCGGTCCACCGGTGGGCCCGGCGGGCCGGTGACTCCGGCGCCCGGCTTCGCCAGGCCCAGGCCGAGCACGAGGCTGCGACCCGGCGCGCGCTGGCGCGGGAACGGGCGCGCCTCGCGAGCGAGCTGCACGACGTCGTGACGCACAACGTGAGCGTGATGGTGGTGCAGGCGGGCGCCGCCCGGCGGGTGCTGAGCGCCGATCCCGCCGAGGCCATCAAAGCGTTGCGCGCGGTGGAATCAAGCGGCCGCACGGCCATGACCGAGCTTCGTCACCTGCTCGGCCTGCTCAGCCCCCCGCCGGGGACCGATGATGCCGGTGGGCCAGCCGGGCAACCGGCCGTGCTGGTGGATGCTGGCAGCGGCCCGGGCGGTGCCGCCGACCTGGCGCCGCAGCCCGGTCTCGACGAGCTGCGCGAGATGGTTGGCCGTGTCGTAGCCGCCGGGCTGCCCGTCGAGCTGCGCATCGCCGGGACACCGCGGGACCTACCAGCCGGGCTGGGACTGGCCGTGTACCGGGTGGTGCAGGAGGCGCTCACCAACGTGATCAAGCACGCGGGAAAGCCACAGGCCGAAGTCCGGCTCACCTATGAACCAGCCGCGCTGGTGGTCGAGGTCGCCGACGACGGGCGGCCGATTCCCGCCGCTGGCCCGGCCCCGGACGCCGGCGTTCCCCGCGGTGCCGGGATGGGCCTGCTTGGCCTGCGGGAACGGGTGGCGCTCTACGGCGGCGAGCTCGCCGCCGCACCGCGGCCGGGCGGAGGCTGGCTGGTGCAGGCAAGGATCCCGGTGGAACCAGCCGAGATACCCGCGGAAGTGACCCCGCCATGAGCGAGGCAGCCACCGCCGGCGCTCCGCTCCGCGTGGTCATCGCCGACGACCAGACACTGGTCCGCAGCGGGTTCCGGCTCATCCTGAACGAGGCCGGGATCACCGTCGCGGCCGAAGCAGCCAACGGCAAGGAAGCGGTCGCCGCCGTGCTTCAGCACCGCCCCGACGTTGTCCTCATGGACATCCGGATGCCGGGGATGGACGGGCTCGAGGCCACCCGCCGCATCCTCGCATCCAAGCCCGGATGCGGATGCCGGATCATCATCCTCACCACGTTCGACCTCGACCAGTACGTCTACGCCGCGCTGACCGCCGGGGCGAGCGGGTTCCTGCTCAAAGACACCTCGCCCGAGCAGCTCGTCGCGGCGGTACGCATGGTCCGCTCGGGCGACGCGCTGCTCGCGCCGTCCATCACCCGGCGCCTGATCGAACGGTTCGCCCCGCACCAGCCCGGCCAGTTCATCTCGCACGCCGGCCTGTCCGACCTGACCGTGCGGGAACTCCAGGTACTGCGGCTGCTGGCCCACGGGCTCAGCAACGCCGAGCTGGCCGCAGAGCTGACGCTCAGCACCGCGACGGTCAAGACCCACGTGGCCAGCATCCTGGCCAAGCTGCAGCTACGGGACCGGGTCCAGGCCATCGTCCTGGCCTACCAGACCGGGCTGGCAGGCCCGCCGCCCAGCAGTCCGGCCCCCGGCGGACCGTGAATCCCCGGGACGGCACCGTCCACCCCGCCAGGCCAGTGGGCCCTGGGGATCCAGGCCCGCCTAACCAGATGCTCGATGAGATAGGGGCCAGTAGCGCGCCGAGTTCGTTACGGTCCAGGCCCACCGCGTGGGATTCATAGTCCAGCCGTGGCCGCCGCACGTGCGCTGCGGGCGAGTGATCGAGCAACTCTTCCTCCACCGCGTACCGGTAGAACCCGGTCACGGTGCACAGGCGGCGGGTGATGGTGGCCCGGGCCCGGCCGCGGGCCTCCAGGTTACGGGCGAAGAACTCGATGTCAGCCCGGCGGGCCTGGAACAGATGGAGCTGGTGCTGCTGGCACCAGCTGGCGAACTGCCGCAGATCCAGCTCGTAGGCTTGGCGCGTCAGGCCGCTGTACCCGGCAAGGAATCCCGCTAATGCCAGGCGTTCAGTGTTAGTGAACACTGGCGTGATGGGGACGAGTGCTGCGGACGGGATCGTGGTGGCCATGAGGCACCTCCGGAGGCTCAGGCTGAGACCCCGATGCCCGGCCAGCAGAGGCCCCAGCGAACAGTGAGAACCCAACGGTAAGACGCCCACCGCCATCACACCAGGTGACCACCCGTACATCCCAGCGGCCTGAGCATTACCCAGCTGCCGCTCCCGAGCGCCGATTCCGGGCGGCTCGGGCCGGGGTGCCGGGGGCGGTCTCGGGCGCATCGGTTGACTGGCTCTGTGAACGTAGTGCGGGCCTGGGCCAGGCTGAGGCTGGGGTAACCCAGGGTCCTGGCTGCCGTGTCCTTTGCTTGGGCCCTCGGCGCCAGCGACTCGGTCCTCATGGTGGTGCTCGCCACAGTGCTCGGCCGTCAACCGGCGTGGCCGCCGCTTGGCCGGGCTGGGTAGGGAGCCGCTCCCGTCATACCAAAGCATCACTCGCGGAGGCGACCGGCGGACGACGACCCGGGGGGTGCTGCGGCGGAGGCTTACGGCATGCAAACCATCCACCACTCAGGCAGGGAGAATGCCATGACTACCACGCCCACGCCCGGCCCGCAGCGGACGCACACCACCGCCCCCACCGGCACTCACGCAGGCACAGCCGGATCGCCCGGAAGCAGCGGCGTGGTAGCCGGCCTGCTGATGGTGACCGGGATCGGATGGAACGCCGGGCTGGAGGCGCAGCCTTTTCACTCCGTGGCGACGGGGGTCACCGCGCTGGTGATCCACATCCTCCCACTGGTCGCGCTGATGGCCTTCCTCGTGCCAGCACTGGCCAGTTCCAGCCGGCGGCGCGGCGTGTCGGTCGCGGCGGTCATCGCGCTCGCCTTCGGCCTCTTCTCAGCGGTGTTCAGCATCACTCATCCGCACGCCACGATGGGAATCCATGACATCAACGATGTCCTGCCGATCGCGATCCTGGACGCCGGTGCGCTGTTGTGGCTGGTGCGCGGACGCCGACCCGGCACCAGCAAGACCGGCCGTACGACGGCATGACGCACGGCACCGCGCAAGATTTCGGCCACCACGACAGGACATGCCAGGCTGGCAGGATGCAGCACCTCCCAGGCGGCACAGCGACCGCAGCTGAAGCGGCAGAACGATCGCCTCGTGGCGTGCTGGCTCTCGCTCGTGAGCACCCGGTTGCTACCGACCGGGTGCTCACTGCCGTCCTGGCGGCCGTGTCCCTTGCGGGTCTATGGCTGGTGAGCTGGTCGAAGACCGCACACTACCGGGCGCCGGATGCCGGCGGGGTCCTGCTGACGCTGGCTATCGTGGTGCCACTGCTGTGGCGGCGTCAGCGCCCGGGCTTGGTACTGGTCATCAGCGGAATGGCGCTGCTCGGCTACGACGCCGCCGGTTACCCATCGGGTCTGGCGTGGCTGGCCTGTTACTGGGCCGTCTACTCCTATGCCGTTCACAGGCGCCGACGCGACGCTTACTGGCCGCTGGGTGTCTGGTTCGCGGTGATCGTCGCCCACCTGGCCCTGCCCGCCAGAGGCAGCAACACTGTGCAGACGGCGCTGATTTTCCTCGGGGTCACCGCGGTCGTGTGGCTCCGCGGCGACGCGGTGCGATCTGGGCTGGTGGAGGCCGAGCGCCAGCGAGAACTGCGGGCACGGCAGGCCGTTGCCGACGAGCGCACGCGCATCGCCCGCGAGCTGCATGACGTTGTGTCCCAGGCACTCGGGGTGATTGTCATGCAGGCCGGCGGCGCCGGCAGCGTGCCGGTCCTCGAAGAGCCGGACGCCAAGGCGGTGCTGGCCACCATCGAGCAGACCGGCCGTCAGGCGTTCGCGGAGATGCGCCGTCTTGTCAGCGTGCTGCGGGACGACGATGAAGCTGCCGCGCTCGCGCCGCAGCCGACCGTCGGCGAGATCCCCGCCCTGGTTGCGAGGCTCGCCAACGCCGGGCTGGATGTCGACCTGGAGATAGAAGGAACCCGGCGCGAGGCCCCGGCCGGGGTCGAGCTGTCGGCTTACCGCATCGTTCAGGAGGCACTTACCAACACGCTGAAACACTCCGGCGCGGGGCATGCCACGGTCCGCCTGTCCTGGTCACAAGACCACTTGGAGGTGGAGGTCAGCGACGACGGCCCGGTCGCAGGTGCCGCCGTTCTCCCGCCAGTACGCGCCGATAGCGGCGGAAAGGGACTGGTCGGCATGCGCGAACGAGTGATGCTGTTCGGCGGTGTACTGGAAGCCGGGCCCAGCCCGCACGGCGGCTACCGGGTGGCCGCGCGCCTTCCCCTCGGGGGTATGGCATGACCACGTCGCGGGTGCTGCTCGCCGACGACCAGGCGCTGCTGCGCCACGGCCTGCAGATGATGGTCGACGCCCAGCCTGACCTGCAGGTGGTGGGTCAGGCGGCCGACGGTGCCGAGGCGGTCGAGCTGGCCGCGCGGCTCAGCCCTGACGTCGTTCTCATGGATATTCGCATGCCGCGGATGGACGGCGTCGAGGCCACCCGCCGCATCTGCGGATCCGCCAGGTCAGCAGGCGGGCCCAAGGTCATCGTGCTGACCACCTTCGACCTGGACGAGTATGTCGTCGGCGCGCTCTCAGCAGGTGCCAGCGGGTTCCTGCTCAAAGACGCGCCGCCGGCCGACATCATCGCCGGCATCCGCGTGGTCACCGCGGGCGACGCGCTGCTGGCCCCCTCGGTGACCAGGCGGCTGCTTGACCGTTTCGCGAGCCGCCCGGAGATCACCAACATGGCGCCGCCCGCCGGGCTTGACCTGCTCACCGACCGGGAACGCGAGGTCATGGGGCTGGTCGTGCGGGGCTTGTCCAACGCCGAAATACGCAACGAGCTGTACCTCAGCGAGCCTACCGTCAAGACTCACGTCGGGCGGATACTCATGAAACTCGGGGTCAGGGACCGGGTACAGCTCGTCGTGCTGGCCTACGAGCGTGGCCTGGTAGAACCAGGCCGCGGCTGAACGGCTGCCAGCGCCGGACCCGGCCACCACCGAACGTCATACCTTTGGACCATCCCGGGACGACACCGGCGGACGACGACCAGGGCAGGCGATCCGGCGCACGCTTCTCCCATAGGGAAGCCACAACTGAGCACACCGGGAGAACGCGATGAACCCGCTCGCCATCCATCCAGGTGCCGCCCATCTGCTGCTGCAGATCATGCTGATCGGCTGGGCCGCCATCGAGGTCGCGCTCAGGCTGCGCAACATGGGCGGGCGGACCACCTTCGACTTGACCTTCTGGCTGGTCATCGCCGCGGTCGCCGCCGGAGTCAACCTCGGATTCCGGGGCGCGCACGTGCACTCGGCGGTCCTCGGCGGCGGCTGGGCGCCAGTGGCGGCCGGGCTGGCCGTGCTAGCCGCGGGCGTGGCGCTGCGCACCTGGGCGATCCTGACCCTCGGCCGCCTGTTCAAGTTCGTCGTTGTCATCCAGGATGGCCACCAGGTAATCGCCACCGGCCCGTACCGGCTACTCCGGCACCCCAGCTACACCGGCGGCCTGGTTGCCTTCCTCGGCGCTGGCATCGCCCTCGACAACTGGCTGAGCGCCCTCGCCCTCGTGTTCATCCCGCTGCTCGCGGTGCTCGTCCGCATCCACGTCGAAGAGGCGAAGCTTGCCGCCGCCCTCGGCCCGGAGTACACGCGGTACGCCAGCCATACCCACCGGCTGGTTCCCGGCCTCTGGTGAGGGCACGCAGTACCCGCCCGGACGCCTGATATCCCGCTGCGATGCTCAGATCGACCAGGTCTGCGCGCCCCCAGCCGGCAAGCGGGCCAAGCCTCTGGCCGCCCCTCACGGCGGCTCCGCGTGCGTTTTCACCGGCCCTCACCGTCACGCATCGTGATGCCATGTGGTCTGGCCGGTATCAGCTGCCGACGCGGCCAGGCAACGAGCGCGGAGGCCAGTGTGGGCGGGCTCAGACCCCGCACGAACGTTTCGACCTCCGGGGACCGCCCTGTCGGACCCGAGGCGCGCTACTTGCGGCATGAGCGGATGTGCGTGCTGGACGCCACGTCGGTTGTCCGCCCAGTCTGGGTGAGAGGGTGGCTGGGTGGAAACGGAGGACGTCGAGTTTTCCGGTGCTGGTGTGCGGCTCAGCGCGACCATCACGGTGCCGGGCGCGGCTTCAGCGTCGCCTGGCCTCGTGCTGATTGGCGGCTCGGGCCCGTCAGACCGGCACAACGATGGATTCTTTGACCTGCTGCGTGACCATCTGGCCCAGGCAGGCGTGGCGGTACTCGCCTATGACAAGCGGGGCGCGGGCCGGTCGGCCGGCGACTGGGCCACGGCCACGGCCGATGACCTGGCGGCCGATGCCGCTGCTGCCGTGGCGGCCCTGCAGGCACGTCCGCAGGTCACTCCCGGCACGGTAGGGGTGCTTGGTCACAGCGAAGGCGGGTGGGTGGCGCTGCGCCTGTGCGCACGGCTGGGCGCGCCACGGCATCTGATCATCAATTCCTGCCCGGCGGTGTCCTTCGCCGAGTCCGAGGCCTACGCCCTGACCAGGGCAGGCGCTGAGCACGACCAGGCGGCGGCGCTGATCGCGCAGCTGACCGCGGCGGTGCAGGCCGGCCTGGAATACCAGGAGGGACAGCGCATCCTGGCCGCCTGCGAGCACGAACCGTGGTACCCGGCGCTGGCCGCCGGCGGCTTCCGCCTGGACGCCGCCGCCTGGTCACAACTGGGCGCGTGGGGACGCTACGATCCCGGTCCTGACCTGGACCAGCTCACGACACCCACGCTGGCCATCTTCGGCAGCGATGATCCGCTGGTCCCCGTCCAGGCCAGCATCGCGCGGCTGCGTGAGTCGGCCGGACGGACAGCACGGCACCAGCAGATCATGGTCTTTCCCGGGGCCGGCCACCGGTTGCAGGCCGGGACCAGCCCCGCCCCCGGATACCTGGCCTGCCTCAGCACCTGGAGCCGTGAACCGCGAACGCGGCCCTGACGACGGTTGCCATCGGCGGCATAGAAAGACGTTCTGCGTGTCGGTTCGTGACGTAGGAACGTCCCCCTGATGCGCTTCGGGCCTGGTGCCCGCGCAGCGGAGGACTTCATGGGTAACGGTAGTGGCGTGTCGCGAGGCGACCGCAACCGCAACGCGCGGTGGGCCGGCTGCGCGTGCTCGTGCCGGTGGCGAACGCGATCGCCGGGATCGGCCTGGCGGATAAGAAGCAGATGGTCGTGGTGACCGATCACGACCCGAGGGTCATCGCGCGGCGGACGTTCCGGTGCCGCGCCTGGGATCTGGCTGCAGGGCTGGACTGCCTCAAACGAAGGCTCTCCCACATTGTCTGCCGCCCCATGCTCGACGTCCTCGTCGCTGCTGGCCGAGCCCGCCGGGACGGGTCCGGGAGGACACCGGGGAAGCGTCTCTGATCCAGCGCGGCCGGCTCACATCCCCACACCAGCTCTTCGGACAAGTCACTTCCCGGACCCGCCACAACCAAGCCTAGAACCCCGCTCCGGAAGGCCTCTTGATGACACAGAAGGGAGCCAGATGAGTGAGCGTTTTCATCCGGTGGTCTCGCGTTGCCGTGACGTTGCAGGCTCACACGAACAGCATTGACTACCGGACGCTGGACGGTGGGCCGGGAGGCTGAATCACGCCTAGTTGCAGCATGGCTGACAGGTCATCTCGGGTGGCCCAGTGCTCACACAGCTTGCCGTCGGCGACTCTGAACCAGTGACTTTGACCCGCGGCGAATGTCTTTCCTGTGGCGGGAGGCCCACCATCGACCTGACCGAGGTTCGTGCCACGGCTGATCACCCGCGCGACGACGATGTCATCTTCGGCGACCAGCGATTCCAGCTCCATCCGGATGTCAGGGAACTGCGCCGTCAGCCACGCGACCGTTCCACGCATCGCCGCCGGTCCGTTGACTCGGCCAGGAATTGCGGGTGCGAAAGGAGCCGCTGCGTTCTCCACGAAGTCCTCGGCCATCAACTCGTCGCACGCCGTCAGGTTGCGCTGATTCCAGATCTCTTCGAAATGACGCCGGACAAGCTCTTTGTTGACCTCAGACATCCGCTCTCTCCCCTTGTTCCGCACTCAGGCACGGCCATCACCCCGGCCCGCCCTCGTCCCACCCGTTCGACGATAGTCCCACACCCCGCAACACCCGATCCAGAAGGACCATCTGGATCGAGCCTGCGACGGCGCACTCCCGCCGAGTCTCGTGCACATCGCCTACAGACCCCCGAGGCCCGGAGAGGCACTCGGTGCGCGTCCTACCGTGAGACTGACGCACTTCCGGTACGGAGCGGCGTCCCCGGCGCGTGGGCGCATCTCCGATGATGGGCGCATGGAGTGAACCTTCACCGGCGAGGTGATCGAGTGGCGCGGAGCGGCGCCGTACCTGTTGGTGGCCAAGACGCCGAAGGAAGCGAGGATCTCAAGGAGGCAGCCCGCGGCTTGATCTACTGGGGTCCGGTGCTGGTCCACGGCACCATCGGCGGCACCGAGTTCACCACTGCGCTGTTTCCCAAGGACGGCCGCTACCCAGTGCCTGTCAAGGTGGCGGTGCCGCGAACGGAGGCGATCGGGGAGGGTGCGATCGTCGAGGTGGTCTTGCGTCTCAACGCCGCGCCGGGAAGGGCGGCGGCCGCCGTCGGCGGCATTTCCGGTCGCTGGTCGTCGAGCGTGTTTTACGTGCAGGTATGCGGGGCGCAGCCGGTGTAGCAGACCGCCGGGCGCAAGCACCGCTCGATAGCCGTCGATACTGCGCACGCGACCGTTGAGACGAGTGCGCAGGGTGGTCTGCCGGGTTGGGTTGCCGGTTTGAGCCGGTGGCGGTCTCACCGACTTTCGTGCCGGACGTGTCATCTTTGGTCAATCGCTGAGATGATCACGTCGTGCCGTTCGTCTACCACCTGTGTGCTGACGACTTCCGTGGGACGAGCTTGCTCCCCTTGAACGCCCTGCGTGTCGCGCACCCGGATGTCTACGCCCGGGAGTTCACCAAGTGGGCGGGCCGGGAGTCGGTTCTGCAATGGCAAGTACCGCATCTGGGAGTTGCGTGGGGTGACACGGTCAATCTTGCCGCCCTCGACCCGGTCCATCTGATCCAGGCTCGCAAGCGTCTGGGCGTTCCGTTCTCACGCCTGCTAGAGCGACGCGTCGCACGGATACCAGTGCAACGCATCGCTAACCAGCAGGCCGTCGTGTACGACAGCCGTTCTCACTGGCTGAACAGCCGGCCCGGCCAGAAGGTCCGTCCGACGCCGCCAGAGGACGAGTTCACTCCCTTTGACGCCGGCACCTACGAGGAGTTGCTGGAGACGCCTCCACTTCATCTCGAGTACCTCACCGAACAACTCGCCACCGGACAGCCTGCGCTCGGATTTGTCTTCGTTCGTCACGTCCTCGTTGCTGGCCCGGTCAACATCAGCGGTCTCTCGCTGGACCACCTCTAACTGGCGCCGCGACTGCCATGCCGACCGTCGCCCCCCGAGACTCCTACGGCTCATACGCATAACGACAACGCGCTGCCCAAGATCACTGCCGGAACACCACGCAGTAATAGGCGATCCCGAACGTCACTCGCCGTGACTTCGTTCCGATCTCCGCGCAGCATTTTGCGGATAAACATGCCATCGCCCGCATACCTATCCGCCAAGTGAACGTCCCTATTCGGCTACTTGTTGACTTGCCCTAGGAGATGTGGCGGAGCCTGCTGTCCCGGCCAGGCCGAGCCTCGATCCGTCCCACGAGGCCCTCCCGTGATTCATCATTTGGGGGCAGAATGTTGGCAGACTTCTGCATCAGAGTCCGTTATCAGCCGGTACTGCCCGACACCAATTTAGTTCCTCTGACCTGCAGATTAGCGCAAGGATGCCATTGCTTTCAAACTAATATGAATGGATTTTCTGCCCTCTCAAGGCGGTAGCGGCGGTTCGAATCCGCTCGGGGCTACTCATGAAGTATCAGGTCACAGGCCAGGTTCCGCTCTCAGGGAGCCGGGCCTGCGGGTGCCACCGCCACGGCGGCCAGGCACCGCTCGACGTCGTACTCCAGGTGGTTCATACTCCGGCGCCTGCCCCCTCGCGCCGGCCCGCACCTGGTGGACTGCGACTCGGCCCAGGACTATGCAGCCTGACGGTTTGGCCCCGCTCCTCCTCCGCGAGGATGGCCGGAGAGCACCGCCGCGCCGCAGCGGCGCTGCTCAACGGTGATTGCTCACCGGGCGTTCTGCTGGAGCTCAACGACCAGGGGAGGACTCATGCCCAGCGCTATGCCGACCATCACCCTGCCTTCCTCAGAAGAGATCCCCGTGCTCGGGCAAGGCACCTGGCACCTGGCCGAGAACCGGGCGCGGCGGCCCTCAGAGATCGCCGCGCTGCGCCATGGTCTCGACGCCGGCATGAACCTGATCGACACCGCCGAGATGTACGCGGACGGGGACGCGGAAATACTGGTCGGCGAGGCCATCGCCGGCCTGCGTGAGCAAGTCTTCCTGGTCAGCAAGGTGCTGCCGCACCACGCGAGCCGCCAGGGCACGGCCCGGGCCTGCCAGGCCAGCCTGCGGCGGCTCGGCACCGACCGGCTCGACCTGTACCTGCTGCACTGGCGCGGGCCGGTCCCGCTCGCGGAGACCGTCGAGGCGTTCATGGCCCTGCAGGCGGGGGGCCTGATCAGGAGCTGGGGGGTCAGCAACTTCGACGTGGGGGACATGCAAGAGCTGCTCTCGTTGCCGGGCGGGAACGAGGTCCAGGCCGACCAGGTCCTCTACAACCTGAGCCGCCGCGCCCCCGAATTCGAGCTGATCCCGCTCTGCCAGGAGCTGAACGTCCCGATCATGGCCTACTCGCCCATCGAACAGGGACGGCTCCTGGGCAGCCCGGTGCTGCGCGACATCGCGGCCCGGCACGACGCCTCGCCCGTCCAGATCGCGCTGGCCTGGGTGCTGCGCCAGGACGGCGTCTGCGCCATCCCGCGGGCCAGCAGTCCGGATCACGTGGACGAGAACCGCGCGGCGCTCGACGTCGAGCTGGATCGCGATGACCTGGCCGCCCTGGACGCGGAGTTCCCCCCGCCACTTCACCCGCAGCCGCTCGAGATGCTCTGACGGCCACAATTCCCTAACGGTCTGCCCGGCGTACCCACCAGCGGCCGCGGACTGCGGGATCAGGCGATGCCGGCCGGCATGAGGGGCCGGTAATCCTCGGGCAGCTCGACGACGATGTCGAACCACTCCTTGCGGCTGACCGCCTCGGACAGCGTGGCGAAGACGGCCCGGGCGTGCTCGAACACCTGGCTGAACAGTGTTGCCTCGTCCTGGGCCTCCTCGCCGGTCCCGGCGCCCTCCCGCGCCGCGACCTGCCGCAGGAAGTCCTCAAGGGACATGCGCCGCGCCCCGGGCGTGGCCGACGCCATGCCCCGCCGCAGCGGCGGGTGCAGCAGCGGATCGAGCTGGGCCATGAGGTCCTCCACCTGGCCGGCAGCGATCCGTTCCGCCAGGGTCTCGAGCACCGCCTCGGTGACCTGGCGAGCCTCGGCGCGGCCCAGGCCGAGCGGCTGCCCGACCCGGTCCCAGAACTGGTCGGCCGGCATGATCTCCCGGTAGCGGAACTGGGCCTCGGCGACCAGCGGCTCGTAGGTCTGGGGGAGGGCGGCCGCCAGGTGCTGCACGGCCTCCGGGCTGAGCGTACGGCCGAGCGCAGCGAACACGGCCCGCGCGTGCTGCAGCGCGGTCTCGACATCCGTCCCCTCGCGGTCCGCGACCCGGCTCAGGAACTCGTCGATGTCCAGCGCCTCAGCGTCCGTCTCGGTGTAGATGAACGGCTTCAGCCCGGCCGGCAGCTCCTGGAGAATGTGCCGGGCCTCTCCTCGGGGGAGGCGCTCGGCCAGGGTCTGCAGGGTCGCCTGGGCGGCGCGCTCGGCCGTGTCCTGGCTCAGCCCGCCACCCGCCTGGCTGATGGCCTCGATGATCTCCTCGTAGTCCATCCCGCTCTCCGGGGTGCGCGCAGGTCACGACCCACCCTCGGGTCTTTACGGCTCAGCCTCGGGCCACCCGGGTCGCAGCGCATCCCCCGTCCGTCCGTCCCTATTAGGTTCGCTGGCTGGTCGGTGACGTATTCGCTCGGTCGTCTTCGTGTGGCGGGGCGGGTCTTGCTTGCTGTGTGTGATCGCTGGTGCTTGCGGCTTAGGCTGGTGATGCCGGGCTAGGGTGTTGCGGTGGCTGATGACCGCCAGATCTTCGCGTTTTCCGGTGTCTTGCGAGGGGGACCGGATGGGCCGGATTCGCTGTCGCTGGTGGACTACGCGATTGGCCTGGCGCGGGGGAGCCGCCCCGGAGGGTGTGTTACGTGCCGACCGGCGTCGGGGACTCGGCTGAGGCCGTCACTTCTATACGTCGGTTTTCGCGGGACGGGCCGATGTTGACCTGACCATCTTGCAGCTGATCACTCAGCCGAGGTCCCCGATGTGCGGGCACATCTGCTGGATCAGGACGTGATCCTGGTCGAAGGCGGCAGCGTCGTCAATCTGATGGCGGTCTGGCGAGCGCACGGCCTGCCGGAGATCCTGCGCGAATGCTGGGAAGCTGACGTCGTCCTGGCCGGGGCGAGCGCGGGCAGCCTGTGCTGGCACCGGGGCGGTCCCACGGACTCGTTCGGCGATCAGCTCGCGCCGTTCACCGACGGGCTCGGCCTGGTGCCGTTCAGCAACGGCGTCCACGACGATTTCGCTGATCAGCCCCGGCGTCGCAGCTACCGGGACCTGATCGCCAGCGGTGCGCTCCCGGGCGGGTATGCGACCGAGGACGGCGTCGGCTTGCACTACGTGGGCACCGCGCTGCACGAAGCCGTCAGCGTGGTGGCTGGCAAGCGGGCCTGGCGGGTCGAGCCGGACGGGGCAGGCGGCTGGAGCGAGGCGCCAGTGCCGCCGCGGCTGATCTGGCCGGTTCCGCTGGCTCGGTGACGCCGGGGTGTGGCCCGGCAGCGGCCTGGCTATGGGCTGGGCTTGTCCCGTGCGGCCAAAGGTGCGTAGCGGCTCCAGGTGGCGCCCGCCGCCCGGCCTGCCCGGTGCCCGCGGCCATGACCTCAGGCCCGGTGGCAGCGCCCAGGCGTGATCGCAATGGCCACAGGACTGTCGCCGACCGGGATCGGTGTACCCGCGGTGTTGCTTGCGGTCGTGACGGGGGTCACCGTGTCCGAGAGGCGGTTGACCACGTAGGCCGTTTTCCCGTTCGGCGTGATCGCGATGGCGACCGGGCTGGTCCCGACCGGGACCGGCCGCCCGGCAGTGTTGGTGGCGGTCGCGATGGGCGTCATCGTCACTGGGCTGGTGGAGTCTTCGCCGGTGGCGTAGGCCGTTTTCCCGTCCGGCGTGATCGCAATGATCTGGGGGGACGCGCCGACTCCGATCGGCGCCCCGGCCGTGTTCGTCGCGATCGTGATCGGGGTCACCGTGCCGGGGTTGGTGGCATCCGCGACGTAGGCGCTTTTGCCGTCAGGCGTGATCGCGATCGCGGCCGGGGTGCTGCCAGCCGGGATCCGTGCCCCGGGGGTGTTGGTAGCGGTCGCGATCGGGGTCACTGTGCCGGAAAAGGCGGTGACGTACGCGGTCTTCCCGTTGCGGGTGATCGCGATCGCAGAGGGGCCTGCCCCGACACTGACCGGACGCCCGGCAGTGTTCGTGGCGGTGGCGATGGGGATCACCGAGTCCAGGTTGAGGACGTAGGCGGTCTTGCTGTCAGGCGTGATCGCGATGACGGACGGATCCAGTCCGGCCGGGATCGCGGGCCCGGCCGTGTTCGTCGCGATCGTGATCGGGGTGACGGTGTGGCCCAATGTGTTGACGACGTAGGCCGTCTTCCCGTTGGGCGTGATCGCTATGGCACTGGGATCGTTGTCGGCTGGATCGCCCCCGACCGGGATCGGCCGGCCAGGGGTGTTAGTGGCCGTCGTGATCGGCGTCACGGTGTCTGAGAGGGAGTTGACGACGTAGGCCGTCTTCCCGTTCGGCGTGATGGCGATGGCCAGAGGCCCTTCGCCGACGGGGATCGGCCGGCCCGGAGCGCCGGTGGCGGTGTTGATCGGGGTCACGGTGTTTGAGCCTGAGTTGACGACGTAGGCGGTCAATGACCTGGCCGCGGTCGTGCCTGCCGCAGCGTGCGGCGCTGGCCCTGTCGCCCCCAGTCCTGCTGCGGCTGCGATCAGCAGCACAGGCGTGGCCCGCCAGCGCAGCATTCTCCTTGACTGCGTGCTTGTCCTGGCTGGCATGACTGGCCGACCTCCCGTTGCGGCGTCTGTGACCCGCCCACGGTACTACTGACAGTGAGTAATCAATTACACATTGCCCGAACGGTAGAGCCCTCGCGCAGTGGCCCGCAACGCCATGACCGCTCGCCCTCACCGGACGTGTCCTGACGTAGGTTCAGCGCGTGCATGTTCGGGTCACCGGAGTCGTCATTGAGGACGATCACATCCTTCTGCTCAACCAGGACACGGGCAGCGGGCGAGCGTGGTCGCTGCCCGGTGGGAAGGTCGAGGAAGATGAGTCCCTCGGCGGCGCGCTGGTCCGGGAGATGCGCGAGGAGACCGGGATCGAGGTGGTCGTGGGCCGGCTGCTGTACGTCTGCGACTACCTGCCCGGCGGCATCCACGTCGTGCATGTCACCTTCGAGGCCAAGCGCACCGGCGGGACCGTCGGGGATGTCACCGAGGGCGCTGATACGCGGCCGATCCGGGGCGTGGAGTTCGTGAAGCTCGCCGACCTGCCGGGTCTGGGTTTCACCGAGAAGTTCGGGCAGCTGGCCATGGCCGGATTCCCGGGCGCCGGGTCCTACATGGGGGCCAAGTCCAACATCGGCCTCTGAGCCTAAAGACTCGATCAGAACTTGGTCGAGGGCGGCGAGCGAGGGACGGCCCCTGTCGGACCCGACGCGTGCTATGTGCGGCATTACGCGGTCGTTCTCAAGCTTGCCGACTGCGATGCCTGATCTCATCCGACGGCGGCTATGGGGTCAGCTGATCGCCCGTTGCAGGGCGGAACGGTTGGTGAGCATCCAGGATGCGCTGCGGACGCGCCAGGTGATCGCCCACACGAATGGGTATCCGCTTTCCGTGCTCCCGGCTGTGCTCTGTGGTGTCACCCCGAACTCCACGGCCTCAGCGCGGGCGCTATGGACTGCGAACGTGATCATTTTGTTGACGAAGCCGCCGCGCTCGCAGGCTGGCAAGCCATAGCCGTCGAGGATCAGCCGCAGCTGCCGGCCACGGCCGGCGAGATCGGGAAGCCCGAGCCGTTCCGCAACGTCATCGTCGTGCAGTTGCGCGTTCAGCCAGGCCGCCTGGGCTAGTTCCCATGCCGCATCCACGGGGCCAGCGAACTCGAAATCGACCAGCGCGACCGGCCTGCCTCCGCGGGCAATGATGTTCCACGGCCCGGTATCACAATGCCCAATCACCGGTTGCGACCCAGGCAGGTCCCGCCCGAACCAAGGCTTCCAGCAGGCGCCAGGCGGCGGGATGAACGTCGTGGCCGCGGCATGCAGCTCCCGCAGGAGCACCCCGACCCCGGCGACAGCATCCTCGTTCCACGCGTAGGGCTGCGGGCTGGCTCCCGGAATGAAGCTGAGCATCTCCCGGCCGTCGGCAGCGAACCCGCTGCCGGCTATCCGCGGCGCACCGGCGAAACCCGCCTCCTCGAGGTGCCGCAGCAAGGCCAGCACGGTAGGGCTCCATGGCCCGGCTTCACGGTAGACCACACCGTCGCGCAGCCGGGCGTTCGACGGCTGCGCGCCGCTGCCCCACACCTGCAGCGGGAGCTCGCCACCACGGTCACCAGGTTCAGCCATCATGCCAATCCTGCCAGCCAGGAAGCCTCGCCGCCCCTAATTAATCCGCGCTCCCGCACACCGGGAGCGGCATGACCGGATGTGTCGTCTGGGGCGCGGGTGGCTGGCAGTTGAATGTGCCCGGTGCCGACGAGGGTCAGCGCGGCCGGCGGGCTGGACGCATCCCAGTGACCCGGATGCGGACGCCTCCAGGGCTTGACTTTACGCGGCAAAGTAGACTAGGTTTGCCGCATAAAGTAGATGGAAGGTGAGGGAGATGGCAGCAACGCACGACACGACCAGGAGCGCAGGGATCCTCGCAGGCCGGCATGCCAGGCGCGACCCGCAGACGGTTGCCTGGGTAAGGGTCGCGGTGGCCATCTGGCTGCTGGTGCTGGCCGGGATCTTCTGGTCCCGCGGCTACCACTGGGGCGCGGCACTGCTGGCGCCAGCGGCGCTGCACCTGTGGCTCGCCCGCCGGCTGTTCGCCAGGGCCTGGCGCCAGCACTAGGACACAGCACGCCCGCAGGGCAGGCAGCCCCGCGGGCGCGCTGTCATGCACGCCAGGCCAGACCCTGCCCAAGCGACTTCCCACCATCCGATCCCGGGCGGGCGTGTCCCCGCCCGCCATAACGTCAGGCCCGGTGGCAGCGCGAGGCGTAACCCGCTGCAACCTGGTCCTCTGGGTTGCGCGGCCGTCCTTCCCCGTAAGGTCGGCGCGGAGTCAGCTTCCACTCTGAGCAGGCTCGACCGGCGGCGGGAACGCGCGGGTCTGGTTGGCGTCGGAGGGGCGGGTGAGCGTTGCCACCTTGCCGTCGGCGGTGAGGTGGCGCCAGCTGGTCTGCCAGTCGGGCAGGTCGGGGCTGTCTTGTTCCCAGTCGACGAAGGTGGCCTCGTCGCAGTAATGATCCAGGCGTCCCTGGATGGTCAGGTGCGGTTGCTTGCCCACGAAGGCCCGCATCGGGTCCCGGCCGGTCCACGCGCTGACGCTCCACCACGCATTGTCCGCGTCGGCGAGCGCATCCGCGCCGAGGTTGCCGTCTGACTTCTGCGCCTGCTCGATGGCCGCGACGGCGTCGGTGAAGAACTCATCCAGCAGCGCCGGGTCCTTCAGCCGGAGCCGGGTGACAACGATGACGGGCATCACGTCCTCCTAGAGGTTGACGACCAGTGCGCGGACAGTCCTGCCTGCTTCGCACCACCGGGCGGCCTTGCTTACAGCGTCCCAGAACGCCTGGGCAGCAGGGTAGATCAGCTCGTGATCGAGGCCTGCGTCACCGCTGGGTCGTCCGCGATGTCGCTGAGCGCTGGTGAGTCCGGGACCGGCGGCTGGCCTGCGGGCTGGGCCCGCTCGTCGCTCTGCGGCTGGAGTGCCTGCGGTCGCGGGGCGCGCTGGGGAAGGAAAAGGGTCAGGACCGTGACGAACGCCAGGAGCTTCGACACGACGTTAAGCGTGGTGGGAACGGGGGCAGACGGGTAGCCGAACCCGGACAGGGCCCAGACCGCGAACACGCCCAGCATCAGCGCGAAGGAAAAGAACGTGGCCCTGGTCAGCCTCACCATGGGTGACAGCCTGAGGAGCAGCAGCGTGGTGATCTCGATCAGGAACAAGGGCACGAAGAACAAGGCCCGGTACAGGGCGGGGTCGGGCGGAATCGGGGGGTAGGTCCGGGCCATGACGATGAGGTCGAACGGGAACTCGAAGATCATCGGCGCGGCCATCGCGGCGATGGCGGCGCTGGCCAGCCTCGTCCCGAAGCCGGGCGAGTTGCGCGTGAGGATGATGACGAAGACGGCCACTGCCGCGAGCAAGGTGACGGGGGCGATGTGATCGACGGGCGCGGCCTGGGTCAGGTGATACTCGCGAAGGTATTGCCGGACGTAGATGGTTGCGCAGGCCAGGAACGCGACTATCGACGCGGCCCAGACCAGGACCATGACGATCGCGGTCACCTTGCCGGGCCTGGTGGCCCGGGCGGGCAGAGGCAGCCGGGTCCCGGCGTAGGCCAGGCTTCCTGCGGCGGCCAGCAAGCCGGCGGCGAGCCAGATCCTGGCGTCGCCGCTGTAGCTGACCCACGTGCCGTACTGAGTCATGACGCGTACCTGCTTCCAGAAGCTGCGGGCCCGGAGCGCGACGGGTGACGTGGCGCGCTGGGCGACGCTCTTAAATTGATATCACAATGCTATGTTCTCGGTATCAGGCATGTCAACCGGGGCGGTGCGCCGCGGCCCGGAGGAGGCCCGATCGCTCGCTCGGGGTGGCCGGGCCTGGCCGGTGCCTGCATGAGGCGGGGTCTGCGGGGCAGTAGCCGCCGTGGGGGCAGCAGCCGTGCCTGCCGGTGCGGCCATCTCGGTGGAGGACGCGATGACCTTCCAGAAGAAGATCAAGAACAAGTTCCAGATCACCCGGGGCCGCGCCAAGCAGAAGCTGGGCCGCGCGACGGGTAACCGCCGCATGCAGGCGGGAGGCCTGGCCGACCGCATCGGCGGGAACGTCAAGCAGGCCGGCGAGCAGGTGAAGGAGGCTGGCCGGGATCTACGCCGGGGGGCCAAGCGCTAGCTCCGCCCGGTGCAGAATCGGGTCATGCGCCGTGAACCGCTCCGGTACCCGCGAGGCGAAGTGGTGGTGGTGATCGACTGTGCCCGGCTCGATCGCTCAGCAGAGTTCTGGACCGCCGTGCTGGGCTATGTCCGGGACGGTGTGGCCACTGGCCACTACCAGAGCCTCCTGCCCGCCGATGGCCAGGGCGCGGAGATCCTCCTGCAGCAGGTTCCGGAGGCCAAGCAGGGCAAGAACCGGGTTCATCTAGATCTGCGCACCCGCGAACTTGAGCCCGAGACCCGAAGGCTCGTCAGCCTGGGCGCCCGGATGCTCACGGAGCAGCCCATCACCGAATACGGCTGGCGCTGGCACATCATGGCCGACCCTGACGGCAACGAGTTCTGCGTGCTTCAGCCGCCCGCCTCTTACTGGGCCGGCTAGCGGCCCGCGACGACACTGCGGCCATTCTGGCAAAAAGTTTGCAAAGCACAAGTTTTGCGGGCTAATGCGGTAAACCAGCCGCACTCAGGTGGGCGTCTCTCTGCTGCATGGCGGGCCAACGAGTTTCCCTAACGCCTGTGCGAGCTGGACCCCCACCGCGGGCCTGGCCGTCGGCGCGCCGCCATGCCGGACATCGTTCAGGCGGCGAAGGAGCCATAGTGCCAGGGGCATCCACACAGTGCAGACGTAACATCCCCATCCTCACCACATTGTTCCGGCGGGGCTCCCGGGGCCCGGCCGCCCGGTCGGCCGTCCGGGTGATCAGCAGCGTGGGCGCGGTGGCCGTGACCTCGGCCGCGCTGCTGGCGTCGGCCAGCGGCGCGAGCGCGTCAACCCGCCCGGAGTTGTGGGTGGCCACGACCGGCACGGCGACGGCCGCGGACAGCAACTGCGCAACCGCCCGGTACAGCACGGTGCAGTCCGCCGTGACCGCGGCGGAAAATCGCGAGATCGCCCACCCGCTGGTCGTGCCGGCGATCGAGCTGTGCCCGGGCACATACCAGGAGCAGGTGACGATCACCAAGAGCCTGTTCATCACCCACGCCCCGCGAAGTGGCCGGGTCCTGATCGAGCTGCCCGCTACTCCCGCGTTGTCGACGACGAACTGCCAGGCCAAGGCCACCTCCGCGCAGGTGCCCCAGTCTGTGGTGGAGGTCTGCGCGGCGGCAGCCGGTGGCGTGAACACGAACGGCGTCTCGGTGTCGATCAGCGGGATCGCCGTCCAGGGTGACTGGCCCGCCGATGTCTGCAACGACAACCTGTATGGGGTCCTGGTCGAGGGCGGCGCGGCACTGACCCTGGCCAAGTCCACCGTGAAGGACATCGGCGCCGATCCGCTCACCCAGGCCGGCGGCTGCCAGGGCGGCGTCGGCGTCGAGGCGGGGTACTCCAACACCCGCCAGGTCGGCCACGCGACCCTGACCAAGGACATCATCAAGGGCTACCAGAAGAACGGCGTCGTCGCCGACGGCAGCAGTTCGACGGCCGCCATCGTCGACACCACGGTGACTGGTGCCGGCGCCACCCCCTACATCGCCCAGAACGGGATCCAGATCTCGACCGGCGCGACGGGCGTGGTCTTCGAGAGCGTGGTGTCCGGCAACAACTACACCGGGACGGGCGAGGCGTCGTCCGCCGGCATCCTGGTCTACGGCGGGGGCGCGTCCTGCAGCGGCGGTGACCCGGAGTCCGGGCTGGTCCGCCGGGCGGCCTTCCTCGGCAACACGCTGACCAGCAACGACATCGGCATCGCGCTGTTCAACCTGAACTCCAAGTGCAACAAGTCCGCCCCCACCCCCACGCGTGACCTCGCCTGTGAGAACACCATCAGCAACAGCCACGGCTACCCGGATGGTGTGGCGTCGGCCGACGCCAACATCAGCGGGCTGGTCACCACCTCCGGTTACGTGGGTGACCAGGCGGGGGTCAGTGACACCGGCAACCGCGACGTCATCTGCCACAACAAGATCAGCGGCGCGGGGTACGCCCCGATGGGCAAGGCGAGTTCACTGCCGAACCCGCCGGGGCCGGCCTGGGTGCGCCCGGTGGACATCTACTCCTTCGCCGCCGCCATCCACCCGCAGGTGTCCGGCAACCGCTACGACGGGAAGAGCTACAACCCGTAACTGATCCTGATCAGCCTGGCCAGAGGCCCGGGTGCCAGCACGGCACCCGGGCCTTTAGGTCGCCTCGGACTGGCTGCCGCCGTCTTGCGCGCTGGCCTCGTCGCCGGCGTCCGCCCGGCCGTCTTGCGCGGCCTGCGGCCCGGTGCCCGCGACGGCTGATTCAACCGGAGCCCCGCCAGGCCCGTCATCCTTCCGGCGCCGGAGCACGATGACGGCAACCGCGCCAGCGGCCGTCAGCACCGCCGCACCGGCCAGGATCCTGGGCCAGCGGCGCCGGGGCGCATCGACATCTCCCCGGGGTGCGGTGACCTCCACGCGACGGGCCGTCGTCGTGAGTACCTCGTGGATCCTCGGCCCGACGGTGTCCCTGATGACGAGACCGCTCCGCTCGATGCGGGGCGCGGTCCAGGCCCGAGCCCCATTGACGCGCGGCGCAGCCCACGTCGCGGCGCCCCGGGCGCCGTCTCGTGCTGCGGCCCCGGCGGTCTTCGCGGCCGGCCCGGCTGCCCTGGCCAGGACCATCGTCCGGGCCAGCAGTTGCAGGCCGGCGCGTGTGTCCTCGGCCCCGGCCTCAGAGGCGCGTTCTCTGCTCACGACAGACATGTGAACCTCCCGGAGCTCATGCGGCCTGATGGCGAAGTCACACCACATTCCTGCGCCGGGCCACAGCGAGTGGCCCGGCGCCTACCAGGCAAGCACGGCGCCCAGCCGCAGCAACCACCCCAAAAGGGTGATAAAGGACGTTCGCTGCCCAGGCTGGTGGCGGGCACTTCCTCTGCCCCTGCCGCCCGGTGAGGACGTGGCGTGAGGTCACTTGTCGTAGAGAGCCGAGGACCAGATGTGCAGCAGGGTGCTGACGAGCGTGTCCTGGTCATCGAACGGCGGGGTGTTCGTGGCGGCGAGATAGTAAAGGCGTTCGCCGAGCCAGGTGAGCGCGCTGGCGAGGGCCGGGATGTCCTGGCCGCTGAGCCGGCGCAGGACGCGCGGATCCGCGCTGAGCTGGGCGATGGTCGCGTCTGTGAAACTCTGCATCTGCTCGAGCCACAGCGCTGTGAGGCGCGGATCGGCACGCCAGTTCTCGACGATGGCGCGCAGGACCGGTGCGCTGGACCGCCACAGCCCGGCTCCGGCGGTGATCCCGGCGCGCAGCGCGGTAGCCGGGTCGGCCGGGTTCGCCAGCCAGGGCGCCGCGGCCGCGTGTCCCTGCGCCACTGCACGGCGGACGAGCTCGGCGAGAACGTCGTGCTTGCTGTCGAAGTAGAAATAGAACGTGCCGCGCGAGACCCCGGCCGCGGTGAGGATGTCGCTGACGGCAAGATCACCGAAGTCATGCTCGGTGAGCAGGCCGGTGGTGGCGGCCAGGATGGCCTCGCGCAGGTCCGGGCCGCCACCCTCGCGGGGTGCCGCGCGCCGGCCTTGCCGCCGGCGCGCAGGCTGCCCGGGCCGCGGTGACGTGGACATGGCCAGGAGACTATCAGCCCAGCTGTATAGACGATACGTATGAACAGTATGTATAGTAACTCGAATGAGCACGCTGACTTGCCATCTGGTGACCCGGAATCCTGCTGCGGCAGCCGCCTGGTACGGCTCAGTCCTAGGCGCGGTGGAGGCCGGCCGGATAACCCTGCCCGGCGGGCAGGTGATGACCATCGAGCTGCGCTTCGGCGACAGCACGATGGCGATCGCGGATGAGTTTCCCGACATGGGTGTGGTTTCCCCGCTGACCCTGGGCGGCACCTACGGGGCGCTCCATCTGGCCGTGGAGGACGCCGACGCGGTGTGGCAGCGGGCGCTGGACCAGGGCGCCACCGAGTTCGAGCCGCTGCACGACGCGTTCTGGGGCGAGCGGACCGGCCAGTTCATCGACCCGTTCGGGCACCGCTGGGCGGTGGACCAGCACATCCGCGACGTGCCGCCTGAGGAGGTGGCCCGCCTCGCAGCGGAAGCCTTCGGCCGGGGTACGGGCTGATGCGCTACCGGCTGTTCGGCGCTAGCGGGCTGCGCGTGTCGGAGCTGTTCCTGGGGGCGATGACCTTCGGTGAGCAGGGCGGCGTGGGCGCCGCGCCAGATGAATGCCGACGGATTGTCGATGCGTACGCCGACGCGGGCGGCAACGTCATCGACACGGCTATCAACTACCGGGGCGGCGCCAGCGAGGAGATCCTCGGCGATGTCCTCAGCGGGCGCCGGGACCGGTTCGTGCTGGCCACGAAGTACACCGTTTCGCGGAACCGGGACGATCCCAACGCCGCGGGCAATCACCGCAAGAACCTGCGGCTGTCACTGGAAACGAGCTTGCGCCGCCTGCGGACCAGCTACATCGACATCTACTGGGTGCACATGTGGGATCGCCACACCCCGCCCGAGGAGACCATGCGCGCCCTCGACGACGAGGTCCGCGCAGGGAAGATCCTCTACGTCGGCATCTCCGATACGCCCGCGTGGCTCATTGCCCGCGCGAACACTCTGGCCCAGTGGCACGACTGGACCGCCTTCACTGGTGTCCAGGTGCCGTACAGCCTGCTGCAACGCGACATCGAGCGTGAACTGCTGCCCATGGCCGACGCCCTGGGCCTGACCGTGGCCGCCTGGAGCCCGCTGGGAGGCGGGATCCTCTCGGGCAAATTCACCGGAGCTGAGGCAGCAGGATCCGGTACCCGCATCGACCCCGCCACCCTCACCGACCATCAGCGCACAGTGGCCGCCACCGTGCAGGCGGTCGCCGCTGAACTCGGGGTCACCCCGGCCCAGGTCGCCATCGCCTGGACCCGGACCCGGTCGGCCGCCATTCACCCCATCATCGGGGCGCGCCGCCTCGACCAGCTGCTGGACAACCTGCGCGCCGCCGATCTGGAACTCCCCAGTGAGGCCATCGCGCAACTCGACAGCGCCACCGAACTTGACCCCGGCTTCCCCGCCACCTTCATCCGCGACACCAGCCCCTGGGTCTTCGGCGCGGCGGCCGACGTCACGGCCCGGTAGCCGCCGCGCAGGCCCGGCGGATCAGAAGGAGCGGATGGCGCCGCCGTCGACCGGGATCATGGCGCCGGTGATGTAGGACGCGGCGGGGGAGAGCAGGAAGGCGGCCGCCTGCCCGAACTCGGCGGGCTCGCCGTACCTGCGCAGCGGGATGGTCTGGGACACGCGGGCCCGGACCTCGTCGGGGTCGCCGAGGAGGGCGTCCAGCTGGCGGACCCGGTCGGTGGCGATCCGCACCGGCAGCAGCCCGTTGATCCGGATTCCGGCCGGGCCGTGCTCGTCGGCCAGGGTCTTCACCACGCCGGCGAGGCCGGGGAAGAGCCCGTTGGAGATGGCGAGGCCGGGCAGCGGCGCGCGTACGGAGGCGGCCAGGACGAAGGCGATAGAGCCGCCCGTCCCGGGCAGCGAGGCGGTCTCGTCCGCGCCGTCACGGCCGGCGGCCAGGTCCGCCGCGAGCTCCCGGGCCAGCCGGACGGCGCCGAGGAAGACGCTCTCGAACGCGGACCGCCAGGCATCGTCCCCGGTGCCCGCGACCGTTCCGGCTGGTGATCCGCCCACGCTGATCAGCGCCCCATCCAGGCGGCCGAACCGGTCCCGCGCGGCGGTAATCAGCTCGACCGGGGCGGCCGGGTCAGCGTTGTCCACGACGGCCCACGCGGCGGCGCCGGACGCAGCGTCCTGCGCGAGCCGGGCCGCGGCCGCGGCCGCCGTGCTCTCATGGGGTGCGCTGAGCAGCACCCGCGCCCCGTCCGCGACGAGGGCCTGCGCCCCGGCGAAACCAAGACCCCGGCTGCCGCCGGTCACCAGGTACACCCTGTCCCGCAAGCCAAGATCCATGCTGCTAATTCTGCCTGGCGCCCCGGGCGGCAGGCGTGACGTGCCGCGGCCGAGCGAAGGCGGCTAGCCGTGCGTGCCGCCGTCAGGCGAGCTTGATCTTGCCGCCCGCGCCCGCCAGTGCGGCGCGGCGGGTCGTTTCCCTGCCGGGCCAGGAGTCCTGCGACACGATGTCAACCTCCGGGCATTGTCGGATCGGATCTCCCACGCCCACGTAGCACGGCCGCCCGCCCGTCCCGGTTCAGGGCCGGGGGCAGGTCATCAGTTGTTAACGGGCCGGGTCAGCTCTCAGCGTCCGCGCACGTCCAGCGCGGTCAGCACGACGAACACGATCGTGACGATGGCGAAGATGCCGTGGGCGATCACGACCGGCAGCGGGAAATGCCGTTCGGGCGGCCCGGGGGCTCCGGAGCGGATAGCCCGCCCGGCGCCAGGTGGTTCCGTTGCGGCGGGGTTAAAAAGGCTGGCCGAAGCGCTATGCGCGCCAGTGGCCGCGACGGCCACCCGCGGGGTCCGGTGTGCGCGGTACACCACGATCCAGCGAGCCGCCATGATCAGCCCCAGGACCGCGACGATGGCCAGGATCGCCACGGTGGCCCAGGCGAGCCGGGCCGCCCCGTTGAACAGGTAATAGCCCCACAGGCCCAGTCCGCCGATGGCGAGCAGCGCGTGCGCGCTGATCACCGGCACCGGCAGCCGGGTCGCCGCTCCGGCCTGGAATTCGTGGTCGTACTCGATCAGCCAGATGGTCAGCAGATAGAGCCCGCCGCTGGCGGTGATCAGCCAGGAAAACAGGGCAGCAAGCGACATCGGCAGCGTCCTATCATCCGCAGGTGGGGCCGCCCGGTGGTGCTGCCGCGGCAGCCGCGGCGCCGGGTGGCGCAGCCGGGTCCGAAAGGGGGAAAGACCCGGGTTTACCCGTTATGACGGATTAGACCGCTGGCTAGTTCAGCCTGGCCTCGCACACGGGCCGGCCCCGTTCAGCGGCCCGCCCAGCTGCCGGGCCGCTGAACCGGTCCTACTTCTTGCGGGCGCGGGCGGCGGCCTGCCGCTCGGTCCTGGCCCCGGTGGTGACGAGAGACCCGCTGGAGTCCTCGAGATGGGCCCGGACGAACCAGTGGAACTGCTCCAGCTGCCCGGCCTGCGCGATGAGCATGTCCTGGGTCACCGGATCGAGGTCCTCCATCGTCGCGATCGCCTTGCGGTGGGCTTCGATGATCCCCGCGTAGACGAGATCAAGCGCGCCCAGGTGGGCCAGCGCGCCATCGCGGCCGAGGGAGTAGTCATCCCAGGACCGCGCGGCGACCAGGGCGCCCGGCGTGCCGGCCGGTGAGCCGCCGAGGGTGGCGATGCGCTCGGCGGTCTCGTCGGCCATCAGGCGGACGGCATCGACCTGCGGGTCGAGCATGGTGTGCACCGAGATGAACTGCGGTCCGACCACGTTCCAGTGGATGTGCTTGAGCGTCAGGCCGAGGTCGTTGAGGGCGTTGAGCCGGTCCTGCAAGATCTCGATGACCTCGCCCGCGTCCTTCTTCCCGAGGCCGGGAACCCCGAACTGGATGACCCTCGTGCGCTTGGCGGCTGCCATGATTTCTGCTCCTCAGATGGCCAGTACCGCCACGGCGGGTGCCGCGGCGAACCCACCGTCCTACCCGTCCGGGCCCAGGTCATGCGGGGTCGGGATGGCACCCATGATCGGGAGCCGGGCTCCTGGCCGTGATTCGGGACCCTGATTCGGGGTAGCCACCGGCCAGGAAGCTCGTGAGCGACGCTCGGGGAGCGCAGGCATGCCAGAGGAGTCCGGCGGGAAACCGTGGCCGCCGGGCCAGGCTGCGTCCGGCTGGTCGATGAAATTGCCCGCCGAGCCACTGGCGCTGCGCCAGCTACGGGTGCGGCTCCGCGACTGGCTGCAGGAACTCGGGGCGGCGGCGTCCGACCGTACCGACCTCGAGCTGGCCGTCTGGGAAGCCGCGGTCAACGCGATCGTGCATGGCCGGCCGCCGGCCGGGGACGCGACGGTCACGGTCTGCGCCTCACTCGACGAGGCAGGGCGGGCGGTGATCCAGGTGAGTGATCGCGGCCGGTGGCGGCAGCCGGGCTCGGCGGATCCTGGACGGGCGTGGCCCGGCGGGCAGGGACTGTTGGTCATCAGGCGGGCCACCGACGAGCTGGACATCGCCTCCGGGCCGGCCGGGACCACGGTGACGATGCGCCGCGCCCTCAGCCGCCCGGTTCAGGGTGAGGCTCAGCCCGGGGAGTATCCAGCGACTGCTGCACGTCACGGTAGACCGGCATGATCTGATCCAGGCCGGTGAGCTCGAATATCCGGGCGACGGGGGAGTCGCCGATGGCCAGGCGGAGTTCCCCGCCTTGCGCGGCGACCAGTTCGCGGGTGCGGGTGAGGACGTAGACCCCGGCGGAGTCACAGAAGACAGTGCCGGTCAGGTCGGCCGTGATGAGGTCCGGAGCCTGCCCGGCCACGGTTTTCAGCTGCTCATCCACGTCCCCGGAATTACCCAGGTCGATCTCGTCCGGCATGGTCACGATGGCATGCCGGCCCGACCAGCTGACCTGAAGTTCCTGCCCGGTCATCGATTCTCCCCGCGTTCCCGGCTCCGGGCTACCGTTTGCCGCCCGATCGTACCCCGCGGCGCCGCCGCCGGCCCCCGGCCGAGGCGATCAGCCTGCCGCCGGGAGGGAACAAGTCTCCCCAAACCAGGACGGGCTGGAGGGTACGCTGCCGGAGGATCTGCGGTATTGGCCGCTTGGAGGGGCACCGGTGAGCAGCATGGAGCCCGCCGAACCCGCGGACGTGACCTTCCCCGGGGACGGCGAGATGGCGCGGCGGATGCGCGCGTACCCCTGGGCCGGGTCGGCGCTGGGGGACCCGCACGGCTGGTCCGCGAGCCTGCGCACCGCCGTCCGGATCTGCCTCACCTCCCGGTTCCCGATGATCGTGTGGTGGGGTCCGGACCTGCTGTTCCTGTACAACGACGCCTATCTCCCGCTCCTCGGCATCAAGCATCCGGCGCTGGCCAAGCCGGGCGAGATGGTCTGGACGGAGATCTGGGACGTCATCGGCCCGATGCTGGGCTCGGTGATGAGCAGCGGGCAGGCGACCTGGTCGGAGGACCTGCTGCTGCCGATGAACCGGCACGGCTACTGGGAGGAGACCTACTGGACCTACTCCTACAGCCCGCTGCACGACGACGACGGCGTGGTCCGCGGCGTGTTCACCGCGGTCAGCGACACCACCGAACGGCTCATCGGGGCCCGGCGGCTCGCGGCCCTGCAGGACCTGGGCGCCCAGGCGGGCAGCGCCCGCAGCGTGGCCGAGGCCTGCCATCTCGTGGTAGCGGCTCTGGAACGCGGCCGGGCGGATGTCCCGTTTGCCGCCATCTACCTGCGCAGGCCCGGCACCGACGACGCGGTCCTGGCCGCCAGCGGCCCGGAGCAGGGTGCGCCTGCTCCGCTGGCCGGCGGCCCGGGCGGCTGGCCGGTCGAGGAGGTGCTGCGCAGCGGGCGGCCGGTGACGGTGAACGACGTGGCCGCCCGGTTCGGCGACCTGCCGGCCGGCGGGTGGTCAACCCCGCCGGCCCAGGCCATGGTGCTGCCGCTGATGGGTGAGACCGCCAGCCAGGTAACCGGCGTCATCGTCCTCGCCGCCAGCGCCGGGCGCCCGCTGGATGAGGCCTACGAATCCTTCCTCGGCCTGGTCGCGCAGCAGACAGCGGCGCTGGTCAACGGCGCGGTGGCCTACCAGGTCCAGCAGCGGCGCGCCGAAGAGCTCGCCGAGCTGGACCGGGCCAAGACCACCTTCTTCTCCAACGTCAGCCACGAGTTCCGCACCCCGCTCACCCTGATCATGGGCCCGGTGGAGGAACTCCGGGCCAGGCTGGCCGCGCAGGACCCGGCCGCGCAGGACCCGCGCACCCGGGAAGAGCTCGAGGTCATCCAGCGCAACGGCCTGCGGCTGGGCAAACTCGTCAACACGCTGCTGGACTTCTCGCGGATCGAGGCCGGCCGCATGGAGGCCCGGTTCGAGCCGGTCGACCTGGCGGCCTTCACCGCCGACCTGGCCAGCGTCTTCCACTCGGCGATGGACCGGGCCGGCCTGGCCTTCGAGGTGGACTGCGGCGAGCTGCCCGCGGCGGTCTACATCGACCGGGAGATGTGGGAGAAGGTCGTCCTCAACCTGCTCAGCAACGCCCTGAAGTTCACCCTGGACGGCACCATCAGCGTGTCGCTGCGGGCCGAGGGTACCGACGCCGTGCTGCGGGTCCGAGATACCGGCAGCGGTATCGCCGCGGCGGAAATGCCGCAGCTATTCGAGCGCTTTCACCGCATCCCCACCGTGCGTTCCCGGTCCAATGAGGGCAGCGGCATCGGGCTCGCGCTGGTGCGCGAGCTCGTCGGGCTGCACGGCGGCACCATCACCGCGCAGAGCACCGAGGGGGCGGGCACCACCTTCACCGTCCGGCTCCGGTTCGGTCATGAGCACCTGCCGGAGGAGAACCTGGCCGCGGCCGGCCCGGAACTGATCTCGGCGGTGGCCGATCCCTTCCTGGCCGAGGCCCTGCGCTGGCTACCTGGCGATCAGCCGGATGAGCCCACCCTGGCCGCGGACGAGGTGGGCGGCCCGCCGCGCCGCGACCTGGCCGGGCGGGATCTGGCCGGGCGGGGCGCCCGGGCCCGGGTCCTGCTCGCCGACGACAACGCGGACATGCGCGGGTACCTGCAACGGCTGCTGCAGCCCGGCTACCAGGTGACCGCGGTGGCAGACGGGCAGGAAGCGCTGGACGCGATCCGGGCGCAGCCCTTCGACCTGGTGATCAGCGATGTGATGATGCCGGGCCTGGACGGGCTGCAGCTGGTCGGGGAGCTACGGGCCAACTCGCGCACCCCCGACCTGCCGGTGCTGCTGCTGTCGGCCCGGGCCGGGCAGGAGGCGGCCATCGAGGGCCTGGAAGCTGGCGCGGACGACTACCTGGTCAAGCCGTTCTCCTCCGCCGAGCTCCTGGCGCGGGTCCGGGCGACCGTGGAACTGGCCCGGCTGCGCAGCCACCACGCCCGGTGGCGCGCCGCGCTGATCGATTCGCTGCACGAGGCGTTCTTCCTGTGCGACGAGGCCGGCCGCGTGATCGAGATCAACGCCGCCTTCACCGCCATCCTGGGGTACGGCCCGGATGGCCTGCCGTACGCCTCCCCGTACCCGTGGTGGCCGGACCAGAACGCGGATCCGGAAGCCCGGCGCCAGAGCAGCGAGGCATTTGCCCAGCTCATGGAGCAGAGCAAGGGCGGTTTTGTGGCACCCGTCACGCACCGCGATGGGCGCCGGCGCTGGATCGCAGCCAGCTTCAACGAGGTGCAGGACCCCGATTCCGGTCGGCGCATGGTGGTCGGCAGCCTGCGTGATATCACCGCCGAGCACTACGCCGGGCAGCGCGAGGCGGCCCTGGCGGCGATGGGCCTGCTGCTGTCCCAGGCGAACAGCCTGCCCGAGGCTCTTCAGGGTGCCCTCAACGAGCTGCGGCGACTCTGGCACGCCCGGCGGGTGATCGCCGCCACCTGGACCGGCGCCGGGGCGCCGTCGCTCACGTTCGCCAGCCCCGCCAGCCCGGCCGGCCTCACGGGCCACACCGTCTGCTGGACGGAGCTGCCTGGCGAGCTCCGCGAGACGATCGGAAACCTGCGCCAGCGGCCCCTGCTCACCCCGACCGACGGAACGTCACCGGACGTGGGCATCAGCATCGAGCACCCGGAGGGGCAGCTGGCCGTCTGGATCGACGTGGATCCCGCCCGGCCGTTCACGGCCGAGGACCGGACGCTGTTCGCGTTGCTGTGCGGGTATCTCGGCCAGGCGCTGCACCGGGCCCACCAGTCGGATCAGCAGCGGGAAACCGCCCTCGCCCTGCAGCGCGCCATCCTCGGCCCGGCCCGGCTGCCCCCGGGCTTCGCCGCCCGCTACGAGCCGGCCGCCGGCCGCTCGAGGTGGGGGGTGACTGGTACGACCTGGTCGAACTGCCTGACGGGCGGATCGGCATCGTGGTCGGCGACTGTGTCGGGCATGGCCTGGCGGCCGCGGCCGTCATGGGCCAGCTGCGCAGTGCCTGCCGGGCCCTGCTGCTGCAGGACGCCAGCCCCGCGCAGACCCTGTCGGCCATGGACCGCTTCTCCGCCCTCGTCCCGGGCGCCTACTGCAGCACCGTCTTCTGCGGCATCCTCGACCAGGGCTCAGGCCAGCTGACCTACAGCAGCGCCGGCCACCCCCCGGGCATCCTGGCCCATCCGGACGGCCGGGTCGAGTTGCTGCGCGAGGGCCGCTCGTTCCCGCTGGCGGTGCAGCCCGAGGCCCGGCGGACCGACGCGGCCTGCGTCCTGCCCGGCCGTTCGGCGCTGCTGCTCTACACCGATGGCCTGGTGGAGCGCCGCCGCGTCTCGATCGACGAGGGGATGGCCCGGGCCGGGATCGCCCTGCAGCAGGGCCAGGATGCCGGCGTGGAAGACCTGGCCAGCCGGGTCATGGGCGATATGGCCCCGCCGGACGGGTATGAGGACGATGTGGCCCTCGTCCTGTTCCGCCATCCGGAGCCCCTCGACCTGACCTTCCCGGCGGACCGGGGCAGCTCAAGCCGGTCCGCGCGGCGCTGCGGATCTGGCTGGACCGCGCTGGCGTGAGCCGCGGGACAATCCAGGATGTCCTGGTCGCCGCCGGGGAGGCCTGCGCCAACGCCATCGAGCACGGCCACCGCGACGCCCCGGGCCAGCCCATCCGGCTGCGGGCCGAGGCCACGGTCAGCCGGCTCCGGCTGACGGTCACGGACACCGGGCGCTGGCGGGCCACCCCACCCGTGGCTGACCCGCTCCGCGGGCACGGCATCGCCCTGATGCGCGCCCTCATGGAGCAGGTCACCATCGAGCCAGGCGCCGCCGGCACGACCGTAGGCCTGGAGACCGCGATCCGGCGGGGTTAAAAAGGCTGGCCGAAGCGCTATGCGCGCCAGTGGCTGCGACGGCCACCCGCGGGGTCCGGTGTGCGCGGTACACCACGATCCAGCGAGCCGCCATGATCAGCCCCAGGACCGCGACGATGGCCAGGATCGCCACGGTGGCCCAGGCGAGCCGGGCCGCCCCGTTGAACAGGTAATAGCCCCACAGGCCCAGTCCGCCGATGGCGAGCAGCGCGTGCGCGCTGATCACCGGCACCGGCAGCCGGGTCGCCGCTCCGGCCTGGAATTCGTGGTCGTACTCGATCAGCCAGATGGTCAGCAGATAGAGCCCGCCGCTGGCGGTGATCAGCCAGGAAAACAGGGCGGCGGACGGGACATCGGCAGCGTCCTATCATCCGCAGGTGGGCGCCGCCCGGTGGTGCTGCCGCGGCAGCCGCGGCGCCGGGTGGCGCGGCCGGGTCCGAAAAGGGGGAAAGACCCGGGTTTACCCGTTATGACGGATTAGACCGCTGGCTGGTCAGCCGGCCTCGCACACAGGCCGGCCCCGTTCAGCGGCCCGCCCAGCTGCCGGGCCGCTGAACCGGTCCTACTTCTTGCGGGCGCGGGCGGCGGGTTCCTGCCGCTCGGTCCTGGCCCCGGTGGTGACGAGAGACCCGCTGGAGTCCTCGAGATGGGCCCGGACGAACCAGTGGAACTGCTCCAGCTGCCCGGCCTGCGCGATCAGCATGTCCTGGGTCACCGGATCGAGGTCCTCCATCGTCGCGATCGCCTTGCGGTGGGCTTCGATGATCCCCGCGTAGACGAGATCAAGCGCGCCCAGGTGGGCCAGCGCGCCATCGCGGCCGAGGGAGTAGTCATCCCAGGACCGCGCGGCGACCAGGGCGCCCAGCATGCCGGCCGGTGAGCCGCCGAGGGTGGCGATGCGCTCGGCGGTCTCGTCGGCCATCAGGCGGACGGCATCGACCTGCGGGTCGAGCATGGTGTGCACCGAGATGAACTGCGGTCCGACCACGTTCCAGTGGATGTGCTTGAGCGTCAGGCCGAGGTCGTTGAGGGCGTTGAGCCGGTCCTGCAAGATCTCGATGACCTCGCCCGCATCCTTCTTCCCGAGGCCGGGAACCCCGAACTGGATGACCCTCGTGCGCTTGGCGGCTGCCATGATTTCTGCTCCTCAGATGGCCAGTACCGCCACGGCGGGTGCCGCGGCGAACCCACCGTCCTACCCGTCCGGGCCCAGGTCATGCGGGGTCGGGATGGCACCCATGATCGGGAGCCGGGCTCCTGGCCGTGATTGGGGACCCTGATTCGGGGTAGCCACCGGCCAGGAAGCTCGTGAGCGACGCTCGGGGAGCGCAGGCATGCCAAGAAGGAGTCCGGCGGGAAACCGTTGCCGCCGAGCCAGGCTGCGTCCGGCTGGTCGATGAAATTGCCCGCCCCCGAGCCACTGGCGCTGCGCCAGCTACGGGTGCGGCTCCGCGACTGGCTGCAGGAACTCGGGGCGGCGGCGTCCGACCGTACCGACCTCGAGCTGGCCGTCTGGGAAGCCGCGGTCAACGCGATCGTGCATCGCCAGCCACCGGCCGGGGACGCGACGGTCACGGTCTGCGCCTCACTCGACGAGGCAGGGCGGGCGGTGATCCAGGTGAGTGATCGCGGCCGGTGGCGGCAGCCAGGGCTGCGGCGGATCCTGGACGGGCGTGGCCCGGCGGGCAGGGACTGTTGGTCATCAGGCGGGCCACCGACGAGCTGGACATCGCCTCCGGGCAGGCCGGGACCACGGTGACGATGCGCCGCGCCCTCAGCCGCCCGGTTCAGGGTGAGGCTCAGCCCGGGGAGTATCCAGCGACTGCTGCACGTCACGGTAGACCGGCATGATCTGATCCAGGCCGGTGGACTCGAATATCCGGGCGACGGGGGAGTCGCCGATGGCCAGGCGGAGTTCCCCGCCTTGCGCGGCGACCAGTTCGCGGGTACGGGTGAGGACGTAGACCCCGGCGGAGTCACAGAAGACAGTGCCGGTCAGGTCGGCCGTGATGAGGTCCGGAGCCTGCCCGGCCACGGTTTTCAGCTGCTCATCCACGTCCCCGGAATTACCCAGGTCCATCTCGTCCGGTGCGCATGATCACGATGAGGGCATTCCCGGCCCGACCAGCTGACCTGAAGTTCCTGCCCGGTCATCGATTCTCCCCGCGTTCCCGGCTCCGGGCTACCGTTTGCCGCCCGATCGTACCCCGCGGCGCCGCCGCCGGCCCCCCGGCCGAGGCGATCAGCCTGCCGCCGGGAGGGAACAAGTCTCCCCAAACCAGGACGGGCTGGAGGGTACGCTGCCGGAGGATCTGCGGTATTGGCCGCTTGGAGGGGCACCGGTGAGCAGCGTGGACCCGCCCCCGAAGCCCGCAGACATGAGACCTTCCCCGGGGACGGCGAGATGGCGCGGCGGATGCGCGCGTACCCCTGGGCCGGATCGGCGCTGGGGGACCCGCACGGCTGGTCCGCGAGCCTGCGCACCGCCGTCCGGATCTGCCTCACCTCCCGGTTCCCGATGATCGTGTGGTGGGGTCCGGACCTGCTGTTCCTGTATAACAACGCCTGTATTTCCCGCTCCTCGGCATCAAGCATCCGGCGCTGGCCAAGCCGGGCGAGATGGTCTGGACGGAGATCTGGGACGTCATCGGCCCGATGCTGGGCTCGGTGATGAGCAGCGGGCAGGCGACCTGGTCGGAGGACCTGCTGCTGCCGATGAACCGGCACGGCTACTGGGAGGAGACCTACTGGACCTACTCCTACAGCCCGCTGCACGACGACGACGGCGTGGTCCGCGGCGTGTTCACCGCGGTCAGCGACACCACCGAACGGCTCATCGGGGCCCGGCGGCTCGCGGCCCTGCAGGACCTGGGCGCCCAGGCGGGCAGCGCCCGCAGCGTGGCCGAGGCCTGCCATCTGATGGTGGCGACGGCTCTGGAACGCGGCCGGGCGGATGTCCCGTTTGCCGCCATTTACCTGCGCAGGCCCGGCACCGACGACGCGGTCCTGGCCGCCAGCGGCCCGGAGCAGGGTGCGCCTGCTCCGCTGGCCGGCGGCCCGGGCGGCTGGCCGGTCGAGGAGGTGCTGCGCAGCGGGCGGCCGGTGACGGTGAACGACGTGGCCGCCCGGTTCGGCGACCTTCCGGCGGCGGGTGGTCAACCCCGCCACACCAGGCCATGGTGCTGCCGCTGATGGGTGAGACCGCCAGCCAGGTGACCGGCGTCATCGTCCTCGCCGCCAGCGCCGGGCGCCCGCTGGATGAGGCCTACGAATCCTTCCTTGGCCTGGTCGCGCAGCAGACAGCGGCGCTGGTCAACGGCGCGGTGGCCTACCAGGTCCAGCAGCGGCGCGCCGAAGAGCTCGCCGAGCTGGAACCGGGCCAAGACCACCTTCTTCTCCAACGTCAGCCACGAGTTCCGCACCCCGCTCACCCTGATCATGGGCCCGGTGGAGGAACTCCGGGCCAGGCCTCGCGCAGGACCCGACCGCGCACGCGCCGCGCACCCGGGAAGAGCTCGAGGTCATCCAGCGCAACGGCCTGCGGCTGGGCAAACTCGTCAACACGCTGCTGGACTTCTCGCGGGTCAAAGGCCGGCCGCATGGAGGCCCGGTTCGAGCCGGTGAACCTGGCGGCCTTCACCGCCGACCTGGCCAGCGTCTTCCACTCGGCGATGGACCGGGCCGGCCTGGCCTTCGAGGTGGACTGCGGCGAGCTGCCCGCGGCGGTCTACATCGACCGGGAGATGTGGGAGAAGGTCGTCCTCAACCTGCTCAGCAACGCCCTGAAGTTCACCCTGGACGGCACCATCAGCGTGTCGCTGCGGGCCGAGGGTACTGACGCCGTGCTGCGGGTCCGAGATACCGGCAGCGGTATCGCCGCGGCGGAAATGCCGCAGCTATTCGAGCGCTTTCACCGCATCCCCACCGTGCGTTCCCGGTCCAATGAGGGCAGCGGCATCGGGCTCGCGCTGGTGCGCGAGCTCGTCGGGCTGCACGGCGGCACCATCACCGCGCAGAGCACCGAGGGGGCGGGCACCACCTTCACCGTCCGGCTCCGGTTCGGTCATGAGCACCTGCCGGAGGAGAACCTGGCCGCGGCCGGCCCGGAACTGATCTCGGCGGTGGCCGATCCCTTCCTGGCCGAGGCCCTGCGCTGGCTACCTGGCGATCAGCCGGATGAGCCCACCCTGGCCGCGGACGAGGTGGGCGGCCCGCCGCGCCGCGACCTGGCCGGGCGGGATCTGGCCGGGCGGGGCGCCCGGGCCCGGGTCCTGCTCGCCGACGACAACGCGGACATGCGCGGGTACCTGCAACGGCTGCTGCAGCCCGGCTACCAGGTGACCGCGGTGGCAGACGGGCAGGAAGCGCTGGACGCGATCCGGGCGCAGCCCTTCGACCTGGTGATCAGCGATGTGATGATGCCGGGCCTGGACGGGCTGCAGCTGGTGGGGGAGCTACGGGCCAATTCGCGCACCCCCGACCTGCCGGTGCTGCTGCTGTCGGCCCGGGCCGGGCAGGAGGCGGCCATCGAGGGCCTGGAAGCTGGCGCGGACGACTACCTGGTCAAGCCGTTCTCCTCCGCCGAGCTCCTGGCGCGGGTCCGGGCGACTGTGGAACTGGCCCGGTTGCGCAGCCACCACGCCCGGTGGCGCGCCGCGCTGATCGATTCGCTGCACGAGGCGTTCTTCCTGTGCGACGAGGCCGGCTGCGTGATCGAGATCAACGCCGCCTTCACCGCCATCCTGGGGTACGGCCCGGATGGCCTGCCGTACGCCTCCCCGTACCCGTGGTGGCCGGACCAGAACGCGGATCCGGAAGCCCGGCGCCAGAGCAGCGAGGCATTTGCCCAGCTCATGGAGCAGGGCAAGGCCGGTTTTGTGGCACCCGTCACGCACCGCGATGGGCGCCGCCGCTGGATCGCAGCCAGCTTCAACGAGGTGCAGGACCCCGATTCCGGTCGGCGCATGGTGGTCGGCAGCCTGCGTGATATCACCGCCGAGCACTACGCCGGGCAGCGCGAGGCGGCCCTGGCGGCAATGGGCCTGCTGCTGTCCCAGGCGAACAGCCTGCCCGAGGCTCTTCAGGGTGCCCTCAACGAGCTGCGGCGACTCTGGCACGCCCGGCGGGTGATCGCCGCCACCTGGACCGGCACCGGGGCGCCGTCACTCACGTTCGCCGGCCGCGGCCAGCCCGGCCGGCCTCACGGGCCACGCTGTCCGCTGGACGGAGCTGCCTGGCGGGCTCCGCGAGACGATCGGAAACCTGCGCCAGCGGCCCCTGCTCACCCGACCGACGGAACGTCACCGGACGTGGGCATCAGCATCGAGCACCCGGAGGGGCAGCTGGCCGTCTGGATCGACGTGGATCCCGCCCGGCCGTTCACGGCCGAGGACCGGACGCTGTTCGCGTTGCTGTGCGGGTATCTCGGCCAGGCGCTGCACCGGGCCCACCAGTCGGATCAGCAGCGGGAAACCGCCCTCGCCCTGCGAGCGCGCCATCCTCGGCCCGGCCCGGCTGCCCCCGGGCTTCGCAGGCCCCGCTGGGGGCAAGGGCCGGGCCGCTTGAGGTGGGGGGTGACTGGTACGACCTGGTCGAACTGCCCGACGGGCGGATCGGCATCGTGGTCGGCGACTGTGTCGGGCATGGCCTGGCGGCCGCGGCCGTCATGGGCCAGCTGCGCAGTGCCTGCCGGGCCCTGCTGCTGCAGGACGCCAGCCCCGCGCAGACCCTGTCGGCCATGGACCGCTTCTCCGCCTGCATCCCGGGCGCCTACTGCAGCACCGTCTTCTGCGGCGTCCCTGAGCCAGGACTTCGGCCAGCTGACCTACAGCAGCGCCAGGGCCGCCCCGGGCATCCTGGCCCATCCGGACGGCCGGGTCGAGTTGCTGCGCGAGGGCCGCTCGTTCCCGCTGGCGGTGCAGCCCGAGGCCCGGCGGACCGACGCGGCCTGCGTCCTGCCCGGCCGTTCGGCGCTGCTGCTCTACACCGATGGCCTGGTGGAGCGCCGCCGTGCTTCGATCGACGAGGGGATGGCCCGGGCCGGGATCGCCCTGCAGCAGGGCCAGGATGCCGGCGTGGAAGACCTAGCCAGCCGGGTGATGGGCGATATGGCCCCGCCGGACGGGTATGAGGACGATGTGGCCCTGGTCCTGTTCCGCCATCCGGAGCCCCTCGACCTGACCTTCCCGGCGGACCGGGGGCAGCTGAAGCCGGTCCGCGCGGCGCTGCGGATCTGGCTGGACCGCGCTGGCGTGAGCCGCGGGACAATCCAGGATGTCCTGGTCGCCGCCGGGGAGGCCTGCGCCAACGCCATCGAGCACGGCCACCGCGACGCCCCGGGCCAGCCCATCCGGCTGCGGGCCGAGGCGACGGTCAGCCGGCTCCGGCTGACGGTCACGGACACCGGGCGCTGGCGGGCCACCCCACCCGTGGCTGACCCGCTCCGCGGGCACGGCATCGCCCTGATGCGCGCCCTCATGGAGCAGGTCACCATCGAGCCAGGCGCCGCCGGCACGACCGTAGGCCTGGAGACCGCGATCAC
>CAWINS010000047.1:0-37351 GCA_963837335.1 uncultured Actinomycetes bacterium | reverse complement strand
ACCAGCATCCGGTCGAAGGGATCCCGGTGAATCAGGGGAAGGCGTCCGGCCGCGATGGCGTGCTCGGAACTGATGGCCAGCTCGGCGAATCCGCTGCTCCGGATTCGCTCTGGCAGGTCCGCAGGCTCGGTGAGCTTTCCGGCCGCCTGCTTGATGGTCACTTCCCAGACGCTCGCGGCACTGACGTAAATATCCGGGTCGTGGTCGAGCCGGGTCTTGATGTCATCGGACAGTGTCGGATCGTCAGTCAGCCACCAGAGCACCACGTGGGTGTCCAGCAGCAGGCTCATCGCATCACGCCGAAGTCACGGGCGATGGCCTCGTTGACCTCATCAGAATCCCAGTCGTCGGCGGCCACGAGCTTGCCGCGCAAGGAACCACGCCCGGCCCGGTCGATCCTGCGGGTCAGCGGCACGACTTTGGCTACCGGGTTCCCCGCCCGGCTGATGATGATCTCTTCGCCGTGCTCGACCCGCTCGATGATCCGGGACAAGTTGGTCTTGGCGTCGTGGATGTTGAATTGCGCAGCGACCTCGCTCGGCATGACTCCTCCTTAGCTAACAGCTTAGTCCACCACCGGTGCCCCGGCCACCTCGAGGCGGCCCGGTGCGGCCGGATTCGCTACCGGGCTTCCGCTCTGTCCTGCGGAACAGGGATGAGTTCCCCCGCCTGCAGCGGGCGGCTGAGGGTGTTGCCCGCGGGAGCCAGCGGGCACGCCCAGGCTGGGTCGTAGGCGCACGACGGGTTGTAGGCGAAGTTGAAGTCGAGGATCAGCCGGCCGTCGCCGCCGCCGAGATCCGCGCCCTTGACCGTGTCGATCAGATACCGGCCCCCGCCGTAGGTGGTCACCCCCGCGCTCGCGTCCTTCACCGGGACGAAGACGCCCCCGCCGTAAGAGCCCAGCCACCACACATCCAGATCGCCGTATCCGGGCAGGTGCGCACGTCCGATGCGGTCAAACGGGACGATCCCGTCGGAACTGGTGGCGAGGTCCATGTGCCTGGGTGGCACGTCGGTGTCCACGGCGGCGTCGAAGCGCAGCCGCGGATCGTAGGCCGCGACCGGCGCCCCCGGGTAACTGGCGCGCTGCGGCCGGGGGATGGGCGAGTCCGGATGGGTGCGGAGCAGGTCGTCGCGGGTCTTGCGCCAATGATCGTGCGCGGCCCGGACGTCCGGCTCCCCGCGAACCTCCGCATACAGCCGGGCGACCCTGCGACGCCAGTCGAGCAATGTCAGCGACATGCCAGCACCTCCCCGTAGTCACGACCGTATCTGGACCGGCCGGCACCGACCCTGGGGGCCCTGACCGGGGCAGCCGGGGATTGACGTGACCACCGGGGGCGCGAATCATTAACCCGCACCGGCCTCAGCGGCGAGGGAGATCATCGTGGGCATCCGGATCAGGCGTTCCCTGGCGTTAGCCGCAGCCGCGGCCGCCTCGCTGACCATGCTGGCCGGCGTCGCCGTCCCGTCCCCCGTGCAGGCCCAAGCGCAGGCCCAAGCGCAGGCGCGGGCCCAGGTGCAGGCCGGTGCCCCCGGCGACCCCCCGGTCAATGTCTGGATCACCACCGCCAACGGCCAGGACAAGCTCACCCGGCAAGCTCCGCTGTCGTTCTCCGCCAGCCCGCCCGCCAACCTGACCGTCACGGTTGATCCCACCCGCACCTTCCAGGCCATGACGGGGTTCGGTGGCTCACTCACCGACTCCTCGGCCGCCGTGCTCTACTCGCTGTCGCCCTCCGCGCGCGACGCGGCCATGCATCTCCTGTTCGACCCGGCGACCGGAGACGGCCTGGACTTCCTCCGGCAGCCGATCGGCGCGTCTGATTTCGTCGCGGCGCAGGACTACACCTATGACGACCTGCCGCCCGGCCAGACCGATTACCCCCAGCGGCATTTCTCCATCGCCCACGACCAGGCGCAGATCCTGCCGCTGCTGCGGGAAGCGGAGCGGATCAATCCCCGGCTCACCATCATGGCCACCCCGTGGAGCCCGCCCGCCTGGATGAAGACCAGCGGCTCACTGATCGGGGGCCGCCTGATCGACGACCCGAAGATCTACTACTCCTACGCGCTGTACCTGCTGAAGTTCGTGCAGGCCTACCGGGCCCAGGGAGTGCACGTTGACTTCATCAGCGTGCAGAACGAGCCGCAGAACCGCACGCCTGGCACCTACCCGGGCACCGACATGCCGTCGGTCCAGGAGGAGAAGGTCATCTCCGATCTCGGCCCCATGCTGCGCGCCGCCGGGCTGTCTACCAAGATCCTCGCCTATGACCACAACTGGGCCGAGCACCCCAACGACATCGCCTCGACCCCGCCGGACGAGACCGCCGACACCAACGACTACCCGCAGCAGGTGCTTTCGTCCCCCGCGGCCCGCTGGGTGTCCGGCGTCGCCTTCCACTGCTATTACGGCGACCCCAGCGCCATGACCGCACTGCACGACCAGTTCCCGGGCCAGGCCATTTACCAGACCGAGTGCTCAGGCAGCCAGTCGGCCGTCCCGGCGGACACGTTCTCGGACACGCTCAAATGGCACGCGCGCAACCTTGAGATCGGCTCGACCCGGAACTGGGCCAAGACGGTGGTCAACTGGAACCTCGCCCTCGACCCCAGCGGCGGCCCCCATGTGGGCGGCTGCGCAACCTGCACCGGCATCGTGACGGTCGGCCCCGGCGACACCGTGACCCCTGACGCCGAGTACTACGCCCTGGGCCAGCTCAGCCGCTTCGTCCAGCCCGGGGCGGTGCGGATCGCCAGCACCTCCTTCGGCACCACCGGCTGGAACGGCCAGATCATGGACGTGGCCTTCGTGAACCCCGACGGCTCAACCGTCCTGGTCGCGCACAACGAGAACGACAATCCGCAGAGCTTCTCGGTCAGCGAGAACGGACAGAGCTTCAATGACGCCCTCCCTGGCGACTCCCTGGCCACGTTCGTCTGGGCCCGTCCGCCCGGGCTCCCGGCGACGGTCCGGGCGCTGAGCCCAGCCGGCTGGCAGGCGGCCGCGGTGCCCGCCGGGCCGGCCGATCCGTGCTGCACCGGCGATGTGGCCAGTAATGCCGTGGACGACGACGCCTCCACCCGGTACTCCACCGGCGCATCGCAGGCTCCTGGCCAGTACCTGCAGGTGGACCTGGGCCGGCCCGAGCCGGTGACCAGATTTGTGCTGGATACCGGGGCCAGCACCGGCGACTACCCGGCCGGGTATTCGGTGACGGTCAGCCTGAACGGCACGGACTGGAGCGCCCCGGTGGCCACCGGGGCCGGATCGGGCCAGATCACCACGATCAGCCTGGACGGCCGGCCGGTCCGCTACGTCCGGGTCACGCTGACCGCGTCCAGCGGCAGCTGGTGGAGCGTCGCCGACGTCCGGGCGTACGTCCGGGGCCGTTCCCGGTAACGGGGGCTCTAGCATCGTGGTGTGACTCCCGCCCAGCTGTCCGGCGCGGTCATGGCCGCGGCCGTGGCCGTGCTGGCCGACCTGGACCTGGATCGGTCTGTGCTGCCGGCGGCTGCGGGGCTCGAGCGGCCGAGGAATCCCGGCCACGGTGACTACGCCTCGAATCTCGCGCTCCAGGTGGCCAGGAAAGCGGGCCTGCCTCCGCGCGTCATAGCGCAGGCGATCGCCGACAAGCTGACCAGCGACCCGGCCATCCAGAGCGTCGAGGTCGCGGGCCCCGGGTTCCTGAACATCCGGCTCGTTCCCGCGGCCGCGGGAACGGTAGCCGGCACCGTCGTCGCGCAGGGCGAGGCCTACGGGCACGGGACGCAGCTAACCGGACAGCGCATCAACCTCGAGTTCGTCTCGGCCAACCCGACCGGGCCGATCCACATCGGCGGCGTGCGGTGGACGGCCGTTGGTGACGCGCTGGCCAGGCTGCTGCGCGCGCAGGGCGCCACGGTCGGCACCGAGTACTACTTCAACGACGCGGGCGCGCAGATCGACCGGTTCGCCGACTCGCTGCTTGCTGCCGCGCGGAGCCAGCCGCCCCCCGGGGACGGCTACGCCGGCGAGTACATCGGCGAGATCGCCCGGGCGGTGCTCGCGAAGCACCCGGACATCCTCGGCCAGCCAGACTCAGCCGCCCGCGAGACCTTCCGGTCCGAGGGCATCGCGCTGATGTTTGACGAAATCAAGACCTCGCTGGCCGCCTTCGGGGTGCATTTCGACGTCTACTTCGCCGAGCAGGAACTGCACGACCGGGACGAGCTCAGCCTGGCTCTGGCCAGGCTCAGGCAATCAGGCCACGTCTACGAGGCCGACGGCGCGACCTGGGTGCGCACCACCGATTCCGGCGACGACAAGGACCGCGTCTACATCCGCGCGAACGGCGACTTCACGTACTTCGCCGCCGACTGCGCCTACTACCTGGACAAGCGGCGCCGGGGCTTCGGCAAGATCATTATCATCCTGGGCGCGGACCACCACGGGTACGTCGGCCGCCTGCGGGCCATCGCCGGCTGCTTCGGCGACGACCCCGATCAGACCCTGGAGGTCCTCATCGGGCAGCTGGTCAGCCTGGTCCGTGACGGCCAGCCGCTGCGGATGTCCAAGCGGGCCGGCACCATCGTCACGATCGACGACCTCGTCGGCGCCATCGGCGTGGACGCGGCCCGCTACGCGCTGGCCAGGTACTCGCTCGACTCTCCCATAGATCTCGACCTCGACCTGTGGACCCGGCACAGTAGCGACAACCCCGTCTACTACGTCCAGTACGCGCACGCCAGGATCGCGTCGCTGCTGCGTGCGGCCGCCGAATTGGGCATCACCCGTGGCGACGAGTATGACCCGGGCCTGCTCTCCCACGCCCGGGAGAACGACCTCCTCAAGGCGCTCGCGGAGTTCCCCGGCGTGGTGACCAGCGCAGCCGAGCTGCGCCAGCCCCACCGCGTCGCGAGATACCTGGAAGACCTGGCCAGCGCCTACCACAGGTTCTACGACACGTGCCGCGTGCTGCCGCGCGACGGCCAGCCACTGGACGACCTCGGCCGGGCCCGGCTATGGCTGGCCGACGCGGCCAGGATCGTCCTGGCTAATGGCCTCGGCCTACTCGGCGTTACCGCACCCGACCAGCTCTAACCGCCCGCCGCTCGTCGTTCCTCAGCTGGCCGGCTTTGGCCAGCAGATCCCCTGACCCGGACCGTTATCCAGCCCGCGCGTCGTGCGGGGTACCGGCCGGCTGGGGGTCTGGCTCCGCGTCATCGAACAACAGGAGCCAGGCGACGTTCACGCCCGCGAACACCACGCCGGCCAGCAGCACGGCCGCGATGCGCTCCGGCGCGATGGGGAAGCTCAGCTGGCCGACGATGTGCGGGTGGATCGCCAGTATCACGATCACGACATAGGCGGCGATCACCGCTATATAGGCGGCCCGGCCCAGCTTGCCCGCCGCGGGCGCGCGCAGCGCGATCAGGGCCGCGATCCCGCCTCCCGCGCTGACGCCGAGCGACACCCGCCAGAGCCCGCCGCTGCCCGGGTTGACCAGGACCAGCAGGCCCATCAATCCGGGCAGCGAGAAATGGGTGGCCACGGCGAAGGCCCGCCGCTGGTGCAGGGAACTTCGCCGCCACTCCGCCTGACGTGTCGCCACGACAACAAGCCACAGGCCCAGCAGCGTGAAACACACTGCGGACAACGGAATGTAGAACTCTGTGAGCATGGCTCCCCCGGTGAACGTCTCGCGATCACGCCGCCGAGGTCCCAATCAGCCAGGCAATCGCTCCGTCATGTTACGAGGGCGCGCGCGACACGCTGACCTCGGTCTCGCGGTCAGCGAACCCAACCCCCCGGTACACACCGATGGCGGGCTCCCCGGGATCGGCCACGATCACCAGCGTCGTGGCGGCCAGGTGGCCGGTGGCATACCGGGCGGCGTGACAGAGCAGCGTGGCGGCCAGGCCCTGCCGGCGGGCGTCCGGATGGGTCGCCACCTCCTGATAGCGGGCTATCCCGCGCCCATCAGAAAACACGCCCAGCTGCGAGGCCAGCTGACCGTCGAGGAACGCCCCGAACCACGCCCCGTGACCGGTCCCGGCCAGCGTGCGCCGGGCCGCCTCCCGGGCGGCGATGAAGGCCGGGACGGGAGGGTAGCCTCCCTCCTCGGCGTCACAGATCGCCCGCAACTGTGCCGACTGCCGCCAGTCGTCGTCACCATCCAGTTCCCGGAGCACCGCTGCGTGGTTTGGATGCGGCGGCTCGCGAAGCGCCCCGGCGGTCAGGACCATGTCGTGCTGGACATCAAGCCCGGCCGCGGCAAAGTCGTCCAGGCCGGGCGCGGCCGCGCTGGTGACGTCGATACCCAGCGCCACATGAGCCGCGGCCGGGAACTCGGACCGCATCAGCGCCAGACCCGGCTCCGCCCCCTCGCGCGCCGCCTTCCCGGACAGCAGCACGAAGTTGCCCCACCAGAAAGCCGGGTTCGCCGGGGTGCGGACGGTCACGTAACCGGGGTGGTGGACGACCTGGCTACCCTCGAGGGCCCGGATCATCAGGTCCGTCTGGTAGCCCAGCGAGGTGACATCCACCCCGCGAGCATAGCCAGGTCCGGGGTTCAGGACGGCAGGGGCGCAGCGCCCAGTTCGCCGCGAACCGGGCGCCGCGACCTCAGCATCGTCACTGCTGCCGGGTGAGTTCGGCCGAGAACGACAGGTCGACGAACCGGCGGACCAGGAGCCCGGGTACCCGGATGCCGGCGTCGTGCAGGTCCAGCCGGGCCGTGCCGCTCACCAGCAGCCGGACCTCGGCCGGGAGGATGTCCAGGGTGGCCTCGATGTGCAGCGGCGCTTCACATCGGCGCACGCGGAGGATCGCATCGGCGTGCCACGCCTCGGCGGCCATGTCGATGTCATCCGCGGCGGCCTCCATGAGGGGGAATGTGCCGGCACTCAGGAAACGGCGGCCGCGCAGGTCAGCGTCGCGCCGGGCGTTCCCCGTGTCGATCGAGGCCGGGTCGAGGGTGGCCTGGAACCGGCAGGGCTGCCCGTCCGGGCCCACGTCGAGCGTCCCGCCCGTCACCGCGATCGTGCCGTGCACCGTCTGCCCGAACAGGTGACGCGCCGCGAAGGCGGCCCGGGTGCGGGTCAGATCGGCCGTCCAGATCCCGGCGCCGACCGAGGTCATCGTGGTCATGACCGGCTCCCTTCGGGGATCGGCAGGTCGGCGTGGACCAGCCGGTAGAAGCTGATCCGGTCGGGGCCGCCGAGGAACGCCGGGTCCTCGCCGGGCAGCAGGTCGGTTGACATGATGGCCTGCGACGCCGCGTCGAAGACGTCCAGGCTCTCGGCGAGGACCGCCACCAGGTAGGCGTTGTCCGCGGCGCGCATCCGCATCGTCGAGACGATGCCGGCGATGCCCTCGGTGGCCGGGCCCAGACGGCCCGTCGCGGCCCGCTGCTCGGCGGCGACCCACTCCTCGCTGCGAGGGCCGGAGAACTCCACGACCTGCAGGTACGTGGCCGGCCCCGCACTGCGGCCGGGGCGGCTCTCGATCAGGTGATACCGGCCGGGTCCGGTCTCGGGCCACCCGACCAGCATGATGCCGTCGCCGGGGGCCAGGGGCCGCCCGACCAGTGCCCCGAGGGGGTCCCCGGCAGCGTGGGCGCTCGCGAGCGCATCGTCCACCCAGCCGGTCTCGACCGGGTGGGCGTTGGGCTGTGTGTGTACGGAGATATCCATGCCTGCCAGCGTCGTATCGGAGCCCGGCCGGCACATCCGTGCCGGTACTGAAGTACGGCACTGAAGCGCGGCACTGAACCCTGGAGGCCAGGCTGCGCGATACTGAGGGCGTGTCCGCCGCCGCGCCGGGTGCCGTGTTCGTCGGCCGGGAGCGAGAACTCGACGTCCTGGCCGCCCATCTGGCCGCCCGGGATCGGTCATCCAGCGGCGTCCTGCTGATCAGCGGCCCGGCCGGCGTCGGCAAGACCACCCTCGTCGACCAGGCTGTCCGGGCCGCCGGGGCTCCGCCAGTCGTCCGCGGGTACTGCCCGGCGGAGCCCGCGCCGCCGCTGTGGCCCTGGCGCGCCGCGCTCCGGCGGGCCGGGGTCAAGCGGGCCGGTACCGAAATCGCGGATGAGTCCGACATCGAGCCGGCCGCGGCCGCCTCGGCCCGGTTCGCCGCGCTCGCGCAGCTGAGCGATGCGCTGATCGCGGCCGGCCCGCTGACCGTGGTGCTCGAGGACCTGCACTGGGCGGACGCCGCGTCGCTGGACCTCCTGGCGCAGGTCGGAGCGGCCCCGGGCGGCGCCCGCGTCACGGTCATCGGCACCGTGCGGTCGCCCCCGCCGCACGAGGTCGGCATCCGCCTGGCCGGCCTGGGCCGGTACGGCGCCGTGACGCTCCCGCTCGCGCCCTTCACCCCCGACGAGGTCGCCGAACTGGTCGGTCCGGGCCTGGTGTCCGACGTGTACCAGCGCACCGGCGGTCTGCCCCTCCTGGTGGCGGCCGTGCGGGCCGGATCCGGATCAGCCGATCTGGCCGTGGTCGCCGGTGGCCTGCTGGCCGCCCTGACCCCGGCGCAGCGCGAGATCATCGAGGCGGCCGCCGTCCTCGGCGAAGTCGTCGACGACCACCTGCTCGCCGCCGTCGCCGCCGGCCGCCGGGGCGCCGCGGCGGCCGGCCCGCCCTCGTGGCACGACGACAGCGTCGCGGAGGCGCTCGCCACGGCGTGGCACAACGGGCTGCTGACGGTCGATGACGGCACCCGGCGCTACCGCTTCGCCCACGCACTGGTCCGCGACGGCATCGTGGACCGCCTCGACCCGGCCACGGCCCGGAGGCTGCACCGCGCGGCCGCGCTCGCCCTCGAGTCGTCGGCGGACACCGGCCGGGCGGGCCGCATCGCCGCGCACTGGCGGCGGGCAGGTACCGATCCCGGTACGCGGCGGGCGGCGGCGGCCTGGGCGCGGAAGGCGGCGGCGCAGGCGCGGTCGGTCCGGGCCTACGACGATGCGGCCCGGCTGCTGGCCGGGGCGCTGGCCGATATGTCCGCGATGGAGGGGGACAGCGTCGAGCGCGCCGAGGTGCTGCTCGAGCTGGCGCATGCGGAATACCTGGCCGGCCGGTACGACACGTGCCTGGAACACTGCGTCGACGCCGCGGACGCCGCCACCACCGCGGGCCGGGGCGACCTCGTGGCGCGCAGCGTGCTGATACTGCAGGGCGTCACGTACCCGCGAGCCGCGGAGGTGCTCACCCGGCTGGGCCAGCGCGCCCTGTCGTATGCGGATCTCGGAATTGATCTTCGCGCCCGGGTCCTCGCCCAGCTGGCCACGATGGAGGCCGATTCCGGCCGGGTCGCATCGGGCGAGGCGCTGGCCCGCGAGGCGCTGGCCCTCGCCGCGGAAAGCGGGGACCCGCTGGCCGAGATCGAGGCGGCCCACGCGCGCGAGATGACGCTCGTCCACCCCGATGACACGCCGGAACGGATGCGGCTCGGCGACCTGGTGGCCGACCGGGCCGAGGCGCTCGGGCAGCCGCTCGCCGCGCTGATCGGGCACGAGTGGCGGATCCACGCGGCCTACCTGTCGGCGCGGCTGGATATCGTCGACGCCGCGGCCGGCGCCATCGAGCGGCTGGCCCGCCGGTCCGCCCTGCCGCTGGCGCAATGGCACCTGCACCGGCTGCAGGCCAGCCGGACCATACTGACCGGCCAGTTCGCCGAGTCCATCGACCACAGCCGTCGCGCGTTCGCGATCGCCCGCGACTCCGGTGACCAGACCGCGATGGCCATGCACTTCGCGCACGGTATAAGGCTGGCGCTGCTGCGTGGTGACCCGGCCAGCCTGCCCGACGGTTTCCGCGAGGTTCTGGCTGCGGCGCCGTCCATGCCGCTGGTCGACGTCGAGCGCGCGAACGTGCTGGCGCTGACCGGTTCGCTGCCCGAAGCGCGGAGCATCTACGACCGGCTGTGCGGCCTGCTGCCGTATCCGACCGAGCATCCGGCCTGGGCTGCGGTGCTGACCCAGATGGTCGAGCTCATCCAGCGGTTCGGCGACGCCGCTGCGGCCGAGATCGTCTACCGCCAGCTCCTGCCGTTCCGGCCTTATCCGGGCGCGCTGGGCACTTCCACCGTCTATTTCCTGGGCACGATCAGCCGTAACCTCGGCGAGTTGTGTGCGGTCTTCGGCGACCACGCGGGCGCCATCGAGTTGCTGCGCGAGGCCCTGCCGCGTAACCGGGCCCTCGGCGCGCGGCCGGAGACCGCCCTGACCTCACTCGGCCTGGCCCGGCTGCTGCGCGACGGCGACCGGGCGCAGCGGGCCGAGGCCGCGGCGCTGGCGCAGGATGCTCTGGACGTCGCGACCCGGCTGGACATGCCCGGCCCGGTGGCGGCGGCCGGGCGGCTCGCGGCCCAGCTCGCCGCCGACCGCGACGACGCGGATCCGCTGACCGGCCGGGAGCGGGAAGTCGCCGCCCTGCTCACCGAGGCGCTGTCCAACCGGCAGATCGCGGCCCGGCTGGTGCTGTCCGAGCGCACCGTGGAGTCACACGTGCGCAGCATCCTGGCCAAGACCCAGTGCGCGAACCGCACCGAGTTCGTCGCCAGGTGGACTCCGTCATGACCGACCAGGTGGACTTGCCATGATCGGCCAGGCATGATTTTTTCCTGGTCAGCCGGGTAGTGGGGGGAGGCCACGCGGCGGGCCAGGCCCGGCCGCCGCATCCGGCAACGGCCCCCCGTCCAGGAGGAGTGAGCGATGAGCGCAGCTGAAGGCCCAGTTGGGTTGCTTGACTACCGAACCGACAGCGACATCGCCGTGGTCACTGTGAGCGGTGAGGTTGACGTGTCTACCAGCAGTGAGCTCAGGACCGGACTCCTCCGGGTGCTCACCGACGAGGCCTACCGCGGCCTGGTCGTGAACCTGGCCAACGTGAACTTCATCGACTCGACGGGCGTCGGCGTCCTGGTCGGGGTCTGGCACCGGGTCCGGGGCACCGACGACTGCCTGGCCCTGGCCGCGCCGTCCCGTCAGGCCCGGAACATCCTGGAAACCACGGGCCTGATGAAGGTGCTCCCGGTCTATGACACCGAAGCCGAGGCCGTCCAGGCCTGCCGCGAGCCCGCCGCGGTAATCCTCAGGAGCCGGGCCCGATCGGCAATGGTCAGGAGCCGGGCACGATCGGCGAGATGTATGTCCCCGGATGCGCCGCCTTGTCCTGCAGCAGCACGAATGGGCTCCAGGTCAGCTCGGCCTGGGTGGTGTCCTTCGGTGGCGTGATCACCATCTTGGTCACGGTGATGTTGTCGATGTTGCCCGAGGAGGTGGGCAGGTATATGACGTCGAAGTGCGCGGTCCCGCCGGGCTTCAGCCGCACCTTCGAGTAACGCCCGGACCGGCGGGCCAGCGACCAGCTGTAGTTCTGTTTGCCTCTCGCCACGCCGACCAGGTCCACCCCCGGGAAGCCGTCCATGGTGCAGGCGGACGAGCCCTTGTTGGTCAGTTCCACCACCTGCTTGGTCTGTGACTGGGAGCCGGAGGTCTTGGTCCTGGCCCCCAGGGCGAAGCTCAGGTTCCCGGGCTGGCAGGTGCCGCCCGCCACGCCCGCCTGGGTGCCCGCGGCGCCCGCCTGGGTGCCCGGCGCGGAGGCCGTGGCCGATGACGCGCTCCCGGGCTGCGCGCTCGAACTGACGTTCGCGGCCGGGGTGGCCGCCGCACCGCCGGACGAGCCGCCCGCCGCCGGAACTGCCGGACTCGCAGCCCCCCAAAGCGAGCCCGGCCGCGATAACGCAGACTGCTGCCGCTGTGGAATTGCGGAACCGCATAGATCCTCCGGGGTCAGTCGTATAGATAGTCAGGGTGTTTTGCCCGAGTTCGACGCCTTTGGGGACGACGCAGACCGTTGTTGGTTGGAAAAATACCGGAGCCGGTACGTTGTGACCGTGGACTCGGGCAAGCCTGGGCAGGCGGGGGAGCGGCGGCGGCAGGTCACCTGGGCCGCGGCCATCGGCGGTGTGGCCGGGGCGGCGCTGGCCGGTCACCGGGGCCTGCGGGCCGCCAGCGTGGGCGCGGCGGCCGGCGCGGGGTTGCTGGCGGCGTCCGAGGCGGTAGCCCGGGCCGTGCAGCGTCCTGGTGAGATCCCCCCGCTGTGGCAGCGGATCGCGACCAGCGCGGCCCTGGTCGCCCCGCTCGGCTGGGCCGCGGGCCGGACCGGCCGGGCCGGGCCGGTGACGGTGGGGGCGGTCACCGGGGGGCTAGGTGGCCTGCTCGGGGTCCGCCCGCAGAAAGTGCTGGCCGGGCCGGTGTTCGGAGCCGCGGTCGGCCGGCTGCTCAGCGCGCGGCAGCCTACGGTCCCCGCCGCGGTCGTGGCCACCACGACGATGCTGACCTACCGGGTGGCGTCGGCGCTGGTCTTCCGGGACGCCGCGGTGACCCTGCTGGCGGAGCGGGTGCGGGCCGAAGACCTGCCGTTCGTGGTGCCGCGGGCCGCCCGGTCCCGGTACGTGGGGACCGGATACCTGCGCGAGCTGGCCGCGGAACTCGGCGGCCATTACCTTCCGGATGCACCCGATGTGGGCATCGTGTCCTCGGTGCAGGAGCTGGCCGGCCCGGATTTCGACCCGGCTGGCCTGGATCCCCGGGTCCGGGAGTTTTACGAGCACACCACCCGGTTCTCGCTGGACATCGTGCCGGAATGGCGGCTCTGGGTCCGCCCCGGTTACCTGCTCTACCGGACCTTGGTCGCCCGCCCGCTGGGGCAGGCGAACGTGCCGATGAACCAGCGGGAGACACTCCGCGGTATCCGCAGCCGGATCGACGTGATCACGTCAGGAGACGACGATGCGGTCGCGGTCCGCGGCTGGATCCGCTCGTTCGCCGACACCGATGAGCCGATCTACGTGGGCATCTACACCACCTACCGGCAGGGTGGCCGTGGCTACGTCAGCGTGGGCTTCCCGCTGCCGCAGGCCAGCTTCACCGCGACGCTGCTGCCCCGGGCCCGGCCCGGCGGTGGCCTGGTCCTGACCAGCCGGAGCGACCTGGACCAGCCCGGGCATTATCTGGCTTATATCGACCCGGCCAGCGGCGAGCTCACCGCGGTGGCGGTACGCGGGTTCGCCGAGCAACTCGATGTCTATGTGCGCGACGGCGACCTGCGGGCTGAGCACGCGTTCTCCGTGTTCGGCAGGCCCTTTCTCGTCCTGCACTACCGGATGCACCGCAAGCCGGCCAGGTGACCGCCGGGCTAATGCCATTGCTGCCCAGGCGGGATCGTCTCTACTCTTCACCGCATGAGCGACCTGTTCGACGCGGCAGCGATGTACGACGAGGATTATCTGCATTTCTTCGCCGCGCCGGCTGACCGCAGCGAGTTTGCGGCCCACGGCCCGCTTGTCCCCGGCACGGATTCCTCCGCCGAGACTGCCGTGGAGCTGACCTGGCGGTTGCTGGATCTGCGACCGGGGATGACCGTGCTGGACCTGGGGTGCGGGCCCGGGGATCTGGCCAACGGGCTGGCTGCCCGCGACTGCCGGGTCACCGGTCTGGACTCGTCGGAGGTCTTCCTGGACCGGGCCCGCGCCGGCGCGGCCGCCTCCGGAGTCAGCGTCGAATACGTGGCCGGGGACATGCGCCAGATACCGTGGACCGGCCGCTTCGACCGGGTCATCAACTGGTCCACAGCGTTCGGGTACTTCGACGACACCACCAACCGCGCCGTGCTGGACGGAATCGTTCGTGTCCTGCGGCCGGGGGGCCGGCTGGCCATGGACCTGGACAACCTGACGAAGTTTCTCGCCTCCTACTGCCCGTCGCGCGTCGTGGCCGCACGAGACAACGGCGACATGCTCGTCGACCGCTACCACCTGGACGCGCTGACCGGCCGGTTCGAGGCGGAGCGGACGGTCATCCGCAACGGCCGGACCCGGCGGGTGAACTTCGTCAAACGGCTGTTCGGCTTCCCCGAGCTGCGCAGCTGGCTATTCGCCGCGGGATTCACGGCGGTGACCGGCTACGGCGAGGATGGACGGCCCCTGACCGCCGATCACCAGCGCATGATCATCGTCGCGGACCTGCCGGCGGCCCGGCCCTAAGGACTGGCCGGTGTGCTGCAGGCGCCTGGTCAGGGCCGCCCGGCGTGCGGGACGTCGACCCGGGTGGACAGCAGCTGCCCCTCCCGCGCGGCGCTGCGGGCCTGCTCGTCGAAGTCCGGTGCGGCGCAGATGAACAAGGTGCGGCCGTCTGATCCGCCGAGAGTGCAGGCGAACACGCCCATGCCCACGCTGATCTCCGCCGTGATCTCGCCGCCCTCGCGCACCCGGAGGACCCGGCCGTTCAGCCCGTCCGCGATCCACAACGCACCCTCGGCGTCGAGCGTGCATCCGTCCGGCGCCACGACGAGGCCCGGCAGCGCGTCGCTCAGCCCCAGCGCGGTGGGCAGCGAGCCGAAGGTCGCCCAGTCCCTGCGATTGCCCAGGCTGCCATCGGGCTGGATGTCGAAGGCGCTGACCCGGTTGCCGAAGGTCTCATCGACCAGCAGGACGCCATCATCGGTGATGACGCTGCCGTTCGCGAACCACAGGTCCTCGGCCACGCGCGTGACGCTGCCGTCGGGGTCGACTCGCAGGAGCCAGCTCGGCGCGATATCGGCGCCGCCCATCAGGTCGAAGCCGAAGTTCCCGACGTACGCACGCCCCTGAGCGTCGACGACCATGTCGTTGGGATGCTCGCCAACGTGGTCAGCCAGGTCGGCGTGCACGACCAGGTTCCCGTCCGGCTCACGGCGGAGCAGCTTGCGGTTACGCATGGAGACGATGAGGAGCCGGCCGTCGGGCAGCCAGTCCAGTCCGGACGGCTGGTGCGGAACGTTGGCTTCGGTTCGCAGATCCTGCCCGTCCTCGGTCACGGACACGACCTCGTGCCGGTAGAAGTCCGAGACCCAGATCCGGTCGTCGTGCCAGCGAGGGCACTCCAGATACGCCCGGTCGGTCAGGACAATGCTGATGTCATCGCTCACTGGGGCCGCCTTTTTTGCACGTCGCCGTTGACCTCCACCAAGGTAACGGCTCGCCCGGAAATTTGCGGGCGGCGGTCTGGTACTTATTCAGCGCCAGCCCGGCCGGCCGGGAAGGCGGGCGGGTGGTCCGGCCAGGCGATGGCGTAGCCGGGGTCCCGGCCCTCCTGGATGCGGGCGTAGCGCAGCAGTTCCCGGATGATGCCGGCGTTGCCCATGGCCCATCCGGTGCGCGGGGCCAGCGTGCCCGGGCTGGCCCGGTGCTCGCAGTTGCTCCAGCGCGCGCCGTCGGCGTCAGCGGTAGCCCGGGCGCTGAGGTCGCTGGCCAGGACGTTCGCGAACGTCAGCCCGTCCGCGTGTTCGGTCTGCCGGTCGCAGGCCAGGGCCAGGACCCCGGCTGTGCCGCAGCAGCGGCCGTTGTTGTCCCAGAACCCGGGCCGCAGCCGCCGGGGCAGGCCTGAGCAGGTGACGGTGTGCCAGCATCGGCCAGCCAAGCTGGTCCAGGCCGGGTCGCCGGTGACCTGGGCCAGCAGCCGGAAGGCCTGGGCGTCGCCCGCCGGGCCGTGGCACCAGCCGTAGCTGTAGCGCTCGATCCGTTCCGGCTTGTGCTGCGGGTCGGAGTGCGGGACGAGAAACCCGCCCGGGCCGGCCTCGTTACGCGCGACGACATCAGCCGCGCCCGCCAGGGCCAGGTCGATCAGGTCGGCGCGGCCGGCCGCATAGCCGGTAGCGGCCAGGGCGTAGACGATGCCGAGCGTGCCGTGCGACAGATGGTGGAACCGGGCCGGGACCCCGGCCCGGACCTCCCAGTGCACGCCACCCGCCGTCGGTTCGGCGGCGGCCAGGTACGGCGTCACCGCCAGGACGGCCAGGTCCAGGTCGCCGGCCCGCGCGGCGCCCAGCGCTATGCCGGCGTTGCCGCCGAGCAACTCGAACTGGTCGGCCCACCGCTGCCCGTCGAACCGCGAGCGGACGAGGTCCAGCGCGCTGACCGCGGCCTGGGCCGCCTGGCGATCTCCCAGCATGCCGCCGACCTCGTGCAGCGCGAACGCCAGGCCGCCAGGCCGAAGTACAACGAGGACAGCGGCCATTCCCGGGTGACGGCCGCGGCGAGGGTCCGGGCGCCCCGGACCGCCGCCTGGGCGTACCGGTCCTCCCCGAAGTGCCGGTATCCCTCCAGCAGCGCCAGCACGATCCCCGCGGTCCCGCTGTACAGGGTCGGGTCGAGTTCATCGTCATCCGGCCGGCCCGTCCACGCCAGGGCTGTCCCGCGCTCATGCGCCATCCCCAGCAGCCAGTCGAGCGCCTTCCTGGCCAGCAGCGAACCGTCCGGACCGGCCTGCCCCATGCAGCGCAGCATCTCACGACGGGAACCGGTGCAAGCCTCTCCCTGATCCCCGCGGGATAGGCGCCGGGGGACGGGAGCCCCCGAGCCTGCCCGCTGCACGCCCTGTTCAGGCGGCATATGGTCGGGAGATGGCCCATCGCGCCCGGAGTGACGCGCACCGCTTCCCGTGGTGCGGCTAGCGCCGTGTTCGGTCAGTTCACGCAGCTCGTCTCAGAAGCGTCCGGGTGGGCGTACGGCATCGTCTTCCTCCTCGCCCTCCTCGATGTGCTCATCCCGGTGGTGCCGAGCGAGGCATCGGTGATCACGGCGGGCGTGGTGGCCTCGGCTGGCGGCCTCTACCTGCCGCTGATCATCGTCGCTGCAGCTTGCGGCGCATTTCTCGGCGACAACATCGCCTACCTGATCGGCTGGCGTTTCGGCACCCGTGCGACCAAGCGGTTCCTCCGCGGCGGGAAGGGGGAGAAAACCCTCGAATGGGCGGAGCGTCAGCTCACTCAGCGCGGCGGCGAACTGATCGTGGTCTCCCGCTTCATCCCGGCCGGACGGACCGCCGTCACCCTGGCGGCGGGCACGCTGGCGTTCCCGTGGCGGCGCTTCGTCGTGTTCGATGTGGTGGCGGCACTCATCTGGGCCCTGTACGCGTCGCTGCTCGGGTACTTCGGCGGACGGGCGTTCGAGAATGAGGCCTGGAAGGGACTCCTGCTCGCGTTCGGGCTCGCCTTCGCGGTGACCGGTGGCGTGGAAGCCGTCCGCTGGTTCCTGAAGCGGCGGTCCGGCAGGCGAGCCCCGGACGAGGTCAGCCCGGATCCGCGCGCCGCCGAGGCGGCGCGGCAGCCTGACGCCCGGGAGCAGGACCCCGCACCTGGCCGGCCTGCTGACTGACGTCTGCCGGGGCGCTCACCGGGAGATCCGCAGCGGGAGGGTACGCGGTCCGCGGATCTGGCCCGCGGCCCAGGTCACTGCGCCCGGGTCGGCCAGGCTGAAGTCCGGGATGCGCTCGAGCCAGGTTTCGAGGGCGACCCGGAGTTCCATCCGGGCCAGATGGGAGCCAATGCAGCGGTGGATGCCGAGGCCGAACGCGGCGTGCCGGTTGACCTCACGGTCGATGATGACCTCACCCGCCTGGTCGAACTGGGCCGGGTCACGGTTGGCGGCCGGGAACGACAGCAGGATCCAGTCGTCGGCCTTCATGTCGGCTCCGTGCCAGTGCATATCCTCCTTGACCAGCCGGGCCATGGTGACCGGCGCGTACGCCCGGAGGAATTCCTCCATCGCGGTCGGCAGCAGTCCGGGAGTGGCGGCCAGCCTCGCGCGGTCCCCGGGGGTCTTGGCCAGGTGCCACAAGGACGCGCCGATCGCGCTCCAGGTCGTGTCGATGCCGGCGATCAGCAGCAGGGCCATCGTGCCGACGACGTGCGAGGGATCGAGCCGGTGGCCGTACAGTTCGGCGTTGAGCAGGTAGCTGGTGAGGTCCTCGCGCGGACGTTCGAGGTGGTCGCTGACCTGCGCCTCCAGGTAGTCGAACAGCCTGCCGACCCGCTCGATGCGTTCATCCGGCGGCCGGTTGATGCCTTCCAGCAGGTCCTCGACGAACTCACGGAACTGCGGCCCGTCCTGCGGCGGGAAGCCGAGCATGTCGGCGATGACCCGCATCGGGATGTGCTGCGCGTACTCGCTGGCGGCGTCGACGACCTCCCGGTCCCCGAACCCGTCGATGAGTGAGTGGCAGAACGCCCTCGTCGCTGGCTCCTGCCGGGTGACCGCCGTCTTGGTGAATGCGGGGAGCAGTAGCTTGCGTGCGTCGTGGTGGAACGGGGGATCGGAGGAGATCGGCGGCGACCCGCCGACCGGCGCCAGTTCGCGGGGCGGCCGGAGGTTGCTCAGGATGATCGCGCGCGAGGAGAAGTGCTCGGTGTCGTACGCGATCGCCGCGATGTCGTCGTAGCGGGTGGGCAGCCACGCGCCGCCGAATCGCTCGGTGTGCGCGATCGGGCAGCGCTGCCGCAGGTCGTCCTGGATCGGGTAGGGGTCGGCGGACCACTGGGGCTCGAGATGGGAGAAGTCCGTCGCCCAGTCCGCGACCGGGCCGGTGACGATCTCGCTGCGGACGCCGGGCGGCCCGTCGCGGGGCTCCCGGAAGTCCTGGCTGAAGCGGTCATCGGCGGGCATGTCACGTCTCCTCGAGGACGTCGATCGCGTGCTCGGGACAGTTAGCCGCGGCGAGGTGGGCCTCGCGTTCCTGGCCCGGCGGCACGACGCCGTCGCCGAGGACCTGCCCGTAACCCTCGTCGTCGTCACCGAACAGGCTGGGGGCGAGGTCGTAGCAGCGGCCGTGTCCCTGGCACCGCTCGGAGTTGATCTGCACCTTCATGACGCTGTCCCCGCCTGTGCTGGACGTTCCCGAGCCGGTCGTTGCTGTGCCGGTCGTTCTGGCTGGTTGTTGCTGTGCTGGTTGTGGCTGTGGCGCGAGAGCCGTCACTACGCGGGTGAGCAACGCGGCCCAGTCTGCGTCGTTGACCGCGTGCAGGTCCGGCGTGACCAGCGCGCTGCCCATGGCCAGCAGCAGGCAGAAGTGCGCGAGCGCGTCTGGTGACAGCGCGGGGTCGATCTCGTCACCGGCCTGGGCCGCCCGCATCAGCGCGGCCAGCCAGTCGCCACGTTCGCCCATGTAGTCGCGCATCGGCCGGGCGACGTCCTCGTCCCGGCGCGCCGCGACCAGCGCCTCGACGATGAGGTAACCGCGGGCGCCGCGGCGCCGCGGCAGCCACCGGCCGATGACCAGGAGCAGATCGGTGATCGAGCGGTCGGGGTCCGCGGCGAACACATCGGCGAGCAGTCGCCGGCCGTGCGTGCGCAGCGCGTCCGCGAGCAGTTCCGCCTTCGAGGGGAAGTGCGCGTACAAGGCCCCGTTGCTCACGCCCGCGGCCGCGGCGATGTCGGCCACCCGCGTGCCGTCATACCCCCGCTCAGCGAACACGTCGGCGGCCGCGAGCAGCAACCGCTCGCGGGTCTCGGCAGCGGTGACACCGGCGATCCGGCCCATAGAAAGAATTAAAAGAACGTTCATCTGATTCGTCAAGGCCGGACCGGGGCAGGCCGCTGCCCGGCCGGCCCCAGGCTCCGGGCTGCGTGACGCCAGCCCACGACCTGCCAGGTATCCCAGCTGGCCGGGACCGAGCTGGAACTGTACTTAATCTCGCCGGTCTCCGGGCTGGTGGCAAAGACCTGGATGTGCCCGTCGGCAAAACTGCACGCGGCCACCGGGGCAGCCATGCCGCTAGTGAACTTCTGCCAGATCACCCAGCCCTCATCCTGGAGCCACCACCGGTGCCACAAGTTGCCGTTCCGGTCGACAGCGAAGATCTCCGCGTGCCCGGGGCCGCGGCTCGCGGCGGCAATGTCCACCGTGCCGCCCGGGGCCGCGAAGTCCTCCGGCTCGCTCCAGGCTCGCTCTCCGTCCGGCCGCGGCCACCACGTGTGGCTGAGCGTCCCGTCCTCCCGCAACGCCCAGGCGTCCAGCCATTGTCCGCGCACTCCCACTGCGGTGAGCCGGGTCAGCGCCGCTGCCCCTGGTCCTCCGAGCCCGTCCACGGTGGTCCAGGGATTCCACGAAGCGGAAGGCGAGCTGAAGCTGTGCCTGACCGTCCGGCGGTCGTGGTCAGCGACCATGACCTCGATGTGACCGTCAGCGAGACTGCACGCCGCCACTGGCCCGGAAACCTGGCCGGTGAGCTCCTGCCAGTCAGCCCAGCCCTCCCCCTGGAGCCACCACCGGTGCCACAGGGTGCCGTGCCGGTCGACCGCGAAAACCTCCGCGTGGCCGGGCCGCGGCTTGATGCGGCGATGTCTGTGATGGGGCCGCCTTCGTCCGGCAGGGCCCGGAAGACCACTGGCGGGCTCCAGCCTGGGCTCCCGTCCTCTTGAGGCCACCACCAGTGCCGCACTGTCCCGTCCCTGAGCAGTGCCCACGCATCCAGGGACTGGCCTCGCACTCCTGTCGTGGCCAGCCGGACCAGCGTGCCCGGCCCGGCGACACGCGGCCCGGGCGGCCGCTCACGGGCTGGCGTGGGGTCCGGGTCGGGCTGGGCAGACGCGGGCTTGATTACCAGCGCCAGTACGCCGGCTACCGCGCCAATCAGGCCTATTGGCAGGCCTAGCACGGTCGCCCACACACTCGCCTGGCCGAGACCCTGGCCGACGGCGATGGCGATGAGGAAGACGATCACCACCACAGCCAGTCCGGCCGCGGCCCACAACGCGATCTTCCCGGAACGGCTCACACGGTTATAGCTACCACGGGCAGACGGTTAACCCTGGCGTCCTGGGCAAGCCGCCGCTGGCTTACCGGCCCGGGAAGCGTGGGTCGTTGCGGCCATCGGGGTGCGGCGGCGAGGCTAGGCTCAGGCTGTGATGGACCGCGACCAGTTGCGGGGGGCTTTCGAAGATCCAGCACCCTTCACGACGTCGCCGCTGTACCGCTCGCTGAGCCAGACCGTCGCAGATCATGATGAGCTGCTTGACCTCGCCTCTCGCGGCCGTCCGGGCCAGTACCCGACCTTCCTGTTCTTTGGCGCGGTGCAGCATCTGCTGCTTCGCGGGGCCGACCACCCGCTCGCGCGCTTCTATCCCTCGATCGCGGGGGGCGCGGCGCTGCCTCCCGCTGACGCTGGTCCTGCGCTGGTGTCGTTCTGCAAGGAGTTCGAGGCCGATCTGGCCGAGACGATCAGCAGCAGGCTCGTGCAGACCAGCCAGGTCCAGCGCGCCTTCGGGCTCCGCCTGGGCCTGAGCATGATCGCCTGTGACGTCCCGGGACCAGTGCACCTGATCGAGGTGGGCGCGAGCGCCGGGCTCAACCTGCGGTTCCGCAGCTATGGGTACCAGGTCGGCGGCCGCCAGTTCGGGGACCCGGTCGCGGCGGTCCAGCTGGCCGCCGACCGGTTCGGCGCGGAGCCCGTACCGGATCTGGACGTGCTCCCCCCGGTGGCGAGCGTGCTCGGGGTCGACCTCAATCCGCTCGACGTGCGCGACCCCGACGCGCGCCAGTGGCTCGAGGCGCTGGTGTGGCCAGAGAACCACCGGCAGCGCGCGCTGCTCTCCGCCGCCCTGGCCGATGCCACCGCGGATCCGCCGACGGTCCGGGCCGGGGATGCCATCGATGTGCTGCCCGGCATCGGCCGCGAGCTGCCGGCTGGCGAGCCGCGGGTGATCTTTCACGCCGCGACCCGGATGCACGTTCCCGAGGACCGGCTCGATGCCTTCGACACCGCGATCGCGCAGCTCAGCGACGGCGGGCCGTTGTGGTGGCTGTCGATCGAGGAGTCCCCTGACCCGGATCCCCGTCCCAGCCCGGCGCGTCTGGGCGCCGCCTTGCTGCTCCGCAGGCCCAGCGGTGCGACCGAGACGCTCGCCGTGGTGGACGGCCACCTCCGCTGGATAGAGATGCTGCCCCGGCCGCCACGCAGTTAGACGCGGGCAGCCTGGCTGCTGTCAGAGCCGCCTTACCTGTATCGGGTCGATGCCCGCAAGCGGTTCGGCCTGGGGGTTGCGGCCTCATGAGCTGCTCCTGTTTGGGCATGGCTGAGTCTGGCTCCCTGTCCCCTGATAGCTGCCGGGTCCTGCGAGCGGGCGGGCGGGTCAAGGACCGGGCGGGAGCCCGGCGGGCGTCGCCGGCGCCGTCAGGCGTCCTTGACGTGGCCGTCCGGGAGCGGATCATGCCAGGCGGCAGGGGGCAGGGAGGCCCGGGGTGGCGCGATGTGGTTAGGGTTCAGGTGGGGCCTTTCTGTGCGGGGTGACCAGCCGTGGCGGCCGGGCGGGGAGCAGGAGCAGCCAGCCTTACCTAGGTCCGCGGGGCTTGGGCGCTGCCCCGGCGACATGATGATTGATTGGGTGTCCCCGCCTGCGGGGATGCGGCCGCTCAGTCTAATCAGGCCGTCCGCCTGGCCCTGCGCGGCAAGGCGGGCAGCGGCTGACAGCGGCTCGGCGGGAGCTGGCCGCGGTGGTTCCCCATCGGGTGAGTGTGGCTGCGGCGTGCCTGCCCGGGCCGGCGCGTCGCGGGCTGGTCACCATGGGCAGGGCCAGGGGTTCAGGCGGCGGTGAGCGCGTCGTCGCCGAGCTCGGCCAGGATGTGGCAGGCCTGCCGGACGATCTTGCGGGCCTCGGACAAGGCGGCGCGCTTGCCGTTCTTGCGGTCCTTGACCGCGGCGTAGTAGCGCGTGGTCGGGGGCCGAGGCGCGGGCGTGGGTCTTGCCGGCCTCATAGACCGCCCAGCGCAGCACCGGCGGTCCCTGCCGGGACAGGCGCCCGGGCGGGCCCTTGCGGTCCGAAGACCAGACGGTGATGTCCAGCCCGGCGAACCGGACCGCCTTGCGGGAGGAGGAGAACCGGCCCGCCCCGCCCAGCCAGCAGGTCAGCGCCAGCGCGGTGACCGGCCCGACCCCATACAGCCGCGCGGCCAGCACCTTCGCGCCGGTCAGATGCCGGGCGGCATCCCGCAGCTGCGTGCCGCAGCACCTCCAGGCGGGCCTCGAGCGGCGGCGAGCATGTCCAGGGCGGTGGCGACCTGCAGCTGCCCGCCCGGCGACAGGTGCGGCCGCGGCCGCCCGCAGCGCGGCCAGGCCCTGCTCGGTGCGCAGCGCGCCCTCGCCCAGCGGCGGGGCGCCCTGGTGGAAGAACACCGCGTGAATGCGCTGCACCCAGGCGGTGTGCTCGCGGCGCAGGTCGTGGTAGGTCTCCAGCAGCGCCCGGTACTCCAGGATCTGCGCCGGCGGGACCCAGCACTCCGGCAGCCGGCCCTCGGCCAGCAGCACCGCAGGTGCCGGGAGTCGGTCTTGTCCGTCTTGGCGTGCCGCTTGCGGCCACGGGCGAGCGGCGGTGTCGGCCGGCTCGCCCACATGCGCGGCGACCCCGGCCGCGGCCAGCTCCTCGGCGACATACCGCCACCCGGTGCACCCCTCCACCGCGAACGCGACGTCGTCACGGCCAGCGAACCGCGCCAGCCAGGCCCGCAGGTGCTCCCGGTCGGCCGGGGCGATCTGGCCGCGCTCACCTCCCCGGTCACCGTGTCGAGATAGTCGAACGTCAGCTGCTTCCGGTGGATATCCAGCCCGCCTACGATGGGCATCGGGACCTCCTCACGCTCCCGAGGGCGCCCAGGCGCCCCATACGCGAAATGCCTACGCAGTCAATCGTCACGCGTCTGAGCTGGGGAGGTCCCTCCCCGCACAACCGCCGCAGACACGCACCAGCTCAGCCGCCACTGCCGTCCAGGCCGATGCATGTCATCTAATGCTCGATTACGTAGACACCGCGCCCCGGGACAGTCCTAGCCAGCCCTTCGGTGCGCAGGACGGCCAGAGCCTTCTCAGCGGTTCCCTTCGCAACGTCGTAGGTCTGCATGAGGGTCCGGATGCTCGGCAACGGCGTGCGGGGCGGTAGCTCGCCGGACGTGATCTGTTCCCGCAGGATGGCGGCAAGCTGCAGGTAGGCCGGAACCTCGCCGTAATGATCAACCGTCACCTTGCCAGCGTAAGTAACCGCAGGTTGCCCTGTATCTCAGGGGTTCTCTGGGTACCCTAGGTGCCCTGAGACAGTTGGGCTAGTATGTGTTCATGGACTTAGACGCAGCCGGCGGCCGAGGGCGACCCGGCAGCGCTGCAGAACGCGCATCCCGAATGCCACATCACCTTTGACAGCCAGACAAACGCCTGGGGAGCGACCATCCAGCTCAGCGCCACGGGTAAGCGGTACATCGCGGGCCCGACGCTGGCCGAACTGGCGGCCAAATTAAACGTGGAAGGCAAGGTATCGGGCTAAATCCCCCGAAAGCCCCGGGCGAGCTGCGTGATCACGAACGCTGCGGGCGGCGGGCATCGCATCCTCGGCACCATGTGCCCCTTGAGAACCACAAGCCCCCGGCACCCATGTCGTGATCATGGGATTACTGGGGCTAGAGCCCCAGTAATCCCATGATCATCAGCGGTGGGTGATCCCGGACTGGGCGAACGGCGCCGGGGTGGGTTCGGTGACCGGCACGTCCCCCAGGGCTTTGTCGATCGCCGCGAGGGTGTCCGGCGTGAGCTGGATGCCCGACGCCTTCCCGTTAGCGTGCACTTGCTCGGGTCGCGTGGCGCCGACGATCGCTGAGGCCAGTTCGGGACGGCGCAGCACCCAGGCGAGCGCGAGCTCGGCCATCGACAGGCCCGCCTCCGCGGCGATCGGGCGCAGCCGGTTGACGGCCTGCAGGGTCGCGTCGTTCATGACCAGGCTCATGGCGACGTTCATCTCGCTGCTGGCCGCGCGCGAGCCGGGCGGCGGGGCCTGGCCGGCCCGGTACTTGCCGGTGAGCAGCCCCTGGCCGAGCGGTGACCAGACGATCTGCGAGATGCCGTGGGCCGCGCAGAGCGGGAAGATCTCGGCCTCGGGTGCCTGCCAGAGCATCGAGTACTGCGGCTGCGAGGAGACGAACAGGTCGGGTCCGCCGATGTCGATGGCCGCCTGGATCTGCTCGGGCGTCCACTCGCTGAAGCCCAGGTAACGCGCCTTGCCATCGGTGACGACCTTCCGCAGCGCCTCGATGGTCTCCTCGATGGGGACGTCCGGATCGAAGCGGTGGGCCTGGTAGAGATCGACGTAATCGGTCCGCAGGCGCGCCAGCGAGGCGTCGATCTGCTTGGCGATCTGCGCCGCCGACAAGCCGCGATCGGCCGGGTCATCCGACATCTGGCCCCAGACCTTGGTCGCCAGCACGTAGGAGTCGCGCGGGCGCCCGGACAGGATCTCGCCCCACGCGGTCTCGGCCGCGCCCCGGCCGTAGGCGTTCGCGGTGTCGAAGAAGTTGATGCCGGCTTCGAAGGCCGCGTCGGTGCAGGCCCGGGTCTGCTCCAGCGCCACGCCACCGGAAAATGTCAGCCACGAGCCGAGGGAGATCTCCGAGACCTCCAGGTCAGAGCGGCCGAGCTTGCGGTATTTCATGTATCGCTCCTTAGGGGTTCAGGGGTGAGGTTCAGTAGCTCCGATCGGCAGACGGAACAGCTGACCGGCCCAACCTCCAGGCGTAGGGTGCGCCCAGACTTGGGCAGTCAGCTGCTGGCCCGCTGCCGTTGCGTGTCCGGGCTGTCCTCGTGCGTCGGGCGCGGGCGGGGTACCTGGAGCTGGGTGATTCTGCCTTTGGACACACCAAGGAGGATCGCGGTGTCGCTGACCGGCAGCTGCCCGGCGAGTTGCCCGGCGAGCTCGCGGGTCTCGCTGGCGACCTCCGCGGCGTGGCGCTCCATTTCCTTCCGCTTGGTCCGCAGCTCGCTCGAGCGCGCGTCAAGGGCGGGGTCACCGGTGCGGTACTCGACGTCAAGGTCAACACTGGCTTCGGCGCTGCGCGGGAGATCTTCAACCAGGCCGATCACCTCGCGGACATTGCGGTCCAACGCGCGCAGGGTCTTAGCCCAGGTATGCGTGCCCTGCAGGGCAGGAACGTCGGCCATCCAGCCATCGCCGTCCCTGGTCACCACCACGTGGTAACTCATTTCTTCCTCAACCATCCTGGCCCGAAGACCGGTTCCAGATCCCGCTCGATCGCCCGCAGGGTCCCCGGGTCGGATATCTCCGGGGTGCTGGGTTGCCATCATTCTAGACTATCAGCTAAACACTTCAAGTGTTTAACTGCTAAACGTTCTGATCCGCCTCATCGCTCGCTCACGGGCCAGAGTCCTGTGACGTTGCCAACACCGGGACTAAAATGCAATCCATTGCAGGCCAACACGGTAATCTCGGTCGCCACAGCAAACGTGACCGGGCCGGACACGGGACTCACCGCCCGCGGCTCACCTGGCGAGAGGGCTCAGCTCATGGCTTTAATCTCACCCAAGGTAATCGCCCAGGTCAGCTGCAGATCGAACACTGCGCTCGCGGTCATGTCCTGGGAATGGGTGCTGCGCGCCGACGGGCAGGTGCTCTACCGTCTCACCAGGGTCGACGGCCGCCGGGAACGCAATCCGTGGACCCTGGTCAGGCAATTGAACCCGGCCCAGCTGCAATCGTTCCGTAAGGACCGGGACAAGGCCGAGTCCATGCTGGACAATCTCGCCCGTCAGCACGGGCACAAAGTTGGCTGAGCACGAGCTAAGCACGGGGCTGGCTGAGCACGGGGCCGGCTGAGCACGGTACATCTTCTCCGGGCAGGGACCGCGCTGACGCGGACGGAAGAAGGTCTTATGAGTGAGACGGTGCACCTCTCCGCCCCGGGAACCCGCTGGACCGTGCCCGACCCCCGCGAACTGGCCCTGAGAATCCGGCTCCGGGCCGTCCGGATGGTCGCCCCGCACGGGTTCGGTTATCTCGGCCAGGCGCTGTCATCCGCCGAGCAGGTCGCGGCCGTGTTCGCCAGCGCCCGTCCCGGCGTGGACCGGCTCGTCTGCTCGCCGGGGCACTACGTCATCGGCCCGTTCGCCGCCGCGGCCGAACTGGGGCTGCTGGACGAGGAGGCGGTGGCGCGCTACGGGCAGGACGGCTCGCCGGTCGAGGCCATCGGCACCGAGCGCTCACCCGTCGTGGACTACACCTGCGGTTCGCTCGGCCAGGGACTGTCCGCGGCGCTGGGCTTCGCCCTCGCCGACCGCTTCCGCGGCTCCGACGCGCGGATCTTCACCATGGTCAGCGACGGGGAACTGGAAGAGGGGCAGGTCTGGGAGGCCGCCCTGTTCGCCGCCCACCATCATCTCGACCGGCTGATAGTGCTGCTCGACGCCAACAACTCCCAGGTGGACGGTCCGGTCGACAGCATCACCACCATCGAGCCGATCGCCGCGAAGTGGTCGGCGTTCGGCTGGCACGCGCAGGACCTCGACGGTCACGACGTGGACGCGGTGCGCGCGGCGCTCGCCCAGGCCGCCGCGCACGCGGGCCAGCCGAGCGTGCTGGTCTGCCGGACCTCGACCGTGCACGGCCTGGACTGCCTGCCGCCCGACGCGGACGGGCACTTCATCAAGCTGCCGCCCGCGCTGGCCACGGCCGCGGTCGCGGAACTCACCGGCAAGCTGGAGGCCCTCCGTGCCTGAACCCCCCGTGCCTGAACCCCCCGCGCCTAAACCCTCTGTGCGTGAGCCGCCCTATCCCACCGAGCTCAAGCCCTACGGCCGGGCGCTGGTCGACCTGGCCCGGCGGCGCGACGAGGTGCTGTGCCTCAGCGGCGACCTGACCCGGCAGTGCGAAGTCGACCTGTTCCAGTCCGAACTCCCGGAGCGGTTCATTCACGGCGGCATGGCCGAGGCCAACATGATGAGCATGGCCGGCGCGCTCGCGCGCTGCGGTCACATCCCGTTCGTGCACACCTTCGGAGTGTTCGCCACCCGGCGACCCTTCGATCAGATCGCTAACGCCATCGCGTACCCAGGCCTGCCCGTGCGCATCGTCGGATTCATGCCCGGGATATCGACGCCGGGCGGCCCCAGTCACCAGGCCACCGATGATGTCGCGCTGATGCGGGCCCTGCCCGGCATGACCGTGGTCGATGTCGCCGACGCGGTCGAGGTCCGCCAGGTCGTCGAGGCCGTGGTGGACGTGCCAGGGCCGGTCTACGTCCGGCTCAAGCGCGGCGAGATCCCGGTGATCTTCGACGAGGGCCACGTGCTGAGGCTCGGCCAGGCCGAGGTCGTCGTGCCCGGGCACGACGTGGCCCTGTTCGCCAGCGGCATGATGCTCGCCGCCGCGCTGGCCGCGGCGCGGGCGCTCGGTGAGCACGGGGTGTCCGTCTCGGTCATCAACGTGCCCACGATCAAACCCCTGGACACGGCCACCGTCCTGGGCGCGGCCGCCGGGGCGCAGATCGTGGTCACCGCGGAGAACCACTCCATCATCGGCGGTCTCGGGTCGGCCGTCGCCGAGACGATCGCCGAGGCCGGACTGGGCCGCCCGCTGCGCCGGGTCGGGCTGCGCGACACCTTCGCCGAGGGGGCGTCCACCGCCCCGTACCTGTTCGGCGAGTACGGTCTGTCGACCCAGGCCCTCATTGAGACCATCTGGTCGACCCTCGGCCGGCCTGGGCCGGCCCCCGGGGCGCCGCCCGCCACCGCCGAGCCCGGCGAGTACGCCCCCGTCTGACCATTGGTGGAGGAGCAACGGATGAGCACGAAACCCCGCAGCATCGGCTGGCTGGGCACCGGCCGGATGGGCGCGGCCATGGCCGCCCGCCTGATCGACGCCGGTGAGGACGTCACGGTCTGGAACCGGACGCCGTCCAAGACCGGGCCGCTGGTGGCCAGGGGGGCGCGGGCCGTCGAGCGGATCACCGACCTGGGCGGCTGCGACGTCGTGTTCGTCATGGTGTCCACCCCGGGCGACCTGGAGGAGGTGGTCTGCGGGGAGCACGGCCTGCTCAGCGCTGACCGGGCCGGGGCAGACCTGGCTGCGGCCGGACCGCAGGCCGGTCACGATCGTGGACTGCTCGACCGTGTCCGCGGAGACCTCGGCCCGGGTGCGGGCGGCCGTGAACGCGGCCGGCGCCGACTTCCTCGCCGCCCCGGTCAGCGGCAACCCGCACGTGGTCGCCGAGGGTGGGTGCTGCATCGTCGCGTCCGGCCCCGCCGAGGTGTTCCAGCGGGTCAGGCCGTACCTGGAGGAGATCGCGAAGGTCGCCGTGCACGCGGGGGAGGAGGAGCAGAGCCGGCTGGTGAAGCTGTGCCACAACCTCTATCTCGGGATGATGGTCCAGGCGCTGGCCGAGGTGACCAGCCTGGCCGAGAAGGGCGGGACCGACCGGGCCGCCTTCCTGGAGTTCCTGGGCGGCACCGTGGTCGCGTCCGACTGGGTGCGCAAGCGCACTGACGCCCTGGTCCGGCGGGACTGGACCCCGACGTTCACCACCGAGTTGCTGCGCAAGGACTTCGACCTGGGCCTGGACGCGGCGCGGTCGCTGGAGGTGCCGATGCCGGTGGGCGCCATGGTGTACCAGCTGATCCAGTCCGCCATCGGCACCGGGCTGCGGCACGAGGACTTCCTCTCGCTCTACGAGCTGCAGGCCGCCGGCGCGGCGCTTGCCCGCTAACCAGACACTGCCGGAGGAGTGAGCATGTCCCTGCAGGAATTCGTCCCCACGCCCCGCTTCGAGGAGTACTCGGAGGCGTTCGGTGACTTCTACCGGATGGAGCGCCGCGAGGACGGCGTCCTGCTCGTCTCGCGCGCACACCCAGGGCGGTCCCATCCAGCTCAGCGTGCAGAACCACCGCTCACTCGGCCAGATGCTGCGGACGGTCGCCGCGGACCCGGAGAACGAGGTGCTGATCCTCACCGGGTCGGGTCAGGAGTTCATGATGGACTCCGATCCCGAGGGGTTCGCCCTCGAGGAGGCCGACCTGGAGTACTGGGCGTACGAATACGCCTACAAGGACGGCCGGAACAACGTCAGTGCCCTGGTCAACGACCTGGAGATCCCCACCATCGGCCTGCTCAACGGGTCCGGCTTCCACTCCGAGATCGTGCTGATGTGCGACATCACCCTCGCTGCCGACGACGCCACCCTCTTTGACCTGCACTATGACATCGGCTCGGTGCCCGCCGACGGCATCCACAACGCGTTCCAGGAACTGCTCGGGGTCAAGCGGGCGGCCTATGCGCTGCTCACCGGCGAGGCCATCACCGCGCAGCAGGCCCTGGACTGGGGGATGGTCAACGAGGTCATGCCCCGCGACGACCTGATCACGCGCGCCTACCAGATCGCCGACCACATCATGACCCAGCCGAGGACCACCCGCCGGCTCACCACCCAGATCGTCCGGCGTCCCTGGAAGCAGCGGATCGTCAGCGACCTCGACGGGGGGTTCGGTATCCAGATGTTCGGCCACCTGGCCAAGAAGCGGGCCGTCCACGGTGAGCAGCACATCAGGTCCACGGTCGACTACGTGCGCGAGGGCCGCAAGAACAACTTCGACTGATCCCCAGACGCGCGAGCCATTCTTTTTCGGGTTGGCTCGGGCTCCTTGTGCCCTTCTAGGCGGCGTCCTCTAATGAGTGTTGTAAGCAGTTCGACCGTCCAGAAAGGAAACGTCATGACCGCTCAGACCACCGTCCCAGCTCCCAAGCCGACCGCTCGCAAGACTGCTGCCGCCCCGAAGGCTGCTACCCCACGAGACTGATGCGAAGCCCGCCGCGACCGCGAAGCCCAAGACTGACCCGAAGCCCAGGGCTGAGAAGAAGTTCGCCCCAGCTCGACCCTGCCGCACGACATCCCCAGCTCGTGCCTGCTCGCTCAGTACACCGCGAAAGCCCTGCGTAGCGGTGTCGAGCAGACCGCAATCCTGAAGCTGCTGGACGAGCTGGCGAGTGCTCCTGCGAACGCCCCCGTGGACGAGCAGACGGGCGAGCCCAAGCGGATCTCGGGCAGCTCGCAGACGCGTGACGCTGCTGCTGCGATGCGCGACCTGATCAAGAACCATCGGATTCCTGGTGCTGGTCCCTGTGCGAAGTGGGGCGTTGCGGATAAAATAACCAGGTGATGGAGTCGTTTCACCCGGCTGTTCGAAGCTGGTTCGCCCGCAGGTTCCCGGACGGGCCGACGGTCCCGCAGGCGGGCGGCTGGCGGGAGATCGCGGCCGGGAACCATACGCTGATCGCGGCGCCCACCGGGTCCGGGAAGACGCTGGCGGCGTTCCTGGTCTGCATCGACCGGATCTACCGGGCCCACGAGTCCGGTGCGGCTGAGGCCTGTACGGCAGAGTCCCAGGCCGCTGAGGCCGGGGCCGCAGGGCCCGGTGCGGCTGAGCCCGGGGCTGGTCCCGAGGACGGCCCGCAGGTGATCTACGTGTCCCCGCTGAAGGCGCTGGCCACCGACATCTGGCAGAACCTCGAGACCCCGCTGGCGGAGATCGCGGCCGAGGCCGCCAGACTCGGGCTGCCCGCCCCGGACATCAGGGTGGCGGTCCGGACCGGTGACACCCCGCCCGCCGAACGGGCCGCGATGCTCAGGCGGCCGCCCAATTTCCTGATTACGACCCCGGAGTCGCTGTACCTGCTCGTGACCGCGGAACGGACCCGGGCGATGCTGGCTCCGGCCCGTACCGTCATCGTCGATGAGATCCACGCGGTCGCGGGCAACAAGAGAGGCTCCCACCTGGCCCTGACCCTGGAGCGGCTGGAGCACCTGGCCGCGCAGCCGGTGCAGCGGATCGGCCTGTCGGCCACCCAGCGCCCGATCGAGACCGTCGCCCGGCTGCTGGTCGGCGCGGGTCCGGATCGGTCGGCGCCGGACGGCTCGCCGCGGTGCGCGATCGTGGACGCCGGTCACCGCCGCGAGCTCGACCTCGCCCTGGAACTGCCCGGCGACGAGCTTGGCGCGGTCGCGTCGGCCGGGCAGATGGACGAGATCCTGGACCTGATCGCCGGGCACGTGCAGGAGCACCGGACCACCCTGGTCTTCGTGAACACCCGGCGGCTGGCCGAGCGGGTCGCCCACCAGCTGGGCGAGGCGCTGGGGGAGGGCCAGGTCGCCGCGCACCACGGCAGCCTGTCGAAAGACCGGCGGCAGCGGGTGGAGTCGCGGCTGCGCAGCGGCGACCTGAGGGCCCTGGTCGCGACCGCGTCCCTGGAGCTGGGCATCGATATCGGGCCGGTCGAGCTGGTCTGCCAGATCGGGTCGCCCCGCAGCTTCGCCACGTTCCTGCAGCGGGTGGGCCGGTCCAACCACACCCGCGGCGGGATCCCGGCCGGGCGGCTGTACCCGACCTCCCGGGACGAGCTGGTGGAATGCGCCGCGCTGCTGCGCGGGGCGCGGGCCGGCTGCTCGACGCCCTGCTGGTCCCGGCCTGCCCGCTGGACATCCTGGCCCAGCAGGTGGTGGCCGAGTGCGCGGCTGAAGACTGGGCCGAGGACGACCTGCTGGCCCTGGCCCGCCGCGCCGCCCCGTTCGCGGACCTGTCCGCCGAGGACTTCGGCGACGTCGCCGACCTGGTCTCCGACGGGATCCGGACCGGCCGCGGGCGGCGGGCCGCCTACCTGCACCGGGACCGGGTGGCCGGACGGCTGAGCGGCCGGCGGGGCGCCCGCCTCGCGGCGCTCACCTCGGGCGGGGCGATCCCTGAGCTGGGTGACTTCCGGGTGCTGGCCGAGCCGGACGAGACCCTGGTCGGGACGGTGAACGAGGACTGGGCGATCGAGTCCATGGCCGGCGACGTGTTCCTGCTCGGCACGACCTCGTGGCGGATCCGCCGGGTCGAGCCGGGCGTGGTGCGGGTGGTCGATGCCCAGGGCGCGCCGCCGTCCGTCCCGTTCTGGCTCGGCGAGGCCCCCGGCCGCACGATCGAGCTGTCGGAGGAGGTCTGCGCCATCCGGAAGGCGGTGGCGCAGCGGCTGGCCTCCGGCCCGCCCGCCGGGACCGGGCTGGCGGAAGCGGCTGCCTGGTTGCAGGCCGAGTGCGGGATCGACCAGGCCGCCGCGGACACGATCACGGCCTACCTGGGCGCCGGGCTGGCCCAGCTCGGGGTGCTCCCGGACATGGACACCATCGTGCTGGAACGGTTCTTCGACGACAGCGGCGGGATGCAGCTGATCGGGCACGCACCGTTCGGGGCCCGGCTCAACCGGGCTCTCGGGCTGGCCCTGCGCAAGCGGTTCTGCGTCACCTTCGACTTCGAGCTGCAGGCCGCGGCCAGCGACGACGCGATCTTGCTGTCCCTCGGGCCGCAGCACAGTTTCCCGCTGGACCAGGTGCCGAGGTTCCTGGCCTCCAGGACGGTGGAAGGCGTGGTCCGGCAGGCGGTGCTCACCTCCCCGATGTTCGCGTCGCGGTGGCGGTGGAACCTGAACCGGTCGCTGGCCGTGCTGCGGATGCGCGGCGGGAAGAAGAACCCGCCGGCCATCCAGCGGATGGAATCCGATGACCTGATGGCTGCGGTCTTCCCGACGCTGGCCGCCTGCCAGGAGAACGTGGCGCCCGGGCCGCTGGAGATTCCCGATCATGTCCTGGTCCGCCAGACGCTCGAGGACTGCCTGCGTGAGGCGATGGACATCGACGGCCTGACCGAGCTGGTCGGGGCGATCGAGTCCGGCCGGGTCACCGTCGTCGTGCGGGACACCACCGAGCCCTCCGTGCTCGCGCACGAGATCCTCAACGGGCGGCCGTTCACCTTCCTCGATGACGCGCCGCTGGAAGAACGCCGCAGCCGCGCGGTGCCGCTGCGCCGCGGCCTGCCGGTCGAGCCCCACGAGCTGGGCCGGCTCGATCCCGCCGCCATCGACCGGGTCGCCGAGCAGGTCCGCCCGGACCCCCGCGGCCCGGACGAGCTGCACGACCTGCTGATGACCCTGACCGCCATGCGTCCCGCCGAGGAGTGGCGGCCCTGGTTCGGGGAGCTGACCCGGGACCGCCGGGCCGTCAGCCTGCACGGCCCGGCCGGGGAGCTGTGGTGCGCGGTGGAACGCCGCCCCGCCGTCGAGGTCCTGTTCCCGGACGCCGCCGTGGTCCCCGACCATCCGTGCCCGGTCGCGGCTGGCCCGGCCGGCCTGCCCGACCCCGATGAGGCCGCGGCCGACCTGCTCCGCGGCCACCTGGACTGCCGCGGCCCGTCCACGGCCGCCGAGCTGGCCCAGGCCACCGGCCTGCCGGAATCCGGCATCGTGATCGCCCTGGCCCGGCTGGAAGCAGAAGGCTTCGCCATCCGCGGCCGGTTCCGCCCCGGCTCCATCACCTCAGACCGGGACGAGGAGTTCTGCGCCCGGCGGCTGCTGGCCCGCATTCACTCCTACACCCGGCAGCGGCAGCGCCGCGAGATCGAGCCGGTCAACGCGCGGGACTTCGTCCGGTTCCTGCTGCGCTGGCAGCACCTCGTCCCCGGCACCAGGGCCGAGGGGCGGCTCGGCGTGGTCAGTGTGGTCGAGCAGCTCCAGGGCTACGAGCTGGCCGCGGGCGCGTGGGAGAACGCGGTCCTGGCTGCCAGGGTGGACGGCTACCGGCGTGAGTGGCTGGACGAGGCCTGCCTGTCGGGCGAGGTCACCTGGGGGCGGCTGTCGGTGCGCGAGAGCGAGCCCGACCCGGCCCCCCGGCGCAGCGGGCTGGTCCCCTCCCGGGCCACCCCGATCACCCTGGCCATCCGCGACGATCTGCCCTGGCTGCTGCGCGCGGCCCGCGGCGACCTGGCGCCCGCCGAGCCGGGACCAGGCCGGACCCGCGACGTGCTCGACGCCCTCCGCCAGCACGGGGCGCTGTTCCGCCCCGACCTCGGCGCGATCACCGGCCGCCTGCCCAGCGAGGTGGAGGAGGCGCTGTGGGACGGCGTGGCCCGCGGGCTGGTCACCGCCGACGGCTTCCGGGCGGTCCGGTCCCTGCTCCGCCGCAGCCCGCGGTCCCGGCCGTCTGGGCTGCGCGGACTGCGGCGCGGCCGGAGCGGCGCCGGGGCCGGATCGGCCGGGCGGTGGTCACTGCTCCCGGGTCCGTCGCTCGACGCGGACCGGGACGAGCTGGCGGAGGCCGTGGCCGAGCAGCTCGCGGTCCGCTGGGGCGTGGTCTTCCACGATCTGGTGGCCCGGGAGAATCTGGCCCTGCCCTGGCGCGAGATCTTGTGGGCGTTCCGGCGGATGGAGGCCCGGGGCACCGTCCGCGGCGGCCGGTTCGTCGCCGGGTTCAGCGGCGAGCAGTTCGCCCATCCTGACGCCCTCGACGTCCTGCGCGCCATCCGCAAGCAGCGCCTGACCGGCGAGCCCGTCCAGATCTCCGCCGCCGACCCGCTCAACCTGACCAGCATCGTGCTGCCCGGCCCGCGGATCCCGGCCATCCCGGCCAACACCGTCACCTACGTCGACGGCGCGGTCGCCTCAGCCAGTGCCACGGGCTCCGCCCGCGCCGCGTCCTAGCCCGGTCAGCCGGCACCGGACGGGGCAGGCGCGTGCGCCCGCCCCGTCCGGTCTCCGGGTCTCCTATTTCGAGGTGGTCAGGTCGTAGACGGTCATGCCGCCCACGGTCTTCGCGGTGAAGTGGGCCTTGACCCACGCGGTGATCTGGGACCCCGATCCGGAACTCCCGCCCGGGCCGCCGGCGCCGGGCCGCTGCTCACGAAGTAGTGAATCTCGGCCGGCGGAGACGAACCTCTCGAACTGGGCCAGGCTCGGGGCCGGGTCAGCGCCGGTAAAGCCGCCGATCGCCATGACCGGGACACCGTTGCTGGCCAGCTCGAGCGAGGCCGCGCTGGTGGAGCTGATGGTGGCTGCCGCCCACCTGTAGCCGGAAGCGCCGGACTCGAGCAGCCTGGACAGCGTGCTGCTGACGCTGCCCGTGCCGCCGGGGCCGCTGCCACCGCCACTAGTGCCAACACTGCCAGTACCGCTGGCACCGGGGCCGAGCCTGCTCCGCTGGGCCTGGCTGGCGCAGTTCCGCTCGGGGCAGTCCCGGACGTCCCGCCCGGAGCGGTAGATCTGCCGGGCTTGCTGGTGGTAGACCTACCGGCCTGGCCGGGGAAGCCGCCGCGAGCCGTCCCGGACGCGGCGCCGGGACCGCCCGAGGAGCCCGCCACGGTAGGCCCGGCCGTCGGGATCGAGCCGCCGTGAGTCGTCGCCGCAGTGTCGATGCTGTAGGCCAGCGGGCCGCCCAGCCCGGCGATCAGGGTCAGCGCTAGCGGGGCGATGGCCAGAGCGGTCGTCCCCGGGCGGTGGTGGCCCGGACAGCCGGACCGGCCAGGATCATCGCGGCCGCGGAGGCCGCCGCGACCCCGATGACCACCTTCAGCCAGGGGAACCAGCCGGGGCTCCGGTCCAGCAGCACCCACGCCCAGGCCGCGGTGACCAGCAGCGTGCCCGCCAGGATGACGCGGGCGGTCCAGGTGTGCCGGAGCGGCCAGAGCGCCGCTGCCCCGATGCCGGTCAGCGCGGCGATCGCCGGGACCAGGGCCACGGTGTAATACGGATGGATGATCCCGGACATGTAGCTGAACACCACGCCGGTCAGCACCAGCCAGCCGCCCCACAGCAGCGCGGCGGCCCGGGTCCGGTCGCGCCGCGGGGACCGCCTGGACAGCCACAGCAGGGCAGCCAGGGCGATCAGGGCGGCTGGGAGCAGCCAGCTGATCTGGCTGCCCATGTCGGACTGGAACAGCCGGGTGATCCCGGTCGCCCCCCCGAACAGCGAATTACCCCCTCCCGCGCCGCCACCACCGGGGGGCGCACCGCCGGCCCGGGCCGCGCCCTCGCCCAGCCGGGCGGCAGCCCCGCTGAGCCGGTGCGCGGTGGTGCCGCCCCCGCCTCCGGCGGAGTTCTCGCTGCCAGTGAGCCGGCCGAGACCGTTGTAGCCGAAGGTGAGCTGGAGAATGTTGTTGTCGTCGAGCCGCCGACGTAGGGACGGTCGGTGGCCGGGATTAGCAGGTCGATCGCCACCCACCAGCCGGCGGCCGCCACCAGGCCCGCGAGCCCGGCCAGCAGCTGCCACAGCCGCTTGCCGAGGGAGGCTGGCCTGCCGACAGGTAGGCCAGCGCGAAGACCGGCAGGACCAGGAAGGCCTGCAGCATCTTCGTGAGGTAGCCGAAGCCCAGCAGCGCCCCGGTCAGCACGATCCAGCGGGTCAGGCCCGATTCGATGGCCCGGGTGATGGTGTACGCGGCCAGCGTCATGAGCAGCACCAGCAGCGCATCCGGGTTGTCGAAGCGGAACATCAGGACGGCGACGGGGGTGAGGGCAGCCACGGCCCCGGCGATGACGCCGCCGCGGGCCCGACCACCGCGGACCGTGGCATAGAGCACGGCGACGGTGGTCACGCCCTCCAGGGCCTGAGGCACCAGCAGGCTCCATGAGCTGAAGCCGAAGAGGCGGCCGGACAGTTCCATGACCCACAGGGACGCCGGGGTCTTGTCCACGGTGATGAAGTTGCTCGAGTCCACCGAGCCGAACAGGAACGCCTTCCAGCTCTTCGTGCCGGCCTGGACCGCGGCGGCGTAGAACTCGTTGGCATACCCGTTGCGGCTCAGGCCGGCCAGGTAGAGCGCGGCCGTGGCCAGCAGTAGCGCGAGGAGCGCGGGCCTGGCCCAGGCCGGATCGTCGGGGCGGCCGCGCAGCAGCCGGGTTTCCCAGCTGTGTCTTTCGGCCGGG
>CAWINS010000046.1:0-45071 GCA_963837335.1 uncultured Actinomycetes bacterium | reverse complement strand
CGGCGACCTGGGCCGGATCTGGCAGATCCCGCGGCCGGTCATCTACCGCTCGATCACCCGGCTGGTGGACGCCGGGCTGCTGACCCAGGACGCGGTCGAATCCGGCCGGGGCCCGCAGCGAACCCTCTACGCGGTAACCCCGGAAGGACGCCGGCTGGCCGCGGAGTGGCTCGACACCCCGGTCGGGCACGTCCGGGACGTCCGCTCCCACCTGCTACTCAAACTGGCCCTGCTGGACCGAGGCGGGTACGACCCCAGCGACCTGCTCCGCAGGCAGCGGGCCGCCCTGGAGCCCATCGCCCGGGCCATCCAGGCTGAGCGACCCGGGCAGGACGGGTTCGACGCGACGCTGCTCGCGTGGCGCCGGGCCACCACCGCGGCCACCCTGAGCTTCCTTGACGACGTCATCCGGCTCACGCATCTCGTCCACCCGGACCAGGGTGACCCCGGCGAGGATGAACGCGCCGCCCAGGAACTGCATCGCGGACGGTAGCTGGCCGAGCAGTACCCACGCGAACGCGATGGCGAACAGCACCTCGGCCATGCCGATGAACGAGGCCAGCTTGGCGCCCAGCCGCCGGGCGGCGCCGATGCCCGCGACGTAGGCGATCACCGCGGCCACCAGCGACAGCCCGAGGACCGGCACGACCCAGCTGACCTGGTGATGGAGGAAGTCCACCGGACGGGTGCTGGCCGACATCGGCAGGACGCCGATCCAGCCGAGCAGTCCCAGCACCACCGCACCGACCCACATCCCGGCCCAGGCCATGACGATGGGCGGCACCGGCTCGGCGTCGGTCGCGGCCGAGAGCAGGAAGTAGATGGCCAGGGACACGGCGGCGAGCAGTCCCCACATGACCCCGGCCAGGTTGATCCCGGCGGTCCCGGTCAGGTTCAGCACCAGGATCAGCCCGGCGATCGACGCGGCCGCGCCGGTCACGGTGAGCCGCCGTGGCCGCTGGGCGTGCCGCGCCCACAGCCAGCCCACCACCAGCACGGTGCCGAGGTACTCGAGCAACAGGGCCACGCCGACCGGCATCCGGGCCACCGCGTTGAAGTAGAACAGCTGGCATCCGGCCACGCCGACCAGGCCGAAGGCGCCCACCCGGGGCGCGGCCCGGCGCAGCACGGTCCAGTGGCCGCGCAACTGCAGCAGCGCCGGGACCGTGAGCATGAGACCGGCCAGGGTGATCCGGACCAGCACGGCCGCGGCGGGGCTCCAGCCGGCGCCGATCAGCGACGCGGCGAACGCCCCGGACGTCCCGAACGCCGCGGCGGACAGGATGCCGAGGGACAGGCCCGCGCCCCCGCGCCGCGCCCGGCTACCACCCGCAGCACCCGCCGCACCCGCAGCACCGGCGCCAGCAGCACCGGCACTACCGCCCGGGGCTGGGCGGGGCACGTCATGGGTCCGGGCGGAAGTCACAGCGTCACTCCAGGCATGATCGGGGCAGAGGGCTGGCCCGCGACAGGCGCGACGGGCCGGGCATCCGGGCCACCCTATTGTAAGCAGCAAAACTCATTTACACTCATGACACTAGCCGCCGCGGCTGAAAGGGGTCAAGGTGCTTTTTGCTCATGACACCGAGGTGTCCCTGGCCGCGACCGCGGCCCTGGTCAACACCGGCCGCGATGACACCGAGGGCCTGCCTGATGAGGCCGCGCTCGACCGCTTCATCACCGAGTGGCGCTGGACCGGCCGGCGCACCCGGGACCGGGCTGAGCTCGATGCGGTCCGGCAGCTGCGGCCCCGGCTGGCCCGGCTCTGGGAGCTGCCCGAGGATGATGCCGCCACCCTGGTCAATACGCTGCTGCGGGAGGCCGGCGCGCTGCCGCAGCTGGTCAAGCACGACGGCTGGGACTATCACCTGCACGCCACGTCCGCCGACGCCCCGCTGGCCGACCGGATCGCGGTCGACGCGGCGATGGCGTTCACCGACGTGATCCGGACCGGGCAGCTGGACCGGCTGCGCCGGTGCGCCGCCGATGACTGCGACCATGTCCACGTTAACCTGTCCAAGAACCGGTCCCGGCGGTTCTGCGGCACCGCGTGCGCCAACCGGGTCAATGTGGCCGCCTACCGGACCCGCCAGGCCGCCCGCCCCCCGGCCTGACCTACCGGGCAGACCGTAGCCTCCCGTACCATCCCAGCCACAACTCGGCCACGGCTACCCAGGATCGGCTTGATGTGGCTGGGCGTTGCTGCCAGGCTTCAGATGGTCGTGGCCTGCGCCGGTGCCCCCAGCGGCCGGTGCCGCGCGCGGCACCCCCACCGGCCGGTGTCTACCGACAGGAGTGCCATGCACCTGCCTGCCCGTTTCAGCGCCCTCGCCCTGGCCGGGGCGCTGCTCCTGGTGCCGGTCGAGGCCGCCCCCGCGCTGGCCGCCCCCGCCGCGCCAGCCGCGAGAGCCGCGGCCGCCGTGACCGCCGCCCCGGCCCGGCTGGCGTCGGCCACCTCACCCGCTTCGGCTACGCTCACCCTCGTCGGCCATCTCACCCGCGCTCACCCGGGCTCCCCGCGGCGTGCAGGCTAAGGGCGGCGCCCTGGCCAACGCGGCCAGCGGAGCGGTGCTGTGGAGCCGGGGCATGAACACCGAGCTGCCGATGGGCAGCATCACCAAGGTGATGACCGCGATCGTGGTGCTGCGGGCCGGGAACCTGCACCAGCGGATCGTGGTCCCCAAGGGCGTGATCCCCTATGACCGCAAATACGACGCCAGCAACGCGGGACTGCGCCCCGGCGACTACCTGACCGCGCGGGAACTGCTGGAGGCGCTGCTGCTGCCGTCCGGCTGTGACGCCGCCTACGCGCTGGCCAAGGCGTACGGGCCGGGCTGGACCGCGTTCATCGCCAAGATGAACTCCACCGCCCAGGCGATGGGCCTGGCCCACACTCACTTCTCGAATTTCGACGGCCTGCCCTGGCCGACCGGGACGTCCACTTACTCCACACCGCGTGACCTGATCGCGCTGGGCCGGGCGGCCATGGGCTACCCGGTGCTGCGCTCCATCGTGGACCAGCGGACCTACCGCCTGGCCGCGGCGCCGCGGCATCACGCCTATGTCTGGCGGACCACCAACATGCTGCTCCGCGACTACCCGGGCGCCATCGGGATCAAGACCGGGTCCACCCTGGCCGCCGGGTACTGCCTGCTGTTCGAGGCCCGCGAGAACGGCCACGCCCTCATCGGGGTGGTCTTGCACAGCTCCCGGAACAATGACCTGGCCAGTTTCGCCGATGCCACGAAGATCCTCGACTGGGGCTTCCGGCACTATTAGCCTGCAAGACGGCATGCCGCCCGCTAGATTCCATTCGCTGACGGGTGGCGGACGCGCCGCCCCGCCACCTCAGGCCGTCGGGGGGGCGCAATACTTGGGATAGCTGACGGCATTTCGGGCAAGGGTGGCTTTCATGCGGTTCCGGTCGGGTGTGGCGATCGACCTGGGCACGGTCAACACCCTGGTCTCCGTGGCCGGCCGGGGGCTGGTCATCGACGAGCCGTCCGCTATCGCGCTGGACCGGGCGACCGGGCGGGTAGCGGCCGTCGGCGAGGCGGCCGATGCGCTGGCCGGCAAGGAACCACAGGACGTCGAGGTGCTGCACCCGCTGCGCGACGGCGTGATCGCGGACCTCGACGCCGCGTCCGCCATGCTGCAGGGCTTCCTGCGCCGGGCCCGGCTGCGCCGCGGCCTGCTGCGGACCGCGGCGGTCGTGTGCGTACCCGGCGGCGCCACCTGGGTGGAACGCCGGTCGATGGCCGCCGCGCTGAGCGTGGTCCGGCCACGCTGCACGGTCCAGATGATCGACGAGCCGGTGGCCGCGGCCGCGGGGGCCGGCTTCGACCTGGCCCAGGGCGCCGGCGTGTTCATCGTGGACGTGGGCGGCGGCACCACCGAGTGTGCGGTGGTGGCCGGCGGGCAGATCGTCCGGGCCCGGTCGCTGCGGCTCGGCGGCAACGCCATGGACGAGGCCATCGTGAGCACGGTCAAGGTCGAACTCGGCCTGATGCTCGGGCGCAACGCGGCGCGCAGCCTGAAGACCACGCTCGGCCTGGCTGATGACGGGACCAGCTGGGTGGAAACGGTGGGCGTGGACGCCGCGCGGCGCACCCCCCGGGTCGAGCACGTGCCCGGGCGGCTGGTGGCCCGGGCGCTGGAGCACATCGTCACCGCGATCGTGGACAGCGTGCAGGAGATGCTCTCCGACATCCCGCCCAACCTGGCCGAGGACGTGGTGCGCGGCAAGATCCGGCTGGCCGGGGGCGGCGCGCTGCTGCCCGGCCTGGCCGACCGGATCGAGGCGGCCACCGGGATCCCGGCCGTGGTGGTGGACGACCCGCTGCGCTGCGTCGCGCGCGGCGCGGCGGAGATCCTGGAGCACGGTGACGGCCTGCAGCCTGGCCCCGTGGTTCAGAAGTAACCGTGGTTCAGAAGTAACCGTGGCTCAGAGGTAACATCAGGCAACCACACGGGAGCTCGGGCTGACCGGGCTGAGAGGGTGGCTGGCCCACCGGGTCGCGCGCCACCGACCGTCTGAACCTGACCGGGTAATGCCGGCGTAGGGAGGACCCTGTGGCGAGAGCCACTGAACCTGCCGTGCCATCGCGCGCCCTGCGGCTCTCATTTTTCCCTAACGGAACCCGGCCGGTGTACCCGTCACCCGTCTCGGCGAGCGGGTCCCGGTGAGCGGGGTGATCGGTCCGCCCGCGCCCGCGGGCCTGGTCCACGGCATGGGCAAGGAGCTGGTCGAGCCGGACTGGAGCCCGCTGACCAGCACGGAGGTCCGCACGGTGCTGGCCCGCTACCCCCAGCCCGGCCTCAGGCCCCTGCTCCCGGCCGCCGCCCCGGACGGTGTCCCCGGCGCCGCCCTGGCTGGGCCCCCCGGCGACGACGAGATGATCACCTGGCGCAGCCCGCGGCCCATGTCGGCGGCGGGCCTGGTCCGCCGCGGCGGCGTCGACCTGTTCGTCAAGCGGCACCACATCCGGGTGCGCACGCCGGCCCAGCTGGGCGTGGAGCACGCGTTCATCGGCCACCTGAGGGCGCGCGGTATCCCCGCACCCGCGGTGCTGCGCACCACGGACGGCGCGACGGCCACCCAGCACGGCGACTTCGTCTACGAAGTGCACGAGGTCGCCGGCGGCCTCGATCTGTACCGGGACGCGGTGTCCTGGACCCCGTACACCAGTCTCGGCCACGCGCGGGCGGCCGGGGCGGCGCTGGCCCGGCTGCACCTCGCGGCGGACCGCTTCCCGCTGCCGGCCCGCTCTCCTGCCGTGCTCACCAGCGGCTGCGAGCTGATCGTCGCGGCCGACCCGCTCGCGGAGCTCAAGTGGCTGGCCGGCCGGCGCCCGGGGCTGGCCGCCTACCTGGACGGCCGGGCCTGGCCGGACGACCTGACCCGGCTCGTGCTGCCCGCCATCCGGCGGGCCGCGCCGCTGCTGGCCGGGCTGCCCCGGCAGTGGGGCCACGGCGACTGGCACCCGTCCAACCTGACCTGGACGTCGGCGGGCGCGGACGCGGTGATGGCCGGGGTGTTCGACTTCGGGCTGGCCAACCGGACCTTCGCCGTGCACGACCTGGCCAACGCCCTGGAGCGGGCCACCGTGTCCTGGCTCGACCTGACCGACCTGGGCCGGGCCGAGGCGGACCTGGACGCCATCGACGCGCTGCTGGACGGCTACGAGTCGGTCCGCCCGCTCACCGCGGCCGAAGCCGCGGCGCTGCCCGAGGTGTTCCCGGTGGTGCACGTCGAGTACGCACTGTCCGAGGTCGAGTACTTCGCCGACGTGGTCAGCTCGCCTGGCCAACGCCGACCTGGCCTACGACGGCTATCTCCTCGGCCACGCCGCCTGGTTCGGGACCAGCGACGGCGCCACCGTCCTCGACCACCTCCGCCGCCGCGCCGCCAGCGCAGCGGCGGGACCGGGGGCCGTTTAGGCTGCGGTGGTGGATCTCGAGCGGTGGGTGGGGCAGGCGGTCGCGGCGAACCAGGAGTGGGCGGCGGGGTTCGGGCCGTTCACCCCGCATCCCTCGCTGGAGGTCAGCGACGAGCGCTTCGGGGCGGCGTTCGCGGAGTTCACCGAGCGACTAGCGGACAACTACCCGTTCTTCCACCCGCGTTACGCGGGGCAGATGCTCAAGCCCCCGCACCCGGCCGCCGTGGCCGGCTACCTGGCCGCGATGCTGATCAACCCGAACAACCACGCGCTGGACGGCGGCCCGGCCACCGCGCGGATGGAACGCGAGGTGACCGCGCAGCTCGCGGAGATGTTCGGCTTCGGCACCCACCTGGGCCACCTCACCACCAGCGGCACCATGGCCAACCTGGAGGCCCTGTTCGTGGCCCGCGAACTGCACCCCGGCCGGGGCGTCGCGTTCAGCGCGGACGCGCACTACACGCACAGCCGGATGTGCGGCCTGCTGGGCATCGAGGGCCACCCGGTCCCCGTGGACCGCGCCGGGCGGATGGACCTCGACGCCCTGGATGAACTGCTGCGCGGCGGCCGGGTGGGCACCGTGGTGCTGACCGCGGGCACGACCGGGCTGGGCGCGATCGACCCGGTGCACGAGGCCCTCGGGCTGTGCCGGCAGCACGGCGCCCGGGTTCACGTGGACGCGGCCTACGGCGGGTTCTTCACGATCCTCGCGCAGGACCTCACCGTTGAGGACCACCCCGCTGAGGACCACCCGGCCGGGGACCAGACCGCGGAGCAGGAACTCAGGCTGCCGGCCGCGCCGTGGCGGGCCATCGCCGAGTGCGACTCGGTAGTGGTCAACCCGCACAAGCACGGGCTGCAGCCCTACGGCTGCGGCGCCGTGCTGTTCCGCGATCCGGGGGTGGCCCGGTTCTACCTGCACGACTCCCCGTACACCTACTTCACCTCGGCGGAGCTGCACCTCGGGGAGATCAGCCTGGAGTGCTCCAGGCCCGGCGCCGCCGCCGCGGCGCTGTGGCTCACGTTCCGGCTGCTGCCGCCGACCCGGGACGGGCTCGGGCAGGTGCTGGCCGCCGGGCGGCGGGCGGCGCTGGCCTGGGCCGCGCTGATCGGGAAGTCCGCCGTGCTGGACCTGTACCAGGAGCCTGAGCTGGACATCGTCAGTTATTTCCCGGTCACCGAGCCGACCGCGCTGTCCCGGATCGACCTGGCCTCAGAGCGGATCCTGCAGGCCGGGATGACCAGCCCCGACCCGGTGTTCCTCAGCACGCTGAAGGCCGACGCGGGCGCGTTCCGGGCCCGGCACCCCTCCGTTATCGAGGATGCGACCGGAGCCCGGATCCTGCGCAGCGTGCTGATGAAGCCGGAAGCCGAGACCTGCCTGCCGCTCCTGCACGAGCGGGTCGAGCAGCTCGCGCGCGGCTGACCGGCGGCCGCCCGGGTCCGGGCGGCCCGGCCCGCTGCCCCGCCCTCGTGGTTTCCGGGCTGTATCGCGGCGGTAACTGGACGTTGTACATACCGCTCCGCAGAGCTAGCATCCAGGGGTCGAAGCGCTTCCCATCCCCGGACCGGACCTTTGGTCAAGATCTCTGACGTGGCGCGGCACGCGGATGTCTCGCCGAGCACCGTCTCCTATGTGCTGAGTGGCAAGCGCACGATCTCGGAGCAGACCCGGCGGCGCGTGCTGGACAGCATCGCCGTGCTCGGCTACCACCCGAATGCGGGTGCGCGGGCCCTGGCCAGCAGCCGGTCGAATGTCATCGCGCTAGTGGTGCCGATGCGCTCCGGCATCTACGTGCCGGTGCTCATGCGGTTCGCCACCGCGGTGGTGACCACGGCCCGCGGCTACGGCCACGACGTACTGCTGCTGACCCGGGACGAGGGCGTCTCGGGGCTGCAGCGGGTCATCGGCGCCTCCCTGGTGGACGCGATCATCCTGATGGACGTGGAAGCCCGCGACGCGCGGCTGCCGCTGCTGCGCAGGCTGCGCCAGCCCGCGGTGCTGATCGGCTTCCCGGCCGACCCGGTCGGCCTGACCTGCATCGACCTGGACTTCGAGGCGGCGGGGCGGATCTCCGCCGAGCACCTGGCCGCGGCCGGCTGCCGCGACGTCGCGCTGATCGGCGCGCCACCGGAGGTCTACCAGCGGGGTACCGGCTTCGCCCAGCGCATCCAGGCCGGCTTCGAGCGGGCGGCCCGGGCGCACGGGCTGCACCGGGCCACCTGGCCCTGCGACCTGGCGCCGGGCGCCGTCCGGGCCACCGTGGCCAGGCTGCTGGACCAGCGCCCGCAACTGGACGGGATCGTGGTGCACAACGAATCGGCCCTCGGCCCGTTGCTGGACGCGCTCCGCACCGCCGGGCGGCGGGTTGGCGAGGACCTGCCGGTGCTCGCGCTGTGCCCGGATGGCCTGGCCGAGCAGGCCACCCCGCCACTGACCTCGATCGCCATCCCGGCCGACGAGGTGGGCAGGCAGGCGGTCGGGCTGCTGATGGCCAAGCTGGACGGCCAGCCGGTGCCCGCGGCCACGCTGCTCGCCCCCAGGCTCACCGTGCGCGCCAGCACGCGCGCCGCTCACCTCACCAGGCCGGAGGCCGCGCTGCCCAGCACCGTCGGCAGCTGAAGCGCCCCGGCGGGGAGCCGGACTGGTGATCACGCTCAGCCGCGGCCGAGTATCTCCCGGACCCGGGTCAGCAGCTGATCCGGGGTGAACGGTTTGGTCAGGTAGCTGTCCGCGCCCGCCGCGAACCCCCGCGAGATATCCGCCTCCTGCACGCTCGCGCTCATCAGCAGGATGGGCAGCCGCTCCGTGGCCGGGGTGTGCCGGAACCGCCGGGTGAGCTCGAACCCGTTCAGCCGCGGCATCATCACGTCCAGCACCGCCATGTCCAGCGCCTCGTCCGCGGCCAGCTGGAACGCCTCCTCGCCGTCCCGGGCCTCGATGATGCGGTAGCCGGACCGGCTGAGCCGGTAGACGACCAGCTCGCGGATGTCCTGCTCGTCATCGGCGACCAGGATCGTGGCCATCCGGGGCTGGGGCTGCGGCTGGGGCTGGGCCTGGGCCTGGAGTTGCGGTTGGGGCTGGGTCACCGGGTCACCTGGACTGCCACGTGCATCGGGATCTCCAGCAGGACCCTGGTGCCGCTGCCGCTGGAGTCCGCGATCCGGATCGTGCCGCCGTGCGCTTCGGCGATGGCTTTGCTGATGGCCAGGCCGAGCCCGGACCCGGCGGTCCCGGTGGCCGTGGACGCCCGGTAGAAACGCTCGAACAGGTGCGCCCGGTCCGCCACCGGGATCCCGATCCCGCTGTCGGTGACCTCGACCTGGCAGGTGCCGTCCTGCTCCCTGACCCGGATCCCGACCTGGCCGCCCTCGGGGGTGAACTTGACCGCGTTGGACACCAGGTTGCTGAGCAGCTGACCGAGTCGCAGCCGGTCGCCGAGCACCACCGCGGGGCCCCCGGTGTCGGCGTTCAGCTCGATCCTCTTCTCCACCGCCGCCCCCTCGAACAGTGCGACGGCCTCCCCGACCAGCTCGACGATATCGACGTCGGCCAGCTCCAGGGTGAACCGGCCCGCGTCCATCTGGCCGATCAGCAGCAGGTCACCCACCAGCCGCATCAGCCGGTCGCTGTTGCGCTTGACCGTGGTCAGGAAGCGGTGCTGCTCCTCGTTCAGCGGGCCGGGCTCACCGTCGAGCAGGATGTGCAGCCAGCCGTCCATCGCGGCCAGCGGGGTCCGCAGCTCGTGCGAGACGGTGGACACGAACTGGTCCTTCATCCGCGCGGCGGTGGCATCGCTCCGCTTGCGGTCCGCGTACTGGGACAGCTGGGCCGCGATGGTCTCGATCGTCTCCGGCAGCCCGTCGATGCGCGGCTGCTCGGGGCCGAGCAACTGGACGACGGCGAAGACCTCGCCGTCCCGGGTGAGCGGTACCGCCAGCTCGCCGCGCGGCATCCCGTCCTGGTCATTGGGGGGCTGGCCGACCTGGGGCCGGCCGTTCCGGGGCCGGCCGTCCTGGGCCTGGTCGTCTCGAGGCTGGCCGTTCTGGCGCCGGCCGTCCTGCGGCGGAACCGCATCGCCCAGGCCGGACACGAAGACCGGCTGCCGCCACCGCCAGGCCCGCCCCGCCGTACCCAGGCCCAGGGTCACGGTCTCGTGGCTCAGCAACGCCAGCTGATCCTCCCAGCCGGGCCGGGCGTAGGCAGCCAGGCAGCGCAGCTCGCGGTCGTCATCCCCGGGCACCCAGACCAGGCTCATCTGCCAGCCGAGCTGATCGCAGCAGAGCTCCAGCACCCGGGGCAGCGCCTCCCGCACCGATTCCGCCTCGGCCAGCACCCGGGCCGTCTGGTACTGGGCGGCGAGCTGGCGTTCCGCCATCCGGCGCTCGGAGACGTCGTGGAACGTGATGACCCCGCCGAGTACGCTGCCGCCGTCGCGGATCGGGTACGCCGAGGCCTCCACCGGGAACCGGCTGCCATCCTTGCGCCAGAACACCTCCCCGCTGAGCCTGGTCCCCTCGTTGTCGTCGACGGCGCGCTGCAGCGGGCAATCCGCGGCCGGGTAAGGCGTCCCGTCCGGATGAGTGTGGTGCATCGCGTCGTGCGCGTTGCGGCCGAGGAGTTCGGCCTCGGTCCAGCCGGTCTGCGCCAGCCCGGCCCGGTTGATGTAAGTGACGCAGCCGTACAGGTCCACCCGGCAGATGCTCTGGTCGGTGGAGTCCATCACCGACTCGAGTTCCCCGGCGAGGACCTCGAGGCGGCGCAGGCTCAGGGCCTCCGCGCAGGCCAGCGTGGCGCCCTGCACCAGGATCCCCAGCCGGCCGATCTGCGCCGGGGTGAACTCCTCGTCACGCGAGCGGCCCAGGCTGAGCACGCCGACGACCCGGTCCCGGTGCAGCATGGGCAGGTGGACCTCGTGCCGCACTTCCCGCTCGCCGGTCAGCCCAGGCAGGCGCATCGAGCTCTCAGCCCAGCCGGCCGGGACGGGACGCCGCTCCGTCGCGGCCCGTCCGGCGAGACCCTCCCCCAGCACAAGCTCGGGGGTGAAGTCCTCGGCCCGCATGCCCCGCGAGCCCCGGAAGGTGATCACCCCGGCCTGCTCGTTGAGCACGTACACCGCCCCCACCTGCGCCCCGGCGTAGTCCGCGATCTCCCGCAGGGCGACCGCGGCCACCTCCTCGATCTGGGTCTGGACGGCCAGCTGCTCGCCGAACCGGTGCAGCGTCTCGGCCTCCTCTTTCTGCCGTTCCGCCGACGCCAGCACGCGCTGCAGCTCGGCCTGCTGACCCTGGAGCTCGGCGTTCTGCTGCTCTACCTCGTCGCGGGCCGCCTCCAGTTCCTCCGCCATGGCGTTGAACCCCACGGCCAGCTCACCAATCTCAGCCGCGCCACGCTCGGGTACCCGGGCGGACAGGTCTCCTTCGCGCAGCCGTCCCACGGCGTGGGCCAGCAGCTTGACCGGACGAACCACCATCCGGTGCAGGCCGATCGCCGACCCCGCGAGCAGGAGTACGGCGGCGACCAGGCCGGCCACGCCGAACCACAGCGCCAGCGCGGCGCTGTGCGCCGCCTCGTCCCGGCGCACAATGCTCAGGGACTGCTGCTGGCGGTCCAGCGCCGCGAACTGATCCCGGATCAGCACCACCGGCTCCTTGGCCGCGTCGGTGGCAGCGAGACGCCGGGCGCCGGGGAGGTCCACCCTGCTCATCTGGATGATCGCTGAGGTCCAGAGGCCGACGTAGGCCGCGACGGAGTTGCCGAGCGACACCACCCGGCCGTGCAGGTGGGGGTTCCCCGCGGTGAGCCGGTCGAGTTGGCGTGCCTGCCGGGGATATTCGGCCAGGGCGACCTGATAGGGCCGCAGTCCGGCCGGCTGGCCGGACATCAAGTAGATCCGCAGCCCCGTGGACATGTTCAGCAAGGATTCCTCGAGCGCGTTCGAGGTCGCAAGGACGTTCACCGCCTGGTTGTCCTGGCGTTCCTCGGCGCGCAGGCTCTGGAACGCGAGGAACAGGACCGCGAACTCGGCCAACACCACCACGGCCACCACGACGCTGGCCAGCACCGTCCGCTGGGTCAGGCCGCCCCTCACGCCGCGACCCTCCGGTACAGGTGCGGTCCCGCCGCGGCCAGGCCGAACTGGCCCGGGGCCAGCAACCGCTCGCACGTGCCCAGCATGAGGACCCCCCCGGGCCGCAGCGCGGCGGCGAGCTTGACGTACACGGCCCGCTGGGCGGGTGGCTCGAAATAGATGGTCACGTTCCGGCACAGCACGAGATCGAAGGCCCCCGGCGGGGGCGGCTCACGGAGCAGGTCACGGCGCTCCCAGCGGAGCACCGGGCGGGCTTCCTGGCGGACGGTCGCGGACACCATCGCGCCCCGCCGGGCCAGCTCGATCCGGCCGGCGGACAGGTCCGAGCCGAGCAGGCGGCTGCGGGCCAGGGCGCCGAGCCGCTGGAGCACGAGGGCCACGCTGTACAGTTCCGAGCCGTCTGAGCAGCCAGCCGACCAGGCACTAAGGCCGCTGCGGCCGCCGAGCAGCCCGGGCAGCACCTGCTCCTCCAGCAACTCGAACTGTTCCGGGTCACGGAACAGCCCGGTTACCGGGACCAGGATGCAGCGCCGCAGGGCCGCCCGGACGTCCGGGTCGTACTGGCACAGCCGGGCCAGGCCCGCCACGCTCTGCGTCTGGTGCCGGGCCAGCGCGCGGGCCACGCAGGCCGACACGTGCGCCTGCCGGTAGGACTGCAGGGCGAGGCCCGACACCCGCGCCAGACTGGCCAGGTCCGCCTGGCCCACCGCGGCTGCGCCGCGTGTCGTCATCTGACCTCGTCTCAAACCAGTTCAGACCAGACGGAGTCCGGTTACTCAGAGCATTATATCCCTTACTCAATGTAATTGCCTCTTCGGCGGCCCGGGTCTTCGGGCCGGAGTGCCTACCCCGCCGCACGATCTTGATACGGAACTGAAAGGCTGGAGCCACGCACGCGCGAGGAGGACTCATGGCGGGTAACACGACGGCCGCGGCGGCCGGCACCATCGACATCGGCGGCGATCTCACGGTTAACCGGATGGGCTACGGCGCGATGCGGATCACCGGCGCCGGCATCTGGGGCGATCCACCGGACCGGGAGCAGGCCAAGGCCGCGCTTGCGCCGGGCCCGGGAGCTCGAGGTCAATTTCTTCGACACCGCGGACTCCTACGGCCCGGAGGTCAGCGAGATCCTGATCGCCGAGACCTTCTACCCCTACCCCGAGGACCTGGTCATCGCGACCAAGGGCGGGCTGACGCGTTCCGGCCCCGGCCGCTGGGACCGGGACGGCCGGCCCGAGCACCTGCGCGAGGCCTGCGAGGGCAGCCTGCGGCGGCTCCGGCTCGAGCAGATCCCGCTCTACCAGTTCCACGCGCCCGACGAGAAGGTGCCGCTGGCCGACTCCCTCGGCGCCCTGGCCGATCTGAAGGCCGAGGGCAAGATCCGGCACGTCGGGGTGTCGAACTTCTCCCCCGAGCAGGTCGACGAGGCCCAGCGGATCGTCCCGGTGGTGTCGGTGCAGAACCGCTACAACGTCAACGACCGCTCGTCCGAGCCGGTCCTGGACCTGTGCACCCAGGAGAATCTCGCCTTCCTGCCCTGGGCGCCGATCCAGGAGACGGAGAAGATCGCGGGGGTGCTCAACGCCGCGAAGCGCCTGGGCGTCAGCGAGCGGCAGGTCGCGCTGGCCTGGCTGCTGGCCCGGTCCCCGCAGGTCCTGCCGATCCCGGGATCCGGCTCGCCCGAGCACGTGGCGGACAACATCGCCGCCGCCGGTCTCGAGCTCACCGGGGAGGAGTTCAACGCGATCACCGACTCCATCGAGGCCAGGCACTAACCACGAATCATGATCATGGGATTACTGGGGCTCTACCCCCAGTAATCCCATGATCATGAATGCCGGTGCCGGGCCCCGGCGCGGCCGGGCGGCTGCCCCGCCCGGACCGGGGGCCTGCTGCCCCGGCGGGGCCGGCCAGGCCCGGCAGCCCCGGGCACGCGCCGCCCCAGGCCTGGCAGCCCCGGGCACCGGCGCCCCGGGCCCGGCCCGCCGGTGTCCGCTTGACCAGGGGGCACGGGTGTGGTGAGGTTTTCCCGTCCATCGACGGCAGGGCAGGGAAGCCGGTGCGAATCCGGCGCGGTCCCGCCACTGTCACCGGGGAGCGACCCGCAAGGATGCCACCACCGCGCGCCGCGGTGGGAAGGCTGAGGGAAGCGCCGATCCGGGAGCCAGGAAACTGCGGCCGCCGATCCTTCGTCCCGGGGCGTGGTTACCCCGAGGAAGGCTCCGCTTGATGATGCCCTCATCTGGCATCGTGCTGATCTCGGCCTCCGATACCGACCTGCTGGCCGCCCAGGCCGCCCAGGTGGCCCAGGCCCGGTCCGGCGAGCCAGGCAGCACTCCCTGGCGCCTGGCCAATCCGGCCCGCACCGCGCCCGCCGACGTGCCGGCCCTGCTGGACGGGGCGTTCTGTGTGGTGCTGCGTCTCCTCGGCGGCCGCCGCAGCTGGCCCGAGGGCCTCGACGCGGTGCTGGCCAGCGGCCTGCCCACGGTCGTGCTCAGCGGCGAGCCCGCCCCGGACGCCGAGCTGATGTCGCTGTCCACGGTGCCCGGCGGGGTGGCCGCCGAGGCCCTCGCCTACCTCCGGGAGGGCGGCCCGGCCAACCTGGCCCAGCTGGCCCGCTTCCTGTCCGACACGATCCTGCTCACCGGGGAAGGGTTCGAACCCCCCGAGGTGCTCCCCGCCTACGGCCCGCACCCCGGCCCGCACGGGGAACGGCCCCGCCTCCCCGGCCGCCCCACCGTCGGCATCGTGTTCTACCGCTCGCACGCGGTCGCCGGGAACACCGCGTTCGTGGACACGCTGGCCGATGCCGTCGAGGCGGCCGGCGGCAACGCGGCCCCGGTGTTCTGCGGCTCGCTGCGCGCCGCGCCGCCGGAGTTCTACGACCTGCTGCAGGGCGTGGACGCGGTCATCGTCACCGTGCTCGCCGCGGGCGGGACGGTGGCCTCCGACGCGGCCGCGGGCGGCGGCGACGACGCCTGGGACGTGGCCGCGCTGGCCGCGCTGGATGTCCCGGTGCTCCAGGCGCTGTGCCTGACCACGCCCCGCAAGACCTGGGCGGCGTCCAGCGCGGCGCTCACCCCGATGGACGCGGCCATGCAGGTGGCGGTGCCCGAGTTCGACGGCCGGCTGATCACCGTCCCGTTCTCGTTCAAGGAATCCGGCCCGGACGGGATCGGGGTCTACGTCGCGGACCCGGAGCGGGCGGCCCGGGTGGCCGGGATCGCGGTGGCGCACGCCCGGCTCCGGCACGTCCCGCCCGGCCGCAAACGCCTCGCCATCATGCTGTCCTCCTACCCGACCAGGCACGCCCGGATCGGCAACGCCGTGGGGCTGGACACGCCCGCCTCGGCCGTGATCCTGCTCCAGGCGCTCCGCCAGGCCGGTTACGACCTGGGCGACGGGTTCCCCGAAGATGGCGACACGCTGATCCACCAGCTGATCGAGGCCGGCGGCCAGGACACCGAATGGCTCACCGAGGCCCAGCTCGCGGCCGCGTCGCTGCGCGTGCCCCGCCGCGAGTACGAGCAGTGGTTCGCGGCGCTGCCCGCCCCGCTGCGGGCGTCCGTCCGGGAGCACTGGGGCGAGCCGCCCGGTGAGCTGTACACCGACCACGGCGACATCGTGCTGGCCGGCCTGCGGTTCGGGAACGTGATCGTGATGATCCAGCCGCCGCGCGGGTTCGGCGAGAACCCGGTGGCCATCTACCACGACCCTGACCTGCCGCCCAGCCACCACTACCTGGCTGCCTACCGCTGGCTGGACACCACGTTCGGCGCGGACGCCGTCGTGCACCTGGGCAAGCACGGCACGCTGGAGTGGCTGCCCGGCAAGGGCCTGGGCCTGTCCGCCGACTGCGCGCCCGACGCGGTGCTCGGCAACCTGCCGCTGGTCTACCCGTTCATCGTCAACGACCCGGGCGAGGGCACCCAGGCCAAGCGGCGCGGGCACGCCACCATCATCGATCACCTGATCCCGCCGATGGCCCGCGCCGACACCTACGGCGACCTGGCCAAGCTGGAGCAGTTGCTGGACGAGTACGCCACGGTCAGCGCCCTCGACCCGGCCAAGCTGCCCGTGCTGCGGACCCAGATCTGGGAACTGATCCAGGCCGCCGAACTGCACCACGACCTGGAGCTGGCCGCCGCGCCGGGCGAGGAAGAGTTCGACAGCTTCGTGCTGCACGTGGACGGCTACCTGTGCGAGGTCAAGGACGCGCTGATCCGCGACGGGCTGCACATCCTCGGCCGCGCCCCGGACGGGGAGCAGCGGGCGGCGACCGTGCTGGCCGTGCTCCGCGCGACGCAGGTCTGGGGCGGGCGCACCGCCGCGCTGCCCGGGCTGCGCAGCGCGCTGGCCGGCTGGGCCGGCCTGGACGAAGAAATTCTCCGCAACGAAAACCCTGGCGGCCCCGTCACCGTCCCCGCCGCGCTGACCCGCGTGGCCGACGGGCCGGCCCGGACCGCCGGCGACGTGGTCGACCTGCTGGAGTCGGCCGCGCACCAGCTGGTGACCACGATGGACGATCTCGGCTGGCCCCCGGACCAGGCCGCGCTGGTGTGCACCAAGGTGCTCGGCGAGGCACCGGGGGACGTGGTGGCGGTGCTGGAGTTCGCGGCCCGGGAGGTGGTGCCGCGGCTGGCCCGGACCACCGACGAGGTGACCCACCTGCTGGACGCGCTGGATGGCCGGTACGTCCCGGCCGGGCCGTCCGGGTCGCCCACCCGCGGGCTGGTCAACGTGCTGCCCACCGGACGCAACTTCTACTCCGTCGACCCGAAGGCCATCCCGTCCCGCAACGCCTGGGCGACCGGGGCCGCGCTGGCCGACTCGCTGCTGGCCCGGCACCTGGCCGACACCGGGAGCTACCCCCGCGCGGTCGGGCTGACCGTGTGGGGCACGTCGGCCATGCGCACCCAGGGCGATGACATCGCCGAAGTGCTCGCGCTGATCGGCTGCGAGCCCACCTGGGACGACGCCTCCCGGCGGGTCACCGGTTTCACCGTGGCGGCGTTGGAGAAAATAGGGCGCCCGCGGATCGATGTCACGGTCCGGATCTCCGGTTTCTTCCGGGACGCGTTCCCGCACGTGATCGCGCTGCTGGACGACGCGATCAGCGCGGTGGCCGGGCTGGACGAGCCGCCGGAGGACAATTACCTGCGGGCGCACACCGACGAGGAGCTGGCCGCACACGGCGACCGCCGGCGGGCCACCACCCGGATCTTCGGGTCCAAGCCCGGCGGGTACGGGGCGGGCCTGCTGCCGCTGATGGACGCGCGGAACTGGCGCACCGACGCCGACCTGGCCGAGGTGTACGCGGTGTGGGGCGGCTACGCCTACGGCCGGGGGCTGGACGGCCGGGCGGCGCGGGCGGACATGGAATCCAGCTTCCGGCGCATCGCGGTCGCGGCCAAGAACACCGACACCCGCGAGCACGACATCGCCGACTCCGACGACTACTTCCAGTTCCACGGCGGCATGGTGGCCATGGTGCGGCACCTGACCGGGAGTTCCCCGGCCGCCTACATCGGCGACTCCGCCGTGCCGGACCAGGTCCGCACCCGGTCGCTGGCCCAGGAGACCCGGCGGGTGTTCCGGTCCCGGGTGGTCAACCCGCGCTGGATCGCGGCCATGCAGCGGCACGGCTACAAGGGCGCGTTCGAGATGGCCGCCACCGTGGACTACCTGTTCGGCTACGACGCGACGGCCGGGGTGGTCGAGGACTGGATGTACGCCCAGCTGGCCCAGTCCTACGTGTTCGACGCGGAGGTCAGCGCGTTCATGCGGCAGTCCAACCCGTGGGCGTTGCGGGGCATCGCCGAGCGGCTGCTCGAGGCGGCCGACCGGGGCCTGTGGGCCGAGCCGCCGCCGGACACCCTGGACCAGCTCCGCGCGGCCTACCTGGAGCTCGAGGGCCAGCTGGAAGGAGACGGCGAATGAGCACGCGACCCCCGGCGACCGCCGGGTTCCCGTTCAGCGCGGTGGTCGGCATGGACGAGCTGCGGCTGGCGCTGGTGCTCAACGCCGTGTCGCCGGCCATCGGCGGGGTGCTGGTCCGGGGCGAGAAGGGCACCGCGAAGTCGACGATGGTGCGCGCGCTGGCCGCGGTCCTCCCGGACGTGGACGTGGTGGTCGGCTGCCGGTTCTCCTGCGACCCCGCGGACCCCGACCCGGACTGCCCGGATGGCCCGCACGAGGCCGGCTCCCCGGAGCCTCCCCGGGGGCGCGGACCCGGCCGGCCCGCCTGGTCGAGCTGCCCGTGGGAGCCAGCGAGGACCGGCTGCTCGGCGCGCTGGACATCGAGCGGGCGCTGACCGAGGGGGTCAAGGCGTACGAGCCGGGGCTGCTGGCCGCGGCGCACCGCGGCGTGCTGTACGTGGACGAGGTCAACCTGCTGCACGACCACCTGGTCGACCTGCTCCTCGACGCCGCGGCGCTGGGCATCAGCTACGTGGAGCGGGACGGCGTGTCGGTGCGGCACGCCGCCCGGTTCCTGCTGGTCGGCACCATGAACCCGGAGGAGGGGGAACTGCGCCCGCAGCTCCTGGACCGGTTCGGGCTGACCGTCGAGGCGGCCGCGCCGCGTGACCCGGGGCCGCGCGCCGAGGTGGTGCGCCGCCGGCTGGACTACGACGCGGACCCGGACGGGTTCCGGGCCCGCTGGCAGGCGGCCGAGACCGGGCTGGCCGGGCGGATCGCGGCGGCGCGGGCGGCGCTGCCCCGGGTGGTGCTGCCGGACGCCGCGCTGCGCCAGGTGGCGTCGGTGTGTGCCGCGTTCGGGGTGGACGGGCTGCGGGCCGACCTGGTTATCGCGCGGGCCGCGATGGCCCACGCGGCGTGGCAGGGCCGGCTGGAGGTGGACGCCGAGGACATCCGGGCCGCGGCCCGGCTCGCGCTGCCGCACCGCCGCCGGCGCCAGCCGTTCGACGCGCCGCAGCTCGATGAGCAGCAACTCGACGACGCCCTCGCGGCCGGCGCGTCCGATGACGACGACCCCGATCCCGGCGACGGGGGTCCGGGCGGCGGGGACGGCCCCGGCGGTCCGGACGGCTCCGCACCCTCCGACGGCCATGGCCCGGCCAACTCCGCCGGCCCCACCTCCGCCAACTCCACCGACCCCACGCCTACCGCCGACCCCGCCCCCACCGGACCACCCCAGCCCCGGCAACCCCACCAGCCACGACGGACCCGCAAGCCAGGAGCACCCCGCCGGCCACCGCGGAGCGGCCGGCGACGCGGGCCAGGACGGGACGGACGGGCCCGCCCCGGCCGAGCCCGCCGCGGCACCGGGGGCCACCTTCCGGGTCCGGCGGCTCGAAGTGCCCGGGGTCGGCGCGGGCGCGGAAGGCCGGCGTTCCCGGGCCCGGGGATCCGCCGGGCGGGTCACCGGGTCGCGGCGGCCCCCCGGGCCGGTACGCCAGGTCCACCTGACCGCCACCCTCACGGCGGCCGCGCCGTACCAGGTCCAGCGGGGCCGGACCGGGCCGGGCGGACTGCGGTTGCGGCGCGAGGACCTGCGCGAGGCCCGCCGGGAAGGCCGCGAGGGCAACCTCATCCTGTTCCTGGTGGACGCCAGCGGCTCGATGGCGGCCCGGGCCCGGATGGGGGCGGTCAAGGGCGCGGTGCTGTCCCTGCTGCTGGACGCCTACCAGCGCCGGGACAAGGTGGGCATGATCACGTTCCGCGGGTCGGCCGCGCGGGTGCTGCTGCCCCCGACCTCCTCGGTGGAGGCCGCCGCGGCCCGGCTGGCCGAGTTGCCGACCGGCGGCCGCACCCCGCTCGCCGCCGGGTTGCTGCGCGCGCACGAGGTGCTGCGGACCGAGCGGCTCCGCGACCCGGACCGCCGGCCCCTGCTCGTCGTGGTCACCGACGGCCGCGCCACAGCCCGCTCTGGCGATCCGGACCCGGTGATGGCCGCGCACCAGGCGGCCGGCCTGCTCGCCGCGGCCCGAGCGACCTCGGTGGTGGTGGACTGCGAATCCGGGACGGTCCGGCTGGGCCTGGCGGCCGGGCTGGCCCGCGCGCTGGACGGCGCCCTGCTCAAGGCTGGACGAACTGGCGGCCGGGCCGCTGGCCGACTCGGTCCGGGAACTGTCGGGCCTGCCGCAACCGACCCGGCCCGGCTCAGTTCTGCTCAATGGGGAGGTGGCCTGATGCCGCAGGGTAAGCCGGCCGCGGTGCCCGACGACGGGCTGACCACCCGGCAGCGGCGGCGCCGGGCCCTGGTCGTGGTGCACACCGGCGACATGAAGGGCAAGTCCACGGCGGCGTTCGGGCTGGCCCTGCGGGCCTGGAACCAGGGCTGGCCGATCGTGGTCTACCAGTTCGTCAAGAGCGCGAAGTGGAAGACCGGCGAGGAGTCGGCCCTGCGCGCGCTCAGCGATGTGCACGCCGAGACCGGCCAGGGAGCGCCGGTGACCTGGCACAAGATGGGCGAGGGCTGGTCCTGGATCCGCAAGCCGGGTACCGAGGACGACCACGCCGCCGACGCCCGGGAAGGCTGGGCCCAGGTCAAGCGGGACCTGGCCGCCCAGGCCTACCGCTTCTACGTGCTCGACGAGTTCACCTACCCGATGAAGTGGGGCTGGGTCGATGTGGACGACGTGGTCGAGACGCTCGCGAACCGCCCTGGCGATCAGCACGTCGTGATCACCGGCCGGTCCGCGGACCCGCGGCTGGTCGCGGCGGCGGACCTGGTCGTCGAGATGACCAAGGTCAAGCACCCGATGGACGCCGGCCAGAAGGGCCAGGGAGGCATCGAGTGGTGACCGTGCCCCGGCTGGTCGTCGCGGCGCCCGCCTCGGGCCAGGGCAAGACCACCGTGGCCACCGGGCTGATGGCCGCGCTGCGGGCCCGGGGGCTGGCCGTCTCCGGGCACAAGGCCGGCCCCGACTACATCGACCCCGGCTATCACGCCCTGGCTACCGGGCGGCCGGGCCGCAACCTCGACCCGGTGCTGTGCGGCGAGGACCTGATCGCGCCGCTGTTCGCGCACGGGGCGGCCGGGGCCGATATCGCGGTGGTGGAAGGCGTGATGGGCCTGTTCGACGGGCGGGGCACCACGTCGTTCGGGTCCACTGCCCACGTGGCCCGGCTGCTGGACGCGCCGGTGCTGCTGGTCGTGGACGCGGCGGCGCAGGGCCGTTCGGTCGCCGCGCTGGTGGCCGGGTTCGCCGGCTATGACCCGCGGGTCCGGCTGGGCGGGGTGATCCTGAACCGGGTCGGCTCGGCGCGGCACGAGGAGATCCTCCGCGCCGCCCTGGACGATCTGGGCGTGCCGGTGCTGGGCGCGTTGCGGCGCGACGACGGGGTGACGGCCCCCTCCCGGCACCTGGGGCTGGTCCCGGTGGCCGAACGGGAGGGACCGGCCCGCCAGGCCCTGGACCGGCTGGGCGCGGTGGTCGGCGCGGCCGTGGACCTGGACGCGGTGCTCAGGCTGGCCGCCTCGGCGGGCCCGCTGTCCACGGCGGCCTGGTCGCCGGAAGCGGCCCTCGCTGGCCCCAGCCCCACAGGCAGCAGCCACCCCACGGCAGCACCACGCACCGGCACCTCACGGACACCGGGCACCCCACAGGCACCGGGCACCCCACTCATCCCGCGAGTCCCGTGGGCCGGACGCACCGCCCCGGCCGCGGGCCGGTGGTAGCGGTGGCCGGCGGGGCCGCGTTCAGCTTCAGCTACGCCGAAACGGCCGAGCTGCTGGCCGCGGCGGGGGCCGAGGTGGCCCGGGTGGACCCGCTGCGCGACGAGGCTCTGCCGCCCGGGACCGCGGCGCTGGTGCTCGGCGGCGGGTTCCCCGAGGTGCACGTGGCCGACCTGGCCGCCAACGAGCGGCTCCGCGCGGACGTGGCCCGGCTGGCCCGGGCCGGGCGCCCGGTGATCGCCGAGTGCGCCGGCCTGCTGTACCTGGCCCGCGAGCTGGACGGCCAGCCGATGTGCGGGGTGCTGGACGCCACCGCCGGGATGACCAGCCGGCTCACCCTCGGCTACCGGGACGCGACCGCCGCGGCCGACTCGGTGGTGGCACCGGCCGGGGCGGCCGTGCGCGGCCACGAGTTCCACCGCACCGCCGTCGATCCGCCGCACTCCCCCGACCCCGCGTGGATGGTGGGGGACCGGCCGGAGGGTTTCGTTAGAGGATCTGTGCACGCGTCCTATCTGCACCTGCACTGGGCGGGATACCCGCAGCTGGCGCGGCGGGTAGTCGAGGCGGCCGCGGCATGACCGGGACCAGCGGGCGACGGCCCCCGGCTGGTCGGCGTGGGCGTCGGGCCCGGCGACCCGGAGCTGGTCACGGTCAAGGCGGTGCGCGTGCTGAACGAGGCTGACCTGGTGCTGGTCCCGGTGCTGGCGGACGCTCTGCTGGCCGAGGGGGGCGGACCCGGGCGGGCGGAAGCCACGGTCCGGGCCCACCTGCGCCACGACCGGATCCGGCGGGTGGAGTTCGCCCTCAACGAGCGGGAAGACCGGGGCCGCCGCGTGGCGGCCTGGGATGCGGCCGCGGACGCGGCGGCCGCGGCGTTCCACGGGGGCGCGGCGCTGGTAGCGTTCGCGACTATCGGCGACCCCAACGTTTACTCGACCTTCACCTACCTGGCCAGCGGCGTGCGCGAGCGGGTGCCCGGGCTGGCCACGGCCACGGTGCCCGGCATCACGGCCATGCAGGACCTGGCCGCGCGGAGCGGGACGGTGCTGTGCGAGGGCCGGGAGAGCCTGGCCCTGCTCCCGCTGACCGCGGGGATCGAGACCTTCCGGGCCGCGCTGGCCAGCTTTGACACCGTGGTCGGCTACAAGAGCGGGCGGCACCTGCCCGAGGTCCTGGCCGCGGTCAAGGAGGCGGGGCGGCTCGACGACGCCGTGCACGGGGCCAGCCTCGGGCTGCCCGGCGAGGACATCCGGCCGGCCGCCGGGATGACCGGCCCGGCGCCCTACCTGTCCACGCTGCTGGTACCGGCCCGGCGCACCATCCGCGGAGGGAAGCTGTGACCGCTACCGCACCGGCCGGGAGCCGGGCCAAGGTCTGGTTCGTCGGGGCCGGGCCCGGGGCGGCCGACCTGCTCACGCTGCGCGCCGCCCGGATCATCGGGGAGGCGGACGTGGTGGTCTGGGCGGCCAGCCTGGTCCACCCCGACGTGCTCGACCATGCCCGGCCCGGCGCCGAGGTGATCGACTCGGCCCAGCTGCCGCTGGAGGGGGTCCGCCCGCTCTACCAGCGGGCCCGCGACGAAGGCCTGGTCGTGGCCCGGATCCATTCCGGGGATCCCGCGCTGTGGGGCGCGGTGCAGGAGCAGCGGGACCTGTGCGACGAGCTCGGACTGCCGCACGAGACCATCCCGGGGGTCAGCGCCTACGCGGCGGTCGCCGCGCTGGCCGACCGGGAGCTCACCGTGCCCGAGGTGGCCCAGTCGGTGGTGCTCACCCGCCTCGGCGGCGGCAAGACCCCGATGCCGCCCGGGGAGGAGGTCCGGGAGCTGGCCCGGCACGGCACCACCATGGCGGTGTTCCTGTCCGCCGCCCGCTCCAGCCAGTTGCAGGCCGAGTTGCTGGCCGGCGGCTACCCGCCCGAGACGCCGGTGATCGTGGCCTACCGGGCGACCTGGCCGGACGAGCTCCTGGTGGAGTGCACGATCGGCACGCTGGCCGAGACGGCCCGGGCCCGCAAGCTCTGGAAGCACACGCTGTTCCTGGTCGGGCCGGCGTTGGGAGCCCACGGCACCCGGTCGCGGCTGTATCACCCCGGCCACTTCCACGGTTTCCGCCGGGCCGACCCGCAGGCCCGCACCGCGCTGCGCGAGGCCGGCCCGTGAATGGGCCGGGCAACGAGCAGAGCCGGCCCGTGAGCGAGCCGGGCGACGAGCAGCCGGCCCGTGAAGCCGGCCGAGCCGGCCCGTGAATGGGCCGCCGGACCCCCACTCCCAGGCACCCCAGCCTCCCCTTCCGCCTCAGGAACCCCAGGAACCTGAGCTTCGGGAGCCGGACCTGCCGCGGACGGCCAAGGTCCGGCCGCGGGCCCTGCGCACCGGGTGGACCACCGGCACCTGCGCCTCGGCGGCGGCCAAGGCCGCGGCCACCGCCCTGCGCGACCAGGCCCCGCAACACCGCGTGGAGATCGGCCTGCCCAGCGGCCGGCGGGTGGCCTTCCCGGTCGAGTCCTGCGCCTACTCCCCCCAGCAGGGCACGGCGGTCGTGGTCAAGGACGCCGGCGACGACCCGGACGTGACGCACGGCGCGCACCTGACCGCGACGGTCCGCTGGCGGACCGAGCCGGGGGTGGCGCTGGAGGCCGGCGAAGGCGTCGGCGTGGTCACCAAGCCCGGCCTGGGCATCGAGGTCGGCGAGCCGGCCATCACCGCGACCCCCCGGGCCATGATCACCAGCGCGGTGGCCGAGGTGACCGCGCGGGGGGCGTTGGTGATCATCTCGGTGCCCGGCGGGGAACGGATGGCCCGCAAGACCACGAACGCCCGGCTTGGCGTGCTGGGCGGGATCTCGATCCTGGGCACGACCGGGATCGTCCGCCCGTTCTCCACCGCGTCCTGGCGGGCCAGCGTGGAGCAGGCCGTGTCGGTGATGGCCGCGCAGGGCGAGCGCACCGTCGTGCTGTGCACCGGCGGCCGCACCGAGAAGGCCGCCATGGCCTTGCGGCCGGACCTGCCCGAGGTGTGTTTCGTGGAGGTAGGCGACTTCACCGGCGCCGCGCTGCGCCGGGCCACGGAGGCGGGCCTGGACAAGGTGATCTTCGTGGGCATGGCGGGCAAGCTGGCCAAGCTCGCGGCGGGCGTGCTGATGACGCACTACACCCGGTCCAAGGTCGACCTGGGCCTGCTCGGCGAGGTGACCACGGCCGCGGGCGGCCCGCCGGAGGTGGCGGGCGAGGTAGCCGCCGCGAACACCGGCCGCCACGCGTACGAGATCTGGGCCCGCGAAGGGCTGCTCCGCCCGGCCGGGGACGAGCTGTGCCGGCGGGTCCGGTCGGTACTGATCCGGGCGGCCGGCGGCCGTCTGGACGCGGATGTGGCCCTGGTCGACTTCAGCGGGCAGACCGTGGTCGCCGCCACCCGGCCCGAGTGGGCGGGCACGCCATGATCACCGTGATCGGGCTGGACGGGTCACCGCTGAGCCGCCGCGCCGCCGAGGCGGTGGCGGGCGCCACCCTGCTGGTCGGCGGCCGCCGCCACCTGGCCGCGCGGCGGACGTGGCCGGGGCGGGCGTGACGGCTGGGCGGACCGGGCCGCGTGGCCGGACGAGCTGCCGCAGGCCCGGCGGCACCACGGTGGCCACGCACGACGATCCCCCGGGTCATCGTGCTGGGGCCGCTGCGCCCGGCGCTGGACGCGCTCGCCGCCCACGACGGCGACGCGGTGGTGCTGGCCTCTGGCGACCCCGGCTTCTTCGGCATCGTCCGGGCGCTGCGCGAACGCGGGCTGGACTGCGTCGTGCTGCCCGCGGTCTCCAGCGTCGCGCTGGCCTTCGCCCGGGCCGGGCTGCCCTGGGACGACGCGGTGGTGGTCAGCGCGCACGGCCGTGAACTGCGCGCGGCGGTCAACGTGTGCCGGGCTTACCCCAAGGTGGCCGTGCTGACCGGGCCGGGCCAGGGCCCGGCCGAGATCGGCGCGGCGCTGGCCGGGTGGCCCCGGCGTCTCCTGGTCGCCGAGGACCTGGGCGGCCCCGGCGAGCGCATCACCGAGTGCACCCCCGCCGACAGCGCCGCCCGCACCTGGACCGACCCGAACGTGGTCCTCGCCCTGGCCTGCTCGGACCCCCCACCGCCCGCCCGGTTCCACCCCAGCCCGGCCAGCCCCACCAGCCCCATCCGCCACCTCAGCCCCACATCACAGCGATGGCGAGTTCGTGATCAAACGATTGGTGTCGTCCCAGCGACACCAATCGTTTGATCACGACAGGTCTGGACAGGCTGGGGACCCCGGCAGCCACATGCGTCCCGGCAGTCCCAGCTGGTGCTGGCCGCGCTGGGCCAGCGGCGCAGGGGCCCCTCCGTCAGCGGTCCTGGCGAACAGGCGGGGTGGGCGCTGGCTGAGGAGGCGTTCGAGCACCGGGACTCGATGGTGACCAAGCCCGAGGTGCGGGCGCTGGCCCTGGCCCGGCTCGGCCCCGCGGCCCGGCGCCCTGGTCTGGGACGTCGGCGCGGGCTCGGGGTCGGTGGCGGTGGAGTGCGCCCGGTTCGGCGCGGCGGTCATCGCGGTGGAACGGGACCCGGCGCAGTGTGCCCGGGTGGCGGCCAATGCCCGGCGGCACGGAGCCGAGGTGCGGGTCGTCGGCGGCGCCGCGCCGGAGGCCCTGGACGGCCTGCCCGATGCGGACGCGGTGTTCGTGGGCGGCGGCGGGCTGGCGGTCGTGGCCGCGGTGGCGGCCCGGCGGCCGGCCAGGATCGTGGTGGCCCTGGCGGCGGTCGAGCGGGCGGGCCAGGCCGCCGAGGTACTCGGCGACGCGGGCTACACGGTGGACGGCACCTTGCTGCAGGCCAGCCGCCTGGCCCCGTTGCCGGACGGCGCACACCGGCTGGCCGCGGCCAACCCGGTCTTCCTCCTCTGGGCCCAGCCCAGTCCGCATCATGATCACGGTCAATTTGGGGCGCCATGAGTCAGGTATTGACCGCGATCCTGGGGGTCCGCCGGGCGGGGCCGGGCCAGGCGTGGCCGGGCCAGGCGGCCGGGCCAGGCGGGGCCGCGGCCCCGGGCGCGGGGGGCGGGCATGATCGGGCTGATCGCGGTGACGGCCGCGGGACAGGCCGCCGCGGACCGGCTGGCCCGGGCCTGGCCCGGGGAGACCCGCGGATACGACGGACCCGCGGCGGCCGCGCTGCCCCGGGCCTGGGGCGAGTGCGATGCGCTGATCTGCTTCCTGGCCACCGGGGCGACCATCCGGCTGCTCGCCCCGCTGCTGGCCAGCAAGCACAGCGACCCGGCCGTGGTCTGCGTAGACGAGGCTTCCCGGCACGCGATCGCGCTGCTCGGCGGGCACGCCTCGGGCGCGAACGCGCTGGCCACGCGGGTCGCCGCCGTCCTGGGCGCGGATCCGGTGCTCAGCACGGCCACCGACGCGGCCGGGCTGCCCGGCCTGGACACGCTGGGCTGGCCGGTGGAGGGCGCGGTGGCCGCGGTCAGCCGGGCCATGCTGGACGGCGAGCCGGTGCGGCTGGACAGCAACACCACCTGGCCGCTGCCAGCCTTCCCGCCCAACGTCCGCCTCACCCAGGGGCCCGGTGGTGACCCCGGTCATGAGGCTGACGGGACTCACGAGGTCCATGGGACTGATGAGGATGGGGTGGGTGGCACCGGCACCGGTGCCGGCACCGGCGCCGGTGCCGGTGCCGGCACCGGCCACGGGAACCGGATCCTCGTCACTGACGAGATGGCCCCGGTGGACGGGCGGACCGTGGTGCTCAGGCCGCCCTCGCTGGCCGTGGGGGTCGGCGCGAGCCGCGGGGTCAGCGCGGCCGAGGTGCTCAGCCTGATCGACACGGTGCTGGACGGGGCGGGCGTGTCGCCGCTCTCGGTCGCCGCGCTGGCCACGGTGGACGCCAAGGCCGGCGAGCCAGGCATCGTCGAGGCGGCGGCCCGGCGCGGCTGGCCGCTGGTCAGCTACCCGGCCGCGGTCCTGGCCGCCGTGGTCGTGCCGAACCCCAGCGCCGCGGCCCTGGCCGCGGTGGGCACCCCCAGCGTGGCCGAGGCGGCCGCGCTGACCCGCGGCGACGTGCTGGTGGCCGGCAAGCACAAGTCGGCCATGGCCACCGCGGCGGTCGCCCGGATCCGGCCCCGCGGGCGGCTGGCCCTGGTCGGGCTGGGACCGGGCGCGCGGGACCTGCTCGCGCCGCGGGCCGTGGCCGAGTTGCGCCGGGCGTCCGTGGTGGCCGGCCTGGACCAGTACCTGGACCAGGTCCGGGACCTGCTGCGGCCGGGTACCCGGCTGCTGTCCTCCGGCCTCGGCGCCGAAGAGGAGCGGGCCCGGGCCGCCGTGACCGAGGCCCAGCGGGGTCACGCCGTCGCCCTGGTCGGCTCGGGCGACGCCGGCGTGTACTCGATGGCCAGCCCGGCGCTCAGCCTGGCCGGCGAGGACATTGACGTGGTCACGGTGCCGGGCATCACCGCGAACCTGGCCGCGGCCGCCCTGCTTGGCGCGCCGCTCGGGCACGACCACGCGGTGATCTCCCTGTCCGACCTGAACACCCCCTGGGAGATGATCGAGCGCCGGGTGCGCGCGGCCGCCGACGGCGATTTCGTGGTCACCTTCTACAATCCACGCAGCCGCGCCCGCGACTGGCAGCTCCGCGCCGCGCTGGATCTGCTCGGCGCGCACCGGCCGGCCAGCACGCCCGCCGCGATTATCCGCAACGCCAACCGGCCGGGCCAGCTCATCACCGTGACCACACTGGGCAAGCTCGATACGGCCGCCGTCGACATGCTCAGCCTGGTTCTCGTCGGCTGCTCGACGACCCAGATGGTGGCCGGACGCATGGTGACACCGCGGGGGTACCCGTGGCAGCCGTGACCATCGGCGCCTGCCAAGGCTGCGGCGCGTGCCTGCTCACCTGCCCGGAGCACGCGATCCGGCCGGCCGGGGGGACACTGCACGTGCTGCCCGGCCGCTGCACGGGCTGCCTGGAATGCGTGGAGATCTGCCCGGTGGGCGTGATCAGTATCGGTGCCTATGAAAACAATGCCTGTGAAAACAATGCTAGTGAGAACAGTGCCTGTGAAAACCGTGCCAGTGAAAGCAAAGGAGTCCTCCGACCAATGAGCTCAGCCCAGTGAGCCGCGGCATCCACCCGATCGAGGAAGAGTCGTACGCGATCTTGCGGTCCCGGGCCGACACCGCGGCGCTGGCCCCGCTGACCCGGGCGGTCACCGAGCGGGTGGTGCACGCCAGTGCCGACTTCGACTACCTCACGGACCTGGTGTGCGTGGAGGAGGCGCTGGCCGCCGGGGCGGCCGCGCTGCGCCGGGGCGCCCCGGTGGTCGCCGACAGCGCGATGGTCGCGGCCGGCATCACCAGCCGCGAGGTCGTCTGCCGGGTACGCGACCCACGGGCCCGGTCGCTGGCCGCGCGGACCGGGATCACCCGCTCAGCCGCGGGGATGCGCGTCGCCTGCCGGGACGCGGGCCCTGGCGCGGTGTGGGTGATCGGCACCGCCCCCACGGCCCTGTTCGAACTGCTGGCGCTGAACGCCTCGCCCGCGCTGGTCATCGGCCTGCCGGTCGGGTTCGTGGGGGCCGCGGAGGCTAAGGCCGCGCTGCGGGCCAGCGGCTGGCCGGCCCTGACCAACCAGAGCGACAAGGGCGGGGCTGCGGTGGCCGCCGCCGCGCTCAACGCCCTGCTGTACCTCGAGGAGGCCCGGTCATGACGGCGGGACCGGCCGCGGGCGGGCTTCCGTTGCTGATCATCGGGCACGGTACCCGCGACGCCACCGGCGTGGCGCAATTCCGCCAGCTGATCGGGCGGGTCCGTGATCAGTCGGCGGGATGGCTGCCGGCCGTGGACGGCGGCTTCATCGAGCTGTCCGCGCCATCGGTCAGCGAGGTGGTGCCCCGGCTGGCTGGCGAACGCCTGGCTGACGGCGGCCCGGCGGAACTGGTCGCCGTCCCGCTGGTACTCAGCGCGGCCGGGCACGGCAAGGGGGACATCCCCGCCGCGCTGGCCCGGGAACAGGTGCGCCACCCCGGGCTGCGGTACCGCTACGGCCGGCCGCTCGGCCCGCACCCGGTGCTGCTGGACGTGCTCGAGGCCCGCATCGATGCGGCCCTGGCTCTGGAGGCACGGGGTGGGCAAGCAGGGGGCACTGAGGTACCGGCCCGGGCCGCGGATGCGCGGGCCGGTACCCACGTCGTGCTGGTCGGCCGGGGCTCCACCGACCCGGACGGGAACGCCGAGGTAGCCAAGGTGGCCCGGCTGCTGTGGGAGGGGCGCGGTTACGCCGACGTGACGCTGAGCTTCATCTCGCTGACCGAGCCCTCCGTGCCAGCCGCCCTGGAGCGGGCCCGGCGGCTGGGCGCGGAGCGGATCGTGGTGGCGCCGTACTTCCTGTTCGCCGGGGTGCTCCCGGACCGGGTCACGGCCCAGGCCGGCGCGTTCGCGGAGCAGCACCGGGAGATCGACGTGCGGGTGGCCGGGCTGATCGGCGACTGCGGCGAACTGGCCGGGCTGGTCCTCGAGCGGTATGCGGAGGCACTGCACGGCGACATCAGGATGAACTGCGACACCTGCGCGTACCGGATTGCGATGCCCGGGTTCGCGGACAAGGTCGGGCAGGCCGCAGACCCCGCACCATCACCCGCACGACATGGCCGCCGGGCACGGGCACCTCTAGGACTGGCACCCCTAAGACTGGCACCCCCGAGGCGGGCGCTCCTGAGACCCGGGAAAGACCCGTCCCCCCGGTGGGGGGGTTACCGGGGGGACGGGGATCTTCGCGCGGCCCCGGGTCAGCCAGGGCCGGGGCCGGTCAGGGCACCGACCATTGCTGGTTGCTGCCGCCGTTGCAGGTCCACAGGTCGAGCTGGGTGCCCTGCGTCGTGGTGAAATTCGGATCATCCAGGCACTTGCCGGAGCCCGGGTTCACCAGTTCGCCGTTCACCGCGAGCCATTGCTGGTTGCCGCCGCCGTTACAGGTCCACTCCTCGATGAGGGCGCCGTTGGCCGTACTGGCGCCGGTGATATCCAGGCACTTCCCGTTGATCCCGACGGTGCCGTTGGAGGCCATAGTCCAGCTCTGCGCCGTCGCGTCGCTGTCACAGCCCCACATCTGCACCTTCGTGCCGTCGGTGGCCGACCCGTTGTTCACGTCGGCGCACTCGGCGGTATCGTCTCCCGCGATGATATGCCCGGTCGGGGTGGCCGAACCGGCCAGGGTGACCGACAAGTTGTCGAACTGGTCCGTCTGGTACCCAGATGTGCCAAACCCGACCATTCCAGAGGCGTAGGTGGCATCAGTGACGGTGGCGACGGTCGTCCCGTTGATGGCCGCCGAGATGCTGCTGCCGTTGAAGGTCAGGGCCAGGTGCTGCCAGGTGCCGGTGCCGGGAGCGGTCACCGTGCCGCTGGCCAGCGTGGTAAGGCTGTCGCTGGTGTTGTTGCGGATGATCGACCACGCGCCGGTGTTGCTCAGCTGGAGGTAGTACTCGTCGATGCCGGCCGGCCCGAACGCGTGCTGGGGACCCGCCCGGCCGATCAGCTGCACCGCCCCGGCCTGCGCCATCAGCGCGTCAGCCGACACGGTGTAGTTGGCCCAGCTGAGGTTGCCGCCGATCGTGTACGGGTTGGAGTTCCCGTCCCACTCGATCGGCTGGACCGCAGCCTGCTGCTGGACGCACTGCCCGGAGCGGCCGCCCGCACACGGCCCGACCTCGAAGGCGCCCTGCATCTGGGACAGGTAGCGGGGCTGCTGGCCGGCGGTGTCGCTGTCGAAGTTGTCGGAGTACGGCAGGGGCAGGGTGCCCTGGCCCGGGCTGGCGGCTGTGCCCTTGCCCTGTCCGCTGGTGGTGGTCAGGGTGTAGATGTAGCCCGGCTGCACGGTAAGCGAGTAGGCACCGTTCACCGGGGTGATGCTGGACTGCTGGGCGAACTGCGGTCCGGACCCCGGCGTGTTGACATCGGTCGCCCACACGTGCACGGCGCCGGTGGACAGCCCCCCGGACACGGTCACGTTGACGGTCTGGGCCGCGGTGGCCGTAGTGGTCTCGATGATCGTGGAGTAGTCGGTGCCGTTGGTGGACTTCAGCGAGACATAGCTGCCGTTGGACTCGCTGCCGCCGAGGTAGCCCGACCCGGAGTTGAGGAACTGCCAGCCCGGCGCGGTGAACTGGGTGACCTGGGCCGTGGCCCACAGGCTCTCGCCCACGCCGTACGCCCCGGACCAGGGCTGGTTGGCCAGGACCAGCCCGTCGGTGTTGTAGGGCAGGTCCGGGTAGATCGCGGCGACCAGCGGCCAGTTGATGTAGGCGGTCAGGTCGGCGTCGATGTAACCGCGGGTGATGGAGCGGATCAGCGCCGGGGCACCCGAGTTCAGGTCCTGGGAGCCGTTCTCGCTGGCCCACAGCGGCTTGCCGGTGCCGATGGCGGTGGAGTTGGCCGCGCAGGTGTCCGCGCTGCCGCCGTCCCCGCCCGCGCAGGGATAGTGCACCCCGATGATGTTCACCGCGCTGGCGAAGGTGGAGTTGGACGCGATGTCGCTGGCGATGCTCCAGTCGCTGTCCGCGCCGACGATCTGCACCGCCGAGTAGCCGTCCGCGTTCAGCGTCGACCGGAGCTGCTCGTACCAGGAGATGTTGTAGCCACGCTCGTTCCAGCCGCCGAGGTAGTTGATGGTCAGGCCGTGTGACTTGGCGCAGTTCAGCCAGCTGACCAGGTAATTGATCGTGTTGGTGGTCCAGAAGGTACTGCCGACCCAGCCCGGCGCCCCCCAGGCCAGCCCGTACAGCTTGATGGCCGGATTCAGCGCCTTGGCCTGCTCCATCAGCCACCAGTTGTATCCGGCGCTGCAGTTGATGGAGCCGGAGGCGTGCTCGATGCTCGACTCGGAGCCGTCCGTGGAGTTGGTGTCGCCGCCGATCTCCACCTTGAGGATCTGCAGGTCCGCGCCGTAGCCCGGCTTGAACAGGTAGTCCAGGATCTGCGTCTGCTGGGCCGCGGGATAGTCGGTCAGCAGCCGCGAGTTACCGCCACCGCCGCTGATCGCCCCGATGCCGCCGAAGGTCCGCCCGGCGCTGGTGCCGCTGACCGTGATGGCGGTCGCCGCGGCGGCCTGGGTCAGGGGCACCGCCGCGAGGCAGAACGCCGAGCCGAGCAGGGCCGCGGTAGCCAGGACCACGGCGTGTCTTAAGCCTCTGAGACGGATGGTACGCACGGCGGTACCCCTTCCTGACCCGCGTCCTCACGGGTCGTCCCGGCGCTTCGACCAGCGGGCATGGTGATTGGAACTGATGGAAAGTGGTCGAAAGCGTTGAAAGCTGCCTTCATTCAGGCATCGCCCGCCGGCCGCGTCAAGATGCCGCCGCCACCCGGTTTCCCCGCCCTGAACCGGCAGGCCGCGGCAGCCGTTCCCGGGGGCATGGCGGCGGCCGACCAGCCCGCCCCACAGGCCCCACCTGAGCAGGCCACGAGTCTGTTCACGCGAAAGTAGCCACCCCGCTACTAAGCGTTATAAGAATGCCTGTACGATCTGATACCGCATGATCGAATACGGGTCGTCACTACTGATAGCATTTCCGTTGCCTTGCCGCACCAAAGCCTGCCCGGGGACCTGAATCACGGGGCCAGAATCAGGGGCCACACTCAGAGGGGCCGGCTCAGCGGCGGGCACCGGGGTGCCCGAAGTCACGGGAGACTGATTTGTCGGGGGCGTACGGGGTCATTCAGGGAGCAGGGGGGGTGACCGGCCGGGGGCTGGCGGCTGGTCATGATCTGCGGGTCACGGGGGTGGAGCCGGTTACCCGGTCCAGCATGCAACGCCTGCTCGATGTGCTGCCGTTCCTGATCATGGGGGCGGTGGCCGGGGCCACCCTGGCCTTTGGCCCGCGCTCTGGGCTGCTCCAGCTGCTCGCGCTCGGCCCAGCCTTCGCCGCGGTCTCCGGCGGCCTGCGCAAGACCATCGCGGCGGGCGTGGTGGCCCTGGCCCTGAACGCACTGCTGGCCGCCGACCAGGTCATCAGCACCTGGGGCGACTACGCCCGTGACTCGGCCGTCGTGGTGGGGGTGACCATAGCCGCGGTGATCGCGTGCACGGTGCGCCAGCGGCGTGAGCACGAGCTGGCCGAGGTCCGGGCCATCGCCGAGGTAGCGCAGCAGGTCCTGCTGGGCCCGGTGCCGGACGCGGCCCGGAGCGTCCGGCTGGCGGTGCGCTACATGTCCGCGACTTCGCACGCCCGCATCGGCGGGGACCTGTACGAGGTCGTCACCGGGTCCACCGGGCTGCGGCTGATCATCGGCGACGTCCAGGGCAAGGGCCTGGTCGCGGTCAAGACGGCCGCGACCGTTCTGGGCTCGTTCCGCGAGGTGGCGCCCGAGGCGCCCAGCCTCCTCATGATCGCGGACCGGATCGAGGTCGCCCTGGCCCGCCAGCTCAACGACGAGCAGTTCGTCACCGCGGTGCTGGCCGAGGTCAGCGCGGACGGATCCCGGATCAAGCTGCTCAGCTGCGGCCATCCCCCGCCCCTGCTGATCGCCGGGCACGCCGGGCGGTTCGTGGAATCGGCCACGCCGAGCCTGCCCCTGGGCCTGGCCGGCCTGGGCGGCGTGCCGCGCGAGGTGATCACCGTCCCGTTCGCCCCGGACGAGCAGATGCTGTTCTATACGGACGGGGTCAGCGAGGCGCGGAACCGGGCCGGTGAGTTCTACCCGCTGCCGGACCGCGCGGTCTACGCCGAGGCCACGGACCCGGACAGCGCCCTGAACCGGCTGCAGGAGGATGTGCTGATGCACGTCGGGCACGCCCTGGACGACGACGCGGCCATGCTGCTGCTGCGCCGCCAGGCCGCCTGAGCGCCGCCGTTGCTCAGCGCCGGTCCCGGTCCAGCCAGACGGAGACATGCGCGGGTTCCAGCGCACCCATGACCGACCCGAGCAGGTCGGCGCGCACCGCGTCCAGGTCCACCGCGTCCTGGAGGCGGCCCGCGAACGCCGCCACGGCGGCGTCCGCGTCGTAGCGGGCCCGGTTGAACCGCCGGTCCACGATCCGCTGCACCTTCCGCCGCAGCGGGCTGAACAAGGCCGCGGCCACCAGCGTGGACGCCGCCACCGCTACCGGCGAAGACAGCGGCAGCACCCTGGTGGCCAGCAGCACCAGCCCCGCGTAGACCCCGATCAGCAGCCCCGTCACCAGTGCGTAGGCCAGCGTGCGGCTGATGATCCGGTCGATGTCATACAGCCGGTACTTCAGGATCGCCACGCCGATGGACACCGGCAGCGCGGCAAAACCGAACCAGGCCAGGCTGGTCACGACCTGCCAGGCGCCGGCCGGGAACGCCGAATGGGCGCTGGTCAGAAAGGCACTCGCGACGACGACGACGGCCCCGCTGGCCAGCCATTTCAGCTGCTGGCGGCGCTCGCCTGAGGACCGCCGCCAGCTGAGGACCTGGCGCCCGATGAAGGCCACGATGAACAGCAGGATGATGAGCTGCAGCGGGTTCGCGACCGCCCCGTACCAGCCGGACGCGTCATCGGTGATCTTCAGCCCGCCGTTGACGTCCACCTGGAAGGGACGCCCGATGACCGCCTGCGCCGTCGCGACCGCCAAGATGATCATGCTGAAGACATAGACCCCGAGGTAGGCCCAGAGCGCGCCCCGCCACCACGCGGAGGACAGCCTCCCGTCCGGGAACAGCAAGACGACCAGGCCCAGCAGTTCCAGGCCCGCGGCCCAGAGCTGGTTCAGCGCGATCGCGGCCACGCCGAGCGGAAGCTGCTGATAGCCCAGGCGGTAGCGGAGCAGCGCGTATTCCGAGCCATCTGTGGAGACGGTCAGGCACAGCGCTATCCCCAGGAGCAGCCAGCCCAGCGGGTTGGCCGGCTGGCGGCGGGCCACGAGGATGCCGACCAGGCCGCAGGGCAGCCCGATCACCAGGGCGTTGAGGCTGTCGAAGCCGAGGTGAGAGAGGACGGCGAGCGGGGCCATGGCCAGCGCGGACAGGACCAGCACCCCGGCCAGCACCGCCAGCCAGGTTCTGGGCCAGCCGCCCCGCGGGCGCCACCTGGCCGCTGCCGCCGTCATCGCTCACCATCCGCGAGCCAGACGGCCAGGTGGGCTGGTTCCAGCGCCTGGCCGATTACCGTGACCAGATCGGCCCGGACCTCGGGCAGCGCGACGGCGCCCGCGAGCCGGGCGGTGAAGGCTTCCACGGCGGCGTCCGCGTCGTAGCGGGCCCGGTTGAACCGGCGGTCCACCGCGCGCTGCACCCGGCGGCGCACCGGGTTGAACAACGCCGCCGCGGCCAGCGTGGACGCCGCGACCGCGACCGGCGAGGAGAACCGCAGCACCTGGGTGGCCAGCAGCACCAGCCCCGCGTACACCCCGACCAGCAGCCCGGTGACCAGCGCGTAGGCCAGGTCCGGCGAGATGATCCGGTCGATGTCGTACAGCCGGTACTTCAGGATCCCGACCCCGATCGACAGGGGCAGCGCAGTGGCCCCGAGCATCAGCACAGCCCACAGCGACGAGCTGCCGACAAGATCGAGGCGATGAGGAACACGCCGCAGGCGGCGGCCCCGCTCATCAGCCATTTCAGCTGCTGGCGGCGTTCCCCGGAGGACCGCCGCCAGCTGAGCACCTGGCGTGACAGGGCGGCCATCCAGCCGGCGGCCAGCCCGAGCGAGGAACAGGGCGCCCACGTCCTTCGTCCAGGCCAGGCCGCCGGACGGGTTCTCCACCTGCGGCGAGCTGATTGTCGGGCAGCACGTGAATGGCGTGGCCGACCATGACGTCGATGGTGACCCCGAGCTCGGCCAGCGGCGCGGACAGGCTGAGCGCGAGATACAGCCACAGCGCCCACCGCCAGCGCGACGAAGGCAGGCGGCCGTCGGGGAACAGCAGGATGATGAGCGGGAACGCCACGAAGAAGACGAAGAACTGCTGGGCGAAGATCAGGGCGGCGGGGCCGACCACCGGCAGAGCGTGCCCACCGGCTCGGTAGGCCTTATGGACGTAGACCTGGCTGGCCAGCGTGAGCAGCAGGACCACCGGCGCGCCGAGCATCAGCCAGCCGATCGCGTTGCGCGGCTGATGCCAGGCCACCACCAGGCCGACGGCCGCGATGACCCACAGCGTCAGCATCACGACCAGCCCCGGTCCGGTCGTCCAGGTGTCTGGCGGCCAGCGCCGCCTCGGCCACGGTGGCGGCGGTGAGCAGCAGCAATCAGGCCGGCCAGTACGACGGCGATCACCCGGGGAGAAAGCGGGGTCCTGGTGGCGGTGCGGTCCGCCGGCCCGGCCGTCATGATCCGCGTCCCGCCCGCACCACCGGGAGCGGCCGGGACGGCCCGAGCTCTGGCGGGGTGCGGACGCCGAAGACGTCGCGCAGCGCGGTCAGGGCGGCCAGTTCGCCGCACCGGCCGTGCACGCCGGGCAGCGGCGGGGTGGACGAGGAGCACAGGTACAGGCCGGGCACCGGGATGCGGTACGGGTTCCACCGGGCCGCCGGGCGGAACACGGTCTGCCAGACGGTCTGCATCCCGGCGGCGATGTCGCCGCCGACGTAGTTGGGGTTCCGCGCTTCCTCGTCCGCGGCGGTCAGCGTGTGCCGGGCCAGGATCAGGTCGCGGAAACCGGGGGCGAAGCGCTCGATCTGCGCCTCGATCCGTCCGGTCATGTCCACCGCCGATCCGGCGGGCACGTGGCAGTACGTCCACAGGGTGTGACAGCCCGCGGGCGCCCGGGTCGGATCGGCTACACCCGGCTGGGTGACCAGGACGTACGGCGCGTCCGGATGCTGCCCGGCGGCAATCCCGGCCTCCGCCGCGGCGATCTCCTCCCAGGTGCCGCCGAGGTGCAGCGTCCCGGCCCGGCGGCACGCCTCATTGGCCCACGGCACCGGGCCGGACAGGGCGAAGTCGACCTTGCACACCCCCGCGCCGTACCGGAACCGGCGAAGAGCGTCCCGGTAGCGGGGGGGCAGCCGGTCACCGGCGATCGCCAGCAGCGCCCGCGGCGCCACATCGAGCAGAACGGCCCGGGCCGGGGGCAGCTCGGCGAGCGAGCGGACCCATCGCCCGGTCTCGATGGCCCCGCCGGCCGCGACGACCGCCTCCGCCATGGCGTCGGTGATCCGGGCGCTCCCGCCTTCGGCGACCGGCCAGCCCACCGCGTGGGCCAGGCCGGTGAGCATAAGGCCGACCGCGCCGGTCGGCGCCCTGGTCAGCGGCATCATGCCGTGCGCGGCGGCCCCGGCGAACAGGGCCCGGGCCTCGGCCGTGCGGAACCGGCGCGCGACCCCGGCCGCGGACCGCAGGCCGTTCATCCCGAACACGGCCAGCCCGGCGTTCAGCTGCGCCGGCGGCCGCCGGATCGGGGACAGCAGCAGGTCGGTCACGGCGCCGCAGTCGCGGGCCAGCGGGCCCAGCAGCCGGCGGTAGGCAGCCGCATCACGGCCCAGGCGCTCCGCGGTCGCGTCCACGGACCGGCTGACCACGGCGGCGCGGCCGCCGTCCAGCGGCTGGGCGAACACCACGTCGGAACCGGCGAACCGGACACCACGCGCGGTGAGGTCGAAGCGGCGGAAGAAGGATGAGGTCACCGCCAGCGGATGCGCGGCCGAGCACACGTCGTGCCGGAATCCCGGCCGGGTGAGTTCCTCGGTCCGGCAGCCGCCGCCGATCGTGGGGCCACCCTCGATGACGAGGACGCGCAGCCCGGCGGCGCTGAGCGTGACCGCGGCCGCCAGCCCGTTCGGCCCGCTGCCCACCACCACGACGTCAGGATCACCGGACATCGTCGCCACCGGACATTCTTCTCCCCCCAGGCCCTGTGCAGTCAGCCGCGACGGCGCAGCGCCGTGATCGGGGCGGCCAGGGTCTGCAGGACGCTGCGGACCATGGAGTTGTGCCAGACGTTGCTGGCGTTGCGCCACTGCCGGCTGGTATCCACGCACACGTTGCGGGTGGTCACCGTGGTGTCAGCGGCGCCGAGCCGGTGGCCCAGCGCGGTCAGGGTCTGCACCCAGAACACGTCTTCCTTGTGGTGGCCGCCGAGCATCATGGCCACTTCGTAAAGGGGGTCGTTGGCGCGCATCAGGACCTGGGCCTGGATGACGGTCCCGGCGGGGGTGCCCTCGGCAGAGAACGTGATCCAGCCCGCGAACATGTGTCCCTGCGGGGTCATCAGCGTGAACGACTCCTCGTCCGCGTAGAGCACGAAGACGCCGGTGGACAGCTTCACGCCGCCGCCGATGGCCAGGTCGAGGAGGGCCACGTCGCCCGGGCTGATGCCGGTGAGCGCACCCGCGAAACGGTTCCCCTTGGGCCAGAACTCGGGGAAGTGGGCCTTCCAGGTGGCGATGGCCTGCTGGGGGGATACGCCCTCACCGACGGTCAGCCGGTAGGTCTTCTGCCACATTTTGCCGAAGCCCTGCACGGGGCCGGTCAGCCGGCGGCCCGCCACATTGGTCCCGCGCACGCCGTCCCGCGCCACCACGTCGAGCCGGTCCACCTTGGCCGCCCAGCGGCCCGCGTCATTCCGCGGCGCCACGCCCGCGGCGGCCTCGCGGTGGCTCAGCTCAATCTGCTCGGCCGAGCGCACCCGCTCTGGCCCCGTTGCCTCAGTCACATCGGCCTCCTCAGGTCGCCGCACCGACCAGCGCCGATGCTTCGTCGTCGTAGATGGTGATCGCCTCGTCGAGGCGGGTGAGCTCGAAGATCTCCCGGTAGTGGTTGCTCAGCCCGTACGCGGCCAGCTGCTGCCGCTGCCGGTTGGCCCGGACCAGCAGGGTGACGAGCATCCCGATGCCGCCGCTGTTCATGTACTCCAGGCCGGCGAAGTTGAGCACCAGCCGGCTGGTCCCCGGGCCGCCGGCTTCCTCGTACGCCGACATCAGGACCGGCTCGCAAGCCGCGGTGACCTCGCCCTTGATATCCACTACCGCCACGTCGCCGCCGATATGGCGAACGCCCATCGTTACTACCGGATCGTCCATGACGCCCCTCCCCTTATGACCCTGCGTTCTTGACCCTGCGCCCTGCTTACGCTGTGTTCTGCTGACCCGGGCCCGGCTGATCGTGCGCCGGTCAGGCGGCCGGGCCGGCCAGCTCGCTCACCGCCGCGTCGAGATCCCCGAAGACCTCGATGAAATCCGACAGCCGGGTGATGTCGAAGATCTCCCGGTAGTGCTCGGACAGGCCGCTCGCGACCACCTTGCGGCGCTCGGCGCGGGCCCGGGCGAGCACGCTCACGATCAGCGCTATCCCGGTCGAGTTGATGTAGCCGACCCGGGCGAAGTCGAGGACCACGGTGCCGGGCTCCCCGCTGGCGACGGCCTGTTCGTAGGCCGCGTTGAGGACGCCCGCCGCACCCCCGTCCACCTCGCCGGCCAGCTCGATGACGGCCGCGCCGCCGACCGCGTGCACGGCTGCCTCACACGTCTTCTTCATCGCCGTCTCCTTCAGGTCCCCCCGTGTGCGGGACGGGCGGGGCGCCGCCAGCCCGCATGGTGAGCCGGATGGTGTGCCGCGGGCCGTCCGTGCGCACCTGCATGGCGTCCACCATGTTCCGGATGAGGAACAGGCCCCAGCCGCGCGCCCGCTGCTCTCCGTCCAGCTTCAGTCCGAGGTCCGGCTCCTCCACCGGTCCCGGCGGCTCGTGCTCCCCGCCGAGATCGGTGATGGCCACGATGATGTCGTCGCCGTCCTGGATGACCTCGACGTCCACCGGGATCTCGGGCCGCCCGCGGTTGCCGTGCTCGATCGCGTTCATCGTGGCCTCGGCCACCGCGGTCTTCAGTCGTTCCAGCCGGGCCGGCGCCAGCCCGCTGGCCGCGACCGCCTCGGCGACCCGGGCCAGCGCCAGGCGCTCGTTGCCTGGCTCACTGGCCACCTCGAACGCCGCGAGGCGCCGCGGTGCCGGCTGGGCCAGCGAGGTCATCGGCCGCCTCCCGCGTAATGGGCGGACATGCTCCGCTCCAGGCACACCAGCGTGATGTCGTCCTCCTGCTCGGCCTCCGGCCCGGTGAACGCGGCGAGCTCGGTGAGACACAGGTCGATCAGTTCCTCCCCGGAGGAGCCCCGCCCCGCCAGCTCGGCGACCCTCGGGAAGCCGAACATCTCGCGGTCCGGCGCGTGCGCCTCGGCCAGCCCGTCGCTGTGCAGCAGCGCGCAGTCCCCCGGCTGGAACTGGAAGGTTTTCTCCTCGTACGCCATGCCGGGCATCAGGCCGAGCGGCATGCCGCGGGCCCGCAGCTCGGCCACGCCGTCCGCGGTACGCACGTAGGGCACGTCGTGGCCGGCGTTGGCGAACTCGACCTTGCCGCTCAGCGGGTCCAGCACCAGCGCCAGGCAGGTGACGAACATGTGCGCCGGGATGTCCGCGCAGAGCAGGTCGTTCACGTGCGCGAGGACCGCGCCGGGGGCGATCAGCCGCGGCGCGGCCCCGCGTAGCAGGGCGTGCGTGCTGGCCATCACCAGCGCGGCGGGGATGCCCTTGTCGGTGACGTCACCGACCACGAACATGACCCGGCCGTCCGGCAGCGGGATGAAGTCGTAGAAGTCGCCGCCCACGGTCCGGGCGGGCCGGTAGAACGCGGCCACATGCCAGCTGGGCAGGTCGGGCACGCTCTTGGGCAGGAACTGCTGCTGGATGATCTGCGCGATCTTCAGTTCCTGCTCGATCCGCTCCCGGAGGCGGGCTTCAGCCTCCTGCTGGCGGACCAGCTGGCCGACCCGCATGGCCGGGGCGGCGTACCCGGCGAGCGCGTTGAGCAGCCGCCGGTCCTCGGAGGTGTAGTCCCGTTCGGACAGCCGCGGCCCCAGGCTGATCACGCCGATCAGGCTGCCCGAGGAGATCAGCGGAACGGTGAGCACCACCCCGGCGTCCTTCATCGCGGCCAGGGCGGGGGAATCGAGTTCGAGGCCGCGGATGTCCACCGCACCGGCCGCGCTGAGCAGGTAGCCGACCAGCGGGTCGTTGGACGCCAGGTCGATTTCCGGTCCCTGGATGACCTGGCCGGGGCCGGAACCGGCGCCGCGGAGGCTGCGGCCGGCCGGGTCCGCCGCCAGCCTCGGCGCCAGGTACGCGGCCGGGTAGCCAACCGCGCCCCCGCGCCCGGCTGCCCGGTGTCCGGCTGGCCCGGGCCCAGCTGGCCCGCGGCGGGCTGGCCCGTTCCGGGCTGGCCGGGCGCGGCGCCGTTGGCGGCCGGTGAAACGGCGGCGTGCCCTTCCGCGTCGGCCGGCGCCTGCCCGGGGCCGGTCCCGGCCGGCCTGCCCGCCGGATCCCGGGCCGGTGCCTCGGCGACGGTGCCAGCAACGCCCCCGTTGCCGCCGGCGCTGGTCCGCTCCAGCTCTTGTGCCATGGCACGCTCCGTGTCCGTCCCGCTTATCCAAGCTCAGGGCCAGCTTAGGGAGAGGGCGATACGAGATCGTTACGGCAAGTCCGCGGCCTGGCGAGAATTTCACGATGCTGCGTTACGGTGGCTTCCGGAGGTCCTGGAACCACCCCGGGGGGAGGCGGCGTGGCGGAGCTGGAGCTCGCCCTGCTCGGGCCGCCCGCGGTGACCAGGGACGGCGGGCTGGTCAGTTTCGACACCCGCAAGGCCACGGCGGTGCTGGCCCTGCTCGCGGTGCACGATCATGAGCTGAGCCGGGAACGGCTGACGGCGCTGCTCTGGCCGGAGGCGGACGCCACCCGGGCGCGGGCCTCGCTGCGCCGCACGTTGTCGGTCACGGCCGCCGCGGCCGGGCCAGGCCTGCGGGTCACGCGGGCGGCGGTGGCCCTGGACCCGGGCCGGGTGCGGGTGGACGTGACCGATTTCGAGGCGCTGGCGGCCGGGCCGGACGCTGGTGCGCTGGACCGGGCGGCCCGGCTCTACCGGGACGACTTCCTGGCCGGGTTCGCCCTGCGCGACTGTCCCGAGTTCGACGACTGGCAGGCCGCGACCGCGGACCGGCTCCGGCAGCGGTTCGCCGCGGTGCTGGAACGGCTGGTCACAGCGTGCTCCACCGCGGGTGACCTGGACCGCGCGGTGGCGCACGCGCAGCGCTGGCAGGCTCTCGACCCGCTGCACGAACCCGCGCACCAGGCGCTGATCCGGCTGCTGGCCTGGACTGGGCAGCGCTCCGCGGCCCTGCGCCAGTACCGGGCCCTGGTCCGGATCCTGGACACCGAGCTGGCGGTGCGGCCGCTTCCGGAGACCACCCAGCTCTATGACGATGTCCGGGCTGGGCGGCTGGCGCCCGCCCCGGGGCCGCCTCATCAGGAAAACCAGGCGCCGTCCATACCGGCCCCCGCGCCAGGCCGGGATGAGGGCGCGCCGGGTCCGGCCGGCTGGCCGCTCGTGGGCCGGCAGGATGAGCTGCAGGCGCTGCACGCCGCCTGGCGCGGGGTGAGCACGGCGGGCCGGGTGGTGACGGTGCTGGGCGCGGCGGGCTGCGGCAAGACCCGGCTGCTGGAGGAGTTCCGCGCCCAGGCGCAGGCGGCTGGGGGCGTGATGCTGGTCAGCCGGTGCCACGATGGGGAGGGCGAGCTTCCGTTCGTGGCCGCCGCGGATCTGCTGCGCACGGCACTGTCGGTCTGCCCGGAACTACCAGCCCGGCTGCCCGCGCACACGGCGGCCATGACCGGGCGCCTCTGCCCTGAGCTGGCCGTGGACTACCCGGACGACCCAGCTCCGCTGGACAGCCCGATGGCGCTGGCCCGGCTCTACGGCGCGATCGCAGATGCGCTGCGGACCGCGGCGACGCCAGGCCGGGGCGGGTCGCCGGCCGGCGTGATCGTGGTCGAGGACGCGCACTGGGCCGACGGCCCGTCCCTGGACCTGCTGGCCTACCTGGCACGCAGGCTCCCGGGCTGGCCGCTGCTGCTCGTCATCAGCTGGTCCACCGAGCACGCCGAACGGCTCCGCGGGCTGCGGGCCGCGCTCAGCGAGGCGGCCGACGCCGGCCGGGCCACGGCGGTGGAACCCGCTCCGCTGCGCGAGGAGCAGGTCCGCGACCTGCTGCTGCGCTCGGGGGTCCGGGATGCCGACGTGGGCCGGCTGCTCACCCAGACCCGGGGCCTGCCCATGCTGGTCCGCGAGTACGTGGAGGGACTGCGCTCGGGGGCCGGCGACGGCGGCGAGCACTGGTGGCCGCCCGCCTCGGTCCGGGAACTGCTGCGCAGGCGGCTGCAGGCAGCCAGCGAGCCCACCCTGCAGATGCTGTCCACCGCGGCGGTCCTGGGCAGCGGCTGCGACGCGGACCTGCTCCGCACGGTCAGCGGGCGGGGTGAGACGGAGACCGTCGAGGCGCTCGACGAGGCGGTCCGCCGGTTCCTGCTGACCGAGACACCGCCGTCCGGAGAGCGCGGCCGTCCGACCTATGAGTTCCCGTACGAGGCCCTGCGGGAGGTCGTCTACGACTCCTCGACCCTGGCCCGGCGCAGGCTGCTGCATGGCCGGGCCGCGGGCGTGCTGATCCGGCGGTACGAGCGGGATCCGGTGACCACCCGCGCCGCGTCGATCGCCGAGCATCTTCAGCGCGCGGGCCAGGACGCCGAGGCGGCCGGCTGGTGGTGGCGGGCCGCGGGCCGGGCCCGGGACCTGTACGCCCACACCGAGGAGTACGCCTACCTGCGCCGGGCCGAGGCGCTGGGCTACCCGCCGGTGGAGGTGGCCGTCGCGCTGGGCGACGTGCTCACCGTGCTGGGCCGTTACCGGGAAGCGCTGGCCGAGTTCGAGGCGGCCGCGTCAGCCATCGACGGACAGCAGGCCGGCTCGGCGGGCATCGAGCACAAGCTCGCCGAGGTGCATCACCGGCTGGGTGACTGGGCGCTGGCCGAGGCGCATCTGGAGGTCGCCCTGGACCTGCTGGGTCCCGGTGACCCAAGCCGCCGGGCCCGGATCGAGGCCGACCGCGCGGTGCTGGCCTACCGGCGCGGAGCGGCACAGGACGCGGCTGGCCTGGCCGAGAGAGCGCTGGAGGCGGCCCGGCGGGCGGGAGACCCGGCCGCCGTGGCCCAGGCGCTGAATGTGCTGGGCATGCTGGACGCCCGGCGAGGGGCGGCCGCCTCGGCCGCGGCCCGGCTGCGGGAAAGCCTGGAGCACGCCCGCGGCCTGCCCGACCCGGGGGCGGCGGTGGCCGCGCTCAACAACCTGAGCCGGCTGCTGGCCGACAGCGGCCAGCCGGGCGAGGCCCTGCTGCTGGCCCAGGAGGCGCTGGCGCTGGGCCGCGAACTGGGCGACCAGCACCGGGTCGCCGCGCTGCACACCAACCTGGCCGACCTGCTGCACGCGGCGGGGCAGCGCGAAGCCGCCCTGGCCCACCTGAAGGAGGCCGCGCGCGGTTTCGCCTCGGTGGACACCGGCGGCACTCCCCGCCCGGAGGTGTGGACCCTCGTCGAGTGGTAGCCCGT
>CAWINS010000045.1:0-70414 GCA_963837335.1 uncultured Actinomycetes bacterium | reverse complement strand
CGTGGCGTGCACGGGACTTCCCACGCCTTCCAGGAAGATCCCGAAGTGGTTGCGGGCGATGCGGTTACCACTGATCAGGACGTGGATCGAGCTGGCCGAGCCGACCAGGATGCCGGTGGTCCGGGCGTCCGGCACCGCGACGTTCTTCTTCGACGAGGGCGAGGTGGCCAGGTCGATCGGGATGACCACCCCGGCGCCGCCACCCGTGGACTTGAGCGTGCCGTTATGGGTGAGCACGTTGTGCGCCACCAGGTTGTCGGTGACCCCGGCCGTGCTGTGCCCGGCCAGGATGACCCCGCAGCCGCCGGGGTTGTCGCTGGCCACGTTCCAGGCGACCACGTTGTGGCTATTCGGCCCGACGTCGTCGGCGACCAGGAAGCCGCCGCCGGTGTTGTCCTCCGACACGTTCCCGGTGGCCTGCGACCAGGACGAGCCGTTCAGGTCCACGCCCACGTCGCCGTTGTGCTTCAGCAGGTTATGGGACACCGAGACCCTCGAGCTCAGCGCGACCAGGATGGCGTCGAAGCCGGCGTTCCTGACCTTGAACCCGCTGACCCGCACGTTCTTGGTGCCCAGGACGCCGATCCCGATACTGCCGGGCAGCTTCATGCCCCCGATATTCAGGGGTTTCTGCCCCTTGGCGTCGATCACGGCGCCGGGCTGCCCGGCCAGGGTCAGCGGCTTGCTCACCACGACCTGGGCCTGGTAGACCCCGCGGCAGACCACGACCGTGCCGCCCGCGCTGGCCGCGTTCACGGCCTTGCTGATGCTCGCGTACCCGGCCGTGGCGCACGATGTGTCCGCCCCGGCCGAACTGCCGGACGGTGAGACGTAGGCGGTGCTGCCCGTGGCAGCGTCGTGAAACCCCCTGAAACGCCCCCTCCCCGGTTGCGTCCCCCCACCTGCGTGGACGCTACGCCGCGACCGTCCCGGGAACGTTACGGCTGCGCAGCCGTCACGGCCTCCCGGGACTCTTTCGGCCCGAACGGCCAGACCCGGGTCACCCGGGCCCAGACCAGGAAGGCCACCACCCCGGCGACCACCCACGCGACCGACAACTCGATCGGCACCCGGCCGGCCGAGGAGTAGACATAGATCCAGCCGGCCAGGGCGGCCAGGCTGGGCAGCGGGTAGAGCCACTGACGGTACGGCCGGCGCAGGCCGGGCTCGCGGCGGCGGAGCACGGTGAGCGCCACGACCTGCGCTACCGCCTGGACGATCACGATCACGGCGGTCAGCATGGCGATGATCGTGGTGAGCGTGAAGAAAGAGCCCACCGCAGTGATCACGCCGAGCGCGATCAGGGCCACGTGCGGGAAGTCACCGCGCGGGTGCAGCCGCCCGAACGCGCGGAAGAACACGCCGTCCCGGGCGGCCTGGTAGGGCACCCGCGACCCGCCCAGCAGTCCGGTGAGCACCGAGGCGAACGCGGTGATGAGGATGAGCACCGTGACCACGTCGGCCGCGCCGTGACCCCAGTTCCTGGTCACCACCAGGGACGCCACCGAGGTGGACCGGGCCACCGTGGGCCAGGGCACCGTCCCGACCACGCCGATGCTCAGCGCCAGGTAGAACACCATGATGCCGAGGATCGAGAAGATGATGGACCGGGGCAGGGTCCGCCCGGGGTCCTTCAGCTCATCGCCCATGTACGCGGTGGTGTTGTAGCCGAGGTAGTCGTAAATCGCGATGAGCAGCCCGGCGCCGAGCCCGGCGAAGAACGCGCCGCCACCGCTGAACGCCCCGTGCGGGTAGGTGAACGCGAGCGACGGGTGGAACCCGCTGTAGGAGGCGGCGATGGTCAGGCCGACGGCCAGCACCATCACCACCCACAGCACGGTGGTGAGCACCTTGACCCGCTCGATCCGCCGGTACAGGGCGACGACGACCAGGGCGGTGACGCCCAGGCCGATCAGGTGACCCTGCCACGCCGACAGATGCGGGTAGAAGAAGCCCAGGTAGCTCACCAGCCCGATCACGCCGGTGGACATGATGAGCGGGATGAACAGCATCGCGGTCCAGATGAACAGGAACGGCATGAGGTTGCCGGTGCGGTGCCGGAAGGCCTTGCGCAGGTACAGGTAGGTCCCGCCCGAGCCAGGCATGGACGCCCCGAGCTCCGCCCAGACCTGCCCGTCGGCCAGGGCCAGGATCGCGCCCGCGATCCAGCCCAGTACCGCCTGCGGTCCGCCCATCGCCGCCACGATCAGCGGGATCGTGATGAACGGGCCGATGCCGCACATCTGGGTCATGTTCACCGCCGTGGCGGGCAGCACGCCCAGCGTCCGGTGGAACCGGCCCGCGCCGTCACCCGTGTCTGCGGGCGCGGCGGTCTGGGGCCGTGCGTCAGTCATGGTCGCGGCCTCCTCGCTGAGGTCAACGGCCGCCAGACCGGCCGTTAAGGACTCCTGGCTGCCCCGTCGGCCGCAATTCATGCATGCGGCGCTACCACCGGGACTAGCGAGGCAAGCGAGCCTGATGAGACTGGTCTGCGAGGAAACTGTGCGTCCAGGGCCTGACGACTCCAGTCACACTGGCCACTCCCGTCCACTCTTCACGCGGAACGTGCGCCATAACCGGACAAAACACCCACCTGGAGCACTGCCGCGTGAAGAGTCGGCGCCGGGTCAGCAGGCCGGGGCCAGCAGGCGCTGGGTCAGGCGGAGGGCTGCGGCAGGGTGGGCAGGTTGGGCAGCGGGCGGGCGCTGGTCAGCGGGGGCTGGCGGTAGAGGTGGTCCAGGTCGAGCTGCTGGGCCTCCTCCAGCACCGTGTCCTGCTGCTTCTGGGCGCGCTCTGCGGTCTGCTTGGCCAGCGCCGACGCCAGCGCGCCCAGCTGCCGCACCCCGGTGTCGTCGACGAGCACCCGGCTGGTGGTCAGGATCGCGATGCCCTCCACCCGGCGCTTCCCCTGCCCGGGCCGGGCCAGCGCCGCCCCCACCTTGGCCGCGTCGAACGGGTCGGTGGGATGGGTAGTGAGCATGGTGCGCTGCCCGATGGCCCACTTGTGGAACGTCATGACCTCCCCCTCGAGGGGCAGGCTGGTGATGTCGTCGGCCCCCAGGCCGAACCGCTTGCCCTTGCTGAAGCAGCGGGAGTAGGAGGCCAGGGCGGCCGACCACAGCGCCTGCGGCACCACCGAGTCCCGCTCTTCCTCGGGCTTGTCCAGCTCGCCGAGCAGTCCCTTGCAGCATTCCACGACGAACTGGAGATCCGAGACGATCGACGCCTGGTCGGCGAGGATCTGCGCGGACGGCAGGTCGAGAGCGACGGTCAGCATCGGTGGCTTCGACGATGCGGGATTCGGGTCGCTCATGTCTCCTCGTTCCAGATGGCCGGCACGCAAAGGTCTGCCTGCCGATACTGGCACGCTGGCCAGCGATCCCAGGTCTCACATAGTGACAATTTCGCGGTGGGCCCGGACCCGGAGATGCGGCGGGTCAGCCGAACCCGGGCCAGGTGTGCACCGGCTCGTTGCCGTGCATGAGCTCGATATAGCGCTGGGTCATCTGGCGCAGCGCCTCCGCGCGATCCGCCCCGGTCTGCTCGCTGATGGCCCGGGTCGTGGCGATCTGCCAGACCGCGCCGTTCCGGCCGGTGAGGCAGCGCTGCTCGATGATGCCCAGCAGGCGGTCGGCGGAGCCCGGATCGACACCCCAGCGGCGCAGGCCCTCGCGGGCCAGCGGCAGCAGGCGGCGGAGCACCAGTTCGGCCACGGGCGCCTCGCCCAGCCCCGGCCAGTACAGCCGGGCGTCCAGGCCATGCCGCGCGGCCTCGTGCAGGTTCTCGGCCGCGGTCGCGAAGGTCATCTGGGTCCACACCGGCCGCTGCTCCTCAGCCAGGGCCCGGATCAGCCCGTAGTAAAACGCCGCGTTGGCCATCACATCGGCGACCGAGGGCCCGGCCGGCAGGACACGGTTTTCCACCCGCAGATGCGGCTGGCCGTCCACGACGGCGTACACGGGACGGTTCCAGCGGTACACGGTCCCGTTGTGCAGGCTCATCTCGCCCAGCTGCGGGATGTCCCCGCCATCCAGCACCGCCAGCGGATCCTCGTCCTCGCAGATAGGCAGCAGGGCCGGGAAATACCGCAGGTTCTCCTCGAACAGGTCGAACACCGACGTGATCCACCGCTCACCGAACCACACCCGGGGCCGCACCCCCTGCTGCTTGAGCTCATCGGGCCGGGTGTCGGTGGCCTGCTCGAACAAGGTGATCCGGGTCTCGTCCCACAGCTGCCGGCCGAACAGGAACGGGGAGTTGGCGGCCAGGGCGACCTGGACCCCGGCGATGGCCTGGGCCGCGTTCCAGTAACTCGCGAACGCGTCCGGGCTGACCTGGACGTGCAGTTGCACGCTCGTGCACGCCGCCTCGGGGGTGATGCTGCCCGCGTGGGTGAGCAGGTGCTCGGCGCCGTCGATGGCGATGCGCATGTCCTCGCCGCGGGCCGCGAAGATCTGCTCGTTCAGCACCCGGTACCGCGCATTAGCCGACAGGGTCTCCTCGTGCATGTACTCCTCGGCCAGCGTGGGCAGGATCCCGATCATGACCAGGCCGCTCCCGGTGCCGCGGGCCTTGGCGTCCGCGCCGTTCAGGCTGGCGCGGATCTCCTGCTCCAGGTCCGCGAGGGCGCTCTTTTCGAGGCGCCGGGGCGGCACGTTGATCTCGAGGTTGAACTGCCCGAGCTCGGTCGCCCAGGCCGGGTCGGCGATCGCGTCGAGCACGGCCGCGTTGCGCATGGACGGCATCCCGAGAGAGTCGACCAGGTTCAGCTCGATTTCCACGCCCACCCGCGACGGGCTGGCCTCGAACCGGCGCTCGCGGAGCATCCGGGCGAACACGTCCAGCGAACGCTGCACCTTCTCCCGGTACTTCCGCCGGTCCTCGCCACTGATCTTGATGGCCTGGATGTCACGTCCCATGGGGCCCCCGCTCGCCGTGATGGAAGGCATCTACCCCGCCGCGGGCCAGTTATGGGCTGACGAGCCCGGCGTCGTGGGCCAGCAGCCCGGCCTGGGTGCGGTTCGCACAGCCCAGTTTGTCCAGTGTCCGTGAGACGTAGCCCTTGATCGTGGCTTCGGACAGGTAGAGCCGCGCCGCGATCTGCGCGTTGGACAGGCCCTCCCCCAGGCAGGCCAGCACCTCGGCCTCGCGCTCGGTGAGCGACCCGGCCAGCTGGCGGGCCCGGTCGCGGGCGGGCTGGGTGTCGGTCGAGGCGGCGATCAGCCGCCGGGCCGCCGCCGGGGCCAGCACCGTGTGCCCTTCCGCGGCCACCTGGACCAGCCCGATGAGATCCTCCGGCGGCGTGGACTTGACCAGGAATCCCGCCGCGCCGGCCCGCAGCGCGCGGAGCACGTACTCGTCGGCGTCGAAGGTGGTCAGCACCACCACGGCCGGCGGATCGGCCAGCTCGCTGATCCGCTCGATCGCGGTGAGCCCGTCCACGCCCGGCATGCGCAGGTCCATGAGCACGACGTCGGGGCGGGTGCGGACGACCGCCTCGACGCCGGCCGCCCCGTCCTGGGCGTCCGCCACGACCTCGATGGTGTCGCCGGAGGTCAGGATGGTCCGCAGATGGGCGCAGACCATCGGCTCGTCGTCCACCACCACGACCCGGATCACGCTCACGCCGCCGATTCCGCGGTCGGCACGTAGGCAGGCAGCGTGGCCTCCACGCAGAACCCCCCGTCCCGGGAGGGGCCGGCCCGCAGTGTCCCGTGCACCAGTTCCACCCGCTGCCGGAGCTGGGCGATACCCAGGCCGGAGCCGGTCCCGGCCAGGCGGGAAGCGTCCCCGGCCCGGGCCAAGGCGTCCACGGCCCGGCCGGAGGCGTCCACGATCTGGCCGGAGGCGTCCACGAGCCTCGGCCGGCGGCATCCTCAGCCTGGCCAGGCGGGGTGTTGCGGATGGTCAGCCGCAGCTGCGAGGGGCCGTAGCTGACCCGTACGGTCACCCGGGTGCCGGGCGCGTGCTTGCGCACGTTGGTCAGGGATTCCCGGACGATCCGGTACACGGTCCGCCCGACCACCGGCGAGGCGAGGGCGGGATCGCCGTCCTCGACCAGTTCGGCCGGCGTGCCCACCTTGACCGACTCCTCGACCAGGGCGGCGAGCCCGGGCGTGGACGGCACCTCGCCGCCATCCGGCGCTGCGCGCAAGATCCCGACCAGGTCACGCAGCTCGTCCAGGGCCTGGCAGCCGGCCGCCCGCAATTCCTCCGCGGCCTGCCGGGTCGCCTCGTCGGGTGCGGTCATCCGCAGCGCGCCCGCCTGGAGCACCATCAGGCTGACCCGGTGGGTCACGACGTCGTGCATCTCCCCGGCCAGCCGGGCGCGTTCCTCGGTCCGGGCCTGCTCAGCCAGCAGATAGCGTTCCCGCTCGGCCCGTTCGGCCCGCTCCTTCAGTGACTGCACCATGCACCGGCGGGCCCCGAAGTACAGGGCCAGCAGCGGCCCGACCGCGGTGCGCAGCACGGCGACGGTGATGACGATGGCTGATGGCTGCCACGGCCGGGCCACGATCACCGTGAGCAGGGCGACCGCGAGGAAGGCCGTCCGCCGGTTCTCGCGATAGTAGAAGGGCCCGTAGGACGCCAGGATCGTGCCGAACGGGGCCCACAGGTTGCCGGGGTGCGCGGGCACCAGCGCGCCGGCCGGCCAGATCAGCAGGGTCACCGCCGAGCGTGAACCCGCCCAGGATCGCGATCACCAGCAGCGGCGCCCGGCGCCGGACGACCAGCGAGGCGACGGCCGCCGCCTGCAGGGCCAGCAGGCTCCAGGCCAGCGGACTCGGGTGGACCGGCCACCACGAGGCGCCCACGAGCGTCGCCCCGGTGTCGAGCAGCACGAAGAACACGGCGAGCGCCACGTCCACGGCGAACCAGTGCCGCCGGTACCACGTGGCGACCGCCACCTCCACGGCGAACGGGCGCCGCCGGTACCACAGCCCTTCTTCCATGCCGAAAACGCTACGTCATCTGGGGGCCGGCGTCGTGGGTCCGGCGGCCAGACCCGACGGCCGGCGGGGGCAGAAACCTACGAAAGTCGTATCCGGCCGCCGGGGAGCAGCCGTTCGTCGGGCCGGAATCCGACCGGCTACCCTGGCCCCGGGTGGCCCGCCGACCCTGGAATGGGGGGCATGGAAACCACACCAGCACAAGCAGCGACGAAACCCCGGCTCGGCCGGTACGACATCGACCCGGCCGCCTCGGCCGTCCGGTTCCGGACCCGGCACCTGTTCGGGCTCGCCCCGGTGCGCGGCCGCTTCCAGATCCGGGCCGGGACCGTGGACGTGACCGAGCCGGCCAGCGAGTCCAGAGTCTCCGTGGAGATCGACACGGCGAGCCTGAACTCCGGGAACCCGGCGCGGGACGCCACCGTCCGGTCGGCCCGATTCCTGGATACGAGCCGGTACCCGGTAATGGTGTTCGTGGCGGAAAAAAGGGACGGCCAGGATCTGCTGGGCACACTGACGGTGGGCGCGGTGGCCCGCCCGGTCCGCCTGCCGGTGGAGGTGTCGGACGTATCAGCCGGCTCGTTCACGGCCCGGGGCTCCGTGCGCCTGGACCGGACCGAGTTCGGCGTGACCGCGTCTCCCGGGCTGGCCGCGCGCTACCTCGACGTGTCCTTGGAGGTCCGGTGCGTGGCGCGGTCGTAGTAGAGGAGCTGGCCAAGAGCTACGGCAGCGTGCCCGCGCTGCGCGGGATCAGCTTCACCGTCGGCGCGGGCGAGATCTTCGCGCTGCTGGGGCCGAACGGCGCCGGGAAGACCACGACGCTGGAGATCCTGGAGGGGTTCCGGGCCCGGGACACCGGACAGGCCGAAGTGCTGGGCCTCGATCCCGGTGACCGGGCGACGGGCCGCGAACTGCGGGAGCGGATCGGGCTGGTCCTGCAGGACATCGCGGTCGAGCCCTACCTGACGGTGCGCGAGACCATCGCCCGTAACGCGGGCTATTACCCCGCACCGCGAGGCGTCGATGAGGTGATCGCCCTGGTCGGCCTGGCCGGGGAGGAGCGGACCAAGGTGCGGAACCTGTCCGGGGGCCGCAAACGGCGCCTGGACCTGGGCCTGGGGCTGATCGGTGATCCGGAACTGCTGTTCCTGGACGAGCCGACCACCGGGTTCGACCCGGCCGCCCGGCGGGACGCGTGGCAGCTCGTGCGCAGCCTGCGCGACTCGGGAACCACGATCCTGCTCACCACGCACTACATGGAGGAAGCCCAGGCGCTGGCCGACCGGGTGGCGGTGCTGTCCGACGGCCAGGTAGTGGCCCAGGGGACCCTGGCGGACATCGGCGGCCGGGCCTCGGCCCGGACCCAGATCCGTTTCGCGCTCCCGGCCGGATGCCTGGCCGCGGACCTCCCGGACTGGGCCCGTCCGGCGGTGGAGCCGGCCGCCGAGCCGGAGCCAGGTGACCTGGTCACCGTGGCGGTCAGTGAGCCGACCCGGGCCCTGCACGAGCTGACCGCCTGGGCGCTGAACCGCGGCCTGGTCCTGGACCAGCTCACGGTCGAACCGCCCAGCCTCGAAGACGTCTACCTGAGACTGACTGGCCCTGGATCGGCGGCCAGTACCGACGAGAAAGAGGCCGACGACACGCGGGCCTGCCGCAACCGGGCCGGCGGCAAACGGGCCGACCGCAAACGAGCCAGGGAAAGGACCAGGACATGACGCCGACGACCGGCCGGGCGCAGCGGCGTGATCTCGCCCTGCTGTGGCACCAGGTCCGCTACGAGCAGCTGTCGTTCTGGCGCAACCCGCAGAGCGCGTTCTTCACGTTCGTGTTCCCCGTCGTGATCATCACCCTGTTCGGCGCGTTGTTCCACGGCGTGGGCCGGAGCTCCTACTTCTACGGGCTGTCGGCCCTGCAGTACTACGTGCCCACGATCGCCGCGGTCTCGGTGCTGGGTGCCTGCTACAGCCAGCTCGCCATCGTGCTCTCCACCCGGCGGCAGAACGGGATCCTCAAGCGGATCCGGGCCACGCCGCTGCCGGCCTGGACCTACTTCCTCGGCTTGCTGGCTCACTGCATCGTGGTCAGCGTGGTGGACATCGTGCTGATCGTGGCGGTGGGCCGGCTGTTCGGCGTGCCGCTGCCCAGCCACTGGGCGGCGATCGTGGTCGCCCTCGTGCTCGGCGCGGCCTGTTTCTGCGCGCTGGGTGTCGCGGTGGCGTCCCTGATCCGCAACGCGGAGGCCGCCCCGGCCGTCGTGCAGCTGGTCTTGTTCCCGCTGGTGTTCATCTCGGGCACCTATCTCCCGATCCACTCGCAGGTGATCCAGCGCATCACCGGGATCCTGCCGGTACGGCCGTTCAACGACGCTCTGATGGGCCCGTTCGCGCGGCACACCGGGTTCGACTGGGCCGCCCTCGGCGTCCTGCTGGCGTGGGGCGTGGTCGGCGGGCTTATCGCGGTCCGGCGGTTCCGCTGGGATCCCCGGGCCGGCTGACCTTGCGGCCGGGGAGACCGTCCCGGCCGGGGCCTGGTCCCGGCCGGGGCCCGGTCCCGGCCGGGCGTGGCCGTCCCGGCCGGTCTGGGCCGTCCCGGCCGGGCTGGCGGTCAGAGGCCGCTCGGGAAGGTGATGGAGGCCGGGGAGATGAGCGGCTTCCCGACCTCCAGCTGGATCTGGGCGTGCTTCTCCAGCGGGATGTTGCGGGGGTTGCCCCGGTAGACCTGGCGGTTGTAGATCGCGGTCACCGGGCCGCGGGCCGGGCCGACCTGGTCCGGGCCGAGCGGCTGGCCCCAGACGTCGAAGAAGTCCCCCAGGGTGTAGGTGCGGTGGACCGGGGACTCGATGTGGATGATGCCGTCGGCGGCGTGCGTGTGCAGCCAGTAGAAGCAGCTGCCGCTGGCGATGAACGGGCCGGTCGGCGTGTTCTGGGCCTGGGCGCCGGGGATGCCGATGGCCGCCGGGATCTGCCGGGCGGCACCGTTCACGAACACCGTCAGGTGCGCGTGGATGTGATACACCAACTGCTCGGTGGTGTCGCAGCTGATCCCGTCCACCGTCTTCCCGGTGGCCTTGCTGGCCGTGCTGGCCAGCGCGGGCGCCGCCGGGACCGGCACGCCCTCGGGGCCGTTGGGACCAGGCGAGGGCATCGGCTTCAGCGTGCCCAGCGTGCTGAGCGAGGCCAGCTTGAGTTTCGGCACACCGCCGGCGGCGCTGGCCGGGCTGCCGCTGCTGCTGGTGACGGCCAGGGTGATGGCCACGGCGGCGATGATCACGACCACCGCTGCGCCGATCCCGACTAGCCAGTTGCGGCGCCGCCGCCGGGCCGCTTCGCGGGCTCGCATCTCGGCGACCCTGGCCCGGGCGGCGGCACCCCGCGCCTTGGATCCGCGGGACTTGGTCCCCCCTGGCCTGGTCCCGCCAGACTTGCCCCCGCCAGGGCTGCCCCCGCCTGCCTGGGCCCCGCCTGCCGGGGGCGACCCGGTCCGGCCGGGCTTGCCCCCCGCCTGGGCGATCCGGTCCGGCCGGGCTTGGCCGCGCCAGACTTGGCGTCCCCGTCGCCGGAGCCGCCTCCGGCTGAGCTGCTACCCGGGCTACTGCCTGAGCCGCCCCGGCCCGAGCGTCCTTTCCCCCCGGTCCCTCTGGACACGTGATCTTCTCCTCTGCCCTGTCCGTTCACCCTAACCAACCCGGTCCCTCACCGGGAGACACGAACCGTCCCCGCCCCCGGTTCCCGCCGCGAGCACCCACGGCCCGGGTGATCACGGTCAATTTCTGACGCATGACACCACTTTCTGACTGTGATCATGGAAGCTCGCCAGACACCCCGGGAGCCCGGGCGGCGATAGCGTCGGGGGGTGGATGAGAACCGGTGGGTGGTTCGCCGGGCTACGGCGGAGGACGGGTCGTTTCTGGCGGACATGCTGGTGGAAGCGGCCAACTGGTCAGCGGAGTGGAGGAAGAAGAGCCGCCGTCGGGTGCTCTCGGCGCCCGCGACAGCGCATTACATCGCCGGCTGGCCCCGTGATACCGATCTGGGCGTGATCGCCGAGGCGGACGGGGCGCCGGCTGGCGCGGCCTGGCTCCGCTTCCTGCCCGCGGCTGACCCGGGATACGGGTTCGTGGCCCCCGACGTACCCGAACTGACGATCGCCGTGGCCGGGGACTGGCGCGGCCAGGGCGTGGGCCGGGCCCTGCTGCGGGCCCTCGCCGGGCAGGCCCGTTCGGCCGGCATCCGGCAGATCAGCCTCAGCGTCGAACGGAAGAACTTCGCCCAGAAGCTGTACCTCGCCGAGGGCTACCGGGTCGTGGACTCCAGCGACCCGCAATCCGACACCATGGTCAAGGACCTGGCGCCCGGTTACCCGGACCCGTGAGGACCGAGCATCCGTTCCAGCAGCGTCTGCACCTGGCGTTGCTCGGCGGGACCGAGTTCGCTGGTCAGCGGGGACAGTGACCGCCGGACCTGGGCCTGGAAACGTTCGGCCAGTGCCGCCCCGGCGGGGGTGAGGAACACGTCCACGGCGCGGCCGTCGTGGGCGGCCCGGCCCCGTTCGAGAAGTCCCCGCTTCGCGGCGCGGTTGACCAGCCCGGTCAGGGTGGATTTCTCCAGCCCCAGGTAGTCGGCCAGCCTGGTCATCCCGACCCGGCGGTCCCGCAGGATCCCGAGGACCCGCAGTTGGGTGAGGGACAGGTCGTGTTCGGCGCCCACCTTGCTCAGCACGGCCATGGTCACGAAGGAGACCTGGACGAGCGCGTTGACCAGGCCATCGTGAGTGACGGCGCGGGGCGGTTCTTCTGGCGTGGCCACCTCCGGATCTTACTTGACTCGGTTCGTAATACCAACTAGTTTTAGTTCGTATTACCAACTACATTTATGGAGATCATCATGAAGGCTGCGGTCGTTTCCTCATTCGACACCGCTCCCCGCTACGAAGAGTTCCCCGTCCCCATCCCGGCTGGGGACGACGACATGATCGTCGGCGTGATCGCGGCGGGGCTGCACCCGCGCGTCCGGTCGCAGGCCGACGGGTCGCACTACACCAGCACCGGCGAACTGCCACTCGTGCCGGGCATCGACGGTGTGGGGCGTGGCGCTGACGGGCGGCTGCGCTACTTCGTCCTCCCGGACACGCGGATGGGCGCGATGGCTGAGCAGACCGTCATCGACACCCGCCGCAGCATCGTCCTGCCCGAGGACGCCGACCCGATCGCGGTCGCCGCGGCCATGAACCCGGCCATGTCCTCCTGGGTCGCGCTACGCCAGCGGGTGCCGTTCCAGGCCGGGCAGAACGTGCTCGTCCTCGGGGCCACCGGGAACGCCGGCCAGATGGCCGTGCAGATCGCGAAGCGCCTCGGCGCGAACCAGGTCATCGCGGCCGGGCGCAACACCGGCCGGCTGGCTGGCCTGCCCGCCCTCGGTGCCACCGGCACCGTGCTGCTCGACGGGGACGCTGACGGCGTCGCCCGCCGGCTCGGCCAGGCTGCGGCCGAGGTCGACGTCGTGATCGACTACCTCTGGGGCGAACCCGCCGCCGCCGCGATGGTCGCGGTTGTCACCGGGCGGGCCGACCGCGGCCAGCCCCTCACCTGGATCCAGATCGGGTCGGTCGCCGGCCCCACCGCGGCGATCCCTTCCGCCGCGCTGCGCGCCGCCCGCCTGCAGATCGTCGGCAGCGGGCAAGGCTCCGTCAGCACCCGGGAGATCCTCGCCGAACTGCCCGCCCTCGCCCAGGAGATCACCGGGGGAAGCTTCGTGATCGACGCGCGGCCCACGTCACTCACCGATGTCGAGCAGGCCTGGGCCGACGCGGCCGGCACAACTCAGCGCATCGTCATCACCCCGCAGTCCTAGCACCGGAACCGCCGAGTCGAGCGCCGGACCCGCCCAGGCACGCTGACTGGACCCGCCGGCGGAACCGGCCCGGCCGGTCCGCCCCTGTCCGGCCGGCCGGGCCTGGTTCCCGCGTTACTCCGCGCGCAGGGCGGAGGCGGTACGGATCCGGGCCGCCCAGCCCGCCGGGAGCAGCGCCCCGAGGATGGCGATCACCACCCCGGCCAGGGCCAGCACCACCAGTTCCGGTCCCCGGTAGACGGACAGGTAACTGGCGGGCAGGCCCAGGTTCGCGGACGACGCCATCACCGGCAGCACGACGTGCTGCAGCGCGACCCCGGCCGGCAGCGCGATCAGCCCGGCCACCAGCCCGGTTCCGGCGACCCAGCAGACCACCATGGCGATGACCTGCCGGGGGGTCATCCCGATGGCCTTGAACACGCCCAGGTCGTGCACCCGATCGCGGGTGGACAGGACGACGGTGTTCAGCACGCCCAGCCCGGCCACCAGGGCCAGCAGCACGGTGAGGGTGCCGATCAGGCCGAGCATGAGGCTCACCACGACGGAGTTCCTGGCTGTTCAGGGACGTCGAGTACGACGATCCGAGCCTGGCGCCGATGGACTGCGCGTAGCTGGCCGCCGAGACGCCGGGACGCAGCCCGACGTCGTACTGGCCCGGCGCGGTCAGGGCCGGGCCGAGGTGCGCGTCAGCCAGGGTCTGCCAGTCGGTGATGACGGATATCCCGCGGTCGTCGGCGTCGAAGTCCTCGCCGACGATCCGCAGCGGGATCGGCCGCCCGCCCAGCACGATCGTCACGGTCCCGCCGACGGCCTTGCCGGTCAGGGTGAGGAAGCCGGTGGACACGACCGCCTGGCCCGGTCCGGTGTACCAGTGCCCGCTGATGATCGGATAGCCGGTCCAGGCGGCCGGGCCGCGGAACGCGGTGAGCGGATGCTGCCCGGTCAGCCCGGCCACGCTGATCTGGTTGTCGGTCTCGGCCACGTAGCGGCGCGTGCCGGGCTGGGCGGCCAGCGCCGCCTGCACGGTCCGCTGCTGGGCGGCGGTGAAGATGAACGAGTTCTGCGAGTTCCGGTAGATCTGCACCGGCTCAGCGGCCGAGTGCGACAGGCCGCCGACCACCCGGTTCAGCGAGCTGCCCAGGCCGATCGCGAAGGTCACCGCGGCCGCCCCGAGGAACACGGCCACCAGGGTGATCGCGGTGCGGGCCGGGCGGGCGAACGGGGCCGCCAGCCCGATCGTCACCGGCCGGGGCAGCCGCAGCCGCCGCAGCAGCCGGTGCGCGGCGTAGCCGCGGCCCGCCCGGGGGGCCCGGCCCGCGGCGATGGCCTGCACCGCGCTGAGCCGGGACGCCCCCATGGCCGGCAGCAGGGCCGCGATCGCCACCAGACCGAGCATGGCCACCGGCACGGCCACGTCCACCCACACCGGGACGCTGAGCTGGCCCACGCCGTAGGCGTTCGCAGCCTGGCGCAGCAGCATCATGGCCAGCAGGTCGCCGACCACCAGGCCGGCCAGCACGCCGGCCAGGGCGGGCACCAGGACCTGGACCGTATAGGCCGCCACCACCTGTCCCGGGGTGAAGCCGATGCTCTTGAGGATCCCGATCCGGTGGTAACCCGACACCACCGCGCCGCTGACCACGTTGGCCACGATCAGCACCGACATCACCAGGCCGATCACCCCGAAGGCGACCAGGAACGGGACGAACGGCCCGATCTGCGACGTCTCCTGCTCCCGGACGGTCAGGTAGGACTGGACGGCGGTCACCGCGCCGGACGGCAGGACGCCTGGCTGACCGCGGCGGCATCCGCGCGGACGGCCGCGGCCGAGCCGGCGTCGCGGAAGCGGTACAGCATCTGCTCGCTGCCGGGCGTCCCCGGGGTGTGCAGCCGGGTGATCTCGCCCGGCGTGACCCAGCCGTCCGCCGAGTTGGTGACCGAGGCAGCCTCCCCGACCACGGTCAGCACCGGATGGCCCGGCGCGCTGAGCACGGTGATCTTCGCCCCGAGCGGGAGCCCGATCTGCTATGTCGCTGGCCGGGTTGACGGCCAGGACCAGCTGGCCGGGCCGGTCCGCCCAGTGACCGGACTGCAAGGTGAGGTCATCCACCCGGCCGCCCGGCGCGGACCGGCCGGCCAGCGTCATGGGGGGCAGGGATCCATCCGGCCCGGCCTGGCCGGTCAGCTGCGCGGCGATGCTCAGCGCCGCGAACGGGCCGGCGGTGGCGCTGACCTGCCTCAGCCGGGTGGTCGCGGCCACGTCGGCCGGGGTGGCCCGGGCCGGGTTGACGATCACGGCCAGGTGGGCGCCACGCTGCGCCGCGAACGAGTGGTCGAACGGGGCACTGGAGTCCACCACGAGCGCCAGGGCCAGCACGGCTGCCCCGGTGGACACCAGCAGCACCAGGGCGATGACGATGGTCTGCACCCGGCGGCGGGCCACCCCGCCGCGAATCGCCCGGCTGACCGGCCCGGCTCTCATCGCCGTACCCCCGCCGGCGCGGCGGCCTGGCCGGCGCCGGACTGGTTGTCGCCCGAGAAAACAAGACCGTCGGCGATATACACCGTGCGGCTGGCGTAGTGACCGGCCAGGTCAGGGTTGTGGGTGACCAGCACCAGCGTGTGCCCGGCGGTGTTCAGGTCGCGGAGCAGCTCGCCGATCTCCTCCCCGGTGGCGGTGTCCAGCGCGCCGGTCGGCTCGTCCGCCAGCAGCAGCGGGGGCCGGTTGACCAGCGCCCGGGCGATCGCCACGCGCTGCCGCTCCCCGCCGGACAGCCGCCCGGGGTAGGCGTCCTTGTGCTGCTCGATGCGCAGCGCGGCCAGCAGTTCGGCGACCCGGGCCCGGGCCTGCCGCCGGGACAACCCGGCCAGCTGGGCGGGCAGCAGCACGTTGTCGGCCACGGTCAGGTCGTCCAGCAGGTTGAAGAACTGGAAGATCATGCCGATCTGCTGCCGCCGGAACCGGGCCAGCCCGGTCTCGCTGAGCCGGTCGATCCGCTGCCCGGCCACGGTGACCGTCCCGCTGGTCGGCCGGTCCAGCCCGGCGATGAGGTTGAGCAGGGTGGACTTGCCGCTGCCGGACGGTCCCATCACCGCGACCGCCTCGCCCCGGGCGATGTCCAGGCGCACGTCCGTCAGCGCGGGCTGGCCGTCGTCCTCGTATCGTTTGGTCACGTCGCTGAGCTGGATGAGCGGGTCCGCGGGCGGGGCCGCGGCGCCCCCCGCACCCGCCCAGCCCGAGGTGATGTCCGCGTTCATGGGTGTTCCTCCCGTGATGGTGCCCTGAGCCAGGATGGGCCGGACCGGATCGGCCCGGCGCTGACAGCCTCCCGGGCGGGGAGGGGCCGGCGACATCCCGCAGGACCCCCGATCCAGGGTGGTGCTAGCTCCCGCAGCGAGCCGGGCCCCTGCGGGATGGGCGGCGGGCCATGATTCCTCTAGCGTCAGACCCGGAACCCAAGCACCGGAGGAGCGATGACGGATGGCGGCGCAGGAGCCGGCCCCGCGGCCGGTCTCCGGGCGGGCCGCGGTCACGCAGGCGGTGTTGGCCTGGGCCAGGGGCCGCTAGCCCGGGGGCCGCTGGCCCGGATGCTGGCCGGGGTAGCCGGGCCGGTAGTCTCCGCGCAGACCTGGCTGGCCGTCATTCACCTGATGGCCGGGGTGATCACCGGCGCGCTGGCCTTCGGCGTGATCGTGGCGCTGGCCTTGGCCGGCCTCGGGACGCTGTGGCTGTTCCTGATCGGCCTCCCGGTGCTGGTGGCCGCGCTCTGGCTGAGCCTGCAGTTCGGCCGGGCCGAGCGGGCCAGGTTCCTGGTCATGCTGGGCGTGAGCGTCCGGGCCGCGCGGATCCCGGTGAGCCTGGACCGGGGCCAGTGGCGGCGGATGTGGCGGCTGCTGACCGCGCGCGTGGCGTGGCGCCACACCGGGTACGCGCTCATCCGGCTCCCGCTCAGCCTCGCGGAGATGATCATCGTCACCGCAGTCTGGTCGTTCGCCGTGGCCATGCTGGGGCTGCCGCTGTTCGGCTGGCTGCTGATCCGGCTGCAATGGCATGTGGATGCCGGGCTGCCGCGCCCCGGCCTGATGGCCGCGGCCGTGCTGCTGGGGCTGATCGTGCTGCCGGTCGCTCCGCGGGTGACGCTGGGCCTGGCCGCGGCCGATACCGCGGTCGCCCGCTACCTGATCGGCCCGGGCAGCCAGGCGGAGATGAGCGAGCGGATCGGTGAGCTCGAGACCAGCCGGGCCCGGGCGGTGGGGTCGGCGGAGGCCGAGCGCCGCCGGATCGAGCGGGACCTGCACGACGGCGCCCAGCAGCGGCTGGTCTCGCTGGCCATGAACCTGGGCCGGGCCCGGGCCCGGTTCGCCGACGACCCGGAGGGGGCCCGGGTCATCCTCGACCAGGCGCACGCGGAGGCCAAGGAGGCCCTGGCCGAGCTGCGCAACCTGGTCCGGGGGGTGCACCCGCCGGTACTGGCCGACCGGGGCCTGGACGCCGCGATCTCCGGCCTGGCCGCGCTGAGCCCGGTTCCGGTCACCGTGCGCGCCAGCCTGGCGGCCCGGCCGTCCACCTCCGCCGAGGCCATCGCCTACTTCGTCGTGGCGGAGGCGCTGACCAACGTGGCCAAGCACGCCCGCGCGACCCGGGCCGAGGTGGTGGCCTCCCGGCACGGCGACGTGCTGCGGGTGGTGATCCGGGACGACGGCATCGGCGGCGCCGACCCGCAGGGACAGGGGCTGGCCGGCCTGGCCGACCGGCTTTCGGGGGTGGACGGGCGGCTGTCGGTGCGCAGCCCGGCCGGCGGCCCGACCGTGATCGAGGCGGAGCTGCCATGCGGGTCGTGATCGCTGAGGACTCGGTCCTGCTCCGGGAGGGCCTGACCCGGCTGCTGGCCGAGGCGGGGCACGAGGTGGCCGCGGCCGCCGGCGAGGCCGAGGAGTTCCTCCGGGCGGTGGGCAAGTACGAGCCGGACGTCGTGGTGGTGGACGTGCGGATGCCGCCGACCTTCACCGACGAGGGGCTGCGCGCCGCCCTGGTGGTCCGCCAGCGCTGGCCCGCCGTCGGGGTGCTGGTCCTGTCCCAGTATGTGGAGGAGCGCTACGCCACCGAACTGCTCTCCGACCGGCCGCACGGCGTCGGCTACCTGCTCAAGGACCGGGTGGCGGACCTGGGTGAGTTCCTCGACGCGCTGGACCGGGTCGCCGCCGGCGGGAGCGCCCTGGACCCGGAGGTCGTCGCGCAGTTGCTGGCCCGCAGCCGTCACCCGCTGGCCGATCTCACCGCCCGCGAGCGCGAGGTGCTGGCGCTGATGGCCGAGGGCCGGTCCAATGCCGCCATCGCGGCCACCCTGGTCGTCGGCGAGGGCGCGGTGGCCAAGCACATCAACAGCATCTTCACCAAGCTGCGGCTGCCCCCCGCCGACCGGGATCACCGGCGGGTCCTCGCGGTCCTGCGCTACCTGGGAGCGGAGTAGTCATGCCACCTGCGCCGCCGATGACCCGGGCGCGCTGGGCGATCCTCGCCGCCGGGCTGCCGGTGGTACTGGCCCTCATCGCGTTCGGGGCGTACGGCGTGGTCAACAGGACCGTTATCTACCTGGCCAGCCAGAGCCAGGTCGGCTACTGGGTCGGGTTCAGCGTGCCCGCCGCCGGGCAGGCCCGGGTGACCAGCGGCACCGGTAACCTCACGGTGCGGCCCGGGCCCGGCCGCCGGATCGTGGTCCGCGGGCACCTGCGCAGCAGCTTCGCCCGCCCGGCCTTCAGCTACCGGTCCACCGCGGCCGGGCTGGCGCTTGATCCGCGGTGCCGGGTGCCCGCCGGGGCCTGCTCGCTCGACCTCGGCGTCATGGTCCCGGCCGGGCTGCCGGTCAGCGTCAGCGACTCATTCGGCGCACTGGACGCCAGCGGACTGCGCGGCACGATCGCGTTGTCGGACAACAGCGGGGACCTGACCGCGTCCCGGCTGTCCGGGAACCTCCACCTGGCCGACATCTTCGGCGCCCTTACCGCCTCCGGCCTGGCCGGGAGCATCCGGCTGGACAACAACTCCGGCGACATCATGGCGTCCGGCGTCACGGGCGACACCCGGCTCCAGGACAGCTTCGGAAACATCTCGGTGACCGGGCTGGCTGCGGCCGACGTGGTGGCCCGCAATAACTCCGGCGACATCTCGCTGACGTTCACCAAGGTCCCGAGGCAGGTGACCGTCACCGACAGCTTCGGCAACATCACCCTGGTGCTGCCGCCCGGGCCCGCGACCTACCGCGTCGCGACGCGGAACTCGTTCGGCAGCACGACCGTGTCCGTCCCGCAGTCACCGACGGCCCGGAACGTGATCACGGTCAGCAACAACAGCGGCGACATCACCATCACCCGGAAGGGCCCCAGCGTCAGCCATGCGCACCCGCCGCCGCCGTCGCCTTCCGGGTAGCCGGGCGCGGCTCAGGGAGCGGCGACGTCGCGGGTGGCCTGGACCGCCCGGCGCACCAGGCGCGCGTACACGTAGGTCCCCGGTATCTCGGGATGAATATGGTCCGGCCAGAGGAGGTTCATCCGGTTTCGGATGGTGTCATACCAGTCGGCGGGGGTCACACTGGGATGCTGCCCGATAAATGCCGCCTCGGTCGCGTTGACCTGCCTGCTCCACGCGTCAGGAACATAAGTGTTGATAAGTACCAGCTTACGGTTGGGGCCGAGCACTTTCATCAGCTCATTGAGCTGTTTGGTGGTGACGAGGTAATTGGTGCCGAGGCCGATCACCACCACCGGGCGCAGCCGCCCGGTCGCCGCGAGCCGGCGCACGATGGCCAGGCCCGCGGGCATCTCCCGGTCGGGCTTCGCGTCGATGTAGATGCCGGGCATGGCCGCCGCCAGGGCCATGGCACTGGCCGCCATGACCGAGTCCCCGATCGCGGTGACCTGCTTGCCCATGACCTTGCCGGGGGTGGCCGACGGTGTGGGCAGGGCTCCGGCGGCAGGCCCGGTGCCGACGGTACCGCGGCCGGCCGCGCTGCTGCCGGTACCCGCGGACCGGGCGGTGGCCGGCGCGTGCGCCTGGGTCGCCGCGCTGACTTGCTCGCCCTCGTGGATCTGCCTTTCCATCCCGGTGGGCGCGGCGGCCTGATGCAGCAGGCCGCACCCGCCGGTGGCCCCCACCGTCAGAATGACGCCCGCCCACCGGCCCAGCCGTGCGCGTTTCCCGAGCCGGGGCCCGGCCTGCGCCGTGGCCGCCGTTTTCACAACTGATAGCCCGGTTTTCCTGGTTTCTCCAGCGGCCCGGGCCGCACGTTTCGCGATCAATTTCCTGCCCCCCGTTCAGACTCTTTGTCGCCGCACGGAGGTGATCGCAAACGCCGGGATTAGTAAATAGGGCAGAAGGTGTGGTTAGCCGTTCCGGGTCCCTTTATACCGGCGCGGCCCGCCCCCGCGGCGCGCCCCCTGGCCGCCGCCCCGCGGCCTGGCCAGACACGACGGGCCTGGTCCCGCCACCAGCCCGCAACTCCCCGCAATCAGCGTGTCCCCCGTACGGGGGACACGCTGCGGTAACGCCGCGGAACCTTATCTCCTATGCGCCTAAATATCAGCGTTCTAACGCTCTGACGCGGGGATCGGCGAAAGCATAGGATGCCCCAGGGCATAGGAACGTGTGGAGGCGTGGGTGAACGAGGAGTCGCCAGGGCATCGCGCCGATCTGGCGGCCGGCTTCGCCGCAGGCTCACTACTGGGTGGATACCGGCTCGAGGAGCAGGTCGGCGCGGGCGGGATGGCCGTTGTCTTCCGCGCGCGCGACGAGCGCCTGAACCGGCTCGTGGCGTTGAAGATCATGACCCCCGCGATGGGTTCGGACGACATGTTCCGGCAGCGCTTCATCCGGGAGTCGCGGGCGGCGGCAGCCGTGGACGACCCGCACATCATCCCGGTGTACGAGGCCGGCGAGGTCGGGCAGGTGCTGTTCATCGCGATGCGCTTCGTGCAGGGCGGGGACGTCCGCTCGCTGCTGCGCCGTGAGGGACCGCTGCCCCCGGACCGGGTCGCGTCGATCGTCTCCCCGGTCGCGTCCGCGCTGGACGCCGCGCACGCCGTCGGCCTGGTGCACCGTGACGTCAAGCCCGCGAACATCCTGCTGGACCGCCGGCCTGGACGGCCTGAGCACGTCTACCTGTCGGACTTCGGGCTGAGCAAGAGCGCCGAGGTGTCGCTGGGGCTCACCGCGGCCGGGCAGTTCCTCGGCACCCCCGACTACACCGCACCGGAGCAGATCGAGGGCCTGCCGGTGGACGGCCGGACGGATCAGTACGCGCTGGCCTGCGCGGTGTTCGAGTTGCTGACCGGCCAGGCGCCGTTCCATCGCGAGCGAGAGCTTCGCGGCCATCTGGGCGCACCTGCACAAGCCGCCGCCGTCGCTGGTCGAACGGCGTCCCGAGCTGCCCCCGGCCGTGGATGCCGTCATGGCCAAGGCCCTGGCGAAGGCCCAGGTGGACCGGTACCCGACCTGCTGGGAGTTCGCGGACGCGCTGCGGGACGCCCTGGGCCTGGGGCCTTATCACCTGGGTTCCTCCTCCGACCCGGGGCTGTCCTGGACCGGGCCGCGCAGCGCGGCCGTGTCCCCATCTCCCGCTGCGTCTCCCCCGGCGGCCCCGGAAGCCGGGGCCGTGGGCCGACGGGGCCGCTCCGCCTCCCGGGCAGGACACGGAAGCCAGCGAGGTCTACGCCGCCCGGCCGCTGGGCCTGGACTGGCTCCCCGGCCGGCCCGCCGCGAAGGACGAGGCGGGCACGCCTGATGATCAGGCGACCGACCCGGGCCGCCCGGTGAGCCCGGAGGACCGCCCCGCTAGCCCGGAGGATCGCCCCGTGGGCTCCGGACGACTCAGCCGGTGACCAGGACGAAGCAGCCTCCAGCCCCCCGCGGCAGCCACCAGACTCCCCGGGCCAGACGGCGGGCCCCCCCGCCCGCCAGGCCGGCCCCCTCCCGCGACAAGCCGGGGGGCCAGGTCAGCGGCCTGGCGGCCCGGGAACCTCGCCCGGCCCCACCCGTCGCGGACGGCGGCAGGGGCGGCGCCGGGCCACCCTTTTAACGCTTATCGGAGCCGGTGTCCTGGTGACGGCGGGCGCGGCGGTCGCGCTGACCATGGTCTTGAACACGATCCTGGGGCCTCCTCACGGCCGCCATGAGATCAATCCGTCAGCCTGGTCGCGCGCCTACGGTCCGCCGCAGGTGGCCGGCATCCTGTCCTCCATAGCATTCAGCCCGAACGGCAAGGTGCTGGCCGTCGGGGCATCCGGTGGCTCGCAGTCCGGATCCCAGGACAAGGGCACGACGTACCTGCTGAATGTGAGCAGCGGGAAGCGGATCGAGACCTTGAGCCCGGGCGGCGGGGCCGAAGCGTTCAGCCCCGACGGCGCGATGCTGGCCACGGCGGGCGGTCCGCACAACAGCATCACGTACCTGCGGAGTATGGACAGCGGGGACACGATCGCCAACCTGAACGATCATCACGGTTCGAGCGTCGAGTCCGTGTCCTTCAGCCCGAACGGCAAATGCTGGCCGTCAACGACAGGAACGGCGTCGTCCACCTGTGGAGGCTTCCCGGCGGCCCGCGGACCACGACCGTGTCAGGCCGCCAGGGCTCGCGTGTCCCCGCCGGGGGGGCCGAACCCCAACGCCGTGGCGTTCAGCCCGCGGGGCACGATGCTCGCCATGGGCGGAAGCGACGGTCAGGTGTACCTGTTCGACACGGCCACCGACCGAGCACCCGCACCCTGCCCACCCCAGATAATTCCGGTGTCACGTCGGTGGCGTTCAGCTCATGGCGGCGCGTTGCTCGCCGCCAGCGAGATGGACGGCCTGACCTACGTCTGGAACCTGGACAGCGGCAGCCGCATCTCCCTGGACGATCCGGACGGCGCGGTCATCGAAAGCGTGGCGTTCAGCCCTGACAGCAAGTGGCTGGCCGCCGGCGACCTCCACCGGCAACACCTACCTGTGGAACCTGGCCGCGAAAAAGAACCAGAGCAAGCCGGCCAGGACCCTGGCCAACCCGACCAAGAGCGCAGCCGCCTCCCGCGGCCGGGAACGCGGTCTATTCCGTGGCGTTCGGCCCGGACAGCAGCACGTCGCCACCACCGACACGAACGGCCGCATCTACCTGTGGCCGGTGCGCTGACCGTGGCGGACACGGCCGCGGGGCTACGGAGCTGTCTGAGTCCGGCATGCCGGTTGCCGGTACGCCAGATCAGTGAGTGCGGGAACGACCGGATGAACGAGGCCGGGCTGAACCGGTGCGCGGCCCGTCACGTCCTCGGCATGAGCTGACCCCACCGGTCGGCGGGGACCGGGTAGGGGGCGTAGACGAGGATCCGGTCGAGCACACCGTCGAAGCGCGCGTGCAGCGCCGCGGCCAGGGCACCGGCCGGAGCCTCGACGCTGAACTCGCGCAGCAGGTCATCGGGGATCAGGGCCGTCATCGCGTCCCACTCCCCGGCGCGGGACATCTCCCGGAGCCGGTCGCTGAGCTCACCCGCTCCGTACAGCTCGAGCACGCTGCGGTAGGCGGGGGTCGAGGCGTAGAACGCGATCTGCCGGCGGACCGCGGCCCGGGCCTGGTCCAGCTCCTGATCGGTTCGCCCGGTGATCACCAGCACCGGGCAGGAGAGCTCGAAGCCCGGCCGGGCCGCCGCCGCGATCCGGGGCCTGAGCTGTTCCTGGGCCACCCGCCGCGAGGTCAGCGGGTGGGCGATGAGCCCGTCCGCGACGGCACAGGCGGCGGCGGTCATCCGCGGCCCGACCGCGGCGAGCAGCACACGCGGCTCGCCGCTACCGGAAGGGCCGGGGTCGAACGCGGGCGTCATCAGGTCATGCCGGTAGAAGCGGCCGCGGAAGTCCAGCGGCTCGCCCTGGTTCCAGCAGCGCCAGATAGCCCGCAGGGCCATGACGAACTCGGTCATCCGCTCGGCGGGATGGTCGAACGGCGCCCCGAACCGCCGGGTGATATGCGCGCCGACCTGGGGCCCGAGGCCGAGGCTGAACCGGCCGCCGGCGTAGCGGTTGAGCTCGTGGGCCAGGTGGGCGACGACCATCGGGTTGCGGGCCAGCGCCACGGCGACGGCCGTGCCCAGCTCGATCCGGGAGGTGTGCTCGGCGGCGAGCACCAGTGGCAGGAACGGCTCGGTGTGCGCCTCAAGCGTCCACAGTCCGCCGAACCCCGCCGACTCCGCGGCCAAGGCCAGCGGGACGGCCTCGTCGAGCCGCAGGCCGTGGCCCGCGTAGAGGTCCACCAGGGCGGTTTGCTCATCGGGCATCGGACTCCCCCACTCCCCTGCAGTTTGCGAGTCCACTGGTCAGCTCCGTGCTGGTTCGGGAGCGAACAGGGATGCCTCGGCGATGGAGGACATCAGCGCGGCCAGCTGATCATCGCTCAGGCCGCTCTGGTAGAAGAGCACGGACTGGATGGCCCCGACGGACGCGTGGACGAGGGCCCGGACGGTAGCGTCCGCGGCGTCCGGGCGGAGCTGGGCGAGGACGTGGACCCATTCCTCGATGTACAGCCGCTGCTTGCGGCGCAGCCGGTGCCGGTCCTCCTCGGGGAGGTTGGCCACCTCGTTGTGATAGACCTGCGCCAGCCTCCGGTCGCGGAGGACGAACCGGACCTGCGTTCGGACGAGCCCGCGCAGGATGGCCTGGGCGTCCCCGCCGGAGGCGACGATCTCGCTGGCCTCCCGGGACAGGTCGTCGATCACGTGGTCGAACATGGCCACGAGGACCGCGGACTTCCCGTCGAAGTGCCGGTAGATCGCCGATCCGGTGATCCCCGCGGCCGCGCCGATGTCGGCCATGCCGACCTCGTGGTACCCCCGCTCCGCGACCAGTTCGGCGGCCGCGCTGAGGATCCGCTGGCGGCGCCGGGGGTCACGGCGCCGCTGATCTTGAGGCTGGCCATCCTGTGGCCGGGCCGGGCGGGGGGCTTCGGCGGCGCTCGTCATGAGCCACCCCGGTCGAGCAGCGCCGCGGGGATCTCGGCGGTGCGCGAACGCAGGTACTCCCCCAGGCCCTTGGCCTGGGGGTCCGGCCGGGTGGAGGCGGCCACGCCCTCCCCCAGCAGGCCGATGATGACGAAGTTGAGGGCGCTGAGGTTGGGCAGCTCGAAGCGGCGCACCTCGAGCGGGGCACACTCGGGCAGCAGCACCCGGAGCCGGTTGACGGTGAGGTAGTCGCGTAGCCAGGGATAGGCGGCCGGGTCGCGGGTCCAGATCCCGATGTTGGCGTTGCCGCCCTTGTCTCCCGAGCGGGCGGCGCAGATCCGGCCCAGCGGGGCGGCGACCACCGGCCCCGCAGCGGCGGGTTCAGCGCCAGCCGGCGGGCCGCCGGGGTGCGCGCCGCCGGGCTGCGGGGCGGCGTCCTCCGGGTTAACCGGGCTGTCTGACCGGACGGACGGCGCCGGGGCGGTGTCCTCCGGGGCGGTGGGCGCGATCGGCAGGGTGGTGCCGTCCGGGAGCACCACCGCGTGCGGCACCACCGCGGCAGGCACGAGCGCGGGCCAGTAGACCCCGTACGCGCTTTCCGGCGCGGGTGGGGTCGTGGTGTGGAACCCCGCGTACCCGCCGAGGGCCAGTTCCATGGTGGCGTTGGAGAAGCGGCGGCCGACCTTACGCGGGTCGGGGTCCTTGACCGTGATCCGCAGGTGCGCGGTGGCCTGCTCGTTGGTGGGCGCGTCGGGCCGGTCGAAGCGCAGCAGCCGCACATCGACGTCGGCGAACTGCTCGCGGCCGCCGAGGATGCCGAACAGTTCCTGCTCCGCCCAGGCCGCCTTCTCCTCGATGTCCAGCCCGGTCAGCACCAGCGTCATCGTGTTCCGGTAGCCGCCGAGGAAGTTGATCGCCACCTTGGCCGTGGGCGGCGGCGGGCTGCCCCGGGTACCGGACAGCCGCACCCGGTCCGGGCCGTCCTGCGCGAGCGTGACCGTGTCGAAGTGCGCGACGACATCCGGGTTGGGGTAGGCCGGCTCGGCAATCTCGTAGAGCAGCTGGGCGGTGACGGTACCCGGCGAGACCAGTCCGCCGGTGTCCGGATGCTTGGTGATCACGCTGCTGCCGTCCGCCGCGACCTCGGCGATCGGGAAGCCCGGGTAACGGCGGTCGGTGATCTCGTCCAGGAACGAGTAGTTGCCCCCGGTGGCCTGAGGGCCGCACTCGATCACGTGGCCCGCGAGCACGGCCCCGGCCAGCTGGTCGAAGTCCTCCCGGTGCCAGCCGTGCCACCAGGCGGCCGGCCCGGTGACGAGCGAGGCGTCGGTGACACGCGGGCAGACCACGATGTCGGCGCCGGCGCCGAGCGCCGCGGTGATGCCCCAGCCGCCGAGGTAGGCGTTCGCGGTGACCGGCTTGCCCCCGGCGCCGCTCAGTGGCTGGCCGGTATCCAGGTGGGCCAGCGCCTCCCCGTTAGAGAGCAATTGGTGCAGGCGCGGGAGCAGGTCATCGCCGGTGACGTAGGCGATCTGCGGATGCAGGCCGAGGCGCTCGGCGAGCGCCCCGAACTCCCGGGCCAGGCCCGCGGGATTGAGGCCGCCGGCGTTGTTGACGATCTTGATGCCGCGGTCGAGGCAGGTGCCGAGCACGTGCTCCAGCTGGGTCGCCGCGGTGCGGGCGTAGCCCGTGGCCGGGTCCTTCTGCTGGGCTTTCCACAGGATCAGCATGGTCAGCTCGGCCAGGTAGTCGCCGGTGAGGACGTCGATGGGACCGCCCTCGACCATCTCCCGGGCCGCGGCGGCGCGGTCGCCGTAGAAGCCGGATGAGTTGGCGATCCGGACCGGGCGGCGCGGTCCGGGCTCCGGGCTGGCTGGTTCTGGGCTGGCTGGTTCTGGGCTGGCTGATTCTGGGCTGGCCGGCTCTGGGCTGCCGTCATGCTGGCGCCCCTCCCGGCGGCGCGGCCGCTCGGGTCCTGGTCCCACTGCGCGGGGGCCGGCCCCGCCCGGCCGCCCCGGCGAAGGCCTGCGCGATGGCGATCCACTGACCGGCGGTCTGGCCGGTGATCACCAGCCCGGTGTCGGTGCGATGCCGCCGCTGGGTGACCACGAGGCAGAAGTCGAGCGCCGTACCGGTGACCCGGTCGGCGGCGTCCTCGGGACCCCAGGTCCACTGGCCGCCGTCGGGCGCCGCGAGCTCGACCCGGATGGGGGCATCCGGCTGCGGCAGGCCGTTGACCGCGTAGCTGTAGGCCAGGCTGCGCACGCCGAGGTGCGCGACGTGGCGCAGCCGGCTGGTGGCCGGCCGCTCAATGCCGAGGGTGTCGGCGATGTCCTGGCCGTGCGCCCAGGTTTCCATCAGCCGGGCCGTGACCGACGACGCGAGCCCCATGTCCAGGCCGTACCAGGGCAGCCGGGCGGCGGGGTCGGCGCTCGCGTAGCCGTCCAGCAGAGCCTGGCGGGCGGTCCGGAACCAGCGCAGCAGTTCGGCCCCGCCCAGGTGGCGGTACTCGGCGGCGATCTGGTCGGGGAAGTCGCTGCCCCGCCCGGCCACGGCCTCGGCGTCGAGCCGGAACAGGTCCGGGTCGCGGATCGACAGCAGGGTCGCCTCGTCGAAGTAGGCCAGGTGGCTGACTTGATCGGCGATGGTCCAGCCGGGGGCGGGCGTGCGGAGCTGCCACTGGGCGGGGGGCAGCGCGCCGAGGACCTCGTCCAGCCAGGCCGTCTCGGCGACCAGGTCGGCGGTGAGCGCGCTCAGGTCGGCGGGCATCAGCGGCCGGTCCAGACCGGGCGGCGCTTGTCGCGGAAGGCGGCCGGGCCTTCCTGGGCGTCCGCGCTGTGGTAGACCGGCGCCCAGATCTCGTCCGCCGCCGTGAACGCGTCGTCCAGCCGGTGCTGCAACGCCAGGTAGACCGTGCGCTTGGCGGCCATGACCGACAGCGGGGCGTTCGCGGCGATGCGCTCGGCGAGGGCCTGCACGGCCGGGACCAGTTCGGCGTCCGGCACCACCTGGTTGACCAGCCCGATCTCGTAGGCCCGGGCCGCGCTGATCGGATCCCCGGTGAGCAGGATCTGCATGGCGATGCGGGGCGGCACCAGCCAGGACAGCGGCACCGCCCAGGGTGAGCCGCGGCCCACCTTGACCTCGGTCACGGCGAACCGGGCGGACTCGGCCGCGACACACAGGTCACAGTTCTGCGCCAGCAGGAATCCGCCCGCGTACGCCACGCCGTTGACGGCCGCGATGGTGGGCTTGGCCACATCGATGTTGCGGCCAAACTGGGGCAGGAAATCGGGCGGGGGCACAGTCAGCGAATCAGCCGCCATTTCCTTGAGGTCCCCGCCCGCGCAGAAGGCGCGGTCGCCGGCGCCGGTGAGCACGAGCACCCTGGCGCTCTCGTCGTCGTTGAACCGGCGCACCCCGGCGAACAGGCCGTCCCGCACCGCCTTGCTCAGCGCGTTGCGGGCTTCCGGGCGGTCGATGGTCAGCCAGGCCACGCCACGCACGACCGCATAACGCACGGGCTCATGAGGCACGGGCTCATGAGGCACGGGCTCGTGGCGCACGGGCTCATCACCGGCCGGGTCAGTCACGGGGTTCCTCCTCCAGGACGGCGAGCACCGACCCGCTGTCGACCTGGGTGCCGACGCTGATCGGGAGTTCGGTGACGATGCCGCGGGCGGGCGCGTGGATCGAGTGCTCCATCTTCATGGCCTCGATGGCGAGGATCACGGCCCCCGCCTCGACCAGATCCCCCACGGCGGCCTCGACCCGGACGACGGTCCCGGGCATCGGGGCGAGCAGGGAACCGGCCTGGGCCAGGGCGGCCGGGTCGGGGAACCGGTCGGCCTCGGTCACCACGCTGTGCCCGAGCACGCTGTCCACGTAGCACGTGCGGCCGGCCTGGGTCACCTGGATGAGCCGGCGGATCCCGCCGATCTCGAGGTCGACCAGCGTGCGGCCCGGGCCCCGGTCCGGGTCGGGCCGGGTGCCGTGCAGCAGCACGTCGCCCACGGCGGCCCGGTCCACTTCGGCCCCGTCCAGCACGGCCCCGTCCAGCACGGCCCCGTCTACCGCGGCCCCGTCTACCGCGGCCTGCAGACCCTCCCGGCCGAAGCGGTAGCTCACCTCGGCGGGCCGCCCGTCCAGCTCGTAGCTGGCCCGCTGCGGGGCGCTGGGGTTGTTCCGCCAGCCCGAGGGCAGCGTGCCCAGCACCGGGGCCTCCGCGCGCCGCCGGGCCTGCCCGGCCAGGGCTACGGCGAGCAGGTGCACGGGCCCGGCCTGCGGGTGGGGCGGGCTCAGCTCCTCCGGCCGGTGCCGGTCCAGGTAGCCGGTGTCGATCTGGCCCGCCGCGAACTCCGGCTCGCGCAGGATCCCCACCAGCAGATCGCGGTTGGTCACGACGCCGTGCAGCCGGGCCCGGGACAGCGCCGCGGCCAGCACCCGCCGGGCGTCGTCCCGGGTGGGGCCGTACCCGATCACCTTGGCCAGCATCGAGTCGTAGAACGTGCTGACCCGGGTGCCGGAGGCGAAGCCCGCGTCCACCCGCAGCCCGTCGGCGGCGTCGATCTCGAGCGTGTGCACGTCGCCGCTCGCGGGCAGGTACCCGGCCGGCACATCCTCGGCGTAGAGCCGGGCCTCGATCGCGTGGCCGGTGAAATCGGCCCCGGTGACCTGCGGCGGCAGCGGCTGGCCCGCCGCGATCTCCAGCTGCAGCCGGACCAGGTCCAGGCCGGTGATGAGCTCGGTGACCGGGTGCTCGACCTGGAGCCGGGTGTTGACCTCCAGGAAGTAGAAGCGCCCCGAGGCGTCCAGGACGAACTCGACGGTCCCGGCCCCGACGTAGCCGATGGCCTGGCCCGCCGCCACCGCGGCCCGGCACAGCTCGGCCCGCAGGTCGTCGCGCACGGCCGGCGACGGCGCTTCCTCGATGATCTTCTGGTAGCGGCGCTGGATCGAGCACTCCCGCTCGAACAGGTGCACCACGGTGCCGGCCTGGTCGCCGAGGATCTGGACCTCGACGTGCCGCGGCGACTCCACGAAGCGTTCCAGGAACACCGTCCCGTTGCCGAAGGCCGACGCGGCCTCGCGGCGGGCGCTGGCCACGGCCGCCACGATCTCGCCGGGGCCGGTCACGATCCGCATGCCCCGGCCACCGCCGCCGTAGGCCGCCTTGACCAGCACGGGAAAGCCGATGTCCTCCGCCGCCTTGCGCAGCTCGGCCGGATCGGGCTCGGCCCCGTCGTCGAAAACAGCACCGGGCAGCACGGGTACCCCCGCGCTGGCCATCAGCTCTTTCGCCGCGATCTTGGAGCCCATGGCCTCGATGGCCCCGGGCGACGGCCCGACGAAGGTCAGCCCGGCCGCGGCGCAGGCCCGGGCGAAGGCGGCGTTCTCGGAGAGGAACCCGTAGCCCGGGTGCACCGCGTCCGCGCCGGTGGCGGTGGCCGCGGCGATCAGCGCCTCGCCGCGCAGGTAGGTGTCGGCCGGGGCCGACCCGGGCAGCCGGACGGCCTCGTCGGCCTCGAGTACGAAAGGCAGCCCGGCGTCGGGATCGGAGAACACCGCCACGGTGGTGATGTCCATCGCGCGGGCCGTGCGGATGATCCGCGACGCGATCTCGGCGCGGTTGGCGATCAGGAGCTTGCTGATGCTCATCGGCGTGGTCATCTGTGTGGTCACCCCGGCCTACATCCGGAAGACGCCGAAGCCGCGGCGCCCCTCGACCGGGCCCGAATGAGCCGCGGACAGCGCCATGCCGAGCACGGACCGGGTGTCCCGCGGGTCGATAACCCCGTCGTCGTAGAGCCGCGCACTGACGAAGAACGCATCCGACTCCCGTTCGATCTGCGCCTCGATCTGCTGGCGCCGCTTGTCGTCGGCCTCGGCGTCGAAGGCCCGGCCGGTGGACTCCGCGGACTGCCGGCCGACGATGGACATCACGCCGGCCAGCTGCTGCGCGCCCATCACGGCCAGCTTGGCGTTGGCCCAGGCGAACATGAACCGGGGGTCGTAGGCGCGGCCCGACATGCCGTAGTTGCCCGCGCCGAACGAGGCGGCCATGTTCACCGTGATGTGCGGGACGGCCGAGTTGGTCACCGCGTTGATCATCTTCGCGCCGTCCTTGATGATGCCGCCCTGCTCGTACTGGGTGCCGACCATGTAGCCGGTGGTGTTCTGCAGGAAGACCAGCGGCGTGTCGCTCTGGTTGGCCAGCAGGATGAACTCGCTGGCTTTCTTGGCCTCCTCGCTGAACAGCACGCCGCGCGCGTTGGCCAGCACCCCGACCGGGTAGCCGTGGACCGAGGCCCAGCCGGTGACGAGGCTGGTCCCGTAGCGCGGCTTGTACTCGCCGAACCGCGAGCCGTCCACGACCCGGGCCAGCACCTCGCGGGGATCGAACGGCACCCGGAAGTCCGTGGACACGATGCCCAGCAGCTCGTCCGGGTCATACAGCGGGGGGTCGGCGGGCTCGCTGGGCGGCGGGCCCAGCTTGTGCCAGTGCAGCTCGGCGACGATCTGGCGGCCGATGCGGAGGCAGTCCAGTTCGCCGGTGGCGAAGTGGTCGGCCAGGCCCGAGACCCGCGAGTGCATGTCCGCGCCGCCCAGGGACTCATCGTCGGCTTCCTCGCCGGTGGCCATCTTGACCAGCGGCGGGCCGCCGAGGAACACCTTGGCCTGGCCGTCCACCAGCACGGAGTAGTCGCACATGCCGGGCACGTACGCGCCGCCCGCGGTGGAGTTGCCGAAGACCAGCGCGATCGTCGGGATGCCCAGCGCGGACAGCTCGGTGAGATCGTGGAAGATCCGGCCGGCCGGCACGAACAGGTCTGACTGGGTAGGCAGGTCCGCCCCGCCGGACTCGACCAGGTTGATGACGGGCAGCCGGTTGCGGCGGGCGATCTCCAGGGCCCGCAGGTTCTTGCGCAGCGTGTACGGGTTCATCGAGCCGCCCCGCACGGTCGGGTCGGACGCGATCAGCACGCATTCGACCCCGGACACCACGCCGACGCAGGTCACGATGCTCGCGCCGACCACGAACTCAGTGCCCCACGCGGCCAGGGAGGACAGCTCGAGCAGCGGTGAGTCCCGGTCGACCAGGAGCTCGATGCGCTCCCGGGCGAGCAGCCGGCCCCGGTCACGGTGCCGCTGCGCGTATTTCGCGCCGCCGCCCGCGCGGGCCAGCTCGAGCTGCTCGTTGAGGGCGGCGATGGCCGCCAGCTGCCCAGCGCGATTGGCCAGGTACGCCTCGCTGGCCGTGTCCACCGCCGATCGCAGGACAGGCACGCAGCCCCCTTTGGTCGTGTGCTCGATCGTGTGCCCGGTTGGGTGCCCCGTCGTGTGCTGAGGTTAACTGCGATTCACTTCAGGCGCCAGACTGGGCAACCGGATTCCGGTTGGGCCTTTTCAAGCGGTGACGCGATGCCTACAGTGACCACTGTAGTGAACACCAAGTCACTTTCCTGGTCGCAGGCGACGACCAGCTTTGCGCGATCACCCCGCCGAAAGGACGTGAGTGGCGATGGCCGCGGACTTCACTGCGACTGACTTCGATGTGACGAGTCTGCACCACCGGCGCGCCACGCACCGCTGGGAGCGCACCAGCGTCGGCGATCTGCTCGAGCGCATGACGTGGAGCTTCCCCGACACCGAAGCCCTGATCGGCCGGGAGGGCGCCTACGCGGATCCCGCCTTCGCGCGGCTGACCTACCGGCAGGCCGACCAGGTCGCCAACCAGATCTCGAACGCCCTGCTGGCCCGCGGCCTGGACCGCGGCGACGTGGTCATGCTGTTCTGCGAGAACTCGGTCGAGGGCTACCTGATCAAGATCGGCGCGGCCAAGGCCGGCCTGGTGGTCGCGCCGATGAACCCGATGATGGCCCCGGACATGGTGTCGGCCATGATCAGGCTGGTCGAGCCCAAGCTGGCGGTCGTGGACGCCGAGTTCTGGCCGGCGGCCCGGGCGCCGTTCGCGGCCAACGGGCTGGAGGTGGCCGTCACCATCACCATCGGCGGCGGACCCGTCCCCGGCAGCGTCTCGTTCACCGACTTCGTGGCCGGCCAGCCGGTCACCGAGCCGGACGTGGAGATCCACGGCGACGACATCTGGGAACTCCTGTTCACCTCGGGCACCACCGCGATGCCCAAGGGCGTGATGATCTCGCACACCTGCAGCTACATGGCGGCCTACGGGTTCGCGCTGTCCCTGACCCGGGGCCTGCGCATCGAGTCGGAGCTGCGGGTCGGCACGTTCCTGCCGATGCTCTACCACGTCGGCGACCAGCCCTTCACCTATTCGGTGTTCCTGTCGGGCGGCACGCTCATCCTGGGCCGCAAGCCGGATCCGGGCCGCATCGCCGAGATGATCGCCGAGGAGCGGGTGACCGCGCTGTGGGCCGGCTCCCCCGCGATGGTCAACGCCCTGGACGCCGTGCTCACCCAGCGTCCCGGCCTCGACGCGCGCAGCCTCAAGGTCATCGTCTACGGCTGGGCGGCGCTCCCCCCGGCCACGCTGGCGTCGATGAAGCAGCACTGCGGCGAGGATCTGCTGGTGTTCGAGATCTTCGGCCAGACCGAGTCCATCTCGTGCCACCGGTTCTGGCCGGACAAGTGGCCCGAGCTGTACGCGCGCACCGCGCCGAAGCAGAACTACGTGGGCGTGCCGAGCCCGGTGCTCGCCTCGACGGTGCTGGACCCGGAGGGCCGCGACCTCAAGTCGTCCCCGGGCACGCCCGGCGAGGCGGTGTACCGCTCCCCGTCGATGATGTCCGGCTACTACCGCGACGAGGCGGCGACCCGCGAGGCGTTCCGCTTCGGCTGGTTCCACTCCGGCGACAGCTGCGTCTACGACGACGAGGGGCTGCGGGTGATGCTGGACCGCTACAAGGACATCGTGAAGACGGGCGGCGAGAACGTGTCCAGCCTGCGCGTGGAGGCGGTGCTCGGGCTGCACCCGGGGGTGGCCAAGTCCGCCGTCATCGGGCTGCCGCACCCGCACTGGGGTGAGGCCGTGACCGCGGTGGTGATCCGCACGCCCGGGGACACTACGACCGAGGCCGAGCTCATCGCGCATTGCCGCGCGGCGCTGGCCGGGTACGAGACGCCCAAGGCCGTGGTGTTCGCGGATGCCCTGCCGGAGACCGTGGGCGGCAAGGTCCTCAAGTACAAGCTGCGGGTCACCCACGCCGCGCACTACGACGGCGCCGACGCACTCCGGTAACGGCAGCCGGCCGCCCGGCCGCTCCTGGCCTCGGCTGAGCAGGAGGTCCGCCGCCGCGGCTGCGACCAGGTCGCCCTGTGCTCCACTCGTTCCAGGCCCCGGGCTCTACGCCCGCCTCGGCTACCAGGAGTGCGGCCGCATCCCCGCCTATCCGCGCGGCCACGCCCGATCCAGCTGGTCAGCACCTCACCTGACCGCCCGCCGGAGCGCTCCCCAGCGGCATCCGGCGAGCGTGATCAACCGATTGGTGTCGCTGTGGTGACACCAATCGGCTGATCACGAGCTGACTGGCGCCACCGAACGGCCTATCCCGTTACGGCTGGGCTTGGTGTTACGGCTGGCTTGCGCGCGCGGATGGCGAGGCTAACCGGCAACGGCCGATCTCCCGGCTCGGCTACCCGCTCGATCACCAGCCCGGTGCTGATGAAGGCATTGAGCAGATCAGCAAGCGTGTGATGCCGCATTCCGACTCGCCTGCGGACATTGACACCCCACCAAGGCGCCTCGTGATGCCATCCCGCCAGGCGGTACGTCGGGTGCGCGAGAATGCCGCCGTCGTCCATCCATTGCGAGTGCGGCCCGTTGAAACAGGGATGGGCGCCGTAGAAGACCAGCCGCCCTCCTGGCGTCAGGACCCGCGCCGCCTCCGCCAGCACGGCCGCGAAGTCATCGACATCGGTCGAGATCCACAGCGTGGCCACGGCGGGGAACGTGCAGTCGGCAAACGGCAGGCTGGCCGCGTCCCCCTGCACGATCTGGCTGGACCGTTCCCGGGCGATGCGCAATTGGTCGGCCGAGCCGTCCAGGCCCACCACGGTCCGCCCGGTGGCAGCCAGAACGTCAAAGTAGAGCCCGCTGCCACAGCCCAGGTCGAGGCACAGCCCTTCACCGGGGCCGAGCAGATCCAGCACATCGGAAGCGTTTCGCAGGGCGCTCGGCCTGTTCCAGCTGTCATACCATTCCGCATGCCCGTCATAGCGCGATCTTGTGCGCGGCATCGTTGACTCCCGCTGGCCGTGGTAACCCACCGACGCTAACTCCTCGGCGGAACCCGGATGCGCGTGATTCGTTCCAGGCAGAATCTGGTGAACCGCAGGCGTCCATCTCCTGGCTGGGTCCAGGAGATAGAGTTCACGATCAAGCCGAGGAACTGGGTATCGGCATCCACGATGTGCTCAGCATCCTCGTCGACGGCGTCCTCGGAAGCGACTGTCACGTGGAGCGGCCGGCGGACCGGAATCCCGGGCCGGGACGTGCCGGAATTCGGGACTTTCGTATTCAACCGCAACCGTTACGAAGAAGCCCTGCAGCGGACATCATCCCCCGTTCACCTTGGCCAGCGAGAAAGGCACCCCCGGTGACCAGCGAAGGCGAAGCACCAGCAGCCGGGCCGGACGACAGTTCCGGCTCTCTGGGCGAGCATGCGACCTTTGACACCAGCGTTGCGCACCAAGCCCGGATGTATGACTACTGGCTGGGAGGAAAGGACAACTTCGCCGCCGACCGCCAGGCCGCCGAGGAGGCGATTGCCGCCTTCCCGGCCTTTGTTCACCTGGCCCGGGCGAACCGCGCCTTCCTGAGACGGGTGGTCCGCTACTTGGCGGGCGAGGCCGGGGTGCGCCAGTTCCTCGACATCGGCACGGGCATCCCCACGGAGGGCAATACGCATCAGGTCGCCCAGGAGGTGGCACCCGAGTGCCGGGTCGTGTACGTGGATTATGACCCCGTTGTGCTTTCCTATGCTCGCGCCCTGCTGACCAGCCGTTCCGGCCCGGCGATCGACTACATCGACGCCGACATCCGGGATACCGGGGTCGTCCTGGAGAAGGCCGCCGGCACTCTGGACTTCACCAAGCCCGTGGCCGTGACGATGCTCGCGATTCTGCACGCTATCGACGACGACGACGATCCGTACGGGATCGTTCGCCAGATCATGGACGCGGTACCATCCGGCAGTTACCTGGCCCTTTCCCATCTCGCGTCAGATATCGAGACGGAGAAAATGAATGAGGCGCGGGACCGCGTCAACCGGATCAGCCATCAGCAGTACACGCACCGCAGCCACGCGGGGGTCCTGCGGTTTTTCGACGGCCTGGAGATGGTCGAGCCTGGGCTGGTGGAGATACGGCACTGGCGCACCGGCATCCAGGACAGCCGCCCGACTCCCGGGTGGTGCGGGCTGGGGCGCAAGCCGTGATGAGCGGGACGGGTGCCGCTCATCCCGGGGACGGCTCACCCCGGAGGGCGGCCCGGGCCGGCACCGAACAGGGAGGCGGCGGACAGCTGGGCCGCGAGGATGGCGGGGGCCTCGGCGAGGGAGGGGCCGTACCAGGTCAGGTGCCGGCCGCTGACCAGGGCCGCGGGCAGGCCGGGGAAGCACTCGGGCCCGTCCCCGGCGGTGAACCGGTACGGCTCGTCCGGCAGCACGACCAGGTCCGGGCGCGCGGCCAGGAGGTCGTCCAGCGGGATCTTCGGGTAGCGCTCGGCGTGCCCCGCGTACACGTTCTCCACCCCGAGCCGGGCCAGGACGTCGCCCGCGAACGTGTCCCGGCCCAGCACCATCCACGGCCGGCGCCAGATGGGGATCACGGCGCGCCTCTGCTGGCCCGGGCGCCCCGGCCCGTCCGGCGGGAACGCCGCCCAGAGCCGCTCCGCGGCTTCCAGCCACCGGGGAGCCGGGACCTGGCATGCGACCGTCAGCAGCCTGCGCAGCGACACCAGCGCCTCGTCCAGCGTGCGGATCACCGTCACCCACACCGGCAGGCCCGCCTCGCGCAGCGCGGCCAGGTCGGCGGGCCGGTTCTCCTCCTCGTTGGCCAGGACCACGTCGGGACGCAGCGCGATGACCGCCGCGAGGTCCGGGTTCTTGGTGCCGCGGACCCGGGGGACGTCCAGCCCGGCCGGATGGGTGCACCAGTCGGTGGCCCCGGCCACCAGGCCCGGCGCGGTTACCGCCACCGTCTCGGTCAGCGACGGCACCAACGACACCACCCGGCTGACCCGGGCCGGGATCGTGACCACGGCCCCGGTGTCGTCCCGGGGGCCGGGAACACCGTCACCGCCAGGGCTCAACGAGGCTCCGGGGGTTCGGCGGGCTCGGCCCGCAGCGGCAGGCCGTCGCCGAACGCCGCAGCCAGGTCACGCATGGCCGTGTCCAGGAGCTCGCTCAGGTTGCCGTCGTCGTCCTGGAGCCACTGCTCGTACGCGGCGATGGCCACGCCGAGCATGGCGTAGGCGATCGTCTGCGGGAGCAGGGCGCAGGCGGGCTCCCCGGTGCGCTCGGCCACGAAGTCCGCGATCACCTGCCGCCACTCCGCGTAGCGCAGGGTGGAGTGCGCCTGCAGCACCGGCACGCCCAGGATCAGCTGCATCCGGCGCCGGTGCCAGCGCTCATCGCCCGGCGGCACCTGGTTGAAGTTGACGATGGCCAGCCGGATCGCGTCCATCAGCGGCCACTGCGGCGGGCAGGCGGCCAGCCAGGCCCGCATCCGGTCCAGCTCGTCCTCGAAGTTCCCCCACGGGACGTCGTTCTTGGACGGGAAGTAGCGGAAGAAGGTCCGGCGGCCGATGCCGGCCGCGACGGCGATGTCGTCGATCGTGGTGCCCTCGAACCCCTGCCGGTCGAACAGCTCGAACGCGACGTGCTCCAGCTCGGCACGAGAGGTGATACGCCTGCGGCCAAGCTGGGCAGGTATCCCCGTAGTGCTCACCGGCCAGCACCGCCTTTCCGTCCCGCCTGGCTCGTGGGCCTGACAAGGAGCATGCCACGACCCGGCCGGGCATGCGAAAGCCCGAAAGTCGCGCCTTGACCTTTGGCACTGAGTGCCTTTAGTGTCTGCCCTAAGTGCCACTAGTGGGGCAGACGACAGCGGCGGTGCTGGCGGACCCAGGCCAGCGCGGGCCGGACGAGGATCCGGAGGACTGGCATGAGCGAACAGACCGCCAGCGTGACCACACCGGCCGAGCACACCGCAGCGCCCACCACCACGGGCGAACCGGCCAGCCCGGCCGCGGACGAGAGCCTGGTCGCCGAGGAACTGCTCGTCGAAGAGGTCTCGATCGACGGCATGTGCGGTGTCTACTGACCCAGCCGGGGCCGCCCCGCTGAACCCAGCCGGCCCCGCAAACCCGTTCGACCTGGACCGGCCCTGGCAGCTGGACGAGCGGGTCGCGGTCCGGCCGGAGCCGTTCGGCGCGCTGCTCTACCACTTCGGCACCCGGCGGCTGTCCTTCCTGAAGAACACGACCATGCTGGCCGTGGTGCGGTCGCTGGGCGAGCATCCCTCGGCCCGCGCCGCGTGCACGGCGGCCGGGGTCCAGCCCGGCGGCCTGCCCGCCTACCAGCGCGGCCTGGCCGTGCTGGCCGAGTCACACATGATCACCCCGCGCCTGATCACCAAACTGGCGGCCTGGTGAGCACGCAAACCCTGGTGGAGCTGTTCGAGCGCGGGCTGGACGCGCCGATCTGCCTCACCTGGGAGCTGACCTACGCCTGCAACCTGGCCTGCGTGCACTGCCTGTCCAGTTCCGGCCGGCGCGACCCGGGCGAGCTGAGCACCGCCGAGTGCCAGGCCGTCATCGACACGCTCGAGCGGATGCAGGTGTTCTACGTGAACATCGGCGGCGGCGAGCCCACCGTCCGGCCCGACTTCTGGGAGCTGGTGGACTACGCCACCGCGCACCACGTCGGGGTGAAGTTCTCCACCAACGGCGTCCGCATCGACGCCGCCGTGGCCCGCAAGCTGGCCGCGAGCGACTACGTGGACGTGCAGATCTCGCTGGACGGCGCGACCGCCGAGGTCAACGACGCGGTCCGCGGCCAGGGCTCGTACGCGATGGCCATCGCGGCCATGGAGCACCTGGCCGCGGCCGGGTTCGCCGGCTTCAAGATCTCCGTGGTGGTGACCCGGCAGAACGCGGGGCAGCTGGACGAGTTCAAGGCGCTGGCCGACCGCTACGGCGCCCAGCTGCGGCTCACCCGGCTGCGGCCGTCCGGCCGGGGCGCCGACGTCTGGGACGACCTGCACCCCACCGCCGGGCAGCAGCGCGAGCTCTACGACTGGCTGTGCGCGCACGGCGAGCAGGTGCTGACCGGCGATTCGTTCTTCCACCTGGCCGCCTACGGCGAGGCGCTGCCCGGGCTGAACATGTGCGGGGCCGGCCGGGTGGTCTGCCTGATCGACCCGGTCGGGGACGTGTACGCCTGCCCGTTCGCGATCCACGAGAACTTCCTGGCCGGCAACGTCCGGACGGCCGGCGGCTTCGCGGCGGTCTGGCGGGACTCCGCCCTGTTCACTGAGCTGCGCGGGCCGTCCGCGGGCGGCGCCTGCGGGTCGTGCCAGTTCTACGACTCCTGCCGGGGTGGCTGCATGGCCGCCAAGTTCTTCACCGGGCTGCCCCTGGACGGCCCGGACCCGGAATGTGTCCGCGGCTTCGGCGAGCAGGCCCTGGCCGGGACGGACCGGACCGCGCTCCCCAGGCCGGGAGAGGACCATTCACATCGCGGCCCGGTGCGCGGGCAGCCCGCGGCGCGGGCGCGGCAGGCCCGGCAGCCGGTCCCGGTGACGATCGGGCGCCGCCCGGTGCCCGCGCCGCCGGACCGGGCGTGCGACGTCAACCCGCTGGCCGGCTTCGCGGCGGGTGGCGCACGCTGACATGACCTCGGGATTCGCGCGGCTCACCGGTCCGGTCACGCTGGCCGGCCGGGTCGCGCAATCCAGGGTCATGTTCGGCCCGCACGAGACCAACCTCGGCCAGCCCGAGCACCGGCCCGGCCAGCCAGCCCGGGCGCCGCGCGTTCTCGCCCCGGCACGTCGCCTATTACGAGCGCCGGGCGGCCGGCGGGGCGGGGCTCATCGTCACCGAGGCGGCCTCGGTGCACGCCTCCGACTGGCCGTACGAGCGGGCGCCGCTGGCCGCCGCGGGCGCCGGCGGCTGGCAGCAGATCGCGGCGGCCTGCCAGCGGCACGGCACGCTGGTGCTGGCCGGCCTCGGCCATACCGGCCTGCAGGGGTCCTCCGCCTACTCCCAGACGGCGCTGTGGGGACCGTCCGGCGTCCCGGACCCGGTCACCCGCGAGGTGCCGATGGAGATGGGCGACCCGCAGATCGCCGCGCTGACCGCCGGGTTCGCCACCGCGGCCGGGCTGGCGGTCGCGGCGGGCGCCGACGGGGTGGAGATCGACGCCGGGGCCCGGTCGCTGCTCCGCCAGTTCCACTCGGGCCTGACCAACCACCGCGCCGACGGCTACGGCCGCGACCGGCTCCGGCTGACCCGGGAGGTGCTCGCCGCGGTCCGGGACGCCATCGGGCCGCGGCACATCCTGGGCCTGCGGCTGTCCTGTGATGAGCTGGCGCCCTGGGCGGGGGTGACGCCGGAGGACGGGGCCGCGCAGGCCCGCGAGCTCAGCCGCTGGCTGGACCTGCTGGTGGTGGTGCGCGGCGGTCTGTACTCGCCCGCCTCCTACCGGCCTGACGGGCACACCGCGCCGGTGTTCAACGCCGCCCTCGCGCGGCGGGTCCGGGACGCGCTGGACGGCGCGGTCCCGGTGGTGCTGCAGGGCAGCGTGGCCGACCCGGACGACGCGCGGGACGCGCTGGACGGCGGCGGCTGCGACCTGGTGGAGATGACCCGGGCCCAGATCGCCGACGCCGGCCTGGTCGGCAAGCTGCGCCGGGACCGTCCCGGGCAGGTCCGGCCGTGCCTGCTGTGCAACCAGGCCTGCCAGGTCCGCGACCCGCGCAACCCCCTGGTGAGCTGCGTGGGCGATCCGCGCAGCGGCCACGAGACCGAGGAGCAGCCCGAGCAGGGCGCTGACCCGCGATCCTGCGATGTGCTGGTGGTCGGCGGCGGCCCGGCCGGCCTGGAGGCGGCCCGGGTGCTCGCGGGCCGGGGCCACCGGGTCCGGGTCGCCGAGCGCGGCGAGCGGACCGGCGGGGCGCTGCGCATCGCGGCCCGCGCGACCGGCCGGGAACGGCTGGCCCTGCTGCCGGACTGGCTGGACGCCGAGTGCCGGCGGCTGGGCGTGCGCATCGACACCGGCACCGAGATCGGCCCGGCCGATCTGGCCGCGGCCCGGGCCGCCGGGACCACGGTGCTGCTGGCCACCGGGTCCCGTCCTGGCGTCCTGCGCTGGCCAGCCGCCGAAGACCCGCAGCCGGCCCTGGACCCGCTCACCCTGCTCACCGGCGGCCTGGCCTCGGTGCCGGACGGCCCGCTCGTGGTGCACGACCCGGTCGGCGGCCCGGCCGGGGTCGCGATGGCCGAGTGGCTCGCCGCGGCCGGCCGCACCGTGACGCTGGTGACGCCGGACCAGGTGGCCGGGACCCAGCTGACCCGCACCGGCGACCTGGCCGACGCCAACGCCCGCCTGCAGCAGGCCGGGGTGACCCGGGCGCTGCGGTTGCCTGCTCCGTAACGTCACGCGGACGGGCCGGGCGCTGCTGGAAGACGCCTGGACCGGTGAGCAGCGGGAGATCGGCTGCGTGGCGGTCGTGGACTGCGGCCCCCGGCTGGCCGAGACGCGGCTGCATGAGGCGGCGCTGGCCAGCTCCGGACCGCCGGGAGCCCTCCGCGCAGGCGACTGCGTGGCCCCGCGCACCGCCGCGGAGGCCGTCCTGGAGGGCCGCCGTCGCGGCATCGAGATCGGCACCCTGGAACGCGAGCAGCCGCCCCCGGCAGCCCCCGCGCCGCAGAGACAGCCCGCCGCGCGTTAGCCGGCGGCTGCCCGCAGACCGCGGCCGGGCTTCATGAGCCGCAACGAAAACCAGGTCGAGCGCGCTGGACCCCCGAAGAGGTCAGGACGTGGCGCGGTCATCAGGAGAGAGGCAGTGACAGAAGTGGCAGGAAAACTCGAAGGCAAAGTGGCCTTCATCACCGGCGCCGCCCGCGGCCAGGGCCGCAGCCACGCCGTCCGGCTGGCCCAGGAAGGCGCGGACATCATCGCGGTGGACCTCTGCCGGCAGATCGAGTCGGTGGCCTACCCGATGGCCACGCCCGACGACCTGGCCGAGACGGTCAAGGAGGTCGAGGCGCTGGACCGGCGGATCCTGGCCCGTGAGGCCGACGTGCGGGACGAGGCCGGCCTGAAGGCCGCGTTCGAGGCGGGCGTCGCCGAACTGGGCCCGGTGGACATCGTGCTGGCCAACGCCGGGATCGCCCCGATGGCCCTGGGCGAGGAGCGCCACGAGGCGTGGCAGGACGTCATCGACGTCAACCTGACCGGCGTGTTCAACACGGTGGAGACGGCCATCCCGTCCATGATCGAGCGCGGCCAGGGCGGCGCGATCGTGCTGACCAGTTCGACCGCGGGCATCACCGGCATCGGCGGGGCGACCCGCGGCGGCCTGGGCTACACCGCGTCCAAGCACGGCGTGGTCGGGCTGATGCGCTCCTACGCCAACACCCTGGCCCCGCACAGCATCCGGGTGAACTCGGTGCACCCGACCGGCGTCCGCACGCCCATGGTGGTCAACGAGGTGATGCAGCAGTTCCTGGAGTCTGACCCGGCCATGGGGCAGGCGATGGCCAACGCGCTGCCGGTGGACATGGTCGAGCCGGTGGACATCTCCAACGCCATCCTGTGGCTGGTCTCCGACGATGGCCGCTACGTCACCGGCATCACGGTGCCGGTCAACGCCGGCTTCACGAACAAGAGGTGAGGTGGCCGGCATGGCAGGACGAGTAGCAGGCAAGGTCGCCTTCATCACCGGCGCGGCCCGCGGCCAGGGCCGCAGCCACGCCGTCCGGCTCGCCCAGGAGGGCGCGGACATCATCGCGGTCGACGTCTGCGCGGACATGCCGGGCATGCCGTACGCCGGCGCGACCGAGGCCGACCTGGCCGAGACGGTCAGGGAAGTCGAGGCGCTGGACCGCCGGATCGTCGCTGCCCAGGCCGACGTCCGGGACTACGGCGCGCTGAAGGCGGTGCTGGACGACGGCGTCGCCCAGCTGGGACGGCTGGACATCGTCAGCGCCAACGCCGGGATCGGCTCCTCGCCGTACCCGGCGCAGGACCTGGCCGAGCAGACCTGGCGGGACATGATCGACGTCAACCTGACCGGCGTCTGGCACACCGCCAAGGCGGCCATCCCGCACCTGGCCGCCGGCGGCCGCGGCGGCTCCATCGTGCTGACCAGCTCGGCCGCGGGCCTGCAGGCGTACGCCAACATCGCGCACTACGTGTCGGCCAAGCACGGGGTGGTCGGGCTGATGCGGACGCTGGCCCTGGAGCTGGCGCCGCAGTTCATCCGGGTCAACAGCATCCACCCGACCCAGGTGGACACGCCGATGATCCAGAACGAGGCGACGTACCGGCTGTTCCGGCCCGATCTGGACCACCCGACCCGGGCCGACTTCGAGCCCGCCTCGCAGGCCATGAACGTGCTGCCCATCCCCTGGGTGGACGTGGTCGATATCAGCAACGCGGTGCTGTTCCTGGCCTCCGACGAGGCCCGCTACATCACCGGCGTCGCGCTCCCGGTGGACGCCGGGGCGGTCCTCAAGTAACGACGCCGCAGCAACGAGCGAAGGAGCTCAGCATGGCTGGACGAGTAGCAGGCAAGGTCGCCTTCATCACCGGCGCGGCCCGGGGCCAGGGCCGCAGTCACGCCGTCCGGCTCGCCCAGGAGGGCGCCGACATCATCGCCGTCGACCTGTGCGGCCAGGTGGACTCGGTGCCCTACGCGATGGCGACACCGGACGACCTGGCCGAGACGGTCAGGGAAGTGGAGGCGCTGGACCGGCGGATCGTCGCGGCCCAGGCCGACGTCCGCGACTACGGCGCGCTGAAGGCCGCACTGGACGACGGCGTCGCGCAGCTCGGGCACCTGGACATCGTGTCCGCGAACGCCGGCATCTTCAGCTTCGGCACGCTGGAGGAGCTCAGCGAGACCGCCTGGCGGGACATGCTCGACGTCAACCTGACCGGTGTCTGGCACGCGGCCAAGGCGGCCATCCCGCACCTGCGCGCCGCGAGGGGCGGGTCGATCATCCTGACCAGCTCCGGGCTCGGACTGGAAGGGATGCCGAACGTCGGGCACTACGTATCGGCCAAGCACGGCATCGTCGGGCTGATGCGCACGCTGGCGCTGGAGCTGGCGCCGGACCTGATCCGGGTCAACAGCGTGCACCCGACGACGGTGAACACCGGCATGATCCAGAACGCCGCCGCGTACGAGCTGTTCGCGCCGGACCTGCCCGAGGACGAGCGCACCTCCGCGGTGATAACCGAGCGGCTCCTGACGATCAACACCCTGCCGGTCCCCTGGATCGAGCCGGTGGACGTCTCCAACGCGGTGCTCTGGCTCGCCTCCGATGAGGCGCGCTACGTCACCGGGGTCCCGCTGCCCATCGACGCGGGCGAGCTCCTTAAGTAGCAGCAGGCCCGCACGCAGCGGGCTCGCGGGCGGCGGGCTCGCGGGCGGCGGGCTCAATCATGAGAAGGAGAATTAGTGGCGGGCAGAGTCGAAGGAAAAGTCGCTTTCATCACCGGCGCGGGACGCGGCGGTGGTGGGCATCGCCCGGACCATGGCCAACGAGCTGGCCCGGCACCAGATCCGGGTCAACACCGTGCACCCGACCGGGGTGGACACGCCGATGGGAACGGCCTCGGCGACCTCAACCCGCTCATCGAGCGGGACCCGAACCTGGGCCCGATCTACATGAACACTCTCCCCGTCGAAGTCGTCAACGCGCGGGACATCAGTAACGCGGTCCTGTTCCTGGCCTCCGACGAGGCCCGGTACGTCACCGGCCTGGAGTTCACCGTCAACGCAGGCAACACGATCCGTTAGGAGCACATCCCTGATGGCAGGACGAGTAGCAGGCAAGGTCGCCTTCATCACCGGCGCGGCACGCGGCCAGGGCCGCTCGCACGCGATCCGGCTGGCCCAGGAGGGCGCGGACATCATCGCGGTGGACCTGGCCGGCCAGATCGGCAGCGTGCCCTACGCCATGGCGACCCCGGCCGACCTGGCCGAGACGGTCAAGGAAGTCGAGGCCCTGGACCGCCGGATCGTGGCCACCCAGGCCGATGTCCGCGACTACGGCGCGCTCAAGGCGGCGCTGGACGACGGCGTCGCCCAGCTCGGGCACCTGGACATCGTGGCCGCGAACGCGGGCATCTTCAGCTTCGGCAGCCTGGAGGAGCTCGACGAGACGCACTGGCAGGACATGATCGACGTCAACCTGACCGGCGTCTGGCACGCGGCCAAGGCGGCCATCCCGCACCTGCGCGCGTCCCGCGGCGGGTCGATCATCCTGACCAGCTCGACCGCGGGGCTGATGGCCATCCCGAACATCGGGCACTACACGTCGGCCAAGCACGGCGTCGTGGGCCTGATGCGTACGCTGGCCCTGGAACTGGCCCCGGACCTGATCCGGGTCAATAGCGTGCATCCGACGAGCGTGGACACGGACATGATCCAGAACGCGGCTACCTACGAGCTGTTCGGCGCGGACCTGCCCGTGGACCAGCGGACCAGAGAGGTGCTGGCCGCGCGGTTCCAGGAGCTCAACGCGCTCCCGATCCCCTGGGTCGAGCCGGTCGACATCTCCAACGCCGTGCTGTGGCTGGCGTCGGACGAGGCCCGGTACGTTACCGGGGTGACACTGCCCATTGACGCAGGACAGCTCACCAAGTGACAGCTCACCAGACGACCGGGGAAACCCCCGCCGCGGACCTGGCGCGCACCTACCAGCGGGTGGCGGCGCGCCTGGTGGGCCGCGAGCGCGAGCTGACCCTCACGCTCGCGGCCGTCGCCGCCGGGCGGGACATCATCCTCGAGGGACCGCCCGGCACCAGCAAGAGCACGCTGCTGCGGGCCATCACGGCCGAGTGGGGCATCCCGTTCGTGTTCGTCGAAGGGAACGCGGACCTCACCCCGGCCAAGCTGATCGGGCACCACAACCCGGCCCGGGTACTGCGTGAGGACTACAGCGAGGACAACTTCGTGGACGGCCCGCTGCTGGAGGCCATGCGCGAAGGCGGGTTCCTGTACATCGAGGAGTTCAACCGAGCCCCCGAGGACACGCTGAACACGCTGCTCACCGCCATGGCCGAGCGGCAGGTGGCGGTGCCCCGGGCCGGCACGGTCACGGCCGAGCCCACGTTCCGGGTCATCGCGACGATGAACCCCTACGACAACGTGGGCACCACCCGGCTGTCCACGTCGGTGCACGACCGGCTGTGCCGGCTGGCCATCACCTACCAGGACGCGGAGTCAGAGCGGGGCATCGTCGCGCTCCGGGCCCCGCTGCCCGACCTGGACCCGGAGCTTTACACCCGGCTGGTCGCCGACGCAGTCGCGGTGACCCGGGCCACCCGTGAGCACCCGGATGTCCGGCAGGGCAGCAGCGTGCGCGGCGCCATCGACACCACCCTGATCGCCGGGCAGCTGCTGGACCTGCGCGGAATCGCTCCGTTCCAGCACGGGTCCGACGAAGACGAGAGTTACCCGGACGTGGTGTTCGACGCGATGGTGGTCGCGCTGTCCGGGCGCATCTTCCTCGACGAGACCGTGGAGCTCCCCCCGGAGGCCGTGCTCCGGCAGATCTGGGAGGACCACTTCATCCTCAACCCGGCCGCGGCGGCGCCTGGTTGAAGAGCGGTCGAGGCGGACTCGCCCCTGTCCCGGCGGGCAGGCCAGCGGCGCGGCGACCGCCCATCCTCGCAGCTGCGCCCGCTGCGCCGCCGCCCCAAGGTGCTCGATGAGCCGCCGGTGCTGATGGAGCCAGCCCGCGGCGGGACCGGCGGCCTGGTGCTGCCGGGCGGTGGTCGCGCCCGCCGGCGCCCGCCCCGCTCCGGCAGCGGTGGCCCGGCGGTCACCGGGGAACAGGGCACGCTGGTGAACGCGGGCGACGCGGCCGCGGACAGTGAGGTGCAGGCCGATCCGGAGACGCTGCGCCGGGCCCGGCAGATCGCGGCCCGGCTCGCGGTGCCCAGGCCGCGGCGGGACGCGGCCGCGCGGCGCGGCGTGGGCGAGCTGGCCAGCGTCCGTTACCAGGGCGGGTCGGACGACATCGACCTGGACCGCACGGTCGAGCAGCTGGTCGAGCACCCGGTCCCCGAAGAGGACGACATCATCGTCCGCGAGCGGGTCCGGACCCGGCGCAGCGTGGTGCTGCTGGCCGACGTGTCCGGGTCGATGCGCGGCGAGCGGATCCGGACCGCGGCCGCCACGGTCGGCGCGCTCGCGGCGGAACTGGACCGGGACGACCTGGCCGTGGTGGCGTTCTGGTCCGACGCGGCGATCCTGAGCCATCTCGGCCAGCACGTGCCCGCCCAGCGGCTGCTGGACGAGATGCTGCGCATCCCGGCCAAGGGACTGACCAACATCGCGTTCCCGCTGGAGGTGGCCGCGACCGAGCTGGCCCGGATCCCGGCCCGGGACGCCCGCGTGGTGCTGCTCTCTGACTGCGTGCACAACGCCGGCCCGGACCCGCGGCCGCTCGCGGCCCGGCTGGCCCGGCTGGACGTGCTGCTCGACGTGTCGGGCGAGCAGGACGAGGAGCTGGCCCGGGACCTGGCCCGGCTGGGCCACGGGCGGCTGCGGCGCATCCGGGCCTACACCGACGTGGCACCCGCGCTGAGCGCGGTCTTCGCGAGCTGACCCGATGAGCACTGACCCGACGAGCACTGACCCGACGAGCACGGGGCCGACGAGCACGGGGGCCCCGTACCCGCACCTGTTCAGCCCGCTGCGGGTGGGCCCGCTCACGCTGGCCAACCGCGTAGTGTTCGCCGCCCACCTGACCAACTACGCCTGCGGCGGGCTGCCCACCGAGCAGCACGCCGCGTACTACGCGCGGCGCGCGGCCGGCGGGGCCGGGCTGATCATCACCGAGGAGCATTCGACTCACCCGGCGGACCAGCCCTACGAGAAGCTGATCCAGGGCTACCGGCCCGAGGTGGTTCCCGGCTACCGGCGGATCACCGGGGCCGTGCATGCGCACGGGGTTCCGGTGCTGGCCCAGCTGAACCACAACGGCGGCCAGTCCTCCGGGATGTACTCCCGCCTGCCGGTGGCGGCGCCGAGCCCGGTCCCGGACCCGCTGTTCCGCGAGGTGCCCAGGCCGGTCGAGCCCGATGAGATCGCCGCGATCGTGGCCGGCTACGCCCGCGTCGCCGGGCACTGCGCGGCGGGCGGGTTCGACGGGATCGAGCTGCAATGCTCGCAGTCCTCGATCATCCGGGGGTTCCTGTCCCGGGCCACGAACCAGCGCACCGACCGCTACGGCGGATCGCTGCGGAACCGGGCCCGGCTGCTGCTGGAGGTCGTGGCCGCAGTGCGCGAGGCGATCGGCCCCGGGCGCGCGCTCGGCGTGCGGCTCTGCGGCGACGAGATGATCGAGGGCGGCACCACGCTCAGCGAGGCGGTCGAGGTGGCCCGGATGGCCAGCCGCAGCGGCGCGGTGGACTACATCAGCACCACGACGGGGGTGGCCACCGCCAGCCTGTACGCGGTGGTGGCGAGCATGCGGGCCGCCCCCGGGCACGCTCTGCACGTCCCGGCCGCGATCCGCGCCGCGGTGGACATCCCGGTGCTGGGCGCGGGCCGGATCACCAGCCCGCAGCAGGCCGACCAGGCGCTGGCCGACGGGCAGTGTGACCTGGTCGGCGTGGTCCGGGGGCAGATCGCCGACCCGGATTTCGCGGCCAAGGCCCGGGCCGGGCACGCCGCCGCGATCCGCACCTGCCTGTCCTGCAACCAGGAATGCGCGGGCCGGGTGGGCCGCAACCGCTGGCTGGGATGCACCGCCAACCCCCGGGCCGGGCGCGAATCCGTGCCGCTGCCGGAGCCTGCCCCCCGGCCTGCGCACAGGCGGGCCGCGGGACGCCGCGTGTACGTGGTCGGCGGCGGCCCGGGCGGCCTGCAGGCCGCGGTGACCGCCGCGGAACGCGGCCACCGGGTGACCCTGTTCGAGAGCGCCGACCGCACCGGCGGGCAGGCCGCGGTGGCGGCCCGGATGCCCGGCCGGGCCGGTTTCGGTGTCCTCACCCGCGATCTGGCCACCCAGGCGCGCCGGGCCGGCGTGCGGCTGGAGACCAGCCACCCGGTGGACGCGGAGTTCCTGCGGGCGGAGCAGCCGGACGCGGTGGTGCTGGCCACCGGCGCGGTGCCGCTCCAGCCGGCCTGGGCGCACGGGCATCCCCGGGTGGTGGACGTCCGCCAGGTGGCCGACGGATCGGCCCGGCCGGAGCGCACCGTGGTGGTGCTGGACGAGCTGGGCTTTCATCCGGCTACCTCGGTGGCGGAATTGCTGGCGGACCGCGGCTGCGCGGTGCAGGTGATTACCAGCGCCATGGTGGTCGGCCAGGATCTGGGCCTCACCCTGGACCTGGAGCTGTGGACCAGGAAGGTGCACGCCCTGGGCGTCCGGCAGCGCACGGACGTGGTGGTGCTGGACGCCCGCGAGAACGAAGCGGGCCGCCTCGAGCTCACCCTGCTGCACCACCCGACCGGGGCCCGTTCGCAGCTGGCGTGCGACTGGGTGGCCTGCGCGGTCCCGCCCCGGCCCGCCGACGGGCTGTGGCACGCGCTGCACGGTGCTTGCCCGGATGGTGACCGCCCCGGATAGCGCGCCGTTCGAGGTGCGCCGGGTGGGTGACTGCCTCGCTCCGCGCCGGGCCCACGCCGCGGTACTCGAGGGCGAGCGGGCCGGAGCGGCCCTATGACTGGGACCAGCACTAGGGTGAGGCGCTGATGACTCTGCTCGCCGATCTCACCTGGCCGGAAGCGGCCCGCCTGGCTGCCGAGGGCGCACTGCTGGCCGTCCCGGTCGGCTCTACCGAGCAGCACGGGCCGCACCTGCCGCTGTCCACCGACACCGACATCGCGGCCGCGCTGGCCGTGCGGCTCGCCGCCCTGCGGCCCGGCGTGGTGGTCGCTCCGCCGGTTAGCTACGGTTCCAGCGGCGAGCACGCGGGCTTCGCAGGCACGCTCTCGATCGGCCAGGCCGCCCTGGAGCTCGTGCTGACCGAGCTGGGCCGCTCGGCCGCCGAGACGTTCGGGCACCTGGTGTTCGTGTGCGCGCACGGTGGGAACGCCGCCCCGGCGCGGCAGGCCGTAGCCCGGCTCCGCGCCGAATCACGGGAGGTGCTGCTCTGGATGCCTGCGCCGAAACCCGGCCCGGACCTGCCCCTGCCGGACGCCCACGCCGGGCGGACCGAGACCGGGCTGCAGCTGGCCCTGACCCCGGACCGGGTCCGGCGGGGGCTCGCCGAGGCCGGGAACACGGCCTCGCTGTCCCGGCTGATGCCCGGGCTGCGGGCCGGCGGGGTCCGGGCGGTCAGCGCCAACGGGGTGCTCGGCGACCCGGCCGGGGCCTCGGCGGCCGAAGGCGCGCGGCTGCTCGACCAGCTGGCTGCGGACCTGGCCGCCGCGGTCGCCGCCTGGTACCCCGAACCTAACGACGGGGAACGCCGGTGAGCCGGGTCGCGCTGGTCACCGGCGCCGCCCGCGGCATCGGGGCCGCCACCGTGCAGGCGCTGGCCGCTGAGGGCTGGTCGGTCCTGGCCGTCGACCGCTGCGCCGACGACCCGGCGCTGCCCTACCGGCTGGGGACCCGGGCGGATCTGGACGCTGTGGTGGCCGGGGCGGCGGGCGGCCCGGGCGCCGTGCACGGCCTCGTCGCCGACACCCGCGACCACGCGGCCCTGGCTGGTGCGGTGACCGAGGCTGAGCAGCGGTGGGGCGGCCTGGACGCGGCGCTCGCCGTGGCGGGCGTGATCGCCGGCGGGGTGCCGCTCTGGGAGATGCCCGCCGACCAGGAGGAGGCGGTGGTGAGCACCGACCTCGGCGGGGTGCTCACGCTGGCCCGGGTGGCCATCCCGGCGCTGCTGCGCCGCCCGGAACCGCGCCGTGGCCGGTTCCTGGCCGTCGCGTCGGCCGCGGCGACCCGGGGGCTGCCCATGCTGGCGGCGTACTGCGCGGCCAAGGCGGGCGTGGCCGGGCTGATCCGGGCGCTGGCCACCGAGCTGCGCGGTACCGGCGTGACCGCCAACGCGGTCAGCCCGGGTTCGACCGACACGCCGATCCTGGCCGAGAGCGCGCGCCTGTACGGGCTGCCCGGCGCCGGGTCGTTCGCCGCCCAGCAGCCGCTGGACCGGCTGCTGGCCCCGGAGGAGGTCGCTGCGGCGCTGGTCTGGCTGGCCGGTGACGGCAGCAGCGGGATGACCGGCGCGGTGGTCCCGGTGGACGGCGGGCTGGCCCTGTGAGTGCCGTCCGGTACCGGCTCGCGAGGGTGGGCCGACAGGCCCGGCCGAGTGGCCGGTGTGGTCTTTCTTGCCGGACGGCGCGAACGTCTCGGGAAGCACCGTGAGCCGCCCCCGGGCGCGTCCGGTGACCCGCCCGGCCGCGGGCTCCGGGCCGGGGCCCGCGCCGCTGCCGGCCGGCTTCAGCGTCGTGTTCGACCCGCAGACCCAGTTCGTGGGGACGGACGTGCTGTTCGGCGGGTCACCCCCGCGGCTGCTCCGGCTCAACCCGGCCGGCCAGCGTGCGCTCGACGAGCTGCGCCGCGGGCCGGTGAGCTCGCCCGCGGCGGGCAAGCTGGCCCGTCGGCTCACCGACACTGGAATGGCTCATCCCCGCCCGCCCAGCGATGGCGAGGGGGGGCGCGCCGGAGGCGTGTTCCCGCCGAGCCAGCGGTCGCGGGGGCCGGGGGATCCGGGGGTGTCCCCCGGGAAGGCGGGGGGTCGCCCCCCCGGGCTAACACAGCCCGCCGTGACCGTGGTGATCCCGGCCCGCGACCGGCCGGCGTACCTGGACCGCTGCCTGGCCGCCCTGGGGCAGAGCTACCCGGTGATCGTCGTGGACGACGGGTCACGGCAGGCCGCCGAGATCGCCGGCCTGTGCCGCCGGCACGGCGCCACGCTGATCCGGCGGCCCGCGTCCGGGGGCCCCGGCCCGGCCCGCAACGACGGGCTGGCTCAGGTCACGACCCCGCTGGTGGCGTTCCTGGACAGTGACTGCGAGACCGGGCCGGAGTGGATCACCTCGCTGGCGCCGCATTTCGCAGACCCGCTGGTCGCCGCCGTTGCCCCGCGAGTCCGGCCGCTGACCGGGGCCAGCCCGGCCGGCCGCTACCTGGAGGCCCGAGCGCCGATCGACATGGGCCCGCAAGAAGGCCGGGTACTGCCCCTGACCCGGCTGTCGTACGTGCCCACCGCGGCCCTGCTGGTCCGCCGCGCGGCGCTGGCCGGGCACGGCGCTGGCCCGTTCGATGCGAGCCTGCGCTACGGGGAGGACGTCGACCTGGTCTGGCGGCTGGCCGAAGCGGGCTGGCGGATCCGGTACGACCCGGCCGCGTCGGTCAGCCACTCCGAACCCGCGACCTGGGCGAGGGTGCTGGCCCGGCGGTTCCGTTATGGATGTTCTGCGGCCCCGCTCGCGCAAAGACACCCGGGCCAGGTGCCGCCCCTGATCCTGCAGGCCTGGCCGACGGCCGCCGTCGCCGCCCTCCTGGCCCGCAGGCCGGTGGCCGCGCTCGCCGCCTACGGGGCCGGGACCGGCCAGCTGGTCCGGCTGCTGCGCGGGTGGGATGTGCCGCCGAAGGGCGTGCTCCGCCCGATGGCCGATTCGGTGCTGCAGACCTGGCTCGGTGCGGGCCGCTGGACCATCCAGTACGCGCTGCCGGTGGCGGCGGCCAGCCTGGCCCGGCCCGGCGGCCGGACGGCCCGGACCCGGCTAGGCCGCCGGCTGGCCGTCGCGTCGTTGCTGGTGGGCCCGCCCATCGCGGAATGGCGGCGGATCCGGCCATCGATGAACGCCGTACCGTTCTCGCTCGGCTACCTGGCCGACGAGGTGGCCTACGGGGCAGGTGTGTACCGCGGCGCGGCGGCGCACAGACTGCTCAGCCCGCTACTGCCGAGCGTGGCCTGGCGGCCGCTCGGCAAAGCTCCGGCCGCGCCGCGGCCGGGTGTCACTCCAGGAAGGGACCACCAGTCATGACCGATGTTGTCGTCGTCGCCACCATCCGCCCGCTGCCGGAGCACCGCGCCGAGGTCATCGCGGCTTTGGAGAAGGCCATCGCTGACGTGCACGCCCACGACGACGGCTGCCTGCTGTACGCCCTGCACGAAGGAGATGACCGGCTGGTCTTCGTCGAGAAGTGGACCAGCGCGGAGGCGCTCGCCGAGCACTCCCGCGGGCCCGCGCTCGTCGAGCTCAACCAGGCGCTGAGCGGGCGCCTGGCCGGGAAGACCGACGTCCAGATCCTCCGGCCGCACCCGGCCGGCACGCCGGCCCAGGGCGCCCTGTAACCACGGTCGCCCGTCCAGGGCGCCTGTAACCACGGTCGCCCGTTCAGGGCGCCCGTGTGGCCGCGGTCCCCGGCTCGGGGCGCCCCGTGGTCAGCGACGGTGCCCGCTCCGGCGCCGGTAGCCTCGCTCAGCTACTGGCGGTGGAGCCCGCGCTGTCCCGGATGGCTTCCAGCACCCGGCGGTGGTCGGCGCACATGACCTCCTGATGCGGGTCGGACAGGGCCGCCGCGCGGGCCAGCGCCCGGTGCGGCACCGCCTGCAGTGTCGCGTCGAGCAGCGCCCAGGACATCTCGTTCAGCCCGGCGCGCACCACATCCGAGTCGGTGCTGCGGTCACAGATCTCATCGAGGGCCGCGAGGAGCTTGACGGGCTGCGGGTTCGCCGCCATCTCCAGCCGGAACGCGTCCACCATGGGGCACGGCGCGGAGGTCCCGGCCGCAGCCTCGAACGCGTTCAGCAGCGGGCTCACGTCCCCCGCGGTCATCGGGTCGTACAGTCCGGGGAACGGGACCTCCTCGTAACCCGGGTCGTATCCGCTGAAGTAGATCGGCGTCGCCGAGCTGGTGCTGATGAGCACCCCCAGGGCCACGTCCAGGAGACTGAGCGGCCAGCCGAGGTCGGTGATCGAGTGCACCCGGAACTCGCCGCGCTCGGCGCCCAGGCCCGCCAGCAGCAGCAGTTGCGCGGACTCGAGCGCTGACTGCACGTAGAACGCGATGTTGGGGCTGTGCAGCCGGATCACGCCGTCCTCGGCCCAGCCCAGCAGCCGCCGGTAGATGACCGAGTTGTCGAGGACATGGGTGAACCGGCCCGCCGAGATCAGCATCTCCCCGCGCGCGGCCGCGCGCGACGCGACCCACTCAGCCGCCCGCTTGGACGCGGTGTAGATGTCGGGTGAGTAGGGACGCAGCGCCTTGCCGGTGGACGCGCACACCACCTGGCGCACTCCGGCGGCCTCGGCCACCTCCAGCACGTTGCGGGTACCCAGGACGTTGGTGGACACGGTGCGGTGCACCTCCACCTCGGCCCGTGCGGGCTCGCGCTGCGCGGCGACGTGGAAGATCACGTCCGGCCGCACCTCGCGGATCAGCGCCTCCAGGGCGGCCCGGTCCCGCACGTCGGCCTGCCGGTACTCCGCGGAGGCCTGCGTCGGCCAGCCATCACTGACCCCCCGGCTCACGCCGACCAGGCGGCCGGGACCGCGCGCCGCTACCTGGGCCATCAGGGTGGAGCCAATGCAGCCGGTCCCGCCGGTGACCAGCACGGTGGCCCCCGACAGCCACGCCGACAACTGGGCCTCAGGCAGGCAGAGCCCGCGCTGGCCAATGCCAAGGAACCGCGCGTGCTCCTCCGCGGCGCCCTCCTTGACCGCGATGAGACTCTGGGTCAACTCCCCCAGTCGCTGAAGAACTGCCTGGTCAAGGCCCGATTGACCGGCGGGCGCGGCCTCCCGCATGCAGTTGATGATCTCGCCGACCGTCTCCACCCCATGACCTCCGACTAAGTCCGCGCCAACCGGCGCACGCCCCCCACTGCCAGTGGCCCGCGCGGGGTGGGATCGGGCTCCTGGCTATCACTACGCTCACCATAGAGTGCCAGACTTATCAATATTCAGGAAGACATAGCCTGATAAGCTTGGATCTTGACGAGCGGGCCAGAGGATGGGCTGGCCTGCACGTTGGCGCAGCCAGTGCGTGTGCGAACACGGGTAAAGCGGTGGGAAGAGTAGGGAATCCCCGGGGTGGCGTTGTTAACTTTCGGTTAAACACTATCGACAATCTTGATGTAATATCCCCGGATATTTCGACAATGACGTATTGTTGTCTTACCCCGCTCGACTCGTGACTTGTCCACGCCTATAAGCGTTGGCACGAGGGAGAGGGGGACTGGTGACGGACATCATCGACGGGCCGCTTAGTAGCGGGCAGCCCGCAGGGGATGAACTCCCGACCGCGGAACGTCAGGCCTCGCCATCGCAGGAGGATGACCGCACTGCTGACGCTGCGCAGTCGGCCAATCACTCAGGCGATACCCAGGATCCGCATGATCGTGGAACCTGCGGCCATTCCGCTGCGCCAGCGGCTAGCGGGCGCAGTACCTGGGCGTACGCGGTCCACACGCCAGAACACACTCGTGCTGGAGACCGGGGCGCTGCTGTCCGGGCCGCCGGCGTCCGGGGCACTGGCATCCCGGGTCCTGGCGTCCGGGGCACTGGCGTCGGAACTGCGGGCGCCCGAGGCACCGGCCCCCACGACACTCCCCGGCGAGCCGGCCGCGGATGTCGCCACGCCACCCGCCCCCGAGGCCGGCGGCCCCACGGGGGCAGACACCGTCTCGGTACCAGCGCCACGGCCGGCCCCGGCCGCGAGCCCCGAGCCCGTTCCTTTCCAGGGCCAGCCGCCCGCGGTAGTCCCGGGACCCGAAGTGGTGCAGGGGCCGGTCCTGCCCGTGCCGCCGCGGGACGACGAGAAGTACCGCTACGTCAAGCGCGGCGCCTGGATCCTGACCCTCGCGTCGCTGGCCAGCTTCCCGCTGCTCCTGTTCAGCCAGACCCGGCTGATGCTGCAGTTCCACTGGTTCTGGTTTTACGTGCCATTCGTGATAATGGGCGCCCTATTCCTGGCGCTGCCCATGATCACGGACGGACTGGCCCGCGGCTTCGATTTCAAGGACCACCAGCGGCTGGTGGACGCCTGGCGCCCGAAGAAGTACCCCTCCGTGGACGTCTTCCTGCCGGTCTGCGGGGAGCCGGTGGACGTGGTCCGCAATACCTGGAAGTACGTGGCCGAGATGAGCCGCCACTACCAGGGAACGGTCACCGCCTATGTGCTGGATGACTCGGCCAGCTCCGAGCTCAAGGCCATGGCGCGCGAGTTCGGTTTCGCCTACGCGAGGCGGCCGAACCGTGGCTGGTTCAAGAAGTCGGGAAACCTCTGGTTCGGCTTCCAGGTTTCCTACGGCGACTACATCCTCCTCCTGGACGCCGACTTCGCGCCGCGCCACGACCTGCTCAACGAGGCCCTGCCGTACATGGAGGACGACCCGAAGATCGGGATCGTGCAGACCCCCCAGTTCTTCCGGATCACCAACGACCAGAGCTGGGTGGAACGCGGCGCGGGCGCGGTCCAGGAGCTGTTCTACCGGTCCATCCAGACGGCCCGGTCCCGCAAGGGCGGGGCGATCTGCGTCGGCAGCTGCGCCCTCTACCGGCGGGCCGCGCTCAAGGAGAACCTGGGCATGACGCTGGCCGAGCACTCCGAGGACGTGCTCACCGGCTTCGACCTGAACCGCATCGGCTGGTCGCTGCGCTACATCCCGGTCGCCCTTTCCACCGGCAACTGCCCGGATAACGTCCCCGCGTTCCTGAACCAGCAGTACCGCTGGTGCTCGGGAACGGTCGGCCTGCTCTTCGGGAAAATGTTCTGGGGCGCCAAGCTTCCGCTCTATACCCGCCTGTGTTATATCTCCGGATTCATCTACTACATCTACACGGCCCTGTTCACGTTCGTGGTACCGGCCCTGACCATCTTGATCCTCGCCTTTGTGCCAAACGTGCTCGAATTCAAGAACATGATTTTCATGGTGCCGGTGGTGCTCTATGCCGCCGTGATTATCCCGGCGTGGCATCACGCTCCTTACCGACTCGAAGCGTGGGCCGTCAAGCTGATCTCCGGCTGGGCCCATTTCTGGGCGTACTTCGACGCGATCCGCGGCAAGCGGCTGGGCTGGAATCCCTCGGGCGGTAACAAGAAGAAGCAGGACGGCAGCAGGCGCTTCTGGACCTGGTTCCTCGTGTGGTCGCTGGGCAGTTCGCTGGTGTGGACCGGCCTGGCGTTCTGGCGGATGCTCACCATGAACCCGTACAACTTCATCGTCCTGTTCGGCCTCGGGCTCTTCGAGCTCGCGGTCGTGGGGCGGGTCCTCCTCCAGCCCACCGTGGATGCGCACAAGTAGGTGAAGCGCACCCGGGAGGACGAGCCGTCCAAGGCGCGCCGCGGCTGGCCCCGCGGGCGGGGCCGGCCGTCGAAGAATAATGGTGACGACGGTCCGGCCCCAGCCGCGCCGAAGCGGTCCAGCCGCTCGGTGTTCGGGCCGTCCGGCGAGGACCGGCCCGACGTCCTGACCGACGCCGAGACGGTGGTGCTGCCGATATGGCTGCACCGCCGTCGTCGTCAGCGGACGGGAAGACCGGAGCGAGCGCGGCTTCCTTCCTGAAGACCATCACCGTCCCGGCTCAGGGAGATGAAGCCACCCGCCCGGCTCCCGAGGCCAGGCCCGGGACAGCGCCCAAGACCGGCGCAGCACCCAGAGACCGGGGCAGCGCCAGAGACCAAGAGCCGCACCAGAGACCGAGGCAGCGCCGGAGACCAGCGAGCCGCCGGAGACGGCGGGGACTGCGGCGGACGCCGAGACCGACCGGGGACGCTGAGGCCGGGACTGGCGCAGCCCCGGGGGCCGGGACTGAGCCGGTAGCTGACGCTGAGCCGGCGTTGAAGCAGAGGCCGGGAGATCCGGGGCTGAGGCCGAGCCCGGATGACGCTGAGCCAGAGCTGAAGCCGCCGGATGACGCCGACCAGAGTGAAGCTGAGGCCGGCGACAGCCGGGCCGTGGTTGCAGGCTGAGCGACAGCGGCCGAAGCCCAGGCGGCCGAGGCCGACACCGTCATCGGGGCTCAGGCCGCGACCGCAGCCAAGGCCGACGCCGACGACGTGCGACACCGATCATCGGGGCTAGTGCCGCCGACCGCGGCCAAGGCTGACGCCGACGCCGACACCGTCATCGGGGCTAGTGCCGCGACGGCGACTGCGGCCGACCCGGACGCCACCACGGTCGTAGCGACGGTCGGGAGGACCGCCACGCCCGTCCCGGCCGAGAGCACTGAAGCCGAGCCCACGGCGAGCTGAACCCCCCGCAACCAAGTCCCCGGGAGGCGGGGCCACGGGGGCGGGAATCGCCGGGCCGAACTCCCCAACCCAGCCACGCGGGACCCGCCCGGACGCCGAGTTGACCACCACCCTCAGCCGGGCTGAGCTCAAGGCCGCGATGGTCCAGGCCAGGACGCTCGAGGCCATCGAATCCATCGAAGCCATCGATGCCCTGGAGTCCACCACCCTGGGCAGTCTTGATTCCCAGACAGCAAAAGCCCGCCAGACGGTCGAGGCCATCTCGGTCCTCGAAGCCAGGACCGCACAGGCCATGAAGGCCATCGAGGCGATGACCGCTGATGCGTTCGAGGCCATCGACGCCACGGGTGGCCGAGATGACGCCCGAACTGACCGGCAAGCTGGTGCCGCCTGACCAAGCGGCCCAGGCCGATGAGGCAGACGCAGGCGAGGCGGACGAGGCGGAAACCCCCGCGCCGGATGGCGCGGACAGCGCCGAGCCGCATCGCAGCGAGGCCGCGTCGCTCGGGCCCCGCCGGAGATACGTCCTCCCCCGGCACGGATGTGGCCCGGACGCGCGTGATCCACCTCGATGAGCCTCCGCCGAGCGTCACCCTGACGACCTCCTCGACCGAGACCATCATCGCGGTGCCGCAACCGCGAGCCGAGAGCCTGGTGGCGGTCGCGCCGGCCCCGGCGCCACCACCACGGCTCCCCTCCGCGCTGGCTCCCTCCGGGGAACCGCCGGCCCTCCCCGCTGCCGAGCCCCAGCCGGAGGCTGAGCCCAAGGCCAGAGCCGCGCCGCGTCCGGCTGGAGCCGCCGCACCCGGGTCAGCCGGGTCCTGCTGCTGTGCATCCTGGGCCTGCAGGCGATCTTGTCCCTGCGGCTGCACAACACGGCCTTCGAGGACGAGGCGCTGTACCTCTACTCGGGCCACATGGAGCTGGAGCATCTGCTCCACGGCGCGGCCCTGCAGGGCAGCTACGCGTCCTACTTCTCCGGCTCCCCCGTGCTGTATCCCGTGGCGGCCGCTGCGGTCAACCAGCTGGGCGGGCTCACCGCGGTCCGGGCTGCTCAGCCTGGCCGAGATGCTGTCGATCACCGCCCTGCTGTACTCCCTGACCCGCCGCCTGTTCAACGAGCGGGTCGCGTTGTGCGCGGCGCTGCTCTTCTCGCGTGACCGAGTCGGCGATCTTCCTGGGCAACTTCGCCACCTACGACGCGACCTGCCTGTTCCTGCTGGCCCTGGCGGCGTGGATCATGGTCCGCACGGCGGGGTTCCGGTGGCCCGTCTTCTTGCTGGCTGCTCCGGTCGCCGCGCTTGCGGTCGGGGTCAAGTACGCTGGCCTGCTGTTCGTGCCCACCATCGCCGTCCTGCCCGCGCTGGCGGGCTGGCCGCTGCGCGGCCGCCGGGTCCTGCTCTACCCGCCCGTGTTCGTCGCCGCGGTCGGCGGGCCTGCTCTACGGGGCGCTGCGCCTGGGCGGACACGCTTACATGGCGGCCATCTCGAGTACCACCACGAACCGCGCGCAGGGCGCTGACCCCGGTGACCACGCTGCTGCGGGAATCCGCGGAGTGGGGCGGCGTGATCTTCGTGCTGGCGGTGATCGGCACGGCTCGCCTACGTGTGGCGGGTCCGCACCGAGCCGGACGAGCTCATCGCGCCCGGAGGCGGCCGCTTCCGGCAGGCTGTGCCTGGGGGTGGTCCTCACCGGCACCGCCCTGCTGGCCCCGGCCTACCAGGCGCACCTGCACACGGACATCTCGTTCCAGAAGCACATCGGGTTCGGCCTGTTCTTCGCGGCGCCCATAGCGGGCCTGGGGCTGGCCCGCCTCCTGGGTGATCACTTCCGCCGACCGCACATCGCCGTCGGGGTCTGGTGCCTGGCCCTCGTGCTCGGCCTGGTCCAGGCCAGTCAGCTACTACCAGGTGTGGCCCAACTCCGACGCAGTTCGTGCAGACCTTCTCGCCGCTACCTCAAGCCGCATGGCCGGTACCTGGTCGAGGCGCCCGAGGTCCCCATCTACTACCTGCTCGGCCATAAGGATGCCCAGCCCAGACAGTTCAGCTCGACGTTCTACATCTCCTACCGCAACCAGCAAGGGCGTGACGGCTGACCGGCACGAGTGGGCTACACCGCCGCCATGAAGGCTGGCTACTTCCATGTCGTCGCCTACTACGGCCAGGTCACGACGCGGCCGTCGACGCGGTCCTGGCGCCACGCGCTGGCGAACAGCCACGCCTACTACCTGGCCGCCGAGATCGACATCAATGACCCGTTCGGCGCCGGGCGACTACTTCGTCTGGGTCAAGGGGCACCTGGCCGCCGCCCAGCGCGGTCTTCGTCCACGCCAACCCCAAGTATCCAGGATCTCGGGACCAAGCTCCGGGAACTCGCTCCCTGAGCCACCCCTGGCCGGGCCGGGATACGGCCCCTGACCCCGGGGCTCAGTTGGTGTAGACGCTCACGTAGCGCACCACCATGGTGCCCCCTGGATGAGGTCTGGCTGGTGGGAGTGGTGCACCGGCACTGGTCGTCGGGGAACGCGCCGCCCATCGCGAGGCTGAGCAGGATCGAGTGGCCATGATCGACGGCCGGCGGTCCAGGCGGCGGCCCCGACCCGGCTCTCGCTCACGCTGTAGAACTCGTGCCCGTCCAGGTACCAGCGGATCTGCTCGTGGCCGGCGTGGCGCCGGTCGATGATCACGGAGTAGGTGTGGAAGGACTGTCTGGCATCCCGGGCACGGTCCGCAGGCCACTGCCCAGGCCGTTGCTCTCATGGCAGGGGCCGAAGGTGCCGTCCGGATTCTGCTGCGTGAGGTTGCCGCAGTGCAGGGTCCCGGACACCTTGCTGTAGCCGTTGACATCCTCCATGATGTCGATCTCCCCGGTCCCCGGCCATGCCCTGGGACGGCCCAGCATCCAGAAGCCGGGCCAGTAGCCCAGTCCGTGGGCCACGCCCGGCTGCTTGATGGAGGCGGTCACCATCATCTCGCCGCCGGGCGGCGCGCCGAACAGCCGGTTGGCCCGGGTCTCGTATCCGGCCCGAGGTCCAGGCGTTGCCCGGGGTCCCCGGCGGCGCCGTGGCCCAGGGCGGTGATGTCGAGGTTCCCGTGCCCGTCGAGATGGACGTTCGTGGTCGACGTGGTCATCGTCTCGACCTCATTGGTGCCGAAGATGCCGTGGCCGGTGTTGTACTCCCAGTACTTGGGGTTGACGCCGGAGTCCGCCGGGCCGTTGAAGGTATCGGTCCAGGTCAGCTTCCAGCGGCCGGGGTCGCATCTCCCCTGCCCGGCCGCAGACGAGCAACTGAGGCCGCCCAGGACCATGAGCACTGCTGAGCCCGGCCATGAGCAGTCGTGACCAGAGCGAGGCACGTGTGCGCAGCCTTGCCTCCTACGGGCTGTCGGCCCGGACCGTTGTCCGCCGGCATATCCCCGGACATCCTGCCCGAAATCCTAGCGGCATCCAGGGGCCTCTTCCGCCTGCTCTCCCCGGCCTGGCCAGCATCCGGATCAGGCCGGGGCGATCCGTGCTGCCATACTGCCCCGGATGGCGCACGAGCCTGGCTGAAAGGGGCAGCGCATGTCCGGTCCGCTCACGGGCCTGCGGGTGGTCGAGCTAGCCGGGATCGGCCCGGTGCCGCACGCGGCGATGGTGCTCGGCGACCTGGGCGCCGACGTAGTCCGGGTGGAGCGGCCCACGGCCGCCTTCGACCCGACGGGAAACCACCGCGACTACACGTTGCGCAGCCGCCGGTCGGTGGCCGCCGACCTGAAGTCCGACGCCGGCCGCGAGCTGGCGCTGCGCCTGGTAGCCAAGGCGGACGTGCTGCTGGAAGGGTTCCGGCCCGGTGTGGCCGAGCGGCTGGGGGTCGGCCCGCAGGAGTGCCATGCGGTGAACCCGGCGCTGGTCTACGGCCGGATGACCGGCTGGGGGCAGGACGGGCCGATGGCCGCGCAGGCCGGGCACGACATCAACTACATCTCGCTCACCGGCGCGCTGCACGCGATCGGGGCCGGGGACCGGCCCGCCGTGCCGCTCAACCTGGTCGGCGACTTCGGCGGCGGCTCCATGTTCCTGGTCACCGGGGTGCTCGCCGCCCTCTTCGAACGGCAGCGGTCCGGCGCCGGGCAGGTGGTGGACGCGGCCATGGTGGACGGGGCCAGCGTGCTGGCGCAGATGATGTGGGCCTTCCGCGGCGCGGGGGCCTGGACCGACGACCGCGCGGCCAACCTGCTCGACGGGGGCGCGCCGTTCTATGACACCTACACCTGCGCGGATGGCCGGTGGATCGCGGTGGGCGCGCTGGAGCGGCCGTTCTACGCAGCGTTCCTGGCCGGGCTGGGGATCGCCGGTGAGGACCTGCCGGAGCAGATGGACCGCTCCGGCTGGCCCCGGCTGCGGGCCCGCTTCACCGAGGTAATCGCCAGCCGCAGCCGCGACGAGTGGTCGGAGATCTTCGCCGGCACCGACGCGTGCGTCACCCCGGTCCTCTCGTTCGGCGAGGCGGCCCGCGCGCCGCACATCACGGCCCGGGAATCAGTGATCACGCTGGACGGGATACCGCAGGCCGCGCCGGCCCCGCGCTTCTCCCGGACCCCCGCGGGCACGCCGTCGGCTCCCCCGCTATCCGGCGGCGACACCGCGGCCGTGCTGGCCGACTGGGATTCCTGATTACGGCGCTAGCTGAGCACGCCCGCCAGGCTCATGAGGCCAGGTGGCGGCTGATAACGAGGCGCTGGATCTGGTTCGTGCCCTCGAAAATCTGCATGATCTTGGCTTCGCGCAGGTACCGCTCGGCCGGGAATTCCTGGCTGTAGCCGTAGCCGCCGAGGACCTGGACGGCATCGGTGGTCACCTTCATGGCCGCGTCGGTCGCGACCAGCTTGGCCACGCTGGCCTGCTCGCTGTAGGGACGCCCGGCGTCCCGGCGGCGGGCCGCGTCCAGATAGGTCGCCCGGGCCGCGTGGACCGCGGCGGCCATGTCCGCGAGCAGGAACGCCAGGCCCTCGTGCTCGATGATCGGGCGGCCGAAGGTCTGCCGCTCCCGGGCGTAGCCGACCGCGCAGTCCAGGGCGGACTGGGCCAGCCCCACCGCGATGGCCGCGATGCCGAGCCGCCCCGAGTCCAGTGCGCTGAACGCGATCCGCAGCCCCTGCCCCTCGGCTCCGATCCGGCGGTCCGCGGGCAGCCGCAGACCGTCGTAGCGGGCGCTCGCCGTCGGCACCCCGCGCAGTCCCATCTTCTTCTCCGGCTCGCCGAACGACAGGCCGGGCAGGCCGGCCGGGACCAGGAAACAGGAGACCCCCTGGCTGCCGGGGGCCGTGCGGGCGAACAGCGTGTACGAATCGGCCTTCCCGCCGCTGGTGATCCAGGCCTTGGTGCCGGTGATGACGTACTCGTCGCCGTCCCGTTCCGCCTTGCAGGCCAGCGCCGCGGCGTCCGAGCCGGCCTGCGGCTCCGACAGGCTGTACGCGCCGAGCATGCCGCCGCCGAGCAGATCGGGCAGCCATCGCTCCTGCTGCTCCGGCGTGCCGAAGGTGGCCAGCGGGAAGCAGGACAGTCCGTGCACGCTCACCGCGACCGCAACCGCGGCCCAGCGCATCGCGAGTTCCTCCAGCACCTGCAGGTAGACCTCGTAGGGCTGGCCGCCACCACCCAGCGACTCCGGATAGGGCAAGCTGAGCAGGCCCGCCGCGCCGAGGATCTTGAACACCTCGGCGGGGAAGGTCTCGGTCGCCTCCGCCTCCACCACGCGCGGCGCGAGTTCCCGCTCGGCCAGCTGGCGGGTCAGGTCGAGCAGATCAGCGGCCTCACGGGTGGGCAGCATCCGGTCCACGGTCATGGTCCCAGCCAATCACCCCCCGGCGATTGCGCCACCGCGGCGTGCGCAATAACTGAACGACTTGTGTTCACATTCTGGCCCGGTATCCTGACGGTGGCCGTTCAGCAATGCGGCCGTTTCCGGACCCGCTGCGGACTTTGACGGGGAAGACCTGACGGGGAGGTGGCGCCGGTGAGCACGGCGCACGTGGCTCTCGGCCGGCCCCGCGACCCCGGGGTGGATCGCCGGATCGCGCAGGCCGCACTCGACCTGTTCGCCGAGGCGGGCTGGGCCGGCTTCGCGATGGAGGCGGTCGCGCGCCGGGCCTGCGTCGGGAAGGCCTCGCTGTACCTGCGGTGGAACACCAAGGAAGCGCTCCTGGCCAACGCGGTGACGTGGCGGCTGGCCCGGGTGGCGGACGTGGACACCGGCACGCTGCACGGTGACCTGGTGGAGCTGGCCACCCAGATACTCGACATCTACGTGGGCGACACGGGCCGCGTCGCGCTGCGGCTGAGGCTGGAAGCGGCCGCGATCCCGGGCGTGGCCGGGCACTACGCGGCCATGCAGCGGGCCGAGATCCTGGCCGCCCGGGCGATCGTCCGGCGGGGGATCAGCCGCGGCGAGATTGCCCCGGGCACGTCGGTCACGCTGCTGCTGGACACGCTGGCCGGCGGGGCCATGATGCACGCGATGAGCACGCCCGCCGACCGCCGCGCCGAACTGGCCCGGAACATCGGTACCCAGGCCGAGCGGCTGGTGGACTTCCTGATGCGCGCGGTGACCAGTCCTGCGGCGGACGGGGCATGACCGCCCGCGACGTGACCACCGGCTCCCACGCCGCTGGCCTGCAGGTCACGGGCACGGCGCAGCGCGACGCCTGGCGGGCCCGGGTGCTGCCGCCCGTCGAGCAGGTCCGGCCGGGCTTGTGGTCGGTGCCGGTCCCCATCCCGGATAATCCACTGCGCTACACCCTGAGCTACGCGTTCAGCGGCGAGGCGGGCACGCTGATCGTCGATCCCGGCTGGGAGTCCGCGGCCGGCCGGCGGGCCCTGACGGCCGGCCTGGCCACCGCCGGGGTGACGCTGCGCGACATCACCGGGATCGTCGTGACCCACATCCACCCCGACCACCACGGGCTGAGCGGCTGGGTCCGTGAGCAGAGCGGGGCCTGGATCGCGATGCATGCCGCGGAGGCCGAGACCCTGCCGGCCCGGGTCTGGCCGGACCTGGAACCCGGCGCCGACCAGGACTGGCTGCGCGGGCACGGCGTTCCAGAAGACGATGCTGCCCTGCTCCTGGCCATGGATCCCGCGCACATCGCGCACGTTCTTGACCTGCCCGAGCCGGACCGCCTCGTGGCCGACGGCGAGCGGCTGCCGATCGCGGACCGCGACGTGCGGGCGATCTGGACACCAGGGCACACTCCTGGCCATCTCTGCCTGCACGACGCCGCGGCGGGCGTGCTGCTCACCGGCGACCACCTGCTGCCCCGGATCAGCCCCAACATCAGCGTGCTCAGTACCCGGGACGCCGACCCGCTCAGCGACTACCTGGCCTCGCTCGGCCGGACCGGGAGTTTCGGGGCCGATGAGGCGCTGCCCGCCCACGAGTACCGGTTCCGCGGACTCGGCGGGCGCTCGGCCGCCCTCATCGCCCATCACCATGACCGCAGCGCCGAGATCCTGCAGGTGATCGGCCGGCTGGGACAGCCGACCGCCTGGGCCATCGCCAGCCAGCTGACCTGGTCCCGCGGCTGGCTCGCACTGCACGGCATGATGCGCCGGATGGCGCTCGGCGAGACCGTCGCCCACCTGAACTACCTCACCACCACCCGGGCGGTGCGCCCCGGCGATGGCTCACCGCTGCGCTGGACGCGGGCCTGACCGGCCGGCTGTCGGTGGGCGCGGAACCTGCCGGACCCTCGCCGGCCGCTGGCCGCGGCCGGCCGGGCCGGGCGCCCGCCCGGGCCGGGGCCGGCCCGGCCACTGGCTATAACAAGTTCGCCCTGGGCGTTGACAGCTAGTCCTCCCGTGTCACCAATAGGAAACACGGCTGAAATCGTTGGTTGTGAGGCTGCGGCCAGGATGTGCCTGCTTGTCCCCTGCTGAACCCGGGAGCGCTGCGGATGACTGACACCCTGGACACGACGACCGTTGCGGCTACCGTCGAGCGGCAGAAGCTGCGGCGAAACTTCGGCCGCTTCGACATCCTGTTCTTCCTGATCTGCACCATCGTCGGGGTAGACACCATCGCCAACGTGGCGCAGGGCGGCGGCCAGGCCTTCACCTGGATGATGATCTTCGCGGTGGTGTTCTTCGTGCCGCAGGCGCTGCTGTTCGCCGAGCTGGGCTCGGCCTTCCCGCAGGAGGGCGGGCCGTACTACTGGACCAGGCTGGCCTTCGGGCACCTGGCCGGGGCGGTGAACAACTTCCTGTACTGGATCACCAACCCGGTGTGGATCGGCGGTTCGCTGACCATCAGCTGCATCGCCGCCGTCCAGGTGTTCTTCAACCACGGCGCCAACGTGTCCACGCCGGTGTGGTTCATCATCGCCCTCGCGTTCGTCTGGCTGTCGATCCTGGCGGCCATCATGTCGTTCAGCAAGGCCAAATGGCTGCCGACCGCCGGGGCCTTCGCCCGGTTCCTGCTCCTCGGGCTCTTCACGATCTCGGTCGTCATCTTCGCCTTCCAGCACGGCGCGCACGGCCTGGGCGCCAGCGGCTACAAGCCGTCTCAGAGCGGATTCGTCCTGCTCGTCGGCGTGCTGCTGTTCAACTTCGTCGGGTTCGAGCTGCCCAGCAGCGCCGGGGAGGAGATGAAAAACCCGCAGCGCGACGTGCCGTTCGGGATCGCCCGCTCCACGGTGGCCAGCGTGGTGCTGTACGCCCTGCCCGTGATCGGCATCCTGATCGTCCTGCCGACCAGCGCCATCACCAACTTCAGCGGGTTCGTCAGCGCCATCCAGGACGTCTTCACCGTCTACGGCGGGCACGTCACCGCGACCGGCAGCGCCACGCTGACCGGGGCCGGGCTGGTGCTCGGGGACGCCTGCGCGATCCTGTTCCTGCTGTGCCTGGTGACCTCGGGCGTGACCTGGATCATGGGCTCGGACCGGGCCCTGGCCGTGTCCTGCTACGACGGGGCCGGCCCGCGCTCGCTCGGGGTGATCAACGCGAAGTACGGCACCCCGGTCCGGGTCAACGTGCTCAGCGGGATCGTGGCCACCATCGTGGTCGTGCTCGCCCACCAGATCACCAGCGGCAACGCCGCGAAGTACTTCGACGCGGTGCTCGGCGTGACCATCTCCACCACGCTGATCAGCTACCTGCTCATCTACCCCGCGCTGTGGAAGCTGCGGCGCAGCCACCCGGCCACGCCCCGGCCGTTCAGGATGCCCTGGTACCGGCCGCTGACCGTGATCCTGATGCTCCTGGTGGCCGTGGCCAGCATCCAGCTCATCGCCCCCGGCCTGGGCAGTTCCTGGTTCGGCAGTGACTTCATCCCCTCGGGCTGGACCTACGCCCAGCGGTTCTCCTACCTGTGGACCGAGCTCCTCCCGGTCCTGGCCTTCATCGTCATCGGGACGGCCTTCTGGTGGATGGGCCGCCGGACCCGGATGCAGGAGGTCCCGGACCAGTTGCCGCTGAACTAGTTACCTCCGGGCGCTGCCTCTGATCTCATTGACCCCGGGCTGACCAGCGGCGTGATCCGCGCGGCGCTGGTAAAGAACTCCCTCTTACTCGGTAATGTCGGCATGCCGTGACGCTGGTGGCCGCCCCGGCCGTGCTGGTGCGGGCGGCCACCGCACAATTCGGGCCGTCAGACGGGAAGATTCGGCGGACCAGCCGGTTGTACGTAACGGAGGAAGCTCCGGGTAAGCCGTGAACGAGCCGGGCAGGGGGTGAGAATTCGTGGAAGCGGCGATCCTGCTGGCCCTCGGGGCCAGCTTCTGCACCGCCACCTCCTCGGTCTGCCAGCGCCTCGGCGCGAAGAACGCCGGGTCCTCGGGATTCGACATCTACCTGCTCTTCCGGCTGGTCCGCCAGCCGATCTGGGTGCTCGGCCTGGCCAGCATGATCGTGGGCTTCATCCTGCAGATCAGCGCCCTGCACTTCGGCGCACTGGCCCTGGTCCAGCCCATCCTGGCCCTGGAGCTGATCTTCGTGTTCGGCTACATGGCGGTGATCGGCTCGCGCGGGGTGAAGCGGCGTGACTGGCTGGCCGCGATCGCCATGTGCTCCGGGCTGGGCCTGTTCCTGCTGGCGGCGTCCCCGTCCGGGGGCCGGCTGCACGCGCCCGGCTACTTGTGGTGGCTGGCCGGCCTGACGTCGCTCGGCGTGGTGCTCGGCGCCCTGGCCATCGCGTTCGGGCTGGGCCGCCGTCCCGGTGCCGCCCCCTCCCGCCGCGCCGCGGTGCTCGGCGCGGCCACCGGCGTGGCCTGGGGCTTCGTCGCCGCGGTGATCAAGGAGCTCAGCTCGCACCTGGGCGACGGCATCGAGGCCATCGTGACCAACTGGTCGCTGTACGTCCTGATCGGGGCGGGAGCGGCGACCCTGCTGCTGGCCTCGCACGCGCTGGCCGCCGGCCCGCTCGCCGCGTCCCAGCCCGGGTTCACCATCCTCGACCCGCTGTCGGCCAGCCTGCTCGGGCTGTTCCTGTTCGGCGAGCACATCCAGACCGGAGTACTGGACCTGGCCGTTCAGGCCCTGGCCCTGGCCCTGATCGTCGGCGGCGTCTCGGCGCTCAGCCACAGCCACCTCATCGTCGGCGAGGACGAGCCCCCCTCCGTCCGGGCCGGCGAGTTCGCCACCTCCCGCTAGCGCGCCACCTCCGCTAGCGCGCCACCGCGGGCCGGCGCAGGAAAGTCGCTCCCGGCGTGCTACCCGAACCAGGCGATCGCCTGCCCGTGTGACCGGGTCCAGGCCAGCGGTACCCCGTCGAGCGCGAGCACGTTCCGCAGGTACCCGTCGGGCGGCCTGGGGAGCGTCTGGTAGGTCAGCACGTCCGGGTCCTCGTTCGCGATCCAGTGCCCCGGCAGCGCTCGTACGCTCGCGATGAACGCCTCCCGCCGCGGCGCAGGCACCTGGTACAGCACCGAGGTGTGGAAGACCACCAGGGTCGCATCGGCCGGTGCCTGCGCCGCCAGCGCGGGCAGGTCGTCAACCAGGTCGCCGCGCACCAGCAGGGGCGGCTCGGCTGCGGCCAGGGCGGCAGCGGCCCGCAGCCGGGCGCGGCGGTGGCTGTGCTCGGGCCAGATGAGGGCCTCAAGCCACGCCAGGTCCGCGGGGTCGGTGACATCGAGCGGGTTGAGGTCCAGGCCGGCCCGCCACACCACCTCGGGTAGCCCAGCAGGCGGCGCCAGCCCCGTGGCCGCACAGTCGAGGAGGGGACCACGGGCGCCGATCTGGTGGTCGCCGTAGCGGTAGCGGTAGCGGTCCGGGTACAGGCACAGGCCGGCGGATGCGCCGACGTCCAGCAGCGCGAGAGGCTGCGGCAGCGCGGCCAGCACGGGCAGCAGGATCGCACACCGCCCGGCCTCGTTCGTCTGGGTGGCCCGGGTGCGCAGCTGCGCCCCGATCGCCGGCCAGTTGGTCACCACGTAGTCGTGAAACGCGGCCGGATCGGCGACCGGGCCGCCCAGGAACCTGACCACGCCGAACAGCAGGTTCGGTTGCCGCTTGGCCGGCGGGAGCCCGCCGAGCAGCGAGAGCACCTCGTCATCGCGGGACACCGCCAGCGCCAATCGCTCGTAGGCCGGTGATACCCCCCGCGTTTCCCGCGCGGCGAACTCGGCGTAGACCGTGGCCGTCGTCATGCCCGCATAGTCGCACCGCGGACGCGGCCACGTAGGGTTCCACCGGTGGAACTGGTTATTGAGGACGCGGTCGTGGTCACGATGGCTCCGGGCGCCGGGACGGCCCGGGCCATGCTGGTCCGGGACGGCCGGATCGCCGCCGTCGGCGACCCCGCGGAGATCCGCGCGGCGGCCCGCCCGGGCGCGCAGGTGGCCCGGCTGGACGGGGCCACCATCGTCCCCGGGCTGATCGACGCGCATTGCCACGTGGCCGACATCGGCTACCTGGCGGCCGGCGCCGACTGCGGCCAGCCGTCCGCGCCTGACATCCCGTCGATCCAGGCGCGGCTGCGCGAGGCCGTCGCCCGCACCCCGGCAGGAGCGTGGGTCACCGGGAGCGGGTACGTGGAGTACCAGCTCCGCGAAGGGCCGGCATCCCACCCGGCACGACCTGGACCAGGCCGTGCCGGACCGCCCGGCCGTGCTGTACCACACGTCGCTGCACGCCTGCGTGCTCAACAGCGCGGCCCTGCGGGCGGCCGGGTTCACCGACCAGCAGCCGGACCCCCCGGGCGGCGCCTTCGGCCGCGACGGCGAGGGCCACCTCAACGGGGTGGTGTTCGAGGGCCCGATGTTCGCGCTGCTGGAGCGCAACCTGCGGGAGG
>CAWINS010000044.1:0-78327 GCA_963837335.1 uncultured Actinomycetes bacterium | reverse complement strand
GCGCGATTGACCCCGGCCTGCTGGAGCGGTCCGCGCCGCCGCGGAGCCGCCGTCCCGCCGACCGGCAGCTGCGGCTGCTCTAGCCGCCGGTCACCGGGGGCAGCGCGGGCAGCCGGAGCAGCATCCGGCTGTTGCCCAGCGTGTTGGGCTTCACCCGGCCCAGGTCGAGGAACTCCGCCACGCCTTCGTCGTAGGAGCGGAGCAGTTCCGCGTACACCTCATGCGAGACCGGCGTGCCCTCGATCTCCTCGAACCCGTGCCGGGCGAAGAAGCCAGTCGCGAACGTGAGCACGAACACCCGCGCGACGCCCACCTCGCGGGCACTGTCCAGCAGCGCCTCGATCAGGCGGTGCCCGATGCCGTGACCCTGGCAGCTCTCGTCCACCGCCACCGTGCGGATCTCGGCCAGGTCCTCCCACATCACGTGCAGCGCCCCGCAGCCCACCACCTGGTGATCACTGAGCCGCTCGGCCACCCAGAATTCCTGGACGTCCTCGTACAGGGTGACGGTGGCCTTGCGCAGCACCCGGCCGGAGGCGACGTTCTCGGCGACCAGGCCGGCGATGGCCCGGATGTCGCGGGTGCGGGCCCGCCTGATGATGTGCTCCATCGCCCGCACACCCTAGCCGCTGGCCGGGGCTGGGCCGCCCCGGGGAGAACCACTGGCGGCCCAGGCACCGTTTGGGCTCTGAGTAATCTCTCAATCACAGATTGGTTTAGCCGGCCAGCCCGGGCATTACGCTGGCCCATCACGTCCTGATTTCGGCTGGTCCGCTTGGCCCGTCCGGGGCCGGGGATTCTGCCGTTCCGGCCACCGGGTGCGCCGTGATCCATTAGCCTGCATCGCTGTCACCGTGCTGCACTCCAGCCCCCCAGAGGGCGGCACGGCCGCCGAGTTTCTGTGCCGCAGGACGCGGCCAGAAAGCCGGGGACCCGTGTTCCCGGGGTGAATCCGCGAGCGGGCGCATCGTTGCGCCCAGCGGTAGGGCTCCTCTGGCCCGAACCCGTCAGCTAACCCGGCAGGCGGGATGAGAGAGGAGAGCTCGTGGAACGCTGGCCCTCAGTGGGACTTGCGCCGAAGGTACGGCGGTTGCGTGCCGCCGGGTTCCGGCACCGCCTCTGGCGGCAGGTAGCCACCGTGGGCGGGGTAGCCGCGGCCGCCAGCCTGGTGCTGCCCGCCACGGTGAGCAGCGCGGCCGTCAGCCGCCCGCAGCCCAGCCTGGCCAGCCTGGTGGCACAGGCCAAGAGCCTGGGCCACCAGATCGACGTGCTGAGCGAGCAGTACGACGGGCTCCGCATCCAGATGACCGAGGCCCGCTCCGAGGCGAAGACCGCGATGACCACCTACCGGCAGGACGCCACCCGGCTCGTGTCGGGGCAGGCCGCGATCGGCCAGCTAGCCGCGGAAAGTTACATGAACGGTGGCCTGGCCACCCCACTGCAGGTCCTCACCTCCACAGACACCAGCACGATGCTCAGCCGGGCCGCGATCATGCAGCAGCTGCAGACGGAGAACGGGGACCGGGTCAGCGCGCTGTCCACCGCAGAGGCGGCCGCCCGGCGGGCGCACGACACCGCGGTGCAGCAGATGACCAAGGTGACCAAGCTGGCCAAGTCCATGGCGGCCAAGAAGAAGATCATCCAGGGCAAGGTGAACACGCTCAACAGCGCGGCGTTCTCCCAGGCCATGACCATTTACCAGCGCACCGGGAACTACCCGAACATCAACCTGCCCACCGCCAACACGGTCGGCGCGGAAGCGCTGCGGTACGCGATGACCCGCCGGGGCGACCCGTACGTGTGGGGCGCGGCCGGGCCGAGCACGTTCGACTGCTCCGGCCTGGTGATGTGGGCGTACGCGCAGGTGGGCATCAGCCTGCCGCACTACACCGTCTCGCAGTACAACATGGGCGAGCACATCTCCCGGAGCCAGCTCGAGCCGGGTGACCTGGTGTTCTTCTACGCGGGCATCGACCACGTCGGCATCTACCTGGGCGACGGCCTGATGGTGGACGCCCCCTCCACTGGTCAGCTCGTCCAGGTCCAGCCGGTTATGTGGAACGTGTTCGTGGGCGCGGTCCGCATCATCTGAGGCTCGCCCCGGACCAGCATCGCCTCCGCCCCGTGCCGCCGCGTCCCGCGGCGCGGGGCGGTCTGCTGCGCACGGACCACCGATGCACGCTTCGCAGGCCCGGGTGGTGGGTAGGGACTACCGATGCGTACCGGGACGGTGGAGATTTACATCTGTGCGCTGGAAGGCAGGATTCCATGTTCAACCGCGTGGACGGGAGGTGACGGCCAGCCCGGTTACTGCGGCCGGACCAGGGGGAACAGGGTGGTCTCCCGGATATTCTCGCCGGTCAGCATGATCAGCACCCGGTCGATGCCCACGCCCACGCCGCCGGTCGGCGGCATCCCGTACTCCAGAGCCTGCAGGAAGTCCTCGTCCAGCTGCATGGCCTCCGGGTCGCCGCCCGCCGCGAGCAGCGACTGGGCGGTGAGCCTGCGGCGTTCCTCGACCGGGTTGACCAGCTCCGAGTACCCGGTGCCGAGCTCGGTGCCGAACGCGACCAGGTCCCAGCGCTCAGCCAGCCGCGGATCCTCCCGGTGGGCCCGGGTCAGCGGGGACACCTCGACCGGGAAGTCACGGTAGAACGTCGGCTGCACGGTCCGTTCCTCCACCAGCCGCTCGTACATCTCCAGCACGATCTGGCCGTGTCCCCAGCCCGGCTCGGCAGGCACGCCCGCCTGGGTGCACAGCTTGCGCAGCCGGTCCTCGCTGGTGCCCGGGTCAATCTCCTCGCCCAGGGCGGCGGAGATCGCGCCGTACACGGTCATGGACGGCCACTCGCCGCTGATGTCGTACTCCTGCCCGTCCCGGCGCGCCACCGGGACGCCGTACACCGCCACCGCCGCGTTCTGGATCAGTTCCCGGGTCAGGGTGGCTACCGTGTCGTAGTCGCCGTAGGCCTCATACGCCTCCAGCATCGTGAACTCGGGATTGTGCGTGGAATCGACACCCTCGTTGCGGAAGATCCGGCCAATTTCATAAACTCTCTCGATCCCGCCGACCACAAGCCGTTTGAGATAAAGCTCCAGGGCGATCCGCAGGTAGAGCTCCATGTTGTAGGCGTTGATCCGGGTGATGAACGGGCGCGCGTTGGCGCCGCCGTGCACCGCCTGCAAGACCGGCGTCTCCACCTCAAGGAAGCCTCGTTGGTGCAGGTCATGCCGCATGGACTGGATCACTGCCGCCCGGATCCCGGCCATCCTCCTGGCCTCCGGATTGACGATAAGATCCACATAACGGTGGCGTACCCGGGTTTCTGCATCGCTGAGCCCTTTATGCTTTTCCGGCAGGGGTCGCAGGCCCTTGGCGGTAATCGCATAGCGGTCGGCAAGAATGGACAGCTCACCGCGGCGGGAGGTGATCACCTCACCTTCCACCCCGATATGGTCGCCGAGGTCCACGTCCCGCTTCCAGGCGGCGAGCGCCTCCTCGCCGACCCGGTCCAGGGAGATCATGACCTGGATGTCGCCCGTGCCGTCCCGGATGGTGGCGAAGGACAGCTTCCCGCCGGACCGCGACAGCATCACCCGGCCGGTGACGCCGACCCGGTCGCCGGTGTAGGTGTCCGGTTCCAGGCCGGGGTAGCGGGCCCGGACCTCGGCGACGGTGGCGGTACGCGGGAAACCGACCGGGTACGGGTCCACGCCCTCGTCCAGCAGCCGCTGCCGCTTGTCCAGCCGGACCCGCATCTGCTCCGGTACGCCCGCGTCCTCTTGACCGGCCGCCGCCAGATCCTGAGCGGCAGCGGCCACGCCATCCTGAATGCCATCCTGGTTCACCCGTCGAGCGTACCCAGCCGCTCGTGATCAACCGTTTGGTGTGGCCAGGACGACACCAAACGGTTGATCACGAAGCGCCCTTGTGACAGAAGGGGTGGGAGAGGGTGGGGTGACCGGCGAGGCCTCAGACTGGAGGGCTGACCGAGACTCGGGGCCAGCTGCCCGGGACGTAAACGGGGTGAAGCCGGACAGCTCACCCGGATACAGTCACGCCGTGCAGTGGACAGCAGGGCAAGGGCAGTTCGAGCTGGATGACGACCGGCGCCGGGTGGACCGGGACACGCTGTGGCGGTTCCTGTCCACGGAGGCGTACTGGGGGCGCTGGCGGACCCGCAGCGTCGTCGAGCAGCAGCTCGAGAGCGCCTGGCGGGTCGTCGGCGTCTACCAGAGCGCATCCGGGGCGATGATCGGGTTCGCCCGGGCCGTGTCGGACGGGGCCGGGTTCGCCTACCTGGCGGACGTCTACATCGACAAGGAGTTCCGCGGCCAGGGCCTGGGCGTGGAGCTGGTGGCCACGATGATCGACCGCGGCCCGGGCGCGTCGTTCCGGTGGACGCTGCACACCGCGGACGCGCACGGGCTGTACGAGCGGTTCGGCTTCACCCAGCCGGACCGGACCTACCTGGAGCGCCCCGGGACGCCCCCGGCCACGCGTTGAGGTTGTTGCGCTCGAACACCAGGCGCAGCCCGATGAGGGTGAGCCACGGCTCGTGCGCGTCGATGATGCTCACCTCGTCGATCACCAGCGGGGCCAGCCCGCCGGTGGCGATGACCGTCACCGACTCCGGGTCCTCCGGGGCGAGTTCCGCGGCCATCCGGCGCGCGATCCCCTCGACCTGGCCGGCGAACCCGAAGATGATGCCGGACTGCAGGGCCTCCACGGTGTTCTTGCCGATCACATGGTGCGGCCGGGTCAGTTCCACCTTGAGCAGCTGCGCGGCCCGCCGGGTCAGGGCGTCCACCGAGATCTCGATGCCGGGCGCCAGCGCCCCGCCGACGAACTCACCCCGGGCGCTGGCCGCGTCGAAGTTGGTGGAGGTGCCGAAGTCCACCACGATCGCCGGGCCGCCGTACAGGTGGACCGCGGCCACGGTGTTCATGATGCGGTCGCTGCCCACTTCCTTGGGGTTGTCCATCCGGACGGACACCCCGGTGCGCACGCCCGGCTCGACGATCAGCGCCGGGATGTCCCCGTAATAGCGGCGGCACATCTCCCGCATCTCGTGCAGCACCGAGGGCACCGTGGAACACAGCGCGATCCCGCTCACGTCCGCGTCCTTGACCAGCGCGCTGTGCTCGAGCAGGCCGCTCAGCAGGACGGCGATCTCGTCCGCGGTCCGGTCCGGGTCGGTGTTGATCCGCCAGTGCTCGACGATCTGGTCGCCGTCGAACATGCCCAGCACGGTGTTGGTGTTGCCTACGTCAATCGTCAGCAGCATGGCACTCCAGGCTCAGCGGGGTGTTGTCGATCAGCCGGGTGGATCCGACCCGCGCGGCCACCAGGAGCCGGGCCGGCCCCTCGTAGTCCTCGCCGGCCTCCTCGAACGTGTCGGGGCCGACCAGCGCCAGGTAGTCCAGCTGCAGCGGCGGGTCCGCGGTCGTGGCCAGGACCTCGCCCGCGGCCTTGAGGACCGCGGCCGGCCCGGCGTGGGCCGCGTCCTGGCCGGCCCGCAGCGCGGCGGGCAGCAGCAAGGCGGTCTGCCGCTCGGCCGGGGACAGGAACCGGTTCCGGCTGGAGATCGCGAGCCCGTCGGGGTCGCGCACCGTGGGCACGCCGATGATCTCGACGCCCAGGTCGATGTCCTGCACCATCCGGCGGACCAGCGCGAGCTGCTGCGCGTCCTTCTCCCCGAACACCGCGGCGTCCGGGCGGGTCAGCTGGAGCAGCTTCGCCACCACGGTCAGCACGCCGGAGAAATGCCCCGGCCGGGACTCCCCTTCCAGGACCCGGCCCACCGGGCCGGGATCCACGGTGATCAGCTGGGGGCGCGGGTACATCTGGGCGGCGGGCGGCGCGAACACCAGGTCCGCCCCCTCCTCGGCCGCGATGAGCACGTCGGCGAGGAGCGTGCGGGGGTAGCGGCCCAGGTCCTCGCCCGCCCCGAACTGCAGCGGGTTGACGAACACGGACACCACCACGCTCCCGTCCGGGCCCGCCAGCTCCCGGGCCCGGCGGATCAGCGCCCGGTGTCCCTCGTGCAGCGCGCCCATGGTCGGGACGAGCACCACCGGGGCGCCGAGCGTGCGCCGGGCGGCGGCCAGGCCGTTCCTGGTCCGCGCGACGATGGGCATCATCGGGGCGCCCCGGCCAGCACGTCGAGCAGGCGCTGTGCGTCCGCGGCGGTGAGGATGCCCGCGGCCAGGGCGCGGTCAGCGGTCAGCCGGGCGAGCGCCACGTAGGCGCGCAGCGCCTCCGGCGAGGCGCTGGCCAGCGCCTGCACGTGCTCGGCCACGGTGTCGGCGTCGCCGCGGGCCACCGGACCGGTCAGTCCCGCGTCCCCGAGCCGCAGCGCGTTGTCCAGCGCGGCGGACAGCAGCGGCCCCAGCATCCGGGCCGGATCACTCACCCCGGCCGCGGCGAGCACATCGGCCGACTGGGCCACCAGAGCGACCAGGTGATTGGCCGCGCTGGCCAGACCGGCGTGGTAGAGCGGGCGGGACGCCTCGTCGATGAGCACGGGCTCGCCGCCCATCTCGATGACCAGCGCCTGCGCCGCGGGCTGCAGCGGCTGCGGGGCGGTCACCCCGAAGGAGATCCCGGTCAGCCGGTCGAGGTCGTCCGGGCGCCCGGTGAACGTCATGACCGGGTGCAGCGCGAGGGGGAGCGCTCCGCGCACGGTGGCGGGCTCCAGCACCGCGATGCCGTGCCGGCCGCTGGTGTGGGCCATCAGCCGCCCGGCCAGCGGCGCCTCGGTGGCGGCCAGGCCGGACACCAGCCCGGGCAGCGCGTCGTCGGGGACGGTGAGCAGCGCGAGGTCCACCGCGGCCAGCAACTCCGGCGGCCGCATGACCGCCGCGCCAGGCAGCAGCCGCCCGGCGCGCTCCAGCGACCGGTCGGACACGGCCGACACGGCGACCACCTGGTGACCGGCGCGCTCCAGCGCAGCCCCCAGGACGGTGCCGACCCGTCCCGCGCCGATCACGCCGACCTTGAGCCGGGCCGGCCGCTCCGCGGCCTCGCGGGACGGAACTGGGTCCCCCATCGCCTCGGCGTTCCTCTCGCTGGGTCCTCTCGCTGGCCTCCGCTCGCTGGTCTGCGCCACCGAGCCCAGACGGCAACGATCAGCATATCCGCGCCACTAGAGTCGGCTCGGTGTGGACGACATGGCGGGCCGCCACCCAGGACGCGCTGTACGGCCGGGACGGCTTCTACGCCCGCGGGGAACGCCCGGCGGCGCACTTCCGGACCTCGGTGCACGTCTCGCCCCGCTACGCCGGGGCCGTCCTGGCCCTGCTCCGCCACACGGACGAGGCGCTCGGCCACCCGGACCGGATCGACCTGGTGGACATCGGAGCAGGCCAGGGCGAGTTGCTGGGCCAGGTCCTGAGGCTCGCGCAGCAGCTGCCCGCTGGCACCGGACCGGCCGGCCCGTGGTCTTCTTTTCCGCAACGCATAACCGCCCAGGCGATCGAGATCGCGCCGCGCCCTCCGGGCGCGGACGAGCGGATCCAGTGGGCGAGCGTGCTGCCCGCCCGGATCCGCGGCCTGGTCATCGCCAGCGAGTGGCTGGACAACATTCCCGTGGACGTGGCCGAGCTGACCCCGGACGGGCCGCGGATCATGCTCGTGGATCCTGGTAGCGGTGCGGAGCAGCCCGGGCCAGCCGCCGGCCCGGCGGAGCAGGAGTGGCTGCGCCGGTGGTGGCCCCTGCGGCATCCCGGCGAGCGCGCCGAGCTGGGCCATCCTCGCTGCGCCGCCTGGGCGGGAGTAATCCGGCGGCTGGAGGGCGGCCTGGCCCTGGCGGCGGACTACGCCCACTCCCGGGCCGACAGGCCGCTGGCCGGGACCCTGGCCGGGTTCCGGGATGGCCGGGCGGTCCGGCCGGTCCCGGATGGTTCCCGCGACATCACCGCGCACGTGGCCCTGGACGCCTGCGCGGCGGCGGGGACCGCGGCCGGGGCCACGCAGACGGTGCTCACCACGCAGCGGGCCGCGTTGCGGGCGCTGGGGCTGACTGGCCGCCGCCCGCCGCTCAGCCAGGCCGACCGCGACCCGGTGGGGTACCTGGCCGCGCTGCGGCTGGCCGCCGAGGAGGCTGAGCTGACTGATCCGGCCGGCCTCGGCGGGTTCGGCTGGCTGGTCCAGGCGGCAGGCGTCCCGCTGCCCGGCGCGCTCGCGGGCCTGGTTGGCCGGGGGGTCTGACCCGATGGAGCGCATGCCGCAGCACCCGGGCCGCAACGCGGGTCACCAGCACCGGGCCGACGCGGTCACCAGCAGCTGGGCCGCGGGGCCGGCGGCTCCGCCCGGCGACGGCGACCTGCTGATCAACCTGGGTTCGGGACACCCCTCCGGCCACGGCATGCTCCGGCTGCGGCTGACCCTGGAAGGCGACCGGATCGTGACCGCCGACCCAGTTATCGGCTACGTGCACCGGGGGGCCGAGAAGCTGTTCGAGGCCCGGGACTACCGGCAGATCATCGTGCTCGCCAACCGGCATGACTGGCTGGGTGCGTTCGCGAGCGAGCTTGGCGTGGTGCTGGCGGCGGAGCGGCTGGCTGGCATCGAGGTCCCGCCGCGGGGTGTCTGGGCCCGGACCCTGCTGGCCGAGCTCAACCGGGTCCTCAGCCACCTCGCGTTCCTCGGCTCTTACCCGCCGGAGGTGGTGGAGGACGGCGCTGGTGCGGCGGCGGGCTGAGGCTGGGGCCGGGCTGGGGCCGGAGCTGAGGCTGGGGCCGCGGCGGCCCGGGCCCGGGAACTGCTTCAGTCGATCATGGAGGAGATCTCCGGCGGCCGGATGCACTACATGTTCAACCGGGTCGGCGGGCTGAAGGAGGAGCTGCCCGCGGGCTGGCTCGGCCGGGTCGGCGCGGCCGCCGCGCAGGTGCGCGAAGACCTGCCCCGGATCGGCGCGATCGTCGAGGGCAGCGAGCGGTTCCGCAGCCGGACCCGGGACGTGGGCGTGCTGACTGGCGAGCAGGTCCGCCAGTTCGGGGTGAGCGGACCGGCCGCGCGGGCCTCCGGGGTGGATTTCGACCTGCGCCGCGACGAGCCCTACCTGGCCTACGCCGAGCTGGCCGGGTCGCTGCGGGTGGTCACCCGGGGCGCGGGAGACTGCCTGGCCCGGTTCGAGTGCCTGCTGGATCAGGCCGCCGTGTCGCTGGATCTGGTGGACGCGTGCGCGAGCCGGCTGGCCAGCCTGCCGCCCGGCCCGCTGAGCGCCCGGATTCCCAAGGTGCTGAAGATCCCCGAGGGGCATACGTACGCCTGGACCGAGGGCCCGCTGGGGCTGAACGGGTATTACCTGGTGTCCCGGGGCGGGAAGACGCCGTGGCGGCTCAAGGTGCGCTCGGCCTCGTTCAGCAACGTGCAGGTGCTGGGTGAACTGCTGCCCGGCCACCGGGTCGCTGACCTCAGTCCCATCCTGGGCTCGATGTTCTTCGTGGTGGGAGACATGGACCGCTAGCAGCGGTCAACCGCTCCGCGGTAGCGGGGCGGCGGGTAACGGGTCACGGTAGCGCGGTCGCGCCAGGGCTCAGCGCCGGGTCAGGCCGGTGCGGTATCCGGCCGGGGTGCGACAAACGTCCCGCGGCCCTGCCGGGTGATGATCAGCCCCCGCTCGCGCAGCACCTTCATGGCGTGCCGCACCGTCTGATAGGCGACCCCGTACTCTTCCGCCAGGCTCCGCTCCGACGGCAGCCTGTGGGTGATCTCCCCAGCCTCGATGCGCACCGCAATATTGTTCGCGACCTGCACATACGCAAAGTCGGCGCCGAGCGGATCCACCGGTGACACACCCACGTGATCAAGGTATGTAACCATCCGGAGCTTTCTAAACGCCTGCTAGCACTCAGTGCTCTAAGTGCTATACAGTGCTCTTATGGTTGACGATGAGTTAGAAGACCAGCCCCCGCCATGGTGGCCCTACGCTGCGGAACTGCCCGCGTGGTACGTCTGGCGGGGGATCAGCGGGCTGCTGTACGGGCGCAAGATCGGCAGTTCCCCGCCGCTCGTGGTCCGTGGCGAGGACGCCATCGATTTGCGCGACCAGATCCGCCGCGAGGAGTTCCTCCGCTCCTGCTAGGCCGGGCGGCCGCCCGGACCAGCCGGGACGGGTCGTTGCCAGGGCAGGCTCAGCGGGGCGCGCCCTGGCGCTCGGCGTCCTCGTTGTCGTCCGAGGGGACCCGGCAGCTGTGCTCGAGGTAGAGCGCGGCCAGGACGAGCAGCATGGCGGCCAGGAAGGTTCCGCCTGAGGTGATCGCGTCGCTGCGTGGCACAGACTTGCTGAGCGAGCCGGTCAGGTAGACCAGGGCCCCCACGGCCAGGCCGCCGATGACCGCGGCGGCATGCGAACTCGCCTTGGCCAGGGCCGCCATCCGGACCGCGGCCAGCGGGGCGATCGGCTTCAGCCCACGGCCGCCGCGGATCCGGGCCCGCAGATTCCGTCCGCTCAGGGCCTCGGCGATGGCCAGCAGCACCATGGCCACCGCGGCGGTCCAGGGCAGCGGCGGGAGCGACGCGTACACGCTCCGCAGTACCAGCCAGGACACCAGCACGCTGACGGCGGCGGTGACGACCAGCACCCAGATCCGGGTCGGGGTCATGCCGGCGGCCGCAACTGCACGTCGGCGAGCCGCCGCACGCCCGGCTGGCCGCCGTTCCTGGCCACCGCGGCCTCCAGCAGCCCGGCCACCCGGCCCTGTCCCGGGATCTCCGCATCCGGGTCGGCGTCAAGCCAGGGCGCTAGCACGAAGGCGCGCTCCCACGCCCTCGGGTGCGGGAGCGTCAGCTCCGGATCGTCGCTCACCACGTCACCGTAAACGATGACATCCACATCCAGGGTCCGCGGACCCCAGACCTCCTGCCGCACCCGGCCGAAGGCGGCCTCCACCGCCTGGCCGCGGCGCAGCAGGGCCGTCGCGGGCAGCGTGGTCTCCGCGATGAGCACCGCGTTCAGGTATTCCGGCTGCGGCGGCCCGCCCACCGGCACCGTTTCGTACACCGGCGACAGCGCGACGAGGGCCAGCCCAGACGAGCCCCGGCCAGACAAGCCCGGCTCAGAGGAGCCCCGGCCAGGCGGGCCGAGCTCAGACGAGCCCAGGCCAGGCGGGCCGAGCAGCGCGTCGACGCCGCCTTGCAGGGTGGCCAGCCGGTCCCCCAGATTGCTGCCCAGAGCCAGGACCGTCCGCCGGGCAGGCCCCCCGGCAGGCGAGGCCGCCGGCGGCGAGCCTGGTCCGGTGCCGTTCATGACCGCGGCCGCCTGATGGTCACCGCGACGTCGCCGAACTCGTACCCGACCGGCGCATGCGGCTTGTGCACGGTGATCTCCACCTCGCGGACCAGTGGCTCGGCGGCGGCCGTGTCGGCCAGGCGCTGGGCCAGCGTCTCGATCAGCCGCACCGGCGGCCCGGCCACGATGGCGGCGAGCCGGGCGGCCAGCGCCGCGTAGTCCACGGTCAGGGAGAGATCGTCGGAGGCCGCGGCGGGCGTGGTGTCCAGCCACAGCACCGCGTCAACGAGGAACTCCTGGCCGTCGCGGCGCTCACTATCCAGCACCCCGTGATAGCCGAACACCCGCAGCCCGCGCAGCGCGATCTGGTCCAGGCTCACGGTCTCTCCCCGGTCTGGGTCTCTCCTGTCTGGGTCTCCCCAGTCTGGCCCGGCCCGGCCGGGCCGGCGCCAGCCCGCGCGGCCTGGCGCCACGCCTCGGCGACCCGGACCGCGTCGGCGTTACCCGGGACCTGGTGCACCCGGGCACACCAGGCCCCGGCCGCGGCGGCCAGGGCAGTCGCCGACACGGTAGCGTCATCGGACTCAGCGAAGGGGCGGGGTGTCCCGTCCGGGGCGGCCAGCAGCCGGCCCAGGAACCGTTTCCGGGACGCGCCGATCAGCACCGGGAACGGCCTCGCCCGGCCGCCGAGCGAACTGACGTCCTGCAGGTGGGTGAGCAGGGCCCAGTTGTGCTCGGCCCGCTTGGCGAAACCGAGACCCGGATCCAGGACGATCATGGCCGGGTCCACTCCGGCCTGCGTTACCACCTCGACCCGGCGGTACAGTTCCGCGCTCACCTCGGCCACCACATCCTGGTAGACGGCCCTGGAATCCATGCTGTGGCTGTGACCCCGCCAGTGCATCACCACATACGGCACCCCGGCGGCCGCCACGAGCTGGGGCATCTGGGGATCGGCGAGCCCCCCGCTCACGTCGTTGACCAGCCGGGCCCCCGCTTCCAGGGCCCGCTCGGCCACCTCCGCCCGCATCGTGTCCACGCTCACCGGGACGCCGGCCGCGACCAGCCCCCGGATGACGGGCCCGACCCGGCCCAGTTCCTCCGCCGCGGTGATGCGCTGCGCCCCCGGGCGGGTGGATTCCCCGCCCACGTCCACGATGTCCGCGCCCGCGGCCTGGAGGTCCAGGCCGTGCTTGATCCCGGCCTCCGGGCCGAACCACTGGCCACCGTCGGAGAAGGAGTCGGGGGTGACGTTCACCACACCCATGACCAGGCACCGGCCCGGGTCTGGAAGGCCCGGCGGGCTGGCTGCCCGGGCCGCGTCGACGATCACGGGGTAACCCTACGCGGCAAGCCACCGCCCCCGCCCGTCCTGCGCCGTCCCGGGTGGCGGCTGCACTTTTCCCGCAAACCGCGCCCGTGAACCGGGCAAATCACCCGCCGGAACGCACTGGCGCGGGAAAGTGACAGGGGGCCGGTACTCCTGCGTCACGAGTCGCTGATGGGGCGGGATGGACAGGGCCCTTATGGAGCCTCGCGGGGTCAGGTCGGGGGACGGGACGCGTTTAACGCGGCCAGCCGGCGCCGGACCTTGCCCAGCCCGAGACGGCGGCCCAGCCGCCGCAGCTCCAGCTTCGGCCAGACCAGGAAGGCCTCGGCCTCCAGGGCCGCGAGGGCGACCCGGGGCGCGTCCGACGCACCGGGGAAGACGAAGAAGCGGGGCACCCAGGCCGGGGTGAACTTGGCGTTGAACTTGTACAGCGACTCGATCTGGAACCAGCGGGAAGCGAACAGCAGGATCCCGCGCCAGAGCCGGAGCACCGGCCCGGCCCCGATCCGCTCGCCGCGCTCGAGCGCGGACCGGAACACCGCGAAGTTCAGCGAGATTCGCTTGATCCCCAGCGACTCGGCGGCCTTGATGGTTTCCACGATGAGGAAGTCGTTGACGCCGGGCTGGGCTGAGCGGTCCCGGCGCATCAGGTCCAGCGAGAGCCCTTCCGCGCCCCACGGCACGAAGTGCAGGATGCCGCGGAGGACCCCGTTCTCGGTAGCGGTGGCGATCACGCAGTTCTCGTCGCCGGCCGCACCCAGCCGGCCCAGGGCCATCGAGAACCCGCGCTCGGTGGGGTTGCCGCGCCAGGAGCCCGCCTGCCGGGCGAATTCCCCGATCTGCTCGCAGCCGACGTCACCGGCCCGGCGTACATCGGCCACGTAGCCGCTGCGCTCCACCCGCGCCACCATCTGGCGGACGTTGCGCATGGACCGGCCCTTGAGGCTGAAATCGGCCACCTCCACGACCGCCTCGTCGCCCAGTTCCAGCGCGGTCAGTTCGCCCTCCCGGCACCACACCTCGGCGGCGAGCTCGCCGCAGCCCATCACGGCGGGCACCCAGGCGTGCCGGGCGGCCTCGTCGAGGAACGCGTGGATGGCCCCGGGCCAGGCTTCTGGATCCCCGAGCGGGTCGCCGCCGGCCAGCATGACGCCGGACACCACCCGGTAGCCGATGCAGGACTTGCCGGTCGGTGACCAGATGATGCTCTTGTCGCTGCGCAGCGTGAAGTAACCGAGGGAGTCCCGGTCGCCCTGCTTCTTCAGCAGTTCCCGGACGCGCTCCGCGTCCTGCTGGCCCAGCCGCCCCGCGGTACGGGCCGGCCGGAAGAACAGGTACGCCGTCACGACCAGGGTGAACAGGCCGAGGGCGCTCGTCAGCAGGACGAACAGGTCGCTGCGCCGCTCGGGCACGAATCGGACCGGGCCGGACACGCCCACCAGGCCGTACACCACGTGCACCACCCGCTGCCACAGCGAGTAGTCCTGAGCCAGCCCCCGGGCCAGCAGGATGTAGGTCAGGCCGATGGCCACGTCGGCCACCACCAGCCCGAGGAAGACCCACAGCGCCCGCCACCGGGTCCGCGGGTCACCCACCGCGTAGAACTCGGCCCGGAAGTAGAGCAGCGCCGCCACCAGCAGGGCGGAGACGATGGCCGTGACGATCCGGTCCTGCCGGAACGGGATCACGTGCACCACGACGCTGCCCGCCAGCAGCAGCGTCGCGGCCTCCCAGGCCCGGCGCTTCCGCCGCTTCAGGCCGTGCGAGAGCATGAGCAGCAGCAGGCCGATGATGACTGAGACGGTGTGGGTGACGTTGACCAGCGTGCCGGGCACGAAGGCATGGAACCGGGTCAGGTGGGAGGAGTAGAACAGGCCGGGGTGGACCACCTCGATGATGTCGGCCAGGCCGATCACCAGGCACAGCCAGCCGGCCGTGATAGGCACCCAGCGGCGCTGGTTCCTGCGGTCAGGAGGCCGCGGAGCCTGCCGCCCCGCGGCCGGCGGTCCGGCAGCCGGCGAACGCTCAGGAGGCGAGTCGGCAACACTCAAAGTCTTGCCCCCGCCCGCAGGCTTTCCGTCAGTTTCAGACATCTGGGTCACGCTCTGAATCACAGGCCACAAGAGTAGCCACGCATTCCACGAACGGCGGGCATTCTGCCCAAGGGGAACGTTACCCGCTGGCGCGACGGCCGAATAGCAAGCTCATCGCTTCCATTCGGGTGCTCTGGCTTTCCCTGATGCTCCCGCGGACCGCCGAGGTGACGGTCTTGGCGCCCGGCTTGCGCACGCCCCGCATCGACATGCACAGATGCTCCGCCTCGATCACCACCAGGACGCCCCGCGGCTCGAGGACGTTCATCAGCCCGTCCGCGATCTGCGTGGTCATGCGTTCCTGCACCTGGGGGCGGCGGGCGTAAACGTTGACCAGCCGGGCCAGCTTGGACAATCCGGTAATCTGGCCCTTTTCGTTTGGTATATAGCCGATATGTGCCAGGCCAAAAAACGGCACCAAATGATGCTCGCAGGTACTGTAAACCTCGATGTCGCGCACCAGCACAAGTTCGTCGTGGTTGGCATCGAACACCGTGGTCAGGACGTCCTCGGCCCGCTGGCCGAGCCCGGAGAACTGCTCGGCGAGGGCCCGGGCGACCCGGGCCGGGGTGTCCCTCAGCCCGTCCCGCTCCGGATCCTCCCCGATGGCGAGCAGGATCTCCCGGACCGCGCCCTCGATACGCGCCGCGTCGAAGTCGGTGCTCACTGGCCTTCGCCGGACGTCCCGCCCTGGCCCTGGCCGCCGTGCGGCGGCTGGCCGGACGAGCCCGGGCCGCCGAGCGGACCGGCCTGGCCGTTGCCCGCAGACGGGTGGTCATTGACCTCCGCCGCGGCCGTGAGGGCCAGTTCCTTGGGCGTGAGCACCGGCGGGCGATCCGACGGCAGCCGCTTGCCGTACCCGGTGTAGGAGCCCCGGGTCGGGCGCGTCTTGATCGGGGCAAAGATCCGCAGCACCTCGTTGCGGCTCAGCGTCTCCTTGTCCATCAGGTTCAGGACCAGGTCGTCCAGGACCTCCCGGTAGGTGACCAGGATCTCCCACGCCTCGTCGTGCGCGGACTCGATGAGGCGGCGCACTTCCTCGTCGATGGTGGAGGCGATCTCCTCGGAGTAGTCCCGGGTGTGCGACATCTCCCGGCCCAGGAACGGCTCGCCGTCCCCGGTACCGAACTTGCGCGCCCCGAGCCGCTCGCTCATCCCGTACTCGGTGACCATGCCCCGGGCCACCGAGCTGGCCTTTTCGATGTCGTTGGCCGCACCCGTGGTGGGCTCGTGGAAGACCAGCTCCTCAGCGGTCCGGCCGCCGAGCAGCATGGCCAGCTGGTCCATCATCTCGGAGCGGGTGACCAGGAACTTGTCTTCCTGCGGAGCCGATGCGGTGTAGCCCAGCGCCCGGCCGCGCGGGATGATGGTGATCTTGTGCACCGGGTCGGCGTTCGGCAGTGCGTGGCCGACGAGCGCGTGGCCGCCCTCGTGATAGGCGATGATCTTGCGCTCGCTCTCGGACAGCAGCACGCTCTTGCGCTCCGGGCCGGCCATCACCCGGTCGATGGACTCCTCCAGCGCGCCCATGGTGATCAGCGTGCCGTTGTGCCGCGCGGTCAGCAGGGCGCCTTCGTTGATGACGTTGGCCAGGTCCGCGCCGGTAAAGCCGGCCGTCCGCCGGGCGATGATGTCCAGGTCCACGTCGGGAGCGAACGGCTTCCCGCGGGCGTGCACCTTGAGGATGCCGCGCCGCCCGGCCAGGTCGGGCTGGGCCACCACGATCTGCCGGTCGAACCGGCCGGGGCGCAGCAGCGCCGGGTCCAGGATGTCGGGCCGGTTGGTCGCCGCGATCACGATCACGCCGCCCTTGACGTCGAAGCCGTCCAGCTCGACGAGCAGCTGGTTCAGCGTCTGCTCCCGCTCGTCGTGACCGCCGCCGAAGCCTGCGCCGCGGTGCCGGCCCACGGCGTCGATCTCGTCCACGAAGACGATGGCGGGCGCGTTGGCCTTGGCCTGCTCGAACAGGTCACGGACCCGGGACGCGCCGACACCGACGAACATCTCGACGAAGTCAGAGCCGGAGATGGAGTAGAAGGGAACCCCGGCCTCGCCGGCCACCGCCCGGGCGAGCAGCGTCTTGCCCGTTCCGGGCGGCCCGTACAGCAGCACGCCCTTGGGGATCTTGGCCCCGATGGCCTGGAACTTGGCCGGGTTCTGCAGGAACTCCTTGATTTCCTGAAGTTCCTCGATGGCCTCGTCCGCACCCGCCACATCGGCAAAAGTCGTCTTCGGGGTGTCCTTGGTGATGAGTTTGGCCTTGGATTTGCCAAAGTTCATTACCCGGGAGCCGCCACCCTGCATCTGGTTCAGCATGAAGAAGAAGATGAGGATGACCAGGAGGAACGGCAGCCAGCTGAAGATAAGGCTCCACACCGAGCTGCTCTTGGGCACATTGACGTTCCAGCCCTGCGGCGGCTGCTTCGTCTGGAGCTGCTGAGCCAGCTGCTGGCCCTCGTTGCCCACCCACGAGGCCTCGTACTTCTGACCCGACTTCGTGGTGATCTGGATCGTCTGCTCTTTGTCGGTGAGCAGCGCCGACTTGACGTTGCCCTGCTCGATGAGGGTGACGACCCTGGACGTGTCCGTCTGGGTGTACGAGCTACCCGAGCTGGCATATTCGTAGACGACGAAGAAGACCAGCAGCATCACAAGGACCGCCACGAACGGCCCGCGGAAATAGCGCTTCAGATCCATCGATGACCGGCCCCGCCAGCCTTGCGCGGGTTCCTCCTGACCAGCTTCATGTCCTGCCGATCCCGGCTGGACTGCCTTGCGCCTGAGTGAGCATGCCCGGCTTCCTTGTCATAGCCGGCAGCGCTTGTCATTCCCGGCCGCGCTGCCGGGAATACCCGACGGTACACCCCGGCCGGCGCAGCCGGCCCAGAGAAGCTGCTGCGACGACTCAGCGAGCCTTCGCAGACCTCAACGCTCCTCATCGCTGATCCTGTTCCCTAGGTCCGCCTGGCGGCCCGGCGGCGCTTCGGCGGATTCCTCCGTGGAGGGTTCCGCGTCCATCCCGGACGACTCCTCACCTTTGTATACATGCGGCGCGAGGGTGCCGATGAACGGCAGATTCCGGTACTTCTCGGCGTAGTCGAGTCCGTACCCGACCACGAACTCGTTCTCGATGTCGAAGCCGGTGTAGGCGACGTCCACATCCATCCGGGCGGCGGCGGGTTTGCGCAGCATGACGCACACCCGCACCGACGCCGGGCCCCGGGACCGCAGGTTGCCGACCAGCCAGGACAAGGTGAGCCCGGAGTCCACGATGTCCTCGACCACCAGCACATCCTTGCCGGTGATGTCGGTGTCGAGGTCCTTGAGGATCCGCACCACCCCGGAAGACCGGGTGCCTGAGCCGTATGAGGACACGGCCATCCAGTCCATCTGAACCGGCATGTGCATCGCCCGGGCCAGGTCGGCCATCACCATGACGGCCCCCTTGAGCACCCCGACGAGCAGTAGTTCGCGGCCGGCGTAATCGGCATCGATCTGTGCGGCCAGCTCGATCACCCGGACCCGCAGCCGTTCCTCCGGGATGAGCACGTCTTTCAGGTCCGCACCAACGTCACTCGCGTCCACCGGTAGCCTCCGCCTCGGTCCGTTCCGGCGACCCCACCCTGACTGGCCCACCTCTGACTGCGCTGCCTCCCCTCTCCCGCAGGGAGGCCGGGCTAACACTGAACAGCAGCCTCCCATACCGGCGCTGCACCCGGACGGCCCCGGGCAGGTCTGCCCCGCGCTGGCCATGCCACCCGGTCACCAACGCGTCCAGGGCGGCGATGTGGATCGCGGTCAGCGAGCCACCCGGGCAGCCGGCCATCAGGGCGGCCTGGCGCAGCACCCGGGTCCGGATCGCCGGGGCCAGTTCGGCCAGTCCCTCGATGTCCAGCGTGGCCAGGGTGCCGCCGGTGATGTCCCCAGCGGTGTCCCGAGCCGCGTCCGGACCCTGGATCCGGCCCTCTTCACCGCGGGCGATGTCGTCCAGCGCCTCGCAGTCCGCGGCCAGCTGGGCCGCGCTGCGGGCCAGCGCCTCGGCGATCCCGGGGCCGAGTGCCTCCTCCAGCGCGGGCAGCGCCTGGTGGCGCACCCGGACTCGCGCGTAGGAAGGGTCACGGTTATGCGGGTCGTCCCACGGCTCAAGCCGCTGCGCCAGGCAGGCCTCGCGCAAGGTGGCCCGGGCCAGGCCGAGCATCGGGCGGCGGAAACGGCCACGCCGGGCGGGCATTCCCGCCAGAGCCCGCGCGCCGGAGCCACGGGCCAGGCCGAGCAGCACGGTCTCGGCCTGGTCGTCGCGGGTGTGGCCGAGCAGCACGGCCGCAGCCCCGGTCTGCCGCGCCTCCTGCTCAAGCGCGGTGTACCGGGCGCTGCGTGCTGCGGCTTCCGGGCCACCGGCCCCGGGCGGCACGGCCACCCGGACCTGGCGCACTGGATCCAGCCCGAGGGCGAGCAGCGTCGCCCCGACCCGGGATGCCTGCGCCGCCGACCCTTCCTGCAAGCCGTGGTCTACGGTCACGCCGCCGCCGCGCAGTCCCAGCCTCGGTGCCTCGTGGGCGAGCGCAGCCGCCAGGGCCAGCGAATCCGCGCCCCCTGAGCAGGCGGCCAGCACCAGGTCCCCGGGCTCCAGATCACCGAGGCAGCCCCGGACGCTGGCCCGCGCCTGGGCTACCGCGGGATGCGGGCCCATGGCCGGTCAGCCGCCTGCGGCCAGCGCGCCTCCGCGGCCCACCCGGTCGAGCCACAGTTCCGGGTGCTCGAACTCGTCCTTGGTCGGCAGGGTCTGCGGCGACGTCCATACCTTGTTGAAGGTGGCCATCCCCGCCTCCTCCACCACGGCCTTGACGAAGCGCGAGCCCTGCGCGTACTGCTTCATCTTCAGGTCGATGCCGAGGATCCGGCGCAGGGTGCGCTCGATCCGCCCCCCGGTGCCCCGCCGCTCGTTGAAGCGCTGCCTGATCTGCTCGACTGAGGGCACCACCTGCGGGCCGACGGCGTCCATCACGTAGTCGCCGTGCCCCTCGACCAGGGTCATCACATTGGTCAGGCGGTCCAGGATCTCGCGCTGCCGGGGGCTCTGGATGGCCTCCAGCACGCTGTCCCCGCCGCCGTCGCGCACCGCGCCCGCCACGGCGTCCGCCGCGGAGCGGAGCCGGCCGAGGATGGTCGCCGGGTCCAGGTCGGAGGCGAGCAGGAACTCGCTCATCTGCTCCTGGACGTAGCCGCGCAGCCAGGGCACCGAGGTGAACTGGGTCCGGTGGGTCTCCTCGTGCAGGCACACCCAGCGGCGGAAGTCGTGCGGGTTGACCCCGAGTTCGCGCTCGACCATGACGATGTTCGGCGCGACCAGGGTCAGCCGGCCAGCCGGCGCGACGCCGTTGGGGGAGCTGGGGTCCGGCGGCAGGAAAAGCTCGTACTGGCCGAGGACCCGGCCGGACAGATAGGCGAGGATCAGCCCGGCCTGGACGCCGGTAACCCGGGATCCCACCGCCGTGACAACCGCCCCGCCCGGGGCGTTGCCCCGCTCTCGCAGGCGCTCAGCCAGCGGGTCCAGCACGACCCGGAAACCGTCCACGTTGGCCCGGATCCAGCCCGGCCGGTCCACGACGGCGACCCAGCCGCTGCCGTCCTCGCCGGGTCCGGACATGCCGGTGACCGCCCGGACCGGCTCGGACACCTGGTCGGCGAGCGCACGTAGTTCCGCGACCACCGCCCGCGCCTCACCCAGGCTGACCTGGGGTCCTGGCCGTGCCCACCTGACCCCGGTCGAGATGGCCACGTCCCAATCGATCATCTGCCCGCTGCTCACCCCTCCACCGTACGTGCTCGGGAGCGCCGGGGGAGCCTGCTGGGCCCTGGTTCACCCACTGGGGCGGCGATTCACCGGCTGCGGCAGCCGCAGCCGGCCAGCGCGGAGGCCATCCGGTCGAGTCCGTCCGCGGCCTTGCTGAGGCCTGCGGCCGGCACCTGGTCGGTCATGAACGCGAAGGCCAGCAGCCGTCCGCTGGCGTCGTAGACCAGCCCGGCCAGGGTGGCCACGCTGCTCAGGTTCCCCGTCTTGGCCCGGACCAGGCCGCGGGAGCGGGCGGTGAATCCGCTGAAGACGCTCTGCCCGGGGGCCAGCGTGCCGGAGAAACCGGCCACCGGCATGCCGGTGATGGCGGCCCGCAGGCGGCCCCGGGTGCCCGCCGATGCCAGGGCGACCACGCGGGCCAGCGCGGCCGGGGCGATCCGGTCCTGCGGAGACAGGCCTGAGCCGTTGACCAGGTGAATACCGCCGGGCACGCCGAGCCGGCGCGCGATGGCGGTGACGGCCGCGGCCGCGCCGCTGAACGTGGCGGGCCGCCTCTCGCGCAGTGCGACCTGGCGGGCCAGGTTCTCGGCGATCACGTTGTTGCTCTCACGCAGCATCCAGCCCACGATCGCCGACAGCGGCGGTGAGGAGACGGTGGCGATGGTGGCCGCGTGCGCCGCCACCTTCTGCTGGCCACCCGGGCCAGTGACGCGGATCCCGTCAGCGTTGAGGAAGGCCGCGAAGGCCTGGGCCGCCTGCCCGGCGGGGTCGGCCGAGCGGGGCCGGAAATTACCCGGGTCGTCCACGTCCTGCGGCGCGCCACCCCGAGTCAGCCGGCCCTGGTCCACCTCGAGCGACGTGATCGCGGTGACGTTGCCGGTGGTGATGTAGGCCGCCGGCCATCCCGGGGCCAGCGGCGGCCCGGTGAACAGGGAGGCGTCATAGCTCATCCGGACCGAGTGGCGGCCCTGGGCGCGCAGCGCCCGCGCGGTGGCGGCGGCCAGCGCCTTGAGCGTGGCCGGCTGCGGGTAGTCCGATGCGGGGGCCGGGCCTGCGGCCAGGGTCGGATCCCCTCCGCCGACCAGCACGATCGAACCGGGCGACGCGCCCGAGACCACCCGGGTGGTGAACCGGGCCGAGGGGCCGAGCACGTCCAGCGCGGCAATCGAGGTCACCAGCTTGGTCGTGGAGGCCGGCTGGATCAGGGTCGAGGCCCCCCGGGCGAACAGCACCCGCCCGGTTCCGGGGTCGACCACCTCGGCGCCGGCCTGCTTGCCGAGCACCCGGGAGCCGAGTATCCCGGACAGTGCCGCGGACAGGCCGCGGCTGGTGGGCAGCGGGGCGGAGGAGCGGGCGCCCGGCAGCACCTGGCTGGCGGCCGCGGGCGGGCGGGCGGCGACCCGGGGGATGTTCCACAGGGCCAGGCGGGCGGGCATCAAGGTGGCGACGGCCACACCGGCGGCGAGGGTGAAGGCGCTCATCATGGCGAGCGTGATCACCAGGGTGGCCCTCAGTCGCTGGGACTGGGGTTTACGGGGCCGGGGCCGGTTCGGCCGTGCCTGGCTCGGCAGTGCCCGGTTCGCCAACGCCGATCCCCTCACGAGATGCTTAGACTCCGGAAGCGGGGACCCAGCCGACACCAGTCCCCGTGAGCCAGGAAGGCGGCCTGGGCCACGTCCAGGCACCGGAGTCAATCACCTTCACGGCCAGGGAGCGACATCGTGCAATTCGATGTAGTCATCGAGATCCCCAAAGGGCAACGGAACAAGTATGAGATGGACCATGAGACCGGCCGCATCCGGCTGGACCGGATGCTGTTCACCTCGACCCGGTACCCCTCGGACTACGGATACGTCGAGGACACACTGGCCGACGACGGGGATCCGCTCGACGCGCTCGTGCTGCTGGAAGAGCCCACCTTCCCAGGCTGCCTGATCCGCTGCCGGGCCATCGGCATGTTCCGGATGCGGGACGAGAAGGGCCTGGACGACAAGATCCTGTGCGTGGCGGCGACCGATCCCCGGATGTCCGGACTGGCCGATATCGACGACGTGAATGAGTTCGACCGGCTGGAGATCCAGCACTTCTTCGAGGTCTACAAGGCCCTGGAGCCGGGCAAAGAGGTGGAGATCGGCGGCTGGATCGGCCGGGCGGAGGCGGAAAAGGAAATCGAGATCTGCCGCCTGCGGCTGCTGGAATCCGAAGAGTAACCAGCCAGACCCCGGTGCCCGCCGGGGCCCGGGTCTCCGCATTACCGGCATGACCTGGACGGGCCCGCTCGCGGGCAGGCCCGGTGATGCGCGACACTGTGCATATAACGTGCACAAGGAGGCACCCGTGGAACATGCGGAGGACGTTCTCAGCCGGGCGCCGCTGTTTGAGGCTCTCGATGATGAGGGCGCCAAAGCACTGCGGTCCCTGGTGACAGACGTCGATCTTGTCCGGGCGGAACGGCTGTTCGATGAAGGCGATGCCGGGGACCGGCTCTACGTGGTACTCGAAGGCAAGATCAAACTGACCCGCGCCGCACCGGACGGGCGGGAGAATCTGCTCAGCGTGCTCGGCCCGGGTGAGATGTTCGGCGAGCTTTCCCTGTTCGACCCGCGCCCGCGGACCTCGAGCGCGGTCGCGGTCACCGATACCCGGCTGGCCGCCCTGGCCCATGACGAGCTGCTGGACTGGCTGACCGGACGCCCCGAGGTGTCCCTGCATCTGCTGCGGGCCCTGGCCCAGCGGCTGCGCCGGGCTAACGACGTCATGGCCGACCTGGTCTTCACCGACGTGCCGGGCCGGGTGGCCAAGGCCCTGCTGGACCTCGCGGACCGCTTCGGTGAGCAGACCGCGGAAGGGCTTCAGGTTCACCACGATCTCACCCAGGAAGAGCTGGCCCAGCTGGTCGGGGCGTCCCGGGAGACGGTGAACAAGGCGCTGGCCGACTTCGCCGCCCGGGGCTGGCTGACCTTGTCGGCCAAGTCCGTGCTGATCATCGACGCGGACCGGCTGGCCAAGCGGGCCCACTGACCAGGCAGCACTGACCAGGCAGCACTGACCAGGCAGCACTGATCCGGCAGCACTGACGGTCAGGGGCTGACTCCCGGGGGCAGTTCCCCCTGGCTGGCCAGGTAGTCCAGCTGGGCCCGGACCGACCACCGGGCGAAGGGCCAGAGGCTGCGGTCCACATCCGCGTAGACGCGGGCGACGATCTCCTCGCCAGTCCGGTCCCCTGCGGCGAGGGCGGCGCGGATCTCGGCGAGCCGCTCCCGGCGGTGCGAGATGTAGAAATCGAGCACGCCAGCCGGGTCGGTGAGCAGCGGCCCGTGGCCTGGCAGCAGCGTGCTCAGCTGCTGCTCGTCGGCGAGGGCCCGGAGCCGGTCCAGGGTGGCCAGGTAGTCGGCCAGGCTGCCGTCCTCGGCGATGACCGTGGTGCCCCGGCCGAGCACCGTGTCCCCGGTGAGCAGGGCCCCGTCGGCGGACAGCAGCAGGCAAACCGAGTCGGCGGTGTGCCCGGGCGACGCCACCACCCGCAGCTCACAGCCCGCCTCGGTGAGCACGTCGCCCGGCCCCAGGCCGCCGTCGGCCACCCCGCCGCTCTGGGCGCGGCTCTCGCCCGGTCCGCGCCGCAGCGCCGGGTCCACGGCCATGACCGGTGCCCCGGTCAGGGCGGCCAGCCGGGCCGCGCCCTCCGAGTGGTCCAGGTGCCCGTGGGTGAGCAGGATGCGGCCGATCCGCTGGCCCGCCGCGGCGGCCAGGTCCCGGACCCGCCCCAGGTGCGCCTCGTCGTCCGGCCCTGGGTCCACGACCATGGCCACGGCCGACCCTGGCTCGGCGATCAGCCAGGTGTTGGTCCCGTTAAGGGTCATCGGCCCGGGATTGGGGGCGAGGACGCAGCGGGCCCGCACGGTGCCCGAGCCATCGACGGCCCCGGAAGGCGGGACGCCGGTCACAGGGGGTACTCCACGTCCAGGTCCGCGGTCAGCCACAGGGTGTCTCCGGTCTCGACGACCTCCGGCATCACCGGGCGGAGATCGCGGGTGGCCTGCAGCGCCGCGTCCACCTGCCCGTACGCGCCCACCTCAGCCAGGCACACCGCGGTCGGCGGCATCAGCCGCAGTTCACGCTGGTGCGCGGCCCGGATCGCCGCATCCGGCTGCCACCAGGCCACCTCGTCGGCCTCGCCGCCGACGTGCCTGGTCCGCTGCCCGGCCGGGATGGCGGCGAGGAAGAACCTGGTGTCATACCGGCGGGGCTCGACGACCGGGGTGATCCAGCGCGCCCAGGGGCGCAGCAGGTCCGAGCGCAGCACCAGGCCACGGCGGCCGAGAAGGCCGGCCAGGGACAGCGAATGGTCCAGCAGGGCCTGCCGGTCCGCCTCCCAGTCCGGGCCGCTGGTGTCCGCGACCACGGTGCTGGCGGTCGGGCCGGCCAGCAGCACGCCGGACTCCTCGAACGTCTCCCGGACCGCGGCACACACCAGCGCCCGGGCCACGTCGGCGCGCGCGTCCAGGTCCCGGCCCCACTCCACCGGATCAGGCCCGGCCCAGGCCAGTCCCTCCTCGGCGTCCCGGGGATCCACCGACCCGCCGGGGAAGACCGACGCACCGGGCGCGAACGCCATGGACCGGACGCGACGCAGCAGGTAGACCTCGATACCGGGCCGCCCGGGCTGGTTCTCTGCCACCGGCCGGAGCAGCAGCACCGAGGCGGCGTCGCGGGGGGTCGCTGGCGGCTTCCGGCCGCTCAGGACATCCCGGGCCTGCTCGGCCAGGACGGCGGGCAGGCGCAAGATCGCGTGGTCCGGCGGGGCCGGGCTGGCCGGCCCCTGCTGGCCGACCCAGCACTGGCCGACCCGGCACTGGCCGACTCGGCCCGGCCCGGTACTGGCCGGCTCAGGCACGCGGGGCGTCCCCGACCTCGGCGATCAGCTCGACTTCGACGGGAGTGTCGAGTGGGAGGACCGCCATCCCGACCGCGCTGCGGGCGTGCCGCCCGGCTTCACCGAACACCTCCAGGAGCAGCTCGCTGGCCCCGTTGACGACCTGGGCCTGCTGGGTGAAGTCGGGCGCGCTGGCCACGAACCCGGTGACCTTGACCACCCGGATCACGGCCGACAGGCCACCCGATACCGACGCCACGGCGGCGAGAGCGTTCAGCGCACAGATCCGGGCGAGCGCCGCGGCTTCCGCCACGCCGACCTCGGCCCCGACCTTGCCGGTCATCTGCAGCGCTCCGTCGACCATCGGGAGCTGGCCCGAGGTGTAGACGTAGGCGCCGGTCCGTACGGCAGGCACGTAGGCGGCCAGCGGCGGGGTCACCGCCGGGAGCGCCAGGCCCAGCGCGGCGAGCCGCTCCTCAGGGGAGCTGCCCGCCGGTGTCACCCCGGCCGTCATGACTCCCCCTTGGCCCGCTTCATGTAGGCCACCAGCTGCTCGGGGTTCGGTCCCGGCACCAGCGCCACGAGCTCCCAGCCGTCGTCGCCCCAGTTGTCCAGGATCTGCTTGGTTGCGTGCACCAGCAACGGCACTGTCGCGTACTCCCACTTTTGCATGGCGCCACCCTAGCGGGCAGGCCGCCGGACCTCAGGCTGGCGTCAGCCGGAGCCGCTCTCAGCCGGGAACTCCGCCGTCAGCCAGGAGCTCCGCAGTCCGCCGGCCGCTAGGGCCTCCTGCCGTTCGGGGTTTCCTGCCCGTCAGCCGGGGGTGTCCCCACGGTGCCGGGGGCGGCAGTTCCGGGGGTGGTGGATTCCGGGGCGGGCGCGGCCTCGGGGACCGGCGGGATGGCGTCCTCGGGAACCGGCGGGATGGCCGACTCGTCCAGCTCCGGCACGGGCGCCTCGGGAATCTCCGGGAGCGGAGCGTTAGCGATCTCCGAGAGCGGCGCGACGGCGATCCCGGGCAACTCTTCGGCCCCGCCGACCTCGGCCGCGGCCTCGGCCGCCGCGAGCTCGGCGTCCCCGGTGTCGGCTGGCGGCGGCGCCACCGCCGCTGACTCGGCCACACCGGGCGCCACCCGGTCGAAGAACCGGAGCAGCTCGACCGGCACCGGCATGACCAGCGTGCTGTTCTTCTCGGCGGCGACCTCGACCACGGTCTGCAGCAGCCGGAGCTGAAGCGCGGCCGGGTCACGGGCCATCACGTTGGCCGCCGCGGCGAGCCGCTTGGAGGCCTGGTACTCACCGTCGGCGGAGATGATCCTGGCCCGCCGTTCCCGCTCGGCCTCGGCCTGGCGGGACATGGACCGCTTCATCCCTTCGGGCAGGTTCACGTCTTTGAGCTCGACCCGCTCCACCCGGATGCCCCAGGGTCCCTCGGTCGGCTCGTCGATGATCCGGCGCAGTTCCCGGTTGACGGTGTCCCGCTCGGCGAGCAGCTGGTCCATCTCGGACTGGCCGATGATGGACCGCAGCGAGGTCTGGGCCTGCTGCGACACGGCGAACATGTAGTTCTGGACGTTCACGACCGCCTTGATGGGGTCGATGACCCGGAAGTAGACCACCGCGTCCACCCGGACGCTGACGTTGTCCCTGGTGATGCCCTCCTGGGCCGGGACCGCCATGGCGATGATCTGCATGTTGACCTTCTGCATGCGGTCGCCGACCGGCCGCAGGATGGTCAGTCCCGGTCCCCGGACGCCGGGCAGGACCCGGCCGAACCGGAACACGATGCCTTGCTCGTACTGCTGCACTACCCGGAGCGAGCGGCCGACCACTGTCGCTCCGGCCAAGATGATCAGAACCACGATGACAATCAGGGCTGCGACCATCGGACACACCTCTTCTCATCGCTGAGGTCCCCCGCCGTCTGGCCCTTTCAGGACCAGCCTAGTGACAAACGGGACGCGCGACACTACCCCCCGCCGCAGCCCGCCGGACCCCATGACCAGCGGCCCGCCAGACCCCCTGACCGCAGCACTCCCGCGCGGGACATCGCCACCCGCCGGCGAGCTCCGCAGCCCCCGGGCGAGCGGAGTATCTGGTGGCCGGGCGGAGATAGCCTCCTGTGGGTGAAGTCGCGGGACACAGATTGGGAAGGTGTCCGGCTGCACGTTGTCACCGGCAAGGGCGGGACGGGCAAGACGACGGTAGCCGGGGCACTGGCCATCGCGCTGGCGGCCGGCGGCCGCCGGGTGCTGCTCATGGAAGTCGAGGGACGCCAGGGCATCGCCCGCCTCTTCGACTCCCCGCCGCTGCCGTACGCGGAGCGGCGGGTCGCGGTAGCTCCGGGCACCCCCACCCTGCCCGGCGGGGAGGTGGAAGGGCTCGCCGCCGATCCCGAGGCCGCCCTGATCGAGTACCTGGAGATGTTCTACAACCTCCGGCACGCCGGGACCGCCCTGACCCGCCTGGGCGTGGTTGACTTCGCCACCACCATTGCCCCCGGCCTGCGTGACGTGCTGCTGACCGGCAAGGCCGTCGAGGCCACCCGGCGCCGGTCCGGGGGACGGCTCTACTACGACGCGGTGGTCATGGACGCCCCGCCCACCGGCCGGATCGGCAATTTCCTGAACGTGGCCACCGAGATATCCGGCCTGGCCAAGGTGGGTCCGATCCGCGGCCACGCCGACACCGTGCAGAGCGTGATCAAATCCCCGCAGACCGCCGTGCATTTCGTGACGGTCCTGGAGGAGATGCCGGTCCAGGAGACCCTGGACGGCGTGGCCGAGCTGCGCGGGCTGGCCCAGGGCGGCCTCCAGCTCGGCGGCATCATGATCAACATGGTCCGCCCGGTGGACCTGACCGAGGAGCAGCTGCAGGCGGCGGCCGGCGGGGCGCTGGACGAGCACGAGCTGGACCTGGGCCTGAAGGCGGCGGGCGTCGAGGACCTGCGCGGGCTGGCCGCCAGCCTGACCGCGGAGCTGACCGAGCACGCCCGTGAGGAGCTGGCCCAGCGGGCCCAGCGGGCCCGGCTGGCCGACGCCGGGCAGCCCTGCTACGACCTCCCGCTGATCACTGACCAGATGGACCTGGCCGGGCTGTACCGGCTGGCCGCCGCACTGCGTGAGCAGGGAGCAGCCTGAGCTATGCGAAGAAACAAACAGGGAGCAGCCTGACATGCGACCAGGGCCAGCCCTCGAGGTGGACCGGCTGCTGGATGATCCGCGGACCCGGATCATCGTGTGCTGCGGCTCGGGTGGGGTCGGCAAGACCACGACCGCCGCGGCGCTGGGCCTGCGCGCCGCCGAGCGGGGCAGGCACGCGGTCGTGCTCACCGTGGACCCGGCCCGGCGCCTCGCGCAATCGATGGGCCTGTCGTCACTGGATAACACCCCGCGGCCGGTCCCCGGTGCGACCAGCAACGGCGAGGCGGCGGGGGGCAGCCTGCACGCGATGATGCTGGACATGAAGCGGACCTTCGACGAGATCGTCGAAGCGCACTCCGACCCGGACCGGGCCGCGCAGATCCTGGCCAACCCGTTCTACCAGTCGCTGTCGTCGAGCTTCGCCGGCACGCAGGAGTACATGGCCATGGAGAAGCTGGGCCAGCTGCGCCGGGCCGACGAGTGGGACCTGATCGTGGTGGATACGCCGCCGAGCCGGTCGGCGCTCGATTTCCTGGATGCCCCGCAGCGCCTGGGCCGGTTCCTCGACGGACGGCTGATCCGGCTGCTGAGCACCCCCACCAAGGCGGGCGGCCGGGCGTACCTGAAGTTCATGACGGCCGGCTTCACCATGGTGACCGGCGTGATCACCAAGATCATCGGCGTCCAGATGCTCCGCGACGTGCAGACCTTCATCGCGGCCTTCGACACCATGTTCGGCGGGTTCCGTGAGCGGGCCGAGGACACCTACCGGCTGCTCCAGGCACCCGGGACCGCGTTCCTGGTCATCGCCACCCCCGAGCCGGACGCCCTGCGCGAGGCGTCGTACTTCGTGGACCGGCTGTCTTCGGACCAGATGCCGCTCGCCGGCCTGATCGTCAACCGGGTGCACCGCTCACCGGCGGCCGGGCTGTCGGCCGCGCGCAGCCTGGCCGCGGCCGAGGTGCTGCAGCCGGTTCCGGGAAATGGCGAGAATCCCCTTGGCCTGGGTGAAAACGGCCAAGGAGAGGATGGCCAGCGAGCCGGGAACGGTCTCGCTGGCCCCGAAGCGGGAGCCCGCGACCTGCGCGGGACACCCGCTGCGGCTGCGACCATGTCACGTCATCCGCTCACCGCGACCGCCCTGCGCTTGCACGCAGAGCGGATGCAGCTGGCTGAGCGGGAGCGTCGGCTGGAAGAAAGCTTCTCAGCAGCTCACCCGGCGATCCCGATAGCCGAGGTCCTCGCGCAGCCAGAGGACGTCCATGACCTCGATGGCCTGCGCTCGGTGGGGAAGGAACTCGCCCGGGGGGTGAGGCTCAGCTAGCGACGCTGCTCGCTGAGCGATTTCATCCGGCTTGTCAGCTAGCAACCAGTTCGTCGTCCGAGGTGCGCTCGTACTGGTTGCGGGCGTGCTCCAGCAGTTCCCGCCACGACGTCACGTCGGGGCGGCGGCGGAGCAGTGCCCGGCGCTCACGTTCGGTCATGCCGCCCCAGACGCCGAACTCGATGCGGTTGTCTAGCGCATCGGCCAGGCATTCGGTGCGGACGGTGCAGCCGCGGCAGATCAGCTTGGCCCGGTTCTGCGCCGCACCCTGGACGAAAAGCTCGTCCGGGTCCGTTCCCTTGCATGCGGCGCGGGCGGTCCAGTCTGTGATCCACATGTGGCCCACTCCTCCTGATCGTCACGGCCCGGGAGGTCGTCACGCCGGATGGCGTTCACCTGCGGTCCAGGGGCAGACGTTTTCACGCCTGTTTCCGTTGTCGGTGTTGCGGAAAAGTAACTTACGGAAGATCAGGGGGTCAGCGCCAGAGCCCGTTGGGCCCATTTCGCGCATAGCCCGCCTGGGCCATACCATGCTTGCCGAGTGGTCACCGTTCCGCGTGGCAGGCTAGCCTCTCGCGACTGGACATGTTACGCAAGCCGCAAGGGATACCCTGAGGATCGTGTTGACACCTGGAGCCTTCGCGAAGGTCGGCATCGTCGCGCGCATCATCCTGTATGCCGTGGTCGCTGGCCTGCTCGCGGGAGGCCTGGCGGTCCCGGCGGTGGGCGCGGTCGGGCTCGTGACCCGCAACGAGACGAACAGCTTCAACACCATGAAGGCCGGCGTCATCGGCCAGCTGCCCGTTCGCTCCGAAATCCTGGACAGCAGAGGCCACCTGCTGGCGTACTTCTACCCGCGCGGCATCGACCGGGAGCCGGTCACCTTCAATCAGATCTCGCCCGTGATGCGCAAGGCCATCGTGGCCATCGAGGACTCCCGGTTCTACCAGCACGGGGCCATCGACGTCCGCGGCACGCTCCGGGCCGTCGTCTATGACCTCGAGCACAAGCAGGTCCAGGGCGGGTCCACGCTCACCCAGCAGTACGTGAAGAACGCGCTCATCCTGACCGCGCCGAACACCAAGATGGCCGAAGAGGCTACCTCGGAGACGCTGAGCCGCAAGATCAAGGAACTGCGGCTGGCCATCGACGTCGAGGGGAAGATGACGAAGGACCAGATCCTGGCGGGCTACCTCAACGCCGCGTTCTTCGGCACCTTCTACGGCAACCAGGCGGTCGGGGTCGGGGCCGCCGCCGAGCGGTACTTCGACACCACCGCGGCCCAGCTGACCCTGCCCCAGGCGGCCATGCTGGCCGGGATGGTGGAGAACCCGTCGCTCGACAATCCCGTCACCAACCCCAAGGCGGTGATCAAGCGGCGCAATGTGGTGCTGGCCCGGATGGCCCAGCTGCACATCATCACCCAGGCGCGCGCGGTGGCCGTCGGCAAGCAGGGACTCAGACTGCACCTGTCCCCGCTGCAGTCCGGCTGCACCAGCGGCTCGGCCAGGAGCGCGGCGTTCTTCTGTGACTACGTGTTCTCGCTGCTGAAGCAGGACAACGCCTTCTCCCAGGCCTGGAACACCCTGAACACCACCGGGGGCCTGAAGATCTACACCACGCTGAGCCGGAAGGACGAGCACGCCGCCAAGCAGGCGGTGAACTACATGGTGCCGCAGCCGCCCAACGGGGCCAACCCGGGTGCTAACGCGGACTCCGAGGTCCTTATCCAGCCCGGATCCGGGAACATCAAGGCCATCGCCAACGACCGGTCCTACGGCTTCGGGAAGAACCAGACCACCGTGGACTACGCGGTGAACACCCCGTACGACGGCGGGGTGGGGGTGCAGACCGGCTCCTCGTCCAAGCTGTTCACCCTGATCACCGCCCTGGAGCAGGGCGTGCCGTTCGGGTTCCCGCAGACCGTCCCGGCGGCCACGACCCTGACCGGGTTCACCAACTGCAAGGGTCGAGCCGACCGGGCCCTGGCACGTGATCAACGACTCGAGGTCAGAAAAGGGCGGGTTCAGCCTGTACAACGCCACCGCCCAGTCGGTGAACATCTACTTCGGCATGCTGGAGCGCAAGGTCGGCCTGTGCAACGTGGTCAAGACGGCCGCCGCGATGGGCGTGACCCGGGCGGACGGCAGGTCGCTGCTGAAGTGGGACGGCCACGACAATCCGCCCGCCGATGACATCCCGTCCTTCACCCTCGGCTCGATCAACGTGTCCCCGATGAGCATGGCCGCGGCCTACGCGACCGTGGCCGCCCGCGGCATGTACTGCACGCCGATCGCCGTGGCCAGGATCATCAGCGGGACCGGGGCCCGGCTTCCAGTCCAGAAGCCGCACTGCCACCAGGCCATGCCCGCCGGTGTCGCCGACGCGGCCAGTTACGTCCTGCAGAGCGTGCTGACCGTCGGGACCGCGGCGGGCCTGGGCATCGGGCGGCCCGCGGCGGGCAAGACGGGCACGTCGGACAACTTCGACTACGCCGCGTTTGGCGGGTACACCCCCGATCTGGCCGGCTACGTGTCCGTGTACAACCCGACAGACCCGGTCAAGTTCCCGATGGATCGGCGTCACCGGCTCCTGCTACCGGCTAGGTTGCCCCGGCGAGATGTTCGGCGCCGACGCGCCCGCGCACACCTGGCATATGACGTTCATGAACGCGAACCTGGCCAATCCGGCCCCGGGCTTCGTCATGGCTGACATCCCCGGCGAGCTCTGGTCGATGGGCACCGGCGTGAACAACCCGGCCCCGCCGAAGAAGCCCGGCAAGGGCGGCGGCCACGGTCCCGGGCCCGGCAACGGCGGCGGGCCCGGCAACGGCGGGCCCGGCAACGGCGGCGGCCCCGGCCCTGGGAACGGCAACGGCGGCGGGCCGCCCTCTAACTAGCGGCCCGCCTCCCGGAACCGGGGAACGGGACCAGCTGAGGCCCGTTAGAGCGGATTTTGCGGGTTTGATCTGGGGTGACTAGTCCCTGACTAGTCCTGGCTAGCCAGCTGGCGGCGGACCTCGGCGGCGACCCGGCCGCCGTCCGCGCGCCCCGCGGTCTGCGGGGTGACCACCTTCATGACCTGGCCCATGGCCTTCATGCCGCTGGCGCCCGTCTGCTGGATGCCGGCCGTCACGATCGCGGCGATCTCGTCGTCGCCCAGCTGGGCCGGGAGGTAGCCGTCGAGCACCTCGCCCTCGGCCCGCTCCGCCGAGGCCTGCTCCGTCCGGCCGGCCGCCGCGAAGGCGTCCGCGGCTTCCCGCCGCCGCTTGGCCTCCCTGGTCAGCACCGTGACCACTTCGTCGTCGCTGAGCTCGCGGGAGGTGCTTCCGGCGACTTCGGCCGTGGACACGGCGGTCAGCGCCATCCGCAGGGTGCGGGTCCTGACCTCGTCACGGGCCTTCATCGAGGCGGTGAGATCGGCCCGCAACTGGTCCTTGAGTGCTGCCATGGGTCCATCCTGCCCTGTCCGCAAGCGCGCCCGCTGCCCGCCCGCGCAGCGCGCCACGCACGGGCTCGACAGCATCGATAACGAACACCACCGGCCCAGCCCGGCCATCCACGTGCATTCAGTAGCGGACCGCGCACGGCGCGGGCATGGCACCATAGTGGGATGCGATCACGAGCCCTCCAGGCCCTCGGGACCGCGGCCGTGCTGGGCGGGACAGCCTTCGCGTACGGCTCGGTCGCCGAGCGGAACTGGTTCGCCCTGCGCCGCCGCGACGTTCCCGTGCTCCCCGCCGGAGCGGCGCCCCTGCGCGTGCTGCACATCTCCGACGCGCACCTGACGCCCGGCCGCCACCGGCTGATGTCCTGGATCAGGTCGCTGGACGCGCTGGCGCCCGATCTGGTGGTGAACACCGGCGATTCCATCGCCAGCGGCCGGGCGGTCGAGCCATTCCTGGACGCGCTCGGCCCGCTGCTGGACCGGCCTGGGGTGTTCGTGTACGGATCCAACGACCTGTACTCGCCGATCCCCAAGAACCCGCTGCGGTACCTGTGGCGCGACAGCAGCAACGAGCATCTGCGGCACATCCCGGACCTGCCCTGGGCCGAACTGGGGGAGGGCATGGCCGCGGCCGGGTGGCTCGACGTGAACAACCGCCGCGGCCGGGTCAAGGCCGGTGACCTGGACATCGAGGTTGGCGGGGTGCACGACTCGCACACCAAGCGCGATCGTTACCAGGAAATCGCCGGGCCAGCAGATCCCGGCGCAGACCTTCGGCTGGGCGTGATGCACTCGCCGGAGCCGCGGGTGCTCGATCAGTTCACCGCGGACGGTTACGACCTGCTGCTGGCGGGCCACACTCATGGCGGCCAGTTGCGTGTCCCGTTCTACGGCGCCCTGGTCACCAACTGCGGCATCGACCGGGAGCGGGTCAGCGGGCTGCACCGGTACCCGGCCGCTGAGCCGGACTTCGGGGAGCCTGACACCCGGCCCTGGCTGCATGTGTCGGCCGGGCTGGGCACCTCACCGTGGGCCCCGGTCCGATTCGCCTGCCGGCCGGAAGCCACGCTGCTCACGCTGGTGCCGCGGATCGGCTAGACTGCCGGAGGTTCCGGGGAAATCGGCCGCCCCGGGGGTCTAGGCCCCGAACTGGCCGGCGGGGTGTGGCGCAGCTTGGCAGCGCGCTTCGTTCGGGACGAAGAGGCCGCCGGTTCAAATCCGGCCACCCCGACCAGTAATTCCAGGTAGGACGGGTTTCTACACAGCCGTAGATGACCGGGCCCTTGATCATTTGACCGTCATTTGACCGTGAGATCGGACGTCAAATCGCGGCAGATTTTGCTCTTGACCGTCAGCCGGTGGACCTCCGTGTCATGCTTACGACGTCCGGCCGCCTGATTGCTCCGTGCGTGGCTCGCGCTACGGGCTGGGCCCGCGCGGTCTCCGTGGTTGACTGGCGCGACGCGGCGCGGGTGCCTGGGCCGGTCCTTGCTGTGAGCTGCCGGGCGGTGCCCTTCGGGCCGGGTTGGCCCCGGCCGGGAAGTCGAGCCCCGCGAGGTCCGCAGCGGTTCTCGCCCGGCGATGCGGGCGCACTGTGGATTTCGCGTAAGCCGATCGGCCTCGGAACGGTCCTGAGCAGGCCGCTACATGGAGGCGTTCGGCTGCAGCGCGGGCAGCCGAAGCCTGCGCCGCGTGCCGCTGCGCCTCTCGCAGCTCGGCCACAGCGACGGCAAGCTCGGCGAGCTTCGCGACAAGCATCAGCACTGCGGCCTGGTCCTCATCGCCAAACGTCGCCGCGAACGCCAGCAGCCGAGCCGTGGCCCGCAGTCTGTTCCCCGTTGGTGTCGGCTGAGGGATGCGACCGAAGCCGCAGCGAGCTGCCCGGGCTTAGCTGTCTGCCGCCTGCCGGAGCGTCCGACTGCCCATGACATCAGCGGCGACGTGTAGGGCGTCAGAGGCGGCCCAGGCCGCGTCGGCAGCCGCTGCCGGATCGGTGTAGGCGCGCGACCGGATCGTGTGGGTAGCCCACGCGGCAGTATTACTTGCGCCGTTCCAGATGTGGTGGCGTTCCTCGGCGCTCAGCCGGGCGCCAGGACGGGCGTTTGGCGTCGATGGCCGGTCCCTGGAGAGCCACCGTTGACGGAGCTTCGGCAGCGTGAGATCGGCCGCGAGCTTCCCGCCACCGAACCACACCGGCGCGCCCTGGCCGTTCACGTAGCCGGGGCAGGCCACCGCGTATCCGGTCACCTGACCCGGGTCGCGCTGACCGAACCGCTTCCGGACGAGCAGCCCAGCCGCCTCCAGCCGGGCGAAGAACTCCTGCTCGCTACTCGCGCCCGCGGCGGCCGTGTGGACCGCGCGCCTGAGCGTGGTGCGAGCAGGCTCCTCCCAGCCGCGCCGCCGCGCGTGCTCGTTCTCCGCCCGGGTCGGCCGACGTCCCGCCGTCCGATCCCCCGATGCGGTGACCCGCAGCCCGTACCGTCGCTCGACCGCCTGGCAAGCCTCACGAACGCGAAAGAAGTCGTTCCAGATCCGCGGCCTGGTCCCGTCCTGCCTCGCGAGCGTGGCAACGATGTGTACATGATCCGGGGCGTGCCGGACCGCGATCCAGCGCACCGCCTCGTCGTCGCCGTAACGTGACAGGCCAGTTCGGTGCATGATCTCTTCCGCGACCCGTGCCCACTGGATATCGGAGAGAACCGGATCATCCGGAGCAGCCCGCGCCACGCAATGCCATACCGGCTTGTCGAACCCGCGCCGACCGAGCCCGGCAAGCGGCTGATGCAATAATCCGTTGATCCGCCGGAAGTCCCGCGTTCCGTCGGCTCGGAGCGACGGTTCCAGTTCCTCCGGATCTCGCCAACCGGCGACCAGGTGCGGATCGGTGTGCTCCTCCCGCCAACCCGGGCCATACAGGTACCAGATGAGCCCAGCGACCCGCGTTCCGCGAAGCACCTTCCCAATCAACGGAACGCTCCCGGCGCACTCACGGAATGCTCCGCCGAACCTGCTCCGCAGCATCATCAAGCCGCTGGATCACCCGGCTGCACATTTCCGCTGCCGGACCCAAATCCTCGCCACGTTGGCCGGTGGAGTTGAGCCGGGCAACGGCCTGATTGAGGTTGACCCCGATCCGGCGCACCAGCCCGGTAGCCCGCATCAACTCAACCAGCGCATCCCTTAGCGGTGAGCCGACTGGAGCCGCCGAGCCCCGGGCGACCGCGAGCGCAGCCTCAGCGGCAAAGGCTCCGTTAGCCAGCCCAGCATGGCTGGCCGCATCGCTCAGATCGGCTAACTCCTCGTCGGCCAGGAAGAACTTCACTCGGTGCGGGCGCGGCGCAGGCTGGCGGTACCGTCGTCCAGCCGGTACTCGCTTCTCGTCCGCATTGCTCCGCACGACCACCATCCGCTGCTGCAAACGCTATTCCGACCAGTATTGGTCGCCGGACCGCGCCCGGTCCACAGATATTGGGTCCATTAAGAATATCTTGCTTCATTGGGCCCGCGTTCACTTTTACGGATAACTGGAAGCGCTCATCACTGAGTGCTAGAGAAAAGCAGTTATCGACAACTAGTGTCATCAATTAACAGCCACTCACCCGTCTGAGGCTGCCTCATCGAGCGTGGAACGACCGCAGGGTTAGGTGCGCAGGAGCGTCTTGATCGCGCGGCGCTCGTCCATGGCCCGGTAGCCCTCGGCGACCTGCTCGAGGGGCAGCTCGAGGTCGAAGACCTTGCCGGGGTCGATCGTCGCGGTTCCAGATCAGGTCGATCAGCTCGGGCAGGAAGCGGCGCACCGGGGCGGGGCCGCCGTGCAGATGGACGTCCGGAGAAGAACAGCTCCTCGCCGGGCAGCTCGACGCCGTGGGCGACGCCGACGTAGCCGACGTGCCCGCCGGGGCGGGTGGAGCGGATGGCCTGCATCATCGACTCCTGGGTGCCGACGGCCTCGATGACCGAGTGCGCGCCGAGCCCGTCGGTGAGCTCCTTGATCCGCGGCCACGCCCTCGTCGCCGCGTTCGGTGACGATGTCGGTCGCGCCGAACTCGCGGGCCAGCTGCTGGCGCGGCTCGTGGCGGCTCATCGCGATGATCCGCTCGGCGCCCAGCTGCTTGGCGGCGAGCACGCCGAGCAGGCCGACCGCGCCGTCGCCGACGACCGCGACGGTCTTGCCCGGGCCGGCCTCGGCGGCGACGGCGGCGAACCAGCCGGTGCCGAGCACGTCGGAGGCGGCGAGCAGGCTCGGGATCAGGTCGTCGGCCGGGAGCTCCGGGGTGGCGACCAGGGTGCCGTCGGCCAGCGGGATGCGCAGCGTACTGCGCCTGGGTGCCGATCGCGCCCATGAGCTCGGCGTGCACGCAGCGGGTCTGGTAGCCGGCCCGGCAGATCGGGCAGGTGTTGTCGGAGGCGAAGAACGAGCCGACGACGAACTGGCCGGGCTTGATGGTGCGTGACCGTCGCTGCCGACCTCCTCGACGATGCCGCCGTACTCGTGGCCCATCGGGGCGGGCCCGTCGACGGCTCGATGCCGCGGTAGGGCCACAGGTCGGACCCGCACACGCAGGTCGCCGACAGCCGGATGATGGCGTCGGTCGGTTCGATGATCTGTCGGGTCGGCGCGCTCCTCGAAGCGCACGTCGCGCGGGGGCGTAGAGCATTGCTCCTCGCATGGTCGATTTCCTTTCGCTGAATCTTGAGGGCGATCTGAAAGGGCTCTGGTTGTAGGGCGCCGCTCCGCCCGCTCCCGTCAGCGGGGAGTGAGCCGCAGGGTCGCTGCCCTGGCTTCAGGGCTGATCATCGGGGCACGTAGGTGCTGGCGTACCGGGCGTACTGACCGCGGCACGCCGGTCGATGGCGCCATGTCGGCGCGATCGGTCGGAGAAGGTGACGTCACGGTCGATTCCGGCGGCCCGGATACGGCCCGCGGGCCGCGTGTGCCGACTGGAACCAGATGCCATCGCGGCCCCGGTAGGAGCGCACGTAAAGGTCCTCGCCGACCCGGACGACCCAGATCGTGGTGTAGGGCCGCAGCGAGCCGTCGGGCCGGAGCACGGCGATCTGCCGCTCGTCCGATGCGCCGATGGCATCGAGTTCCTCGGCGGTCCAGTTGCTTTCATCGTGCTGGTGTCTCCTGTTTCGAGGCGTTGCGGGTGCCGACGTTCGCCCGCATGCTGGTCAGGCCGCTCGGCTGCGAGCTCGATGCGCGGTGTGAGCAGACTTGAGCAGCACGGCTGGCCGCTCCCGCCGCGAGCGCGACCGCGGCGGCGAGCAGAAGCTGATCTGCCAGGCCCTGCATGAACGTCGCCCGGTCGGCGAGCAGCGCACCGAAGACCGCGACCGCCGAGGGCGCCGCCGATCTGTCGGCTGGTGTTGAACACGCCGCTGGCCGTGCCCGGCGCGGTGGCCTGGGACGCTGTTCAGCAGGACCGCGGTCACCGGCGGCATCGACCAGGGGCCCGGCCAGCCCGACGAGGACCATGAGCAGGGCCAGACGCCCAGACGGGCGCGCGACGGGGCGGCGGCGAGTGAGGACCAGCCCGGCCGCCATCAGGACCAGGCCAGCCGCTGATGAGCAGCCGAGCGCCCACCCGTTCGGCGATGCGCGCGCTGAACGGGGTCAGGACGGCGCCGATCAGCATCATCGGCAGGAACGCCACGCCGGTGGCCAGGGCCGAGAGGCCGCGCAGCTGCTGCAGGTACAGGCTCATCACGAACGGGAGCCCGTAGTAGCCGACGATGAAGGCGAAGCCGACCGCGACGGCGACCGAGACGGTGCGCGACCGGAAGAGCTCGAGCGGCACCATCGGGTGCGCGCCGCGCGCCTGCGCGCCAGGAAGGCCACCAGCGCCACGACCGCCACCACGAAGGCGATCACCACCCCGGGTGCGGCGAAGCCCGCGGCGCCGGCCTCGATCGCCCCGTAGGTGAGGCCGCCCATCGCCAGGACCGCGGTCCCCTGCCCGGCCCAGTCGAACGGGCGCCTGCCGGTGCGGCGAACGCGCGGCCCGGGCGAGCAGCAGCAGCGCCGCCAGCGCCGACGGGCACGTTGATGAAGAAGATCATCCGCCAGCGACACCAGGCGTCAGGAGACCGCCCAGCACCGGGCCGGACGAGGACGCGAGCGCGCCGCCCATCGCCCACACCGCGACCGCCCGTGCCCGCTGGACCGGATCCGGGTAGCCTGGCCGATGAGGGCCATTGACGCCGGCATCATCACCGCGGCCGCGGCGCCCTGGACGAACCGGGCGACGACCAGCGCGCCCAGGTCGGGCGCCAGCGCCGCAGGCCGCCGAGGCGGCGACGAACAGCGCCGAGCCCGGCCGCGAACGCGCGCCGCGCGCCGATCCGGTCCGACAGCGCCCCGGCCGACAGCAGCAGCGCGGCGAACATCAGCGTGTAGCCGTCCACCACCCACTGCAGGCCGGTGATGCCGCCGCCGAGGTCGCGCCGGATTGACGGCAGGGCGACGTTGACCACCACCGCATCGAGCGTGATCATGAAGAAGCCGAGTACGGCGGCCGCCAGCGTGAACCCAGGGCTGGCAGCGCCTCGCGCATGGCGGCTGGTACGTGGCTGATCTGCCATCAACAGCGTCACTGAACGTTTCTCCTGAATGTGCTGATCGGTTCGCCTGCGAGCGGCGCGGCCGTGGAGTCGCTCACGCCTTGCCGTGAGGACACCTCCAGGCAACCACTCACGCCTGAGATGAGGGAGAGTCTGCTGATAGGGGCACTGGCAGGGTCTCCCTCGCGTACGGCAGTCCGTAACCTCTTAAGTCGTGAGCAGAAGGGACGACGTGCGCGGCGAGATCCGCCAGTTCCTTATCACCCGCCGGGCCACGATCACGCCCGAGCAGGCGGGCCTGCGTTTCTACAGGAGTAACCGGCGGGTGCCGGGGCTGCGCCGGAAAGAGGTGGCGCTCTGGCCGGATCTCAATCGAGTACTTCACCCGGCTCGAGCGCGGGAACGCCACCGGTGTCTCCGCCGAAGTGCTGGACGCTATCGCCCAAGCCCTGCAGCTTGACGACGTCGAGCGCGTGCACCTCACCGACCTGGTCAAGACGGTGAACGTGACCCGCCCGTCTCGCCGCCGCTCCACCCGGCAACGGGTCCGGCCGAGCGTGCAGCAAGTCCTCGACTCGATGACCGGGGCGCGGCGTTCGTGCGCAATGGGCGGCTGGACGTCTTGTCCGCCAACCAGCTCGGCTATGCGCTGTACTCGCCAGTGTTCGCAAGCTCGGCGCGGCCGGTCAACCTCGCCCGGTTCATCTTCCTCGATCCCCGCTCCGCCGAGTTCTATGCCGACTGGGACGGCATCGCCGGCGGCCGCCGTGGGCAGCCTGCGCGCCGAAGCTGGCCGCGATCCATACGACCGCGCGCTGAGCGACCTGATCGGTGAGCTATCCACCCGCAGCGAACAGTTCCGGGGCCGCTGGGCCGCCCACGACGTCGAGTACTACCGCAGCGGCGTCCAGCCGTTCCACCATCCGATCGCCGGCGACCTCACCCTCGACTACGACGCCCTGGAGCTTGCCGCTGATCCCGGGCTCACCATCATCGCCTACACCGCCAAACCAGGCTCGCCTGCTCAACAAGCACTCGACGTGCTCACCACTTGGGCCGCCACCCCAGGCAACATGCTCGCAGCCAAACCCGGACGCACAGACCTAGCCGCGGGAACGCCACGCCCGGCCAGCAGCGACCAGTAAGGAGACACTGTGTCCATTCAGCCCCCACCGCCCACCGCCAAGGGACCGGCCGAGTGGTTCACCGGCGACACCTACATCGACACCATCGCCCGCGGCGAAGAACCCTCACGCGTGAGGGTCAGCGCCGTCCGGTTCACCCCCTCAGCCCGCACCGCCTGGCACTCCCACGCCGTCGGCCAGACCCTCTACGTCACCGAAGGCCGGGGCCTCCACCAGCCCCGCGGCGGCCAGATCGAAGAGATCCGCGCGGGCGACATCGTCTACACCCCCGCCGACCAATGGCACTGGCACGGCGCCGCACCCGGCCACTTCATGACCCACCTATCCATCACCGAAGCCGTCCCCGGCGACCAGCGTCCCGAAGCCGACTGGGGCGAACACCTCACCGACGACGAATACAACCGCCGATGATCAGACCACACCTAGTTCGGCCCAGACCAGCTTGCCGTTCCCGCTCGTAGAAGCGCCGCAGCCCCAGCGATCGCAGAGGCCCTCTACCAACATGAGCCCTCGGCCGCTCTCGTCATCGGGCCCGGCCGCCTTGGAGATGGGCATCCCGGGATCTTGATCCCAGACTTCGATCAGAACATGCGTCCTGTCAGAGGACAGCCTCAGGCGGACGGAAGACAGGCCCGTCTTCGTGCCGTACACGGGCCGACCGTCGGAGCCGGTTGAGGCGCGTACCGCATTGGTCACCAACTCGGACACGACCAGTTCGACGCTGTCGGCGATCGTTGCGAGGCCCCACTCGTACATCACGTTGCGGGCGTGGAGGCGGGCGCACGCGACGGCAGTTGGTAAAGCGCCAAGCACTAGGGAGGTCTGCATCGACAGGGATGCCCGGGCCTGAGCCACGGCTTGCCGGTCATGACTGCTCATCCGTCGTGAATGGAGGCAGGACCGGCGCCGGGGCATAGCCCGGTCGGCTTCCATCTCGCGACAGAGGAGCGCCCACGCTTTCAGCGCCGGTCCTGCGTCTGTGTCCGCGCCCTGGGCGCCTGAACGATTCAGCGACGGCACGGCTGCCTGTCTTATGTCCGGGCTGCGCGGGCAAGCGGCGGATTCTTGACCCGCGGGTGCCTGGTAGTTCCGCCGCCACTTCGCAGCCTCCTGCCGCCAGGGCGCCAGGCCGTTATGCTGCCTGGCACAGCTTCACGCTCGCACAGACGTAACTTACACCGTGTGAGTTACACGGTGTAAGAACTTGGAGGACACGAATGCCTAGCGGCGGGTATCGCAGTCCCACCGTGCGCCACAAGCGGCTAACGGCTGAGCTGCGCCGCCTGCGTGCCGAGTCAGGACTGACCCGTGACAATGTGGCGTCCCGGCTGGAGTGGCACCCGACGAAGGTCACCCGATCGAGACCGGGCAATGGACCAGACTCAACCCGCGCGACGTGCGCGATCTGCTCGACATCTACGGCGTCAGTGATACGGAGCAGCGTGAGGCACTGATTCAGCTCGCCCGAGAGTCGCGGCAGAAGGGCTGGTGGCACTCCTACGGCGACGTGCTGCCCAGCGAGTACACCCACTTCATCGGCCTGGAGGCCGAGGCTGCGTCGGTGCGGACCTATCAGCAGGTCCTCGTACCTGGGCTGCTCCAAACCGAGGACTACGCTCGCGCTGTGATCCGGGCCTTCCGCCCGCACGACGACACCGAGGGCACCGATCGGCGCGTGGCGGTGCGGCATCAGCGCCAGCAACGAGTCACCGAGGATCGATCACTCCAGCTTTCGGCTGTCCTGGGTGAGGGCGTCGTCCACCAGCTCGTCGGCGACCGCGCGGTCACGGCCGCGCAGCTCCGGTTCTTGGCCGAGACCAACGACCTGCCCAACGTCATGATCCAGGTGTTGCCGTACGCCGCTGCGCCCACGGCGCCATGATCGGCTCCTTCGAGATCCTCGGCTTCCCTGAGCCCATCGACCCGGACGTGGTGTACCTGGAGAACATGGCCAGCGCTCTGTTCCTGGAGGAACCTGAGGACATCAGCCGCTACGTCCAAGTGTTCGATTACCTCCGCGCCACCGCCCTGAGCCCGCAGGCCACGAGCGATATGCTCACAGCAGCGGCAGAGGAGTTCGCGTGACCAGCATCAGAAGGGAGCGCGGGGAGCCAGGCACCGACCTGGTCCATGCGCTATGGCGGAAGAGCACCTACAGCGGCGGCAATGGTAGCTGCGTCGAGATAGCCGACCTGGGCACTGCGGCCGCCGTTCGTGACTCCAAAGACCGGAACGGGCCGAAGCTGATCTTCGCCGCTGGCGACTGGCGCAGCTTCGTTCACAGCATCAAGGCCGGTAGGCACAGCCCCTAGCGCCCACGGCGACGACGGGGCCTGCTCACTACGGCCCGGTCGCGGATCCTGGTGAAGGCGTCCAGCGTGGATTCGTCCGCTTCTGGCAGCGTATGCAGGTATTTCTCCGTCGTCGCGATGGATGCGTGACCGAGGCGTTCCTTACCGCCTGGAGGTCGGCGCCGCCTGCGAGAAGCCATGAGGCGTGCGCGTAGCGCAAGTCGTGCGGACGTACCGCCGTCACACCCGCCGCGGCGAGCGCCGGTCCCCAGACCTGGTTGCGGAACCAGTCACGCGGGATGTGGCCGTCGGTATCGCGGACCCGTGGCGTGCGCGGGTCATCCATCCCGGCCACCCGGCGCTGCCGCCTGTAATGGGCGAAGGCATTCCGGCAGTGCTCGCACCGGCAGCACCCGGCCGTGTAGGCGCTGAGCGTTCCGTGCCGGTAGGTGCGGCCAGCGGTGTTGGGTTCGGTGCGGCTGAGGCGGTCCAGGTTGGGCAGCATCTTCAGCGCCGGGCCGCGGTCCGGCATGGCGAACAAGAGGGCGTCGTCGGACAAGCCTCGCTCCCTGGCGTACGCCTGGAGCTTGGCAGCGATCTGGCTGGTCAGCTTGAGCCGCCGGTACTCACCGTCCTTCGGGTAGTCCTTGACGAGGAAGCGGCCGCCAGTTGGGTGGAATCTGGCGTTTACCTCGACCACGGCCCGGCTGACCGTGAGCATCCGGGTCGGGAAGTCGATGTCCCGCACCCGCAGTTCGGTCAGCTCGCCCCAGCGCATCCCGGTTTCGATCTTCGTCTCCGCGAGGAGCCGCATCGTGTCATCCGGAAGCGCCTCGTAGACGCGGCCGAACTGCTCCGGTGTGATGATCGCCCGCGGTTTCTGCGGCACGGTGGGCGTCTTGACGCCCCGGCACGGATGGAGGAACACCACCTGGTCGTTGAGCGCGGTTGTGAAGATGGCGCTGAGCAGGAGCTTGTTGTACCGGATGGTCACCGGCGTGACACCCTCGTCCTTGAGCCGCGCCACCCAGGCTCGGACGTGCTCGGGCAGAATGTCGATCATCCGCATCGGCCCGAACTCGGGCATCAGGTGCTTGTAGATCGAGTATGTGTAGCTCTGCCGGGTCGTCGCCTCGACTTGGTGGCCCGGCAGCCAGACCTGCTCCACATACGTCTGGAACGTCTGCCGTCCGCGGCCGGGATCGCCTAATCGGCCCTCAGCGATCTTCGCCTCGGCCCGCTGCCATGCCCGGTCGGCGTCCTTCTTGTTCGGGAACGTGCCGGCCGAGCGCTCGTGATCTTTGATGTCCCAGTAATACGCCGTGTAACGCGGTCGGCCATCCCTGCCGACCCGCTTACGGGAGTACCCCACGGCGCCTTCCTCCGGCCCAAGATCGTTTGACCGTCATTTGACCGTGAACTCAGCGCCAGCGTACGATACCCAACGGCACTCACCGACACTGACACCAGACCATCTACCTGGCACTTTATCGGCCGAAAGCGGCACAGCCAAACCAGAGAAACACCGACATACATCGTTCGGGACGAAGAGGCCGCCGGTTCAAATCCGGCCACCCCGACCAGAAGGTCTTAGCAGGTCACAAGGGATTTCGGAGCACCGCTCGGGAGTCCCTTTTCTGCTGCTACGACGCTGGCGCAGCACATAACAGTTGCCTCCAGGCGAAGCGCCCCGGGGTTAGCCTGAGCCATGTCGAGAACGCCCCTGACCTCAGCTGGGCCGCATTTTGGGGTGCATGGTGAACGCGGCTGGTTACCGACGTTTTCTGCCGCCAGGCCAGCGCCTGGCGCCGTCCTGGATCCCCGGGTGGCGCAGGTGGACTCGGCCGATGTTGGTGGTCACGTCGAGCCGGACCAGCGGCAGCCCGGGTACCGGCGGGTCCAGCCGTGAGTCGACTCCGCCTCGGTGGCGGATCACCTGCACGCCCATGCCCGGTGGCACGATGATCGTGATGCTGCCGCACCCGGTATAGACATGCAGGTCGATGACGTGGTCGTCGAACTCGGCCTCGGTGAGGTCAAGCCTGATGCTGCCCAGGTCCGCACTGATATGAGTCTGGCGGGCGACCTGCCACTGGCCCGCCAGCCGCAGCCGCCCCAAGCCGGAGTGGATCTCCAGCGGTTCGGCCAGCCGCTGCTCCTGGCTGGTCAGGGCAACAGGCGCTGGCAATGACCGGACCACCTCGGCCAGTTCGGCCTCAGACCTGGCCGCCAGCACTCCGGCAATACCGGTATCCAGCCGGTCCGCGTCGATCTCACCGGCAGCGTAAAGCTCCTTGACGAACTCGGTGGCCCGCTGCCGGGCATCCTCACGCATTGACCTGGCCCTTCCGGTCCGGATGGGCTGGCCTGGCCCGCTGTTGCCGAACCGGTGCCAGCGTATCGAGCCCGCCGCCCGAGCGGCCAGCACCGGCCCCTCTAGGGTCGTGGCCACTCAGTCGAGATCGAACTCGTTGCCCTCGATGTCCTGCATCAGGAGGCACGACTCGTTGTTGTCATCGGCAGGCAGTAGTCGCACGCGTACCGCTCCGAGCGCGACCAGTCGTGAGCATTCGGCCTCAAGTACGGCCACGCGCTCTTCACCCACGAGCCCGGTGCCGACCCGCACGTCAAGATGCAGCCGATTCTTGACGACCTTGCCTTCGGGAACGCGCTGGAAGAACAGTCGCGGGCCCACACCTGAGGGATCAATGCATGCGAACGTCGAACCCTGATCCTCAGGCGGCAGCGAGCGATCGAAATCGTCCCAGGTAGCAAACCCCTCCGGTGGCGGCGGTACGACGTACCCCAGCACCTCGCACCAGAAACGAGCGACGCGCTCAGGTTCTGCGCAGTCGAAGGCGACTTGGAACTGCTTGACCGATGCCATCGGTCCACCTTAGAGGCGCGACCCCAGCCATCGCCGCGCGGGTCGCGGTCTCGCGTGACATGGGCTGGCGGCCCGCCCGGGGCCGGGTCCACCGAGGGCTCCGGGCAGAGCGGCACTTTCGGGCCGATGCCGCCACCGAAAGATTCCACCCCTGCAGGACACCGATCCGGAATGTGGGACAGCCGGGCCGGGAGTCACGCTTGACCCTGCCCTTAGGTCATGCGCCAGGATCGGGCCCGTGGAGGACGATCCCAGGGCCGGGCTCATCCCGATCGGTGAGTTCGCGCGGCGAGTACGCCTGACCCACAAAGCGCTGCGGCTCTATGACCGCATCGGCTTGCTCCGGCCCGCGCTGACCAGCGAAGCCACCGGTTACCGCCGCTACGACGTCACGCAGGTCCGCACCGGGCAGCTCATCAGCCTGCTCCGTGGCGCCGGTCTGGGCCTGGCCGATGTGGAATGTGTGCTGCGGGATGCCGGCGTCGATGCAGACCAGGCCGTGAACCGGCTGGACATGCTGCTCCGTGACCTCGAACGGCGGCACGGTCACCGCACGCTGCTGATCCGCCACATCCAGGCCACCCTGAGAGAAGGAGGCGATCCCATGTTCCGCATCGAGACCCGTCACGTCCCGGCCCAGCGGGTCATGTCCATCCAGCGCCGGCTGCACGCCCCGGAGACCGAGGGCTTCGTCCGCGAGGCCAAGCGGGCCTTCGCCCAGCACCTCGCAGGGGCCAGGGCTGGGCCGTTCACGCTCATCTTCCACGGCATCGTGAGCGAGGACAGCGACGGCCCGCTGGAGGCGATTCTCGGCTGCCCCGGCCACGTGGAGCCGACCGACGTCATCGGCATCCGTACCGAAGCCGAACACGACGAGGCGTACACGACCATCACGAAAGCCCAATGGGCCTACCCGGCCATTCTGGCCGCGTACGACGCCGTCGCCTGCTCACCCGAGGTCGCCGCCCGGGCGGGAAGCCGGCTGTCGTGCCGCGAGGTCTACCTGGCCGAGCCGGAGGCGCTAGGCGAGGACCAGGCCGTCTGCGACGTGGCGTTCCCTCTCGCCGACCAGTAACGAGGAAGTGAACGGCCCGGGATCGGCGTCCCGGCAGACCTGCCGTCCGGGTTTCGCCCGGCAGGGCCCGGGTCGCCCAGGTCAGGAGCCGCGGCGCGAGCCGTACGCCTCACGATGGGCGTTGAAGCCGCTGGTCAGCCCAGCAGCCGGGCCCGACAGGCGAGCTGGAGGGCGAGCCGCTGGTCCGGGTCATCGAAGTCCACGTCCAGCAGTTCGGTGATGCCCCGGATCCGGTTGGCCACCGCGTTACGGTGCAGGTGCAGGCGCTGCGCGGTCTTGATGATGGATCCCTGCTCGTCGAGGTAGGCCGCGAGCGTCCTGATCGCCGTATCGGCCCGGGACTGGCCCAGCTTCTCCAGCGGCGCGAGCTGGTCGCGCACCGAGGCCCGGGCGGTGTCCGAGGCATACCACTCCATCAGCATCCGCTGCACTCCGACCACGTCGTGCGCGGTCACACCGGACGGCTTGCGGGCGGCCCGGGCGGCGAGCAGCGCGGCCCGGGCCTCGGCCGCGGAAGCGCGGAGCCCCGTCGGTCCCTCATGGGCCGCTCCCACCCCGGCCCGGAATGACTGTGCGGGCAGTCGTTCCCGCAGTGCCTGCAGCGCGCGGGCGGCGGCCCGGGCCGCCTGCGCCCCGGCCTGCGGTCCCGGATCGGACCTGGTCATCTTGATCAGCACGAGGGCGCGGGCCACCCGGGACAGGTGCCAGGTACCGCCGGCTGCCCCGGCCGCCTGCAGGGCGATCTGCCCCGCCGTCTCCAGCAGCTCGAACCGGCGCACCTCGTCCTGGCTTGTGGAGTCCGGGCCATTGGATCCCAGCCCATCGGCGGATCCGTCCGGGCCGGAACCATCGAGGTCGTCGGCCTCGATCCGGACCGCGACATGCCATCCGCCCAGCGAGACGTTCAGCTGCCGGGCCCGGTCGAGCAGATCGTCGTTGATCGCAGACTCTGACATCAGCAGCTCGGCCAGCAGCTCGCTGCGCGACCGGGCCGGCACCTCACGGGCCCGCTGGGCCAGGTCGAGAAGGCGCCCGGCGGAGGCAGCGGCGCTGTGCAGGACCAGCCGTGCGGCGATGGCGAGGTCCCCCTGGGCGTCCGGCGCGACCAGGTGGCCGATCGGCGCCTCGCCCACCACGACCGGCACGCTGACTTCGCCCGCCAGGCCGCCCTCCAGGGGCCGCGCGGGAGCGCCCGTGGCGCGAATGGCGCCCCGGTCCGAGCGGGGCTGGCCGTTCTCCCGGTCACCAGGACCGGGGTCACGCGGGCGGAATTCGACGGAGGTGCCGAGCGCCACGCTGACCGAGGCGCGCAGATCGTCGAGGCCAGCCCCCGTGGCCTCGGCGGAGAGCACCGCGTTCAGCGCTTCCTCCGCCCGGCCCAGAGCGCTCTCGGCGGCGCCGCCGATTTCCCGGCTGATCGCCTGCACCAGGCCGGCCAGCTCGGCCGCGGCTGGTATCGAGATCAGCGCGATGTCGGCCCGCCCGGCAATATCCATCGCCGTCACGGTGGGCTGCCACTGCTCCGCGGAGAACGCCGCCACCGCGCTCACCCGGTTGGCCGAGGCCCAGCGCAGGCCCATGTCCAGCCGGTAGTCGGAGAGTTCCGCCGATGCCGCCCTGGACAGCACGACGAGGCTGCCTGCCGGGGCGTCATCCAGGTCGGCAAACCGCTCAGCCAGCCTGACCAGGGCCACCGGGCGGTCGCCGCCACCGCGGCTGACCCGCCACAACCCAGCCAACGGTGAGCTGGCCAACATCTCATCGACGGTACGCACATGTGGCACTTTATGCGGAGCGCACACTTTCGTCACGATCACGGTGCACTATGCCCATTCCGGGGCCGTTGCCCGGCTGCCACCATGGCTTTTGCGTCCGGGATTCTGCGTCGGCCACGTCAGGTACGCGTCGTCATCCCGGGGCTCCAGGGAGTCGAGCCAATGGAGAAGGAAGCCACCACCGATTTAATGACTGCTGGCACTGAGGACCCTGACTGGTGGTCCTATTCGAGCGAGTTCCCGCGGTGGCACGTGTGGCGCGGGATCGCCGGGCTGCTCTACGCCCGGCGGCTCATGTCCAGCCCGCCCCGCGTGGTCCGCGGTCGTGACCCGGTGGAACTGCGCGATCTGATCAGGCAGAACGAGCTGCAGCTGGCCGATCGGTGGAAATAGTCCCGGTGTAACCGTACTTCGGGAACTATGATACTTAGCGCCCCTGTATATGCCCCTGCCCAGGGACAATGGCCTCCCTGTGAAGAGAGCCTGTGAAGAGACTCCTCGACCCTGTCGCGCTGCACGCTTTAGCGCGCGGCTGTGCGGTGCTGGGCGCGGGAGGTGGCGGCGATACCTATCTCGCCCTGCTCCAGGCCCTTCAGGCCACCGAGGATTTCGGCCCGGCCGCCCTGGTGGACGTGGACGAACTGCCAGATGACGCCCTGATCATGCCGTGCGGCAGCATCGGTGCCCCCACGGTCAGCATCGAGAAAATCGAGAACGGTGACGAAGGCGAGCGCCTCCGCGACCATCTGCAGTACCTGACCGGGCGCCCGGTGGCGGCGCTGATGGCGGGCGAGATCGGCGGCGGGAACGGCGTGCTCCCAGTCAGCTGGGCGGCGCGGATGGGGCTTCCCCTGGTGGACGCGGACGGAATGGGACGCGCCTTCCCAGAGGTCCCGCAGGTCACCATGCAGCTGGCCGGGATCTCGCCGAGCCCGGCGGTGATGACCGACGAGCGCGGCAACCTGGTCATCTTCCAGGCCATCTCGGGGCACTGGATGGAGCGCCTGGAACGGGCGGCCGCGGTGGAGTTCGGCGGGGCCGCCTCATCCACCGAGTTCTCGCTCACCGCCGCCCAGGCGCGCGAGGCCACGGTACGGAACTCGGTGTCGCTGGCGATCCGGATCGGTGAGGCGGTCATCAGCGCGGCAGTCAGCCCGATCGCCGCGCTGATCGCCGAGATCGGCGCGTTCCGGCTGGTCACCGGGAAGGTCTCGGACGTCGAGCGGCATACCACGAGTGGTTTCGTCCGCGGGTCGGTGGTGATCGAAGGGCTCGGCGAGGATGCGGGCCGCCTCATCCGGCTGGAGCTGCAGAACGAGAACCTGGTCGCGCTGGAACGGGGCCGGGTGCTGGCCTCGGTTCCCGATCTGATCTCGGTGCTGGACGTGGAGACGGCCGATGCGATCGCGACGGAACGGATCAAGTACGGCCAGCGGGTAGTGGTGATCGCCTTCGCCTGCGACCCGGTGTGGCGGACTGAGCGGGGCATCTCGATCACCGGCCCGCGCGCCTTCGGTTACGACTTTGAGTACCTGCCCGTGGAGGAGCTCGCCGGTGCCCGCTCCTGACTTCCGCCTCGGCATCGACGTGGGCGGCACCAATACCGACGCGGTAATCATGGACGGCGCGGACCGTGTGATCGCCAAGGCCAAGGTGCCGGGCACCCCGGACATCACCGGCGGGATCACCGCGGCGATCGACACCGTGCTCCGCGCCCCGGAGGCGGACCGGGAGCGGATCACCCACGTCATGCTGGGCACCACGCACGCGACGAACGCCGTGCTGGAGCGCAGGAAGCTGCGCCGGATCGCGGTGATCCGGATCGGCGGCCCCGCCACCCTCAGCATCCGGCCGATGTTCGGCTGGCCACCCGACCTCACCAGCGCAATCTCGGCCGGCGCGGTGATCGTGGGCGGCGGCATCGAATTCGACGGACAGGACCTGGCCCCGCTGGACACCGACGCCATCGCGCGGTTCCTGGGTGAAGTGGCGGGCACCGCCGAAGGGGTGGCGATCACCAGTGTTTTCGCCCCGGTCTCGGCGCGGCACGAGCTGGCGGCCGCCGAGATCGTCAAGCGTGAGCTGGGCGAGGTACACGTCTCGCTCAGCCATGAGATCGGCGCCCTGGGCCTGCTGGAACGGGAGAACGCCACGATCCTGAACGGGGCGCTGGCCGGGGTGGCCCGGGACGTGGCCATCGCCATGCATGACTCGCTGGCCGCGCACCAGCTGCGGCCGACTACGTTCTTCGCGCAGAACGACGGCACGCTGATGGGCCTCGATCAGGCCCTGCGTTACCCGGTCCTCACCATCGGCAGCGGGCCGGCCAACAGTGTCCGCGGCGCGGCCTTCCTCACCGGGACCGGTGACTCGCTGGTCGCCGACGTGGGCGGGACATCCACCGACGTGGGCGTGCTGGTCAACGGGTTCCCGCGGGAGTCCTCGCAGGGAGTCGAGATCGGCGGCATCCGCACCAACTTCCGGATGCCCGACCTGGTCACCATCGCCCTCGGCGGCGGCACCGTGGTCTCGGCCGGGGAGCCCGGCGTGCGCGTCGGCCCGCGCAGCGTCGGCTACCTGCTGCAGCAGGAGGCGCTCGTCTTCGGCGGGGCGACACCCACGCTGACCGACGCGGCGGTCGCGGCCGGGCGGGCCCTGCTCGGTGACCCGGGCCGGACCAGCCGCCACCGGGACATGCTCGACACCGCCCTGGCCCGGGCGGACGTGATGCTGGCCGACGCGATCGACCGGATGAAGACCTCCCGGGAAGACTGCGTGCTGGTCGCGGTGGGCGGCGGCAGCATCCTGATCCCGGACCGGATACCTGGCGTCAGCGAGGTCATCCGGCCCGACCACTTCGACACGGCCAATGCGGTGGGCGCGGCGATCGCCTCGGTCAGCGGCCAGGTGGACCGGATCTTCCACATGGGACCGGGCGGCAGGCAAGCCGCGCTCGATGAGGCGTGCGACGAAGCCCGCGAGCGCGCCGTGGCGGCCGGGGCGGACCCAGCGACGGTGCACATCGTCGAGCGGGAGGAGATCCCGCTGGCCTACCTCACCTCCCCGGCGATCCGGATCCGGGCGAAAGCGGCCGGCGCTCTGGGCGGCCTGCCGGACCGTCCGGTTCAGGCAGCAGCTGGCCAGCCGGGCCGCATCCACGGCCCCGTAACGACTGGGCGGCAGCACCCCAACCCGACAACACAAGGATCACGGAGGAAGGCATGAAGCCCCACCGCGCTGGCCTGCTGGCATCGGGCTCCGCACTGCTGGTGCTGCTGGCCGCCTGTGGCGGCTCAGCGCACCAGGCGGCCCAGCAGCAGGCCAGCAATCAGGTGTTCACCTACGACACCAACACCCCGGTGATGGTCGACGGCTGGGACCCCGCGACCGAGTATTCCGACGGCATCATCGCGATGAGCAACATGTACGAGACGCTCACCCGCTACGACTCCGCCACGCACACGATCAAGCCGCTGCTCGCGACCAGCTGGTCAACCTCGGCTAACGGCCTGACCTGGACCTTCCACCTCCGGCAGGGGGTGCACTTCCACACCGGCCGGCTGATGACCGCGCAGGCCGCGGCGGCGGCCATCCTCCGCACGGAGAAGCTGGGCGGGGGGGCCGGGTACGTCTGGGACGCAGTGAAGAGCATCAGCACGCCCAGTACCTACACCATGGTCTTCCACCTGAAGTACGCCTCGCCGCTGGACCTCGAGGCCTCCGCCTCCTACTCGGCGTACATCTACGACACCCAGGCCGCGGGCGGGGGGTCGTCGGCCAAGCTGACCAAGTGGTTCAACACGCCGCATGACGCGGGCACCGGCCCGTACACGCTGCAGACCTGGAACAAGGGCCAGGAGTTCGAGGTGGTGCTCAAGGCCTTCCCCGGCTACTGGGGTGGCTGGAAGGGCCCGCACTACAAGAAGCTGGTGTTCCGGGTCGTGCCCCAGGACACCACCGCAGCCCAGTTGCTGCGCTCCGGGCAGGTGGACTTCGTGGAGCAGATCAGCCCCGCGATATGGAAGTCGTTCCAGGGTCAGGCGGGCATCAGGACGGTGAGCATCCCGTCCTTCCAGAACCTGCTGGCCCAGCTCAACGCGCACACGCTGAGCCTGCCGGTGCGCCAGGCGATCTCCTACGGGATCAACTACCCGGGGATCGTCGCCGCGCTGCAGGGCGCGGCGGTCACGTCCAGCGGCCTGGTCCCGGCCGGCCTGCCGGGCCATTCCACCGACCTGCCGAACTATCACTACGACCCGGCCAAGGCGGCCCAGCTGCTGAAGACGGCCGGGTACGGGCCGGGCAAGAAGCCGCTGAACCTGACCCTGACCTACACCCAGGGCGACTCGAACGAGCAAGTCGTGGCGACGCTGCTGAAGTCCAGCCTGGCCAAGCTGAACATCAACCTCACCACGCAGTCACTCGCCTGGCCGACCCAGTGGGCGAAGGCGAAGTCGGGCCCGGGTCACCAGAGCATCTTCCTCGAGTACTGGTGGCCGGACTACGCCGACCCGTACACCTGGTTCAGCAACCTGCTGGAGACGGAGAAGTCGCCGTACTTCAACCTCTCCTACTACTCCAACTCGGCGCTGGACAAGCAGATCAACAAGGTGGAGCCGCTGCTGGCGACCGACCGGGCGGCCGGTGAGCAGCTGTACCAGACCATGCAGACCGAGGTCTTGCAGCAGGCGCCGCTGGACGTGCTCTACAACATGAACTACCAGTACGCGATGCGCACGTCCTTCACCGGCTTCCAGCCCGACCCGGCCTACGCGAACGTCGTCTTCACCTACAACCTCAGGCCGACTGGCAGTTGACCGCTTATGTGGCGCGCCGGGTCGCCCTGGCCGCGCTGGTGGTCGCGGGCGTCATCATCGCGACGTTCGTGATCGCCCGTGTGGTCCCGGGAGACCCGGCCGCCACCTGGGCCGGCCCGCACGCGTCCGCCGCCCAGGTCGCCGCGGCCCGGCGGTTCCTCGGCCTGGACCGGCCGCCGCAGGTCCAGCTGCTCGCCTACTTCGGCGGCATCCTGTCCGGCAACTGGGGCCTGTCCATCCACACCCACCAGCCCGTCCTGTCCGATATCGGGACCGCCGCCCCGGCCTCGCTGGAGCTGGTCACCGCGGCACTGATCATCGCGCTGGCGGTGGCCGTGCCGCTCGGGCTGGTGTCGGCCCGCTGGCCGGGCGGCCTGGTCGACCAGGCCATCCGGGCCGTTTCGATCCTGGGCGTGTCCATGCCGATCTTCTGGATGGCGCTCATCCTGCAGCTGGTCTTCAGCCAGCGGCTGCACGTGCTGCCCGCGGCCGGTGAGTACTCCCCCGGCCTGCTGTTCAGCCACCCGCTAGCCCGGCGGACCGGGTTCAGCCTGATCGACGCGACGATCAGCGGTAACTGGCCGATGCTCGGCAGCATCGGCGTCCACCTCGTGCTGCCCGCCGTGGTCGTCGCCGCCTACCCGGCCGGGCTCATCGCCCGGATGGTCCGGGCCCAGGTCCTGGACACGGTGAGCGAGACCCATATCCAGATGATCCGCGCGCTGGGCTTCAGCGAGCGCGCGGTGTACAGCCGGTTCGCCATGAAGCTGGCCTGGAATCCGGTGGCCGCGGCGGTGGCCCTGGTCTTCGGCTACTCACTGGTGAACACGTTCCTGGTCGAGGCGATCTTCGACTGGCCCGGGCTCGGCAGCTACACGGCCGCCTCGATCGCGACCCTCGACACGCCCGCCATCCTGGGCGTGACCCTGTTCGTCGCGCTGGTCTACGTGGCGGCCAACCTGGCCGTGGACATCATCCAGGCCGCCCTGGACCCGCGGATCCGGCTGAGATGATCGAGGCGCCCTCACCCGCCGCCATCCCGGCTCCCGTCCTGCCGCGGGGCCGGGCCCTGTGGCGCGGCCTGCGCGCGAACCCGCTGCTGGTGGCCGGGGGCCTGACGGTCGTGCTGATCATCGTGGTGGCCGTCTTCGCCCCGCTGCTCGCGCCGTTCCCCGCCGACGCTGGCTCGGCCACGCATCCGTTCTTCGTGCTGCGGCCGCCCTCGGCGCAGCACTGGTTCGGCACCGACCAGGTGGGCCGGGACGTGCTCTCCCGGGTCATCTACGGGGCCCGGATCTCCCCGCTGGTCGCCGTCATCGTGCTGGTGATCGCGTGCGTCATCGGGATCCCGCTGGGGATCGTGGCCGGCTACTTCGGCGGCTGGGTCGATGAAGTGATCATGCGGGTGACCGATGTCTTCCTGGCCTTCCCGTCGCTGCTCCTGGCGCTGGCCCTGGCGGCCGTCCTGCCCACCAGCCTGACCAGCCTGACGATCGCGATCGCCGTCACCTGGTGGCCCTGGTACACCCGGCTGATCCGGGGCCAGGCGGCCTCGGTGGCGGGCCGTCCCTACATCGACAGCTGCCGGGCGCTCGGCATCCCGGCCTGGCGGATCATCACCCGGCACGTCCTGCCCAACTCAGTCACCCCGCTCATCGTGCAGGTGTCGCTGGATGTGGGCGGGGTGATCCTCACCGCCTCGGCCCTGTCCTTCCTGGGCCTCGGCGCCCAGGACCCCACCCCGGACTGGGGCCTGATGGTTTCCGAGGGGCAGACCTACTTCACCACGGACTGGTGGGTGGTGACCTTCCCCGGGATCGCGATCCTGGTCACCGCGTTCGCCTTCAACCTGCTCGGCGACGGGCTGCGTGACCTGCTCGATCCGAAGCGGAGCCTGCTGCCATGAGGCCGGCTCCCACCGGGCCTGCTCCCACGGGGCCTGGCGCCACGAGGTTGGCGATCAGCGACCTCCAGGTCCGGTTCGGCGACCGGCCCGTCGTGCAGATCGACGAGTTCACGCTCGGCGAGGCCGAGATCGCCGGGCTGGCCGGGGAGAGCGGCTCAGGCAAGTCCATGACCACGCTGGCCATCCTCGGTCTCGCGCACACCGTGGGCGCCACGGTCAGCGGAAGCATCCGCCTGGACGGCACCGAGCTGACCGCCCGGTCCCAGCGGGAGCTGCGTGAGCTGCGCGGAAAGCAGATCGCGGCGATCTTCCAGAGCCCCGCCATGTCGTTCAGCCCGGTGTTCAAGGTCGGCCAGGTGGTGCTCGGCGCGCTCCGGCTGCACGGGATGAGCAAGGCGGAAGCCACGGAGGCGGCCACCGGGGCCATGCGGCAGGTGCTGCTCGCCCCCGACCTGCTGGACCGTTATCCGGCTCAGCTGTCCGGAGGGCAGCTGCAGCGGGTCGCGATCGCGCTCGCGCTGGCCCTGCGAGCCCGGGTCCTGCTGGCCGACGAGCCGACCAGCGCCCTGGACGTGACGGTCCAGGCGGAGGTGCTGGAACTGCTCCGGGTCCTGCGCGAGCGAGAGGGCATGTCGGTGCTGCTGATCAGCCACGACCTCGCGGTGGTGGCCGAGTTGTGTGACCGGGTGGCCATCATGCAGGCCGGCCGGATCGTCGAGCAGGGCCCGGCGGCCCAGGTACTGTCGGCCCCGCGGCACCGCTACACCGCCGACCTGCTGGCCGCGGTGCCCCGGATCACAGCCGCCGGGAACGAGACCCGCGGCCATGGCCCGGCCGGGAACGGGCCAGCCGGGAACGGGGCCGCCGGATGAGCCCGCCGCTGGAGGAGCCCGCTGCCGGAGGGCCCGATGCTGGAGGTTAAGGACCTGTCGGTGCGTTTCGGGCCGGTCCGGGCGGTTGACGGGGTGAGCCTGCAACTGGCCGCCGGGCCGTTCGGCCTCGGCCTGGTCGGGGAGAGCGGGTCAGGCAAGACCACGATCGGCCGGGCCGTGCGTCCGGCTGGCCCGGATCAGCGGGGGGCAGATCCGGTTCGAGGGCGCCGACCTCGCCAGCCTGCGCGGCCGGGCCCTGCAGGATTACCGGCGCGCCGCGCAGATCGTGTTCCAGGACCCGGACAACAGCCTCGATCCCCGGATGCGGATCGGCACCTCCATCCGGGAGGCGCTGGGCGCCCACCGGATGGTGCCGCGCCGGCAGTCGGCCGGGCGAGCCGGGGACCTGCTGGCCGAGGTGGGCCTGGACCGGGACTTCGCGTCCCGGTACCCGCATCAGCTGTCCGGCGGGCAGCGCCAGCGCGTCGCGATCGCCCGCGCGCTCAGCGTGCAGCCGCGGCTGCTGGTGCTGGACGAGCCGACCAGCGCCCTGGACGTGCGCGCGCAGGCCCGGGTGCTCAGCCTGATCGCCCGGCTGCGCACTGAGCGGCAGCTGTCCTATCTGCTCATCACGCACAACTTCGCGATCGTGAGTGAGCTGTGCGAGCAGACCGCCGTGCTGTACCTGGGCCGGATCGTGGAGAGCGGCCCGACCCGGGAATTGCTGCAGGCCCCCGCCCACCCGTACACCGAGGCGCTGCGCTCCGCGGTGCCGGAGATCGACTGGACCGCCCGGCGAACCCGGGTCGTCCTGCCCGGCGAACCGCCCGACGCGGCCAATCTGCCCGCCGGGATGCGTCTTCCACCCCCGCTGCCCGCTGGCCATCGACCGGTGCCGTACCGAGGTCCCGCTGCTGCGGCCGGCCGGCCCGGGCCGCCTGGTGGCCTGCCATCGCGCCGAGGAGGTACTGGCCGGCGCGGTCATCGGCAGCCAGCCCGCGACGGGCTTACCCGAGCCCGCCCGGCTGGCCAAACCCCGCTCATCCGGGCCTGGACGGCCAAGTGCTACAGTGCTGGCCGTACCGCACCGGTAGCGGCCCGTCCTCTCCGCCTTTCCTGCCTGGATTGAGGGGCCTGCTATGCCAACCATCGAGGTACGCCCATTCCGACGCCCGGACCGGAACCAGCTGGCTGCCCTGGTCAACGCGCACGCCGCGGCGGTCGTGCCGGGGGCCGGGGTCTCGGTCGCCACCGTGCTCAGCCATCTGGAACGGCAGCCCGGTGAGACCATCGTCGATCCGTGGGTGGCCGAACGGGTCACCCTGGTCGCCGAGCAGCATCACGCCGTGGTCGCCGCCGCCCACCTGCTGCGCTACTTCGCCGATGAGCGGGCCGGGACCACCTACCGGGGGTCCGGGGACATCCACTGGCTGCTGTTCTGGCCCGAGGCGCCGACCGGGAACCCGTACTGGACTGACGCCACCGATGCGGCGGCGATGCTGATCGCCGCCTGCATCCGCCAGCTTGAGGAATGGGGCGTGGCCCGCCAGGACGCCGGCGGGGAACTGCCGGTGCACGGCGTGTACGGCGTGCCCGAGCAGTGGCCGCACATCCGCGAGCTATACCAGCGGGCCGGCTTCGTGCCCGCCGGGGACACCGAAGTGGTCTACCTGGCCCGGGTGGACGACCTTCCCCACCCCGGCCCGTCCCCGCTGACCGGGCTGTCCGCCCGCCGGTCGGTCGGGATGAACGGCACCCGCCTGTCGGCCGTCCTGGACGGGCAGGTGGTCGGGTACATCGAGGTGGAGGTCTTCGAAGACGGGGAGCGGCAGTCTCGCCACGGCGGATGGGCCGACGTGGGCAACCTCCATGTCGCCGGGGATTACCGGCGACGCGGAGTCGCGACCTGGCTGCTGGGGCAGGCGGCGGAGTGGCTGCGGCTGGCCCAGATCAGCCGGCTGCTGGACTACGCCTCGCTGGAGACTGGCCCGGAGGGCCCGGGTGGCCGGGACGACGACGGGGTACCGGGCTTTCCTGGCCGCGTCACACTTCACCGAGCTCACCCGGACCAGGCGCGGCTGGACCCGGAACCCGGTGGTCCCGGGCGGGTCGGGATGAGCAGTCAAATGCTCGCGATCCTGCCCCGCCTGGCCGCCGTGTTCAACCGGGGCACGCTGCTTATCGATCCGATCAGCCGGATGGCGAGAATCTGGCCGATTACTGCACCAGTGCGATTACTAATCATTACGCGCGGATCGCGCACGCGACCGCGATCGATGGGCGCGGGTACGCATTCCCGTATAGTGACGTAGCCCCCGCCGAGGGCGCTGATCAGTCGGCGCGGTCTCCAATCCGGCCCCGGCGCTGCTCACGGTGACGCTGGGTCCTGCCCACTGACCAGGCTTTCCCTGGCCCGCGGCGGGCATCGGCGCTGCCGCGGGCCGGGTGGGCACGATGGTGGTCGTTGCGGCGAATTTAGGTTTTCATTGGGGTTTCCACCGTTAACAGCCGATATTGGGGTACTTTTAGCCGGGCTCGCCTAGATCGCCCATTGCCTGGATTTCGCGCCGGCTAGATGGAAGAGTCGGCCTATGCGGACGATCTTTGACGGGCTGGTCGAGGAGTTGCGCGCCTGGCATTTGTTCGAGCAGCAGGACGCGAACCCCCCGCAACGCAACCTTGCTGAGTTTCCCGGCCTGGGCCGGCCCGGCTACGGCGGCTATCCGGGTCCTGACGACAGGGCGCCTGAGTCGAGGGTGCCGGAGTTCGGCAGAATTGAGTACGGCCACGCCGGATACTACGACCGGGCCCCGAGGTACGGCTGGGATCTGGACACGGCGGCGCTGCGGCCGGACGGCCCGCGCTAGCCGCGGCCCGTGTTAACGGCGGGCGTCGGATCAGCCGCGGGTCGTAGAGGTACCAGCCCTCCCGGCCCCCCACAGCCGGGCTGGCGTACCAGCGGATGCCGACGCACCACCGGTTATGCCGGTCTTTGCGCTGACCGATCACCTGGGCCCAGGCCCAGGTGCCGTCGCGGAGCAGGATCTCGGCCTCACTGTCCTCGGGGATCGTCGAGCCGGGCACGGCGTCGGCCGGCATGGCCCGCTCCAGCGCCGGCTCCCGCGAAGGATCAGCAAACACGCAGGTCATAGTGCCCGTGACTGGTCATCCGCAATCTGGAACCGGCCGCCCGACGGCGTCGCGGGGGACTAATCAGGCCCGTCGCCCAGGCGTACAGTCAGAGTGTGCGCGACGCCAGGAATGACCGCCCGCCGCGGCCGGGCCTGATCGTCCGCGCGACCCGCCTCCGGCCACGTGGCCACGCGCAGGTGTGGCTGTTCGCGGCGGGGTACGGCCTCGTCTTCTTCCTGGTCATGGCCGCACGGGATGAGCCGCTGCTCGGCGTGGCCGCCTGGGCCATCGCGATGTTCGGGTACGGCTCAGCGCAGTCCTTCCGGCTGGGCCGCAGCAGGCACTCCAGGACCCTGGCCGAGTGGGCCGCCAGCGAATCCAGGCCGCCGACTGGCCGCTAGGTCCGGGCCGGCGCCGGGTCCAGCCAGGGCCAGGCCCGGACGGGGCTAGGCCCGGACGGGGTGCGGGCGCAGCAACAGCACGACCAGGACGCCGGCCGCGGCCGCGGCGGGGATGACGACGGTCACCGGGAGGTACTGCCCGGCGATGCCCCACAACGCGAACCCGGCCCCCTGGATGAACATCAGCCCCGCGCTGGACAGGGCGAGGGCGCGGCCGCGCAGTTCCCCCGGTGCGGCGTCGATCAGCAGGCCGTCCAGCCCGGCTCCCCAGGCGCTGCCCAGGCCGCAGATCACCAGCAGGGTCAGCGCCAGGGCCAGGTCCGGGCTGGCTGCGAACCCGGCCAGCGGCACGAACGTCAGCAGCCCGGCCGGGACGACCAGGCGGCGCTGCCAGCGGACCCGCAGCAGCCGCGCGGCGATCAGGTCGGCCACCACGGTGCCGACCGGGATCCCCATGAGCAGGAAACCCGTCACCCGGGCCGGCTGGCCGATGTGGCTGGCGTACGGCGCGGCGAGAGCCTCGGGGGCGACCGCGAAGGCCGGCACCAGCCAGCCGAACAGCAGGATGCGGCGGACCTGCCGGTGGGCAAGTACGCTGCGGATCCCGCGCAGCGAGTCGCCGGTCATCGAGCCGGCCCCGGCCCGCTGCCCGGGCCGCCGGGACATGCCCCAGCGCAGCAGCACCGCCGACCCTGCGAACGAGGCCGCGTCGAAGCCCAGCGCACCGCGCGGGGAGGCCACGGCGAGCAGCAGGCCTCCCGCGCCGAACCCCACGATCTGCGCCGACTGGGCGACCATGCGCATCATCGACCGGCCGAGGATGTACCCCGGGCCGGGCGGCAGCACGTCCGGCAGCACCGCGGAGCGCACCCCCTGGTAGACCGGCGCGAGCAACCCGTTCGCGAACACCAGCCCGAGCAGCGCGGCCACCGGCATCCCGGGGATAACCATGGCCCCGACCAGCACCGCGCTAAGCAGATCACCCGTCACCAGGGCTCCCCGGGCGGGCAGCCGGTCCGCGGCCGCGCCGAGCAGCGCGCCGCCCAGCAGGTAAGGCAGGAAGGACAGCGCCATGACCGAGGCGGCCTGGGCCGCGGAGCGGGTCTGCTCGTAGACCAGCACGGTCAGCGCGACTTCCGCCACCACGTTGCCGAGCATGGACACGATGTTGGCCAGGAACAGGGTCCGGAACTCGCTCTGGCCGAGGACGTCCAGGTAACGGGCCCGGTCGGCGCCGGGGCCAGGCCCGGCGCCGGAGCGGGGGCCGGGAGCTGGTGTGCTCACCGGGGCGGAGGACGTCATGAGACCCAGGCTGGCCGACGGCTAGCATCGGGACCAGAGATTCGGCGACTGCCGAATCCCTGGGTCTGCGGGACGGTGCGATGAGCCTGAGCCTGGTGTTCGGCCGGGACGATCCGGCGCGGACCCGGTTCGTGGTGTCGCCGCTGTGGGAAACGATGCACGCGATCCGGGTCATCGTCGAGCCGCAGCGGCATCAGTATCACCTGCCGTGGCTCGAGGCCGTGCGGGCCGAGGTGGAGCGGCTGGACCTGCGGCCGCTGCTGATGCTGAGCCCGCAGCGCGGGTGGACACCGGACTTCCTCAGCCCGGTCCCGGACCGCCCGGTCGCCGACGTCCCGGCCGAGCTGGCCCGGGTCAGGGCCACTCCGCCGGATCAGGTGGCGCACGAGGTGCGGCGGTCGCTGACCGAACGTTCCGGCGCCCCGGTGCCGCCCGGCGCCTGGCAGCTACTGGATGATCCGGTCGCCACCCGGGACCTGGTCGCGGATCTGCTCGAGCAGTCCTGGGAACTGCTGGTCGCACCGCACTGGCCGCGGCTGCGTGAGTTCCTGGACACGGACGTGGCCTTCCGTACCCAGACCCTGGCCGACTACGGGCTGGAACGGGTCCTCGCCGACCTGCACCCGCGGGCGCGCTGGACTGGCCATGCCCTCGTCATCCAGGGCTTCGGGTCGAGCCGTTGCCTGCTGAACGGAGCCGGGCTGCTGCTCATGCCCAGCGTGTTCCTGTGGCCGAGCCTGGCCCCGGTCACCGACCCGCCGGCCCGCCCCGCGCTGGCCTATCCCGCCCGGGGCATCGCGGAACTGTGGCAGCCAGCCCGGACCCCGCAGTCGGACGCGCTGGCCCGGCTGCTCGGCCGGACCCGGGCCGCGCTGCTGGAGTCGCTAGCCGAGCCAGCCTCGACCCACACCCTGGCCCGGCGGCACGACCTGGCCCCCAGCACGGTGTCCGAGCATCTCTCCGCGTTGCGGGACGCCCGGCTGGTGACCAGCAGGCGCCAGCGGCATGCGGTTATGTACCAGCAGACCCGGCTGGGGACGGCGCTGGCTTCCGGGGGCTGATCAGCAGTGACTGGGCTCCCACGCCGAGCCGCCCGGTGGTGTCGGACAGGACGGACGTGGCCAGGCCCGCGCCGCCCGCGGAGATCTCGGTCCGCGCGTCCAGGCAGACCCACTCCCCGGCCGCCTCCCGGTGCAGGTGCACGGTGAGCTCGGGGTTGATGAACAGCCACTTGGTGATGTCGAGCTCACCGGACAGGCCGTTGCCGCTGTCCGCGACCGCGAGCACCCGCTCCAGCGGGCCGGTCTCCTCGTCGGGGACGAGGGGGTAACGCAGCCGGGTCCAGACCGTGGCCGGCCCCGGCTCACCGAACTGGCCGCGGACCGGCCGCCACTCGACGGCCGACAGGTACCCGTCGATCCAGCCCGCGGCGGGCAGCCCGATGTCTGGTCGGGCAGGGCGGGCGGCGGGTCGCTGCGGGGGACGCTTTCGCTGGTGGTGCGCAGCACCCGCCAGGCGCTGGCCCGGGCCACGTCCCGGCCGCCCGCGGTAGCCACCGCCTCCAGGAACTCCACGCTGCGGCCCGGACGGACCAGGCGGGCCTGCACGTCCAGGTCGCCAACCGGGATGGCGCCGAGGATCTCGCAGGTGAACCGGGCCACGATCATGTCGTCGCGGGGCGCGCAATGCTGGATGGCCCGGCCCAGGAGCGCGCTGGGCGGGCCGCCGTGCTGGGCTCGCTCGTCCCAGGGGCCCGTGGTGTGCGCGGTCGCCCGCCAGGTGCCGTTCCGGACCGGAACGTAGAAGGTATCGGCCACCCGCCGCATGTTACTCACCAGTCTCCGCGTCCCGGGCGGGCGGCCCGGCCGCCGGATCAGAGGGAGGGCTCGATGATGACTTTCAGGCCGGTGCGGCGGGCCGCGTGGCCGAACGCCGTCGCCGCGTCCTCCAGCGGGTAACGGTCGGTGACCAGCGACGTGAGATCGACCTTCTGGCCGGCGGCCAGGGCGATGGCCCGGGGATACACCTCGTTCATCCGGCGCACCATGGCGATGGTCAGCCCCTTGCGGCGGGCCACGGCGGCGCGGAACGTGGTCGTGTCGTCGTCGGGGATGCCGCCCAGCACCACCCGGCCGCCGGCCCAGGTGGCCGCCATGGCCAGCTGCACCGCCTCGCTGCTGCCCGCGATCTCGAAGGCCACCGCGGCGCCCTCACCGACCATCGCCCGCAGGGCGCCGGGATCGGCGGCCTGCGCCGGGTCCGCCACGGCCGCCCCCAGGGCCGCGGCGGCCGCCCGGCGGTGCGGCAGCGGCTCGAACACGGTCACCGGGCCCGCGCCTGACACCTGGAGCAACTGCACGAGCAGCAACCCGATCGGGCCGGCGCCGACCACCACGACCGGCGCACCCAGGTGCACATGGCCGAGATCGAGCGCGTGGATGGCCACGCCCAGGGGCTCCAGCACGGCGCCATCCGCGTCGCTCACCTCATCCGGCAGCGGGTGCAGCAGCTCGTCCGGCCAGGTCATGAACTCCCGCATGGCCCCGTCCTGCTTCCCGTGCCCGGCGAACCGGATGTTCAGGCACAGGTTGCGGTATCCCTCGCGGCATGGCCGGCAGGTCCCGTCCGGGATAGCCGGGTCGATGGCCACCCGCTGACCGCGCCGCGGTCCTTGCTCGATCACCCCGGCCGCTTCATGGCCCAGCACCAGCGGGTGATCCAGGGCCGCGTCGCCGATCCCGCCCTGGTCCCACCAGTGCAGGTCCGAGCCGCAGATGCCGATGGCCGTGACCCGGACCAGGCTCTCCCCCGGCCCCGGTACCGGCACTGGCTCGTCAGCCAGGCGCAGATCCGCGACCGCGTGCAGCCGGGCCACCCTCATCTGGTTCTCCGTCTCCGCCGGTGTCCGCGTGGTCCCCCGGGGCCCGAGGTTACTGCGCGGCCGAGGGCAGCGCTAAGCCGGAGCCCAGCGCCGCAGAGCGGGAAAATCAGCGGCCCGGCCCGGGCAGTTCCCGGGGGCCGCCGGGCAGCTGCCGGATCCCACCGGGCGACTGCCGCTTGTCCCGGGCTGAGCTGGACAGCAGCAACCCGGTCGGCTGCGAGGCGCTGATGGCGGGGCCGGTCCGCGAGGTATCAGGCTCCCAGCCGACGCCGGTGCCCAGGCTGAGGGCCATGGCGGGGCACATCTCCACCGCCTGCTGCGCCTCGCGCTCCAGCCAGAACGGCACCGGCATGTCCAGGAACGCCGGGTAACCCTGGCTGTCGAGCTGGACCATCTCCGGCGCGATCTTGGCGCAGAGCCCGTGCCCGTCGCAGCGCGCCCAGTCCACCTTCAGCCGCACCTCGGACTCTTCCGGCCCGAGCGGCAGGATGCCGCGGGTCTTGCGGCCGCACGAGCCGCGGAACAGGTGGGTGGTGAGGTCGTCGCTGAACACGTCCAGCGCGGAGAGCACGAACCGGGACACCCCGTCCGGGTGGGAGCAGGCCCCACGGCCGCGGACCACCGCGGCGGTGCGGCGCGCGGTATCCAGGGTGTCCATCCCGCCCGAGCCGTCGGCCAGCGCGCTCATCGAGCGGGCCAGGCCCGGCAGGCCCAGCTTGCACGGCCCGCATTGCCCGGACGATTCCTTGGCCAGATAACGAACTACGCGGGCCACCTCGCCGAGCGGGCAGGTACCGCCCAGCGGCATCACGATGCCGGCCCCGAGGGTGCCCCCCGCCGCGTCCAGGCCGGCCCGGGAGACCGGCACGTCATCGGCGAGCTCGGCGGGCAGCCACATCCCGTGATAGCCGCCGACCAGCACGCCATCGAAGGCGGTCGCCTCGCAGATGTCCAGCACCACGCCCAGCGGGATCCCGGTGGGGACTTCCACCACGGCCGGCGGCCCGCCGAGCCGCCGACGGTCAGCAGCACCGTGCCCGGCTCGTCCGGGGTGCCGTCCGAGGCGTAGCCTTCCTGGCCGAGCATGGCGAGGACGGCGAGCTGCGCAAACGTCTCGGCGTTGGACAGCAGCGTGGGCAGGCCGTCCACCCCGCTCTCCGCGGCCCGGCGCTTCTTGCCCGGCGGCAGTGCGATCTTGCCGTTCACCGCGTTGGTCAGAGCGCCACCCTCGCCCGACACGAACCGGTCGGGAACCTCCACCACGCGGACGATCTTCTTGAGGTCCGGCTCGGCCCGGGCCGCCTCCGCCACCGAGGCCGCCACCGAACTGTCCGTCACGCCAATGATGATCATCTTGGCGCTCAGCGCCCGGGCGGCCAGCAGGGCGCCGCCCAGCACCAGGTACGGCGAGCGGAGCAGCAGCATCTTGTCCTTGGCGCTACCCGGCTCTCCCTCGGTGCCGTTGATGAGGATCATCGGCTTGCACTTGCGGGCGGCCGCGTTGTCGACCACGGCCCGCACCTTGCGGGCGAAAGGGAAAGCGGCTCCGCCGCGACCCCGCAAGTCGACGCTTTCCACCATTTCGATCAACTGGCGCGCTGTCACCCGGCGCATGGGCCCAAAGATCTCCTGATGCGTGGTGAGATCAATGCGCTCAAAGCGATCCAGGCCGGCGGTTAGCCGGGCCCGCCCAATCCGCATCGCCTGCGGCGGTGCAAGTGAGTTCACGGATAATTCCCGATATTTAGCGGCACGATGTTCAGCGGGTCGGTGTCGTCTTGCGGGCCGAACTGATCGCGGGTGCCGGGCGGCCGGGGCCGGGTGTAGGCGGCGTCCTGGTCAGCGAACGAAGCGTAGTGCTCGGCTCGCTGCGGCAGGTCGTAGTCCGGCCGGCCGTACTGGCCCGGCTGGCTCGCCGGGCCGCGCTGGTACTCGTCGCGCTGGTAGTGGTCGTCGCGCTGGTACTGGTCGTACTGGATGGGCTCTTCGTACCGCATGGGTGTCTCGTACTGGCCCTGCGGCTCGTACCCGGCGGACTGCTGGTACTGGGCCGGATGCGGCCGCTCATACCCGCCGGGCCGCTCGCGCTGCCGCGGCATCGGCTGACCGGGATCACCTTCCTGGCCGTATGAGAGGGGCCCGTACCCGGGCCCGCCGTGCTGCGGCGCGGGGGCGCCGGATGAGGACTGGCCGGACGGCGACCCATACTGGGGCTGGCCGTACTGGGGCTGGCCGTACTGGGCCTCGGCGTACTGAGCCTGGGCGTATTGCGTCTGGGCGTACTGGCCGGAGCGGTCGATCTCGCCGGTCCGCTCGTACCGCGGCTCGGCGCGCGGACGCCCGTTCTGGCCGGAGCCGCCATACTGGCCGGTGCCGCCGTGCTGGCCAGCCACGCCATACTCCCCGCCCGTGCCGTACTGGCCCGTGCCGTACTGGCCGAGGCGAACCGTAGTGGGCAGGCGCCCCGTACTGGGAGGGCGGCGCGGCCGGGTCGATCCGCTCCAGCGGGCCGGACCAGTCGTTGTAGTTGCCGGCCGCGTACCGGGGGGCCGCGGCGGACGGGCCGATCCGCTCCATGGGACCGGACCAGTCGTCGTGCGGCCGCTCATACGGGCCGGTCTCGCCGTACTGGCGGGACATCGGCTGGCCGTACTGAACCGGGGCCGACGGCGCGGGCGGTGGCGCGCTCAGCGGGGACGGCCCGTAGCGGGCCTGACCGCCCGGAGCGCGCCCGCCGGGCACCTGGCCGCCCGGCATCTGGCCGCGCGCACTGGCCGCCGACGCCTGGCCGCCGTACATCTGGTCGTCGTACATCTGGCCCGGCTGCTCCGGCCCGGGCCGGAGCGGCCCGGGCTGGGAACCCTCGTACCGGCCCGAACGGTCGATCTGGCCGGTCCGCTCGTACTGGTAGCCGCCCTGCTCGTACGGGCCAACCCGCGGCATGGGGCCGGTCTGCTCGGGCGGAGCCACGCGCGGCACGGAGCCGGTGCGCTCGTACGGGGCTACCCGCGGCACGGGGCCGGTATGGCCGTGCTGGGCGACGCGTGGCATCGGGCCGGTGGGCTCGTACTCGCTCGCCCCTTCCCGGGGGTCCGCCCCAGGGCCGCCGAACTGGCTGCCTCGCTCGAACGACCTGGTCGCACCCCGCCCGATCGGGCCCGAGGCGCCCATCCGGCGGTTTTCCGCGAGGTACGCGGCCCGCTCGTCGTACGGGGCGCTGCGCGCGGCGTGGCCGCGCTGTGGCGCCGCCGACGCACCTGCGGGGAGGGCCAGCTGAGCCCGCCCGGGCTGGCGGGAGGCCCGGCCCCGGGCGCCGTCGAGGGCACCTGGCGAGCCCGCGGGCAGCGCCTGGGCAGGCAGGGCGGTTGCGGTCAGGGCCGCGGCGCCGGGGAGCGCACCCGATCCGGCCAGGGCGGCGGCCGCGGCGGTCCACCCGCCGGTGCCCCCGGAGTCCGCGACCGGATGGCTGGCCAGCTCGTTGCCGGCCCGGTTCCTGGCCACGAGCCGGACCATCAGGGCGGCGGCCACCGCGACCGCGCACGCGCCGTAGGACCAGGCGACAAAGCCTGAGAAGCCGAAGAACGCCTTGGCCGGCAGGCCCGCGAGCAGGCCGTGGACCAGCCCGAAGATCCAGGCGGCGTAGGCCGACGCGTGGATGACCCGCCAGGCCTTCGGCGACATCTTCGCGGCCAGCCGGGCCCGGTAGATGCCCGTCATCATGATCACGATGAACATGTCGGACGCGACGGTCCCGAGCCCCAGATAGAAAGTCCTGCCCTTATCAAGGAAAGGGATCACGGCGTCGGCGGGCTGCGACCGTCCCGCGATTATCTCGAGCACAATATGAATAACCAGGAACGCTATTGCGCCGAATCCCATGGCGCGATGGAGTGCCTGTGCCGTAACCCGGGCACTGGGCTTCATGAAAATGCGGTCAGAGGCGACCAGCCCAATTCCAACTTCTGCGGTCAGCGCAATAAGTGCGAGAACTCCCGCATAGTAAAGCAGGAAATGGTCGGTACCCGCGACGACCGTGTGGCCGGTCGTCGTCGCCGCGGCCGCGGCCGCGATGATCACTGCGCCTATGACGACGGCGTTGAGGATCCACAACCATGCGTCTGACCTGGGTCGGGCCACCGTGTAGCCACGCCTGCCGCTGCTAGGAGCAGGGCCGCGTGACCGCCCAGCCGAACCGTCACCCTTCGCCGACACGTTGCCTCCCGGGAGGAGCTGCTCAGCTACCTACCATTGTCTGGCTACTAAAGACTGAATAGCTCGAACATTGGCAACTTCGCCAACCCCGGGAGATCCCGCTTCTCTACCGGGCTGAAGAGGATGCTATCGCGGGCGATTCCAGCTTCGCAACGAAACGATATAGAAAGTGACGCAGAGTGCTGTTACCGCACGTCAGCGCCGGGTTTCGGAAGGCTCCCGCGCACCGCCGCGCAGACCCTCACGCGGCTCCCAGCGGGCCCCCTCACAACCCCCGCAGCCAGGGTCCCCGGAGGCGTGGCCCCGGGCCACCAGAGCGTGGGAGAAAGGCATGAATGTGACAGAAATGTCATCGGGGCTGCTCCCCGGACCGACCAGCCCGCCGGCAGGTGGGGCGGAGCCGCGCCGGGACGGCCGGAAAATGGGCTGCGCGATGCGGGCGGGCGCCGTCACCATGAGGGATGCCCTGGTTCCTGAGTGACAGCCTGCCCGAATACGCGGCCACGGCGGGTGGCCTGCTGTCCGAGCGCCCCGCGGAGAACACCATCCTGCTCGGGGTCATGGAGACGCTGCGGGCCGCCGGGCCGGCCGCCTACGGCGCCATCGCACCCCTCTTCGGCTGGTGGCAGGGTCCAGACGGCGAGGTCAGCGCCGCGTTCCTGCACACGCCGCCGTTCCCGGTGGCGCTGACCAGCGTGCCCGGGCCCGCCGCGCGGCGCTGGCCCAGGTGCTGGCCGCCCGGTCGCATCCGGTCCAGGGAGTGAACGCCGATCCCGGGAGCGCGGAAGCGTTCGCCCGCGCCTGGCACGAGGTGACCGGCGACGCCATCGAGTTGCAGATGCGGAACCGGCTGTTCCGGCTCGGCGAGCTGCGCTGGCCCGACCCGCGCCCGGCGGGCCAGGCCCGGGTGGCCGGCCCGGCCGACCGCAGCCTGCTCATCGCCTGGTCGGAGGCGTTCCACCGGGAGGCGCAGTCGGGCCCCGAGGATCTGGTGTCCATGGTGGATGACCGGCTCTCCTACCGGGGGCTGACCGTGTGGGAGGACGCTGGCCAGCCGGTGTCCATGGCCGGGCTGACCCGGATGGCGGCCGGCCAGGTGCGGGTCGGCCCGGTGTACACGCCGCCGGGCCTGCGGGGGAAGGGTTACGCGGGCGCCGTGACAGCCACAGTGAGCCAGGCGGCCCGGGACGCCGGGGCCGATCAGGTGCTGCTGTTCACCGACCTGGCCAACCCGACCAGCAACGCCCTCTACCAGCGGCTCGGGTACGAGCCCGTAGAGGACCGGGCCCTGTGGTCGTTCCACCCTTCACCGGCGGGCGATACCGCCGGCTAGCGGGGCGGGCTGGGGGCGCGACGGTCCTCGTTGCGTGCCTTGATCTTGATCTTTGGTGCTCAGAGCGCGGCGGCGACCAGCTCGGCGATCTGCGCGGTGTTCAGGGCGGCTCCCTTGCGCAGGTTGTCGCCGCAGACGAACAGGTCCACCGCGCGCGGGTCGTCCAGGGACCGGCGCACCCGGCCCACCCAGGTCGGGTCGGTGCCCACCACGTCGGCCGGGGTGGGGAACTCGCCGCGTTCCGGGTCGTCGTTGAGCACGACGCCGGGCGCCTCGCTGAGCACCCGCTGCGCGCCGGACCGGGTCACCTCGCGGCCAAAGATCGCGTGCACGGCGACCGAATGGGTGGTGACCACGGGCACCCGGACGCAGGTGGCGGTCACCCGGAGGCCGGGCAGGCCGAGGATCTTGCGGGACTCGTTGCGGACCTTGAGTTCCTCCGAGGACCAGCCGTCCGCCTTCAGCGACCCGGCCCACGGCACCACGTTCAGCGCGAGGGGGGCGGGGAACGGCCCGAAGTCGCCGACCGCGGCGCGCAGGTCCCCGGCCCGCTGCCCGAGCATCCGCGACCCGGCGGTCTTGTCCAGCTGGGCGTACAGCGTGTCGATCCCGGCCTGGCCCGCACCCGAGGCAGCCTGGTAGGAGCTCACCACCATCTCTTCCAGGCCGTACGCGCGGTGCAACGCCGCCACCGCGACGATCAGCGACAGCGTGGTGCAGTTCGGGTTGGCGACGATGCCCTTGGGGCGGTTCGCGGCCTCCTGGGGGTTCACCTCGGGCACCACCAGCGGGACCTCAGGGTCCATCCGGAACGCCCCCGAGTTGTCCACCACGACGGCGCCGCGTTCCGCCGCGACCGGGGCCCACTGCGCGGAGATCTCGTCGGGCACGTCGAACATGGCCACGTTGACGCCGTCGAACACCTCGGGGGCCAGCGCCAGGACCTCGATATCGGCGCCACGGACCCGCAGGTGCCGGCCCGCCGACCGGGGCGAGGCGATGAGCCGGACCTCACCCCACACGTCGTCACGGGTGGACAGCAGGTCGAGCATGACCGTGCCGACGGCACCGGTCGCGCCCACCACGGCGAGCGTCGGCTTGGCGGCCGAGGGGCGGGCGCTCACCGGCCCGTCCCCCCGTACACCACGGCCTCGACCTCGCTGGCGTCCAGGTCGAAGGCCCGGTGCGCGGCGGTGACCGCGACGTCCACGTCCTTCTGGTCCACCACCACCGAGATCCTGATCTCCGAGGTGGAGATCATCTCGATGTTGACCGCGGCGTCGGCGAGCGCGCCGAAGAAGGTGGCACTCACCCCCGGGTGGGAGCGCATGCCCGCCCCGATCAGCGACACCTTGCCGATCCGGTCGTCGTAGAGCAGCGTGTCGAAGCCGATGTCCGGCTGCGCGCCGTTCAGGGCCGCCATCGCCGCCTGGCCGTCGTCGCGGGGCAGCGTGAACGAGATGTCGGTGCGGCCCGTGGTGGCGGCGGAGATGTTCTGCACGATCATGTCGATGTTGATGCCGGCCGCGGCCACGATGCGGAAGATCTGCGCGGCCACGCCGACCCGGTCGGGTACGCCGGCCACCGTGATCTTCGCCTCACTCCGGTCGTGCGCGACTCCGGAGATGATCGCCTGCTCCACCCCGGCCGCCTCCGTTTCCTCATTGGGTTCGCTGATCATGGTGCCCGTGCGGTTGCTGAACGACGACCTGACATGGATCGGCATCTCGTAGCGCCGGGCATACTCCACGCACCGCAGCTGGAGGATCTTGGCCCCGCACGCAGCCATCTCCAGCATCTCCTCGTAGCTGATCCACGGGATCCGGCGGGCGGTGCGGACGATCCGGGGATCGGCGGTGAACACCCCGTCCACGTCCGTGTAGATCTCGCAGATATCAGCTTCGAGAGCCGCGGCCAGCGCCACCGCCGTGGTATCGGTGCCGCCCCGGCCGAGCGTGGTGACGTCCTTGCTGTTCTGTGACACGCCCTGGAAGCCGGCCACGATCGGGATGGCCCCGTCGGCCAGCGCGCCGGTGATCCGGCCCGGGGTCACGTCGATGATCCGCGCCTTGCCGTGTGCGGAGTCGGTGATCACCCCGGCCTGGGACCCGGTAAACGAGCGGGCTTCGAGGCCGAGGTTGGCGATCGCCATGGCCAGCAGGGCCATCGAGATCCGCTCGCCCGCGGTGAGCAGCATGTCCAGTTCGCGGCCCGGGGGCAGCGGGCTGACCTGCGCGGCCAGATCGAGGAGTTCGTCGGTGGTGTCGCCCATGGCGGACACCACCACGACGACGGAATGCCCGGCCTTGCGGGTCGCGACGATGCGCTGCGCCACCCGCTTGATGCCGTCGGCATCGGCCACCGAGGATCCACCGTACTTTTGCACGACAAGCGCCACAGGTGAGCCGCTCCTCCCGCTCCGGCTGCTGGCGGCTTGAGTGTACCTACCCCCGGCTGGAGCTCCGGTCTGGTTTTCCCCCGGGGCGCCTGGCGGTCAGGCGAGCGTGGACTCCTCGGAGACGTCCAGCATGGCGTGGGCCAGCACCGCGTGCAGGGCCCGCAGCGCCGCGCTGCCGTGCGTCCCCCAGTGGTTGACGTAGGAGTATTGCCACCACCACAGGGCTTCCAGGGACCGGCCGGCCTCATAGTGCTGCAGGCCGTGGATCAGGTCCGCCGCGACCGCGGCCAGGTCGTCAGACAGGCGGAACGGGGTGAGCCCGGTGTCGGAATAGGGGTCGAACAGCTCGGCGTACTCGTCGTAGTCGGCCAGCCGCCGCGCCAGGCCGGACCGGAGCGAATCCAGGTCCGGGTCGGCGCCCACGTCGGGCTCCCAGTTGTCGGGGAGGATGACGTCCTTGCTCGCGCCGAGCTGCGCGCCGGCCAGCAGGATCTGCGAGACCTCCAGGAGCAGCAACGGGACCGCCTCGTCGCCTCCCTCACCGTGGGCCAGGGCAGCGACCCCGTCGAGGAAGTCGCGGGCCTGCCCGGCGATCCGGTCAGCCAGCGGGTGCCAGCCCTCGCTCGCGGGCGCGGGTGGCGATCCTTGGTCAGCAGTGCTCATGGGTTCCTCGCAGCCTGGGTACGGTCCTGCGGGTCGCTGGGCCTCGCTTCAGGAGTCCCCAGCCTGCCTGTCCTCCGGTCCGGATTCACGGGACACGCCGCGCCCCCGTCGGCGCGCCGAGCATGACGACCCTCAGGTATGTCTGCATGTCGGACTTGGGAACGCCGCCGCCCGCCGGGATCACACATCGAGCAGCCGCCGTCCCTCGAACGCCCGGCCCAGCGTGACCTCATCCGCGTACTCCAGATCGCCGCCGACGGGCAGCCCGCTGGCCGGCCTGGTCACCCGGAGGCCCAGCGGTTTGAGCAGCCGGGCCAGGTAGGTCGCGGTCGCCTCGCCCTCCAGGTTGGGGTCGGTGGCCAGGATGACCTCGGTCACCGCGCCGTCGGACAGCCGCGCCATCAGTTCCCTGGTGCGCAGGTCCTCCGGGCCGACGCCGTCGATCGGGCTGATCGCCCCGCCGAGCACGTGGTAGCGGCCCCGGAACTCGCGGATCTTCTCGATCGTGGCGACGTCCTTGGGCTCCTCGACCACGCAGATGACGGCCGGGTCGCGGCGCGGATCACGGCAGATGCGGCACTCGTCTTCCTCGGCCACGTTGCCGCAGATCCGGCAGAACCGGACCCGCTCGGTGACCTCGACCAGCACCGACGCCAGCCGCCGGACGTCCGTGGCGTCCGTGGCGAGCAGGTAGAACGCGATGCGCTGCGCGCCTTTAGGACCGACGCCCGGCAGCCTGCCGAGTTCGTCGATGAGGTTCTGGACGATCCCTTCGTACACGTGGGCGCTCAGCCGCGCAGATCGCCGCCGCCGCGCGGCTCGCCGCCGTGGGGCTGGCCAGGGAAGTCCCCGATGCCCGGGATCCCGGGCATGCCGGGCACGTCGCCCGCTCCGCCGAGCGCCCCGATGCCGGACGCGAGCGGCCCCATCTTCTCCTGCTGCAGTTCACCCGCGGCCCGGTTGGCGTCGCGGACCGCCGCGAGGACCAGGTCGGCCACGGTCTGCGCCGTCTCGGCCGGGTCAGAGGCGTCGATGGCGGCCGGGCTGATGGTCAGGTCCACCAGGTCGCCCTGCCCGTTGACCTTGGCCTTCACCAGGCCGCCGCCCGCACTGCCCTCGACCACCGTGTCGGCGAGTTCCTGCTGCGCGTTCATAAGCTGGTCCTGCATCTGCTGCGCTGCCGCGAGCAGTTGCTGCATATCGATCTGGCCGCCAGGATCCACTGTGCCCTCACTCGGTACCGTCAGCCCGCACCTTCGCGCGGCGACTCGGACGCCCGCCGTGCCGCCCCGGTCCGGGCCGGTGCACGGGCCTGTCGGTTCGAGCCTAAGGCCTGCGGGACACCCCGGGCGCCTCGCCTCGCGAATGGCGTTGCGCGACCAGGTTCAGTGTCCCAGGAGCCTCGTTGGTCTCATGGCCCACGCCAGTCCCGGAACCCGTTCGTGATCATGGGATAGGTGTCGTGATAGCGACACCAATCGTTTGATCACGAACGCGGAGGTGGCTTCAGGGTTCGTCGATCTCGGCGATGACGCGGCCGCCGAGTTCGCGCTTGATGAGGTCCATGCCGGTCAGGTCGGGGCTGACCGGCTGAGCCGGGGCGCTCTCGTGCTGCGCCTCCGCGGACAGGTCCTCCGGTGGCCCGGGATCCTCCGGGGGAGGCGCAGGCATCTGCACCGCCGCCGGGGCCCTCGCACTCAACTCATCCGGGCCGCCGTGCGGGCTGCGCGGCGCCCCGGGTGTGCTGGCGAGTTGCGCCGCGGACATGGCCTTGATCCGCAGGTTCACCCCCAGCACGGACGTCAGCGCACTGATCAGCTCGCGGTCACAGCCGCTGCTGGTGAACCCCTTGGCGTCGCCTTCCCGGGGAAACAGGACGGTCAGCACGCCGCCCTCGACCGAGTGCACGGTGGCGTTGCTGAGCAGCATCCAGGCCACCCGGCGCTGGCCCTTGACCGCCTCGAGGATCTCCGGCCAGCGTTGCCGGACGTTATCGACCTCCGAGGACACCCCGCCGGCGGAGTGGGCGGCGGGCGGCGCGGGGGCAGTCGCCGCGGGCGCGGGTGAGGGGGCCGGCAGGCGTGGCACCGGCCGGAGCAGACGCTCCGGCACCGGCCGGAGCGGGCGCTCCGCCCCGGGGGGAAGTGGCGGACGGCGGCGAGCCGCCCTGGGCGGACGCGGGGGCCGGTGAAGGGGAGGACGCGGGCGGCCGGGGCCGGGCGGGAGCGGGCCCGTCGGCTCGCTGGGCAGCCTGGGGCTCAGTCTTCGCGGGCGGGGTCTTCGCGGCGGCCGGGGCCGGCGGGTCCGGGGTCTTCGCGGCGGCCGGGGCCGCGGTCTTGGGCGGAGCGGCGGGCCCAGCGGGTGCGGCGGGCGCGCGCGATGTGGCTGCCGGGGCGGAAGTGGCGGCCGTGGCGGAGGGGGCGGAGGGGCGAGGAAGCTGATGGGGCGGAGCGGGCAGCCGGGGCCGAGGCGGCCGGGCTGTCCGACGGCGTGACCGATGCGCCTTCGAGCCTGCGCTCCAGCCGCTCCAGCCGGACCAGCAACGCCTTCTCGCCCGAGGCCGCGCCCGGCAGCAGGATCTGGGCGCACATGAGTTCCAGCAGCAACCGGGGCGATGTGGCCCCGCGCATCTGGATCAGGCCCTCGCTGATGATTTCCGCGGCCCGGGTCAGCTCCGCCTGGCCGAACCGGCCCGCCTGCTCCGTCATCCGGTCGAGCCGGTCCGCGGGCATGTCGAGCAGGCCGGTCTGGCCCGCACCCGGCACGGCGGCCAGCACGATCAGGTCGCGGAACCGGTCAAGCAGGTCAGCGGCGAACCGGCGGGGGTCGTGGCCGCCTTCCATCACCCGGTTCACCGCGCGGAACACCGCGGCGCCGTCCTGGGTCGCGAACGCGTCCGCGACCTCGTCCAGGAGGTTCTCGTCGGTGTAGCCGAGCAGGGCGACCGTCCGGTCGTAGCGCAGCCCTTCCTCGCCGGCCCCGGCCAGCAACTGGTCCAGGACGGAGAGGGAATCACGGGCCGATCCGGCGCCCGCGCGGACCACCAGCGGCAGCACCGCGGGCTCGTAGCCGATCTGCTCCGCGCTGAGGATCTCCTCCAGCAGTTCGCGCAGGATGGCGGGCGGCACGAGGCGGAACGGGTAGTGGTGGGTGCGCGACCGGATGGTGGCGATAACTTTTTCCGGCTCGGTGGTCGCGAACACGAACTTCAGGTGGGGCGGGGGTTCCTCCACGAGCTTGAGGAGCGCGTTGAAGCCTTCCCGGGTCACCATGTGCGCTTCGTCGATGATGTAGATCTTGAAGCGCCCGGACACCGGTGAGTAGAACGCCCGCTCGCGCAGGTCCCGGGCGTCGTCCACGCCGCCGTGGGAGGCCGCGTCGATCTCGATCACGTCGAGGCTGCCCGGACCGTCGGGGGCGAGCGCGATACAGGACTCGCACTTGCCGCACGGATCCGGGGTGGGTCCTTCCGCGCAGTTCAGCGAGCGGGCCAGGATGCGCGCGCTGGTCGTCTTGCCGCAGCCACGCGGCCCGCTGAACAGGTAAGCGTGATTGACCCGCCCGGTGCGGAGCGCCTGCCGGAGCGGCTCTGTGACGTGGTCCTGACCCTTGACCTCGGCGAACGTCGCCGGCCGGTAGCGGCGGTACAACGCCAGGCGCGGCGGGGGGCCACCGGGCCGGTCCAGGTCCACAGGAACGGTGCTAGGCACGTCGCCGGTCATGACCTCACCCTCGCGGTGCCGGTAAGGACCCCCCGCACACCCGCCAGAGCCCGCGTACCCTTGCTGCCTTCCGGCCCTGGGGGAGTTGGCGGGATAAGCGCCGTGCGGGGGGTCGCGGACCAGTCTAGCCACGACGCGGGGGCGGTCGTGCCGCATCCCGCCTGGCGGGGGCCGGCCTCCCGGAGCGGCTCAGCGTGACCGGCCGGGCCGCCACCTGCACGCAGCCACCTCGTAGCAGCCGACTGCACCGACCCGCCGGTACGCAGCCACCCGGGCCGAGCCACCTCGTCCGCGATGCCGCGTCCGGCGAGTCCGCGCTCCCGGTAAGCTTGCCCGCGGAGGATTCGCCTAGTGGCCTAGGGCGCACGCTTGGAAAGCGTGTTGGGGGCAACCCCTCAGGAGTTCGAATCTCCTATCCTCCGCCATCGCGGCCAGCAGGGTTCAAAGTCCGAACCCGGCAGCGGCCTCGCCGGGCACTACCCCAGCTGGTCGCGGCGGCGGGTCAGGTAGGCGGTCTCGGCGGTGTTGCCCGCCAGCTCGATGGCCTTGCCGTACGCCGCGCGCGACTCCTGACTGCGGCCCAGCCGGCGGAGCAGGTCGGCGCGGGCCGCATGGTAGGCGTGATAGCCGGCCAGCTTGTCGTCAAGACGGTCGACGGCCGCCAGCGCCACGTCCGGGCCGTCAAGCTCGGCGACCGCGATGGCCCGGTTGAGGGCGATGATCGGCGAGGGGTCGAGGCGGACGAGCTGGTCGTAGAGGGCGACGACCTGCGACCAGTCGGTGTCACGTACGTCGCGGGCGGAGGTGTGCACGGCGTTGATCGCGGCGAGGATCTGGTAGCGACCTGGAGCCACCCGGGCGGCCAGGCGCTCGCGCACCAGCCGGTGACCCTCGGCGACCAGCGCCGCGTCCCAGGTCCCACGGTCCTGCTCGCCGAGAGTGACCAGTTCGCCGCTCGCCGAAACCCGGGCGGTGCGGCGGGCCTCGATGAGGAGCATCAGCGCCAGCAGCCCGGCCACCTCACCGTCCTCCGGCATGAAGGCCCGGATCAGCCGAGTGAGCCGGATCGCCTCGGCGGTCAGGTCGTGACGTACCGGATCGGTGCCGGGGCCGGTCGCCAGGTAGCCCTCGTTGAAGACGAGGTACAGGACGGCGAGTACGCCGGAGACGCGTCCCGGGAGATCCGCGGCGGACGGCACCCGGTAAGGGATGCGAGCCGTCTTGATCTTGGCTTTCGCGCGGGTGATCCGCTGCCCCACGGTGGTCTCCGGCACCAGGAAGGCCCGGGCGATCTCGGGCACGGTCAGACCGCCGACCATGCGCAGCGTCAGCGCCATGCGGGTCTCCATCGCGAGCGCCGGGTGGCAGCAGGTGAAGATCAGCCGGAGCCGGTCGTCCTCGATGACGCCGGGAGGCCCGGGCGGGTCGTCGTCATACAACAGCTGGGCCTCCTTCTGCTTGTCATCGCGCTTGTTCTCGCGCCGGATCCGGTCGATGGCCTTGCGGTTGGCGGTGGTGGTCAGCCAGCCGCCGGGGTTGGCGGGGACGCCGTCGGCCGGCCACCGCTCGACGGCGGTCGCGAACGCCTCGGCCGCCGCCTCCTCGGCGATGTCGAGGTCACCAAAACGCCTGGTCAGGGCGGCGACCACCCGGCGCCCACTCCTCGTGGTGGGCCCGGGTGATCGCCTCCCCGGCGTCGATCTGGCTCAC
>CAWINS010000043.1:0-13516 GCA_963837335.1 uncultured Actinomycetes bacterium | reverse complement strand
TCGCTCAGCAATGGCCGCACCTCGACCTTCCGGTTGCAGGCCTTCGACCCCTCGGCGGCGAGCTTGAGCGCCACGTCGAGGTCGGCGGCCTCCATGATCCAGAAGCCGGCGAGATGCTCCTTCGACTCCACGAAGGGCCCGTCGGTGAACACCGCCGCCCCACCCCGGTTGTCGATGACGGTGGCCGTGCTGGGCGACCCGAGGCCGGCCGCGAAGACCCAGTGGCCCTCGGCCTGGAGCCGGTCGTTGAACACGTCGATGGCCGCCATCTCGTCCGGGGTGGCGAGGCCGGCCGTGTCGTCGATCACGGAAACCAGGTACTGCATCTGGGATCATCTCCTGCGGTTCGGGGCGCCCTTCGTGGGCGGCCTCTCACACCTGCTACGAACACCTCCGCCCTGATCCGACACCGCCTCCCGGATTTCTCTCCAGGACTGTCTGGTACGCCGGCTGCACCTCAGGAGTCCGGATCTCCTATCCTCCGCCAGTACCGGAGTCCAGTGGCTCGATGATCCCCTCACGGACAGCGTGCTCGGCGGCCTGGCTGCGGGTCTGGACCCCGAGCTTGCGCAGCACGGACGACACATGGTGACCCACTGTCTTCTCCGACAAGAACAGCCGGGCCGCGATCTGCGAGTTGCGCAGGCCGTCGGCGATGAGCCCGAGGACCTGAACCTCGCGGGAAGTCAGCCCGGCCGGGTTCCGCCGGGTGGCTGACCGCGGTCCCACGCCGACGTCCAGCACGCCCGCGCTGACGGAGCTCGCGAGCGACGCGACGGGCAGCCGGCCACGCGCCGAGCTGACGGAGCTGGGCCAGTCCCTCCCGCATCTGCGCCTCATCCCCGCTGTCGGTGAGGGCCAGCGCGGCTTCATAAGGACATCCCAGTTCGGCCCACCGGCGGGCGGCACCCCGCCAGTTCCCCTGCCGCTGCAGCCGGTACGGTTCCGCGATCTGCACGCCCGCGCGGCCAGCCGGAATCCCCGCCCGGCGCCGCCAGGCCTCCAGCTCACCGGTTAGCCAGGCATCGGCCTGGGCCACCGCCATGGCCAGCGCCACCTCGGTCTCGCCGGCCACCGCGCCGTCTTGCCCGGCGAGCCACCGGGCCTCCGCCCGGGCGGCGGCCACCGGGCCCAGGCGCTGCAGCTCGCCGGTGCGCTCGGCGAGCAGGAGCGCCTCATCCAGCGGGACCAGCGCGTCCGGGTCGCCGCGCCGCGCCCGCAGTTGCCCGAGCACGGCCAGCGGCGTGATCCGGTTCATCCCCGAGACCCATGGGTGGTCGAGCACCGTGGTGACGACGTCCTGGGCGGCATCCCAGCAGCCCTGCTCAAGTTCGGCGCGAGCCTTCCAGCCGCTCATGTACAGCAGCCACGAATCGAGGTCGTGATCGCGGCAGTATTCGATCCCGGCCCCAAGGTAGGACTCAGCCAGCGCATACTCGTGCAGCTCGACGGCGGCCACGGCGAGGTTGGTATAGGCGCGCGCCGCATGCTCTTGCAGCCCGTCGCCGAGCGCCAGCTCCAGACTCTTACGCAGCTGGACCCAGCCCTCATCCGAACCGTTCTCGATCTCGGCGGTTCCCACGTTGTTCAGGGCGTGCGCCAGGATCCCGGTCTCGCCGAGCCGCTCGGCGAGCTCGATCGCCCGCCTGCCCCAGGTCACCGCGCGCTCCCGGTCCCCGGTCAGCATGCCCAGCTGGCCCAGGTTGCTGTAAGCCATGGCCAGCTCAGGTCCGGGGGGCAGGCGTTCGAGCAGGTCCACAGCGAGCAGGGCTTCCGTCTCCGCGGTGGGGTTGTCCGCGTTGAACCAGGCCAGCCGGGAGAGCCAGCGGTGGGCGTCCCCCTCGCGAAGCAGGTCCCCGGCGCTGTGATGGTCCTCCAGCGCTCCGCGCCGGGCGTCGATGGCGGCCGTAATCTGGCCGGTCAGGTAGCACTCGTACGACAGCCGATCCCGGAGCCGGGCGCGCTGATCGCGCGGCAGCGCGTCAGCAAACCGCAGCGCGCGCTGGAACTGCGCCGCGGCTTCCCGGTGCGCGCCCAGTGTGGCCGCCCGCTCGGCCGCGTCCGGTGCGTAGCGCAGGACCGCCGCCTCGTCTCCGGCGGCCTCGCTGTGATGCGCCAGCCGGGCCGTATCCGGCTGGCCGCTGGGGGGTGCGCTGAGCGCGGCCAGGATCAGCCGGTGCAATTCCAGCCGCCGCCAGGGCGACAGTGAATCCTCGATGACCGACCGGGCCAGTTCATGGCGGAAGCCGACGGCGAGGCCCTCGGACTGGAGCATGCCCGACGTGAGGCACTCATCAAGAGACGGCAGGTCGTCACGGGCCACTCGCTCCAGCAGCCACAGGTCGGCGCGCGGCGGCAGCAGGGCGACGGCGTCCAGCAGCGACCGGGCGCCCCCACCGAGCCGGGCCGCCCGGGCCAGGACCGCATCTCGGACGGTATCGGGCAGCACCGTGTCGGGCAGCCCAGTCCCCCGGGCGGCGAGGACCTCGCTCACGAAGAACGGGTTGCCGCCGGTCCGCCGGTGCAGCGCATGCCGGGTCGACGCCGTACGGCTGGGCGAGCGTGGCGACCGCCGCGGGCGAAAGCGGCCGGAGCAGCAGCCGGTCGACGCCGGGGCCGGACGACAGCTCGCCGAGCACGATCCGCAGCGGGTGCGCCCGGTCCAGGCCGTCGCGATAGGTCACGATGACCACCGCGGGCAGCGTCTCGATCCTGCGGCCGAGTACGCGCAGCAAATCCAGTGTCGCCTCGTCGGCCCAGTGCATGTCTTCGAGCACGATCACCGCCGGCGGTCCCCGCCGCAGGTCCGCGGCCAGGGCGGTCAGCAGGTCGGCCGGAGCGGCCCCCGCACCCACGATCTTCGCGAGCTCGCCATCAACCTGGCTGGCGATCTCGGTCACCGGGGCCAGCGGGCGGGGGGTCAGCAGCGCGTCGCAGGCCCCCCACAGGACGCGCGTTCCATCCCGGGTCGCGCAGAAGGCCCGGACCAGCGACGTCTTGCCCACGCCCGCTTCGCCCGCGACCAGCACCAGCCGGCCACCCGGCGGGGACGGCACGGCCGCAGCCGACCGCTCGAGCGCCGCCAGCTCAGGCGATCGCTCCAGCAGCCACGCATCGCCGCCGCCCGGCGTGCTCCCCCCGGATTCCATCGATTCCGACCCTAACGCCCCAGTTGGCGACGGCCTATCCCCGGAGAACCGCGGCCCATGCTGGTCAGGGGGACGGGCCATGGTTTTCTGGCCCGCCGCCTGACCGGCGGGAGCGTCAGCCGGGGCAGGACATCCAGGTCGAACTCGTTACCCTCCGGGTCGGCCATCCGCAGAACAGATTCCTGGCTAAAGGATGCCGCTGATGAGCGCGGCCGCTCGGGCGGCTCCGCCCGTCTCGACCGGCCGGTAGTCAACCTCACGGCCGATCTCGCTCGCGATGGCGGCGGCGATCTCCGCCGGCCCCGACGTCGCGTAGTCCATGCACCGCCCGGCGCCGTAGCGCCCCAGCCGGTGACGCACGTGGATGTTCTGCTCGAAGTGGTGGCCGAGCGGGAAATACAGGAACGGCCGCCGGTTCGCGGTCAGCTCCATCGCTGTCGTCAGGCCACCCTGCACGACGGCCAGGTCACAGACGGCCAGGTGGCGGTAGAGGTCGGGCACGTACGGCCGGATCTCCAGCCCGGCCAGCCCGGACCGGCCCTCCAGCCCTGACCGGCCAGACACCCAGGACGAGCCGTCCAGCCCGGGCAGGTCCCCCGGATCGATCCGCGGCCCGGCCACAATGATCATCCGCAGGTCAGGTACGTGCTCTTTGGCCTGGGGGAACGCCGCGATAACCCGCCGCAGCAGCGGGGCGCCCACCGAGGAGCCGCCGACGGTGACAAGGCAGACCCGCTCGCTGCGGCCATAACCGAGCGCCGAGCGGTCCTGGAGCTGACCGGAGTCGAAGCCGGTGACGTAGCCCGCGAAGTCGTAGTGCTGCTCGGTCCAGTCCCGGATGGACGGCAGCCCGGGCCCGAAGGAGTCCGGGACGACGTCGTCCGGGTCGCCCACGAAGATGGCCCGGTCGCGCACCCGCGGGAACCGGGCGATGTGCTCGATCATCTCGGCGTTGTAGTCGGCGGTCAGGGACGCCTCCCGCTCGCCCCCGTCCGCCATCGGCAGCCAGCCGACGAAGTCGGTCAGCCAGGCATAGCCAGCCGACTTCAGCTCCGGGTTCTCGTGCAGGTAGTAGTCGAGATCCCAGGACTCGTCGCCGATCCACAGGTCGTAGTCCTCCTCGCGGGCGAGGTCATGGAAGACCATGAAGTTCGCGAGCAGGATCTCGTCCATCCGCCGGATGGCCTGGAAGGCGTGCAGGTCATGCTCGGCCGATTCGGACTCGATGTGGCCGGACTCGCTGGCCAGGTACGCGCTGGCCGGGTGGACCCGCTCGCCGCGGGCCTCCAGCACCCGGGTCACCGGATGCTGGGCCAGCCAGTCGATCTCCAGGTCCGGGTGGAGGGTGCGCAGTTCGCTGGCGATCGCCACGTCGCGCAGGGCGTGGCCGAGGCCGATCGGCGAGGAGATGTAAAGCGCGCGCTTGGGGCGCGAGCGGCCCCGGCGCCGGCGGGGCGGCGGGCCGGGCGGGCAGGCGAAGTCGCGGATGACGAGGTTCGCCGCGACCGGGTCCCGCAGGTGCGGCGCGTGACCCGAGCCCTCGAACGTGATCAGCCGGGCGCCCGGGATGGCCGCCGCCACGGCGGCGCCGCGGGCTGGCCCGACGATCGCGTCCGCCGAGCCCTGGAGGACCAGGGTCGGGCAGCGCACCTGGGCGCAGAGCCGGAGCGCGGTCTCCGGGTCGTTCAGCCAGGCCGCGTCCATGCCGCGGAGGATGACCTCGGGGGTGGTCTCCAGGCCCCAGCCCTTCGCGTCCTCGATCTGCTTGGTCGAGTGGGGCTCGGTGAACATCTCAGCGATGAAGAAGTCCAGGAATCCCGGCCAGTCGCGGAGCCAGTAGTGGCGATTCCACTTGGCCCATCCGGCCAGCGTCTCCGGTTCCTCGTCGAATGGGAAAGGGCCCTCCTCGTCGGCGGGGTCCGCGGTCAGCAGCAGATCGGGCGCGATCAGCACCAGCCCGCTGACCCGCTCCGGGTGCTCGGCCGCCAGGAGCAGGTCGTCCCCGGCGCCGCACCAGGACACGACGACCGCCTGGTCCACGCCTACGTGATCCAGCACCGCCCGGGCATCGTCGGCGGTGGCCCGCCGGTCGCAGGCGCGCACCTCCTGGGGCCGGTCCGAGCGCCCGTTCCCGCGCCGGTCGAACGTGACCACCCGGGCGTGCCGGGCGAAGTACGGGATCTGGCCTTTCCACGCCCGCGAGTGGGTGATCTCCCAGGAGGGAAGCAGCAGGATGGTGGATTCACCGCTGCCGTACACCTCGTAGAACACCCGGACCCCGTCCCGCTCCAGGTAGCCCTCCTGATCGGGATAGCGCGCCCGCGTCTGCTCGCCCCGCACACGTACCTGACTGGCGCGATCCTGACTGGCGCGATCAGCTACCTGACCGCCCGCGGCGGCGTCCCCGGGCCCGCCCGGGCCCGGGGACGCCGCCACCGACTGTGGCCCGGCGCTCAAGGCCGCGCCTCGAACACGAGGTTGAAGGGCGTCTCCGCGGCGCGGCGGAAGCGGGTGAACCCGCCCGCCCCGGTGACGTCCCGGATCCTCGCCTCGCCGGCCTGCGCGCCGAGGGCGAGGCCGACGTCCTGGGAGAGCGAGGCGGGCGTGCACAGCAGGGTGGAGAAGCCGTAGTAGGCGCGTCCCACGGGATTCAGGTTCTCCTCGACCCGGTCACCGGCGCGGGGCTCCACGATCATCCAGGTGCCGTCCGGCTTGAGCGTCGAGCGGACGTGCCGCGCGGCCCCGACCGGGTCGCCCATGTCGTGCAGGCAGTCGAACATCGTGACCAGGTCATACCCGCTGCCGCTGTAGGCCGCGGCCGGGGCGACCTCGAAGCGGACCCGGTCCGCCACCCCGGCGCTCTGCGCCCGCTCCCGGGCCGTCTGGATCGAACCCTCGTGATAGTCCGAGCCGACGAAGGTGGACTCCGGGAAGGCCTGGGCCATCAGGATCGTGGACGAGCCATGGCCGCAGCCGATGTCGGCGACGAGCGCCCCCGCCTCCAGCTTGCCGACGACACCGTCAAGTGCGGGTAGCCATCCCGAAACCAGGCTGGCGTTGTAGCCCGGGCGGAAGAACCGCTCGCAGCCGTCAAAGACGTCGGATACGTGCTCGTGCCAGCCCAGCCCGGCTCCGGTACGGGCCGCCTCGACGATCCGTGGCGAGTCGAGCACCGAGCCCAGCGCGACCTGGAAGAAGCCGGGCAGGTAGGCCGGGCTGTCCGGGTCGGTGAGCGCGACTGTCTGCTCGGGCGGCAGCGTGTACCGGCCGCTGGCCGGGTCGTACTCGACGTAGCCGCCCGCAGCCTGGGCGTTCAGCCATTCGCGGACGTAACGCTCGGCGGTGCCGGTCCGGTCGGCCAGTTCGGCCGGCGCCAGCGGGCCCGCGCCAGCCATCGCCCGGTACAGGCCCAGCTTGTCGCCCAGCACGACCAGCGCCGCGTTCAAGGTGGCCCCGACTTCGTCCACCGCGCGGAACACGAACTGCATGAGCTTGTCCCCGTCGACCTCGGTGGCCTGCTCGATAGTGCTCATCATGCCCTCCCCCTGATCGGTTTTGAGCGAGCGTAGGTTCGGAACGGCCTGGGTCGCTTCCGGGGGCCCCCTAGTCTTCCGGGGGCCTGCCTAGCCCTGAACGCCTCTATCCGGCCGGGCAGCACGTGCTTACAATCGCGCCATGCTGCTGGGGCGGGCACGGGAGCGGCAGGAAATCGGGCACGCTCTCGCGCGGGCGCGATCGGGGACGAGCGCGACGCTCGCGCTGGCTGGCGAGCCGGGAATCGGGAAGACGGCGCTGCTCGACTACGCCGCTGGGCAGGCGACCGGCATGCGGCTGCTGCAGGCCCGGGGGATCGAATCGGAAGCCCAGATACCGTTCGCATCCCTGCTCGAGCTGATCCGCCCGGCGCTGCCGATGCTGGGGAAGATCCCGGGGCCCCAGGCGGCCGCGATGGAGAGCGCGCTGGCCCTGCGGCCGGGCTCGGGCCACGAACGGTTCGCGGTGGGCGCCGCCACACTCAGCCTGCTCGCGGCCTACGCGGAGGATGCGCCGGTGGCGGTGGTGATCGACGATGCCCACTGGCTGGACGGTTCGAGCGCCCAGGCGCTGCTGTTCGCGTTCCGGCGGCTGGTGGCCGATCCCATCGCGGTCCTGATCGCCGTCCGGGACGGCGAGCCGTCCCTGCTCGACGGCGCTGACCTTCCCACCCTGCGGCTGGGCGGCCTGACCAGCGATGAGGCCGCCATGCTGGTGCTCGGGCTGGCCCCGGAGGCGGCGGCCCGGCTGTACGGCGCGACCGCCGGAAACCCGCTCGCGCTGCTTGAACTCGCCTCGGACGCGCATGACCTGGCGCTCGCCCCGGAAGGTGCCCCCGTCCTGGTCCCGGCCACGATCGCCGGGGCCTTCCTGCGCCGGGCCGGCACGCTCAGCGACACCACCCGGCAGGCGCTGGTCCTGGCCGCAACCAGTGGCAGCTCCGATCTAACGACCCTCGGGCGCGCAGCGGCCCACCTCGGCGTGGACCTGTCGGCGCTGGCCGGCGCGGAAGCCGCGGGGCTGGTGACGCTGGCCAGCGGCCGGGTGGAATTCCGCCATCCGCTGGCCCGCTCGGCCATCTATGCCGACGCGCCTGCCGGACAGCGCCGCGCCGCGCACCGGGCGCTCGCGGGCGCCCTGCCCGACCGGGACGTGGACCGCCGCGCCTGGCATCTCGCCGCGGCGGCGGCCGGGCCGGACGGGGCCGCATCGGCCGCCCTGGAGCAGGCCGGGGCGCGCAGCCGGGACCGCAGCGCGTACGCGACGGCCGCGGCGGCCTACGAACGGGCCGGACGGCTGGCCGCGGACCACGGCCGGCGCGGCCGCCTGCTGCGGGAGGCGGCGGAGGCCGGCTGGCTCGCCGGGCTCGCCGACCGGGCGGTCGCGCTGCTGGACGAGGCCCGCGCGGTCACCAGTGACCCGGTCATGCTGGTTGAGATCGACGCCCTGGCCGGGCACATCGCGACCCGCCGCGGCCCGGTCATGCGGGGCCACGCGATCCTGACGGCCGCCGCCGAGCGGGCCGATCCCGAGCGGGCCGTGCCCATGCTCGCCGAGGCGGCCAGCGCCTGCTTCTACGCGGGGAATCCGGCTGAGATGCTGGCCGTCGCCGAGCGGGCCCGCGTAGCGCTGCCCGGGGGCGCCTCGGTGCGCAACCGCTTCATGGCCGCCGTGGCCGTCGGGATGGCCCGGATCCTGGGCGGTGACGCGGCGGCCGGGGCGGAATCCGTGCGCCAGGCGACGGGGCTCGCCGCGAGCTCGCCGCAGGTGCGTGAGGATCTCCGGCTGATCCCGTGGCTCGCGGTGGTACCGCTGTTCCTGCGCGAGGCCGGCACCGAGCGGTCGCTGCTGGAGCCGGTACTGCGCACCGCCCGGGCCCACACCGCGGTCGGCGCGCTCCCCTTCATCCTCAACCTGCTCGCCCGTGACCAGGCCACCACCGACCGGTGGGCCATCGCCGAGGCCACCTACTCCGAAGCGATCAACCTGGCCCGGGAGAGCGGGCAGCAGACCGAGCTGGCGATGGGCCTGGCCGGCCTGGCCTGGCTGCTGGCCCGCCGGGGACGGGAACCGGAGTGCCGCCGCTGCGCCGCCGAGGCCCTCCGGCTCTCGAGCGAACTCGGGACGCGGCTGTCTGAAGTCTGGGCCACGGCGGCCCTGGGAGAACTCGAACTCGGCCTCGGTGAGGCCGCCCAGGCTGCGGGGCACTTCGAGCGGCTGGAGCGGCTGCTGGCCGAGCTGGGCATCACCGATGTCGACCTCTCGCCTGCGGCGGACCTCGCCGAGGCGTACCTGTGGCTCGGCGACCACGAGGCGGCGGGGCGGGTCGCTGCGCAGCTCATGGCCGCCGCGCAGGCCAAAGGGCAGCCCTGGGCACGGGCTCGCGCGCTCCGCTGCCAGGGAATGCTCACCGGGACCGTCCGTGGCGGCCGGCCCGACGGCGGCCGGCCCGACGGCGGCCAGGCCGACAGCGGCCAGGCCGACGGCCCGGGTGGCTTCGCCGCGGCGTTCGAAGAGGCGATAGCCCTGCACGCGCTCACGCCGGACAGTTTCGAGGCGGCCCGGACCAGGCTGGCCTACGGCGAGCGGCTGCGCCGGGCCCGCAGCCGGGTCCGGGCCCGCGAGCAGCTGCGGGCCGCCGCGGAGGTGTTCGAGCGCCTCGACGCGCAGCCCTGGGCCGATCGTGCGCGCGCCGAGCTGGCCGCGACCGGCGAGACGCGGCGGGCCCGGGACCCGAACACGCTCGACGAGCTGACTCCGCAAGAACTGCAGATCGCCGTCCTGCTCACCGGGGGGAAGACCACCCGGGAGGCCGCGGCCGCGCTGTTCCTGAGCCCGAAAACCGTCGAGTACCACCTGCGCCACGTGTACCAGAAGCTCGGCATCCACTCGCGCGAGGAACTCGCCCGGGTGCTGGCGGCGCAGGGATCCGGGGAGACCAGACGGCCCGGCGCCGTCCTCAGCGCCGGACCCTAGGCCGGGCGGCGGAGCCGGTAGCGGAATTCGCCGTCGCCCGCCATCCGGCCGAACCCGGCCTTCTCCAGCACCCGCTGGGAAGCCGCGTTGCCCGGATCGGTGCCTGCGACCACGGCCGTCACCCGGGGATCCGCCCAGGCCATGGCGAGCATGGCCCGGAGGGCCTCGGTGGCGTAGCCGCGGCCTTGCCGCGAGGGCACAACGCCGTAACCAACCTCCACCTCCCCGCTCTGCCGCGGTGGTCCGAAGAACCCGATCCCGCCCACCACCAGGCCACTGGCCCGCTCGACCACCTGCCGATGACCCCAGGCCTGGTCGGCGGGGTCGGCCACGGCCGGCCCCACGTCCCGAAGCAGACCGGCGATGATGACGTCGCCCGCACTGGGGTAGTCGGCGGCCCAGTCGTCCAGACGACTCCCCCCGCTAATGGCGCGGACCGCATCCCACGGCATCGGCCGCACGATAAGCCGGGCCGACAGCAGGGACGACCTGCCTGAGACGGACGGCTGGCCGACGGGTTCCATCGGGCCATTGTGTCCGATGAGACCGGTCGCCAGCCCCGGGCCCGTGGGGAGGACGACAACTCATGATGCGCGTGTTTCGTACCGTTTTATGCCTCGGGTCGACCTGCTGCGCTCAGTGCACGATTTGACTGCGCGGAGCCCCGGTGGCCTGGCAACATGCCTGAGGAATAGCCACCGTCAGGCCCGCGGAAAGGCGCATTAGGCCAAGTATCCGGGCGAATTCCGGCATGAGGAGCCTCGTGAGTTCAGTCCCCAGGCATCGCAGGAAACGGAAGATCAGGCGGACCGGTCAGCACACGACGCCTTCTCAGGTGGAAAAGGTCGCCCAGACGGCAGGAAAGGCTGCCCCCGCCGTTGTGGTGGTGGGCACGCTCGCCACCGCGGCTCCGCACATCGGCGGAGTGGCCGCCGCCGGGACCGCTGCCACGGCTCCGCACGTGATCAACGCGCACCTGGACGACGCCGCCCGGACCGCCAGCACGGGACCAGCCAGCACGGGGGCAGCCAGCACCCAGGTAGCCAGCGCCCACCGCGCGGATGCGGCCCGCCGGGCCTACGCCGTGCGGACCGGGGACACGCTGTCCGGCATCACCCAGCGCTTCTACGGCAAAGACGCCAACTGGCGGTCGCTGTACGCGGCCAACCAGTCGAAGATCAGCAACCCGAACCTGATCTACGTGGGCGAGGAACTCCGCCTGCCCCGGCACCTGCCCGCTCCCGCGGCCGTGCCCGCCCAGTCCTCGGCCAGCACCACCAGCTACACCCCCCGGCATGCCTCCTCCGGTACCTCCGGCGAGGCCGCCGGGGCCAGCAGCCAGGCCGCCGTCGGCACCGCGGCCACCACCACCAACCTGTCCGGCACACTGAGCTGCAGCGGCCTGGAAGCTCTGTGGGTCGAGGCGGGCGGATCGCGGGCCGTGGAGGTCACCGCGGCGTCCATCGCGATGGCTGAGTCCGGCGGCAACCAGTTCGCCACCGGAACCGTCGGCGAGCGCGGCTACTGGCAGATCAACCCGGTCAACGGCTCGCTCTCCACCTACGATCCGCACGGGAACGCCCGGGCAGCGGTCATCATGTCCGGCGATGGCACCAACTGGTCCCCGTGGACCACGTACACCAGCGGGGCGTACGCGGGACGCTGTTAGTCCCAGCGTGGCCCGGCCTCGGCCGGGCCCGGCCCGGCAGATACCGAAGCGACGCCAACTGAGCCGGGCGTGGTCCTCCCGGGGACCACGCCCGGCTCAGCTGAGTCCGGGACCGAAGCGGTCACCGGGCCGGCATCGCTGCCTGGCCTTCCCGGAGACACCCCAGCCAGATAACGAACACCTCCGCCCCCTCCTGACCCGCCACAGGCCCGCGCCGCTGACCCTGCTGAACCAGATGGCGGCGAGAACCGTGGACAATTCGGGAGCTTTTTCCAGCCCACAGGAGCGGGCGATGACCTCGAGGAGACTCCGTCGCCTCGGCCGCCTTCGCGTCCGGCTCCGTTGAACGCGCACGGTCGTGCTGCCGGCGAGGCGGGGAGCCGGCAGCACGGCCGTGTGGCCCGGCCCGGATACCTTCCGGGGACCAGCTCTCCCGGAGCTCAGCGGTAATCACGCGCTCCGGCGCACGCCCCTGGCGCGCTGCGCTCAACTAGACTCGTGCCGTGATCTTCAAGCAGGTCGGGGAAGGGAGACCCTATCCCGACCATGCCCGGACCACACGGGAGTGGGCGGAGGTGCCGCCCCGCGCGGTCCGGCTGGACCAGCTGATCACCACGAAGGCGGTGCTGGATCTCCGGCTGCTGCTGTCCAAGGATTCCACCTTCTACGGTGACCTCTTCCCGCACGTCATCCAGTGGCGCGGCGAGCTCTACCTGGAAGACGGCCTGCACCGGGCGCTCGGCGCGGCCCTGCACCAGCGGTCCGTGCTGCACGCCCGGGTGCTCGACCTCGATACCGGGCATCAGCCCAAGCACTCACGCAGGCGGGGAGGGAGTATCACGGACTGAACCGCGGGCCGCCTGGCTGACCCTGGCCCGGGGGTAGCGGTCCTTCCGTCCAACGTGCGTCTTCCCGACCTGGCTGACCGGGACCGGGTGCTGTGCCGCCTCCGTCAGCAGCGGCGTCATCCACTCCAGCAGCGAGGGCACCAGGGCCCGCCAGGTGGCCATGGTGTGCCCGCCGCCCGGCACCACATTCAGCTGGACGCCGGGCTGCCGGGCCAGGACCAGGCGCTGGAACTGCCGCGCCGCGCGAAGCCCGGAGATGTCCCTCCCCCCGACGCCGAGCCAGAATGGCGGGATCCGGGCGCTCACCGGGAGCCGGGTGATCCGCAGCAGGGGCGTGTTGGTCCGGCGGGTATGCAGATCGTGGCCGAACGGGTTGACGGTGTGCACCGGGTTGCCCAGCTGGTCATCGCTGGGGACGAAGTAGCCGCTCATCACGCCGGCCGCGCCGTAGCGCAGGCGGTAGACCAGGGCGAGGTTGGCCGTGCAGTAGCCACCCTCGGAGTAGCCCGCGATACCCCAGGCCGGTCCCTGCGGCTGCACCCGCAGGATGCGCGGCAGGTACGCGGGCAGGTCGTGGGCCAGGAAGGTGGCGTCCTGGGGCCCGTGCCGGACGTTCAGGCATTGCAGCGAGAAGCGCCGGCCCCCGTTGGTGTCCGGCATGACCAGCACCGCGGGCTTCACCGCCGCGCCGTCGGCCAGCAGGGTGCTGTACGCCGCGGTGATGCCCACCACGTTGATCCAGTCCGCCGGGCTGCCCGGGAACCCGGGCAGCAGCTCGATGACCGGGAAGCGGTAACTGCTGAAGGCCGTGCGGAAGTACTGCGGGGGCAGGTAGACGAAGACGGTCCGGCTCAGGTGGCTGGACTTGCCCCGGACCGTGAGCCGGATGGTCTGCCCGTGCGCGGCGGCGGTGCGGATATTCACCCGGCGGCCCAGGATGGCGCTGATCTGCGCCGCTGACGCGTGGTTGACGCTGGTCGCCGTGGCCACCTGGCTGCTGCCCTGGCCACCGAGGTCCGACGCGGCCGCCCCCCAGGTCTGGTAGTAGTCGTAGTACTTGTTGACCGCCGCCACCCCGAACAGCATCGCGGGAATGAACGCGAGGCAGGCCGCGAGCACCCGGAACACCATCTGCCTGGTCAGAGCCATCCAGCAGACCAGGGCGCAGAACACCACCATCAAGAGGATGAATAGCGTGGTGCTTTGCGGCTCCAGCACTCCATCCCCTCATCTGGGCGGACGCCGGCCAGCAGTCAGGCCGACGGTGCACGGACCCCATGGTCCATGGGGCAGGAGCGCCGCGCCGCGCCGAAGAAGCGCATCCGGCGATCCATATGGGC
>CAWINS010000042.1:0-104483 GCA_963837335.1 uncultured Actinomycetes bacterium | reverse complement strand
GATCACCGGGCGGCCGGTCCGGGCGGCGTCGGTCGCGGCCGCGGGGACGTCCATCGGCAGGTCCGAGAACCGCTCGCGGAGCTCCTCCGCGTAGCCGACCGCAGTGATCCACACCAGCCGCCGGCCGTCCTGACTGATGACACCCAGGCATAGCGCGTCGGCGCCGCCGACGGCCGCCCGGACGCGATCGGCCACCACCTCGCCGACCGTCTCGGGGGTCAGCGCCGCGGCGAGCAGCCTGGTGAGCCCGGCAAGTGCCTCGACCCGCGCGTGCTCGCGCTGCTCTGCCTCCCGGAGCTGGGCCCGCTCCAGGACACGGCTCGTCGTCTCGGCCACGCTCCGCAGGAAACTCGCGTTCCACGGCGGTCGCCTCACCCGGCCCGGCCCACCATACGGCGAGATAGCCAAGGGCGCCGCCCTCGGTGAGCAACGGAAGCGCGGCCACGGACCCGACCCCCGCGTCAGGTGTCTAAGGTCGGCCACATACACGGGAGCGCGGTCCCGGACCGCGGATTTAGCGCGACGGCTAACCCCGCCCATGCTTGCGGAGGGCACGCCACGTCTGGGTCCTGTCGCCCTCATCCGGGCCGACCTCGCCCCGGGACGTTGCCTCCACCTGCTCGGTCAGCTTCTCAGGGCTGCTGGCCGCGATAATCGTTCGCTTGCCGCGGACCGCGACCCACACGCTTTCGAGCGGGTCAAACAGTATGCCCCACCGGGGGAACCTGGCCCGGAGCCTGCGTGCGTCGTCAGCCGCATGGGCGCTGTCACTTGGCATGGCGTCCCCCCAACTGTTGAGAGCCAGCCTGTTACTCAGCCTAGGCCCAGGAAGCCCGGACCGCCGGGGAATAGCCAGACCGCTGAGAGCGGCGGCCCGCCGATGCGTCAGCCCGGATGCTGGCCACCCTCCTGGTGGAGCGTACCTGAGCCGGAGTGATCGCGAAATCACCTGGTCAGACGGCGGGCGGAGCGGCGGCCGTGCGCTTCTCCAGCGCCTGCAGCGCCAGCCGGACGGCGGTGTCCAGCTGGGGATCGCGGCCCAGTCGTGCGGCGCGATGGTTACCTCGACGTCCGGATCCACGCCGCGGTTCTCCAGCGCCCAGCCAACGCCGGCAAACCAGTAGGCGTACTTCGGCTGGGCCACCAGGGTCCCATCGACTAGCTCGTACTTGAAGTCAACACCCCTCACGCCACCCCAGGTACGGGTGCCGACCACGGTCGCGATGCGGTAGGACTTCAGCGCCTGGATCACGAGGTCGCCGCCGGAACTCGCGTATCCGTCCGTGATCGCTACGATCGGTCCGCGCGGTGCATCGGCCGGGTAGCTCGACGGCTCCTCGTACCGGGAGAGGTTCCAGCCGATGATGCGCCGGGCGAGCTTCTCGGCCACCAGCTGCCCAGCGTCCCCGCCCTGCGTGTCCCGCAAATCCCGTCGAGTACCACCTGCGCCACGTCTACCAGAAACTGGGTATCCACTCCCGGGAAGCGCTGGCGCAGGTGCTGGCGGCGCACGGGGACGAGCTGGGCGGCCCGGCCAGAGCCTTATCCGGCACCTTCCCGGCGGCGGACCCACCCCGGGACCGCATCCCACTCCGGGACCGCATCCCACTCCGGGACCGCATCCACCGGGTGACCACACTGCGACCTGCGGCACTGCTAACCTCGCGCGGGCCGGGTGAGCGCGTAACGGAACTCGCCGGCTGCCGCGATCCGGCCCGCGATCCGGCGGAACCCGGCTTTCCCCAGCACCCGCTGGGAGGCCGCGTTGCCCGGATCGGTGCCCGCGACCACGGCCGTCACCCGGGGATCCGCCCACGCCATGGCGAGCATGGCCCGGAGGGCCTCGGTGGCGTAGCCGCGGCCTTGCCGCGAGGGCACAATGCCGTAACCAACCTCCACCTCCCCGCTCCCGCGGCGGCCCGAAGAACCCGATCCCGCCCACCACCAGGCCGCTGGCCCGCTCGACCACCTGCCGATGCCCCCAGGCCTGGTCGGCGGGCTCGGCCCCGGCCGGCCCCGCCGCCGGCCCGATCCTCCCCGGCCCGGGCCTACCCACCTCGCGGCCCACCCCGGCCCGCGTCCTGGTCCCGCCCTCAGCAGCCCGGCGATGATGACGTCGCCGTCGCCCGGGTAGTCGGCGGCCCAGTCGTCCAGACGATCCCCCCGCTGATGGCGCGGACCGCATCCCACGGCATCGGCCGCACGATCAGCCGGGCCGACAGCAGGGACGACCTGCTCGGAGCGGACGGCGGGCCGGCGGATTCCATCGGCCCCATTGTGTCCGATGGGGCCCGCATCTGTGTCCGATGAGGCCGGTCATCCAGGCCGCGGCCTCCGGCGTGGGCCCTTGGTGAGGACGACTACTCATGATGCGCGTGTTTCGTACCGTTTTATGCCTCAGGCCGACCCGCTGCGCTCAGTGCACGATTTGACTGCGCGGAGCCCCGGTGGCCTGGCAACATGCCTGAAGATAGCCACCGTCAGGCCCGGGGAAAGGCTGCAGTCTAGCCAAGTATCCGGGCGAATTCCGGCATGAGGAGCCTTGTGAGTTCAGTCCCCAGGCATCGCAGGAAACGGAAGATCAGGCGGACCGGTCAGCACACGACGCCCTCTCAGGTGGAAAAGGTCGCCCAGACGGCAGGAAAGGCCGCCCCCGCCGTTGTGGTGGTGGGCACCCTCGCCACCGCGGCCCCGCACATCGGCGGAGTGGCCGCCGCCGCACCCGCCGCCACCGCCCCGCACGTGATCAAGGCGCACCTGGACGACGCGGCGCTCCCCGCCGGCCAGACCCGGCCACCCAGGCCACCGCCACCCAGGCGGCCGCCACCGAGGCAGCCAGCGCCCACCGCCCGTACCAGGCGGCGCGGCGCGCAGCTACGCCGTGCGGACCGGGGACACGCTGTCCGGCATCACCCAGCGCTTCTACGGCAAAGACGCCAACTGGCGGGCTGTACGCGGCCAACCAGTCGAAGATCAGCAACCCGAACCTGATCTACGTGGGCGAGGAACTCCGCCTGCCCCGGCACCTGCCCGCTCCCGCGGCCGTGCCCGCCCAGTCCTCGGCCCGAGCACCCACCACGCTACACCCCCCGGCATGCCGTCCTCCGGCGCGGCGGCAGGGACCGCAGCCAGCGCCGCCGTCCACGCGGCCACCACCACGAACCTGTCCGGCACACTGAGCTGCAGCGGCCTGGAAGCTCTGTGGGTCGAGGCGGGCGGGTCGCCGGCGGTCGAGGTCACCGCGGCGTCCATCGCGATGGCCGAGTCCGGCGGCAACCAGTTCGCCACCGGAACCGTCGGCGAGCGCGGCTACTGGCAGATCAACCCGGTCAACGGCTCGCTCTCCACCTACGACCCGCTACGGCAACGCCCGGGCGGCGGTCATCATGTCCGCGGACGGCAGCAACTGGTCCCCGTGGACCACGTACACCAGCGGGGCGTACGCCGGGCCGCTGCTAGCCCGGACCCGGAACGGGCGCTGCCTGCCCCTGCCCCGGCACAGCGCGGGCACTTCCGGGACAGCGCCTGCTCCAGCATCCCCGCGACGGCACATCGCGCCCAAGCACATCGCACCTGTAGCACATCGCGCCTGAGCACATCCCCGCCCAGCTTCACCCGGCCGGGCGTGGTCCCCGGAGCTCACCCGGACCGCGCCCGGCTCGGGAGAACCGTGCGCCCCGGCACCGACGGACTCCGCGCCGCCCGCTGCCCCTGAGTGGCCAGCGGGCCCCAGCCGGAACAGCACGGCCAGCCACGACCGCACCGAAGCACGAAGATCGCCGAGCCGCCCACCAGAACGCGCGTGGTGTAGCCGTGCACCTGAGCGACCTGCTGACCAGCGAGACGCCCGGCTGGCCGCCGGCCAGCGTGCGCGCGCTGAGATGCGCGGTCAGGTAGGCCGCGGTCGCGCTGGCGGCCACCGTGTTGAGCAGCGAGGTGCCGATCGAGCCGCCAAGCTGCTGCCCGGTGTTCACGCTGGCCGAGGCGACCCCGGCGTCCGCCGGCGCGACACCGAACGTCCCGGTGTTGATCGACGGCGCGATCACCATGCCCAGCGCCGAAGCCGATCGACCAGCAGCGGCGGCAGGATGGCGGCCGCATAGCTGGAGTGCACGCCGATCCTGGTCAGCCAGGCCATGCCGACCGCGGCGAGCAGCATGCCCAGCGGTGACCAGCGGCCTGGGCCCGAAGCGCGGCATCAGCACGATGTTGGACAGGTTCGACGAGATCATCGATCAGCGCGACCATCGGCAGGAAGGCCAGCCCGGTGATCACCGGGGAGTAGCCCAGGGTCTGCTGCAGGTAGTAGGTGAGGAACAGGAAGATGCCGAACATCCCGCAGCCGGCGATGAGGATCGACAGGTAGGCGCCGCCGCGGTTGCGGTCCAGCACGACCCGCAGCGGCAGCAGCGGCTGCCGGCGCGCGGCTCTGCCACCAGGCGAAGATGGCCAGCAGCAGCACGCCCGGCGGCCAGGAAGCCCCAGGTGGACGGCGTGTGCCAGCCGTGCGTGGCGGCGTTCGAGAAGCCGTAGACGATGCAGAACATGCCGGCCGAGACGAACACCGCGCCCGGGATGTCCAGCCTGGGCCGCTGCGCCGCTGCGCGGGTGGCGGCTGAGCAGGATGGCGCCGCCGATCGACCGCGATCGCGGCGAAGAACAGGTTCACGTACAGGCACCAGCGCCAGGACAGGTACTCGGTCAGCACCCCGCCGAGCAGCAGGCCGATCGCGCCGCCCGCGCCGGCGATGGCGCCGAACACGCCGAACGCCTGGCCGCGGTCCTTCGGCGTCGCTGAACGTCGTGGTCAGCAGGGACAGCGCGGACGGGCGCCAGCAGCGCGCCGAACGCGCCCTGGCAGGCCCGGGCCGCCACCAGCATGCCGAAGCTGGTCGCCGCGCCGCCCACCGCGGACGCGGCGGCGAAGCCGATCAGCCCGCCGAGGAACGTGACCTTGCGGCCGACCAGGTCGGAGAGCCTGCCCGCCGAGCAGCAGCAGGCTGCCGAACGCGAGCGCGTAGGCGGTGACGACCCACTGCCGGTCCACCGTGGTGAAGTGCAGGTCGCGCTGCGCCGACGGCAGCGCGATGTTCACGATCGTGGCGTCCAGCACGACCATCAGCTGGGCCACGGCGATGACGGCGAGGATCAGCCAGCGCCTCGGGTCAGGTGCCGCATCGGCCGGAGGGACGGCCGCGGCGGGATCGGCGGGCGGGTTCGCTGCTGCCATGCGCAAAGCCAATCTGCAGGCTCGTTCTCCGCTATCTCAGCGACATTAACACCGCGCTCCGGGACGGCTACCGGCCTGCCCCGCACCCGTGCCGCGCCACGCACCCGGCCCATTCCAAGGCAGATAACGAGGACCTCCGCAGCTGGCCGCCGCACTCGCAGCCGGGGGATGCAGGGGCGGGGGCCAGGACCGCGGGATGGCGGCAATCTCCCCTGGCGCGCTGCACTCAACTAGACTCGTGCCGTGATCTTCAAGCAGGTCGGGGAAGGGAGACCCTATCCCGACCATGCCCGGACCACACGGGAGTGGGCGGAGGTGCCGCCGCGCCCGGTCCGGCTGGACCAGCTGATCACCACGAAGGCGGTGCTGGATCTCCGGCTGCTGCTGTCCAAGGATTCCACCTTCTACGGTGACCTCTTCCCGCACGTCATCCAGTGGCGCGGCGAGCTCTACCTGGAAGACGGCCTGCACCGGGCGCTCGGCGCGGCCCTGCACCAGCGGTCCGTGCTGCACGCCCGGGTGCTCGACCTCGATACCGGGCATCAGCCGCAAGCACTCACGCAGGCGGGGAGGGAGTATCACGGACTGAACCGCGGGCCGCCTGGCTGACCCTGGCCCGGTGGTGCCGGTCCTTCCGTCCAACGTGCGCCTTCCCGACCTGGCTGACCGGGACCGGGTGCTGTGCCGCCTCCGTCAGCAGCGGCGTCATCCACTCCAGCAGCGAGGGCACCAGGGCCCGCCAGGTGGCCATGGTGTGCCCGCCGCCCGGCACCACATTCAGCTGGACGCCGGGCTGCCGGGCCAGGACCAGGCGCTGGAACTGCCGCGCCGCGCGAAGCCCGGAGATGTCCTTCCCCCCGACGCCGAGCCAGAACTGGCGGGATCCGGGCGCTCACCGGGAGCCGGGTGATCCGCAGCAGGGGCGTGTTGGTCCGGCGCGCATGCAGATCGTGGCCGAACGGGTTGACGGTGTGCACCGGGTTGCCCAGCTGGTCATCGCTGGGGACGAAGTAGCCGCTCATCACGCCGGCCGCGCCGTAGCGCAGGCGGTAGACCAGGGCGAGGTTGGCGGTGCAGTAGCCACCCTCGGAGTAGCCCGCGATACCCCAGGCCGGTCCCTGCGGCTGCACCCGCAGGATGCGCGGCAGGTACGCGGGCAGGTCGTGGGCCAGGAAGGTGGCGTCCTGGGGCCCGTGCCGGACGTTCAGGCATTGCAGCGAGATCCGCCGGCCCCCGTTGGTGTCCGGCATGACCAGCACCGCGGGCTTCACCGCCGCGCCGTCGGCCAGCAGGGTGCTGTACGCCGCGGTGATGCCCACCACGTTGATCCAGTCCGCCGGGCTGCCCGGGAACCCGGGCAGCAGCTCGATGACCGGGAAGCGGTAACTGCTGAAGGCCGTGCGGAAGTACTGCGGGGGCAGGTAGACGAAGACGGTCCGGCTCAGGTGGCTGGACTTGCCCCGGACCGTGAGCCGGATGGTCTGCCCGTGCGCGGCGGCGGTGCGGATATTCACCCGGCGGCCCAGGATGGCGCTGATCTGCGCCGGCTGACGCGTGGTTGACGCTGGTCGCCGTGGCCACCTGGCTGCTGCCCTGGCCACCGAGGTCCGACGGCGGCCGCCCCCCAGGTCTGGTAGTAGTCGTAGTACTTGTTGACCGCCGCCACCCCGAACAGCATCGCGGGAATGAACGCGAGGCAGGCCGCGAGCACCCGGAACACCATCTGCCTGGTCAGAGCCATCCAGCAGACCAGGGCGCAGAACACCACCATCAAGAGGATGAATAGCGCGGTGCTTTGCGGCTCTAGCACTCCATCCCCTCATCTGGGCGGACGCCGGCCAGCAGTCAGGCCGACGGTGCACGGACCCCATGGTCCATGGGGCAGGAGCGCCGCGCCGCGCCGAAGAAGCGCATCCGGCGATCCATATGGGCGGTGGAGGTGGGATTTGAACCCACGGAGGGGTTGCCCCCTCACACGCTTTCGAGGACTGCGCAGCCCCATCCATCGCCGGCCGCGAGCATACCTGGCCTTGGCGGACGGGCACTCGGCGTTCCCCAATGAACGTCTCCGGACAGGTGTGATGAGCGGACCACGTTGACTGCCCGTCGTCGCTCCCGTGGCCCTCTTCGGGCACGAGCGGGCACCTGGCAGGGCTCCATCATCAAGACCGCGCAGCGGCTCCGCCTGTACCGCTACGCCGTGGCTGACCGAATACGCGGCATCACCGAGCTGCTGGACGTGGATTTCGAGGATCCTGACCAGCGGCTCGCCCACCAGTTCACCTGCCGCGCGCGCCTGCTGGGCTGACCGTCCCGCGCGGGCCGGCCGGCTCTACGCTGAGCACATACGCCTCGCGGTGCTCCGGATTCCCGCTAAGGTTCATCATGGCCTCCTCGGCCGGTGCCGATTCATCACAAATGGGCGGCGCGGCGGGAAGGTAACTCATCGCTGATCGTGGAAGGCTGAGACGGCTATAGGCAGGTCAGGGGATTCCCGGTGAAACGGGACCCCCCCGGGGGACAGCTTCGCGGCTTCGCCGCTCATTCTGAGTGACCCATCTAGTGGTGATTCGTAACCGCGTTGTCCGGGTAGGGTGCCCTTTGGCTGGCAGGAGGCAGATCACTTGATACCGAAGATCCTAGGTTGGATAGTCATCATCCTGATCGTCGTCTGGATTCTGTCCAACCCCTCGGGCGCGGGCAGTACCGTGCACAGCTGGATTACGGGCATCATCTCGTTCTTTCAGCACCTGGCAAGCGGCTGACGTACGGCGGCCCCCCGCTGTATGCCCGATGCGCTGCTCCTGGTTCCGGCCTGCCCAGTCACATGCTTAGCGCCTGCGGCGCATGGGCATGGAGACCACCACTCTTGACTGGTCACCGGCAGGCCCTCCGCCTGTGCGAAGCTGAGCGACTTTCGCTCACCTGAAGTGGACGCCAGCCTGCGCCACCGCGCGTTGCACGTCCGCCCGCGGCAGCCTCATGCCACAGGGCCAGGGCGCCGCTGCTGGCCGTCGGCGCAGGGAGCGCCGCCCGCGCCGCGATGCCAGCCTCTGCGACACCGTCCGGGACCCCATGAGACCGAGACTGAGACCAGGAGGCCATCGCAAGAATGAACGACGACCACCGGCTCCGCATCGTCCCACGTCAGTGGCGGTGGAGGTGGGATTTGAACCCACGGAGGGGTTGCCCCCTCACACGCTTTCGAGGCGTGCGCCCTCGGCCACTAGGCGACTCCACCGCGGCTGAGCCTACCTGACGTGACGGGCCGCCGGCCCAGTCTGGGGACAGCCGCAACGCTATTGCCGCCGGGTGCCATACCAGCCCGACCAGGCCGCCTGCGGTGGCGTTCAGCCGCCCGGGGGCCTGCGGCTGGCGAAGAACTCGCGCAGCAGGCCGAGCGCACTCGTCCTCCAGCACCCCGGCTATGACCTCGGTCTGCTGGTCCAGCCGCCGATCGCGGAGCACGTCCCACAGCGAGCCCGACCGCCCCGGCCCGCGGATCGGCCGCGCCGTACACGAGCCGGGCCATCCGCGCCGCGGAGATCGCCCCCGCGCACATGGTGCACGGTTCCAGCGTGACGACCAGGCTGGCAGCCCGCCAGCCGCCAGTCGCCTGACGCGGCGGCCGCCGCGCGGATGGCCACGATCTCGGCGTGGGCCGTGGGGTCCGCGTCGGCCTCGCGGCGGTTGTGCCCACGGCCGATGATCTCGCCCCCGGCGTCCAGGACCACCGCGCCGACCGGGACCTCGGCAGGCTGCATGGCCCAGGGCCCCGGCCGCCTCCGCGAGGGCGGCGCGCATCGCGGGTTCGAAGGTGGCCGCGTAGCCGGTGCTCACTGGCTTCATGGGCCGAGCGCGGCGTCCAGGGCCCGGTCCAGCGTGTGGCCGAAGCCGAGCCGGCGGGCGATGCTGGCCAGCGCCTCGTCAGGGAACAGGTCCAGGTTGCCGGACAGCGCCCCCAGATCCATCTCGTCGACGCCCAGGTCGGCGAAGATGGACATCTCGCCGGCGGGCAGCACCTGGTCCAGGTCGTCCTCGCCGGGGACCGGGATGTCCAGGTACTCGAGGATCTGGCGGGCCAGCGGCCAGTCCACCGCGGCGGTCAGGTCGGACAGGAACACCGAGACCTCGCCGCCGAGCACCCGGAGCGCCACGAAGAAGTCATCCCCGACCGCCACCAGCCCAATCGTGCCGCCCAGGCTGGGCTGCTGGCGGAGCGCGTGGATCAGCCCCTTCAGGTCCTCGGTGAGGGCGACCGGGAGAACCTCGGTGTCCCACGTGTCATCCTCGCGGTAGACGATCACGGCGACGTTGCCGCCATTCACATCCGTCATCGCACCTCACCTGGGCTCTCTTCGGCAAGGGAATGGTGTCAGATCGACGGCATGCCCGTATGGCAATCACCAGGCTCGCCAGGGGCCGCTGAGACGGCGGGGAGATTTCACTACCTAAGGCAGTGAGATGTGCACCTATTGTTACCGCCGTCAGGACGCGGGACCTGTGGGGCGGCAACTCTCCAATTTTCCGGCCTAGGCGGCGCGTGATGTTCGTCCCGGCGGGGGATCAAGGTACGGTGGCCGCCTTGCCATCGGTAGCCTTGGTAAAGCAATTACGCTGGGCTAAACTAAGCTAACGGGCTGACGCAGCCGACGACCGCGGAGCTGATCATGCTGAAGAAGATCATCACCTGGGCGATCGTCATCTTCGTGGCCTTTTACCTGATCACGCAGCCTACAGGGGCGGCAAATATCATCCATGGCCTGCTGAACCTCCTCAAGGACGCCGGCAATGCCCTCGCGACGTTCGTGAACTCGCTGTGAGCCAGCCATGCGGTTGATTGCCCCGCGCAACGCGGGCCCGGCCGCGGTCAACAAGTACCTGCTGCCCCACGAACACCAGGTCATCACGGTCCGCAAGCACCCTGCGGTGCTCATCGGGCCGATCGCGATCGCGCTGGCCGGGCTGCTCATCGCCCTGGTGCTCGGCACCACGGTGCTGCACAAGTCTCACGACGGCATCATCGTCCTGGTGATCGTCGTCGTATGCCTGCTGCTCTACCTGGCCTTCAAGACCTGGGAGTGGTCCGAGGATTACTTCGTGGTCACATCGGACCGGATGCTCCAGGCCAGCGGGGTGTTCACCCGCAAGATAGCGATGATGCCGCTGGTCAAGGTCACGGACATGAGCTTCCAGCGCTCCACGCTCGGCCGCTTGCTGGGCTTCGGGGAGTTCATCCTGGAATCGGCGGGCCAGGATCAGGCCCTGCGCACCATCGATCACGTGCCCTACCCCGAGCAGCTCTACCTCGAGATCTGCGCCCTGATCTTCCCGGCCGAGAAGATCCCCTGCCCGCAGTGCGACGGCCAGGGCGTGCTCATCCAGCAGAACGAGGACGGGGAAGAGACCACTTACCTCTGTCCCCTGTGCAAGGGGCGGAAGACGGTGTCGGGAGACACCCTGGTCGCGGAGAATAGAGACTTCGGCGACGACTGAGTCGCCCGCAGCGCTATCGATCCCTTCCCCGGGGTTCGTGCTGCCGGACGGTCAGACCTGAGCGTCCGGCAGCACGAGTCTGCCCGTCGAACTGCCGGCCGCGAAGGATGCACCCGGGTCACACGCTGACGAGGGCGATGCCGGCCACCGCCAGCAGCAGCCCGGCCAGTTGCGGGAGCCGCATCCGCTCGCCCAGCACGAGCCGGGCCAGCAGCACGGTCACCCCGGGGTACAGCGAGGTCAGCACCACCGCGATGCCGAACAGCCCGTCCCGGGTGGCCACCACGTAGCAGACGTTCGCGGCGGCGTCGAGCAACCCGGACGCGACCGCCCCGGCCAGCAGCCACGGGCTGATCGCGCGCCAGGCCAGGCCACCCAGCCAGGCCACGGCCCCGGTCACGACCAGGGCCCCGGTGATCCGGGCCACCGCGCTGGGCCACAGCACGCCCGAGGCGCCCGCGTGCTGGAGAAAGAGGAAGAACAAGCCGAACCCCACGCCGCCGCCCGCACCCAGGAGAAGACCGCGGCCCACCGGGCGGGAGCCGGGCCGCCGCCGGCCGATCCCCTCCGAGCTCACCAGTACCGTGGCCACCAGGCATATGCCGCCGCCGACGTAGGCCAGGGTCCCGGGGCGCTCCCCGCCCGCGATCGCCACCCCGACCGGGAGCACGGTAGAGACCAGCGCGGAGACCGGGGCCACCATGCTCATCGGCCCCGCGGCGAGGCCCGCATAGAACAAGATGAGCCCGGTGCCGCCCGCCGCGCCGGCCGCCGCGGCCCAGGGCAGGCCGGCCGTCCCGACCGGGCCGCCCGCGGCCAGCGCCGCGGCCAGCAGCACCACGGCCCCGGCCGGGGCTGACACGATGAGCACGGAGAGGACATGGGTACGCCGCGACACCGCACCGCCGAGAAAGTCGGCACTGCCGTAGAGCACGGCGGCCGCCAGGGCGAAGACAATGATCACGATGACTCCACGAACACCGGTCGTTATAGCGGACTATGTGGTTCACTGTACCGACCGATAACAGCGGATGCGAACGGATAAGACGATGGCTGCTGCCGACATCTCGGCCGCGCTGGCCCGGACTCTCCAGGCGATGCGGGCCGAGCGGGGATGGTCGCTAGACCAGCTGGCCGCCCGGTCCGGGGTGAGCAAAGGGGTCCTGGTCTCCCTGGAGCAAGGACGCGCCAACCCGAATCTGGCCACCCTGGCCCGGGTCTCCGACGCGTTCGGCGTGCCGATAACCAGGCTGGTGGAGGTCAGCAGCGAGTCCAGCGTGCGGGTGAGCGGACCCGAGCAGGCGCGGGTCCTCTGGCGGGGCCCGTCCGGGGGGACCGGCACCATCATCGCCGCCACGGAGCCGCCCTGGGCGGCGGAGCTGTGGCGCTGGACGCTCCAGCCGGGCGAGGGCTTCGGCGGTGACGCCCACATGCCTGCCACCCGGGAACTGGTCTCGGTCGAAGCGGGCACGCTGACGCTGACCGTGGCCGGGGAGCAGTATCAGGTAACGGCCGGGCAGTCAGCCCGGTTCCCGGGCGGTGTCCCGCACGCCTACCGGAACGACGGGACCGGCCCGCTGTCCCTGACGATGATCGTCGTAGTGCCGCCCGCTCCGGAGTGAGCCTGACCGGCGGCGCGGGACCCGGCCGCCGCGGCTCCGGCTAAGCCGGAGGTAAGGACCGAAGTGGCTCGGGGCCCGGCCGGCACTGGTACATTCTGAAACATAATTATCACCGGCCTTGCCGGTGCAAATTTACCGGCGGATTACCTCGGCGCAGCTTGCTGCCACGTAACCGGGGAGGTCGCGGCGGGCTGAGCCCCAGCCAATAGTCTCGATAGGAGAAGCAATGCGAGTCGTGGTGACAGGTGGCGCCGGTTTCCTCGGTTCCCATCTGTGTGACGCGATAATGGCCCGGGGTGATAGTGCCGTATGCGTGGACAACCTGGCCACCGGCCGGCTGGACAACGTCGCGCACCTGATGGGCCAGCCCGGTTTCACGCTCGTGGAAGCCGACGTCAGTTCCGCCCTCGATGTGCCCGGCCCGGTAGACGCCGTCGCCCACCTCGCCAGCCCGGCTTCCCCGCCGGACTACCTGCGCCTTCCTCTTGAGACCCTGGCCGTGGGCAGCCACGGGACCGAGAACGCGCTGCGACTGGCCCGCCGGCACGGCGCGCGTTTCGTCCTGGCCTCGACCAGCGAGGTTTACGGGGACCCGGCCGTGCATCCGCAAACCGAGGACTACTGGGGCAATGTCAACCCGGTCGGCCCGAGAAGTGTGTACGACGAGGCCAAGCGATTCGCCGAGGCCCTGACCCGTGCCTACCGGGAAACTCACGGCATCAATGCCGGCATAATCCGGATCTTCAATACGTACGGCCCGCGGATGAGTGCCCGGGACGGCCGCATTGTCACGAACTTCATCACCCAGGCCCTGAATGGCGATCCGCTCACTATTTACGGCGACGGCAGCCAGACGCGTAGTTTCTGTTATGTCGATGACCTTATCCGCGGCATCGTGGGCATGATCGACTGCGCCGAGAGCGGCCCGGTGAACCTGGGCAACCCGGAGGAGTTCACCGTCACCGATTTCGCGCGGCTGGTGCTCCGGGTGACGGGCTCGGACTCGCCGGTGGAGCATCTGCCGCTGCCGGTCGATGACCCGGCCCGCCGCTGCCCGGTCATCACCCGGGCCAGCCAGGTGCTGGGCTGGCAGCCGCAGATCCGGGTGGAGGACGGCGTCCGCCGCACGGTCGAGTGGTTCCGCTCCCGGCCCGAGGAAGTGCGGCTGGCGTCGGCCGCCAGGCACTGAGCACCGAGCACTGAGCGCTCACACGGACGGCCACTCACGCTGACCGGATCGCGCCACCCAGCGTGCGCACGGTCCAGCCCGCGGCCTGCCACTCGGCCAGCGGCAGCACGTTGCGCCCGTCGAGAATGCAGGGGGTCCGGACCACCGAAAGCAGTTGCGCCGGATCGAGGTCGCGGTACTCGCTCCATTCGGTGAGGTGCAGCACCACGTCGGCCGCCTCGCAGGCCTTGACCGCTTCCTCGACGTAGTCCAGGTCCGGGCAGGCCCGGCGGGCGTTGTAGGTGGCCCGGGGATCGTGCACCCGCACGACCGCGCCCTCGGCGCGGATGGTCCGGGCCACGTCCAGGGCGGGCGAGTCGCGGACATCGTCGGTGTCGGGCTTGAACGCGGCGCCCAGCACGGCCACGTTCCGCCCGGCGAAGGACCCGCCGGCCAGCTCACGGGCGGCCTCGACGGCCAGCGCCCGCCGGCCCGTGTTGATCTGGTCGACCTCCCGCAGGAACTGCAGGGAGTCACCCACGCCCAGTTCGTCGGCGCGGGCCATGAAGGCCCGGATGTCCTTGGACAGGCAGCCGCCGCCGAAGCCGAGCCCGGCGGACAGGAACCGGCGGCCGATCCGGGTGTCGTGGCCGAGCGCGTCCGCGAGGGTCATCACATCCGCGCCCGCCGCGTCGCACACGTTGGAGACCGCGTTGATGAAAGAGATCTTGGTGGCCAGGAAGGCGTTCGCCGCCACCTTGACCAGTTCCGCCGTGGCCAGATCGGTCGTGATGTACGGCGTGCCCAGCTCCAGCACGCTCTCGTAGATCGCCCGCAGCGTGACGTCGGCGGCCTCTGACGTAATGCCCACCACGATCCGGTCCGGCCGCAGCGTGTCCTCCACCGCGAAGCCCTCGCGGAGGAACTCCGGATTCCAGGCCAGGCCCGCGGCGCCGCCCGCCGGGGCAAGCTCGGCGATCCGGGCGGCCAGCCGGGCCGCGGTGCCGACCGGGACCGTGGACTTGCCAATCACCAGGCAATCCCGGGTCAGGTGCGGGGCCAGCCCGTCCACCACCGCCTCGATGTGACTCAGGTCGGCGCCGGCCGCCCCGGTCAGCTGCGGGGTCCCGACGCAGATGAAGTGGGCATCGGCGAACTCGGCGGCCTCCTGCAGGGAGGTGCTGAAGCGGAGCTTCCCCGAGCCCACCGCCCGGACCAGGATCTCTTCGAGCCCGGGCTCGAAGAAGGGCGCGTGACCGTCCTGGAGCGCGGCGATCTTCTGGGCATCGGTGTCCACGCCGAGGACTTCGTGGCCGATGTCCGCCATGCAGGCGGCGTGCACGGCACCCAGATATCCGGTCCCAATAACGGAAATGCGCATACGGGTCACTCCTTAACCATGCAGCACAAAAGATCGGTAGTGGCTATCCGATGGGACCGAGTTGATGAAAGCTTGGGAAAGATCCGGGGTCCACCCCGCGTCCGCGCTGACGCTACGTTCACCCTAGAGTTACGTCAACTCCGCTGTGCGGTGTAATAGTGCCAGGCCGGACGGGCTGAGGAGGCGAGTTCACGCGGTGCGTTTCGTCTTCAGCCCGCCGACGGAGGAAGCTGCCGGTCTGCTGACTCTACCGTGGACGGAGCCGCTCGAAGAGTGGCGGGATCCGCGCCTGGTCGAAATCCGGCAGCGGGGCATCTCCCGGCACATCGTCCGGTTCGTCGCCGATGATGGCGAGTTGTACGCGCTCAAGGCGATCAACGAGAACCTGGCCCGGCGCGAGTACCGGCTCCTGCGTGAACTGGCCGAGCTCAACGTGCCGGCGGTGCATGTGGTGGGCATCGTGGTGGACCGCGGGCCGGATGTCGACGCGATCCTGGTCACCCGGTTCCTGGACTTCTCCACCACCTACCGGGCCGTCTTCTCCAGCCCGCGGGGCGGCCAGCCGACCGACCGGCTGCTCGACGCCCTGGTCGAGCTGCTGGTCCGGCTGCACCTGTCCGGTTTCTTCTGGGGTGACTGCTCGCTGTCCAACACGTTGTTCCGTTACGACGCGGGCACACTCGAGGCGTACCTGGTCGACGCGGAGACCAGTGAGCGCCATCCCACGCTCACCGCCGGCCAGCGGCATTACGACGTGGAACTGGCCGAGGAGCGGGTTTACGGCGAGCTCCTCGACCTCCAGGCCGGCGAGCTGCTCAGCCCGGATCTGGACCCACTGGAGATCGCCGCCGAGCTGCCCCGGCGCTACGAACGCCTGTGGGACGAACTGACCCGCGAAGAGCTGCTCCAACCCGACGACCAGCGTTACCGGATCGCGCAACGGCTGCGCCGGCTCAACGAGCTCGGCTTCGACGCCGACGAGGTAGAGCTGATCAGCACGCCGGACGGGAACCGGCTCAAGCTGCGGACCAAGGTCTCCGAGTCCGGGCATCACGCGCGCAAGCTGTTCCTGCGCACCGGGCTGGTCGTGGAGGAGAACCAGGCCCGCCGGCTGCTGAACGACATCGCCAGCTTCCGCGCCTACCTGGAGCAGAAGCAGGGCCGTCCGGTCTCCGAGATGGTGGCGGCCAGCCAGTGGCTCAACGACGTCTACGACCCGGTGGTCGCGGCGATCCCGGAGGGCCTGCGCCGCCGCCTGCCCCCGGCCGAGATCTTCCACGAGATCCTCGAGCACCGCTGGTACATGTCAGAGGAGGCGGGCTTCGACGTGGGAACGGCCGCCGCGGCCCGGTCCTATTTCCAGACCGTGTTGCCGGGGGTGCCCGAGTTGCTCAGTGAGGGGCCGGGCCCCGGGCGGGGCCGGCATCTCATCCTGACGCCGGCGGGCCGCGACCATGGGCACCCCGATCAGCAGCGCGAGCACCGCGATCACGGCCGCCTCGATCAGCTGGCCGTCCGCCTTGTGCGTGCAGTACTGCTCGAACTGCCGCAGCTGGGCGGCGGGCACGGATGGCCCGGCGCCGCCGCCGGTGTTGACGATGCCCGGGTCGATCCGCACCTGGAGGGCGTTATCGGAATGGAGACCAGGGCCGCACCACCCGATGATCTGCCCGGACGAGGTCCGCTGCACACTAAGCGGGATGAACAGCAGGGTCAGCGCCGCGGCCAGGCCGCCTACGACGATGGCCACCCCGCACAGACGCAGGAAATCCCGCCCGCCAGATCGCATGGCTGTCTCCTCACCGGCCTTTCCACCCCGGGAGCTGGCCACCGCACTGCGGTCGGCCCGCTGACCCGGCTGCTACCTAGCTTGGCACGACCCTCGTCGTGACGACGTGTACCACCCGGGCCAGGTTCCCGGATCCGCCGTGGCCACCCTAGGCTCAGGCCATGGCGGTTGACTGGGGCACCATCGCGGAGCTGGCGACAGCCGGCGGCACTCTGGTCCTGGCCATCTCCACGTTCGCGTCGGTGCGCTCGGCCAACCGGGCCGCCCGGGCGGCCGAGCGGTCACTCCTGGTCGGACTGCAGCCGCTGCTGGTCCCGTCCCGGCTCCAGGATCCGGATCAGAAGGTCTTCTGGATCGACTTCAAGCATGTCGTGCTGGCGGGCGGCATGGGGGCGGCCGAGGTCGAGGGCGACACGGTCTACCTGGCGATGTCGGTGCGCAACCCGGGGAACGGCATCGCGGTGATGCGGGCCTGGCGGGTCTGGCCGGAGCGGCTGACCGGCGAGCAGCGCCCGGAGCTGTCGGGGTTCCGGCGGCAAACCCGCGATCTGTACGTCGCCCCTTCCGACATCGGTTTCTGGCAGGCGGCGCTCCGTGATCCCGACGACCCGGAGCGGGGCAGGGTGGCCGAGGCGGTCAAGGCCCGGCAGCCGGTGACCGTCGACGTGCTGTACGGCGACTACGAGGGTGGCCAGCGGCTGATCAGCCGGTTCCTCATGCAGCCGGGTACCGACTCCGGCCGATGGATCTTGTCGGTCTCGCACCACTGGAACCTGGACCGGCCCGACCCCCGTTAACACTGATAGTCCTGGGAGGCAGACGTCATGACGGAGCCCGAGCCCATGCAGGCCGGGGTGGTCAACGTCCTGCTGACCATCGACCCGGTCGCCAGCCATGCCGCGGGAAAGTACCTCACCTGGGACGGGGAGCCGTTCGACGAGGAGGAGACCGCGCGATGTGACGCGGCCACCCCGCACGAACTGTGGGCCTGGACCCTCACCGCCGAGGAGGCACCCGGTGCCTCCGCCGAGCCACGGGCGGACGTACGCAGGCTGACCACGATCGTGGCCAGCGCGACCGGCCAGGCCCCGGAGGCCTTCAACGAGGCGGTTCTCGCGCACTTCGGCACCGTCCCGGCCCGCCAGGTGCTGGGCCCCGGGGAGGGCGGCACGACCGCGAGCGGGGAATACCGTCCCTACCCGGTCGCCTTCCGCGAGACCGTGCTCCCGGAGATCTTCCGCGACACGGTCCTGCCTGGCCTGGCCGGGCAGGCCCACGACGAGGCCCTGGAGATCCTGGGCCGCCTGGAGCCGTAGCTCAGCTCGCGCATCCGCCCGCCGCCTTGGCCGCGGCGACATCCGCGGACACGCTCCCGTGCCGGTACAAGCGCCAGGTCCCGGGGCGAGAACCCCCAGTGCCCGCCGGCGTAGACCAGCGTCTCGGTGGCGCTTTCCGGCTTCGCGGTGCCCCCGGTGAGGGCCACCGTCACCACCGCGGTCTGGCCGGCCACGGCGATATGGCGGATCTTGTAGGTCATCCCGCCGGTCGCGCCCAGGCAGCCCCGGTGCACCGCCACCCAGGCCTGCTGGTCGATGGCCTGCCGGACCGGGGCGCTCAGCATCTGATAGATGACGGCGAACTGGCCCGCGGTGTACAGGGTGAGGTAGTCATCGGCATCGGCGCGCACCGCCGATACCGTGTCCGGTTCGACCGGCGTCGAGGCGTGCGCGCCGGGCGACGCGCTGTGGGCCGGCGCCGACGGGCCGGCCGGACTCCCGGAACTGGTCCCCGAGCAGGCTGCTAAGGCCAGCCCGGCGGCCACCGCAGCGGGGACTATCCCAATCGCCTGAAGTCGCATTCGCGTGCTTTCTGTTCGAGGTGACGCTTAACAGACGCCTGCCGGGCCCTGGCGGTGCACGCCTGCAGGGGTCGGGATGAGCCAGAGTAGCCGGGCCAGGCCCGCGACGGGGCCCAGCCCGCCGGACAGGTTATGGCACCTGCCCCCGGGGCGCTGCCCAGGGTCCTGAGCGGATGCGCCGGCCTGGTCCCGCGAAGCACGGCCAGCCAGGCCGGTAACCCAAGCGTGTGTCGCGATGCTCAGCACGGGTAGCGGCGCCCCCGCGATGGGTCGCGAGCCCATCACCCGCGAAGCAGGCAACAATCCTGGAGGACGCCATGAGCGAGTTCGACAAGCTGAAGGACGACGCGGAAAAGTACGCGCAGGACCATCCAGAACAGGTCCAGAAGGGCGAGGAGGCCGCCGAGAAGAAGCTCGGCCTGCCGGGACAGGAGAATTCGGGATCTGGCCAGCAGGACGAGTCCAGCCAGGACCAGTCCAGCCAGGGGGGCCAGTATGACCAGGGCGCCGGGCCCCGCGGGGAAGACCAGCAGAACTCCGGAGGCGGCGGAGGCCAGTAGCCCGGGCCCTGACCTCCCGGCTGGCCACGCGGGACCGTAGCCATACTGGACGTATTGTGACGGGCGACGGACAGAACCGGGGCGGGGCGGCGGGGCCACCGCCGTCGCGGAGCGACAAGCGGCGCTACTTCGTGCTGATGTCGGTCTGCATCGGATTGTTCGTCATTTCCTGGGCGGTGGTGGCCCGCTACTCGGTCCTCGCCTCGGTCATCATCTCGCTGGTGGCGCTGGCGATCCCGCCGTTTGCCGCCATCATCGCGAACGTGACCAGCGCCACGGACCGCCGCCGGTGACCGTCATCTGCGGTGCGGCGGCGGCTCAGTTGGCCCGTTCGAGTTCGTAATGCATCGTCTGGTAGTGCTTGATCCGGTGTGCGAGTGGCACCAGGACCGCCTGCAGCAGCCGGTGCCGGCGGGCCAGGGCCTGCGCGGCGAACTCGGCCTGGGCCCCGGTGAGCAGGGTCGCCCGCGCCGCCACCGCCGGGCCCGTCGGCTTGCCCCGCAGCGTGGCGGGCGCAATCTCGACGCGCGTATTGTTGCGCAGCCGCTTGGTCTTCCAGGCCTGGTCGTACGAGCGGAAGAAAGCGCGGTCCCCGTCGAACGCGATGCTCACCGGCGTGGGCACGGGAGTGCCATCGCGCTTGTAGGTGGTCAGCAAGATCGTTCCGGCCCCTTTGAGGGACTCGAGTCCGGTAGTCATCCCATCTCCTCCTCGGTGATCGCTCCCACACCTAGGACGAGCCGCCCCACGCGCCTGTGACAGTGACACCGAGGCGGCGGTACGCGCGGATCTTCTGTTGCGACGCGGTCCTCACGCTGCTTCAGAGGTCCCCCGGCGCCCGGACATAAAGAGCAGCAGTCCCCCGGTAGATGATCCACCGGGGAAACTGCTGCTCAGGGAGCGGAGGCTCGGGGATTTGAACCCCGGATGGGCGGTAAACCCAAACCGCATTAGCAGTGCGGCGCCATAGACCGGACTAGGCGAAGCCTCCCGACGACCAAGCGGTCCGCATCAGCGTACCGGGATGCCGGCAGACGTGCCAAAGCAGTTGGCACGTCTGCGGCAGAAACAACCGGGCCGGGGTCAGCCGGGCCCGGCCCAGCGGGCCGCCGGCTGGCCAGCGCCAGAACCGGTCACGGCACCTCGACCACCTCGTAATCGCCGGCCGCGTACGCCTCCCGGATCCGGGTCTTGGCGAACTTCCCGACGCTGGTCTTCGGGACCTCCTCGATGAACGACCAGCGCTCCGGAAGCTGCCAGCGGGGTATCCGCTCGGCGAGGTAGGCCTTGAGCTCCTTCGGCGTGATCGTGGCATCACCCTTGACCACCACCGTGGCGAGCGGGCGCTCGCCCCACTTCTCGTCGGGGACCCCGATGACGGCCGCCTCGGCCACCTCGGGATGACCCATGAGGGCGTTCTCCAGCTCCATCGACGAGATCCACTCGCCGCCGGACTTGATCACGTCCTTGGACCGGTCGGTGAGCGTTATATAGCCGAGCCGGTCGATGGTCCCGACGTCGCCGGTCCGCAGCCAGCCGTCGTGGAACTTCCCCGGATCGTCGTCCTTGTAGTACGACCCGGTGATCCAGGGCCCGCGGACCTGGACTTCGCCGACCGCCACGCCGTCGTTCGGCAGCACCGCGCCACTGTCGCCGACCAGCCGTCCTTCGACGGTGCAGAACAGCCTGCCCGCGGTGTCCCGGTAGTGCCCAGCCCTCTTCCTCGCTCACCCCGCGCGGCGGCCGGGCGACGCTGGCCAGCGGTGAGGTCTCGGTCATCCCCCAGGCTTGCAAGATCTCCACACCGAGTTCCTTCTGGAAGGCCTCCATCAGCGCGTGCGGGACCGCCGAGCCGCCGCACGGCACCAGGCGCAGCGAGGACACGTCGCCGCCATGAGCGCGGATGTGCTGGAGCAGGCCGTTCCAGATGGTCGGGACCGCACCGGCGATCGTCGGCCGCTCCGCCTCGATCAGCCGGACCAGCGGCTCGGGCTGCAGGAAACGGTCCGGCATGATCAGGTCGGCGCCGCTGAGCACCGCCGCGTAGGCCAGCCCCCAGGCGTTGGCGTGGAACATGGGCACCACCGGCAGGATCCGGTCGCGGTCGCTCACCGCGAAGGCGTTGCCCAGGCAGGCACCCATCGCGTGCAGGTAGATGGAACGGTGGCTGTACACCACGCCCTTCGGCATGCCAGTGGTGCCGCTGGTGTAGCACATGGCCGCCGCGGTCCGCTCGTCCAGCTCGGGCCAGTCGAACTCGGCCGGCTGGGCGGCCAGCAGCTCCTCGTAGTAGTGCACCTCGTGGCCGGGGCCGGCCAGCGCCCCGGCGTCGGCGGCTCCCTCACCCGAGACCGGGCCGGCCAGCACGATGTGCCGGACCGTTTCCAGGGCGGGCAGGATCGCGGCCAGCAGCGGCACGAGCGTGGGCTCGGTGATGATCACGTAGTCGCCGGCGTGGTTGGCGATGTAGCTGAGCTGCTTCGGGTCCAGCCGCAGGTTCAGGGTGTGCAGGACCGCGCCCATGGAGGGAACGGCCAGGTAGGCCTCGAGGTGCTCGGAGTTGTTCCAGAGCAGGGTGGCGACCCGCTGGTCGCCGTCCACGCCGAGCCCGCGCAGGGCGCCGGCCAGCTGGGCCGCGCGGGCACCGGTCTGGGCGTAGGACTGGCGGCGGACGCCGTCCGTCGTGCACGTGACGACCTCGCTATCGCCGAAGACCGTGGTGCCGTACCGCATCAGCCCGGTCACGGTCAGAGGCACGTCCATCATCGTGCTGAGCACGGGCCACCTCCTGGTGATTCACTCCCGGCGCAGCAGCACCGGTCCCACGTGGTTCTCGTCGGATCGTGTCATGCCTTGAGGGCAAACGTCACCCTCCGAACCTCGGATTACCCTCAGCCTTCGCTCAGCTTTCGAGCAGGTCGGCGTCGATGCGCAGCTTGGCCACCGCCCGCGACACCGTGCTCTTGACCGTGCCCAGGCTGACTCCGAGGACGTTCGCGATCTCGGCCTCGCTCATGTCCTCGTAGTAGCGCAGCACCACGGCGGCCCGCATCCGCTGCGGGAGGCGCTCGATCGCCCGGCGCAGCGCGTCCTGCACTTCGCTCTCGCCCGTGTGGTCGATGACGGGCTGATCGGGGATCTCGTCCGTCGGGTACTCCTCCACCCGGCGCCGCCGCCACCATGAGATGTGCGTGTTCACCATGGCCCGGCGGACGTAGCCGTCCACCGCGCCGCGGTCCTCGATCCGGTCCCACGCCTGGTAGGTCTTGGCTAGCGCCGCCTGGACGAGATCCTCGGCATCCGCCCGGTTGCGGGTAAGCAGGTAGGCCATGCGCAGCAGTGACCCGCTGCGGGAGGTGACGTATTCGTGGAACGCCGGGTCGCCTGGGCCCGGTGCCTGCTCCTGCTCCGCCCTCGGCCACGGTGCGTGCGCCGCGGCGGCGCGTTCGGCTTGCGCGCCCGCGGCAGTTCCCCGCGCGGATTCGCTCTGACCCTCAGTCCCGGCGTGCCCGCTGCGCGGTGTGGCCCCGTTTCCGCGCGCACCGGCCACGACGTGATCGCCCCCGACGCTCACACACCAACCGTACCCAGGTATCACGCTGTCCCCACGGTTCAGCCGTGCGCCGGCGAGGCGCTGCTGCACGGGCAACGTGCCGGAACCGCTTGACGCGTGCCTCTCCCGCCCCCATCGTCATGAGCTGGGATGTTTGCCTGGGGAGGGTCGATGCTTGTCCAACGTGGTGACTTAGCGTGTTGTGTCCGTTGCGCAGGACCCACGTCCGCGGAACGCCTCGCCCGGCGGCAACTGCTCAAGGCTGCGGTCCACCCGCCGGCGCCCACTCCGTTAGCGCAGCTCGCGACCGCCGGGGTGGCTGCCGCGGGCACGGTGGGGATAGCAGTGGCGCACACCGGAGCCGGCCCCTCCGCGACGGTCAGCCCGGAGCAGGACGGCGGCGGGCCGGGCAGCGGCCCGGCGGCCTTCCCGGGCGTGCTTACCGGCACGGTGCTGGACACCAGCCCGCAAGTCATCACCATCTGCGGGCCGGGCGGGGAGCGGCGGATCGCGCTGCCCCCCGGCGCCGTCGTGTGGAAAGGCCGCACGGCCGATCCCACCGCCCTGGAGAGCGGGGACAGCGTAGTAGTCCGGATGCACCCGGGGCAGCGCAGCGTCGCCGACCGGATCTGGGCCAACGTGGGCCGGGTAACCGGGCTGATCATCGAGCGGGACCGGGAGAGCATGCTCGTCGACGTGGGCCGGACCGCCCATCGCCAGGCCGTGCTGATCCCCCCGCACGCCATGGGCCGGCTGCAGGTGCGCTTCCCCCGGCTCGAACCCGGTTACCTGGTGGACTTCATCGGGCTGCGCGGCCGGGGGTTCCTCGAGGCGCTGGTCCCCGCGACTTCCCAGCCGGCCTACCGGGCCAGCGAGGCGCCCGGCCCGGCCGCGGCCCGGGGCCATGCCGCGGTCCGCATCGCGGGGTCGGCCGTGTGGCACGAGGCCACCGGCCCGGCGGACGCGGACGGCGTCCGGTATCCGGCCCTCGACCCGGAGACAGCCTGCCTCGAGCAGCCGCTGGCCACGGCCGGGTGCCCGCGGCTGCCCTACCTGTCGGTCGGCAGCCTGCTGGAGGTCCGCAACGAGTGCACGGGCAGGGCCCGGGTGCTCCCGGTGTCCGGCTGCGCTGCTACCGCGCAGATCTTCTGCGATCGCTGCGTGACCTGCGGCACTTCACCCCGGGGGCGGGTCGCCGACCTGCCCATGGCCAGCTTCGTGGCCATGGGCGGTGACCTGGAACGAGGCTGCTTCAACGCCACGGTCTCACTCGGGTCCCGCTCAGCTGCCTCCCCGCCACCCGGCTCGCCTTCACCCGGCTCGCCTGCACCCGGCTCGCCTGCACCCGGCCCAGCACCAACGGGACGGCCATGACCAGCCCAGAACTCCCGGTGGCCCTCTGGGCGGACCTGCAGGACATCCAGCCGCCCCTGATCGCGGGCATCCTGATCGGCGGATGCCTGGCCAAGCTGGGCCGGGTGCTGCGCTCCGGCTCACTGGACGCCGGCCTGGGCCCTACCGAGCTGTTCCCGCTCCGGCTCCGCCGCCCGCTGGCCATGCTCATGTGCGCGTTCGAGATGTCCCTCGGGATCGCCCTGCTGGTGACCATGTTCCCGGTAGGAACGAGCAGCGGCGCGGCGCTGTTCGCGCCCCGCGCGGCGACCGGGGCCCGGGTTGCGGCCGTCGCGTTCTTCCTGATGTGCGTGGCCGCCCTGGCCGAACTCCGGGGCCGGCGCCCTGACCTGGGCTGCGGCTGCTTCGGCGACTTCAGCACCCAGCCAACCGGGTGGCGGTCAATCGCCCGGGCCGCCCTGCTCACCGGGGCCGCGCTGATCTCGATCGAGAGCCCGGCCCTGTACCTGCCGCCCCGCAACCATGGGGCCCTGCTGTTCCTGGGCATCGTCTGCGCCGAACTGGCGCTGATTGCCGCCTTGTCACCGGAAGTCAGCGAGGCACTGCTCCGGCTGGGCTACACCGATCCCTGCGAGCTGCGCCAGCTGCCCGCCGAGCGCACCCTCAGGGCGCTGCGCCGCAGCCGTCAGTGGCGCAAGCACGCCCAGGCGATCGCCACGGAACTGCCCATCGACATGTGGCGTGAGCTGTGCTGGCGGTACGTGGTCTACCCCTGCCGCCTCGACGGCCAGAACGCGGAAGTGGTGTTCGCGGTCCAGCTCAAACGGCGCCGCCCCCTGGTCCAGACGGCGGTGCTGCCGCTCTCCCCGGACTGTCCGGCGGCCGCACTGGGCCATCCCGGGCCCGCCCAGGACCGGGGTCATCAGGAGGCTATGCAGTTATCTACGGGTGTCTACCCGCAGCCCTAGAAAGATCCATATTCAGCCAGAGGACCCTGGTCCCGGGCGACCGGGCGGCGCTGAGATGGGCTGACCGCGCTCAGATGGGCTGGGCGCGCAGGAACCGGCCGAAGTGCGGCACGGTGAACGCGATCAGGCCGCGCTCCGAGCTGTAGATCAGCCCCTTCTTGATCAGGCCGTCCCGGGCCGGGGACACGCTGGACGGCTTGCGGCCGAGTTCGTCGGCGACCTGCGCGGTCTGCACCGGGTCGTCGCCGAGCTGCGCCATGGCCCGCATGTAGTCGCGTTCCGCCGGGGTGGCCCGCTCATAACGGCTGCCGAAGAAGCCCACCGCCAGCTCAGCCTCGGCCTGCGGGCTGGCCACGGCGACGTCTTTCGCGGTCACCGGGCTGTCCGTGGCCACGTCCCAGGTGACCTTGCCGTACGCCTGCACGAAATACGGGTACCCGTCGGCCGCCTGGTACAGCGCGTTGAGCGCGTCCGGCTCGAAGTCGGCCCCCTCCCGCTGGGCCGGGGCGAGCAGCGCCTGATCGGCCGCGGCCCGGTCCAGCCGGTCGATCGACACGTACCGGAACAGCCGTTCTGAGTAGCTCTTGCTGGCGGACAGCACCGACGGCAGGTGCGGCAGGCCCGCCCCGACCACGATCAGGGGCCCGCCGGTCTGGGACAGCTCATGGGTGGCGGCGCAGAGCGCGGATATGTCGGGCGCGGGCACGTCCTGCATCTCGTCGATGAACAGCGCGATGCCCACGCTGAGGTCGCCGGCCACCGACGCGGCATCGGTGAACAGCTCCATCAGGTCGATCTCCATGTCCCCGGAGTCGGCCCGGCCCCGGACCGCGGGCACGTCGATGCCCAGGTGCGGGGTGAAGGTGCCCTTCGGCGCCTTAGGGTCCCGGGCCGCGAACGCCTTGAGCACGCCGAGGAACTGCTCGATCCGGTCGGGGGCCCGGTGGCGGGGGGCGAGCTCGCGCACCGCCATGTGCAGCGCGCCCGCGACCGGGCGGCGGATCGACTGCTCAGGGCGGGCCTCGATCTTCCCGGTGCCCCACAGCCGTTGCAGGGCCATCGAGCGGAAGGAGTTGAGGAGAACGGTCTTGCCCACGCCGCGCAGCCCGGTGAGCACGATGCTGCGCTCCGGGCGCCCGCGGGCGATCCGCTCCAGCACGACCTCGAACTGGCTGAGCTCCCGGTCCCGGCCGGCCAGCTCGGGCGGGCGCTGGCCGGCGCCCGGCGCGTAAGGATTACGTACAGGGTCCACGGCCTAGCAGCCTATGGGCGGATCTAGCTGGATTCCTAGATTGACGTAGAAAGCACTGCCGGCGTGTCGCCGACCAGGCCGTATCGCATCGATCGTGGTGTCATTCTGCGCCGCCCGCGGGGCCAAAAGCACCACGATCCTGGTCGGGAGGGGCGGGGTGGGGTGGGGGTCAGGAAGGGGTGGCGGTTCTGGTCTGGTGGACATGAGGCCGGGGCGCGGCGCCTCTCCCCTGGCACCGCGCCCCGGCCGGCCCCTGTGAGTGCGGCGGGCCGTGCTGGCGTTAGTGAAGCAAGCGCAGCGTGTTGACCGCGTCGTCCACGTAGTACAGGCCGGAGCCGTACGGCGCGACGGCCAGGCCGAACAGTGCGCCCGCGCCCTTCGGGCTGCCGGACTTGTCGAGGAAGCGGTGGGCGATCTGCATGCCCGCCGGGGTGGTCTCGACGAGCCTGCCGTCACCACCGTTGACGGTGAGGACGTTCCCGTTCGGGGCCACGGTCAGCCCCAGCGGCGTGTTCAGCGCGCCGCCCGAGGTCACCTGGAAGCCGGTTCCGGCGCTGTTGTTCCGGAACGGGGCGCCGGGGATCGCGGTGATCCGGTTACCCAGGCTGTCCGCGACGAACAGGGTGCCGCGGGAGTTCAGCCCCACGCCGGTCGGCCCGACGACCAGGGCGGCCGGGTCGGTCCGCTCCCCGAACCCGGACCCGATCGTCGTCGTGCCCAGCAGATGCGGGGCGTGATGGCGATGCAGGGCCAGGGTCAGCCGGAGCACGGTGCCCTTGCGCACCACGTTGCCGTTCGCCGCCACGGTCCCGTTGAGGACGTTCGTGACGAACAGCTGGGCGAAGTGGTGGTTGCTGATCGCCGTCATATCCCACGGGCCGTTGATGCCGTGGCCGGACAGGGTCTCCCGGACGTGGCCCCAGCGGTCCAGCACCAGCAGGCAGCCGGCCTTGGCCGTGGGCGACATGCCGTTCGTGGTGGGCAGGCTGCCGACCACGACCCAGCCACCGTGCAGGATATTGAGCGCGGTGGTCAGGCCGATCCCGCCGGGGCAGGCGCCGGGCAGGTGCCTGGCGCTGATCCGGGCGAAGGTGCTACGCGACCCGCCGGGCGAAACCTGGACGATCGTGGTCCCGGTGCCCTGGAGGTTCTTCGCGTTGTTGAAGTTGCTGACCAGGACGCTGCCGCGGTGCAGGATGCCCTGACTACGGCCGACCACCGCCACGCCGTACGGGTTGACGTCGCCGTTGCCCGGCACCGTTGACGCGATGGTAGAGATCTTGTGAAAGTGGCCGATGAAGGATTGCTGCCCGTGCGCCTGGCCCGACGTCCGCGCCTGCGCCCCCGCAGCAGGTGCGATGGCCAGGCCCGCCGCCGCGAAAGTCGCCAGGCCGGCGGCTGACGCCAAGGCCACACGATGGATAAATGACATTCCCGCTTCCCCTTCCACCCGGATGCCGGGGCCCTCGGTGGGCGCCCTGGCACGGCGTCAGGGCGGGAGGAGAAGCGCACCATTCAGCCAGCACGGGACCGGCCGGCCGGTTGTACGGCCGGCTGCACCATGCAGCTAACGCCCCGCTCGCGCGCCGCACCCTTTGTCACGGGAATAGCGCGCAGGGGGTTCAGGATGAGCCCAAGATTGTTTCGGCTGTTGTGCAGGAACTGGCTTTCAGGCCAATTCATTGGGCTGGCTTGACGTCCTTTTTACCGGCCAGGCCTGTGCCCGGGCTGGTTCAGCCGGGCGAGGTAGGCGTTGTAGGCGTCCAGGTGCTCGTCGTCGTCGATGGTGCCGTGCGCTCCCGCCACGGCCGGGGTGGGCTCGGCGGCGGGCCGGGCTTGCGCACCGGACGATGCGGCTGCCGGGGCCTGCGCGGGATCCGGGTCCGCCGCGCCGCGGTCCGGGCCCAGCTCACCGTGGTCCGGGCCGGACGCGGCGCGGTCCGCGGCCGGCGCGGCGACCAGGCTCTCGAAGCTCGACGTGCGCACGGCTTCCAGCCAGCCCCGGTTGACCGTGCCGACCCGGTCGGCGTGCGCCCACATCAGGAAGACCAGCATCATGAAGCCGAGCATGATCGCGTCGCCGCCGATCCACATGACCGCACCACCCGCGTGCAGGTCGGCCACGGGGCCAGCCGAACCGGCCGGGCGCACCTCGGTCATGCCCTTGATCGGCGTGTTCTCGGTACCGAGAATCAGCCCGGTGAACGTATCCACCGGCATGGCCACGACCAGCATCACGAACCTGATCGGGTAGGACAACCGCCAGCGGATGGGCTCGCTGCCCAGGATCGGCAGGAAGAACAGGTACCCGACCACGAGGTAGAGGGCATGCTCGGCGTTGTGCAGGGCGGGGTTGGTCATGACCAGGCCCATCAGGCCGGTCAGGTGCGTTCCGGCGATGGTCGCCGCGTACAGGACCAGGACAAACGGCGGCCAGGTCAGGAAGGTGACCACCCGGGACCGTATCGCCCGTTTGGCCCAGGTGTGCAGCGGGTTCCGGCTCGCGTGCAGCAGCAGCGTGACCGGCTGGCCCAGCACCAGCAGCGGCGGCGCGATCATGATCAGCATGAGGTGCTGGATCATGTGGTCCCAGAACAGGACGTCGTCGTACGCGCCGATGCCGCTCTGCGTGGCCAGTACGACGACCGCGAGACCGCCCAGGAACAGCCCGCTCCGCCACCACGGCCAGGGCCGGGCCGGATGACGGCGCCCGACCCGCCACGCGCCCCACAGGTACAGGGCAGCGAAGACGACGACGATAGCCGTCACGACAGGCGCGAATTCCCAGCGTTCCAGGACCGCCTGCCAGCCAAATGGGGGCAGCATGGAACCTCCTTGCAACGCAGAGCCTACTCACTACCGCGTGTAGGAAAAGCCGCGCCCCCTTGCGAAGGCAGACCAGGTTGAGCACTGATCCAGGCGCGATCCCCCCACCCGGACCGGCGGGTCTGCATCTGCACCGCTGGAACGACCGGGCGGTGGTCGGGGTGGCCGTCGCCGCCTTCGCGTCAGGGTTCGGGCAGTTCGGCGTGGTGGCTGCCCTGGGCGACGTGGCCCGGGGCTTCGGCCAGGTGAGCCAGGGCACGAGTATCGCGGACCAGGCCGGGCTGTCCGGCACCGATCTGGGCATCGGGCTGGCCATCATGCGCCTCGCGTCGCTGGGCGCGCTGCCCATCACCGGGCTGGCCGACGACTTCGGGCGCCGGCGGATGCTGCTCATCACGGTCGGCGCCGGGCTGGCCCTGACCGTGCTGGCCGCGGCCAGCCCCAGCTACTGGTGGTTCGTGGCCATCTTCGCCTGCGGGCGTCCGCTGCTCAGCGCGTCGAACGGGCTGGCGCAGGTCATCGCGGCCGAGCAGACCGCGTCGACGGACCGGGCCAAAGCCGTGGCGCTCATCGCCGCCGGGTACGGCACCGGGGCCGGGGTCATCGCCATCGTGCACAGCCTGGCGTCGCATGCGATCGGGTTCCGGGGGGTGTTCATCTTGGCGCTCATCCCGCTGGCGCTGCTGCCCCTGGTCGGCCGCTGGGTCCAGGAGCCTGACCGGTTCACCGTGGCCGTCGCGAGTTCGGGGCATCCCATCCCAGTGCTCGATGCGGTGGCCCGGCCCTTCCGGCGGCGCCTGCTGGTGGTCGCGATCCTGGCCTTCGCCATCTCGGTGATCACCGGCCCGGCCAACAGCTTCGGCTTCCTGTTCGCGCAGAACATCCTGCATCTGCGGGGCATCGTGACCGCGGGCATGGTGGTGGGGTCGGGCATCGCCGGGCTGGCCGGGCTGCTGGCCGGACGCTGGCTTGCGGACCGGGTCGGCCGGCGGCTGACCGGCGCGCTGGCCATGGTGTCCGTGGCCCTGCTGGCCACGCTGACCTACAGCGGTTCCGCCGCAGCCCTGATCGCCGGCTACATCTCCGCCGTGTTCGCCGCCTCGGTCTTCGCCCCGGCGGCGGGGGCGCTGGTCAACGAGTTGTTCCCCACCTCGGTCCGCGCCTCGGTGGTGGGCTGGACCACGGCGGCCGGTGTGCTGGGGGCGGTGGCCGGCCTGGTCGCCTTCGGTACGGTAGCCAACGCCGCTCACCAGTTCGGGGTGGCCGGGGTGGTCACTTTCCTGCCTGCGGCACTGGTCATGGCGCTGTTCTGGGTGCTCCCGGAGACCCGCGGGCGTGAGCCGGAGGATCTCTGGCCCGGGGGCTGATGGAGTTCGCCGTGCTACCGCGAGCCCGGTCTGGGTGTCGACTGGCCGACCTCGATCAGGTGACCGTCCGGATCGCGGATATAGGCCCGGATCTCGCGCCCGTGGTCCTTGGGCTCGGTGAGAAACACGGCACCTTTCGCCGACCACTCCGCATAGGCCTGGCCGATGTCGGCCACCCTGAGGTTGAGGAACGCACTGGTGCGGCTGGGGTCGGCGGGCGGCGACAGCGTCACAGCCGGCTTGTCATCGGTAGGGCCGCCACCCGCGTTGAGGATGAGCCAGCTGTTGGCCATCTTCAAGATGACCGGATCGCGTTCGGCCACCACTTTCGCCCCGAACACCGACACGTAAAAGTCACGAGAACGGTCCTGGTCGGAGACCACCAGGAAGTGGGTGACCACGAAACCGCTGGCCGGGGCGGGAAAGTCAGCATCGGTCATGTGGGAAGCCTCCGTAGCCGGTCAGGAAGCGCCGACGGCCCCGATCGCGGCGATCAGGCTTACCGATGACGCCTGCTCTTCCTGCTTATACCCTGCTGCGGCCGCGCGCTGAGCTGCGGCGCTGATCCCGGGCGCTGATCCCGGGCGCTGCGGGATGGCTGATATGAGAGGCTGGGGGCTGCGCCAGGAGGGTTCGCCTAGTGGCCGATGGCGGCGGTCTTGAAAACCGCTAGGGGGCGCGAGCTTCCTCGTGGGTTCGAATCCCACACCCTCCGCTGACCAGCACAAACTGAGTGGCCCGCCGTCTTGCGCCGGATCGTCCGGCGGGAAGTCACCGCGGATTGCCTCAAGCCTGGTAGGCGAGTGTGGCGTAGCTGATGGTGCCGCTGGACCCGGGGCTGCGGCCGGTGACGAACACCTTCGACCCGTCCGGGCTCACCGCCACTCCCGCGGCCTCGTCGATGCCGTCGTACAGCGGGCCGGGGTAGCACTGGCCCAGAGCTGGGCGCCGGTGGCCGCACAGTACGCCACCGTTCCGTAGTCGCCGGGGGCCGGGGCTACCCGCGCCGACTACTCCGGTGATGAACACCTTCGACCCGTCCGGGCTCATCGCCACAGATGCGGGCAACCCGCTGCCGCGTGGGCCCTGATAAAAGCGGGTCCAGAGTTGGTGCCCGTCGCTGGTGCGGTAGGCCACGGTGAGGTAGCCGTAACCGCCGGTTCCCGACAGCCCCGCGCTGTCCGCCCCGCTGAGGACCAGCTCGGTGCCATTCTTGCTGATCGCCATGCCGACGGGCCCACTGACGCCTCCGCTGAGGTCGTGGTGGACCACCCATAGCTGGGTGCCAGATGCCGCTAGGTAAGCCACCGTCGTATCGTCAAGCCCGTCCGTGCCGCCAGCTTCACCGGTGACATAGACCCGGGACCCGTCCGGACTGGCGACGACCGAGCGGGCAAACGCGTCCGTGCCGCCTTCGACGTAGCGACGATCCCACAGCACAGCGCCGGTAGCCGTGCCGTAGGCGACGGTGGCGTAGGTGGCGGAGCCAGCCGGCGTGATGCTGGTACCGGTGACGTAAACCTGCGCGCCGTCCGGGCTGACCGCAAGCGACACGGCTTCCGCGAGGCCGCCCCGGCAGCATCGAGCCGTCCAGCGCCGGGCTCCGGTGGCCGCGTCGTAAGCCATGGTGGCGTACCGGTAGGACGATGTGTCTCCGCTGACTATCTCGCTCTTGCCGGTGACGAAGACCGTGGACCCGTCGGGGCTCACCCCGATCGCGCTCGCGTCGCTGAGGGCGGTGACCGGGCCGTAGTTCGCCTGCCAGAGCCTGGCCCCAGTCGCGGCGTTGTAGGCCACGGTGGCGTACTGACTGGCCCCGCTGGCCAGGGTCTGGGTGCCGGTGACGAATACCCGTGCCCCATCCGCGCTGACGGCCACCCGGGTGGCCACGGTCTGGCCCGGCCCCGCCGGGGATACCCAGAGCAGCTTCCCGGTGGCGGCGGCGAAGGCGGCGGTTGTCTTTCCCGTGACGTACACCCTCGTCCCGTCCGGGCTGGCCGCAATGGCGGTGGCTCCTCCGCCGCCTGGCGGGGTATACCGGGCCAGCCACAGCTCAGTCCCGCCCGCCGGGGCGGGACTAGCGCTGGCCGCGGCGAGCGCTACGGTGCCAGCGGTGACTGGAACCAGCAGGCTGGTCATGACGGCGGCGAGCACGGTTATCCGGCAGGCGAATCGCATAGCGAACCCTTCTCAGGATGTTCCCTGGCGATCCGAAGATTAATCAAGCCCGCTAACTCAGACAACGCTCGTGCGCGTTTCTTAACTAAGTCATGACTCCATTTCATGACATATCTTGATAGTCCGAATAGCGCCGCTGACCAGCCAGAACACCGAGCAGGCCAGAGATGGGATGCGATCAGTCCCGCGCTCTGACCTATATAGGCGCACTACCAAATACCCGCCGGGCCGGGCGCCATCAACACCGCGCAGAATTCATAGCGACTGAGCAGGTGAGGCTCGGCCCCGGGCGGCGGGATCTCCGAACACCGACACGTAGAAGTCACGAGAGCGGTCCTGATCGGAGACCACCAGGAAGTGGGTGACCACGAAACCACTAGCCGGGGCGGGGAAGTCATCGTCGGTCATGTCAAAGCCTCCGTAGCCAGTCCGGGAGCGCCGACGGCCCTGATCGCAGCGATCAGGCTGGCCGGTGACGCCTGCGCTTCCTGCTTACACCCTGCTTGGGCTGCACGCGGATCTCGGGCGCGGATCTCGGGCGCGGATCTCGCGAGCGCTGATCTCCGGCGTTGCGGGATGGCCGGATATGAGAGGCTGGGGGCTGCGCCAGGAGGGTTCGCCTAGTGGCCGATGGCGGCGGTCTTGAAAACCGCTATGGGGCGCGAGTCTCATCGTGGGTTCGAATCCCACACCCTCCGCCCAGTCCGCCAAGACCCGGCTTGACCAGCGGAACCAGGTCGCAGCCACCGCGTCTGGGCCGCCCGGCTTAGCCGATGGGGGCCCGCATGTCCGAACTGCGAGGTCATCGAGTGGTATCTCCAAGCATCCATGACTTCTTTCTGGCCAGCGGTGGTGTGGCTGGTGCGCTGATCGCGCTGCTGTTCGTGGCCATCTCGGTGTCATCAGAGCGGCTGGCCGGAGCGGAGGGGGCACCGCTGCACCGCATCCGCGCGGCCGCGGCGCTCACGGCGTTTACCAACGCGCTGGCGGTGTCGCTTTTCGCGCTGATCCCCGGGCACAGATCGGGCCGGCCTCGCTGGTCGCGGCGATCGGCGGGCTCATATTCGTCACGGCGTCGCTGCTATCGCTGATCCGCCTGCGCCGCGTGCACTGGGGAACAGTGCGTGATGCACTTTTCCTGCTGTTGCTGACGTCACGTTCGTGGTCCAGTTGATCGAAGCAGCCGAGGTGATCGCTAAGTCGCCCTATCCGGGAGCAGTGAACACATCGCGAGCCTGGTGATCGTCTGCTTCCTGATCGGTATCGCCCGGGCCTGGGAGCTGATCGGGGCCCACGATCGTATCGGGCGAGAGGTCACCGCGCTCGTCAACCACCATCGCGGTGGGGACGATCGGGTGGGCGTCCGCCTACCGCCCCTTCCCGTGGAGCCACGCCCTGACTACGATCACCAGCACCACCGCGACGAGGATCACGGCCCGCCTCGCCGCCCAGGCCCCCCGGCTCGCGGCCGCCTGATCGCGCTTGGCCCCCCGCAGGCTCCGCTCCCCCCTAGCCACCGCGCCCAGTAAAACCCGACGGCCAACGCGACAACGACGGCAACAACGGCGGCCAAGCTCGTCATGTACTCCAGTGTCGCTGGAGGACGGCATGATCGCCAGAGGTCACGAGGTGGGCACCTAGGGTCAGGCGGCCTGGTGACCACGCTCACGGGCGAGTTCGCCGAGCAGTGCGACAGCCCGCGCAGGGGTCCCCCGCAGCGTGGGCATTTCCCCGCCGGGCAGCCGGGTCACCGGCGTCCACGGCTTTCGTTCCCAGCGGCCATCGATTCCGGTGAGGCGGCAGTACACCTGCCCGTCCGCTCGCAGGATCCACTCCCAGGACAATTCCGCCGGGTCCCCGTCGCTGACGCTGACCAGGCGGGCGATCACCTTGCGGGGAATTAGCGCCATGCCGGATGCCCTCCCGCCGGGTGACCCCTTTGGCGTTGCAGGCCCCCGCTCACCAGGGGCGGTCACGTTATGTGGCTTAGGAAGCAGAACTTTACCCCTGTTCAGTCAGCTGGGACATGCAGCGCAAGCTCTGCATTTCCTCTCAGACGCTGCGGCGTTATCACCCGGGCCTCCCAGGGCCGGCGCGGGTTGGCGGCCCGGTCGATTAGGCCGGCGCGCAATCAGTAAGGCCGGGTTCCAGGGGCGGCTCACGGTGGGGCATCGCGTCCGCCAGGCGGTCGAAGACCGGGCACAGCCGGTCCATGCCCGCGTCCCTCAGGACCCGGCGGACCGCCGCGCTCCCCGCAACGACCCGCACCTCTCCGCCGGCGATGTCGGTGTATTTCAGCACCATCATCAGGGCACTGAAGGCGTACCAGTCGCAGGCCAGCAAGGCCGTCAGGTCCACCACGATGATGGAGTAGTCCCGGCTGACGGACACGAGGGCTTCCCAGAAGCGCTGGGCGTTCCAGGCGTCAACCTGCCCCAGCGGGCTCACGATCGCCATGCCCCGGTCTGAGGTGACCTTGACACTGGACTGGTGGGCTCTGGACTGGTGGGCACCGTGCTGGCACTGGGCTGGCCGGACACTGGGCTCCTGGACACGGCTGCTGGACACGGGGCTGCTGGCACCGAGCTGAGGGACACTGGGCTCGTCAGGGCCGTCGGTCAACGTCTCATGCTTTCCGCCAGGCAAACTCGGCTTGCCGTTGTCCCCGGCGCTGCCTGGGCATGAGCGCATGCGAGCAGCACCGAATGGCGGCTGTTTCGTCAACCTCGCGCAACGTAACACCCAGGTCACAGAGCACTCAAGACCTTCGCTGGTAATTGCCACCTGATGGGGCGCCTGGCGCACCACCCTGGGGTGGCAGCATGGCGGGCCGGAAGGGGGCGCTGGCCTGCCTGGCCCGACATCCGGCCGCCCGGAGGAGCCCTCACCCTGTGACATCAGCCGAGGAGTTCACCGAGTTCGCGGCGGCCGCGTCGCCGCGGCTGCGGCGGATGGCGTTCCTGCTCTGCGGCGACTGGCACACCGCAGAAGATCTGGTGCAGACCGACGCTGGCGAAGGTCTTCGTGTCCTGGCGCAAGATCAGGCGCACAGGACGCGGCGCATGCGTACGCCGACGCGCACGCTCGTCAACACCTATCTGGCCCACAAGCGCCTGAAGCGCTCGCGAGATTCTGACCAGCCAGATCCCCGAGCGCCCGGTCCAGTCGCCGTCGCCCGAGACGCGGATCGTCGTGCTCTACGCGCTGGCCACGCTCCCGCCCCGGAGCCGCGCCGTGGTGGTGCTGCGGTACTGGGCAGACCTGAGCGTCGAGCAGGCGGCGGTCATGCTGGGCTGCTCACCGGGCAACGTCAAGAGCCAGAGCGCCCGCTCCCTGGACAAACTCCGGGCCTTGCTCGGCGACGTCATGACCGAGCCCCGCAGCCCCGGCCACGCGCTCCATGATCAGCGGCGCGAGGCCGGAGATACCCAGCATGGATGAGACGTCGCTGCGCAAGCTGCTCGACAGCGCCCTGGCCCACGAACCGCCGATCGGTCCTGTCGCGCAGAAGTCGCTGCGGGCGGGCATCCGGCTGCGCCGCCGCCGCCTGGCCCTGAGCGCCACCGCGCGCGCGCTGGCCGCCGTCGCCGTGATCGCCGTCGTCATCCCCGCGGTCAACGGAGACACTCAGCCACACCTCCAGCGGCCCGCTGACGCGCGACAACACGAGGTGGTCGTGTACATCGATCAGCGATCACACATCACGTACGCCGATCTCCGCGGCCACCAACATCCCGGGACAGCCCATCCTGATCTAGCCCGCGGCCCCCGACGACTCGCGATCACTCCGAACGGGAAGACACTCTACGTCCCAGCACGTACACCAATGACACACCGTGACACCTATCAACACCGCCACCAACAAAGCCGGACAAGCCCATCACGGTCGGCAAGGGCCCCTTCGGCATCGCGATCACTCCCGGACGGACAGACGGTCTACGTCGCCAACATTATCTCGAACACGTGACACCGATTTCGACGACCACCAACAGCGCCAGAAGCCATCAAGATCGGCCACCCCGTGGCGATCGACATCACACCGGACGGGAAGACCGCCTACGTCCTCTACCAGTGAAGGACTCGCGGGCTCGTGTCCCATCAACACCGCCACCAACACCCCCGCGAAGCCCATCCACGTCGGAACTAGCCCGATGGCGATGTCGATGACTCCACGGGCAGACCCTCTACGTCGCCAACTACTTCTCGCACAACTCCGTGACCCCGATCTCGACAGCCACCAACACCTCTCTAAGCCGATCAATCGTCCGCCAGCGGACCCGTTCGCGATCGCGATCACTCCCGATGGGAAGACCGCCTTACGCGCTGTCAGGCACATTACCGCCAGGCTCTGATACCCTATCACTACCGCCACTAATACCGCAGGCAAGCCGATCGCGGTCGACATAGCATCCCCAGGCCATCGCGATCACTCCCGCACGGGAAAACCGCCTACGTCCCCAACTACCAGTCCGGACGGTGACCCGATCTCGACGCTGACGAACACTTCCGGAGAAACCTATCCCGGTCGGCGCCGGGACCCATTGCTATCGCCATCACTCCTCACTAGAAGACCGCCTACGTGGTCTACCTTGGAGCGGACACGTGACCCCCATCTCCACCGCTACCACCACCGCCCTGCCCTCCCATCAAGGTCGACATACATCCCTACACCATCACTATCACCCCCTCACCCCCCCCCTACCTTTGGCGGAGGCCCTTACCCCGCGGATGGCCTCGGGCGGCGGATCAGCCGGGGGTCGTAGAGGTACCAGCCTTCCCGGCCGCCCACGGCCGGGCTGGCGTACCAGCGGAGCCCCACGCACCAGCGACCATGCCGGTCCTTACGCTGACCAGTAACCTGTGCCCAGGCCCATGTGCCATCCTGGAGCAGGATCTCGGCCTCAGTGTCCTCGGGGATGGTGGAGCCGGGCACGGCGTCGGCGGGCATAGCCCGCTCCAGCGCTGGCTCGCGGGCAGGGTCCGAGGTGACCATCTGGCCAGGATGCGTCTCGGCCCGTAGGCTCCAGTGACTGTTTCGGGATTCTTTTCGCAAATGTTTTCGGATGGACCAGCTCACCGGGCCGGTCCTCCCCGGTCAATGCCGCCCGGGTGTTCACAGTTTGTGACGTGACGAGTGAGCTTCTGCGGGTAGATGCGCGGCCTGGGCGCAGCGTGGCGGCCCAACTATCTGAGGGGGAAGCCATGCGCGGACAGCACCACGCGGGAACGAAGACCTCTGGCCGGAACACCAGCGCGGTCGTCGGCGTGATCGTGGTCACGCTGCTGATCCTGCTGGTGATCGTGGTCGTCCTGGCGCTGGGTTAGCGGCCCTCGGACTAGGCCTGCTCGGTGGGGCGGATCAGCACCTCGTTGACCGCGACGTGCCGGGGCCGGGTGACGATGTAGGCGATCATGTCGGCGACCTCCTCCGCACCCATCGGCTGCATGCCGGTGACCTGGCTCCGCATGGCTTCGAGTACTTCGGGCCGGTTGTGGCCGGCCAGCTCGGTCGCGGTCGCGCCGGGCTCGACGAGCGATACGCGCACATGCCGCTGGGTGACTTCCAGGCGCAGCGCCTCGCTGAACGCGCCGATGCCGTGCTTGGTCAGGGTGTAGACGGCGCTCCCGTTGCGGGCGATCCGGCCCGCGGTGGAGCTGATGTTCACCATGTCGGCGACCCGGCGCGGCCCATCCTCAGCTGCGCGGAGCAGGTGCGGCAGGGCCGCGTGCGCGCAGTAGAGCAGGCCCATGACGTTGAGGTCGACCATCCGCTGCCACTCCGGCAAGGGAGCACCGACCGCAGGGCCGAGCAGCATCACGCCCGCGTTGTTGACCAGCGTGTCGAGACGGCCCAGTTCGGCGACCGTCCGCTCGACCGCGTCCGTCGCCTGCCGCTCCTCGGTGATGTCCGACTCCAGGACCAGCACCGTCCCGCCCTGCTCGCGGATGCTCTCGGCGACTTCCTCCAGCCGGTCCTTTCGCCGGGCCGCGACCGCCACCGCCGCCCCCTCGCCCGCGAGCGCTATCGCCGTGGCCGCACCAATTCCGCTCGACGCCCCGGTCACCAGCGCGACCGTGCCCTCCAGGCTGTCCGGCGTGGTCCGCGTCTTACCCGCTCCGGGCGCTGCCTGGTCGAAGAAGGGTGTCTCGGGCATGACTGAGCTCCTCAAATCCGGGTGCTGAAGCTGTCCCCGCCGCGGTGACACCGCGGCGGGGACCGACGGGAGGATCCCCCGTAACCACTTCAGTATAAACGGAGCAGCCTCCGTTTACTCGCCCGGCGGCGAGCCACTTACCTACCCGGCTTGCGAGCCACGGCGGCCTGGCTCAATTGAAGAGGCAGAGTTCCAGGATGAGGGCCTCGACGGCCCCCTCACGCTCCTCAGGCCTGCCGTACCGCACTGACCGGCCGATCTCGGTGCCAGTGTCGAACTCATCGAGGTAGCGGAAGATCCCCTCGCGACCGTGCCCGAGCGCGATGTCGTATCCGAGCAGCAGGGCGGCGTGGCGCATCTCGCGTGTCGCCACCCGATTGACGACGGCTCTCATCACCCGCCACCGGAGGCCGCGAGCATGCCTGGTAATCCACTTGCCGCGCAGGCGTCCCCTCACGCTGTCGCGTACATCTAACATGCCTGGCCTCTTTCGTTAGCGGGGTCGGTCGTCGGCCCGGCCAGGCTTCCCCCCCAGCCGCGCCCCACTTCTAACAGAGAGACGCATAACTGTCGCTCTGGGTGCACAGAATCCCAGTATCTCTTCAATGTCTCCACCCGCGGGCGCAGTGGCGTAACTGAGAGTGATCTCTTTAGTGGGCGAAGGTGGTCTTTTAATACGATTATCTTACAAAGTTCACGAAACACGGATGATGCAGCACTCTTTGCATCAAGTGTCAATCCCCGGGAAACGGTGCCAAGTCTATGTAAACCAGTTCGGTCCGCGTGCGCGTCTACACGCGCAGAACACGAGCGGTGCGGTCCGGTCTCCACTACCCGGGACGAGCACTGGTGCGGGGGCGGCGGCCGCCAGCGCCAGCCCGTCCCGGTATTGGGGGATTGACATCTCTGCTAAACGTGACATAGATGGACACACCCCGCCGCATGGGTGCCTGCCCGCTCGCATGGAGGGGAAACGAACTTGAGCGACAACCCCGACGATGAACACCACCGCGAAAGCAGCATGAATCGCTCGGTAGTGGTCATTATTCCGACGTATAACGAGCGGGAAAACCTGAGCAGCATCGTAGACCGGGTTCGTGTTTCAGTGCCTGACGCTCACGTGCTTGTCGTGGATGACAACAGCCCGGACGGCACCGGAACGCTCGCTGACGAACTGGCGGCGGAAGATGCCCATATCCATGTGCTGCACCGTAGCGAGAAGAAAGGACTCGGCGGAGCGTATATCGCCGGGTTCCGCTGGGCCCTGGACGAGGGCTTCGGCGCGGTGGTGGAGATGGACGCCGACGGATCGCACCAGCCAGAGCAGTTGCGTTTTCTGCTGGCTGCGCTCGACCGCAGTGACCTCGTGATCGGATCACGCTGGGTTCCTGGCAGCTACGTGATCAACTGGCCGAAGTCGCGGCAACTGCTCTCGAGGGGCGGAAACGCCTACGCGCGCCTCATGCTGGGCACTGGGCTCCGTGATCTCACCGCCGGGTACCGCGTTTACCGGGATACGGCTTTACGCCGGATCGGCCTGGAGAACCTGCAATCGCAGGGGTACTCGTTCCAGGTGGATCTGACCCTGCGTGCCTTGCGGGCCGGTCTCGAGGTCATCGAACTGCCGATCACGTTCGTGAACCGCGCCACCGGCACCAGCAAGATGAGCGGGGCGATCGTTGCTGAGGCGCTGTGGCGGATCACCCAGTGGGGGGTCGCGGCCCGATGGCGCAGGCTTGTCACCCCAGGAGGGGTCACCCAACCACGGTGCCGCGGCGGAAACGGCTGAACCAGCCCTCGCGCACGTCCCACCGCATCGTCGTGACATCCAGCGCCGCGAAGTTCCGCAGCCGGTTGTCCGCGTCCAGCCCGGTCACCCGCACCGGTCCGTACCCGAAGTCCACGGTCCGCCGGTACGCGCGGTGCAGATGACCGTGCATCAGGTAGGCGGGCATGACCTCGTCCACGATGCGCTGCAGGCGCCGGCGGTGCGCGTCGTTGCGGGCCAGGTCCTCGGCGGCCCACTCGGGCGGCGGATGAGCGAAGGTATGCGCGACGCCCGACGGGCAATCGTGACAGACCATCACGTCAGCGTGACCACCGGCGGAGATGGCTGCCTCCTGCCCGGCAGTGATCTCTTCCTGGGGCCACCAGTCCACGCCCTCGGTGCGGACCGCCCGGTCCAGGCTCACCGCGCCCCCGCAGGCCAGCCAGGTGCGGCCGTGCCAGCTCCACCGGTAACCGCGCGGCAGGTGCATGACCCGCGGGACCACCGTCACGCGCCCATCCGGGCCCGGGTTCTCGTCCAGCTGGCCAAGCTGAGCGAAGTCCTCGTGGTTGCCGTCCACGAACCAGAGTTCGGCCCCCGCCTCGGCCAGGGCTGCGCTGACCTGGTCGAGATAGACCTTCCCGCCCTGATCCGGCCAGATGCCGAAGTCCCCGAGATGCAGGACGATCCGCCGGCTCTCTCCCGCCAGCAGCCGTGGGACGCGCCGGATGACACTGACCGCCCATTCCTCGTTGCCGTGCCAGTCCCCGGCGACAACGATCCGCTGCGGGGCCCAGGCGGGCCCGGGTACCTCCCCGTCGGACTGGTCCTCCCCGGCCTCGGCGCTCGGGGCGTGTCCCCGGCCGGATTCAGCGGTCATGACTGATTTGTAACCGCTGAACTGGCATTCCGCCAGGGGACCGGCCGCCGGCGGTCAGCCGCCGCGCAGCCCGCCGCGTCAGCCGCGCAGCCCGCCGGCCGCGTCCTGCCACTTCCCGCTCAGCGGGTCCCGGCTGATCTGGCAGGACGCGAGGCTGTGATGGCCGGTGGCGGCGGACCTGGCCATCACCTCCGTGCCGATGAGGATCTCGCACTCGACCGAACCGTTGCCTGGCAGCTCGGCAGTGATGAAGTAATAGAGCGGGTTACCGAGCCTCGCGGTGACCTGCACCGGCGCCCGGCCGGTCAGGTAGGTGCCAGCCGGGCCGTAGGTCACCCGCGCCCCCGGCGTGCCGGTGACACGGTAGGTGAGGATGGGCCGTGGCCCGCTCCTCGCTGCCCTGGACCTGGACCTGGGCCTGGGCCGCGCGGCGGCCGGCGCCGCGGCGGCTGACTGGCCCGCGCTCGCGTGGGATCGCGACGACGAGGTCGGGAACCTCGCTCCGGTCAGCCCGGTCCCGATGGCCACGATGACGACCAGGCAGCCGAGGCCGATCAGCATCCCGTTCCGGACCTGATGACGCTGGCCAGGCCGGCGCCGCCGGGCCGGGTTGGGGCCCGGGATGGAGTGGCCACTCCGGGACGGATACTCGTCCCGGTACGCCATCTCGCGGTGCTCCTGCTCCCGGGAGGAGTACTCCCCGGCTGACCAGTGCGCCGACCAGTGCGCCGACCCGCGGGAGCGCGCCTGTCCGTACTGCGGAGGCCGGTACTCCCTCCCCGGGTACCACTCCGTTCCCGGATACCACTCCCGGCCGGGGGCGCGCCCCTCCCGCCCCGGGGCGCGCACATCCGGGCTGGTGTCGTCGGGGGGCGGCCAGGACGGAGGGTCCGGCTGACCTCTGTCTGCACCCACCGGCGACTCCCTCCGTAACCCGCAGGACGAGCGGTCACAGAGGGTTTTCCCTGACCGCTCGCGGCCTGGGCGACCCAACCGCTCTACGCGCAGCCCGCCAGCACCCGTGCGGGTGGCACTCGCTGGTAAGCAATTTCGGATGTCCGGCATTATTCACGGGTTTACCGGAGAAATACGTGGTCTTGACCACAACCGGACCCGGCTACGGCGGGCCGCGGCCCGCTCGGCGAGCCACTCCGGTCCCAGGTCACCTGACGTTCGGCGGCCGATTTACCGGGAGGCCCGGCTGTGCTCCCTATGCCAGGATCAACCCGTGACCCGCACCCTGATGGAGAGCCGCCGATGCTGCTGACCATCACGCTCACCGAGCCGCCCGCGACGGACCTGGGCTTCTTGCTGCACAAGCATCCGGACCGGATGCAGAGCTTCGACGTGTCAGCCGGCCAGGCGCACGTGTTCTACCCGGAGGCGGGCGAGCAGCGCTGCACCGCGGCTCTGCTGCTGGAGATCGACCCGATCGCGCTGGTCCGCGGGCACCGGCGGTCCGGGGCAGCAGGCCCGGAGGCGTTCTCCCTGGCCGAGTACGTCAACGACCGGCCCTACGCGGCCTCGTCGATGCTCGCGGTCGCGCTGGGCAAGGTCTTCCGCACCGCGATGACCGGCCGCTGTGACGCCCGGCCGGAGCTGGCCGCCCGCCCGCTGCCGCTGGAGATCAGCATCCCGGCGCTGTCCTGCCGGGGCGGCACCGACCTGGCGGTCCGGCTGCTCCGGCCGCTGGGCTGGGACGTGCAGGCCACCCGGATCCCGCTCGACCCGGAGCTGCCGGAGTGGGGCGGCTCGCACTACTTCACGGTCCGGCTGGCCGGGCAGGCCCGGCTGGCCGACGCGCTCAGCCACCTGTATGTGCTGCTGCCGGTGCTGGACGACAGCAAGCACTACTGGGTCAACGACGCCGAGATCGACAAGCTGCTCCGCGCGGGCGGGGACTGGCTGGCCGCGCATCCCGAACGGGAGCTGATCACCCACCGCTACCTGGCTCACCAGCGGACCCTCGCCGCTACGGCGGTGGCGCGATTGGCCGAAGTGGACGACGCGGAGCCGGAGGCGCTGGACAACGCCGTGCCCGACACCCCGCCGCGCCGCAACTCCCTGGCCCAGCAGCGCCGCGACGCCGTGCTGGCCGTCCTGCGTGACACCGTGCTCAAAGACTCAGCGGCCGCCCGCGTCGCCGACCTCGGCTGCGGAGAGGGCCGGCTGGTCGCGTTGCTGCTCGGCGAACCGTCCGCAGCCCGGGTCCTCGGCGTGGACGTGTCGCACCGGGCGCTGGAACGCGCCGCGCAGCGGCTGCACCTGGACACGATGCCGGACCGCCAGCGGGAGCGGGTGGATCTGCTGCAGTCATCTCTCACCTACGCCGACGACCGGCTGGCCGGCCTGGACGCGGCCGTGCTCATGGAAGTCATCGAGCACGTCGACCCGCCCCGGCTCGGCGCGCTGGAGCAGACCGTGTTCGGCGCGGCCCGGCCCGGCACCGTCGTGGTCACCACGCCGAATGCCGAGCACAACGTCCGCTTCGCTGACCTGGGCCCCGGGGCGATGCGGCACCCGGATCACCGGTTCGAGTGGACCCGCTTCCAGTTCCGCGACTGGGCGGCCGGGGTGGCCGGCCGCCGGGCTTACCAGGTGCGCTTCCTGCCCGTCGGCCCGGACGACCCCGAGGTCGGCCCGCCCACCCAGCTGGCGGTGTTCACCCGTGCCTGACTCCGTGACCCCAGAAGTCCCCGACTCAGCCAGCACTGGTTCAGCCAGCACGGTCCAGCCAGCCCTGGTCCAGCCAGCACCGAGCCGCGGGAACTCAGCATCCCCGAGCTGTCCCTGGTCGTGCTGGTGGGCGTGTCCGGCTCGGGCAAGACCACGTTCGCCCGCCAGCATTTCGGGCCGTTCGAGGTGATCTCCAGTGACTTCTGCCGCGGGCTGGTCGCCGACGACGAGAACGACCAGGCCGCCACCGCCGACGCGTTCGACGTCCTGGAATACATCGCGGGCAAGCGGCTGGCGGCCGGACGGCTGACGGTGGTGGACGCGACCAACGTCCAGCCGGCCGCGCGCAAGCAGTTCGTGGAACTGGCCCGCGCCCACGACGTGCTGCCCGTCGCGATCGTGCTGGACCTGCCGAAAAGCCTGTGTGCGCAGCGGAACGAGAGCCGCCCGGACCGCACGTTCGGGGCGCAGGTGATCGCCCGCCAGCACGACCAGCTGCGCCGCTCACTCCGGTCGCTCAGCCGGGAAGGGTTCCGCAAAGTCCACGTCCTCCGCAGCCCCGCCCAGGTCGACGCGGCCGTGGTGGTCCGCGAACGGCTGCTCACTGACTACCGCGACCGGACCGGGCCGTTCGACGTGATCGGCGACGTGCACGGCTGCCGTACCGAACTGGAGGCGCTGCTCGGCAAGCTCGGCTACACCATCACCCGGGACGCGGCGGGGCGCGCCCTCGACGCGGTGCCGCCCGACGGCCGGACGGCGCTGTTCCTCGGCGACCTGGTCGACCGGGGACCCGACTCACCCGGAGTGCTCCGGCTGGTGATGGGCATGGCCGCGGCGGGCCACGCCCTGGCCGTCCCCGGCAACCACGAGAACAAGCTGACCCGGGCGCTGTCCGGGCGGAACGTCCAGGTCAGTCACGGGCTGGCCGAGACGCTCAGCCAGCTGGCCGGTGAGGACGAGGCGTTCCGCAAAGACGTCGCCGGGTTCTGCCACGGCCTCGTCTCGCACCTGGTGCTGGACGGCGGCCGGCTGGTGGTGGCGCACGCCGGGCTGAAAGAGGCCTACCACGGCCGCGCGTCCGGCCGGGTGCGCAGTTTCGCGCTGTACGGGGACACGACCGGCGAGACGGACGAGTTCGGGCTGCCGGTCCGCTACCCGTGGGCCCAGGACTACCGGGGCCGGGCCATGGTGCTGTACGGCCACACGCCCACGCCGGACCCGGAGTGGGTCAACAACACCCTGTGCCTGGACACCGGGTGCGTCTTCGGCGGGCGGCTGACCGCGCTGCGCTACCCGGAGAAGGAGCTCGTCTCGGTCCCCGCCGAGCGGGTCTGGTACGAGCCCGCCCGGCCTCTGCTTTCCCCTAACGCCTCCAGCACCGCCGGCGACCGCGACCCGGCCAGCGTCACGGGCGCCCACGCCTGCCAGGCGCCAGCACCACGGGCATCAGCACCACCGGCGACGCCAGCACCGCGGCGGCCCGCCGGGATCCCGGCGTGCTGGACATCACCGACGTGCTGGGCAAGCGGGTGATCGAGACCGGCTACCAGGGCCGGGTCACGGTCCGCGAGGAGAACGCGGCCGGGGCGCTCGAGGTGATGAGCCGGTTCGCGGTGGATCCCCGGTGGCTGCTCTATCTCCCCCCGACCATGTCGCCGTCCGCCACATCCGGCCGGCCGGATCTGCTGGAGCATCCGGCCGAGGCGTTCGCGGCCTACCAGGCCGAGGGGGTCACGGACGTGCTCTGCGAGGAAAAGCACATGGGCTCGCGGGCCGTGGTGCTGGCCTGCCGTGACGAGGAGACGGCCCAGGCCCGGTTCGGCGTGCCGGACGGCATGCCCGGGGCCGTGTACACCCGGACCGGACGGCCGTTCTTCGGACCGGGCCGTAGCCCGGCCGGGGAACAGAGCGGACCGGCCCGTAGGCCGGCCCGGGAACAGAGCGGCCGGCCGTAGGCCCCGGGAACAGAGCCGGCCCGCGCTCACGCGGCAGTTGCTGGACTCGGTACGCGCCGGGATCGGCGCGGCCGGTCTCTGGGACGAGCTGGGCACTGGATGGGTGCTGCTCGACTGCGAGCTGATGCCCTGGTCGGTCAAGGCCGGGGACCTGCTCCGGCACCAGTACGCCGCGGTCGGCGCCGCGGCCCGGGCCGCACTGCCCGAGGCCGTCCGGCTGCTCGCCGAGGCGGCGGCACGGGGGGTCGACGCGGCCGGGCTGGCCGCGAGGACCATGGCCCGGGCCGCCAACGCCGAGGCGTTCACCGCCGCCTACCGCCGCTACTGCTGGCCGGTGGATGGCCTGGACGGGGTGCGGCTGGCGCCGTTCCAGATCCTGGCCACCGAGGGCGCCGTCTACCACGAACGTGATCACTCCTGGCATCTGAGCCTGGCCGACCGGCTGGCGGCGGCCGCCCCGGAGCTCATCACCGTGACCCGGCGGCTGCGGGTGGACACGGCCGACCCGGACTCCGTGGCGGCCGGGATCAGCCTGGTGGGAAGAGCTGACCGGGGCCGGCGGTGAGGGCATGGTCGTCAAGCCGCACGCCAACCTGACCCGGGCCGCCCAGACCCGGGGTGGCCGCGGTCTGGCCCAGCCGGGCATCAAGGTCCGGGGCCGGGAGTACCTGCGGATCATTTACGGCCCCGACTACACCGAGCCCGCCAACCTGGCCCGGCTCCGGGACCGCAACCTCGGCCGCAAGCGCTCACTGGCGCTGCGGGAGTACGCCCTGGGGCTCGAGGCACTGGACCGGGGCGCGCGGGGCGAGCCGTTGTGGCGGATCCACGAAGCGGTGTTCGGAGTGCTGGCGCTGGAATCCGAGCCGGTGGACCCTCGTCTCTAGGACGGGGCGGGGGCTGGCGGGCGCGGTTTTCGCTGACGGCGAATCGCGGTTGCACCGGGCGGCGATCGGCCCGGCGGGGGCGGCTAGCGGACGCATTTCCGGTGGGCTGGCGAAGGCGTCAGCCGACCTCCGCGGCCAGCATCAGGTAGGCGTCAACCGTGGCCCGGTTCAGCCGGGACAGCTCCACCTCAGCGCCCTCGTCCAGGTGCGCGTCGTACGGGACCCTGACCACGGCCCGGCAGCGCGCGGCGAAGTGCTGCTCCAGGCGGTCCAGGTCCACCCCGCTCCTGGTCCGCGGGCGGATCACGGCGAGCACTACCACCGCGTTCCGGACCAGGTCTCCGTGGCCGTGCGCCTGCAGCCAGTCCAGCGTGGCGCTCGCGCTCCGCGCCCCGTCCACCGACGGCGAGCTGACCACGACGATCTGGTCGGCCAGGCGCAGCACTCCGGTCATGGCCGAGTGCAGCAGGCCGGTCCCGCAATCGGTGAGGCAGATCGAGTAGTAGTGCTCCAGCACCTGACACACGTCGCAGTAGTCCTGCTCGCTGAACGCCACCGACACGGTGGGATCGCGATCGGAGGCGAGCACCTCGAGCCGGCTCGCGGCCTGCGTGGTGTACGCCCGGACGTCGGTGTACCGCTGGATCTGGTACTGCTCGTTCAGCAGGTCGCGGACGGTGGCGGCGGTCTCCAGCCGGACCTTGTCGGACAGGGTGCCCCGGTCGGGGTTGGCGTCCACCGCGATGACCCGGTCCCCGCGCAGCGAGGCCAGCATGGCGCCCAGGCCCACGGTGGTCGTGGTCTTGCCGACGCCGCCCTTCAGGCTCACTACCGCGACCCGGTGATGCCCGCCGGTGACCGGGGTGCGGGCCCGGGCGATCAGTTCCCGGCGGCGCCGCTGCGCCGCGGACTCGGGCGGGCGGACCAGGCCGCCGGTCACCGTGAAGACTGCGCGGCGCCAGCCGCCGACCGGAGCTTTGTGCCTCCCTGGCAAGAGCAGGTCGGTGGTGAGGCTGTCGGCCGTGACCGGCTGCGAAGGTGCGGGTGCCGGCTGGGGCGCGGGTGGCTGCGGTTGGGATGGTAGCGGGGCGGGGGAACCCTGTCTCTCACGGAATTCCGCGGGGCCAGCGTCCGGTCCTCCTGGCTCCGCCAGCCAGGAATCGGCCCCGGGGGGCCGGCCGGAGTTCTGGATCAGCGACAGGGGCGAGTCCTGGCCCGGCTCCTCGTGGTCGCCGGAAGTCCGGTATCCATCGCCGGTGTCATAGTCGTCGCCCACCAGGCCGAGCGCACCAAGGCCGTAGCTGCCCGGGTCGTAAGCATCAGCGGTGCCGTCCTCCTCCGCCGGGCCGTACGCATCAGCGGTGTCAAGGTCGTCGGGCGGCCCGTAAGGATCCCCGGCATCGCCTGGTTCCGTGCCCCCAGCGTCCAGCGCGGGATCACCATCCGCGCTCAGGGCCAGCCCGGGCGCGAAGGCATCCGGCAGTTCCGGCTGCGGGTCGGGGACCTCGGGGTTTGAGCCGCCGCGGGTCCCGGGCGGTGGCTGCTGGCCGGGCGCCCGTGACGGCTGATCCTGGCCAGGCCGGGGGACGCGAGCCTCACCCGTCTGTGCCGCCTCGCTGCGGTCCAGGTCCTGATCAGCCAAGGTCGTTCCCCTCCGCTCTGATCGGTGTAGGAGAATGACGTGCCGGCAGGGGACCGGATGTGCACCTCATCGAAGCCTAAGCTACCGAGCTCGCCCCAGCACAGCCTGGGCTGCGGCAATCAGGAGAAACGTCATGCGTGCGGTCGTTATCACCCAGCCCGGCGGACCCGAGGTCCTGCGCCTGGAAGAGGTGCCCGATCCGGTGCCGGGCCCGGGTGAGGTGCTTGTGGCGGTCGCGGCGGCCGGGCTGAACCGCGCCGATGTCCTGCAGCGCCAGGGTTACTATCCCCCGCCGCCAGGGTCGCCGCCCTACCCCGGCATGGAATGCTCCGGCAAGATCATCGAGCTGGGCCCGGACGTCGCTGGCTGGCAGGTCGGCGACGAGGTGTGCGCCCTGCTGGGCGGCGGCGCGTACGCGGAGCAGGTCGCTGTGCCCCAGGGGCAGTTGCTGCCCATCCCGGACGGAGTATCCCTGGTGGACTCGGCCGCGCTGCCGGAGGCGACGTGCACCATCCAGGGCACCGTGTACCAGCAGGCGCGGCTGGCGCCCGGCGAGACGTTCCTGGTCCACGGCGGGGCCGGCGGCATCGGGACGTTCGCGATCCAGATCGCGAAGGCCGAGGGCTGCACGGTGGCCTGTACCGCGGGGTCGGCGGAGAAGCTGGCCCGCTGCCGTGAACTCGGGGCCGACCTGGCCATCTCCTACCGGGACGACGACTTCACCGCCGCCGTGCTGAAATTCACCGGCGGGCAGGGCGCGGACGTCATCCTCGACATCATGGGCGGCCCGTACCTGGCCGGAAACCTCGACGCGCTGGCCAGCTGGGGACGCCTGGAGATCATCGCCACCCGGGGTGGCAGCCGCGGCGAGATTGACCTGGGGCTGATGATGCAGAAGCGGATCTCGATGGCCGCCGCCACCCTGCGGACCCGGACCGACGCGGAAAAGGCCGAGGTGGTGGCGGCCACCCGGGAGCACATCTGGCCCCTCATCAGTGCCGGGAAGGTGGTCCCGGTCATCCACGCCGTACTGCCGATGGCCGAGGCGGCGGAGGCGCACCGGCTGATCGACGACGGCACGCATATCGGAAAGATCCTGCTGGCCAACTAGTTCTTGCTGGTCAGCTGGATCAGCCTCGGCTGAGGGTCCGCGGGACATTCCGGCCGGGTACGCACCCCCTGGCGCAGCCACTACCCGGGAGGGGCAAGACTAGGACCATGAGCGAACGCAACCCCGAGGCCGGCCAGGGCGCCAAAGTTGTGGTGGTGGGCCCGGACGGCATCACGGTGGACGCCGATGGCGGCGAGGGTGAGAACACCGGCGAGCGGCCGGTCATGGAGATGGTCGAGCAGCCCGCGAAGGTCATGCGGATCGGGAGCATGATCCGGCAGTTGCTGGAGGAGGTCCGGGCCGCCCCGCTGGACGAGAAGAGCCGGGCCAGGCTGCGCGAGATCCACCAGAGCTCGATCAAGGAACTCGAGGATGGGCTGGCGCCGGAGCTGGTCGATGAGCTGGAGCGGCTGTCCCTTCCCTTCGCCGACGACACGGTGCCGAGCGAGGCTGAGCTGAGGGTGGCCCAGGCTCAGCTGGTGGGCTGGCTGGAAGGCCTGTTCCACGGCATCCAGACCACGCTCTTCGCGCAGCAGATGGCCGCGCGGGCGCAGCTGGAGCAGATGCGCCGGGCCCTGCCGCCGGGCATGGCGCCGGGCGAGGACACCGGTCCGCAGCAGGCCGCGCGGGGCTCAGGCCCGTACCTGTAAAGCCGGGCCGCGAGCCGGGTCAGACCCGGCCGTAGCGCAGCCGCGACAGCCAGGCGGCCGCCTGCGCGAACTCCCCGTCGGAGGTGCCGCGCCGGACGTGGGTGAGCCCGCCGTCATGCCGCGGGTAACTGCCCAGGAACCTGACGTCCGCGCAGACCCGGCGCAGGCCCATCAGCGCCTCGCCCACCCGGGCATCGTCCACGTGGCCCTCGCAGTCGATGGAGAAGTAGTACTTGCCGAGCCCGTCGCCGGTGGGCCGGGACTCGATGCGGATCAGGTTGATGCCGCGCACCGCGAACTCGGTGAGGAGCTCCATCAGGGCACCGGGATGGTCCTCGCGCAGGAACGCCACCAGCGAGGTCCGGTCCGACCCGGTCGCCGCGGGCAGCGGGCCCGGCTGGTTGACCACGACGAAACGGGTCACCGCGTTCGCGTGATCGTGAGTGTCGGGGACCAGCACCACGAGGCCGTAGGTGTCCGCCGCGAACGCGCCCGCCAGTGCCGCGTCGAGCTGCCCGTCCGCGACCTGGCGGGCCGCCTCGGCGTTGGATGCGGCGGGCCGCCACGCCGCGTGCGGCTAGATGTTCCTCCAGCCAGTGCCGGCACTGGGCCTGGGCCTGCGGGTGACCGCCCACCGTGGTGACGTCGCCGAGCTGGGTGCCGGGCCGGGCCAGCAGCGCGAACGCCACCGGCAGCGGGACCTCCGCGCTGATCACGAGATCCTGGCCGGTGGCCAGCTCGTCGAGGGTGGCGGTGACCGCGCCCTCCACCGAATTCTCGATGGGCACGATGCCCTGCTCGGCCGCGCCGCCGCGCACCGCCTCGAGGGTGGCCTGGATGCTCACGCAGGGCAGGGCGTGGCCCGCGGCCCCCGGATCGAAGGCCAGCAGCGCCGCCTCGGTGAAGGTTCCCTCGGGTCCCAGGTAGGCGTACGGCACGGGCTTGGCGGGGGGGTCAGGCTCTGAGTCGGTGCGGGACAGTGCGATCACGTCGCCTTCGCTGGATGGCCGTCACGCTGAGGACTTCCGGTTGCGCCAGATAACCGCGTAACAGTGCGTGAGGATATCAGCGGCCGGGAGGGCACCTGGCTCCGAGCCCGCCACATATCACGTGTTTGGTGACTCTGTTGGCTTATTGGGGTTCAGGCGGCGAGGCTGAGCCGCTGGAGGTGAGTGGTCCGGGTCCGGTCAAGCGGCTTGCTGGTGTGCCAGGCGTCGAGGCGGATCAGGTTGATGGCGGTGGCGGCGGCAGCGTGCTCGAGGCTGGTTTTGGGCAGTCCGCGGTAGCGGGCGGTGCGGATGCCGGTGACGGCGGTGGCCTGCCGGATGGTGCCCTCGACGCCGGCCCGGATGGCGTACCGGTCTTGCCACTCCTGGGCGGTCTGGCTGGCCCGCAGGGCGGTGACGGCCTCGTGGATCTCGCGGGGACGCAGGAACAGGTGGCCGGTAGACCGAGGTAGTGCACTTGGCCCGGGCCGGGCAGGCCCGGCAGGCGGCGGGAGGGAACCGGACGATGAACCCGTCGCGGCCGCCGGGGCGGGCGGCGGACCAGGGGAGGCTGGCCGCGCCCTGGGGGCAGGTGACCTGCTGGCGGTCCCAGTCGATGTCAAACATGTCCGCGGTGTAGCCGCCGGCGCGGGCCTGGGGGGAGGACGCGGCAGCGAGGGGGGCGAGCAGGGTGATGCCGCGGGCCCGGGCGGCCAGCAGCAGGTCCGCGCCGGCGTACGCCGCGTCAGCGGCGTGCTCGGCGGGAGTCAGGCCCGCGGCGGCGAGCATGTCGTGCACCGGCTCTGTCATCGCGGCGTCCGGCACGGTCGCGGCGGTGGTGGCCACGTTCGTGATCAGGTTCGGGGGTGCTGCCCGCCCGGACGCCAGCCCGCCGGCGGCAGCCGGGCCGCCCGCGCCCGCGCTGCGCCGGGGTTCGGGTGGGTGCAGGTCTCGGTGAGGTGGACTTTGTATCCCTGCCACCCCTTGCCTCGTTTCTGGCTATAGCGCGCGTCCAGGTCATACGGGGACGCGATCCGGGATCTGCCGGGCGGGAGGCCAAGCTCGAAGCCTGCCTCCCGCCGTGTCACCGTCCCATCCTCCGCCCGGGTGTACTGCTGGACCCAGACCCGGCGCAGCACCTCCACTGCGGGCAGCTCCCGCAGCCACCCCGGCGCCCCTGGCGATCCAGGCCGCTTCCAGCAGGTGGTAGCCGTCGCGGCCGTACTGCGAGGCCAGCTCCGTGCGCCTGGCCTGGCTGGCCGCAGCCGCCACCCGTCGATCCGCTGCCCGTAAACCTCCTGCCAGGAGGCGTCGATCACCCCCGCCAGCCAGTCCGGCGCGGCCGCGGCCAGGGTCTCCAGCGCGGCCCGGACCGTCTCCCCGGCCAGCTCCAGCCGGTTCAGGTCCGCGATCGCGCCCAGCACATGGGTGGAATCAGTCCGCTGCGTCCCCCCGGGCTGCACCAGGCCGAGCTCTTTCAGCCGGGCCAGCAGCAGCTCAAACAGGCTCCGTTCCAGGCCCGCGGCGACCAGCCGGGACCGGAACTCACCCAGCACGCTGAAATCAAAACCCTCATCGTCTAACGCCAGGCCCAGGGCGTATTTCCAGTCCAGCCGCCCCCGCACCGCATCCGCGGCCTGCCGTCAGTCAGGTTCTCCGCGAACTGCAACACCGTCACCATCGCCAGCTGCGCCTTGGAGATCCCCGGCGCACCCCGCACCCCATACCCCGCCGCGAAATCCGCATCCTGGTACCAGGCGCCCAGCTCATCACGCGCCCGTATCGCCAGGCTGCCCTTCCGGAACGCCGCCCGCGCCACTTTCGCGGTCGCGGCCGGCACCTCCGGCCACGGCTTCGCTGCATCGACATGACCACCCGATTCTGCGGCCACTACTACAACAATGAAGGCACAACACAGCGACCGCCCGACGATCATGAACCAGGCACTGCCCGGCACCCCGGAACTATCCCGGCGTGTCGACCAATAAGCCAACAGAGTCTTTGGTGCAGCGAAACGGACGAAACTCCTCGCAAAACTGCACCACATACGTGATATGTGGCCACCGCCCACACCGACCGGACGGGCCCGCGACTTATCCCGCGGATGGTGCGCGGGAAACGCACAAATCGTCCGCTATGGCGCACATTCCGCGGGAGAAGTGGGCCAGCGCGCCGATCCGCGCTCCCCGGGTAGGCTGACCGTCAGCCCTATGGTATCGTGATATCTCGATATCAGAGAGGCGGCCCGATGAAGACCAAGAACATGGTGCTGCGGCTGGAGCCCGGACTCGCCGAACGTCTGGAGGCCGTCGCCGAGGTCGAAGGCCGGTCGGTGTCCGATGTGGTGCGTGAGGCGATTACCTCGCTGGTGGAAGAGCGGCAGCGAGACGAGCGGTTCATCCGGCTGCTCGAGGACAACGTCGCGCGGCACCAGCGGATCCTCCAGATGCTGCGGGACGAGTCGTGATGACGCCGATGGATCTGGGTGCCCTGGTCGTCATCGCCGGGCGGGCGCTGGGGCAGGACGTCCCGGCCGTGCTCGACCTGCTGGATGTCGCCGCCGCCGAAGCCGCCCTCGCCGAAGCGCGATCGCCGGCCGCGGGCGGTGAACCCGCGGAGCGGGCGGCCGCCCTGCTCAGCGCGCTCATCCGGCATCGCCCGCTGGCCCGCGGTAACGACCAGGCCGCGGTGCTGGCGACCGTCACGTTCCTCGCGGTGAACGGCTGGCAGGTCGATCTCGAGCCGGCCGAGGACACTGCGGCGGTCGTGGCCGACCTGGCCGCCGGGCGGCGGTCCGCCGCTGACCTGGCGGCGTGGCTGTCCCCCGGATCTCCGCCTACCGCGAAGCCGCCGCCCGCCCAACACCAGCCAAGGAGGCACCGATGCATGGATGGCTGCCGAATCTGCGGCGGACCGCCCGGCGCAAGGGAGACTCTGATGTTCCGCCGGTTCAGCCCGCAGGCCCGCGAAGTGATCATCTCGGCTCAGCAGGAAGCCCGGGCGCTGCACCACAACTTCATCGGGACCGAGCACATACTGCTCGGGCTGCTCCGGGACCGCGACGGGGCAGCGGGCCGGGCCCTGCACGTGCTGGGCATCAGCCCCGAGGCCGGCGCGGGAGCAGGTCCTGGACATCATCGGCGAGGGGAAGCAGGAGCCGACCGGGCACATCCCGTTCACGCCGCGGAGCAAGAAGGTCCTCGAGCTCGCGGTCCGGGAGGCGGTCCGGCTCGGCCACCTCCACGTGGGCACCGAGCACATCCTGCTCGGCCTGGTCAGCGAGGGAGACGGGGTCGGCTGGCACGTGCTCGACCGGCTCGGCGTCACCGTGCCCCGGGTCCGCAACCAGGTCCTCGAGCTGGTGAGCCAGGACCGGCAGGCGCCGAGCCAGGTCATCACGCCCGCCCGGCATCCGGGACTACGACACCCGGATCGAGCTGGCCCGGCAGGCCAAGGACGCGGCCGTGGACGCGAAGGACTTCGACCGGGCCGCGGCGGCGCGGGAGAGCGAGAAGGAATTGCTGGCCGAGCGGGACCGCCTGATCGCGCAGTGGTCGGCCGGGGTGGACGTCGCCACGCTGGGCCGCGAACTCGACTGGCTGCGCGATGAGGTGAACCGGCTGCAGGGGTTGCTGTTGCAGCACGGCATCGAGCCCGACTCAGCCCAGCACGCCTGAGTCAGCCCGCCAGCCCGAGGATCCCACCCAGCAATCCGCCTGACCTAGCCGCGGGACCGCCGCAGCGCGTGCCGGGCCGTCTCCACCCTCGTCCGCAGGGCGCGCTCCCGGACGGTCAGAGCCCAGGCCACGTCGGCGAACTGCCGGGCGCGGTGCAGCTGGGCGTGCCAGTCGCCACCGGTGACCCGGTGCGCCATGGGCACCTCCACCTCGGTCACCCGCAAGCCCAGGCGGAGCAGGTCGATAGTCATTCCCGTTTCCACGCCCCAGCCCGGGGCCAGCGGCCGGGCGGCCTCGAACGCGGCCCGGGTGAGGCAGCGCTGCCCGTTGAGCGGCTGGGCCGGGAGCCAGCCGGTGGCGCGGCGGATACCCGACCCGGACAGGGCCACCACGAAACCGTGCCCGCCCGCCCGGACCCGCTCGCTGAACACCGCGATGGTCATGTCCGCCTGGCCGTCGCGGACCGGCTGCACCAGGGGCGCCGCGTGCGCCGCGGACTCGGCCAGGTCAGCGTCGAGAAAGAGCAGATGCCGGGGCGCCTCGCGCTCCTCGCCGCGCTCCAGCAGCCCGACCGCCTCGGCGCCAGTTTCCAGCGCCGCGCCCTTGCCGCGGGAGCGCCCGTGCCGCAGGACGATCGCTCCCGCATTCTCCGCAACGAAACCCGTGTCGTCGGCGGACCCGTCGTCCACGACGATGAGCATGTCCGCGCCGGGCAGGCCGGCGGCCGCTTTCACGGTCGCCTGGATACGGTCGGACTCATTCTTGGCTGGAATGACGATGGCGACGTCACCGCTCGGCGGCATGCGCCGATCTTAGTGGGAGAACAGCCTCCGGCAACCGTGCGTGGCCGCCCAGCCTGGGAACGGCGACCTGAGAACGGCGGGCCCTGGGAACGGCGACCGTGGAACGGCGGCCTGGGAACGGCGGGCCTGGTCCTACTGACCAGAAACCGAGGCCCCGTCGCCGGTCACCGTGAACACCGACTCCAGCCCGGTCACCTGGAGGATCTTGCGCACCGCGGGCCGCGGGCCGCTGAGTTCGACGTTCCCGCCGTGCTCGCGCGCCATCCGCTGCGCAGCAAGCAGGACGTTCATGCCGGTGGAATCGCAGAAGTCCACCCCGGACATGTCGACCACGAGCCGTACCGGGTGGTCCACGTTCAGCTCCGAAGCCAGCCGACTCTGCAGCCGCGGAGCGGTATAAAGGTCGATTTCGCCGGACAGGGCTACTACGACGCGGTCACCCTCGCTGCGGCTCGATACCTTTAGTTCCACGAGCGGCACCCTACCGCCGCTGTGCGTCCAGGACCAGATGCTTACGGAGAGCACACGGTTAAATCGCAGGCGGACCGGGCATTTCTGCGTCAAGCTGGAGGGTAATCGACCTGATGCCGGCACCAGCGAGGCGGAGCCCCCGGGATGTACCCCTTGCCAGAGCAGCCAGAACCGAAGACAGCGACCCTGCGACCACTTCCGAACGTGAACGCGACCGGTCCCATTCCCCTGTCCGCGCCCCTGCCGGACATGCTCTCCGCGCCGCTGCCCGCTGAGCCCCTGACCACGGGACCGCTGACCACCGCGCCGCCGCCGGCCACGGGGCCGCTGCCGCCGGGGCCACTGGCGGCGCCGCTCGCGGAGGACATGCTGCCGACAGTGCCCGGCACGAGGCCCGGTGCCCCCGGGCCGGCCTACCCGGACTCGGGCCCGGCGTCCTGGGCACCTGACGTGGATCAGCAGCGGACCCGGATCCGGGGCGACATGGAAGGGCTGCGCTCTCGCGCCCAGGCCGCATCGTCGTGGCTGGAGAGCAGCCGGCACTACAGCCGCCTGATCAACCGTGAGGGCGTGGTCCCGCTGAACGCCCGGATGACTCCGGGGGACCTGGCCTTCCTGGCCGAGGCGCGGGAGCAGATCCTCCAGTTCACTGAGCTCGCCGGACGCCTGATCGACCTGCACCAGCCGCTCGACGCGGGGGGTATCACCACCGACCCGAGCAGCCCCATCCGGCGCTGCCGGAGTTGCATGTGGCGCTGGCCGTGCCCGACGTTCAGCATCCTCGCCGAGGTGGTGGACCTCCCGCCATCCGCGTGACGCCGCCGGGCGGCCTGCGCTGGAGCGCGCCCCTGCGCTGGAGCGGATCCCCGGGCTGGACCGGGCCCCTGCGCTACCGGGCCTGGATTTAAGGACCTGGATTCAAGGGGCCTGCACGAGCAGCTGGGTCTCCGTCTCGACTGCCGAGTCCGTGCGGGTTGCTCACCAGGGGCGCCGGCCGCGGAAGCGGGGCCAGGTCGGGACGGGTGATCTGACCCGCAGGCGTCCTCGATTCCGCCGGCCAGACCGGCTCCGTGGCGGGATCCCTGGTCACCGCGCACGACATGCAGCGCGGACCGCCCCGGCCGCCGCCCAGCTCGCTGGCGGGCACCGGGATGACCTCGATCCCGGCCTCGGTCAGCCTGGCGTTGGTCTCCACGCTCCGCTCATCGCAGATGGCCAGCCCACGGCCGAGGGACAGCGCGTTGCCGCCGTCGTCCCACTGGCCCCCTTCACCGTGGCCGCGCGGGGCGGTGAGCGGGTCCAGCCCGGTGTCGATCAAGGTAAGCCGCTCGATCCCCATGGCCTGGGCCGCGGCGGCCAGGAACGGCTGGGGCCGCGACACCCGCAACCGGTCGCCGCGGGACGTGATGGCTGTGCACGGTCAGCGTGTAGGCGAGCGCGGGATGCATCACGATCACCCCGCTGCCGATCACGGTGCAGATCATGTCCAGGTGGGCCGCCTGGGTCCGGTGGATGGGCATGGCCAGCACCGTGTGCGCCAGGCCGGCCGCGAAGGCATTCCGGGCGAGCCGCTCCACTCCCGCCGGGCTGCTCTGCTCGCTAACGCCCACCGCGATCACGCCCGGGGCCAGCAGCACGATGTCGCCGCCCGCGATCGGCTCCAGATGCGGGCCATACAGCATCTTGGTCCCGGCGAACCTCGGGTGATGCGCGTAGAGCACGGCGAGGAGCCGGGCCTCCCGGTCACGGGCCCCAAGGCTGGACACCGCGACGCGGTCTCCGATCCATACGCTCGTATCCCGGGTGAACATCAGGTTGGGCAGCGGGTCCAGGACGAAGTCGTGCCGGTCGAGAAGCTGGTAGACCACCCCGCGACCGGAACTGAGTTCGCCCGGACTGATCCCGGCGATCAGTGCCTGGGCCAGCATCTCGGACTCGAGGCCCTCGAGATGCTCACGGACCACCGCACGGAGTTCGTCACCGAGCCGGCGGTCATCGAGCGCCGCGCTGATCGCGGCATCACGGGCCGGCGCATACTCGAGCGCATCCTGCAGCAGCTCGGTGACGTAAAGCACCTCGACGCCGTGGTCCCGGAGGATCTGCGTGAAGGCATCGTGCTCCTGCTGGGCCCGGGCCACCCAGGGCAGCCGGTCGAACAGGAGGGAGCTGCGGCTGCGCGGGGAGATCCGTTTGAGCTCAGCCCCCGGACGATGGACGAGAACGGTGCGCAGCCGGCCGGCTTCACTGTCCGCGCCGTGGGTGTAGCTCACAATTTCCCCCGCTCGTGCCCGCCGTTCCCCCACTCGTCCCCGCCGCACCCCGCGCACGGATGACCCCTCGGAGGGAGTATCACCACTTCCGTGGCTGATTACGCGTCCCTGGTCAATGATCACCAGACGTGTTTATTGTGCGGTGACCCCCGCCTGGGCGGCGGGCTGCCCGGCGGCGCGTTTCGTCCCATTCGCCAGGAATAGGCCACCATCCATGCTTCGGCTGGCGTGGTCCATGCTGCGCCCCCCGCCATCCACGGCGCGGCCCGCACGATGCATGCGCCTGGTGGCCCCCTCCGCCGCAGCCGGCCCGCCCATCGGCTGGCCAGCGGCCGCGGCCCTCCCGCCGGGGCCGCCGCCACCCGGTCCGGCTCTGCCGTCCCGCGAGGCGGGCACGACCGCCCATACCGTGGTGCCCCGCTCGTCCGCGCGCACCCCCCAGCTAGAGCACACATGCTCCACGATGCCCAGGCCGCGACCGCCGATCGAGGACAGCGACGGACGTGCCGCCCGTGGCCGGGTCGCGCTGCCGCCGTCGCTGACGATGATCTCCACATCGGTCGCGGAGAGGATCCAGGAAATCCGGATGCAGGCGTCTGGCAGCGGCCGGGCGTGCAGGATCGAGTTGCTCAGCAATTCGCTCGTGACCAGGGCGGCGTCGGCCATGGCGGTAGCGGAGAGCCCAGCCTGGCGCAGTTCGGCGCCGATCCGGCCGCGGGCAACGGAGACACTCGACGGAACACACGGGAGCAGAACGACGCTCGCCGCCCTCACCTCCCCACGCGCCCCGCCCCGTGGCCGCGATAGTCGCCTTCCTTCCTCCTGCGAGCGGGAATGCCCCGCCAGCGGGCCCGGGAAACCGGCTGCCCGGGGAGCGGATGAATCCGGGCCCTGCGGCAGCGGCTGAATCCGTCCCGGGGCACTCGCGATCCCGTTTAGCATGAGTGGCACTACTTACTGTCGCCGCAAGCAAAGTGGTCGCGGGGGGGCGACCGGGTACCTGCGTCCTGCGGCGGCGCGGGCCAGTGAGCACTGGCCCGGCGGACGGGACGCCGGACGGGGTGAACTGATGGACCGAGCGGGCCACGACCCGCGCGTTCCGCTGTTCCCCGGCCGGAGCGCGATGCAGTCGCCCGCCGCAACGGCGAGGCGAGATGGCGCGGCGCAGCCGTCTAGGGCCGCGTCGCCAGGAGATGCGGAGCGGTCAGCGGATACGGCGCAGCCAGCGGATATGGCCGGGCAGGGAAGCACCGCGCGGGAAGACACCGCGCGGAGCGCGGCTGCGCCAGCAGGCACCAGGGCCAGCAGGCCCGGAGACATCGCACCCGCAGTCAGCAGGCCCAGGATCATCGGGCCCGGGGCCAGCAGGCCCAGAGTCATCGGGCCCGGGGCCGGCGGGCACGGGGCCGGGGTTCCGGCGGCTCACCACCCATCCGGCTGCCCGGCAGCTGACCCTGCTCATCTGCTACCTGGCCGCGGGCGTGGCGGCGACCTGGCCGCGGGCCACCTACCTGGCCGGCCAGCTGCCGTACATGCGGGACTCGGCCGCGTACGTCTGGGGCTTCTGGTGGATGGCGCGGCGGGTCAGCCACCTGGCCGACCCGTGGTTCACCAACCACATGGCCGCGCCCGTGGGGATCCAGCTCGGGTACCACACGCTGATGCCGCTGCCGGGCCTGCTGATGACCCCCGTCACGCTGATCTTCGGGCCCAGTGCCTCGTACAACCTGCTGGTCATCGTGGTGCCCGGGCTGCTGTGCTACGCCATGTACCGCGCAGCCCGGCTGTGGCTGCCCAGCCAGACCGGTGCGATCGCGGCCGGGGCGTTCTTCGGCCTGTCGGCGATGCTCGCCCAGGAAGACTGGTACCACGTCAACATCGCGGTGGGGGCACTGTTCCTCCCGCTGGCCCTGGAGGCGTCGGTGCGGCTGCGCCGGTCCCCCGGCTGGCGCCCCGCCGTCGTCCTTGGAGTAGTGGTGGGCGCGGCCGTGCTCACCGACCCGGAATCGGCCGTGCTGACCGGCATCCTGACCGGGCTGGTCCTGCTGCCCTGGCTGTTGTGGCGTCCCTCGGTGACCCGGTTGTGGCCCGCCGCCCTGGGCGCCGTGGTCGCCGCGATCGTGGCCGGCCCGCAGCTCGCCGCGATGATCCACGAACAGGCCCGGGGCGGACTGCGGATCGACACCCAGCTGCTCGGGGTGACGGACAAGCTCTACGGGGTCGGCCTGCCCGGCATGTTCGCGCCCACCCCCCGGGTGGCGGACTTCGGCCTGACCGCCCTGGCCCAGCCGTTCCTGCACAGCCGGGACAACGAGGGGCTGCCGATGTTCGGCGTGACCCTCACCGCGCTGGGGCTGATCGGCCTGATCGTCATGTGGCGGCGGCGCCGGGCCTGGCAGCTCGCCGCGCTCTGGGTCGGCTGCGCGGCGCTGGCCCTGGGCATGTCCCTGTGGGTGGTCAAGCGGCAGTTCGTCCCGTGGACGCAGATCTGGAATGGGGTGCACGTCTCACCGTTCCTGCCGTACACCTGGTTCGTCCGCATCCCCGGCCTGTCCGCCTTCCGCGAGGCTGACCGGATGGCCATCCTCGGCCTGGTCCCGGCGGCCCTGCTGGCCGGCGCGGCGGTGAACTGGATGCGCTATCACGCCAAGCCACTGATCGTGGTGGTGATGGCCCTGGCCATCCTGGAGCTGGGCTACTCCGGGAACGCCAAGATCGGCCAGATGCCCACGGCCTGGCCTGGGCTGGATGGGCGCATCGCCGCCGACCACTCCGGGAGGATGGTGGTCGATGTCCCCTACGGGCTGCGCGGCGGGATCCCCGAATACGGCGGCCGGTTCGCGGCCCAGGCGCTGGTCATGGCGACCGCCGACGGGCACCCGCGCGCCATCGCTTATGTGTCCCGGATCCCCGCCCCCACCCTGAACGCGATCAAGAGGAATGCGTTCTACACGTGGTTGATCAAGACGCAGCATTTCACCTTCGCCCCGGTCACCGTGCCGCTGACCGCAGCGGCGTCGGCGTCGCGGCCGCTGTGGGCCCGGAAACTGTCGACCTATACGCCGCTGACCGCAGCTGAGGTCGCCGCCGGGCGCCGCGACGCCCGGCGAATGCATATCGGCTGGGTCGTGGTCTGGTACTCCAATCCCGCCATTGTGCAGTATTTGCATGAGACGGGTTTCCGCTTTGCTTACCGCGCCGATCGCGTTTCGGTCTACCAGCCTGCCCGCTGACCACCAGCGCGAGGGCAACGCGGGTTAGGACGCAGCCCGGGCGGCCCCGGACAGCAACGCAGCGCCCGGCCCACTGGCCGCCGGCGGCCAGGTTACGTCAGCCCGCGAGCCGGTCAGGGGACCGCCAGCGGCCAGTGGGCGGGAAAGACCAGGATCGCCGGGTCATCCGGGCCTGCACCGGGCGGTGCCGCAGTCGACCCGGGCCCCCTCCGCTATTCCAGGCCTTTACTTTTGCACGTATCCCACTTGGGGCATTTAGCTATTATTACTCGGTTATTCCACGTGCTTTGCCTTAACTTTCTCGCTTCGTAATAAATCTATTCTATCTTCGTAAGCACAATTGTTCTTCGCAGCTGACCAGCATGCTTCCATAATCAATGCGTCGGTACGGCTACTTGGCAGACAACAAGAACGGGGTGACGATGGCCCACGCGGGTGAGGACCCGCCGGACCAGCCAGCCTCCAGCCAGATCAGGATCCTGCGGCGGAACGGGCTGGCGTCCCCGACCCGGGCGACGGCCTGCCGTTTCCCGGACGCGGAACGGGGCGGAGGACCGGCGCTGCCGGGGAAGGCGCCAATCGGGACGGCACTGGCCGAGGCGCCACTAGCCGAGGCCGCACGGGTCGAGGCCGCACTGGCCGGAGTGCCACTGGCCGGAGCGGCACTGGCCGGAGCGGCACCGGCCGAGGCGGCACCGGGCGGAGATGGCAGTCCCGGCAGGCCCGCTCCATGGTTCACCCGGCTGAGGAAGCACCCGCTGGCCGCGCACCTGGTGCTGCTGGCGGGTTATCTGATCACCGGGCTGGCGGTCACCTGGCCCCGGGTCACCTATCTGGCAGGCCGGCTGCCGGCCACCCGGGACGCCGGCGGCTACGTCTGGGACTTCTGGTGGGTGGCCCGTCAGGTATCCCATCTGTCCAGCCCCTGGTCCACCCGGTCCCTGGCCGCGCCGGTCGGCTCGGATCTGAGCTACCACACCCTTATGCCGCTGCCCGGCCTGGTGATGACCCCCGTCACCCTGGCCTTCGGGCCGAGCCTCACCTATAACCTGCTCTCCATCCTGTGCCCCGGCCTGCTGTGCTACGTGATGTACCGGGCGGCCCGGCTCTGGCTGCCCACCCAGCTCGGCGCGATCGCGGCCGGCGGGTTCTTCGGCCTGTCCGCGATCCTCACCTGGCGAAGCTGGTATCAGGTCAACCTGGCCCTCGGGGCGCTGTTCCTGCCGATGGCCCTGGAGGCCGCGGTCCGGCTGCGCCGCCAGCCCGGCCGGCGGCAGGCCATCATCCTCGGTGCCGTACTGGGTGCGGCGGTGCTGACCGACCAGGAATCGGCGGTGCTGACGACGATCGTCGCGGCCCTGGTCCTGGTGCCGTGGCTGGCCTGGCATCCGTCGATAGCCCGGCTGCGGGCCACTGCCCAGGCGGGGCTGACCGGACTGATCGTCGGCAGCCCTCAGTTCATCGTGATGATCATGCAGGCGCCGGCCAACCGCAGCCTCGCGTCGCGGGCCGGGCTGCTCGACGTGAACTACGTGGCTTCCGGAGCCGCGTTGCAGCAGCTATTCGCGCCGTCCCCCCGGCTGGCCGACTACGGCCTCACCTCGGTCAGCCGTTACTACCACCACGGCCCCTTCAGCATCGTGATCGTCACGTTCGGGGTCGTGCTCACCGCGCTGGCGCTGTTCGGGATCGCGGTGTCGTGGCGGCGCCGCCACGCGCGCTCGCTCGCCCTGCTCTGGCTGGCCTGCGCGCTGCTCTCGCTCGGCTCGGCACTGTGGGTCGGGGGCCACCGCTACATCCCGGTGGCCGAGGTGGTGCACGGGGTCCGGCTCTCGATGATCATGCCCTTCACCTGGTTCGTGCGAATCCCCGGGCTGGCCACCTTCCGGGAGGCCAACCGGTTCACTGAGCTGGCTCTGATACCCATGGTGCTGCTGGCCGGGACGGCGGTGGAATGGCTGCGCACGCACATCAAGGCGGGGTTGATCCCGATACTGGCGCTGGCCCTGCTGGAGACGGGCTGGTCCGGGAACCCAGACATCGGGGCCATGCCCACCGCCCTGCCTGCGCTGGATAGCCCCATCGCCGCCCAGCACACCAAGTCCATCGTGGTGGACCTCCCGTTCGGCATCCGCGGTGGCATGCCCGTGATCGGGGACGGGTTCTCGCCCGAAACGATGGTGCTGCCCACCGCGGACGGGCATCCGCTGGCCGACGCACTCATCTCGCGAATTCCGGCCAGCACGCTGACCGGGATCGAGCGGAGACCGTTCTACGCGGTGCTGCTGCGCGCCCAGGGCGGCCACATCCACACCTCGGCGACGGAGTTCACGCAGGCGCGGGCCAACGCCCGCCAGATGGACATCGGCTGGGTCCTGGTCTGGCGCCAGCAACCCGCGGTGCTGCGGGCGCTCCGGCTGACCGGCTTCCGGCGGGCCTACGAGGCCGATGGGGTTCTGGTGTACCGGCCAGCCCACGACGTGCGGGCCAGTCGCGCGATCCGGCCGCTGGCCACCACCGCGGTCCGGTCAGCCGCGGTGGACTGGCGCTGAGGCCGCACCGTCCGCGGCAGCCCCGCCCGGGACAGGACCGTCACCGGGAGGCGGGACGTCGGCTACCAGGCCCTCCGCGGCCAGGCCGCGAATCAGGCCGCGCAGTCCCGAGGCCAGCCCGGTGCGCTCCTCGATGGTGAGCGCGGCGAGGATCCGGGCCTGCCGCGTCTGCCACGCGCTCCAGACCCGCGCTGCGACCCGGCTGCCCTCGGGGGTGAGATAGAGCCGGATGTAGCGCTGGTTCGCCTCGTCCCGGCCGCGCCTGACCCAGCCCTTGCGCTCCAGGCCGGCCGCCAGCCGGCTCACCGTGCTCTTCTCCAGCCCGAGCAGGGTGCCGAGCTGTCCCTGGGCGATGCCGCGCGCGGCCACCAGCTCGATCAGCGCCCGGGCCTCGGACGCGGACAGGGCCGGAATGGAGGGCTCGGCCGCCGCACCGGCGGGACGGTCCCGCCCCCCAGGATCCGGTATCGCCGAACCGTCTCCGGCCACGCCATCCGGCCGGGCCTGACCACCCCCCGGACGTGGTCCCCCGTTGCCCAGGCCGGATCCCCCGTGGCCCGGGCCCGCGCTCTCCGGGCTCACCACACGGAGCAGCTGGCCGAGCAGTTGTACCAGCTCCGCGTCATCAGCCGACAAGTTCACGTAACAGTTGTACCGCACAACTGGCCGGATGGTACGTTTCCAGCGTGATAGTTGCTCCTATACAACTCAGGGTCAGGTCATTGGCCGGCGGCCCCGGGCGGCCGGCCGGCAGCGGCCCGGGGCGGCCGGCCGGAAGCGGGGCCGAGCCCCCGGCCGGCGGCTGGGATGCCCGCTGGAGACGCCGGGATGGCCGCCGGATCGGCCCCAGCCCGCCCGGAGCACCCCGATTCCACCGTAGGCTCACGGTCGTGACAAAACAGGGCCGGGTAAGCGCACCGGGCGGGCTCAGCGGGCCAGTCGCGGGGGGCGACAGCGCAGCCACCGCCACCGCCGAGCCGGAAAACACGCTGCTGCCCGGCGAGCCGCTGCGCGAGCTGGCGCTCCGCTACGGGCTCAAGCAGACCGCGGTCCGGCCGCCGCTGCGCAGCTACGCCGCCGAACTCTGGCAGCGGCGCCACTTCATCAGCGGCTTCGCCACCGCGCGGAACGTCGCGATGTACACCGAGGCCCGGCTGGGCCAGCTGTGGCAGGTGCTGACCCCGCTGCTCAACGCGGGCGTGTACTACCTGATCTTCGGCCTGCTGCTGAACACCAGCCGGGGGGTGCCGGACTACATCTCGTTCCTGGTCACCGGCATCTTCGTGTTCAACTTCACCCAGCGGGCGTTCATCACGTCCTCCCAGGTGATCCGGGACACGCTGCCGCTGATCCGGGCCCTGTACTTCCCCCGGGCCTGCCTGCCGCTGGGGTATGTGCTGATCGAGCTGCAGCAGCTGCTCCTGTCCTTCGCGGTGCTGTTCGTCATCATCCTCATCCGCGGCGAGCCGCTGACCTGGTACTGGCTGCTGATTTTCCCCATCCTGGCCCTGCAGAGCGTGTTCAACGTGGGGGCCGGGCTCATCCTGGCCCGCTGGGGCGCCGGCTTCGACGACGTCAGCCAGCTGCTCCCGTTCATCGTGCGGACCTGGCTGTACGTGTCGGGCGTGGTGTTCAGCCTCCAGTCGCTGTCCCTGAAGCTGCCGCTGGTCAAACACCCGGCCATCGCGTACCTGCTGCAGATCAATCCGGCCGCGGTCTACATCACGCTGGTCCGGTACGCGCTGCTGGAGAAGTACCGGAACGCCATGCCCGGGGCCAAGCCGTACAACGCCACCAAGTGCAAGCTCTACCACGTCATACCGGGAAGGGTTCCGACCTTCAGCGCGTACTGCCACCCGAACCTGCCGGGCATCCCCACCCTCTGGATCTACGGCGTGGGCTGGGCGGTCGTGACGGTCGTGATCGGCTTCCTGTACTTCTGGCGCGCGGAGGCGAGGTACGGCCGTGGCTGAGGAACGACCCATGGTGGTGGTGGACGACCTGCACGTGGTCTACCGCGTGTACGGCGGCGGAGCGGACAAGGGCACCGCGGCCAGCGCCCTGCTGCGGATGATCCGCCGCCAGCGGCGGCCGTCCATCCGCGAGGTGCACGCGATCCGCGGCATGTCCTTCGTGGCCTACCGGGGCGACGCGGTCGGCGTGATCGGGCGCAACGGCTCGGGCAAGTCGACGTTGCTGCGCGCGATCGCCGGGCTGCTGCCCGCCGAGCAGGGCGCGGTGTACACCGACGGCCACGGGGCGCTGCTCGGGGTGAACGCGGCGCTGCTCGAGGACCTTACCGGCGAGCGGAACGTGGTCCTCGGCTGCCTGGCCATGGGCATGACCACCCAGGAGACCAAGGAGGCCAAGCCCCGGATCGTGGAGTTCTCCGGGGTCGGTGACTTCGTCAACCTGCCGATGAAGGCCTACTCCACCGGGATGGGCGCCCGGCTGCGCTTCGCCATCGCCTCGGCCAAGAGCCACGACATCCTGCTCGTGGACGAGGCCCTGGCCACCGGCGACGCCGAGTTCCAGCGCAAGAGCCACGACCGCATCGACGAGCTGCGGGCCGAGGCCGGCACGGTGTTCCTGGTCGCGCACAACCTGGCCGAGATCGCCGAGACCTGCAACCGGATCATCTGGCTGGAGAAGGGCCAGATCGTGAAGGCGGGCGACGACGTGCCCGGCATCCTCGACGAGTACCTGGTGGCCTCGGGCGGGGAGCCCCGCTTCCGCGAGGCCGCGGCGACCGCCAACTACCCCTCGTCCGGCAACTAGCCGTCAGGCAGCCAGCCGTCCAGCAGCCAACCGTCCGGCAGCTAGCCTCAAGCAGTGAGGCCGCCGGCCTGTGACGCGCCGGCGGCCTGGCTGCGGACCCGGGCCCTGGATGGGCCCGAGTCATGCGGGTTACTTGAAGGCGTTCACCCCGTTGGGCACGCCCAGCCCGGTCGGGCCGTCATAGCCGGTCGCGGCGGTGCACAGGTAGGTCCCGCAGCTGCCGTTCGAGCCGATCGTGATGTCCCGCAGGTTGGTCTGGTGCTGGTAGAGGGACTCGGCCGTGAGTCCGCCAGCCGGTGCACCGCCCGGGTTGGCCAGCGCGTACACGGCCGCGATGACCGGGCTCGAGACGCTGGTCCCGCCCAGCTGCTGCCAGCCCTTGGGCAGCCCCTCACCCGACGGGGGGTAGGAGTCGTAGACGGCCGGCCCGGTCCGCGGGTCGGCGTCCGCCGCGACGTCGTTGTCGATCCGGTTCGAGCAGCCGGAGTTGAACGGCTGCTGCCAGGACGGCTGGCTCTCCTGGCAAGCGAGCAGCCCGAGCCGGTCCCGTCCTGGGCATCCTGGCTCCAGACCTTCTCCTCGGTCCGGGTCTTGCCCTTCATCCACAGCGTGGTCCCGCCGACCGCGGTCACGTACGGCGAGACGGCCGGATACTGGGCTCCGAACGCCCACCCGAAGTCGCCGGACGACGCGGTGATCGCCACGCCTGGGTGGTCGAAGTGGCCGTCGTAGCTGGCCTCGGTGGTGAACTCCTGGCCGCCCCAGCTGTTAGACACGAACTTGGCGCCCAGCTTCACCGCAGTGTCCTCGGCCTTGCTCAGGGCAGCTGATCGAACGCGCTGTTGGCCTCGACCAGGATGATCTTGCACTTGGGGCAGATCGCGGACACCATGTCCAGGTCCAGCGATTCTTCCTCAGCCCAGCCGGAGTTGCCCTTCGGATACCAGGCCGTGGTGCCCTTCTGGTTGACCACGCGCAGGCACTTCGTGGACTCTTTGCAGGCCCCGAGCCCGTAGTAGCTGCGGTACTTCGCCAGGTCACCGGCGGCGTGCCAGTCGTTGTAGGCGTCCACGATCGCGATCGTGCTCCTTGTTGGACGCCTGGGCGGCCTGGCTCAGCCCGTAGGCCGAGCGCAGCTGGCCCGGCGACAGGGTCCCCGAGGCGGGCCTGTTGGCCGCCTGCCACCGAGGCCTGGAATGCACCACGATGGAGCACTGCATCACGCCAGGCGACGCGGGCTGCGGGCAGACCTGGGTGAAGCCGCTCGGCAGCCGGGCCGCGTGATGGGCCCTGACGAACCGGGGCGACGCCGACGGCCCCGACGCGGAGATGTGCGTGGCCGCCGCGGCCGGCACCGTTTCCGCCGACACCGCGGCCAGGCCGGCCACGGTGAGGCTCGCGGCGGCCGCAAGCGCTCCCGCCCACCGCGGGAGCACGACTACAGGCATGGATCCTCCAGAGGGCACGCAGTCGCGGCCCTGAGATGGGCCGGGAAGGCCGGGATGGCGGGGACGGCTTCGGGAGCTAAGGCCGGACGCGGTCCGCGTGATCCGCTCCGCAAAGGCACCGTTGATTCATACCATCTTTCCGGGTTCCGCCCGGATAGCTTGGCCGGCCCGGCCAGTACTGTTTGCGACCGCGTGGTCAGCTGGCCGCGGGCCGGAGCTGAAGCAGCATGCAGGTGCCACCGGCTGGACGCGATGACGCCACGACCTCGCCGCCCTGCGCCCGGGCCAGCTGGCGCACGATGTACAGGCCCAGGCCGATGCCGCCGAACCGGCGCCGGTCGCCGGTCTCGCCCTGGACGAACCGCTCGAAGATCCGCTCGTGGTCACCGGGAGCAATGCCGATGCCCTGGTCTTCCACGCTGACCTCGATCCAGTCCCCGGCGTGCCGGGCGGCCACGGCGACCATGCCGCCGCCCGGGGAGTACTTGAACGCGTTCTCCAGCAGCTGGCCCACGATAATGTCCGTGGCCATCGGATCGCCGTAGGCGGACGGCAGGCCGTCCGGGATGTCCGCGGCCAGCGTGTGGGCCTCGGACAGCGGACGGAACGCCACCGCGGTCCCGCGCAGCAGTGCCGCCAGGTCGAACGGCCCGTTGGTGACGGTCAGCTGGTCCGCCCCGGCCCGCGAGCCGAGCAGCAGCTGCTCCACCAGCCGTCCCAGGGAACCGGCCCGGTCGGCGATGGTCTGCACCGCCGCGCGCCGCTCCGCGTCGGTCAGCTTGTCCCACCGGCTGGCCAGGGTGCTCGCGAAGCCCTGCACCACGGTGATGGGAGTGCGCAGCTCGTGACTCGTGGTGGCCAGGAACAGGTCCTTGGCCTCCTCCAGCTCCTTGGCCGCGGTCACGTCACGGAAGTCGATGACGCGCTCGTCCCGCCCGTCCAGCTCGTTGCAGAGCACGTCCAGCCACCGGCCGTTAGGCAGCCGGTGCGTCACCTTGCCGTCCGCCGCTTCCGGCACCGGGAACGGCGGCGGCCGCCCGGTGACCTCGTCGGCGGACAGCCCGGTGAGCTCGTGCGCGGCCGGGTTCCACTGCCGGATCAGGCCGTCGGTGTCCAGCACCGCGATGCCGTCCGCGCTGGCGTCGATCACCGCGCGCTCGTGGGCGCGCTGCCGGACCACCTCTTCGAAGGCCATCGCGTTGCTCAGCGCGACGCTGGCGTGGCCCGCCATCAGCTCCAGCAGTTCCAGCTCGACGTGCCCGACCTCCCGCCCGCTGTACAGGGCGTAGAGCGCGCCGTAGGGACGGCCGCCCACGTGCGACAGGCTGAGCGCGATCGTGTGCAGGCCGGGCAGCGCGGACCAGATCAGGTCGTCGAAATCACCTGACTCCCCGGTGGCCATCATCACGGTCTGGCCGGATCGCATCAGCTCGCCGACCATGCTGGTCTCCAGGTCGGCGCTGCGGCCACGCAGGCTGGACGGCAGCCCGTCCATGCTCACCAGGCGCAGCTTGCCGTCCTCGATCAGGACGAAGCCACCGGCGTCCGCCGTGGTCAGCTCGCGCAAGCTGGCCGCGATCCGGTCCAGCACCGCTTCGAGGTCACGCTGGGCGTTCATGTCGGCCACCACGTCGCCGAGGCGGCGGACCACCCGGGCGCGCTGGGCGACCATGTACCTGGCCGCGTCGTCATCGCCGGTCCGGTGGCACACGTTCACCCAGCCGAGCATCTCGCCGTCCCGCCCGGTCAGCGCGCTGATGTCGATGCGCAGGTCGATCAGGCTGCCATCCTTGCAGCCCCGGCGGGTCGCGAACGAGATCTGGCCGCCAGTGCGCACCCGCTCCAGCACCGCGTTGTGCTCGGCCTGGAGTTCCTCGGGGATGATCGGCGGCTCCAGGCCGAGTACCTCGTGGGCGGGCCAGCCGAACATCCGCTCGGCCGCCGGGTTCCACAGCAGCACGCTGCGGTCGGTGCTGAACGCGACAATGGCGTCGGCGGCACTCTCGATGACCGCCCACGCCGTCGCGTCTACCCGGTTCTGTCCGGTCGCCTGTTCCAGGCTCACCACCTCATGGTGCCATCCCGGGACCATCCTGGCCCGCCATTGTGGCAACGCTCAGCGGACCCGCCAGACGAGACCAGGGTCACCGGACGAGCAGGACAGCACCTCCAACGCGGTGCCGTTGGCGGTGGCATCCCCAGAATCGGCGAGGCACAGCCCGGAGGCCGGGCTCTGCAATTGAGCACCGCCGCTGGCCGCGCTGATCCGCCACTGCTGGGACGCACTGGCGTTGCAGGAGAGCAGATCCAGGCTGGTGCCACTGGCCGTACCCGAGCCGGGGATGTCCAGGCACTTACCGGCGAAACGCAGCGTTCCATCCGGCTGCGCCGTCCAGTTCTGCGCCGCCTGCCCGTTGCATGACCAGATCACCACGGGGTTGCCGTCGCCGGTACTGGCGCCCTGGTCGTTCAGGCACATGCCCGGGACCTCCGATACCACCGGCCCGGCCGGCAGCGTCCACTTCTGGTTGACCTTGCCGTTGCAGGCGGAGATCCAGGCCTGAACCCCGCCGGTTCCGGAGCTTGAGCCGGCCAGGCACAGGCCGGCCGGGGCATTGACCAGTTCGGCACCGCTGCCGACGGTCCATTGCTGGCTGGCGTACCCCGAGCAGGTGGCGAGCACCGTCTTGGTCCCGTTGACCTTGGCTGACCCGGAGATCGACAGGCATTTGCCGTGGATCCGCAGCGAGCGGTCCTGCACCACGGTCCACTGCTGCGAGGCGCCGCCGTTGCACGTCCCGATGTTCACCGCAGTGCCGTCGGCTGTCCGGTTCCCGGCGTCGTTCAGGCATTTGCCTCCCACGTCGAAGCGCACGGGGCCGGTGGGGCCCTGGCCGGGTGCGGCGGCCACAGTCCACCCGTATGCGACCGAGCCCAGGGTCCCAGCCGCGTCGGAGGCGCTGACCTGCACGGAGTAGTTCCCGGTGCGGCTCAGCCAGCCAGTTAGCTGGCCACTGGCGCTGAGGGACACCCCCGGCGGGAGCCCGGTGGCGGTGAACGTCACCGTCTGACCCGGAACCGGGATGGCCTGCTGCAGCGGCAAGCCGACCGGATCCCCGATCACCTGCTTCTGGTTGGCGGGATCAAGCAAGGAGAGGATCGCAGGATTGGCCTGGTCGAGGTTGACGTGGCCGGGGTCGGAGATTCCGGCCACGGTGCCTGTGCTCGTGTACTGCCAGCTGGCCCAGGTACTCCAGCCCGCGGGAAGGGACGGGCCGGCCGCACTCGAGTAGTCGGGCACCCAGACCGGGGTGTGGGCGAAGCCGGTGCTGCTGCCCGTGCACGTGCCCCACCAGGATCGCGGGGTGTAGATGATCGGGAGGTGGCCGGTCTTGGTCTTTATCTCGCTGTCGAACTTGGAGATCCAGGACACCATGGCCGTGGTGCTCAGCCCATAGCACTGAGCGCCGTACGGGTTGTACTCGATGTCCAGCATGATCGGCACGCTCCGGCTGGCCGACCCCAGGTACTGCACGAGGTAGTCGGCCTGGGTGACCGGGCTGCTGCTGCTGCCGTTGCCGTTCGGTATGGCGAAGGCGTAAGCGACTGCCGACAGCCCGGCGGCCTGAGCCTGCGCCAGGTCGGTCAGCGCATAGGGGTTCTGATAGTAAGCGCCCTCGGTGGCCTTCACCCCGGCGAAGCCGATGCCCGACGCTGCCACCTGGGACCAGTCGATGGCCGCCCCGCCCGGGTGCTGGAACGAGGCCACGTCCACGCCCTGCTCATCGCCCGGCACCGCGGCTGAAGGCAGCACGCCTGACGCCATCTGCCCCGTGCCCGTCATCGGCACCGACGTGGACGAGCCCGACAGTTGGCGCAGCAACTGAGGTGAGTGGGCGGCGCCGACATTGGACCGGCTGACCGGGGCGGCCGAAGGGCGGCCGACAGCTGATCTGGCGTTCGGGGCCGCGGTCGCAGGGGCCGCGCTGAACCCGGCCAGCGCGAGGCTGGCGGCGGCGCAGAGAATGGACATCGACCAACGGCGCGACGGCGCGGGCATCGGAGCGCTCTCCTTCGACGGCTCGGGACCGCCCGGATAGCAAGGAATCGTCCGGCTGCCCCGGCACGGCGGGAAATGCTCCTCATTAATACCGGTCGTCCCGGGAACGGCGCCAGGAAACCGGCAACAAAGCTTTCTGTAAGTGCCTCGCTGCTGGCTGTGCCAGCAGCGACGTCCACGGCTGCGGTCGTCCCGGCCATCCGGTGCACAGCCATGGCGCCGCCGGAATCCCGATCCGCTTATCGGGCCGGTAGCCCCAATTCGGAAGGACAGTATTCATTCATTCTGTCACAATGACGGAACATAATTTCCGTGAGCTGCGTGACGATACCGGAAATGCATTCCGCGGGCCGTCGGGCAGGGGCCGTCCACGGACCGCCCGGGGCAGGATCCTGCCGGCCCCACGGCGGGCCCTGGCCGAACGCCGCTCCGCTTCCGCTCTAGCTCACTGGTGGATCCAGCCGGACGTGGTCTTGAGGCCACCGCCGCCGTTCCACAGCTCGAACCCGAGGGCGGCGCCCACCCAGTACGAGCCGGCGCTCATGGCTGCCTGCTGGACGGCGTAGTTGAGCAGCGGGTGGATGGGCATCTTGTTCCAGCTGGTGATGTTGTGGGTGCGCATGAAGATGACCTCGGTCCACGTGAATGGGCCGCTGCTGGCGGACTCGGTCCAGTACCACCAGTTGTAGCCGTCCTTACGGATCTTCACGGCGCGTGGTGAGGGTTTCAGGCCCTGGACGTTCTGCCAGAACATGACCTCGGTGACCGGGGCCGTGAACTGGGGGGTGGCGGAGAACCACAGGTCAGCCCCGGTGTTGTACTTGGCGGTCTTAGCCACCCCGGTGTGGCTGGTGGTCCAGGTGATCGTCGAGCCGGTCATCTGGGTGACCGGTTTCGCGGTCCAGCCTTTGGTGCAGTCCCCGAGAGCGTCGGGGGCGGGGAACTCGCAGCCGCGGGCCAGGTGCGGGTAGGCCGCCACCCGGTTCCCGGCCGGCGGGGGTGCGGTCTGCGACTTGACGGTGAAGCTGACCGTGCCGTTGGGCTGGTTGAGGCAGGCGTTGCCGCCGCCGAAGTTGTCGGGGCTCCTGATCCAGTCTGTCCCGTGCACGGTGATGTGCTGGTAAGGCGCGCACACTGCCGCGTCGGCGGGAGCCCGCGCGCTGAGCGCGCCGCCCGCCAGGGTCAAAGTGCAGACCCCCGCCATGAGCAATCTCGCTGGAAGCCTTCCTGCCTGGTTCATGTGCATTCATCCTAATAGTTCCTCAGCGACCGCGGCCATAGACAACCCCTCTCCGGCCGGGCCGGCCGGTAGCCTCGCAACGGCAATGGCCACAAAGCAGCTACGAACGCACAGACCGGTTAGCGCGCGGCGCCCGCCGCGGGAACCGCCGGGCGCCGGGGAGCGTCACATGGGCATGAAATTCTCCTTGCGGCACGCACGGTCTGGCGCCGGGTACCTCCTGCCCGCCACCCTGTGCGTGATCACGGCGGCCGCCTGCGGCAGTGTCACCAGCACGAGCTCGGCCTCCAAGCCCTCCGCCTCCGCGCCTGCAGCCAAGGTCTCGCTCACCGTGGTGGTGAAGGCCAGCCCGGGCGCCACCCCGAAGCGGTGGACGCTGCGCTGCGACCCGACCGGCGGGACGCACCCTGACGCCAAGGCCGCCTGCCGTCAGCTGCTGGCGGCCAAGAACCCGTTCGCGCCGATCCCGCGCGGCATCATGTGCCCCATGATCGCGGCCGGCCCGCAGCGGGCCACGATCAGCGGGATCTTCTTCGGCCAGCACGTGGCGTCGAACTTCGCCCGGACCGGATGCCAGGCCGCCAGGTGGTCTGAGCTGGGCGACGTGTTCGGTTCCGGCGCCGTTTCCGGTTCCGCTTCCGTTCCTGAGTCCGGGTCACCGGTGCACTGAATCACCGGGTCCTGGTCAGCGCAGCAGGCGGGACATCCGGCGGTCGGCGAGCGGCTTGCCGCCGGTCTGGCACGTGGGGCAGTACTGCAGCGCGGAGTCCGCGAACGAGACCTCCCGTACCGTGTCGCCGCACACCGGGCAGGGCTCCCCGGCCCGGCCGTGTACCCGCAGCCCGGACTTCTTCTCGGCCTTCAGGTCGCCCGCGGCCAGCCCGGCCGACCGTTCCACGGCCTCCCGGAGGGTGGCCGTGATGGCCGCGTGCAAGCCGGCCACCTCGTCGTCGGTCAGGCTGCTGGCCAGCCGGAACGGCGACATCTTGGCCGCGTGCAGCACTTCGTCGGAGTAGGCGTTGCCGATGCCCGCGATGATCTTCTGGTCCCGGAGCACGCCCTTGATCTGGGTCCGGCGGCCGGCCAGCATCCCGGCCAGCGCCTCCACCGTGAACGTGTCCGCCATCGGGTCGGGGCCCAGCGCGGCCACCCCGGGCACCTCGGCGGGGTCGGCGACCAGGTAGACGGCGAGCCGCTTCTTCGTGCCCGCCTCGGTCAGGTCGAACCCCGCGCCGTCGGTGAACCGGAGCCGGAAGCCCAGCGGGCTCTTGCCGGGGCGCGGCGGCGCCTCCGGGAGATTTTCGCGCCAGCGCAGCCACCCGGCCCGGGCCAGGTGAATCACGAGGTGCAGCGGCCCTTCGCCGGGCTGGCTGCCGTCGGCGCCGGGGGCGGGCGCCGCCACCAGGTCCAGGAATTTGCCGTGCCGCTGGGTGCCGGAGATGGTCCGGCCCCGCAGGGCGGTCAGGTCGGGACGGTAGGTCTTGAGCACGGAGATGGCCGCGCTGTCCGCGCGGTCGATGACATGCCCGCCGGCCCGCTCTCGCAAGAAGCGGGCGAGCGACTCCACCTCGGGAAGTTCCGGCACGTTATCGATTCTGCCTCGTGCCCTGGCATGTTCGCGCCACGACCAGCCAGGTGGGACACCCACGGCGGAAACGCTCCGGGTGACTCCGCTCAGGGGACTCCGGGCGGGGGCGGCGGCCGGCCTGGCCGGCGGATGGCCGGCGGATCCGGCACGGCGGCTCGCAGATCGTTATCACTCCGATAGCGGTTGCCCCGTGACCATGTGACACTGACCCCGTGATCATGGGCCGCAGGCCCGCGCGGAAAGCGGTTCCGGGCCCCCGAGCCGAGGAAGGATGGCCTGGGTGCGTGGAAAGGACAGTCCGGGGTAGACGAAGGGACGTCCCGGAAGGCCGGAAAGCCTTGCCGGTATGGGATCAGGCTAGTTACTTGTTTAATCAAAACTAACGTAGCTTGCGGTGTGCCGCCGGTGAGCGGAGCATGGATTCACAAGGATGAGAAGCCATGGACCAGGCAGAGCCACAGCCCCTCCCGGGCCAGCCTGAGCGGCCCGTCCCGGGTGCTGCCCAGCCTGACGGCCCCCAGCCGCACAGGCGGCCTCTTGGCGTGCCGTCACCCAGCGACGGCCCCGGCCCCGCTGTGGAACTCGACCATCCCGTCGTGGTCGGCTACGACGGATCCGGGTCGAGCAGGCATGCGCTCGCCTACGCGGCGGGGATGGCGCGCCGGCTCGGCCGCCCCCTGCTGCTGGCCTACATCACGAGCCCGAGCATCTTCTGCGAACCGCTCAGCGGCCAGGTGATAGCCCCGGTCCGGGACTCGGATGAGACCCACCGCTGGCTGCTGGCCGAACTCGACGAGGTCTGCGACCGGGAGGGGCTGGACGTGCGCATCGTCACCCGCCAGGGCAGCCCGGCCCGGGAGCTGGCCGCCGCGGCCGACGAGTTCGGCGCGGACGCACTGGTCATCGGCGCCCCAGCGCGCATCTGGCACCAGGTCGCGGGATCGGTGCCCGGCTGGCTGGCCCGGCATGCGCACTGCCCGGTCATCGTCGTGCCCTGAGATCAGCGCCCCCTGCACCTGACTCCCGCGCCGGGGACCCGGACCCGGAGTGGGGCCGTCGGCCGGTCAGGGCGTTAGAGGGTCGTAGTAGTGGCTGTACTGCCAGCTGCCGCGCTCGACGAGGGCCTGGTCGGTCAGGGCGCCGCTGAACCGGGCCGGGGACAGAGCCGACAGGTCCACCTCGGGGCGGCCGCCGGTGATCCACTGGGCCAGCGCCTCGCCGATCGCCGGGGATGAGGAGAACCCTGATCCGTTGCAGCCGCTGGCCACCCAGAGGCCTGGCACCTCCGGCACGGGGCCGGCCAGGAACCGGCCGTCGGGGCTCATCGTGAACAGCCCGCCACGGTGCTCGGCCACCGTCCGTCCCGCCGCGGCGGCCTGGGCCGCCGGGACCAGGCCGGCCACCGCGGCCGCCATGGCGTCCAGGACGCCGCGATCCAGCGGGACGTCATCGGTATCGAATTCAGGCGGCTCGGCCCGTGGATCGACGGCCAGCGGCGCGGCCTCGAACCCGCCGAGCATCAGGCCGCCGCGGGCCGGCCGCAGGTACACCGCAGAATCCAGAATTCTGGAAATTGGCGCCTCAGCGGGCACCCCGGGGAGGGGCTCGGTCACCAGCAGCTGGTGCCGGACCGGCGCGGCCGCCACCCACGCCCCGGCCAGTTCGCCGACCTGGCGGACCCAGGCGCCCGCGGCGTCGACGACCACTCCCGTCTCGATGTGGCGGGTGGCGGTCCGCAGGCCGGTGACCGCGCCCGCCCGGGTGGTCACCGCCGTGACCGGCTCGTCCGCCAGCACCTGCACGCCGGCTCGCCGGGCGGCGGCCAGGTAGGCGTCGATCAGGGCCCCGGGTTCCTCGATGTACACGTCCTCCGGGCACCAGACCACATCCTCGTCCCCGGCCGGGAGGTAGTAACCGCCGGTCCGGTGGCCTGCCTCCACCGGGCTGATCGCGGCCAGGTCCACGCCCCAGCGCAGGGATTGGGCCAGCTCAGCGGCCAGCAGCTTCTTGTGCCCGGCACTGCGTGCGACCAGCAGGCTTCCGGAGGCCGCCACGTCCAGCGGTACACCCGCCCAGCCGGCGAACGTCCGCACCAGGTCAATACTGCGGCGGGCCAGGAAGGTGCGGACTTCATCACCCTGCACCGACTTGAACAGGCCGGCCGCCCGGCCAGACGCCTGTGAACCTGGGCTGCGGCGGTCCAGCACCACGACCGAGCGGCCGCGCAGCCCGCAATGCAGGGCCGTACTCAGCCCGAGGGCACCCGCCCCGACGACCGCGACATCCGCCTTCATGACCCGTGCCTTCGTGAAACCGCAGGCGATGGCCTTGAGGTAATAGTGCGGTCGCCTGACCTGCTCAGATCGCCCCCGGTACGGCGTCCTGGCGCATAAGCTCAGGCCAGTGCGCCTACCATCTGCTCCGTACCACCTGCTCGGCACAACCATAAAATCTTGCTCGGCACAACAGGAAAATAAGCGCTACCAGTGGGCGAGGAGGGATTTGAACCCTCACGTCCTTTCGGACACACGGACCTGAACCGTGCGCGTCTGCCGTTCCGCCACCCGCCCTACGCAGTGAGTCAGGTTAGCACGTCCGCAACAGCACCCTGAGCGCCGATACCATCGGATGCGGATAGGGGAAGGAGGTACCCCGGTGGGAGTTCTCAGTCGCTTCGAGCGCAGGCTCGAGGGCATGGTCGAGGGTGCCTTCGCGCGGGCGTTCAAGTCCGAGCTGCAGCCGGTCGAGGTTGCCAGCGCGGTGCAGCGCGAGATGGATGACCGGGCGGCGATCGTGGCCCAGGGCCGGACCCTGGTGCCGAACGACTTCGTGGTCGAGATCGCCGAGACCGACTACGACCGCCTCGAGGTCTACGCGGACAGCCTCGGCGTGGAGCTGGCCACACTGGCCCGCGAGCATGCCCGGGAGCAGGGGTACTCGTTCGTGGGACCGGTGCGGATGCGGTTCGAGGGGGTACCGGATCTGACCACGGGTACCTTCCGGATCCGCTCGGGCGTGATCCGGGGCACCACCGTCGAGGGAGGAGAGATCCGCAGGCCGGCCAGCGACCTGCCGCGGATGCCGGGCTCCTTCGGAGGCCGGCCGAGACTGCTGGTCTCAGGCCCCGAGCCGGGGCCGGACGGCAGCAGCCAGCGGACCTACGAGCTGAACGCGCCGGTCACCATGCTGGGCCGCGGTACCGACTGCGACCTGCGGCTGGTCGATCCCGGCGTCTCCCGGCACCATGCCGAGCTGCGGGTCGAGGACGGCGAGGTGGTCCTCGTCGACCTGGGTTCCACCAACGGAACCTTCGTGAACGGCCAGCCGGTGCGGCGCGTGACACTGGCAGACGGCACGCAGGTGACCCTCGGCCGGACCACACTGGTTTTCCGTCGGGACGGTATCTATTGACGCAGCCCGGACAATGGCCAAAGTCCCGGACCTGATCCAGGCCCTCACCCTGGTCCAGACCCCGACTCCGCACTCCCCCCGATTAAGGCCGCAACGGCGAGGCACCCAAGGACACATAAGCCGATGAGCACGCTTACCCTCCTCCTGATCAGGCTCGCATTCCTGGCGGTCCTGTGGCTTTTCGTGATCACGGCGGTGGGTGTGGTGCGCACGGACCTCTTCGGCCAGTCTCCGTCCAGCCGCAAGCAGAAGCGGCAGCGGCAGAATGCCCGCCCCCGTCAGGCCCGGCCTCCCCGCCCGGCCAAGCCGGGACGCGGTGAGCCGCAGCGGCTGCACGTCACCGGCGGCCCGCTCGCGGGAACGACCCTGCCCCTTACCGAGCAGCAAATCACCATCGGTCGGTCAAATGACGCCACGCTGGTCCTCAACGATGACTACGCTTCGAGCCGACATGCCCGGCTGTTCCCTCAAGACGGTCAATGGATCGTTGAGGATCTCGGGTCAACCAACGGCACCTACCTCGACCGGCAGAAGGTGACCCAGCCGACCCCGGTGCCGACAGGCGTGCCGATCCGCATCGGCAAGACCGTTCTGGAATTGCGCAGATGACACTTGCACTCCGGTACGCGATTCGTTCAGACGTCGGCCTCCTCCGGGAGGGGAACGAGGACTCTGCGTACGCTGGGCCCCGCCTGCTGGCCGTGGCCGATGGCATGGGGGGTCATGCCGCCGGTGAAGTCGCCAGCGCCGCGGCGATCTCGGCCCTGTCCAGGCTCGACGAAAACGCGCCCGGCACCGACTTGCTCGATGCGCTGGCTGATGCGGTCAACGACGCGAATCACACGCTGCACAACATGGTGGTCGCCGACCCCTCGTTCGAGGGCATGGGCACCACGCTCACCGCGATGCTGTGGTCCGACGGCCGGGTGGCGCTCTGCCATATCGGCGACTCGCGGGCTTACCTGCTGCGCAATCGTGAGTTCCACCAGATCACCCACGACCACACGCTGGTCCAGACCCTGGTGGACGAGGGCCGGATCAGCCCGGACGACGTGGCCACCCATCCACAGCGCTCGATGCTGCTGCGGGCCCTGGACGGCCGGGCCGACGTCGAGCCGGACCTGACCCTGCTCGAGGCCCGGCTCGGGGACCGCTACCTGCTGTGCTCCGACGGGCTGTCCGGAGTGGTCAGCGAGGAAACCCTGCACAAGACGCTGGCGACCGTGGCCAGCCTCGACGAGGTCGTCCTGCAACTGGTGGAGCTGGCCATCCGCGGCGGCGGCCCGGACAACATCACCTGCATCGTCGCGGACGTGGTGGACAGCGCCACCACGGCCCTGCCGCCCAGCGACGCCTCGGTGATGGCCGGCGCCGCCTCCAACGGCAGCGGTGGCCCCCATTTCCGCACCGACAGCCCGGCCGGGCGCGCCCACCTGCTCACCCGCACCGCCCCGCAGGCCGCGGTGGCGATCGCCCACGACGATCCCGCGCCGCAGGCGCCGGAGGAGCCCGAGGACGAGTACCACCGGCGGCGCCGGCTGCCGCTGGTCAAGTCGGCGCTGGTCATCCTGGTCATCCTGGTGGTCGGCGGGGCCTACGCGGGCTGGCGGTACACCCAGACCCAGTACTACGTGGCCTCGGACGGCGGCCAGGTCGTCATCTACCGCGGCATCAACCAGAGCGCCGCCGGGATCAACCTGTCCAGCGTGGCCAGCCGGTCCGGCATCCCGGTGGCCGGGCTGCCCGCCGCCATGGCCGCCGACGTGCGGGCCACGATCCAGTCGGATAACGGCCTGGCCGGCGCCCAGAGCATCGTGGCCAACCTCCGATCGAACTACGTGCGGTGCCACGCGGCCGTCGTGAAGCTGCAGCAGTGGGAGGCGACCCCGGCGAAGACGGTCAAGAAGAAGGTCAAGAACAAGACCATCACCACCCACGTCAAGCCGCCGAAGCCCCCCTTCCCGGCGGACTGCCCGGCTCCACCGGCGGGCGCCGCCAGCGGAACCGGAGGAACTTCTTGAGCGCGGTCACCTCACCAGGTCAGCCCTTCGGCGCCGACGCCGGCGCCGGGCATGACCAGCAGCCCGCCGCCGCGCCGGCCCCGCGGGCCGGCGCCGGACCGAACTGCTGATGCTGATCTTCGTGGTCGGCGTGGTCCTGCTCGCCTACGCCAACGTGGGGCTGGGTCTGAACGGCAAGATCCCGGCCGGGATGTTCGAGTACGGCATCGCGTTCGCGATCCTGGTCGGGCTGGCCCACGTGGCGGTGCGCTGGCTGGCGCCGTACGCCGACCCGCTGCTGCTGCCGCTGGCCGCCCTGCTGAACGGCCTCGGGATCGTGATGATCTACCGCCTGCAGGAAGCCGGCCGGGGCGGCAACGGCGGGTTCGTGATCACCACCATGAGCACGTCCACCACGGCGCTGCAGGTGCTCTACACCGCCGTCGGGATGGCGGCGTTCGTGGCCGTGCTCGCGTTCATCCGGCAGCCGCGCACGCTGCAGCGGTACACCTACACGCTCGGCGCGATCGGCCTGGTGCTGGTCGCGCTGCCGGCCGTGCTGCCCGCCAGCATCAGCGAGGTCCCGGGCACCCTGGCCAAGATCCAGATCTCGATCGGCGGCTTCACCGTCCAGCCTGAGGAGTTCGCCAAGCTGGCGCTGGCCGTGTTCTTCGCGGGCTACCTGGTGACCAAGCGCGATGTGCTCGCCCTGGCCGGGCGCCGGTTCCTCGGCGTCGACCTCCCGCGCGCCCGCGACCTGGGACCGGTGCTCATCGCCTGGGGCGTCAGCCTGGTGGTGCTGATCTTCGAGAGCGACATAGGCACCTCGGCGCTGTTCTTCGGCCTGTTCGTGGTCATGATGTACGTCGCCACGCAGCGCTCGTCCTGGCTGATCATCGGGTTCCTGCTGTTTGTCTTCGGGTCGTTCGTGGCCAGCGAGCTCTTCGCACACGTGCGGGATCGCTTCGTCGTCTGGCTGGACCCCTTCAAGTACGTGCACACCATCGGCTTCCAGACGGCCCAGGGCCTGTACGGGCTGGGCTTCGGCGGGGTACTCGGCCGCGGGCTGGGCCAGGGCCAGCCGTACAACACCCCGCTGGTGCAGAGCGACTTCATCATCACCGCGTTCGGCGAGGAGCTGGGCCTGACCGGGGTGATGGCCCTGCTGCTCATCTACGGGCTGATCGTGCAGCGCGGGCTGCGCGCGGCGATCGCCGTGCGTGACCCGTTCTCCAAGTTGCTGGCCGGCGGCCTCGCGTTCGTGATCGCCCTGCAGGTCTTCGTGATCGTCGGCGGCGTCACCCGGCTGATCCCGCTGACCGGCATCACCACGCCGTTCCTGTCCCAGGGCGGCTCCTCGCTGATCGCCTCCTGGATGGGGATCGCGCTGCTGATGCGGATCAGTGACACCGCCCGGCGCCCGGCCCCCCAGCCCATCCAGGACGAGGGCATGACCCAGGTGGTGCGGGCCGGATGAACCGCGCGCTCCGCCGGGTCTCGCTGATCTGCCTGGTCCTGTTCGTCCTGCTGCTGGTCAACGTCAACTACGTGCAGGGGTTCGAGGCGAGCAGCCTGGCTACCAAGCCTGGCAACGGCCGGACGTTCTCCGCCAGCCTGCAGTTCCAGCGGGGCTCGATCGTCACCGCCGACCAGAAGGTCATCGCGTACTCCAAGATGAACAAGAACTTCGGGGAGTACCAGCGGCATTACCCGTTCGGGAAGATGTACGCGCCGGTCACCGGGTACGACACGCTGTACAGCCAGACCGCGGTCGAGCAGGCTGAGAACAAGGACCTGGCCGGCACCGACCCCGCGCTTGAGGTGCACAACCTCATCGACCTGATCAGCGGGAAGCCGAAAAAGGGCGCCACGGTCGAGCTCACGGTCAACTCGGTAGCCCAGCAGGCGGCCTGGAACGCACTCAAGGCCTCGGGAAGGGAGAGCGGGGTGGTAGCGATCAACCCGAAGACCGGGGCGATCCTCGCCCTGGCCTCCTATCCCACCTTCGACCCGAACCTGCTGGCCACGCTGGACGGCAAAAAGCTGATCAAGAACGACAAGCAGCTCCTGGCGGCCCCCGGCGCATCCCCTGATCAACAACGCCATCAGCACCACGTTCCCGCCCGGGTCGACCTTCAAGATCGTGACCAGTTCCACCGCGTTCGCGGCCGGGAAGGTCGCCGACCAGAACACCCAGGTCCCCGCGCCGACCAGGCTCACCCTGCCGGGCACCACCACCCAGCTGATCAATGACAACGGCTCGGCCTGCGGCAACGGCAGGGTGTCGCTCCTCTACGCGTTCACCGTGTCGTGCAACACCGCGTTCGGCGACCTGGGCTTGCACCTCAGCGGGTCCGCCCTGCGGGCGCAGGCCAACAAGTACAACTTCAACAACCCCAACCAGACTCTGGCCCCGGGGATGCAGGTCGCCCAGAGCAACTTCCCGCTCTACACCGACCCCGCCCAGCGGGCCGGGGGGGCCATCGGCCAGCAGAGCGACACGGTGACGCCGTTGCAGGAGGCGATGCTGTCCGCCACGGTGGCCAACAACGGCGTGCTGATGAAGCCCTACCTGGTGCAGAAGGTGACGGCGCCGGACCTCTCCGCGGTGGCGACCACCACCCCGACCCCGCTGAGCACCGCGGTGACCCCCACCCAGGCGGCCCACCTCCAGGCGATGATGACCAGCGTGGTCCAGTCGCCGCTGGGCACCGCGCATCTGACCGCCGGAACGCAGGTCACCGGGGGGATCGAGATCGCCGGGAAGACCGGAACGGCCCAGAACGGCGTCAACAACTCGGGGCTGGACGACGCGGTATTCACTGGTTATGCGCCGACCACCAACCCGCAGATAGCCGTCGGCGTCGTAGTAAAGGGCGGCGGCTTCGGTGCCGACGCGGCCGCCCCGATCGCAGTGAAAGTCATCGAGGCCTATCTCCACTCCCAGAAGGGGGGAGGCGCGTGATCACGGCAGACGCCGGGATCTGGATGACTGGCCCCCCGCCCGCGGCCACGGCATCAGGTGCGGCCACCGCGGCGCCCGATGGACGGATAACGATGCAGGACGGTTACTGACGTGCGAGACATGACACAGCCACGGCTCCTTGGCGGCCGCTACGAACTCGACGGCGTCGTCGGCCGGGGCGGCATGGCCGAGGTGTACCGGGCCCGGGACATCCGCCTCGACCGGATCGTCGCGGTGAAGACTCTCCGCGAGGACCTGGCCCGTGATGCGACCTTCCAGGCCCGGTTCCGGCGGGAAGCCCAGTCCGCGGCCTCGCTGAACCACCCGTCCATCGTCGCCGTCTACGACACTGGCGAGGACGAGGCCGGGCCGGCGCACGTGCCGTACATCGTGATGGAGTACGTGGACGGCCGCACCCTGCGCGAACTGCTCCGCGATGACCGGCGGCTGCTCCCCGAGCGGGCGCTGGAGATCACCGACGGGGTGCTGCGGGCGCTGGACTACAGCCACCGGAACGGGATCGTGCACCGGGACATCAAGCCCGGCAACGTGATGCTGACCCGGTCGGCCGAGGTCAAGGTGATGGACTTCGGCATCGCCCGGGCCGTCAGCGACGCCCAGGCCACCATGACCCAGACCGCCCAGGTGATCGGCACCGCGCAGTACCTGTCACCCGAGCAGGCCCGCGGTGAGCGGGTGGACGCGCGCAGTGACCTGTACTCGACCGGGTGCCTGCTGTACGAACTGCTCACCGGCAGGCCCCCATTCACCGGGGACTCCCCGGTCGCCATTGCTTACCAGCACGTCCGCGAGAACCCGATCCCCCCGTCGCGCGTCAACCCGGAGATCCCGGCCTGGGCCGATTCCATCGTGCTGAAGGCGATGGCCAAGGACCCGGCCGAGCGCTACCAGTCCGCCGCCGAGATGCGTACCGACATCCAGCGCGCGCTGTCCGGCGTCCCGGTCGCCGCGCCACCGCAGGCGACCGAGATGTACGCCCCCGGGACCCGGCAGATGGGCCCCGGCACGATGATGGCCGGGGCCGCGGCCACCGGCGCGATCTCCCCGTACGGTCCCGACGGGGACGGTTACGGCGAGGACGGCGGGAACGGCCGCCGCAAGGCGCTGTGGTGGATCCTGGGTATCGTCGCCGCGCTCCTGCTCATCGTGATCGGCTACCTGCTGCTCAGCGGCGGCGGCGGGAAGACCACCGCGGTGCCCTCGGTCGTCGGCCAGACCGAGCAGGCAGCGGTCACCGCGGTCAAGAACGCGGGGCTGACCCCGAAGGTCGTCAAGATGGCCTCGGCGTCGGTCAAGAAGGGCACGGTCATCTCGTCCAATCCGCAGTTCGGCACCAAGGTGGCGCCGAAGAGCGTGGTCACGCTGAACGTCTCGAGCGGCCCGGGCAAGGTCAAGGTGCCGTCCGTGGTCGGCGAATCGGAGACCACGGCCCAGAACCAGCTGCAGAATTTCCACGTCGTGACCAAGACCGACGCGAACTCCACCAAACCTCAGGGCACCGTGGTGCGGCAGGATCCCACCGGCGGCACGCAGGAGCTCCCGGGCAGCACGGTCACCATCTGGGTGTCCGGCGGCGGCACCCAGGTCCAGAACGTGGTCGGTGATCCCCAGAACACGGCCATCCAGATCCTGCAAGGCCAGGGGTTCAAGGTGCACACCATCGTCACGGCCGGGCCGGCCAACTCCACGCCGGGCAACGTGTTCCAGCAGACCCCGGCGAACGGCACCCTGGCCGCCGGGTCCACGGTGACCATCTACGTCGCCTCGACGCCGGCCCCGACGCCGAGCGCCACCACGCCGACGCCCACGCCGAGCGCCACCACGCCCACGCCGACGCCGACCGCCAGCACGCCGACCGCGGGCGCCGCCACGCATACGCCGCGTCCCTAGGTGGTGCCCCGGAGTTACACTCAGCAGAGCTACTGAGCAGGAGACGACCGTGCCGAAGTCCCGCGTGAGATCCAAGGCGGTGTACACGCCGCCGCCGAAGCGATCGGCGTCGAAGAAGGTCAGCCCGCGCTGGCTGGTGCCAGCCATGCTGACCTGCCTGCTGCTCGGGCTGGCCTGGATCGCGGTGTTCTACGTGACCCAGGGCAGCCTGCCGATCGGGGCCCTGGCGGACTGGAACCTGGTGGTGGGATTCGCGTTCATCATCGCTGGCGTGGTGCTGTCCACCAAGTGGCGGTAGTTCGTCAGCGATCGCGGGGCGGGATTGGCTGACGAGGCGGGGCGCGGCGGAGCCGTGTTCCCTCCGAGTCAGCGATCGCGGGGGGTTCCGGGGGGTCGTCCCCCGGGCTAGAGCTAGCGGAAGCCGGCCGCCGCGAGCTGGCTGTCACGGGTGATCACGGCGATGACCAGCAGCGCCACGACGATCAGGGTGGCCCCGAGCTGGATGAGCGTCCGGTGCTGCCGCGGCGCGTACGCGTAGGCCGCGGTAAGCGCGGCCCCGGTGATCAGCCCGCCGACGTGATCCTGCCAGGCGATGGACGGGACCGCGAAGCTGATGACCAGGTTGAGGACGATCAGGAACACGATCCCCCGGCTGTCCAGCCTCAGCCGCCTGGACAAGACGAACCAGGCGCCGAACAAGCCGAAGATGGCACCCGAAGCCCCCAGGGCCGATTGGTTCGGCGGCGCGAAGAGGTAGTACAACACCGAGCCGCCCAGCGCACTGAGCACATAGACGGCCAGGAAGCGCAGCCGCCCGAGCATCTGTTCCAGCGCCGGGCCAACCACGATCAGCGCCCACATGTTGAAGATGATGTGGGCCGGGCCGAACCCGCTCAGCCCGGGCTCATGCAGGAACGCCGACGTGAGCAGCCGGTACCACTGGTCGTGCGCCACGCCCACGGTCTGGTTGATGGTCGGGTCGTAGGCCGCGCCGATCATGTCGAAGTAGTTGACGACCCGCGGGTACACCCATTCGATCAGGTAACACAGGACGTTCAGGCCGACCAGCACCCAGGTGACGATGGCGCCCGAGGTCACCCGGCCGCCGAATACCGCCGTCGGCCTCCGGACACCGCGATTGCCTTCGTGCACGCATTCGACGCAGTGCTGGCCGACCGGCGCGGCACGCAGGCAGTCGGGGCAAGCCGGGCGCCCGCACCGGCTACAGGACAGGTAAGTCTCCCGGTCCGGATGCCGGAAGCAGATAGGAACCGGTGCGGGCGCCTCGGGGCCAGGCGCTGGAAGCTCGTCCACTTCTCGCCTACGGACCTGGTTTAGCCCGCGGATTCCGGCGCGTCCGCTGGACCGCTGATCTCGACCGACTCCAGCACCACGTCCTTGGCGGGCCGGTCCCTGCGGTCCCGCTCCACGTGGGTGATGGCGTCCACCACGTCGCTACCCTCGATGACCTCGCCGAAGATGGTGTGCTTGCCACTCAGCCACGGGGTCGGCACGGTCGTGATGAAGAACTGGGAGCCGTTCGTGCCGGGGCCCGCATTGGCCATGGCCAGCAGGTAGGGGCGGTTAAACGTCAGATCGGGATGGAACTCGTCCGCGAACTGGTACCCCGGGCCCCCGGTCCCGGTGCCGAGCGGGTCCCCGCCCTGGATCATGAAATCCGGGATCACCCGATGGAAGATCGTCCCGTTGTACAGACTGGCCCGGCTGGGCTTCCTGGTCCGCGGGTCGGTCCAGTCCCGGGATCCCTCGGCGAGCTCGACGAAGTTCCGCACCGTCTTCGGTGCCTGATCAGGGAAAAGCCGGACCACAATCGTTCCCTGATTCGTCCGCAGAGTCGCGGTGAGCGAGTTTGTCATAAGTGGAATCCTTGCATGGCACGTCCGGTCATTAGCCGTTTCCCGCCGGACGCTTCCTGCCGGACGGCTTTTGCCGCCGGGTCACCCGCCTCCCGAGCCTACGGCGCTCTCGGCGAGCCTGCGAATCAGGCGGGCCCGGCCCGATTGACTCAGTCCCGGTTCACCTGGAGTTCGGTTTAGCTCCACTAGACGGGGAAGGGCAGGGTTGAGCGTTCCCAGCCAGGGAAGTGAGTGTGCGGGGGCGCTGTCCCGGGGAAGTTCGGAGGTTAATGGTGTTTTCGAGAAGTAGCAGTCAGGACGTAAAGTCCCGGGCCAAGGCCGGGGCGGCAGTCGCGCAGAGTCGCGCCTACCAGGCCAAGGCCACGGCAGTGCGCGCCCAGGAGCTCGCCCGCCAGGCCGCCACCACCCAGGTGGCGCCGCTGGCCAGGAGCGCCCAGGAGAAGGCGGGCCGCGGTCTGCTCGAGGCCCGGGCCTGGACCGCGCCGCGTGTCGAAGCGGGCGGGGTAGCCGTGCAGGAGCGGCTCGCCCCGGCGGTTACGGCGGCGATGGTGACCGCCGCCCGGCGTATCGACCCGCCGAAGGCCAAGCGTCGCCGCTGGCCGGTCATCGTGGCCGGGGTCGTGGTACTCGGCGCAGGCTGCGCCGCCGCGGCCCAGGTGCTCAGGAGCAGGCGGAACGCCGCGTCCATGGCGGCATCGGACCCGGCGACGCCGCCGTCCATGCCGCCGGCCACTCCGGCCGAGCGCCAGGAGATGACCGACACCGCGCACGCGGACGTAAACGGGCAGGTCAGGACACCCTGACCTGATTCGTGACGGGTAGCGGGTGGCCAGTGAGACGGGCCACCCGCTACTTGCACGCCTAGGAAGCGACCTGGCACGTCTAGGAAGCGACCTGGAGCCCGGGGATCTGGAGCGAGCTCGAGGAGATGTACGGCTGGTTCGTGGTCACGTTGGTGAGCTTGAGCGGGACCAGCGGGGTCACCGAGTTCAGCAGCCGCAGGATGGTGGCCAGCGGGCTGCCCGGCGTGAGCGTCACAGGGACTCCGAGCAGGTCACCGGACAACTGCGTCGCGTAAAGCACCACGCTCCCGGTGAACTGCATCGATGAGCCGCTCGTCACCGACGAGACCCCGCCCTGGGTGACGGTCAGCGTGGGCGCGCCATCCAGGGTCAGCGAGTTCATGGTGAACTCCATCATCGGCACGGCTTTCCCGCTCGCCGTGGGAACCTGCGCCACTCCCTTATAGGAGGCGCCGAGCAGCAACGCCGAGCCGGTGACCAGCGTGAACTGGGCCTCGCTGACCTGAAGCCCGGCGCTGACCCCGGCTTTGACCGAGGACGCCTTCCGCCGGCTGCCGCGCGCGCTCGGGCTGGGGTCGGGGGTCGGACTTCCGGAGGGCGGCGCACCCGCCGAGGGCGTCGGATCCGCAGAGGCGGTCGGGTCCGCGGACGGGGCCCCGGACTGCTGCTGGCCGAGGGGGTCGGCGTCGGACTGGGAGAAGGGCACAGGACAGGAACGGGGATGACGCAGCCGGGCTGGGTGACGGCCGCGGGCCGCGCCGCGCTGGCCGCGTGCCCGGGCAGGATCAGCGCAGCCAGGGCCAGCGGCATGACGGCGAGGGCCAGTCTCCGGGTCACGGCGTCCACCGTGCCTCGTGGTCTGCCCCGGACGCGCCTGCTCCCTCCCGCGACACGCGCTCAGCCCGGTCAACGGCACGCTCTCCGCCCGGCTCGGTGTCCAGCACCAGGCCCAGTCCCTCGGAAGGAGGTCCGGCCCGCCGCGGCCGGGGCCGGTGCTGGCCGGCCAGCCGGCCAGGCCCCAGGGTCCAGCCGAAACTGAGCGAGGCGCCGGTCACGCCGAGCAGCATGCCGAAGAAGAACCCGCCCAGGTTGGTCGCGACAAAGGACGCGACGGCCAGCAGCACCCCCGCGATCGCGTAGAAGACCCGCTGGACCGGGTGAAACCAGATCAGCAGGCCGCAGGCCATCAGCAGGCCGCCGATCAGCACGCCGAACACGCCGCCGATGCCGATGTAGATGACGACCTTGACCGAGCCGTGAGCCAGCACGCTCAGCAGCGGGATGGCGACCAGTTCGATACCAGCCAGCAGGAGCAGCAGCCCGCCCCAGAACGGCCGGGTCCGGCGCCAGGCCCGGAACGCCTGCCACGCGCTGGCGGCCCGGGCCCGGGCCTCGGCGGCCGGCTTCCCAGCCGCCCGTGTTTTGACGCTCTGGGCCCCGGCGGTCTGGGCCTCTGGCTGACCGTTGGCGCCCCGGCGGTCTTCGTCTCGTCAGGCTGGGAGTTGTCGGGCCGGGGCTCCGCCGGGTTGCTCCCGGCGGAGCCCGTGCCGCCCTCGGACGTGTCCACTAGTAACAGGCGTTTCCGAAGCTGAGGTTGAAGCCGGGCAGGGTGAAGGTACCGGCCGTGGTCAGCCAGGTGTTCTGGTGGAGGTTGTCGATGGTGACCGAGTCGGCCTGCTGCCCGAAGCCGCCGGACGGCCCGGTGACCCCGGGGTCCTCGCTGAGCGTGCCCGCGTCCTGGCCGATGACGATGTTGTTGAACGTCGCGTCGCCGGACAGGTTGTCGGAGTCGACGATCAGGTTGCTGGCCGTGGCCGGGTTTCCCCCGCCACCCGCGGTGATCCGCAGGGTCACCGGGCCCACGCTGATGCTCTGGCAGAGGTTCGCGAGAGAGGCGGACTTGATAGCGGAAATGGCTACCGGATGCTGGTTCCCCTTGCTATCGGTAACCGCTCCGCCAAACTGCTCGAAGCCGGTGCCTTTCAGCTGGCTGGATGCCACCTCGAAGGCGCTGCCAGACACGGAGATGGATGCTGCGAGTACCCCCTCGGTCGTCAATGCGACCAGGACGGCGGCCGCGGCCATAGCCGGGACGAACAGGATGGCGAACCGCCGCCAGCGCACCCGGCCCTGTGGGGCTGGCTCGGCGGGGTCCGCAGACGTGCTGGTAGAGGGGGACATGGCGGCTCCTGGCACTGGTGTCCGTGGTGCCAGACCGCCTGCGGGTTGCGTACCGGCACCGTCGTCGGGTCTCGGCTGCGGCGGGTGAGATAGGCCACAGCGGAGCGATTTGATGGAAGTTACCGCCTGGTAGCAATGCCGGTCAAGCCGCATTCCATAACAAATCTGGGCTTGAATCCACTCATCCGCGGAGTGCGTCCCTGAACTGGGAAGCGTCAGCGGCGTCGGGCACAATGCCTGGTGTGCTACTCAGCGATTTGGTGCGCACGTCAGACGCGGTATCGATGGCGTCCGGCCGACGGGTCAAGATCAACGAGATCGCCGGACTGCTGCGCCGGGCGTCGCCGGGTGAGGTTCCGGTGGCGGTCGCGTTCCTGTCCGGGGAACTTCGCCAGCGGCAGATCGGGGTGGGTTACGCGGCGCTCGGCGGCCTGCTCCGGACCGATCTGCCGGCCGACGGCGGGCCGGGCGACGGCGGGCCGGACGACGGGGGGGCTGCTGACGACAGGCCTGGCCCGGATCTGGCCCCCCAGCCGCTGACCCTGGCCGAGACCGACTCCGTGTTCGCGGCGATAGGGGCCATCACCGGTCCTGGGTCCCAGGCCGGGCGGCGCAGGCTGCTAGGTGCCCTGTTCGCCCGCACGACCCCGGCCGAGCAGTCGTTCCTGACCCGGCTGCTGGCCGGCGAACTGCACCAGGGTGCGCTGGAAGGCGTGATGGTCGAGGCCGTCGCGCAGGCCGCCGGGGTACCCGCCGGAGAAGTACGCCGGGCCCTCCTGCTCGGCGGTTCGCTGCCCGCGGTCGCGGAGGCGGCCCTGTCCGCGGCGCTCACCGCCCGCGGGCCAGGCGCTGCTGGCCAGGTCAGCCCCGATGAGACCAGCGTGCGGGAAGCCGCCGCCGGCCCGGCCACCGAAGCCCCGGCCACCGAGGCCCCGGCCGGCGCGAGCGCAGCGGCCGGCGCTGACGCGGGCGCGGCGGCCGCCCTCGCGGCCCTCCGGGCCTTCCACCTTCAGGTGGGACGGCCTTTGCGGCCGATGCTGGCCGCCTCCGCGCCAACCGTGGCGGCCGCGTTCGAGCGGGTGTCCCCGGCCGCGGTCGAGTGGAAGATCGACGGAATCCGGATCCAGGTGCACCGGCAAGGCCGCGAGGTCAGGGTGTTCACCCGGACCCTGGATGACATCACTCCCCGGCTGCCCGAGATCACCCGCGCCGTGCTCGCCAGTCCCGCTGAGTCTCTGGTCCTGGACGGTGAGGCCATCGCGCTGGACCCGGTCGGCCGGGCCCGGCCGTTCCAGGTCACCGCCAGCCGGGCCGGTACCCAGGCGGCACCAGGCCCGGCGACTCCCGACGTCCCGCTGACGCCGTTCTTCTTCGACCTGCTCCACCTGGACGGGCGGGATCTCATCGATGAGCCGGCCAGCGTCCGGCAGGCGCTGATGGCCGAGGTCCTCCCGGCGGACCTCCGGGTCCCGCGCCTGATGACCGGTGAGGTAGCGGAGGCCGAGGCGTTCTTCGCGGACGCGGTGGCCCGCGGGCATGAAGGCGTGGTGGTGAAGTCGCTGGACGCCCCGTACGCGGCCGGCCGCCGGGGCAGCGAGTGGATCAAGGTCAAGCCACGGCACACCCTGGACCTGGTCGTGCTGGCCGCCGAGTGGGGTCATGGGCGCCGCCGCGGCTGGCTGTCCAACCTGCACCTGGGGGCCCGTGACCCGGCGGGAGGCTTCGTCATGCTCGGCAAGACGTTCAAGGGCCTGACCGACGAGATGCTCCGCTGGCAGACAGAGCGGTTCCTCGATATCGCCGAGCCGCCTGGCCAGCATCCCGGGGGTGACCTCACCGACGCCCGGGGCGTGCTGCGGGTCCGCCCGGAGATGGTGGTCGAGATCGCCTTCGACGGCGTCCAGGCCAGCCCCCGGTATCCGGGCGGGCTGGCGCTGCGCTTCGCCCGTGTCCTCCGGTACCGGCCAGACAAGCAGGCGGCCGAGGCGGATCCGATCGACGCGGTCCGCGCCATCTGGGAGGGGCGCGTTTCGGACGGCTGAGACCGAGAGGTGCCACCGGGTCTGGCCCGGACCAGCTCAGAGTCCCTCGATCGCGGGCAGCCGCCGGGCCTCGATCGCGGTCAGCAGGCGCTGGTAGTCCAGCTCGTTCTGCTCCGAGTAGGCCACCGCGAACTCCTCGATGGCCCGGTCGAAGCGGTCGCTGGAACCGAGGTAGCCGGAGATCATCGTGGCCCGGCCGGTCCGGGCGTGCGCCCGGGCCAGCGCCCAGCCGCACAGGCCCGCGTAGTAGGTGAGCTGCGGCGGGTCCATGGCCGGCACGTTCATCGCGCCCTTCATGTCCCGCAACTGCCGGGCGTAATACTCCTTGGGCTCGGCGCCGTCCACCTGGAGCCCGCTGGTCCAGCCGAGGAACGGGTCCGCCGCGGCCTGCATCAGCCGCTCACCACGAACCACCCGCTCGCCCTGGTGCTTGTACTCGCTAGGCCCGGCGAAGGGGGCCAGCACCGATTCCTGAGCCTCCTTGAGCTGCAGGAACAGCGGCTCGTCCGGCCGGTCGCCGAGCAGCAGGAACACGAACGCCTCGGTGCCGACCGAGCCGACCCCGACCACCTTGCGGGCGAAATCCCCGAAGTAGTACCGGCGCAGCACCTCGCGGCGGTCAACCTGCAGTGTTTCCCGGTACAGCTCGATCGCCCGGCGTAGCTCCTCGGCGATGCCGGGTTCCTGCTCGACCCCGAAGCGGACCACCACTGGCGGGACCGCCCTGATCCGGTACTGGCCATCCACCAGGTGGCAGAGCTTACCCAGCGCCTGAACGCTGGTATGCCGGTAGGCCCGGTGGATGTCCTGGTTGCGTCGGCGGACCGCCCTGGGCGACTGGACCGCGTCGAAAAGCTGGCGGACCTGCTCCACGTCGATCCGGGAATACCAGATGTCCAGGAACCGCATCTGGGCGAAGTTTTCCATCTCGGTGCGGTACATGTGCGCGCAGCGGCGGACCGCGGTCCGGATCGAGCGGATGCCGAACCCGTTCTCCCGGGCCGCGACCGCCACGCTGGCGGCCAGCCGCTTCACATCCCAGTCGAACGAGGCGGGAAGCGTCTCGTCGAAGTCGTTCACGTCGAACACCAGCTGCCGGTCCGGGGCCGCGAACATGCCGAAGTTCAGCAGGTGCGCGTCTCCACAGCACTGCACCCGGATGTCTGTGGTGGGCAGATGAGCCAGGTCCCAGGCCATCGGCGCCGCCGCGCCGCGGAAGTAGGCGAACGGCGAGGCGGCCATCCGGCCGTGCCGGATTGGTACCAGATCCGGCACCCGGCTCTTGGCCTGCTCCTCGAGGATCGAGACGGGATCGGGCCGGTCCGGCGGCGGCGACCACTCCGCGTGGCTGGACCTCGGCACCAACCTGCGCCGCTCCCGGCCCAGCTGCCGCCACTCTTCCGGCGTCAGGATCTCGTGGGCCTCGGACAGTACACCTGGCGAAACCTTGCTCATGCGTCCACCCCCCGGACGTTCCAGGCGCCCCCCGCCCCGGGAGCCCTGCAAATCCCAGGGTACGTGGTGCCCACCCGGATACCCGTCCGTAGGGTGGCCTGGTGCCCCATGACCGCCTGGCCGATCTGCCCTACGCCAGCGCCCTGACGCCGCATCAGGGCGACCTGGCCGCCGACGAAGACTACGAGGGCGCCCACTTCGACAAACTGGACTTCGACGCGCCGCGGGCTCCAGGCAGCCGGTTCCTGGAATGCGCCTTCACCCAGGTGACCGTGCAGGACGGGCAACTGCGCCGGGCCCGGTTCAGCGACGTGTGGCTGGACGGGGTGCGGCTGACCGCGACCGAGCTCATCGAGAGCAGCTGGATCGACGCGACCATCATCGGCTCGGTGGCCGCCGGGGTGCTCGCGCACGGGTCACTGCTGCGCCAGGTCACCTTCCGCGGCTGCAAGCTGCACGGGGTGAACTTCCGGGGAGCCGCCCTCACCGACGTCAGGTTCCAGGACTGCACGCTGCGCGAGGTCGATTTCGGCGCGGCCACCCTGCGGCGCTGCCAGTTCCCCGGCTCACAGCTCCAGGAGACGGACTTCAGCCAGGTCACCCTGGACAAAGTGGACCTGCGCGGCGCGGAACTGGGCATCATCATGACGCCCGGCGCGCTGAGCGGGGCGACGATCACCACCGCTCAGCTGAGCGAGCTGGCCCCGCTGCTCGCCGAGCATGCCGGGATTACCGTGGAGTAACTTCCGCCATCCTGGACCAGTCGCTGCCCGGGATCGTGGTGTTGATGATCTGCGGGGTGTCGGCCGCGGCGTCGGGTGCCCAGGCCACGAACTTCTTGAAGTGGTCCGAATTCACGTGAGCCGCGGCCGCGTCGTCCTGGAACGCCTCGACCAGCACGAACTGGTTCGGGTTGTCCACGCTCCGAGACCACTCGAAGAAGATGTTGCCCGGCTCGGACCGGGTGCCCTGAGTGAACTCCTCCACATCGGCGAGCCAGTTGCCGCTGCGTTCAGGCTTGATGGTCCACTTGACGACAATGAAGATCATGGACGCCCCCTTCGGCATAGATCGCTCGCCACTGGTCAGGCTGATCCTACAAACGGCCTGGTGGAACGCCGTCTCAGGCTGCGACGTTTCCCCAGCCTCAGGGCTTGCGAGCCTCGATCAGGACCCGCTGGGCGTGCGCCACGAACGGCCCCTCAGCCTGGATCTGCTCGTGCAGCCGCCAGAGCCGGTCCCGGTATCCCTGCACAGTGAAGCCCGGCACGGTCCAGAGCACCTTCCGCAGGAAGTACACGACCGCGCCGACATCGTTGAAGACCACCCGCAGCGCCTCGTCACGCAGGTCGGTGACGACCAGGCCGACCACCTCGGCCTCGGCCCGGAACCGGCTGGGGCGCCACGCCTGGCTGACCGGCTGCGGACCCATCATGAAGTCGGACAGCTCCCGGTTCGAGCCCGCCCCGACCAGCTGGGAGAAGAAGGTTCCGCCCGGGCGGAGCACGCGGGTGACCTCTGGCCAGACCAGCTTGACCGGGTGCCTGCTCACCACCAGGTCGAAGGACTCCGCGGGGAACGGCAGCCCGGCGTCGTCGGCGACCTGCACCACCCGGCCGCCCAGGGGCGCGAGATTCTCCCGGGCTATCCGCAGGTTCGGCGGCCACGACTCGGTGGCGGCCAGGACGGGCGGCGGATGCGTGATCCCGGCCAGCACCTCGCCGCCTCCGGTCTGGATGTCGAGCGCCGCGCGGGCGCGCGCCATCCGTTCGGCCATCATCCGGGCGTAGCCCCAGGACGGGCGTTCCTCGGTGGCCCGCCCGTCGAACCAGGAAAAATCCCAGCCTTCCACCGGGACCGCCTCGCCCTCGGCGACCAGCCTCGCGAACTCCGGATCGTCAGCCACGCCCAGCACAGTAGGCAGCGACCGCGCCGCGGTCCAAGGGTTATCGGGTCTCCGGCGGCCTTTCCCGGGTGCCCTTTCCCGCGCGACGTGCGCCGGGGAGGGCGCTTTGCCCGGTTCCGGTGAACCGTATCCGGGAAAAGTGCGCCCGGATCACCGGGGTCAGGCCAGCCGCGCCGGGAACCCGCCGGTGGCGATGGGCCCCCACCGCTCGATCGTGACCCGGATCAGCGACTTGCCCTGGCGCTGCATGGCCGCCCGGTACTCGTCCCAGTCGTCGTGCTCGCCGGCGATCGACCGGAAGTACTCCACCAGCGGCTCGAGGGCCCCCGGCAGATCGAGGACCTCGGCGGTACCGCTGAGCTGCACCCAGGCTCCCCCGAAGTCGTCCGACAGCACCAGCACATCGACCTTCGGATGGCGGCGGGCGTTATGGGTCTTGGCCCGCTCCGGGTAGGTCGCGATCACGACCCGGCCTTCGCCGTCCAGGCCCGCCGTGACCGGGGAAAGCTGGGCGGACCCGTCCCGTTTCGTGGTGACCAGCACTATGTGGTGCCGGCTGCGGACGAAGTCGAGCAGTTCCTCGCGCCCGACGGTGTCGGCGGTGGCTATCTGGGGGCTCATGGCGTCCTCGGCATGACGCCCATCGTAGAGGCCGGCCCACGAAGGGGCCTGCCCCCGGAGGGCCGCGGCCCGGGAGTCGGGCGCCGCCCGCTCGTGGGGCCCGGCCGCCGCATGCCATGCTGGCCCTCATGTCCCAGCCTGATACCCGCCCGGCGCCCACCCGGACCCTGAGCACCAGCGACTTCCGGGTCCCGCGAGAAGACCGGTACTTCGAGGACTACCTGCCGGGCGCGGTCTACGAATACGGGTACCTGACCGTCACCGAGGCGGAGATCCTCGAGTTCGCGCGGCGGTTCGACCCGCAACCCATCCACATCGATCCGGAGTTCGCCGCAGCCGGGCCGTTCGGCGGGCTGATCGCCAGCGGCTGGCACACGGCCAGCATGATGATGCGGCTGTTCGCCGACCATTACCTGTCCCGGGTGGCCAGCCTCGCTTCGCCCGGGATCGACGAGCTGCGCTGGCCCGCGCCGGTCCGGCCCGGGGATCAGCTGCGGCTGCGCACCACGATCATGGAGGCCCGCCCGTCACGCTCCAAGCCCGACCGGGGACTGGTGCGCACCCAGGGTGAACTGCTCAACTCCGGCGACCGGACGGTGCTGTCGCTGGTGGCCATGAACCTGCTGGGCCGCCGCGAACCGGGCTCCGGCTGAGCAGGCGCCGCGAACCGGGCGATCAGTTGCCATAATCACCGGATGACCGCGCGCACCCCGACGATCGTCGCCACCAGCATCGGCTTCCAGGCCGCCGGGCACGGACCCCGGGACTTCCGGCTCGGACCCGCCTATGGACACGCCGCCTCCCTCGCCCGGGCGGGCGACAGCCCCCGGGTGTGCATCGTGGCGACGGCCGTGGGCGACGCGGCGGACTCGCTGACCGCGTTGTACTCCGCGTTCGGCCGGGCGGGGTGGCGGCCCAGCCACCTGGCCCTGTTCGCGGAGCCCAACGTCCCGGACATCACCGGGCACCTGCTGGCCCAGGACGTGGTCTGGGTGATGGGCGGTAGCGTGGCCAACCTGCTGGCCCTGTGGCGGCTGCACGGGGTGGACCAGGCCATGCGCACCGCGTGGGACGCGGGTGTGGTGCTGATGGGCGTGTCTGCCGGGTCGATCTGCTGGTTCGAGGGCGGCACCACGGACTCGTTCGGGCTGCCGCTGCACCCGGTGACCAACGGCCTCGGCTTCCTGCCCTACTCCAACAGCCCGCACCACGACTCTGAGGAGCAACGGCGGCCGGCCATCCACCGGCTCATCGGGGACGGCACCCTCCCCGAGGGCTACGCCTCCGACGACGGCACCGGGCTGGTCTTCGAGGGCACCGAGCTGGTGGACTGCATCACCGAGGTGGAGGGGGCGCAGACCTGGCACATCACCCGCCGCCCCGACGGGACCGTCGAGGAAACCGCTCTGCCCACCCGCCTTCTCCCCTCCTGACTCCGGCACCCGCCCCGGGCGGGTCAGTAGCGGGTGTGCATGAGGGTCTGGACCTCGGAGAGGGTCTGCCCGGCCAGGGCGCGGACCCGCTCGTTGCCGTCCGCCAGAACCTGGTGCAGGTAACCCGGGTCGGCCGCAACCTCACGCCGCCGGGCCCGGATCGGGCGCAGCCGCTCGTTCAGCGCCTCGGTGAGCAGCCGCTTCAGTGCGGCGGCCCCGCCGCCGCCCAGCCCGGCGGCGACTTCCTCCGGGCTGGTCTCCAGGCACAGTGCGGCCAGCCGCACCAGGTTGGAGACGGCCGGCCGGGATTCCGGCTGGTAGGTGATGGTGCGCTGGTCATCGGTCCGGGCCGTGCGGATGAGTCGCGCCGTCTCGTCGTCGCTAGCGGCCAGCGCGATGGCATTGCCCCGGCTCTTGCTCATCTTCTGGCCGTCGGTCCCCAGCAGCAGCGGGGCGTCGCTGAGCAGGGCATCCGGGGCGGTGAAATACGGCCGGCCCGGACAGTAGCGATCGTTGAAGCGGCGGGCGATGGTCCGGGTCAGTTCCAGGTGAGGAAGCTGGTCCTGGCCGACCGGCACCAGGTTGGCGTGGCAGCACAGGATGTCGGCGGCCTGGTGGACCGGGTAAGCGAACATCAGCGCGCTCATCGATGCGCCACCAGCGGCCGCGAACTCTTCCTTCACGGTGGGGTTCCGGCTCAGTTCCGCCACACTGACCAGGCTGAGGAACGGGATCAGCAACTGGTTCAGCGGCTCGACCTGGCTGTGCGCGAAGATGGCGCTGCGCCGCGGGTCGATGCCGACCGCGAGGTAGTCCGCGACCTGGCCGAGTACGCCGGCCGGCAGCGTTTGCGGGGTGTCCCGGTCGGTGAGCACCTGGTAGTCGGCGATGAGCACCATGACCTCGACGCCGAGATCCTGCAGCCGGACCCGGTTGAGCAGGGTGCCGAACAGGTGGCCGACGTGCAGCGGGCCGGTGGGGCGGTCGCCGGTGAGCACCCGGAACCGGCCAGGATCGTCTCGGATGGCAGCGTCAACGGCAGCGCTGCGCCGTCGCGCCGCCTGGAGCGAGGATGCTGTCCGGGACCGCGGCAGGCACCGGGCCGGCGGCCACGGCACTGGCGGGCGCTGGAGGGGCGGGCCGGGTAGCGAGCGGGCCGGGTAGGAGCGGGCACGGAGGCCTCCTCGGGTCAGGCCTCCAGCCGCGACCAGCCGGTAAGACGAAACTGGCCCGCCAGAGGCGGGCCATCAGACACATGAGACAGCTGCCGCCTTACTGCGGCGGCCACCACCCCATGCATCGCGTCATGGACCCATGATACCCGCGTGGGTGCCGCAGCCACGCGACCCGGGCGGCTTGGGGGATACGGTGACTGGGTGGCACGGGCGGTCATTATCGGCGGGACTGGCGCGATCGGGCGGGCCGCCGCGCGGCGGCTGCTGGCCACGGGCTGGTCTGTCGAGCTCACCGGGCGTGATCCGGCCCGGATGCCGCGCGACATCGCCGCGGCGGGCGGCCGGTTCATCGCCGCGGACCGGCAGGATGCCGGGCGGTTGCGGGCCGCGTTCGGGGATGGCGCCGACCTGCTGGTGGACTGCGCCTGTTTCACCGCCGAGGACGCGGCCGGGCTGCTACCGCTGGCCCGTGACACGGCATCGACCGTGCTGATCTCCAGCAAGGCCGTGTACGTGGACGCGGCCGGCCGCCACTCCAACTCCCCGGTCAAGCCCGACTTCGGCGGCCCGGTCCGGGAAGACCAGCCCACGGTGGCCCCCGGATATGGGGACTACCGGAGCGCGGAAGGCTATCCGGCCGGCAAGGTCGCCGCCGAGCAGGTGCTGCTGGACAGCGGGGTCCCGGTCACCGTGCTGCGCCCGTCCAAGATCCACGGCCCGGGATCGCGGCAGCCCCGCGAGTGGGTGTTCGTCAAGCGTGTGCTCGACCGCCGCCCGGTGCTGTTCCTCGCCCACCGCGGCGCCGGGGTGGACCACCCCACGGCCGCCGCCAACATCGCCGCGCTCATCGACCTGGCCGCGGCCCGGCCGGGACGGCGCATCCTGAACGCCGCCGACCCGGACGCGCCCAGCGCCCTGGAGATCTCCCGGATCATCGCCCGCCACCTCGGGCACACCTGGGATGAAGTCCTCCTGGACGACCAGCAGGCCACGCCCGGCCAGCCAGCACCGGGTCAGCCAGCACCCGGTCAGCCAGCACTGGGCCGTCATCCCTGGGACCGGCCGCACCCGGTCGTCCTCGACATGACCGCCGCCGCCGGGCTGGGATACACCCCGGCCGGTGACTACGCCGCGACAGTGGCCGCCGAGGTGGACTGGCTCATCGCCGCGGCCCAGGGCGGGGAGGACGCGGACCTTATCCCCGGTCCCGGGGACGAGTACTTCGCTCCGCTGCTCGACTACCGGGGCGAGGACCGCTGGCTCGCAGCCCAGACCACGGCCCAGACCGCGAGCGCCGGATGAGCGAACGCCAGATGAGCGAACGCCAGATGAGCGAGATGCGGATGCTGGAGCCAGGCCCGCGGATCGCGGATCCGCTGGCGCCGTATGAGCAGGTCACGCGCACGCGGGCGGACGGCCGATCCTGGGTGATGGCGCACATGGTCGGGGGCCTGGACGGCTCGGCGGCGATCAGGGGCCGGGTGGGTGACCTGTCCACCGCACCGGACGCGGAACTGTTCCGGCTGATGCGGGGGCTCGCCGACGTGGTGCTGGTCGGAGCCGAGACGGTACGCGCGGAGAAATACGGGGTGGTGCGGCTGCCCGCGGAGCGGGCCGCCGCGCGGGTAGCGGCCGGGCGGGCGGCCACGCCGCCCCTCGCGGTGGTGAGCCGGTCGCTCATGCTGGACTGGTCGGCCCGGGCGTTCGCCGACGCACCGCCGGAGGCCCGGACACTGGTGATCACCTGCGCGGCCGCCGACCCGGTGCGGCTGGCGGAGGCCCGGCAGGTGGCGGACGTCATCGTGGCCGGGGCCGACCGGGTCGATCCGGCCCTGGCCCTGCAGCGGCTGGGCGGGCGGGGCTACCGGGTCGTGCTTTGTGAAGGCGGCCCCACCTGGCTGGGCGAACTGGCCGCGGCCGGTCTCGTGGACGAACTCTGCCTGACTCTTTCCCCGCTGATGGGCGGGGACCCGCTGCCGGTGTCCATCGCGCCCCCCGGCGCGCCGCTGGCCCACTTCTCCTTGCGGCACGTGCTGCGGGCGGGCGACACGCTGTTCTTCCGCTACGAGCGAGGTCCCGATGTCCCCTGACCCGTTCGCCGGCATCATGTCGTGCCTGGATAACGCGCTGATCGTGGTCACCACGGCGGAGGGCCAGGAGCGGGCCGGGTGCCTGGTGGGTTTCCACGCCCAGTCCAGCATGGACCCCGGCCGTTACGCCGTGTGGCTGTCCAAGGCGAACTACACCTACCGGGTGGCGTTGCGGGCGACGCACCTGGGGATCGGATTCCTGACCACCGCCGACCAGTCGCTCGCCGAGCGGTTCGGGACCCTGACCGGGGACAAGACCGACAAGTTCGCCGGGTTGCGGGTCAGCCGGGGCGCGGGCGGGGTGCCAGTGCTGGAAGACATCCCGCACTGGGTGGTCCTCCGGCGGATCGCGCTGCTCGACGAGGGCGGCGACCATGTCTGCGTGACCGGCGAGCCAGTGGCCGCCGGGAGCAGCGGCCCGTTCGAGCCGCTCCGGCTGTCCCACGTCGGGCACCTCCAGCCGGGGCACGGCCCCCGGGAACGGCCGGGGCCGCCGACCGAGCGGGCCGCCCCCCAGTAAGGGTCACTCGCCGAGGACGCGTTCCCAGAAAATCTCGTCGTGCCAGGCCCCGACGGTGAAGATGTGCTCGTGGACGATGCCGACCGGCACGAACCCGTTCTTGCGCAGCACGTTCTGGGAGGCGACGTTCTCGATCTGGGTGGTCGCCTCGGCGCGGTGCAGGCCAAGCTCGCGGATCATTAAGCGGATCACCAGGTCGACCGCGCGGGTGGCGTGGCCCAGCCCCTGGTAAGTGGTGGCGATCCAGTAGCCAATGGACGCTTTACGCCAGGCCCGCTGCAGGATGTCCTGCACCGTTATCTGCCCGATGACCTGCTCACCGTCCAGCACCACCGCGGGCCAGGACTCGCCGGTAGCGTGCCGCAGCAGCATCCGCTCGATGCGGCGGCGCTGTCCTTCCAGGGTGTAGTAGTCCGGGCTGCGAGGCGGGTCCCAGCGGGCGGTGGCCTCGGCGTCACGCCGTTGGTGTGCGGTGATGGCCTCGGCGTCGTCGAGCGAGATGAGCCGGATGTGCGTGACCGGACTGCTCATGCCGTCCGACCTTACCGCTCAGGCCAGCCGGGCAGGCGGGCGCGAGCCAGGGTCAGGTCAGCGACACGGATCGTCTCTCGTCGGGATCCTGCGGCGCCAGGCTGGCGGGCAGGTGCAACGTCGTTCCGCCGATGAGCGACGGGGCCGATTCGCCCAGGTAGTAGCGCAACTCGAGAACCCCGCCGTTAGGGATGGGGTAAAGGCTGGTGAAGTGGCGGAACTGGCGCATGTCCTGCGGGCCGGGGTCAGCCACGCCGGTCAGCAGGTGCCAGGCCACGGCGCGCATGAAGATGCCGTGGGTGAAGACCGCCACCGGCCCGGCCTGCTGCGCGCCGAGCCGGCCGAGGAAGCTGGTGACCCGCCCGAGCAGGCCGGCGAACGACTCCGCCCCGGGCTCAGCGTGCTGCGGATCGGCCTGCTCCCAGTACGCCCGGACCTCGGGCGCGCGCTCGTGCGACGTGGTCGCGCGCCCGTCGAGGGTCGCGAGATAGGAGAACTCCTGGACGGGCCATTCCTCGCAGGCCGCCGCGGCGTAACGGGCGATCGTCGGCTGCGCCGTCTGCTGGGCCCGCAGGTAGGGCGAGCTGACGATGAGCTTCGGCGGGTCCGCGAACACCCCGGCGATACGCTCCGCCTGCTGGTGCCCGAGCTCGGTCAGCGGGATCCCCCGCCAGTCAGCCGAGGGCAGCCCGGCGTTAGATTCGCTCTGCCCATGCCGGATCAGCCACACCCGAACCACATCAGCCTCCTCATGCGTCCCAGGGCCCACGCCGCGGCCGGCGGTGATCCAGGCTGAACCCTTGGCACCAGTGTGGCGTTTGACTGGGTATGACCGGAGCGGCAGGCTGGGACCTGCCTGGCCGGCTGGCGATGGCAGCTACCCGGTGCGGAAACCGGATAGGCCATCGTCCGGGGCCATCTGGGAGGAACCAATGTCGTGGCGCGGCCGGGTGGCCCGCTGGTGCCGTACCTACCGGCTCGACATCGCCTGGGTGGCCTTCGTCGGGATCAACCTGGCCGCGATGCGGCTGCTGCCCGACTGGGGAACGGTGCCGTTCCTGGCCATCTGGGTGAGCCTGACCGCGATCTACGGGGTCCGGCTGTGGCGGCTGCAGCCCACCATCCTGACCTGGGCCGCGGTCACGCTGGCTACCGGCGGCATCATCGTCGTGCAGGTCCTCAAGGGCCAGCAAGACGCCGACTACCTGGCCGAAGTGCCGCTGATCGCGCTGATGTTCCTGGTGATGGTCTGGCATGGACGGCGGCGGATCACCGCGCTGGAGCAGCAGCTGGCCGCGGTGAAAGAGGTCCAGCGCGTCTCCCAGGAAAACCTGCGCCTGCTCAAGGAGCAGCACCGCTTCTTGCAGGACGCGTCGCATGAGCTGGGCACGCCGATCACGGTGGCGCTGGGGCACGCCGAGCTGATGGAACGCGCCGCCAGCGACACGATGCTGGCCGAGGACGCCCGGGTCGTCGCCGGGGAGCTGCGGCGGCTGGGCCGGATGGCCAGCCGGATCCTGCTGCTGGCCTCGGCCGGGAGCCCCGGCTTCCTGCACCGCCAGGCGGTCACCGCCGAGTCGGTCCTGGGCGACGCGCTCGAACGCTGGGGCTACCTGCCCCGGCAATGGCGGCTCGGGCCGGTCGCCGAGGTGACGGTCATGGCCGACCGGGACCGTCTCGCCCTGGCGCTCGACGCGCTGCTGGAGAACGCCATCGCGCACACGGGCAGCGGCGACGAGATCGAGGTCAGTGCCCGCCACGCGGACGGGCACATGGTGCTGATGGTGGCGGACTCCGGAACCGGCATCGCCCCCGCCGACCTGGACCGGATCTTCCAGCGCTTCGCCCGGGCCAACCCTCAGCGCAGCACGGAGGCGGGCGGGTTCGGGCTCGGCCTGGCCCTGGTCCAGGCCGTCGCCACCGCCCACGGCGGCTCGGTCCAGGTGCGGAGCACACCGGGGCACGGCGCGGCCTTCGAGATCATCCTGCCGGTCAGCCCGGCTCCCGCCGCTGCCCTCCCCGAGCCGGTCATGACCTCGTCCGGGCCAGGGTCTGGATCAGGACGTGACGGGTCTGGGCCGGATCGATGACGTCATCGATCTCGAAGGCGGCCGCGGTGCTGAGCGCC
>CAWINS010000041.1:0-12658 GCA_963837335.1 uncultured Actinomycetes bacterium | reverse complement strand
CAGTCGATCGAGCTACTCGGCCGGGAGCGGACCCTGGCCCGGCTGGCCCACGCGATCAAGACCAGTAGCTGAGCCGCCTGGTACCCGGTGATCACGGCCGTTTTGCCCGCCATCATTCTAAACCGGTATAGCGCCATGCGGGCGTTATTTAACTATTGACACTAAACCGGTCTAGTGATGTCATTTCCGGTGAGCGCGGGCGCCCTGCCCGGCACGCTCACCTGGTTCCCGCAACGGCGCGGCGCCGGCGGCCGTCCTCGTATCCGCAGGAGGTTCGCCATGGCCCTACCAGATCAGCAGGCCGCACCAGATCAGCCGGATCCCGGGGCGCGGGGGACATCCCGCCGGGCGCTGCTCGCCGGGACCGTCAGCGGCGCGGCGGGGCTCGCGCTCGGCGCGGCCCTCAGCCCGGCCGCCGCGGCGGCCCGGACCGGGACGCCGGACCTGGCGGCGGGCTTAACGCCGGGCGGCACGTTCCCGGCCCGGCCGCACCAGTTCGTGACGACGCGGGGCGGGAAGTTCTCGGTGGGCGGCACCGCGTGGCGGTTCGGCGGCACCAACACGTACTACCTGCACCAGCAGTCGCACTACATGATCGACAGCGCGCTCAACGACGCGGCCGCGATGTCGCTGGCGGCAGTCCGGGCGTGGGCGTTCGCCGACGGCTCGGGCGGCAGTTACACCGCGCTGCAGCCCAGGCCCTACGTGTACGACGACGCCGCGTTCGACTCGCTGGATTACGCCATCTACAAGGCGGGTCAGGTGGGCCTCCGGCTGGTGCTCGCGCTGGTGAACAACTGGCCCGACTACGGCGGCATGGCTCAGTACGTGACCTGGTTCCTGGGCCTGCCCGACGACTCCTACGGCGCCGCGGCCAACCACGACATGTTCTATGACACCAAGTCCATCCAGGACTGTTACCGCGCCTACGTGAAGTACGTGCTGACCCGGTTCAACCGCTACACCGGCCTGCGCTACAACGAGGATCCGACGATCATGACCTTCGAGCTCGCCAACGAGCCGCGGAGCCGCAGCGACAAGACCGGGCAGCGTCTGCTCACCTGGGTCACCGAGACCAGCGCGTACGTCAAGCGGCTGGCCCCGCATCAGCTGGTCGCCGTGGGGGACGAGGGGTTTTACGGCGACCCGGCCAACTCCGACTACCCGTACTCCAATTACGAGGGTGACCGCTGGAAGGACTTCCTCGCGCTGCCCACGATCGACTACGGCACGGTCCACCTGTACCCGCAGGGGTGGGGGGAGAATCCGTCGTCCAAGCCGGGTACCGACCCGGTCAGCTGGGGTACCACCTGGATCACCGACCATCTGTCCGACGGGGCGGCACTGCACAAGCCCGTGGTGATCGAGGAGTACGGCCTGGCCATCAACGCCGCCCAGGGCATCGCGGATGAGCCGGCCCGGGACGCCGGTTACCAGGCCTGGACGAACGCGGTACTCAGTCACGGTGGCGCGGGCGACCAGTTCTGGCTGCTCACATCCCGGGTGGACGACGGGTCGTTCTATCCCGACTACGACGGCTACCGCATCATCTGGGACAGCGAGTCCAGCAACAGCACGGCCGCGGCGGCTCAGCTGCTCAGCGCGCACGCCAAGGCCATGGCCGCGGCCAGCTGACCCGGTACCGCCGCCCGCCGTCCTCAGGCGGCGGGCGGCGGTCCGGGGTCGATGGTGAACACGCCGACCCCGAACGGGGACAGGGTGATGGTCTCGCTGATGGGGACGCCATCGAGGTCGCACAGCTGTGAGCCCGAGCTGAGCTGGGGCTTGATCGTGACCGGCTCGGCCGCGTGGCTGACCAGCCAGGCGAAGCGGGTGCCATCCGCGCGGACCAGGACGTCGGCCGCCACCCGCGGGTCGTCCACGGTCACCGGCCGGCGTGCGCCCGCGTAGATCGCGAGCGCGTCGTACAGCGTGCTGGTGGCGTCGGGGTTGGCGTCGGGTGTGACGGCGGCCATGTACTCGATGGGATACGTGCACAGGATCAGCGCCCCAGCGCCGGCCCGGCGGACCAGCAGTGCGGGCCGGTCCTGGGCGTTGACCGCGAGCACCTCGGCGCCGTCCGGCCGGACCGGCAGGTAGCTGCGGCTCGGCCCGCTGCCCGCCGCGGCGAAGCGCAGCTGGGCGCCCTGCGGCAGGGTCCCGAAGTCCTGCATCAGCGTGAACGTGACCTGCTCATCCTCGCTCCGGGCCGGGGCGCCGTAGCCCAGCTCGTGCTGCACCCCGAACATGGCGTTCAGCCGCGCGTACCAGGGGCCGGCGTGCCCGCCGTGCGCCCCCGGTGAGTAGGAGACGTAGACGACCGCCCCGGCCTCGGCCAGCGCCTCCAGCTGGTGCCAGGTGGGGCTGAGCAGCTGCTTGGCCGAGGGCACCAGGTACAGCCGGGCGTCCTGGCCGATCCCGGCGCTTTCCCGGGTCAGGGCCGGGGGCAGGTCGGCCAGCCGGGCCGAGACGTACGCCTGGCGCAGCACCTCGGCGAGGTAGGTGCGGTCCTCCTCGGCGGTGAACGGATAGACGGTGTCCAGGTACGACGGGATGACCAGGGCCGCGTCACTGCCGGACCGCTGGCAGTCCCCGATGCCGACCCGGCCCAGGGTCTCGCTGAACGCCGCCATCTCGGCCAGCTGGGGCTTGGCCGCGCCCTGCGCATCGGTCAGGCCGAAATGCATCTCGAACGCGTGGTGCCGGTAGGGATCCTGGCCGGCCAGGTCGTCGTAGTCGGTGTTGTTCCAGGCGATCCACCCGGTCGCCCCGGCCAGCAGCGAATTGTGCAGCACCTGCCGGTAGTAGTGGGCCGCCCCGGCGCCGGACACGAAGTCCGAGCTGACCCCGAATTCCTCCAGGATCACCGGCGCGCCGTACGTCGTGGACAGCTCGCAAGCCCAGGCCGCGGCGTAGTGCTGGCGGGCCAGGTCGTTGCCGACCGGGTAGACGTGCGGGCCGATGAAGTCGCACTGGCGCGCGGTGTCGGCGACCGAGAACCCGTTGTCGCGCCCGCTGACCTCGATGCCCCACCCGCCGTCGCCGAGGGAGGCGGGCTGGGTGCCGCCGGCCTCGCGCACCGCGCTCAGGATGATCTGGGCCCAGGCGGCGATCGTCTCCTGCGGCGCGGCGCCGCCGTAGATCGGCATCTCGTTGGAGACGAGCCAGCCGCAGACCGCCTCATGCCCGGCGAACCGGCGGACCATCTCGGCGGCGAACCACGCCTCGCGGGCGACCATCCAGACGTCGGAGTAGAGGTCGCGCCCGGCCCGCCAGGAAGGATCCCAGTTCTCCCCGGACATGTGGCCGACCAGGAAGGTGGGCACCGTGGCCAGGCCCGCCTCCGCGTGCCGGTCCAGGAAGTCGCCGAACCTGGCGGTCATGTCCTCGTCGATGCGGTACGGCTCCGGCATGAAATCAGGCCAGTAGAAGAACGACCTGGTCATGGACAGCCCGTGCGCGCGAAGGACCCGCAATTCGGCCCGGATGGCCTCGGAGTCGTAGTTCCGCCACATCAGCGGGCCGCCCGTCCGGGACCAGAAGTTGACCCCGAGCCAACTGGCCGGCCGCCCCCCGGAACTGAGCTTGGCGGCGTTCCTGTGCATGCGGAAGGCTCCTCTCTCCGGCGGGGGTGAGGGATAGGCACCGAGAGCCAATGCGATCGAAACACTATACCGGTTAAGTGTCAACGGGAATTAACTCCGGCCTCCGATGCGGGCGCCACAGCTCTGAGGTTGGGCAGCCGCTCGTTACACTGGCCAGCGCGGGAGCCGGAGCCCGATGGTGGCGGGCCGGTGGCGCCGCGGGGAGGAATCGGGTGAAGCGTCCGACCATCGCGGACATCGCGCGTCGCGCCGGGGTGACCAAGGCGGCGGTGTCCTTCGCGCTGAATGGGCAGCCTGGCGTGTCCGCGGCCACCCGGGAGCGAATCCTGGCCATCGCGGACGAGATCGGCTTCCAGCCCAGCAGCGCAGCCCGGGCCCTGTCCGACGGCCGGGCGGGAGCCTTCGGCCTCATCATCGACCGGCCCGCCCGCACGCTCGGCGTGGAGCCATTCTTCACGCAGCTCATATCGGGCATCCAGGCTGAGTTGTCGCTGGACCATACCCCCCTGCTGTTCACCATGGCCGAGGACCAGGACGCCGAGATCGCCATGTACCGCTCCTGGTGGGGCCAGCGGCGGGTGGACGGTGTCTTCCTGGTCAACCTCCAGGTCAACGACCGGCGGGTGGCGGTTCTGGAGGAGCTGAAGATGCCCGCCGTGGTCATCGGCACGCCCGCGGGAGCGGGCTCGCTGCCCGCCGTCTGGCAGGATGACGCGGCCGCCACCCGGGCCGTGGTCGAGTACCTGGCCGGCGCCGGGCACCAGCGCATCGCCCGGGTTACCGGTATCCCCCGGCTCTGGCACACCAAGATCCGCACCGACGCGTTCCGCGCGGCCACCCGGGCCGTCGGGCTGGAGGCGGTGCTGATGGAGGGGGACTACACCGCCGAGAACGGGGCCAAGGCCACGGTCCGGCTGCTGGAGGACCGTCACCCGCCCACCGCGATCGTGTACGACAACGACCTGATGGCAGTCTCTGGCCTGAGCGCCGCGCAGCAGAAGGGCGTGCAGGTGCCCGCCGAGCTGTCCATCGTGGCCTGGGACGACTCCGCGTTCTGCCAGGTCGTCCACCCACCGCTGACCGCGCTGACGCGGGACGTGGCCGCCCATGGCGCCCACGCCGCGCGGGCTCTGGCCCAGGCGGCGGCCGGGGCCGAGGTGGGCAACCAGGAGGAGCCCACGCCAGTGCTCACCATCCGCGGCAGCACGGGGTCACCCCGCCGGATCGCCGCCCGGCCCGCCTCGTAGGCCGGGACCCTAACGATCCGGCATCCCCGCTTCACTGACGGGCCCGGAAGGCTTGACACTTAACCGGTATAGTGCTTCGCTCAGTCGCAACGATGACTGCCCGGTGCAACGGCCGCCCGTTACGCCGGGTTCCCGAACACGTAACCGAGCAATGAGGCGGGTTCAGCGTCGGCGGTCCCCTTCCGTAAGTTCGCGCGCACAACGGCGGGCAGGCGTTACCCGGTATTCCAGCAGGATTGGAAGCCAACGCTATTAGAAAAGAGGGAATCCCCAATGTTGTCGAGACCCTGGCGCGTTCGCGGTATTGCCGCCGGCGCCACGATTGTGGCGGTGGGTCTGCTGGCTGCCTGTGGCGGCAGCAGCGGCAGCGGCTCATCCTCCTCCGGCCCGACATCCTCATCCGGCCCCACGGGCGTGCTCACGGTGGCCACCGGGGCCACGGCCTACCCCGATGACTTCAACCTCTACTCACCGAACGCCGAGGACGCCACCAACGGCATGATCTACGAGCCGTTGTTCTTCTACAACACGGCCAAGGCCGGGGACATCAAGCCCTGGCTGGGTACCAGCTACGCCTGGTCGGCCGGCGGCAAGACCCTCACCGTGCAGTTGCGCCACAACGTGAAGTGGTCCGACGGCCAGGCCTTCACCAGCAAGGACGTGGTCTTCACCTTCGACCAGGCGCTGCACAGCACCGCGATGAACAAGTTCGGCCTGCCGCTGGCCGGCGTCACGGCCAACGGCGCCTACGGCGTGACGATCACCTTCACCAAGCCCGCCTACACCGACGCCTATTACGCGCTCGGCCGGGTGGAGATGCTCCCCGAGCACATCTGGCAGTCGGTCAAGAACCCGACCACGTTCCTGAACGAGCACCCGGTCGGCACGGGGGCCTACGTCCTGTCCAAGTTCACCCCGCAGGCCTTCGAGCTGACCGCCAACCCGCACTACTACATGCCGGGGCTGCCGCACTTCAAGACGGTCCGGTTCATCTCCTACAGCGGCAACACCACCCTGGACGCGGCGATCGAGGCCGGCCAGCTCGACTGGACGGGCGCGTTCATCCCGAACATCAAGCGGACGTACCTGGCCAAGGACTCGAAGTTCGTGGTCAGCGACATCCCGCTGGCCACCACGTTCCTGGTGCCGAACATGGCCACCGGGCCGACCACCAAGCTGGCCGTCCGGCAGGCGATCAGCGCCGCGCTGAACCGCAGCTACATCAGCAACACGGTGTACAACGGGTACGCGCCGGCCACCAACCCCGAGGCGCTGATCACGCCGAACTACAACTCGGTGCTCGATCCGGCGCTGGCCAGCGCCAAGCTGGCCAGCCCCAACCTGGCCACGGCCAAGGCCGACCTGGCCAGGGCGGGCGTGAAGACGCCGCTGAACCTCACGGTCAAGATGGTCGCGGGCTACACCGACTACCTCAGCGACCTGCAGATCATCCAGCAGGAACTCAAGCCGGTCGGGATCAACCTGAGCATCGACCAGGAGGCGTACACCGCGTTCATCTCCGACCAGGACAACGGGAACTTCCAGCTCCTGATGGACAGCTTCGGCTACACCCCGGATCCCTGGTCGTACTACTACACGCTGCTGGACAGCGGGATCGCGCCCGCGATCGGCAAGGCGGACACGGTCGGCAACTTCGGCCGCTACAAGAACCCGCAGGTGGACTCGCTGCTCAGCCAGATCGCCGGCACGACCGACACTGCCGTGCAGAAGCCGGCTTTCTACAAGGTCGAGCACATCTTCAGCGCGAACCTGCCGCTCATCCCGCTGTGGGAATCGCAGAACGAGATCGAGTTCGACGGCCACAACGTCGCAAACATCCCTACCGTGTCGAACGCGTACGGCGCCCCCGCCGTGTACATCCAGCCGGACATCGGCTGGATCGCCTCGCGGCTCGTCCCGGTGAGCAAGTGAGGATCGCCCGGGCCTGACCCCGCCGCGGCCAGCGGCCGGCTGACCTTAGCGTCGGCCGGCCGCCGGCCGGGAGCAGAAAGGAGCGCCGGGCGTGCGTTACGTGGCCCGCAAGCTCGGGTTCTACCTGGTGGCTGCCTGGGTGGCGCTCACCATCAACTTCCTGCTGCCGCAGCTCATCCCGGGCAACCCGGTCGAGGCGCTGATCGGCAGGATGTCCCAGTCGGGCACGCCGCCGCCCGGCGAGGCCAAGGTGCTGACCGCCCTGCTGGGCCTGGGCGGGGGCAACATCGTCGTGAAGTACGGGCGGTACCTGGATGGCCTGGTCCATCTGCGGCTCGGCTTGTCCATCGCGGATTTCCCGACCCCTGTCAGCTCCGAGATCAGCCAGTCCATCTACTGGACCCTGATCCTGGTCGGCACCGCGACGGTGATCAGCTTCGTGCTCGGCATCGGCCTGGGCGCGCTGGCCGGCTGGAAGCGCGGCTCCCGGCTCGACGCGATCATCCCGGCCACCACCCTCCTCACCGCGATGCCGTACTTCTTCCTCGCGCTGATCATGCTGTACCTGTTCTCCTCCAACGTGTGGCACGTCTTCCCGCAAGGGCAGGGATATGACACGAACTCAGAGCTCACCCCGGGCTGGAACCCGCCGTTCCTGGCGTCCGCCGTGCAGCACGCGATCCTGCCCGCGCTCACCATCGTGCTCAGCTCGGTCGGCGGCTGGCTGCTCGGCATGCGCAACATGATGGTCTCGACCCTGTCGGACGACTACGTGGTCGCCGCCGAGGCGAAAGGCCTGCGGCAACGGCGGATCATGATCGGCTACGCGGCCCGCAACGCGGTGCTGCCCAGCGTCTCAGGCTTCGCGATCTCCCTGGGATTCGTGGTCAGCGGGGCCATCGCGATGGAATACGTATTCTCCTACCCGGGGCTCGGCGAGAAGCTGGTGCAGGCGGTCAACAACAACGACTACCCGCTGATGCAGGGCATCTTCCTGGTGATCACGTTCGCGGTACTAGGGGCCAACCTCGTGGTCAACCTGCTGCACGGCTTCATCGACCCGCGGACGAGGCTGTCGCGGTGACCGCCACCAACGTCGTCGCCGCCGTCGCGGCCGAGCCTGGCGTCAACGCGCACCGGCTCGGTGGCCGGCTCCGCGAGGCCTACCGCTCGCCCCGGCTCGTCGCAGGCAGCGCCATTGTCGGCTTCTTCCTGCTGCTCGGCATCATCGGACCCTTCTTCGTGACCAACCCGAACCAGCTGAGCCGCACCGAGCTGGCCCCGCCGTCGCTCGCTCACTGGCTCGGCACCACCCAGATCGGTCAGGACGTGTTCGAGCAGCTAGTGGTCAGCACGCGGGCCTCGCTGGCGATCGGGATCGGGGCGGGCCTGCTGGCCACGGTGGTCTCGATCGTGATCGGCATCAGCGGCGGGTACGCGGGCGGCTTCCTGGATGAGGCACTCAGCCTGGTGTCCAACGTGGTGCTGGTCATCCCGACGCTCCCGCTGATCATCGTGATCATCGCGGACGTCAAGTCGAACGGCCTCGTCCCGCTGATCGTGGTCATCGCGCTGACCAGCTGGGCGGCGTCCGCCCGGGTGCTCCGGGCGCAGACCCTGTCCGTGCGCAACCGGGAATACATACTCGCGGCCCGGGCCGCCGGGGAGCGGCCGTGGCGCGTCGTGTTCGTCGAGATCCTGCCGAACGAACTGCCGATCATCGTGTCCAACTTCATCTTCGCGACCATCTTCGCGATCCTCACCCAGGCGGCCCTGGCGTTCATCGGACTGGGTGATCCGACCCTCTTGACCTGGGGGAACATGCTCAACCTCGCGTACAACGACCAGGCGCTGTCGGTCGGCGCCTGGTGGTGGTTCATCCCGCCCGGCCTGTGCATCGCGCTGCTCGGCATGGGCCTGGCGCTGATCAACTTCAGCCTGGACGAGCTGCTGAACCCGCGGCTGCGCGTCCACCGGCCGTCCCGGTCCAGCCGGGCCCGCCGGGTCCGTCCCAGTCCGGCCGGTCCCAGTCCGGCCGGTCCCGGTGGAGCGGGGGGTGAGTGAGATGACCGCTGGCCAGCCGCCCGCCTCCGCGGGCCACCCGGACGTCGTCCTCCACGCCGAGCATCTCAGCGTGGAGTACGCCGGGCAGCGCCCCACCCGCGCCGTCCGTGACGTCACGATCGAGCTGCGCCGTGGTGAGGTGCTCGGCATCGCGGGGGAGAGCGGCTGCGGCAAGTCCACCCTGGCTTACGCGCTGACCCGGATGCTCAAGCCACCCGCCCGCCAGACGAGCGGTTCGATCACCTTCTCCCCAGCGGACGGCGCCCCCGTCAACGTGCTGGCCCTGGAGGGGGAGGAGCTGCGCCAGTTCCGCTGGAACACCATCGCGATGGTGTTCCAGAGCGCGATGAACGCACTCAACCCGGTGACGAGCCTGGCCCGCCAGTTCGACGACATCTTCGCGGCACACCGCCCGCACACCGACCCGGGGGCCCGGCGGGCGCGGGCCCGGGAACTGCTGGACATGGTCGGGATCGACCCGGCCCGGATCCAGGGCTTCCCGCACGAGCTGTCCGGCGGCATGCGGCAGCGGGTCATGATCGCGATGGCGCTGGCCCTGGAGCCCGAGATCGTCATCATGGACGAGCCCACCACAGCCCTGGACGTGGTGGTCCAGCGGGAGATCCTGGATGAGATCGAGCGGCTCCGCGAGGAACTCGGCTTCAGCGTCATCTTCATTACCCACGACCTGTCACTGCTGCTGGAGGTCAGTGACCGGCTCGCGGTCATGTACGCCGGGGAAGTGATCGAGCGCGCCCCCTCCGAGCTGGTCGGCGCGGCCCCGGCCCACCCGTACACGCTGGGCCTGCTCCGGTCCTTCCCGGACATCCGCGGCGTGCGCCGTGAACTGCGCGGGGTGCCGGGCAACCCGCCAGATCTCCGCAACGAGATTCCCGGCTGCCCGTTCCTGCCCCGCTGCGACTACGGGTTCGCGTCATGCCCGGACCTCCACCCGGTGCTGCGCCCCCCGGGCGGCCGGGCTGGCCTGGGCCTGCGGGCCGCTGACTGGCGGGTCGCCTGCCACCTGCATGACCCCGACCAGTGCGCGGGCGGGCCGCCACCGGAGCTGAGCGGGACGCCCCGCGCTGAGGGCTCCCGTGCTGAGCGGCCCGTGCTGAGCGGCCCGGTGCTGAGCGGCCCGGTTCCGATCCGGTCGGGGCGGCGGAGAGCATCGGAGGCGACGCGTGAGCCTGCTGGAGGTCTCTGGCCTGACCGTCGAATTCCGGCAACGGGGTGGGGAGCGATTCCGGGCGGTGGACAACCTGTCCTTCACCCTCCGGGCCGGCCAGACCCTGGCCCTGGTCGGCGAGAGCGGCAGCGGCAAGTCCACGGTAGTCCGGGCCCTGGCCCAGCTGCAGAAGCGGGCGGCCGGGAAGATCCTGCTGGATGGCCAGCCAGCGGCCGGCCGCGGTGGCGCGCTGCGCGCCTACCGGCACGAGGTGCAGCTGATCTTCCAGGATCCTTTTGCCTCGCTCAATCCCATGCACACGATCCGCCATCACCTGGTCCGCCCGTTGCAGCTGCGCCCGGACCAGCCTCGCGGCGAGGCCGCGGACCAGGCCGTGCACGACCTACTCCGGTCGGTGAATCTGACCCCGCCCGGCGAAATCGCCGCCAAGCACCCGCACGAGCTGTCCGGCGGGCAGCGCCAGCGGGTGGCCATCGCCCGGGCCCTGGCCACCGACCCCGGCGTGCTGCTCGCCGACGAGCCGGTGTCCATGCTGGACGTGTCGATCCGGCTGGAGATCCTGAACTTGCTGGACCGGCTTAAGCGGGACCGGAACCTGGCCATGCTGTACGTCACGCACGACCTGGCCACCGCCCGGCACTTCTCGGCCGAGATCATGGTGATGTATCGCGGCCAGATCGTCGAGCACGGCCCGAGCGACTCGGTCATCCTCAGCCCGGCCCACCCATACACCCAGATCCTGGCCGGCGCCGCGCCTGACCCGGCCGCGTCCCGGGCCGCCCTGGTGGCCGCCCGGCGCCAGCGGCAGTCCGCCCGGGCGGCCCGGGGCGCCGAGATGCGGGAGGCCGCACTGGGCCAGGGCTGCCGGTTCCGGGCCCGCTGCCCGCACGCGATGCCCGTGTGCGAGACCCGTCCCCCGGAGGTGGTGACTGCGCCGGGGCACCGGGCCCGGTGCTGGCTGCACACGCCAGGCGGCGGCAGCGGTCCCGGCGCAGGCGTCGCGGCCGGGAACGAAAACCGGCAGGGCCCTCCTGGTTGAGGAGGCCTGCCGGTTATCATCCTGCTGGGGTACCAGGACTCGAACCTAGACTAACGGGGCCAGAACCCGTCGGGCTGCCAATTACCCCATACCCCATCGCGCACTGCGCCTGAGCAGTGTAGCCGAACCGGCCCCCCTCCCGCGAAACGATGAGGGCCAACGGTTGCGGTTCAGCGCAACTCGAAGTCGGCGAAGTCGAAGCCCGGTGAGACCAGGCAGGCGACCAGGGACCACGAGGCCGCTGGTGCGGCCGGGACGGGAGTGGCGGACTGCCAGGCTCCGGCCGGGACCAGGACCTGGGGCTCGTGCCCCGCTTCCGGGTCGGGCCCGACCTGCCGGGTCTCCTCGCCGATCCGCAGCTCCATGGGCGCGCCGCCCTGCCAGAGCCACAGTTCGTCGCCCCGGACCCGGTGCCATGCGGACTCCTGGCCAGTGGGCAGCAGGTACAGGATCGCCGTGGCCAGGGCCCGCTCACCAGGCCACCCGGCCGGAAGTGTACGCAGCGGGGAACGGTAGGTCTCCCGGAAGAAGCCGCCTTCCGGATGGGGCCCGAGCCGCCAGCGGTCCACCGCCGTCGCCACGTCCATCCCGTGGGTTGCGTCCATGCCCTGCCCAACGCTCGCCGCGGCCCGGGCATGCCTGGCCGCCGGCGGCCTGCGCTGCCGTACGGGAACGGCCCGGCATCGCGGGGAGGGGGGTAGATGCCGGGCCGAGTTCCGTGCGGTGATCGGGCCAGTCCGTCGCGGACCAGCCTGGTCACGGGCGGGCAGGTGCGGTCAGATCCAGCGACGACGGCGGCTGCTGCGGGTGCGGCTCCGGCTGTACCGCTTGTGGCCCCGCTCGTGGCCAGACAGGCGGAACAGGATCAGCAGGATCAGGGCGCCGGCGACGGAGCCGATGATCCCGGCCGTGCGGAGGTGGTGGACGGCGAGGGTGTGGTATTCGATCAGGTTCAAGATGAACCCGCCGAGGAAGGACCCCAGCACGCCAAGGACGATGGTCCCCAGCAGGCCGATGGGGTCGCGGCCGGGAACGAGCAGGCGCGCCAGCGCTCCGGCGATGAGTCCCACGATCAGCAGAACGATGATGAATGCCAACATGTGCGGCATCTACCCCTACGAAATGTGATCATGCGCTACTGTTCGCCGTTTCCAGATTTCTGGGTTTTCGGCGGGCATACTGCTGTTTTGCCCGGCTTGCCCAGGCTGGCGCCGCAGTGTGCCCGGCGAAGGCGCGGGCCCTGGGGTCCATGGGCGCCGGGCCTTGTCCATTTGGCGTCATCCCACGCGGTACCCTACGATGCAGTGTCTGGCCCCGTCGTCTAGTGGCCCAGGACGCCGCCCTCTCAAGGCGGTAGCGGCGGTTCGAATCCGCTCGGGGCTACTCATGAAGTAGCAGGTCACAGGCCCGGTTCCCATTCCAGGGAGCCGGGCCTTGATCATTTGGGGGCAGAATGTGGGCGGGGTGGGGCGGCAGCGCGCGGTGCTGAGCCCTGCCGGTTGGCCCGCAGTGGGACTGGATGGCAGTGCCCGGGAAGTCTGGTTGGGGAGGTCGTGTGGGGCGAGGGCGAACCCGGCACGGG
>CAWINS010000040.1:0-47967 GCA_963837335.1 uncultured Actinomycetes bacterium | reverse complement strand
ACGAGCACATGCGGCACAAGGACGTGTACCAGCACTCGCTGACCGTCCTGGAGCAGGCCATCGAGCTGGAGGAGCACTACGGCCTGCAGCCAGACCTGGTGGTCCGGCTGGCGGCGCTGCTGCATGACATAGGCAAGCCCAAGACCCGCTCGCTGCTCCCGGACGGGCGGGTGGCCTTCCACCATCACGAGGTGGTCGGCGCGGCCATGGCCCGGTCCCGGCTGAAGGCGCTGCGCTTCTCGTCCGCGGTGGTCGCCGATGTGACCACCCTGATCGCGCTGCACCTGCGGTTCCACGGGTACGGGCCGGGTGAGTGGACGGACTCCGCGGTCCGCCGCTACGTGCGGGACGCCGGGCCGCTGCTGACCCGGCTGCAGGTTCTCACCCGGGCCGACTGCACCACCCGGAACCGGGCCAAGGCCGCCCGCCTGGCCCGGGCCCAGGACGGCCTGGAGCAGCGCATCGTGGCCCTCAGCGCCCAGGAAGAACTCAAGAAGATCCGGCCCGACCTGGACGGCCACCAGATCATGACCATCCTGGGCCTGCCACCCGGCCGCGAGGTCGGCCGGGCCTATCAGTACCTGCTGGACCTGCGGATGGAGCACGGCCCGCTGGGACCCGAGCGGGCCACTCAGGAACTGCGTGCGCTGGGCTGAGGCCGAAGGACTCGGGTCCCCGCCCGGCCCGCCCGGCCCGCCGGCGGCGGCTGACCGCCGTCCGGTGACGGCAGCCGGCTGGCCACCCAGTACGCCGCCGCGGTGACCGCGTACCCCACGGCGACCACCCCGATGATGACCGCGGACCGCCCGTTGACCGGCATGAAGACGGCACTGAGCCCGGCGCCGGCCACGAACGTGACGTTGAACGTCATGTCGTAGAAGGAGAAGACCCGGCCCCGGTAGTCGTCGTCCACCTCTTCCTGCAGGATCGTGGTCGCGCAGATCGCCACGCCCTGCCCGGCCAGGTTCAGGGCGAACCCGATGATCAGGAACGCGACCTGGCTGAAGGTCTCGCCCAGCGCGCCGCTGATGATCGCGGCCCCGGCGAGCAGGACCGTGATCCAGGCCGGCTTGCCGAGCACCCTGGCCAGCCGCGGGGTGACCAGCGCCGCGCAGGCGTACCCGAGCGCGGAGGCGATGACGAGCACCGTGTAGTGGCTGAGCGCCGCGTTCGCCCCGGCCGCGCGGTAGAAGTAATTCCGGTAGAGCAGGATCGACATCAGGAACAAGATCCCGTAGAGGAACCGGTTCCCGCCGGTGGCGCCCAGCGCCGCCGCCGGCCCGCGGCGGCGCAGCACGTACCGGGCCCCGGCGGCCAGCCCGGCGAGCACGGCCGAGAACTCACCCAGCACCCGCCCCGGCGGCCGGTCGCCCGGCTGATAGGAGGGGCCGAGCAACGATCGCGGCATGGTCCGGGCCACCAGGCTGGCCAGGATGTAGCAGAGGCCGGCCACCAGCAGGGTGACGGCGGATCCGGTCCGCCCGCTGCCGGTGGCCACGTGAACGCCCAGGCCGACGATCCCGCCGATCGCGGCCATGATCCCGCCTGCGGTCGGCGACACGGAGTTGGCCATGACCAGCTTGTCTTCCGGGACGACGTGCGGCAGCGCGGCGGACAGCGAGGACAGGAAGAACCGGTTGACCCCCAGCACCAGCAGGACGCCCGCGTACAGCGGGACGCCCAGATTGCCCGAGGCGACCAGCGCGGCGGTCGCCGCCACGAACAGGGTGCGCAGCAGCGCCGACCAGACCAGGATCTGGCGGCGGGACCAGCGGTCGATGAACACCCCGGCAAACGGCCCGATCAGCGAATACGGGAGGTAGAGCACCGCGAACGCCGCGGCGGCCGAGGCCGGGTTCGGGAACGAGGTGCTGTTGAAGAAGACGTAGGAGCCGAGCCCGGCGGTGAAGATGCCATCCCCGGTCTGCGAGATCAGCCGGGTCGCGAACAGCCGCCGGAAATCCCGCTCCCGCAGCAGGCTCCGCAGATCAGCGACGAAGGAGGAGCCGGTTCGCCGGCCCCGCAGCTTCGCCTTCACGGCGGCCAGGACGGTCACCCGTACAGGCTACGGGGGAGGATCCTGCGGGAAACCCCGCGTGCCTGGCGTGCTGCTTAATGTTTCGGTATGGCCGGGGCAATCCGTATGGCCAGGACAAAGGGCCAAGACCGGGAAACGGCACGTGCCCGCCAGAATGGCGGGCACGTGCCGTTGCCGGGCTCGCGCTTGGCCAGCCCCGGTCCTCAGCGCCCGGTGCTCAGCGCTCGATCTCGCCGCGGATGAACTGCTCGACCAGGTCGTGGGCCACCTCGTCGCTGTACTGCTGCGGCGGGGACTTCATGAAGTACGACGCCGCGGAGAGGATGGGGCCGCCGATGCCGCGGTCCTTGGCGATCTTCGCGGCCCGGATCGCGTCGATGATCACGCCCGCGGAGTTCGGCGAGTCCCAGACCTCCAGCTTGTACTCGAGGCTGAGCGGGACATCGCCGAAGGCGCGTCCCTCCAGCCGGATGTAGGCCCACTTGCGGTCATCCAGCCACGGCACGTGGTCGGACGGCCCGATGTGCACGGCCGCCTTCTCCATCTCATGCGGGATCTGCGAGGTGACCGACTGGGTCTTGGACACCTTCTTGGACACCAGGCGCTTGCGCTCCAGCATGTTCATGAAGTCCATGTTGCCGCCGAAGTTGAGCTGGTAGGTGCGCAGCAGTTCGACGCCGCGGTCCTCGAAGAGCTTCGCCAGCACCCGGTGCGTGATGGTGGCCCCGACCTGGGACTTGATGTCGTCACCGATGATCGGCACGCCCGCCGCGGTGAACTTCTCCGCCCACTCCGGATCGGAGGCGATGAACACCGGCAGAGCGTTCACGAACGCCACCCCGGCGTCGATGGCGCACTGCGCGTAGAAGCGGTCGGCCTGCTCGGATCCGACCGGCAGGTAGGACACGAGGACGTCCGCGCGGGACTCGCGGAGGGTCTGCACCACATCCACCGGCGGGTCGGCGGACTCGGAGATCATCTCCTGGTAGTACTCGCCCAGGCCGTCCATGGTGGGGCCGCGCTGCACCGTGATCCCGGTCGGCGCCACGTCGCAGATCTTGATGGTGTTGTTCTCGCTGGCCCCGATGGCCTCGGCGAGATCCCGGCTCACCTTCTTCGCATCCACGTCGAAGGCGGCGACGAACTCCACGTCCCGCACGTGGTACGGGCCGAACGTCACGTGCATGAGCCCAGGAACCCGGTCCCCGGGATCGGCATTCTTGTAGTACTCCACGCCCTGGATCAGGGAGCTGGCGCAGTTACCCACGCCAACGATGGCCACCCGAACCGAACCCATGGGGACACACTCCTTCTCTCGCCGCACGATGGTGGCGTCAGATTTCTCTTTAGTCAGCCGTGTTCAGTCAGCCGGGCCAGTTCCGCCGGACGGCCCGTTCCGGCCCGTTCCGGCCTGGTCCGCGTCCGCCTGGCGCTCAGAGGCGATCAGCTCGTTCAGCCAGCGGACCTCCCGCTCGACCGATTCCAGGCCATGCCGGTGCAGTTCGAGCGTGTAGCTGTCCATCCGCTCGCGGGTCCGGGCCATGGCCGCGCGCACCCCGTCCAGCCGCTCCTCCAGCCTGGAGCGGCGGCCTTCGAGGATGCGCAGCCTGATATCGGCCTGGGTCTGGCCGAAGAATGCGAAGTGCACGCCGAAGCCGTCGTCGTCCCAGGCCGCCGGGCCGGACTCGGTGAGCAGCTGCTCGAGACGCTCCTTGCCGTCTGCGGTGAGCCGGTAGACGATCTTGGACCGCCGGCCGGCCAGCGGTTTGGCCGTTCCCTCCGGGGCCTCCTCCGCGATCAGTCCCTGGGACAGGAGCAGCTTCAGGCAGGGGTACAGCGACCCGTAGCCGAACGCCCGGAACGCGCCGAGCATCGAATTCAGCCGCTTGCGCAGCTCGTAGCCGTGCATCGGGGTCTCGTGCAGCAGCCCCAGCACCGCGAGCTCCAGCACGCGTGACCGTTGCCCGACCATGCCTGCCGCACCTCCCGTCCCGTGCTACCAGGGGCAGTATGCCCGCATTGTGCCAAAGCGATGTATCGAACCGATACATCGCCAAGATATGCGCCCGGGCCAGACCACGCAACTCCCCGTTCACCCGCCGTTTCCCGGACCGGCCGCGGATACCCGGCGAACGAGCCCATCCGGGGCTCGGAGCGCTGCGGCTTCCGTCGTACGCTGTCGGGGATGGGAGTTCGGCGATCGGTCGTGGATTACGGGCTTGCCCGGCGGGCAACGCTCGCCTCTGTGCTGGCCGGGCACACCACCGTCGCGGACGTCTGCGACGCGCACCCCTATCTGCTCCGCGCGGCCAAGTTCCATGGTGAAGCCACCGATACGGCCTGCCCCATCTGCCGCAGGACCAAGCTGACCCACGTCACCTACGTGTATGGGGACGAACTCGGCCAATACGCCGGCCGGGTTAAGCAAGGCCCGGAACTGGCCGAGATGGCGTCCGAATACGGGGAGTTCCGGGTATATGTGGTCGAGGTCTGCCAAAGTTGTGCCTGGAACCACCTTGCCTCGTCCTACGTTCTCGGCACAGGCGAGCCACGCGCCCGGCGCAGCAGGCGGGCCCGGGCCAGCGAATAAAGGCGGGGCAGGAAGCCGGCGCCCATCCAGGGCGGGCGGCTGACCCAGCCCGCCCGGCTGGCACCACCAGACGGAACAGCCCGGCAAGCCAAAGCGCGCGCCATGCAGATGTGACGAATTCCTAACCTGAGCCGGATGGCTCACGGCACCAGATACCGTGAGGCCCGGCGGTCGGCCCCATGCTCGCCCACGACTGCCTCACCCAACCAGCGAGGACGCGTGAGTAACCCAGACTTTTCCGGCTCCTACCCCCCGGATCCCGCTGAGCCGGGCCGCTGGGGCGGCCCTGGTGACACCGAGCGCGGGAGTCGTTACGGGGACGGCCGCCGCGCCCGCGGTACCCGGGATGCGGGAGACCGCGGTTCCCGGCGGGAACGGGACTACGAGTGGGACCGCAGCAGCGGATCGGACACGGGCTACGACCGGGCTGACAACTACCGGGCGGCCAGCCACCGGGCTGACCACGCTCGCGCCGGGTACGACGGTGCGGGCTACTGACCGTGCTGCCGAAGACCGTCGTGCGGGCTACGACCGGGCTGACCAGAGCCGTCTGGAGCAGGCCCACGCCGGTGCGGGCCAGGCGGGGCGGGGCAGTCGCCGCGCGGCCAAGGACGCGGCCCGGGGCCGGCGCGGGGCCGGGGCCGCGAACCAGGCCGCGGGCGGGATGAGCGCGAAGGACCGGCTAGCCGCCAAGCTGGGCGTGGATCGTGCCGCCGGGCCTGGCCCGGCGGGTTACGGCGCCGCGGGTGGTGCTGATTACGCCGCCGGGGCGGGGCCGGCCGCCGGGCTGGCCATGTCGGCCGGTTACCCCGGTTCGGCGGCTCCCGGGGGCCGTGACCCCGGCCCGCGGCGTTCCGGCCGGGGCCGGGCCGCGGAGATGCAGGACGGGAACGGCCGCGGCGGCCGCGGCGGGAACGGCGGCGGGAATGGCCGCGGCGGCCCGGGCCGCCCGCACCGTAAGGGTGACTGGTGGCGCCGCTGGACCTGGAAGAAGGCCATCGCGATGTGCCTGGTCAGCGGCGGTGCCTTTGCCGTCCTGCTGGTCATCGGGTACTTCTACGCCCTTTCCGTCACGCCTATCCCAGTCGCCTCGGAGTTCGCCACCGGCCAGGCGTCCCGGGTCTACTTCCGCGACGGCACCACGCTGGTCGGCAGGTTCGGCCAGAACGACCGGCAGACCCTGCAGCCGAACCAGATCCCGGCCATGGCCAGGAACGCCATGGTCGCGGCGGAGGACAAGCACTTCTACGACGAGGGCGGCGTCTCGCCGGTCGGTATCGCCCGCGCCGCCATCGCCGACCTGACCAGCGGGTCGGTCCAGCAGGGTGGGTCCACCATCACCCAGCAGCTGGTCCGGAACTACTACACCGGCATCGGCACCGCGGAGACCGCCAGCCGGAAGATCAAGGAAATCTTCGTCGCGGAGAAGCTGGCCCAGAAGAAGTCCAAGGACTGGATCCTCACCAACTACATGAACACGGTGCCGACCGGCACCAACATGTACGGTTTCGGCGCGGCCGCCGAGGCGTACTTCGGGAAGTCGGTCCGCAAGCTGACCGTCGCGCAGGCCGCGATGATCGCGGCCATGCCGCAGTCACCCAGTTACTACAACCCCAACCCGAAGGCGGGCGCGGCCTACCAGGCGCTGGTCTTCCGCTGGCACTACGTGCTGCGGACCATGGTGCAGATGGGCACGCTGACGCAGGCGCAGGCCAATGCGCAGAAGTTCCCGAAGCTCGCGAAGGCGTTCAACAACAACTGGTCGGGCTACCGCGGCTACATCATGACCGCCGTGCTGAACGAGCTGGAGAACACCTATCACTACACGCAGACCCAGATCGACGACGGCGGGCTGAAGATCGTCACCACGTACAGCAAGCCGATGATGAACCAGCTCTACGCGACCGTGAACGCCGAAAAGCGCCAGATGCGGCTGGACGGCAAGGCGCTGCCCAGCTACGCGCATGTGGGTGCGGTGCTGGAGCAGCCGGGCACCGGCGAGATCTGGGCCATGTACAGCGGGCCGAACTTCGATGCCAAGACCAAGCAGTGCAACCGGATCCGCTGCCAGTGGGACATGGCCCTGCAGAACCGGGAGCAGGTCGGGTCGTCGATGAAGCCCTACGTGCTCGCGCTGGCCCGCAAGCAGGGGATGAGCGTCAAGACCAGCACGCTGGACGGCCACTCACCGCTGTGGATCCCGCCGGTCTCGGACCCGATGACGTACGCGAGCCACACCCAGCCCGCCGACTCGGGCAGCTGGTACGAGGTGGGCAACGACGCGGGTGACGCGCAGGCCAACGGGGTGAGCGTGGTCACCGCGTCCGCGGAGTCGCTCAACACCGCCTACACCGACCTGTATCACCGGGTCGCGGGGGCCGACGGCGAGAACATGATCCAGATGGCCCAGGCGTTCGGGGTCAACACCACCGCCTCGGGGCTTTACACCCAGCGGGACGAGGTCGGCACCGCGCTCGGCCAGGCGTCCCTCACGGTCGAGGAGCAGGCCAGCACGTTCGCCACGCTGGCCAACGGCGGCAACTACGTGGCCCCGCACGTGATCCTGGAGATCCAGCAGCAGCGCCCCGGCCAGGCGATGTCCACCACCATGGCCAAGCCGGACCGGCACGTGGTGCTGACCCCCGACGAGGCGTCCGACGTGGATTACGCGCTGTCGTTCGACGACAAGCCCGGCGGTACGGCCCCGAACGCGGGACTCGCTGACGGCCGGGAACTGATCGCCAAGACCGGGACCACGAACCTGTCCCAGTCGGCGTTCTTCATCGGCGCGATCCCGCAGTTCAGCCTGGCGGTGGGGATGTTCACCAACGAGCAGGGCTGCCCGACCCAAATCTCCGGCTGTGCCGCCGCGGCGAACCAGGAGAGCGCGCCGCCGGCCGGCGTGCAGACCCTCTACGGCGTCGGTAACCTGCCGGGCTACGGCGGCGAGTGGCCAGCCACGATCTGGCATGCGTACGCCCAGAAGATGTTCGGCAGCATGACGGTCAAGGCCTTCCCCACGCCGGACTTCGGCGGCACCGCGTGGAACCTGCTCGGGCCGTACACGCCCAAGCCCAAGCCGGCCATGACGCCCACGCCCGACCCGACCAGCACGTGCAACGGCTTCTTCTTCGCCGGGCACTGCTTCCAGGGAAGGTCAATCCCAGACCCCGAGCCGACCCCGACGCCAACCGAGCAGCCCGATCCCCTCTCCCAGCTTCCCGAGCCCGAACCCGACAACTAGCGGGTTCGCGAAGCAGCAGTCGAGCATCGGGTAGCCGGGGCCCGCACGGGGGCAGAATTACCGGGACCCGATAGCCGATGACGGAGCGTGGGTGACAGACGGAGACACCGGCCCGGCCGGCCAGCAGCCGCAGGCCGGGCACGAGGCTGAGGCTGGGCGGGAGGCTGGGCCGCATCCCGGGGCGGGCCGGGCTGCGCTGCTGGCGGGATCGGTCACGGCGCTGGTCACGGCCACACTGCTCGGCTCCGCGCTGGCGCTGACCAGCAAGTGGGCCTGCCGGGCGGGCGCGTGGAACGGCTATCTCTCCCAGTTCCAGGCGCACTGTTATACCGACATCTACCCGCTGTATTTCGGTGAGGGACTGTCGTCGGGCAAGGTGCCCTACGTTGACCACCCGGTCGAGTACCCGGTGCTCATCGGCGGGGCCATGCAGCTGGTGGCGTGGCTGGTCCGGCCCATCGCCGACCCGTTCACCCGGGGCCGGGAGTTCTTCGACCTGACCGTGGTCCTGCTCACCGTGTTCGCGGTGGTCGGTGTGCTGGCCACCGCCTACCTCGCGGGCCGGTCCCGCCGCTGGACCGCGCTGGGCGTGGCCCTGGCCCCCGCGGTCATCCTGGCCGCCTACATCAACTGGGATCTGATCGCGATGGGCCTGGCCATGGCGGGCATCGCGGCCTGGGCGGCCCGGCGCGGGGTGCTGGCCGGCGTGCTCCTCGGCCTGGCCGTGGCGACCAAGTTCTATCCGCTGCTGTTCTTCGGGCCACTGCTGCTGCTCTGCCTGCGCGCGGGCCGGATGCGGGAGTTCTGGATCACGTTCGGCTCCGCGGCGGTCGCGTGGCTCGTGGTGGACCTGCCGGTGATGATCGTGGCCCCGGCTGGATGGGCCCGCTTCTACCAGCTCAGCGATACCCGCTCGGCGGACTGGGGCTCGATCTGGTACTTCTTCGAGACCGAGCACTGGCCGGTGGTCGGCACGACCAGCGTCAGCACCCTCAACGTCATCTCGGCGGGCGTGTTCGCCGTCGCCTGCGTGCTCATCGTGCTGCTCACCCTGGGCGCGCCGCAGCGGCCGCGGGTGGCGCAACTGTTCTTCCTCACCCTGGCCACGTTCCTGCTGTCCAACAAGGTCTGGTCGCCGCAGTACGTGGTCTGGCTGGCCCCCCTGGTCGTGCTGGCCCGGCCGCGCCTGGGCGCCTACCTGGCCTGGCAGGTGGCGGAGGTGGGCTACTTCTTCGCGATCTGGGCCTACCTGATCACGGTGTCGGTGGCCGGGCCCTCGTTCATCGGGGTCGGCGGCATCGGCACCGGGCTGTACTTCGCCGCGCTCATCGCCAGGTTCGCCACCGTCCTGGTGCTGTGCGGCCTGGTGGTCCGGGACATCCTGCAGCCCGCCCATGACGTGGTGCGGGCCGGCGGGGCCGACGACCCCGCGGGCGGCGTGCTGTCCGGGGCGGCGGACCGCCTCGTCCTGCGGCCCGGCCCGCGGCGCAGCACCCGGCCCGCTGCCGCGGCAACCTCACGCTGAGCCCGGCCATCAGCGCGGTACATCGTGGGTGCTATCACGCACACAACGCACCGCGCTCTTGACTTGGGGGGTCAGTCGGCGCCGGGGATGTGGGCGCGGAGCCACTCGATGTCGGCGGCCGGGTCGGGGGTCTCGCAGATCGCCGGGGCGCCCGGCCGCCCGGACCACGTCGGCCAGCACCAGGGGGTCGATGGTGCCCTTCTCCATCGTGGCGTGCCGGTCCCGGCCCGAGCCGAACTCGTCGCGGGAGTTGTTGCAGTGCACCAGGTCGATCCGGCCCGTGATCGCCTTCACCCGGTCCACGATCCCGGACAGGTCCTCACCGCTCGCGAACGCGTGACAGGTGTCCAGGCAGAACCCCACCTCGCCCGACCCGCCCGCGTCGGCGATCGCGTCCCACAGCCGGGCCACCCCGTCCAGGCCGCGCGCCATGGCCTGATCGCCGCCCGCGGTGTTCTCGATCAGCATGGGCACCGGCCGGTCGATCCGGGCGACCGCCTTGGCCCAGTTCTCGTATCCCTCGGCCGTGTCGGCGTCGGCGGTGACGTGCCCGCCGTGCACGATCAGCCCCTGCGCGCCGATGGTCGCGGCGGCCTTGAGTTGCTGGCCGAGCAGCTTACGGCTGGGGATGCGGATCCGGTTGTTGGTGCTGGCCACATTGATCCGGTACGGCGCGTGGATGAACGCAGCCACCTGCGCCCCGGCGAGCGCGTCGCGCAGCGCCGCCGCGTCACCCCCGGGGAACTTCGGATCCGCCCAGCCTTGCGGGTCGCCCAGGAAGAACTGAACCACGTGGGAATCCGTGCCCACCGCGGCGGCCAGAGGGTCCTCGTCGTGCACGTGGGGTCCGATGCTCACCATGCCCACGAGACTAGCCGCGCGCCGGGTCTTCGTTGCGGCGTAATAAGCGGCGGGTGCGGGGCGCGCGCGGAACCGCCCGGCTGGCTAGCGCGGGTGCGGAGCCGGGGGCCGCTGGCCACCGGTGCTGGCGGGCCGGGTGGTCAGGCCTAAGGCAGCAGGCCGCCGTGCGCCAGGCCGAGGGAGACGCCGACGAACGCGGCCACCAGGCCGGTCACGATGAGCATCCGCTCGGTGCGGGTCGCCGAGTACAGCTGCGCGGGCAGCCCCACGAGCAGCGAGATCAGCCCGAGCCACGTCGCTCCGACATGCGCCCAGGCCCCCGCGCCATGCTGGTTGGCGAGGAAGCCCAGCACGCAGGCGACGATGCCCGCCACCAGGGTGAAGAGACTCAGCGAGTTCTCCATCGGGTGCCGCTGGCCGTCGTCGTTCAGCGTGACGTGCGGGCGGCGCAGGCGGGTCCGGCCCCGGGCCGTGGTTCCGGGCCCCGTGGTTCCGGGCCCCGTGGTTCCGGGCACTGCTGTCCCGGTAGCCTGCGTCATGCTGGCTCTGGCCGCGTCGGGCACTGTGGCCACCCCCTCGGGACATCGGCCCGGGATCTACCTGGTCCTGTTGGTCTTTCCCGTTCCGGGGGCGCCGGAATCCTGAGCCAGCTGGCCGGCCCGCCCTGGTACGCTGGCTTCGCCGCTGCGGGTACCTGGCGTTGTCGCGCCAGTGGCGCCGCGGCCCCTCCTGCCACGGAGAGACCGTGGCCGCATCAGTCCAGAGGAGGCATGTTCCAGCATGCGCCGCTATGAGATGATGATCATCCTCGATCCGACTCTCGAAGAGCAGACCGTCCAGCCCTCCCTCGATCAGTTCCTCTCGGTGGTCACGACCGGGGGCGGCTCGGTAGACAAGGTCGACGTGTGGGGCCGGCGGCGGCTGGCCTACGAGATCGAGAAGAAGTCGGACGGCATCTACGCCGTCGTCGACATGGTCGCGGAGCCGGACACGGTCCACGAGCTTGACCGCCAGCTCAGCCTCAACGAGGCCGTGCTGCGCACCAAGATCCTGCGGCCTGAGCAGCACTGACCTCGGCGAAACTGTCTGTGGCGTCACTAATACTGGCGTCACGAGCTATTAGCCGCGATGACTGCGGCACCTGAACCCCTCGAAGCGACCGGGAGTGGCCCCGATGGCAGGCGATACCCAGATCACGGTGGTCGGCAATCTAGTCAGCGACCCAGAACTCCGTTACACCCCGACCGGCGTGGCGGTGGCGAACTTCCGCGTGGCGTCCACGCCGCGGACCTTCGACCGGCAGGCCAACGAGTGGAAGGACGGCGACAGCCTCTTCCTCACCTGCAACGTGTGGCGGCAGGCCGCGGAGAACGTGGCCGAGAGCCTGCAGCGCGGCATGCGGGTGATCGTGATGGGGCGGCTGCACCAGCGCTCCTACGAGACCCGCGAGGGTGAGAAGCGCACCGTCTTCGAGATCGAGGTGGACGACGTCGGCCCGTCCATGCGCAACGCCTCGGCCAAGGTCGCCAAGTCCAACCGCTCCGGTGGGGGCGGCGGCGGCTTCGGCGGCGGCGGCACCGGTGGGGGCGGCGGCGGCGGTAACGGCGGCTTCGGCGGCGGCGGCCAGGGCGGATCCGGCGGGTATGGTGGGTCGGCCGGCGGCCGCAGCGGTGGCAGCAGCGGCGGCGGCGGTGATGACCCCTGGGCCTCGGACTCGTCCGGGTTCGGTGGCGAGGGGTCGTCGGACGAGCCGCCGTTCTGATCTCACCCACCCCGGCGGCCGGGCACCGGCCCGTCCGGCCTGGCCGCCACTAAGAAGACAAACCAAACCATCCCCGCGGCAAGCGGGGCTCTCTTCAGGAGCACCATGATGGCGAAAGCACCAATCCGCAAGCCCAGGAAGAAAGTCTGCCTGTTCTGCCAGGAGAAGATCTCCTACGTGGATTACAAGGACACCGGGCTGCTGCGGAAGTTCATTTCCGACCGGGGCAAGATCCGGGCCCGCCGGGTCACCGGAAACTGCACCCAGCACCAGCGTGACGTCGCCAAGGCGATCAAGAACGCCCGCGAGATGGCCCTGCTGCCGTACACGAGCACGGCGCGCTGAAGCCGGGGAAGGCCGCACTATGAGCACACCGATGAAAGTGATCCTCACCAACGAGGTCACCGGCCTGGGCGAGCCCGGTGACGTGGTCGAGGTCAAGGCCGGTTATGGGCGCAACTTCCTGATCCCGCGGGGCCTGGCCATGCGGTGGACCCGGGGCGCCGAGAAGCAGATCGAGCTGATCCGGCGGGCCCGCGCCGCCCGCGACATCCGCGGCCTGGATGACGCCAAGGCCGCGGTCGGGACCCTCAAGGCACTGCCCGTGCGGATCAGGGTCCGGGCGGGTGCCCAGGGCCGGCTGTTCGGCTCGGTCAGCGCCTCGGACATCGCCGACGCGGTCCGCGCGGCCGGCGGCCCCGAACTGGACCGGCGGCGGATCGAGATCGCCAACCCGATCCGTACCGTCGGGCGCCACCAGGTCACGGTCCGGCTGCACCCCGAAGTGACGGCCACCCTCGACGTGGACGTCGCCGGGAGCTGACCGGCCCTCGAGGTCTGGGCCAGCCCTGTTACGTAGGTGATCGCCGCGTGCCGCCGCTGACGGCACGCGGCGATCAGTCGCGTGTGGTGGCCTGCGGGCCCAGATCGTTGTACTGGGACAGCCGCTGGGCGAGGCCTGGGTCGAGGTCTGCGACCATCGCCCAGATGCCCGCCACGCGCTCGGCCATGGTGTCCGCCGTCCCTGGCCGGCTATCCGCCTGCCCCGGCCCCTGCTGCCTCGGCCTGGGCCGCCTCCGCGAGCTCGTCGATCGCCGTTCCGATCATGGCCAGCCGCGGGTCGGTCGTCGAACACATGCTCGAATCTTAGGGGAGCGGTCGTCATGATCGCCGGTTGTTTACCGGACTGACCCCTGCCGCTCTCGCCCCTTGGTCACCACCCATGATGGTTTGGGCCCTGCTCGCCGGGGCCTGCTGCCGGACGCGCACGATAGCACCGGATCTCACGTTTGACGTCACCCTCCGTATGTGGATAACTCGGCGTCCCGTGTCCACGGAAAATGGCGCGTGCAGTTTTTTCCGCGCACATCCGGTGGATGGCATAACCGCAGGCAGTGACGGTATCGGCGACGTGGGTACCGCCGTCATCCCCAGCTGTATCCCCAGGCTGCGCACAGCGCCGGCGGCGTGTCTGCACAGGCTGTCCACAGGCCTGTGCACAGCACGATTGGACGGGGCCGCCGGGCCGAACCAAACTGTCACACCTGCCTAGTACAACGGGGTGAGGCCGCCGCAACAGCGGCGGCCCTGGGGTGTCCTGGTCCACGGGGAGGTGATGGCTGGTGAGCGTGGCCGAAATCGCTCCCCGGGGGGAGAGCTTCGATCGGACCCCGCCCCACGATGTGGCCGCGGAGCAGTGCGTTCTCGGTGGGATGCTGCTGTCCAAGGACGCGATCTCCGACGTGATGGAGACCATCCGGCCCGACGATCATTACCGGCCGGCGCACCAGATCATCCACGAGGCCATCCTCGAACTGTACGGCCGGGGCGAGCCCGCCGATGCGGTCACCGTCTCTGACCTGCTGAACAAGCGGGGCGAGCTGGCCCGCGTGGGCGGCCCCAGCTACCTGCACACGCTCATCGCGTCCGTGCCCACCGCGGCCAACGCCGGGTACTACGCCCGGATCGTCCGGGAGCGGGCGATCCTCCGCCGCCTGGTGGAGGTCGGCACCCGCATCGTCCAGCTCGGCTACGCCGGCGACGGTGAAGCCGACGAACTCGTGGACCGGGCGCAAGCCGAGGTCTACGGGGTGACCGAGCGCCGGGTGAGCGAGGACTACCTGCCGCTGTCCGACATCATGCCGGGCGCCCTGGACGAGATCGAGGCCATCGGCAGCCGCGGCGGGAACATGACCGGGGTCCCCACCGGATTCGCGGACCTGGACTCGCTCACCAACGGGCTGCACGCCGGCCAGATGATCGTGATCGCGGCTCGTCCTGCCATCGGCAAGGCGCTGGCCCTGGACACGCCGCTCGCCACGCCCGACGGGTGGACGACGATGGGCCAGGTCCGCGTCGGGGACCGCCTTATGGGAGCCGATGGCCATCCGGTCGCCGTGGTCGCGGCCACCGAGGTGATGAACGACAGGCCCTGCTACGAGGTGGAGTTCTCCGACGGCGAGGTCATCGTCGCGGACGGCCAGCACCAGTGGCTCACCTGGACGCGCGCGGCCCGGCGTTATGACGCGCAGACCAGGGGCTTGCAGCGGAATTACGCGAATCCCGTCCTGCCGCAGGTGGTCACCACCGAGCAGATCGCGAGCACACTGCGCTGCCCAACGGTGGACCACCGACCCAACCACGCGGTGCAGTTGGCCAGCCCTCTCGAGCTGCCTGAGGCGGATCTCCCGATCCCGCCGTATGCCTTGGGGGTATGGACCGGTGATGGACACTCGGCTTCGGCGCGCTTCACAAGTGCCGATCCGGAGATCGTCGAGGCAGTGGAGGCCTCCGGGCTGGTTGCGGTCCGGCAACTGGGCGGCCGTCTCACTTATGGCATGACGTTCCTCGCGGAGAAGGTGAAGGTCGCAGAACGCACTTGTGTCGTCTGCGGGAAATTGTTCATGCCAAAGAACGACCAGGCGCGCACCTGTGGCCGCGTGTGCGGGGGCAAGGCCAGGTTCTCGTCACCGCCTGTCCCCAGGCCGGTCTGCCGACGATGTGGTGAGCCGAGGGTGGGGCAGCTCCCAGGTACCGGGCTCTGCAGCCGGTGCTGGCTGGCACACGGCAGCCTCCAGGCCGAACTGCGGACACTGGGCTGCTCGGGCACAAGCACATCCCGGTCCAGTACCTGCGCGCCTCCATCACCCAGCGGCGCGCGCTCCTCGCGGGGATCCTGGACACGGACGGGACCGTGACCAGTACTGGCTCGGTGCAGCTCGCGGTGACCAACCAGCGGCTCGCCGAGGGAGTCCGCGAGCTCGTGCTGAGCCTCGGCTATCGCTGTTCGATGACCACCAAGCGGGTCAAGGGACGTCACGAGGAGTCCTCTACCTGCTACATGGTCAACTTCACCACACCGGACGAAGTCTTCCGCCTGCCCCGCAAGGAAGCGAAGCATAAGGAGCGGCTGCATCACTCTCCGCAGCGCACCCGGTGGAGGTACATCGTGGACGTGCGGCGGGTGCCGTCCGTGCCGGTCCGGTGTGTGCAGGTGGACAACGCGGACCAGCTGTACCTGGCGGGCCGGGGCATGATCCCCACGCACAACTCCACGCTGGCCCTGGATCTGGCGCGCTCGGCGGCGATCAAGCATGATCTGCCGACGGTGATCTTCAGCCTGGAGATGAGCCGCAACGAGATCACCATGCGGCTGCTGTCTGCGGAGTCGCGGGTGTCCCTGCACAGCATGCGGACCGGGCAGATGGGCGAAGAGGACTGGGCCACGCTGGCCCGGCGGATGAGCGAAGTGGTGGACGCGCCGCTCTACATCGACGACTCACCCAACATGTCGATGATGGAGATCCGGGCCAAGTGCCGGCGGCTGAAGCAGCGTCAGGGCCTCAAGCTGGTGATCATCGACTATCTGCAGCTGATGAGCTCCCCCAAGCGGGTGGAGAACCGGCAGCAGGAAGTGTCGGAGATGTCCCGGTCGCTCAAGCTGCTGGCCAAGGAGATCGACGTCCCGGTGGTCGCGCTCTCCCAGCTGAATCGCGGCCCGGAACAGCGCAACGACAAGAAGCCCCTCCTGTCTGACCTGCGCGAGAGCGGTTGCCTGACGGCTGGCACCCGGATCCTGCGGGCTGACACCGGGGCCGAGGTCACGCTGGGAGAGCTGGTGGCCAGCGGGGAGCGCGACGTCGCCGTCTGGTCGCTGGACGAGAGGTTGCGGCTGACCCCGCGGACCATGACCCATGCCTTCCCCAGCGGGGTCAAGGAGGTATTCCGGGTCCGGTTGCGCTCCGGCCGCGAGGTGGAGGCCACCGCCAACCACCCCTTCCTCACCTACCAGGGCTGGCTGCCGCTGGGCGCCCTCCAGACCGGATCCCGGGTCGCCGTGCCCCGGCACACGCCGGGACCGATCGACCTGCAGCCGATGCCAGAAGCGGACATCATCGCGCTCGTCCGCCGGCTGCGCGATGAGCCCGCCGGGAACTCCGTCCCGGCTGCCTTCTTCTCCGCTCCGCGGACCCAGATCGCGCTGTTCATGCGTCATCTGTGGAGCAGCGCCGGATGTATCTCCTGGGATGTGGACGGCGAGTCGTGTATTTACTACGTCTCCCAGAACCGCCGGCTGATTGATGACCTGGCCCGGCTGCTGTTGCGGTTCAACGTGATGACGCGGATCGCTCAAGTTCGCGGTGGCCGTACCCGTCGCTGCTACCGGCTGATCGTGGACAGTCCCGAGGACCAGATGCGGTTCCTGGACGGACTCCAGGTTCCCGGCGCCGGTGAGCGCATCGCCGAGCTGGCGCAGCAGAAACTCACGGACGCCACGGACGCGCCCGCAGTGGCGAACGTTTCCGGCGACGTCTGGGCGCGCCTGCGTGGGGCCATGGAGCGCGACCCGGCCCGGCTCCGTGACACGGAACTGGCGACCCGTACCTTCGCCGGCCGCGGATCTGACTACGGATCAGCCCGCGTGGGGCCGGAGCGAGCCACCCTGCTGAAGGCCGCGCCCGCACCGCAGCCACTCTCTCAGGTGGCCACGATCCTTGACGACGCGGACCTGGACCTGGTGGCCACCAACGACGTGTTCTGGGACGAGATCGCGTCCGTGCAGAGCCTCGGTGAGCAGCCCGTCTACGACGCGACTGTCCCTGGCACGCACAACTTCGTGGCCAACGGGATCAGCCTGCACAACAGCATCGAGCAGGACTCGGACATGGTCATCCTGCTGCACCGGGAGGACGCGTACGAGCGGGAGTCCCCCGGGCCGGCGAGGCGGACCTGATCGTGGCGAAGCACCGTAACGGGCCGACCGCCACCGTGACGGTCGCTTTCCAGGGGCACTACAGCCGGTTCGTGGACATGGCTCCGGGCTGACAATACTGGTGGGCGAACCCACTGCAGGAAGCCGATCGGGTCCGCGCCCGGGTTCAGGAACGGGACCGGCTCGTGGCGGCGCCGTAGCGCAGTCCGTCGATGAGGAGCGCGACCATGCGCTGGCTGTAGACGGCTCCCTCGTCCGCCACGGGCAGGCACAGGTTGGCCACAGCGTGCAGGAGATCCTGGGCGCTGATGTCGGCCCGGATCTCGCCGCTGGCTATCGCGGCTTCCAGCAGTGACCCGAGGGCGGGCCCGAGTCGCTGCCTGAAGTAGCCGGGCAGGGCGCCGTACGCCGGATCGCCCGAGTGCAGGGCTGTGGCGAGCCCTCGCTTGGTCGCGAGGTACTCGGTGTAGCGGTGGAGCCACATCGCGAGTGCCGTTCCTGGCTCGTGCGCCGCGGCCAGCGCCGGGGCCGCGTCGGCGCAGGCGTCCACCTCCCGCTGGAACACGGCCTTGACCAGGTCCGAGCGCTGCGGGAAGTGCCGGTACAGCGTTCCGACCCCGACGCCCGCAAGGTCGGCAATCTCCTTGGCGGGCGCGTCCACGCCTGAGGTGGCGAAGACGGCCTTGGCTGCCTCAAGCAGGGAGCCGACGTTACGCTGCGCGTCGGCGCGCAGTCGGCGCGGCGCACCCGCGACCCGGGCCCGCCAGGCCGCCCTCTTCCGTCGCCGTGTTATCCGTCACGAACTCCTCCGCTTGCTAAACGGAAAGCCGTTCCGTATAGTTTCGGAAGGACGTTCCACTTAGGTCCAAGGTACGGCACCGGGGGCGCTCACCGCATCCCGCCCGCAATCTCAGGAGGACCCGCATGCAGTACCGCACTCTCGGCCGGACCGGGATCAAGGTCAGTCCCTACGCGCTCGGCGCGATGATGTTCGGGGCCATCGGCAACCCCGACCACGACGACTCGATCCGCATCATCCACAAGGCGCTGGACGCAGGGATCAACTTCATTGATACCGCCGACGCGTACTCCCACGGCGAGTCCGAGGAGATCGTGGGAAAGGCGCTCAAGGGGCGCCGCGACGACATCGTCCTCGCGACCAAGCTGTGGATGCCGATGGGAGATGATCCCAACCAGCGGGGCAACTCCCGGCGCTGGATCATCGCCGAGGTCGAGAACTCGCTGCGCCGCCTGCAGACCGACCACATCGACCTCTACCAGATCCACCGGCCGGACCCCGACACCGACATCGAGGACACACTGTCCGCGCTCTCGGACCTGATCCACAGCGGCAAAGTCCGGGTGATCGGCTCCTCCACGATGCCCGCGTCCGACATCGTCGAGGCCCAGTGGGTCGCCGAGCGGCGCGGCCTGGAGCGGTTCCGCACCGAGCAGCCCACCTATTCGATCCTCAGCCGCGGCATCGAAGCCGAAGTGCTGCCCGTTGCGCAGCGCTACGGGATGGGCATCCTGGTCTGGAGCCCGCTCGCGCAGGGAATGCTCACCGGGCGCATCCGCAAGGGCCAGCAGACTGACCTCCGCCGCACCGCCATGTTCAGGCACCTCAGCGACGAGCACCGCATCGCCGCCGTCGAGAAGATCATCCCGCTCGCCGGCGAGGCGGGCCTGCCGATGACGCACCTGGCGATGGCGTTCGCGATCGCTCATCCCGGCGTGACCAGCGCGATCATCGGTCCGCGCACGATGGAGCAGCTCGATGACCTGCTGGCCAGTGTGGACGTCACACTCACCGACGACATCCTCGACCGGATCGACGAGATCGTCCCGCCCGGCACCGACGTCGGCACGCTCGACATGGCCTACCGGCCCCCGGCTCTCCAGCGCCCGGACCTGCGCCGCCGGCCCGTCAGCGAGCGCGGCGCCGCCTGACCTGCCGCCGCACCGGCTGAGCGCGGGCGTTAGGGCCGACGAGGGCTCGGATGTTCACCTGGTCGCGAAGAAATGCCAGGATACTGGGACTCAGCTAAGTGCGGCTGGCCAGCGGGCACAGCACGGTGCCTGCTGTCTGAGTGCGTGAATCACGGGAGCGGTCCATGATCCTGGTCGCCGGCGAGAGCCTTATCGATCTGATCATCGGGCCGGACGACGGAGTACACGCCAGCCCAGGCGGAGGCCCGTTCAACACGGCCCGGACCATCGCCCGGCTGGGTCAGCCCGCACGTTTCCTGGGCCGCTTCTCCGCCGACCCGTTCGGCCGGCTCCTCACCGGGAAGCTGGTCCAGGACGGGGTGGAACTGGCCGCTCCCGGCCGGATTGCCGAACCGACCGCGCTGGCCATCGTGGCACTCGGCGGCCTGGGTGTGCCCGAGTACTGGTTCCACCTCTCCCAGACGGCCACCTTCGTGCTCGACCAGCCCACGGCGCAGCGGGCGCTCCAGGGCGACGTCACGGCGGTGCACATCGGTTCCCTGGGGCTCGTCGTGGACCCGATGGCGTCCGAGCTCGAGCGACTGGTCCAGCGGCTGTCACCGGATGTGCTGCTCCTGCTCGATCCGAACTGGCGGGCCCAGGCTATCCCGGATGCGGACACGCACCGGACCCGGCTCCGCCGCCTCCTGCCCCGGACCGACATCCTGAAGACCAGCACCGAGGACCTGTCATTCCTGGTTCCGGGCTGCGGTATCGCAGACGCCGCGCGGATCCTGCTCGATGGGGGCGCCCGCTGCGTGCTCATCACCGACGGTCCCTCGTCGATTCACGCGTTCGCCGGCGATGATCACGTCGCGGTGCAGGTGCCGCCGGTCGAGGTGGTGGACACCGTGGGGGCGGGTGATGCATTTGGGGGCGCGTTCCTGGCCTGGTGGACGGAACACGGGCTGGCCCGCGAGAACCTGGCCCACTCCCCGCAGTTGCTGGCCGCCGTCACGGCGGCCGCGCGGGTAGCGTCACTGACCTGTGCCAGGGCTGGCGCTGAACCACCATGGCGGCACGAGCTGGACACCGATGAAGAGTGGGGCCAGCCGCTGAAGCCATGACCGTCAGCCGGGCGCTCCCGGCGCGACAACGTCGCCACGCCGAGGTGACGTCTAGGGGGTATGAGATACCGCTCGTCAGCCTGGCTCGCAGTGGCAGTGGGCGTGACGGTCCTGGGCCTGGTGATCGGCCCGGCCCGGGAAACGGGCTCGGGGGACCGGGGCGCCGCCTCGTTCCGGCCCCCGGCCGCGGTGATCGTGACCCGCGCGGCGTCGGCCATCTCGGCGGCCGCGGCCGATTCCGTCCTGCAGGTGATCGTGACCACGCCGGACGGGGTGATCCGGGAGGTCATTGATAACCCGGGCCATGTCACCGAGCTGGTCCGCAACCGGGCCGGAGGCACCCTGAGCGAGAACGCTATCCGGGAACTCCCCGGCGCGCCCCGCCGGTACGAGAGCCGGGCGATCGACTTCGTTGCGGGCACCTGGAGCCAGATGATCCTCGCGGACACCCCGGGTGGCTCGCGCATTAAGAGTCCCGCCGCGGCTGCTCCCGGGCCTGGCGGCCGCCGACGACGAAGCCACCTGATCTGGGGATGTGGCCGACCACAGCCGCGGAAGCATCGAGGGACCGGCGCGCTCGACGGCGAGCAGCCGTCCAGGTAGATCGCCCTCACCCGGCCAGGAGACCGCCTGGTGCCGTCTGGATCAGCCAGTCCAGCTGGCATGCCAGTGCAGTCAGCGAATCCGGGGATGAGCAACGGCTATGAGTGACGGCACCAGGCTCCATCTCAGCGGCGAGCCTGTGGCCATCCTGGCCACCGTCGGCCTCGGAGCCCGGGCGGAATGACCACCCGCGCGGTGACGGCTATACGGTGGGGGCCCGAACCGGCTGTGACCTTCACCCTGGCGGGATACCAAGCGGCAGTTCCACGCCGGTATCGGCCGGCGTTCCGTCGACTAGCTCGGCATCCGACGCCTCCCCGGATGACTACGACGCCCTGCTGCTGCCGGGAGGTTGACGGTCGAACCCCGACCAGCTGCGGATCAACCCGGACGCGGGGCGTTCGTCAGGGCCTTCGCCGAGACAGGCAAGCCCATCGCGGCGATCTGCCACGGCCTGTGGACGCTTATCACTGCGGGCGTCGTCCACGGCCGCCGACTCACCTCCTGGCCCAGCCTGCGCGATGACCTGCGCAATGCCGGCGCGGAGCCGGTCGACGAGCAAGTCGTCATCGACGGCCAGTTCACCACCAGCCGCTCCCCGGCGGACTTGCCCGCCTTCTGCCCGGCGATCGTCGAGCAGTTCGCCGGCAGCCGGGTGCCAAGCTAGTCACCGGGCGGGCTTCTGCCGTCCAGAGCCCGCGCCGCGTACGCTTGCCACGGATCAGAAGGTTGGGAGTTCAAGTCCCCCGAGCGTGCCCAGGATCGTTGCTTACATGGTTACTCGGTCGTTGCATGGACGTGCGCGATCGTGCCGCGTTAGGTGCGCTCTGCCGATTCGCTGCTGCTCAGACCGCCCGGACTTCGGCGAGCCGCTTGACGGCGAACTGGTCGGTCCCGCTGGGGTCCCAGCAGACCGCGGCCCCCCATGCGGCCTGTGCTTGCGCGGCGATGTCGTACGCGTCGTCGTCGAGACCGGCGGCGTTGTGCGGCAGTGCCAGGTCAAGGTCGGGGACGTTGACGTGCGACTCGTCCCAGTCGATCATCGCGACGCGATCCACGGTCATGCGGATGTTGCCCGGGTTGGGGTCGCCGTGGACGACGCACGTCGCGCGACCGGTGAGCCGCGCCCACGCTGCCCGGCACCGGACGACACCCTCAAGCGGCATCGCGCCGAGGTTGACCCTCGTCCCGGTCTCGGCGTGCAGGAGGTCGGTCGACGATCGCCAGCCCGGGCGCTGGGGCCAGCCGCGGGTGAACCGATGCAGCTGGCGGAGTGTGCCGGCGACACGACGCCAGTCGGCTTCGGTCTCGGGAGATCCGCCCTCCACGTAGGTCATCACCACCAGACCGCCGGCGAAGTGCCGGCCGTCCGTGGTGGGGATCGGTACCGGCACCGGCATCCCTTCACGGTCGAGGTGTCGCAGCAGGCCGGTCTCCCACGCGAGATCAGCGTCGCTGCGCTGGCCGAGACGACCGACCGCGAGGTGCCCGTTGACGCGCACGCTCCACACCTCGTTAACGCCAACTCCGCCAGCGAGCGGTTCGACGCGAACGACGTCGTCACCCCACTGCCCGAGCGCCTCCCATCCCACCGGCCACATCTTCGCAGAGGGTCATGGAGCGCTCGACGAAATTACCAACCCGTGTTCAAGGCCCGACCCAACCCGGTCCCGCCGGCCCGGGCGGTCCGCACTGGGTCCGCACAACCGCCCGAGACAGCACGAGCCCGGGAGTCGGTCCTTCGTTTCGCAGGCGAGCCGTGGAATCCGGTAGCGGCCTACGCTGGCGGGCGTGGCTGGTCTTGAGATACGGGCGGCCGGGCGTGGAGATGCGGCGGAGACCGCACAGATACTCGCCCGCGCCTTCCATGACGATCCGGTGTTCGGTTGGCTGTTGCCAGTTGAGCGCTCGCGGCATCGGCGACTGCGACGTTATTTCGTGACCGAACTGCACCACGAGTCGCTTCGCCACGGCGCAGTGGAAGTGGCCTGTGCCGACGGGCGCGTAGCCGGAGCCGCCGTGTGGTTCCCGCCCGGCACCTGGTCAGGGACCGAAGTGTCCGCCCTCCCCGGCTATCTGCGGACCTTCGGCCGTCGTCTCCTCATCGCCTCGCAGTATCAGTCCGTGGCGGTCTCCGCCCATCCGCGCGAACATCCGCACTGGTATCTGGCCATCATCGGGGTCGATCCGGTCCGGCAAGGGTGCGGGGTCGGCGCAGCCCTGCTGCGCTCGCGGCTCCGGCGGTGCGATGAGGAGGGGTTGCCCGCCTACCTCGAATCCTCGAAGCTGGAAAACGTACCGCTCTACCAGCACTTCGGTTTCCACGTCACAGGTGCCTTGGGCTTGTCCGAGGGTGCACCCGTTGTCAACACCATGTGGCGGCCGGGCGACTTGAGAGAGGATGCCGGTTGAGAGCGTGCCTGATTGCCCTCTGATATGCGTGTCAGACGGTTGCCGTGGTCCACATCCCACAGACCAGGGTCGTTTCTCGCGCGTGAGAAGCGGCCCTTGCGCTGCCGTGAGGCCCGGTCTCTCCCAACGGCGGGCCGACTGGCGATCGGCGGGAGGTTGGGGGAGTATCGTCCTCAACCCAACGGTGGGGCATCCGGGTGGCGCTACAAGCGAGGTTGGCATGGCAATCCTGGATGCGCTTGCTACCACCGCCGCCGGGGCCGTGTTTGCAACGGCGGGGGTCATAGTCGGCGGTGTCGTCACACGCAAGGCCCAGGATCGTCAGTGGCTGCGGGACAAGCAACTCGCTGCTTACGACGAGCTCCTGAGCCAGTACGCCAGGTTCACGATGGAACTCAGTCGTGCGCACTATGACCGTCGCCCAAAGGATTATGACTGGGCGGAATGGAGCGCAGCCCTCGTGTCTGCCAGCCTGGTCGCTCCCAAAGCCGTGGCTGAAGCGATCGACAACTTTGGAAGCGCCATCCGACCTTTCCTCGACGCGGTGGCCGAGCGCGACTCGGTCAAGGATCCGGTGACTCAGGAGGAGTTCGCCCGGGCGAACCAGGGGCCCGCGAAGGCGCAACAGGCGCTGGTGAACGCGATCCGGCAGTCGATGGGAAAGGATCTGGGAGAACTTTCGGTGTGGATCGGCGGGTCATTGGTGCGGCCCGAAAACTGGCCAAGAGATGATTCTTGACCCGCTTCACCCATGCGTCACCCCGAGCGTCCGGGGCTGCCAGTCGACCGCAGACCAGTCGATAGCATGAGCCGTGATCAAACCCGTGCGGGCAGGCGCGGGCGTCCTGGCAACGGGCCTCATGCTCACGGCCTGCGCTACCTCAGCGCGCTATGAGGAGCGATCCTCCGCTGCGCCCTGTACCCGCGTGGAGGAAGTCGTCCGGGAAGTCGCGCTCGAAACTGCGCCTTTCAGCGGCGTGACAACCTCACGCGACCTGGCCGCCGCCGGAAGAAAGCTGCACGCGCTGGGTCCGCTCATCACCGCTGCCAGGAAGGCTGAGGTCAGGACCTTGCCCCGCCTCGGATCGGCCGCAACACCCGTCAAGGCGCTCCCACCGCCGCTTGCCCGCGGAATGCGGCGGCTCGACGCCGACGCGAGCGCCTTCTCAGCCGCCTTTGCCTCGTATGACCGATCCAGGACAGGCACGCAGGCCATCGGCCAGGCCGCAGGAAAGATGATGCGGGATATCCAGGCTGTCCGGGCAACCTGTTCCCGGATGTATCGATAGGTCCGAGGCTGGGCCCTGGCTACAACGTTCACCGTCAAGCAGAGCGCCTACGGATCACAAGGTTGGGGTTCGAGTCCCTCCGAGCGCGTCACCCATAGCCGCAGGTCAGGGTCGTATCGGCCTCGGGGCGGCCGCCAGGACCCGGCCGGTTCAGTCCGCCCGCAGGAACAGGGCCGCGCGCGTGCGGGCCGCGATCACGGCCGGCACGGACGCGAGGAGGTTGCCCGCGACGACTAGCGCCAGCAGCGCCGCGATCAGCGTGAGCAGCGGAATCTCGGTGAACGGCACGACGCCCAGGGAATCGGCGAATCCGCGCCAGCCCACGCGGCCCGCGGCGACTCCCAGCGGGGCGCCGACGAGGACCGCGATCAGGAGGGTGAGGGTGGTCTGCCAGGCGACAGCGGCCCACACCTGTTGACGGGTCATGCCCAGCGCCTTCAGCACGGCGAACTCGTGCCGGCGCCGGCGGACGTCGACCAGCACCGTCATCGCGAGCGAGAGGCCCGCCGCGGCGGCCAGGCCCACCGCGAGGGCGAGCGGCTGACCGCCGAGTTGCTGCGCGTTGAGCACCGACGACGCGAGCTGCGGCGGCAGTTCGTAGGTCCCGCCGTCCGTCCCGTCCGGGTTGGCCGAGACGATGCGGTGCACCAGCGCGGCCCGCTGCGCGGGCGTGGTCCCAGGCTGCAGGTCGATGGCCGCGACCGAGGGGAAGACTGGCTGCGACACGTTGGCCGCCGGCCCGGAAGCCGCGCCGGTAAGGGCGAGCAGCGTGTGCTCAGACAGCATCGCACCCTGGCCGAGCGAGACATGATCGGCCAGGCCCACGCCGAACGAGGGCAGCGTAACCGTCCCCACAATGGTGAGCCGCCGCGCGAACCTGGCGCCGCCGACGGTGATGGTGTCGCCGACCTGCTTTCCTAGTTGCCTGAGGGTCACTGCACCCAGTTCGATCTGGTCGTTCCCGGACAGCGGCTGGCCGCTGGTGGTCGGCGGCTCGACCGCGCCGAGGTGCCGCTCCAGGCCGAGCACAGGAAGACTGGGCCGTCCGCCGACCGGGATCTGCCCGAAGCCGAACTCCGACCAGCCGGCCACCGCCGGCTGGCCCGCCAGCAGGGTGACCATGGCGTCCTGGCGCAGGTTGACCACAGGGTCTTTGGCGAGGTTCTGGTCGAGGAAGCTGCCGTAGCTTCCCTGGGCCTGGACGAGCACGTCCCAGTTCCAGCCGTACCGCACCGGGTGGCTGACCAGACCGGCCAGGCTCGCGCCGAACACCACGGCGGCGACCATCGCGGCGACGGCGACGACCGAGCCGCCCAGCGTGCTGGCCTGCCGCACGGCGCCTGCCGTGACGCCGCCGCTGAGCGCGTTCCTCGTGCCCACCACCGCGGCGGGCGGCAGTCCGGCCGCGATGGCCGCGCGCGTGACAGCAGACCTTTCGGCGCCCACGCCCGGCCTGGCCGGGCGGACCGCGCGCAGCGCCAGCACCCCGAGCAGCCCGGAAAGCAAGACGAACAGCGCGGGCAGGCCCGCGCCGAGGACGAGGGGGTCCGCGTACAGGCCCTTGCCGGGAGCGAAGAAGCGGACTGGTCCCACCGGTGCCAGCGGGGACAACGCGACCGCACCCGCGGCGGTGATCACGATGATGCCGGCGACGGGGATCACCCCCGGCAGAGCCGCCACCAGGGCGGACTGCCTGCGGCTGGCGCCGAGCGCCCGCAGCCTGAGAGCGTCCGGCGCGGTCCTGCTCAGGAGCTGGGCCATCGCCAGGCCGGTCAGAACCAGCGCGGCCACCGCGGTGATCGCGCCGAAGACGGTCAGCGCGATGACCTCCGGCTCGATGGCCTGCTGAACCTCGTCCTGGACGGCCCTGGTCCGCTTGACGCTGAACGTCAGGCCCGCGTCCTGCGCGTGGGTAACGTGGTCCGACTGTGTCTCCAGGCTGGAGACCAGCGCGGGCAGCTGGCTCCGCAGGTCGCTGACTCCGGCGTCGCCGGCTCTCAGGCGCAGGCCGACCCAGGCGTAGCCGAAGTACTTACCGATGAGCTGCGCGGTGGCGCCGGGGGGAAGCGTGGCGCCCTCGGGGTTGTCGGCCTGGTTGACGAGCGCCGGCGGGGTGTACGCGATCGCGGCGACCCGGAAAGAGCGGTAGTCCCTGGCGGGGCGCTGCTGGCTGCCGCTCAGGAACACGTAGGTCACCCGGCCGCCGACACCGACACCGAACAGGCTGGCGATCTGCGGGGACAGCACGATGCCGGTGGTGGACGCCAGTGGCGGCAGCTTCCCCGACACCACCGTCATCGTGTCCTGGGTGAAGCCCGCGCCGTCCACGCTGCCGTCGATGCTGTCGGTGATGAACGAGTCGTCGATCTTGCCCCGGACCACCGGCAGGGCATTCAGGCCCACGTACGTGGCGTGGGAGACGGCCCCGGGCAGCGACCACAGTCGCCTGACTGGTTCCATGATCGGGAGGCCCGGCAGGGCGCCTGGCACGTTCACCTGCACGTCGCTCGCGTTGATGGCCTTCAGGTACCGGCCGTAGGCCCCCGCCGTCGACCGCGCCCCGGCCAGGGCGGCCAGGGCCACCGCGCCGAGCAGGCCGCCGAGCAGCGTGACGACGACGGCCTGGCGCCAGGAGGTGCGCAGCATCGATCGCCAGCACAGCAGCGCGATAGCCATCCCCTACGCTCCGCTCGACGGGTACGCGAGGTGCCCGTTGCCCCCCGACACAGCCATTGTGCCGCCGGCGCGGACCGCTGCCCAGGGTGCCTGCACGAGACCGGGCAGGCGGGCTGGCATCACCTCATGGGTGCCTATGGACAGGAAGCCGAAGATGCCTGCCGGAGGGCAGCAGCGCTCGCTTTGACCTGCGTTGCGCTGGTGGAGGCACCTGTCGATCAGGACACGGCTCCTTCGTGCTCTCCCTCGGGGGTGCCGGTGAAGAAGTCGATGAGTCCGAACGGTGCGCGGTCGCCGAGGCAGAGATCCAGGATCAGGTCCGCGTCCGCGGCCTCGGACGCGCTGCGCGGGAACAGCGCCTCTTCGTAGGCGGTGAGTGCCGTTTCGATGTCGTCGGGGTGCGCGGCGATCGCCTTCCCGAGCTCGGCGCCGTCGAACATGGCCAGGTTCGCGCCCTCGCCGGCGGGTGGCATCAGGTGCGCGGCATCACCGAGGAGCGTCACCCCGGGCACGCGGTCCCATCGGTGTCCGTTCGGGAGTGCGTAGATCATGCGGGGGATCGGGGCGGTTTCACCGTCGGTGATCAGCGCGGTGAGTTCCGGCGCCCACCCGCCGAACTCGGCCGCGACCCGGGCAGTCGCGGCGGCGGCGTCGGTGAAGTCGATGCTGGTGATCCACTCGGCGGGGCAGTTCAGCTCGACGTACGTGTGCAGGATGTCCCCCGCCTCGCGGTGCGCGACGATCCCCTTTCCCGGTGTGAGCGCGTACATCGCGCCGCCGCCGACCGCTTCAGCCGTCGCGGAGTGCCGCTCGTCGGCGTCGTAGAGATACGTCTCGATAAACGTGGTGCCGACGTACTCGGGCTGGGCGTCGGAGAGCAGCGGGCGGATCTTCGACCAGGCGCCGTCGGCACCGACGAGGAGGCTGGTGGTCACGGCCGACTCATCGGCGAAGGTCAGCTCGTGCCGGCCATCGCCGAGGGCCTGGACACCGGCGACCTTGCGTCCCCACTGGATCATCTCGCCGGGCAGGGAGTCGACCAGGATCCGGCGCAGGTCTCCGCGGAGCACCTCGGGACGCCCAGCGGTGCCGTCGTCGGGCTCGTCGAGCAGCACCGCGCCGTGCTGGTCGAGCATGCGCACCGCCTCGCCGCCCTCGTGGATGATCGCCCGGAACTCGTCGGTGAGGCCGGCCGCTTCGAGCGCGAGCTGCCCGTTGTGCTCGTGGATGTCCAGCTGGCCGCCCTGCGTGCGGGCCTCCGCCGAGGGCTCCGCCTCGTAGATCGTCACGGGGATGCCGTGGACGTGGAGGACGCGTGCGAGGGTGAGGCCGCCGAGGCCCGCGCCGATGATCGTGACTGGTGTCGTCATCATTCTCCCTTCAGAAGCTGCTTGGAACGTTGTTCCATAGATGTAGTTTGGAACAATGTTCCAGTCGTGTCAAGATGTGCTCATGGCGATCAAGGCGCAGCGGACCGAACGGCGCACGGACGCGCTCTCCAAGGAGCGAATCGTCGAGGCCGCGATGGAGATCCTCGACGCCGACGGCGAGGGCGCTCTGACTTTCCGCACTCTCGCGGCTCGCCTGGCCACCGGGAGCGGGGCGATCTACTGGCACGTCGCCAGCAAGAGCGATCTGCTCGCCGCGACCGCCGACCACGTGATCGCCCGGGTCATGACCGAGGTGGTCAGCGGTGCGGAGCCGCGGGAGGCGATCCGGGCCATGGCCCTCGGAGTGTTCGACGCGATCGACGCACACCCCTGGGTGGGCGCCCAGCTCTCCCGTGAGCCGTGGCAGTCCGCGGCACTGCAGATCTTCGAGAGCGTCGGCGGGCAGCTCCAGGCGCTCGGCGTCCCCGAACGAGCGCAGTTCGACTGCGCGTCCGCGCTCGTGAACTACGTTCTCGGCCTCGCCGGACAGTACGCCGCGGGCGCCCGCCTCCTCGCGCGCGAGACGGATCGATCGGCCTTTCTCACGACCATGGCCGCACGGTGGTCGCAGCTCGACCCCGCGCAGTACCCGTTCGTCCGTCAGGTGGCGGCGCAGCTACCCGGGCACGACGACCGCGAGCAATTCCTGGCCGGCATCGACCTCATCCTCGCCGGTATCACAACCGTCCGGTAGGCGGTCCGCTTCTGGTGGCGGATTCCGGCTGGCGGCATGCGGGTGCAGGGTGTGGTGTCCTCCCCCGGAACCCGTGGCCGCGGATGAGCATGATGATCTTGATTCTTGTCAGGGCGTGCCTTACGGTGTCAGGTGTAGCCTGACAAGGAGGCCGGGTGATGTCTGGGGTGACAGAGCAGCCCGTAATCGCCGCGTGCTCGTTCTGCCTGAAGCCGAATACTGAAGTACGGAGGCTGGTGGCGGGGCCCGGGGTGTTCATCTGCGACGGCTGCGTCGCGTTGTGCGCGCAGCTGATTGACGGCCCGCCCTCCCCGACACCTCAGCTCCCGGCCTGGGAGCATGCGGTCAGCGTCGATGAGGTACTGGCCAGCCTGCCCCGGATAGCGGCTGCGGGCGCACAGGTGGAGAAGCATCTGGCCGGGTGGGTGCAAAGGGCTCGTGCCCTGGGGGCGACGTGGGCGCGGATCGGGGAGGCCCTCGGGATGACCCGCCAGTCGGCCTGGGGGCGTTTTTCGGGCGAGGAGTAGGACCGCCGCCGCCTGATGCGGCGGGCCGGCTTCTCACCGCCGGGCTAAGGCGTCAGCCCGTCGTCCAGGGCCGGAGTTTCTGGGGGTTGCGTATGGCCCAGATGTGCTTGATCCGGCCGCCGGCGACGTCGAAGGCGAACACGGTCACGGTCACCCCGCCGTGCTGGGCGACCAGGCCGGGCTGGCCGTTGACGGTCCGTTCGAGGAACGTCAGGCTGCCGGGTGCCCGGCTGGCGAGGTCGGTGATGTAGCGGGCGATCTGTTCGCCGCCTTCGATGGGACCGGGCGCGGCGCTGGCCAGGCCGCCGCCGTCGGCGATCACCGTGGCGTCCGGGTCGAGCAAGGCGATGAGGGCCTTGATGTCTTGGGCTTCCCAGGCGTTCTTGAAGTCCCTGACCAGGCTGGCCTGCTGGGCTGGCGGGGCCGGGGGAGGTTGTGCGGCGCGGATGCGGCGGCGGGCTGAGGAGGCGAGCTGGCGGCATGCCGCGGGGGTGCGGCCGGTGATCTGGGCGACGTCGGTGAAGGGATAGCCGAAGACGTCGTGCAGGATGAGCGCGACGCGCCCGGCTGGGGTCAGTGATTCGAGCACGACGAGGAACGCCATGGTCACCGACTCATCGAGGGTGACCCGGTCGGCCGGGTCGGCTGCGCTGCCGCCCGCGTGGCCGCTGGTCCATTCGGCAGGCCCGGGTAGCGGCTCGGGGATCCATTCGCCCACATAACGCTCCCGCCGGGCCCGGGCCGAGCCGAGCAGGTCCAGGCAGATACGGCTGGTGACGGTGGTCAGCCAGGCGCCGGGGGATTCGATAGCTTGCTGCTGCTGTGCGGTCATGGCGTACCAGCGGGCGTAGGTCTCCTGCACGGCATCCTCGGCCTCGGCCAGCGAGCCCAGCAGCCGGTAGGCGACGTTGATCAGCTGGCGCCGCTCACCCATGATCGCGGTCAGGCCCGGATCGGGCGCGCTGCTGCCTGGCCCAGATCGGCTGGTCATGGTGCCGGCCTCCCTTGGTCGCATGTTCCCTTACCAGGTTGACGAGACAGCACACCGGACTGTGAGGCCCGCACGCCGCACACGGCCCGCTCTTGTCGTACCCGGCCTCTAGGTTGGCGTACGTGAACCGTACCGATCGGCTCTGCGCCCAGGTTGAAGAGATGCGGGCCGTCGCGCCGCGTCCGCGTAGCGCACGCTGGCTGGCCGGTCGTTTCGAGATCAGCGTGCGCACGGTGGAACGGGACATCAGCGCGCTGCGAGCCCTCGGCCGGCCGGGCAGGGCGTAATCGGGAGAATTCAGCCGTGGCCGGGAGCGGAGTGGCCGGCGGGCAGCTCGCGGCCGGCGGTGTTGTACGCCGTGAGGTGGTGCGGGGCGTGGCCCGGGCTGGTGCTGGGGGTGAACCAGAAGATGACGATGCGGGTGTTGGCGCTCCACCGGGCCAGATGGGCCTGGATCTGCTGCCCGCCGGCCTGCGCGGTGATCGTCGCAGCTGGCCCGGCGTAGTAGCCGAACTCCGGGATGGCCACCGCGGGGCTCCCCACGCTGGAGGCGGCTTCCACCGCGTGGAACCCGGAAGAGCTGCCGGATCCGGTGGTCTCGTTGGTTTCCACTTCCGGGGTCAGGCGGCCCGCGGAATCCCGCAGCCCCGCCATGATCCCGAAGGTGACGCCGGGAAGCTGCTGGCTGCGAATCCGGACGCCGTAGAACACCACCTCACCGCCGGCGATCCTGATCCCCGAAAGAATTACCCGCCCCTCCCGACTCCGCGCAGCCGGCCGTCCGGTCCCCCCGGCTGCCGGGCTGGTGGAGTGGGGCGAGCTCAGGGCCGGGACGGGGGACGGGCGGCCCAGGTGGCCGAGGCCGGTCACCACGGCGAACGCGGCCGCGGCCAGGCACAGGGATCCGCCGGCCGCCGCCAGCCGCCTGCGGCGGCGGAGCGACCTGCCCTTGGCCATGATCTCGGCGGCATCCAGCGTGCCGGAATGGGGGACGCCCGGGCCGGGCCCGGGCCAGCCAGGCGGGTCAGCGGCCTGGAGTGCCTGCCGGAAGGTTTCGAGATCGGTCATGGCTGGTCCGGGCCCATCGCCGAGGTCTGGACGTCGGCGGGCGGGGCGCCCGGTATCCGGGCTGGCCGATCGGCCAGCAGCCCGGCCAGCGGGTCCGCCGAGATCCGGAGCTTCGCGAGCGCGCGGGCACTGGTGCTTTTTACTGTGCCCACGGAGATCTGCAGTTCGTATGCCACGGTTGCCTCGGGAAGATCGAAGTAGTAGCGCATGATGAGCACCGCGCGTTCCCGCCCGGTCAGCGAGGCCAGCGCGCCGACCAGCCACTGCCGCAGCGCCACCTCCTCCGCTACATCCGCCCTGGCTGGCCGATCGGGCACGGTGCCGGTCGCGTATTCGCGCAGCCGGCGCCGCCACCGGTCGGTCACATGGTTGACCAGCACTCGCCGCGCGTAGGCGAAGGCGTCGTCGCGGCGCACCCGTGACCAGGCCGCATAGGTCCGCACCAGCGCCGTCTGCGCGGCGTCCTCGGCGAGATGCCGGTCGCCGGTGAGCAGGTAAGCGGCGCGCAGCAGCCCCGGCGAGCTGGCCTGGACGAACTCGACGAAGTCCTCGTCACCGTGCGCCATGCGTTCCCTTCTCCGGTTCCCCCGCGCTTGCCTATACGGCCAGAGGCCGCCAGAAGTTGCTGCCGGAACGCCGCAACTTCCCGCCTGCCGGGACGTATTTCCCGGTGCACCTGGCCATCAGGCCGGCGCAGGTGCCGGATCAGGCGCCCCGGCCTGACCGCAGCCTTGAGGAGGAGCACGTGAAGTTCGCTCAGCGGAGATCTGCGTCCAGCATGACGGCCCGGGTGCTGGGCATCACGGCCGGAACGGCGCTGCTGGGCGTGGCCGCCGTAGGCGTCGTCGACGGCACGGCAAATCACGCCCGCTCGCCCCAGACGGCCACGCTGGCCGCGCTGTCGCACCCGCGGCAATCGCCGGGTGCGGCGGCCAAGGCCGGACGGCCGGCCGCGCGATCCCGGTCTGAGCTGGCCCGCAAGCAGGCCAGGTCCGGGGCGCCCGGGAGGTCGTCGGTGCCAGCCCGGGAGGGGCGGGTGATCTCCACCGGGATCAACGACGCCGGTGGCGAGCTGGTGTTCTACGGCGTCCGGATTCACGCCCAGCAGCTTCCCGGCATCACCTTCGGGATCATGGCCGGGCTGCGGGATTCCGCGGGCCGCCTGACCCCGGAAGTGGAAACCAACGAGACCACCGGATCCGGCAGCCTCCTCCGGGTTCCATGCGGTGGAAGCCGCCTCCAGCGTGGGGAGCCCCGCGGTGGCCATCCCGGAGTTCGGCTACTACGCCGGGCCCGCTGCGACGATCACCGCGCAGCAGGGCGGGCGGCAGATCCAGGCCCATCTGGCCCGGTGGAGCGCCAACACCCGCATCGTCATCTTCTGGTTCACCCCCAGCAGCGCCCTGCAGGACCTCGCCGCCTACAACGCCGCCGGCCAGCAGCTCCCGGCCGGCCATGTCACCCCCGGCCACGGCTGACCAGCGGCCGCCCGCGCGGGCGGCTCAGGCCACCGGTAGCGGGCTCAGGCACCGGCAACGCCTACCGCGGGCCAGAAGTGACGTCAGACCGCGAGCATCTTCTGCACGGCCTGGCGGGATACCCCGAGCTCACGGGCGATCTCGGCCTGCGAGACGCCCTCATCGGTCAGGCCGCGGATCAGGTCGCGGCGCTCCCGGGCCAGATCCTGGGCGATGCGGAAGTGCTTGAGGGCTTCCGCGCGGACTTCCTTGAGGCGGCGGATGGTGTCCTGCTGGGCTGGGGTAGGTCCTGATGGATTCATGGCTTCAGTCTGACAACAGGGGGTTGTCGTGTCAACCCCCCGTTGTCGTTCCGGGGGGCCGGGGCCTGACTGGCGAGCCGGGGGATTTGCCTGGCGACCGGATTCCGGCATACTCATAACTATCGTCACGACGCCGCCCAGACCCCGCGGTCGTCCGTAGCCTCGACGTTTCGTCATCGCGCCGCATGGATCTGGTCCGCGGCCCCCTCTGGCAGCAGTCGGCGAGGTCAGTTCCCGTCACCGCTGGCAGGAGGCATCGTGTGTTCCGGACTGAGCCGCCCCCCACTGAGTTCCGCCCCACTGAACCGGCCCGGAGTGAACTCCTCCGGGATGACCTGGCCGTCCGCGGCCGCCGGGTGATCTCGCCCCACGACCCGCAACCCCCGCAGCTCGGCGGCGAGTCTCCGCTCTACGACGACGGGGCGTTGCGGATCACCCAGATCCCCGGTCCGGGTCCGGGCTACGCCCTCGCCGGCGAGATCGACGAGGCCGCCTTCCCGGCGCTGGCCACGAGGCTGGGCGAGATCGCCGCGGACCTCGACGAGGTTCACCTGAACCTGGCCGCCCTGGACTACACCGACCTGGCCGGGTTGCGGGTCATCGTCGGGCTGGCGGACGCCGGCCGCCGGGGTGTGGTGCTCCATCAGGTGCCGCCTCACCTGCGGGCGATCCTGAACATCGTCGGCTGGGACACGGCCCCCGGGGTGGAGATCGCCGGCTAGCCAGTGCTGGTCAACCAGTGCTGGTTAATCACCGCGACCGCCCAGCAAACGCAGGACCGCGGCTTCGGCCGCTCCCTGGGTAGCCAGCTCCCCGAACTCGCTCTGCTGGCCCAGCCGGCCGAGGGCGGGCGCGATCGTGCTGCCTTTCTCATACAACTCGATCACGCGCGGGTCGATATAGGACGCCCGCGCGACCGCCGGGGTGTTACCCAGGTAGCCGGAAACCTCACGGACCACGCGGGCGATCGCGCGCTTGCGGGAGCTCTCCGAACCCGCGGCGCGTTCCGAGACGGCCAGTCCTACCGCGGCGAGCACGGTGGCATGCCAGGTCCGGAAGTCCTTGGCGGTGAAGTCGTGCCCGGACACCTCGCGCAGGTAGTCGTTGATGTCGGCGGCGGTGACGTCATGCCAGCGCGGCCCGCTGCGGTACGCGAGCAGGCCGGTGCCGCCGTTACCGCCGTCCCGGCGTCGCTTGAGGCTGCGGACCACGACGCATACCCGCTCGTCCGCGACCGCCTGCTCGCGGTGCTGCGCGGACTTGCCGATGTAGTCGAAGACCAGCTCACCGCCTCGCCGGCAGGTGACGTGGTCGCGCTGGATGGTGGCCAGGCCGTAGGTGCCGTTCTCCGCCGCGTACTCCTCGCCGCCCGGCCGGAAGAAGCCGAGGTTGACCAGGCGGATAGCGGCGGCCAGGACCCGGTCGCGGGACAGCCCGGTGCCGTCCAGGTGGCGCAGGACCACCTTCCGCACCCGGGGTAGCGCGGCCCCGAACTCCAGCACCCGGTCGTGTTTCTCCCGGTCGCGCTGTTCCCGCCACAGATCGTGGTAGCGGTACTGGCGCCGGCGGCCACGTCGGTACCGACGGCCTGGATGTGGCCGGCCGGGTGCTCGGAGATCCACACGTCTTCCCAGGCCGGCGGGATCACCAGCGCCTTGATCCGTCCGAGCACCTCCGGGTCGCGAACCGGGGTACCGTCTGGGCCGAGGTAGCGGAACCCCCGGCCGTGCCGTTTGCGCAGGATGCCCGGCCCGCTCAGCTCACTGCGCACCAGGGCCACCGGATCAGCCAACGCGGCGGGCCCCTCTGGCCGTCATGATCATCTCTCCTGGTTCAGGTCGGCTCCGTGTGGGCGTCCCCGCTACCCGCGACCCGGCGGGACATGCGTGCGCGCCGGTTAGCCCGGACCCACCCGGGTAGCAGCTGACGCGCCGCCAGCCACGGCACCAATTCAGATAACGAAAACCGGCGGCCCGCGAGGCCCGCCGCGAATACGGAGAGGCCGGGGGCCCGTGAACAAGCTCATCTGCCAGCCGATCACCCTGGGTGCCAGCGTGCTGGGCGGCGTACGGCCATGAAGACCCCCATCCTGCTCACCGCCGCCGTGGCGGCGGCCGCCGCGGTGGCCCGGGCGAGCGTGCGGCGGACCCCGGATGACATCACCGGCGAGGTGGCGATCGTTACCGGTGCTTCCCGCGGGCTCGGCCTGGCCCTGGCCCGCGAACTGGCCCGGCATGCCACCGGGCTGATCATCTGCGCCCGCGGGCAGGAGCAACTCGAGCGGGCCGCGGACGAGCTGCGGGCCCTGGGCGCCGAGGTCACGGCCGTGCCGTGCGACCTGAATGACGAGGGAACCGCGGAGCTGCTGGTCGGCACGGCGCTGAAGCTGTACGGGCGGCTGGACATCCTGGTCAACAACGCCGGGATCATCCGGGTTGGCCCGGTGGAGAGCGCTGGGGCCGGCGACTTCGAAGCGGCCGTGCGCACCATGGCCCTGGCCCCGATCCGGCTGACCCTCGCGGCGCTGCCGGTGATGCGCGGCCAGGCCCACGGGCGGATCGTCAACATCACCTCGATCGGCGGCAAGGTCGGCGTCCCCCATCTGCTGCCCTACAGCGTGGCCAAGTTCGCGGCGGTGGGGTTCTCGGAGGGGCTGCGGGCCGAGCTCGGCCCGGGACCGGTCGCCGTGACGACGGTCGTCCCCGGGCTGATGCGGACCGGCTCGCACGTGAACGCCCGGTTCGCCGGACGGGCGGAGCAGGAGTTCACCTGGTTCTCCCTGGCGGCCAGCCTGCCGGTGCTGTCGATGGACGCCGGCGCCGCAGCCCATCAGATCATCGAGGCGATGCGCCAGCGCCGGGCGGAAGTGATCCTCACGCCGCTGGCCCAGGTGGCCGCGCGGGGGGCCGGGATCTTCCCCGACCTGACCAGCGCCGTGCTGCATCTCACCAAGCAGCTGCTGCCGGCCGCCACCGGCCAGCCCGGCAGCGCGGTGTCCGGCCGCGCGCTGCGCCCGGCCTTGAACCAGCAGGTCTTCACCCGGCTGACAGCCCTCGGGCGGACTGCGGCCCGCCAGTTCAACCAGCTGCCGCAGCCGTCACGCAGCCGCAGCGGTTCTTAACCAGGGTGGCTCGCCACAACGTGGAAAGAAGGATGGCATGACAACGAGAAGCGTGGCGCTCAGGAACACAGCGGCCAGTATCAGGCGGTCCGCGCAGGATCCGCTGGGCATCTACCTCAACGATCACCTGGCCGGCGCGACCGTCGGCCTGGAACTGGCCCGCCGGGCCGCCGGTACGCGCCAGATGCCCGTGACCGGGCCGGAATTGCAGCGGTTCGCCGGCGAAGTGGCCGAGGACCGGGCCGCGCTGCTGCGCATGATGGGCACGCTCGGTATCCCGGTCCGCAGCTACAAAGTCTGGGCCGCCTGGGCCGGCGAGAAGGCCGGGCGGCTCAAGCCCAACGGTCATCTGACGACGCGCTCCCCGCTCAGCAACCTCGAGGAGCTGGAGATTCTGCGTCTGGGCGTGGAGGGCAAGGCGGCCGGCTGGCGCACATTGCGGGTGCTCGCGGAGCAGGATGCGCGGCTCAACCCCGGCGAGCTGGATGAGCTCATTGCCCGGGCCCACCGGCAGGCCGAATTCCTGGAGGAAGCCCGGGTCCGGGCCGCCCAGCAGGTCATCGCGGCGTCCGGAACCTCCGGTAGCTGAGGGCCGTTAGCGGCAGTTGCCGTGAACCCAGTCCCGATCGGCCCGGCGGCGGGCCGGCTGCCCGGCGCTGATCTCGCGCTCACAGCGGGCGCACCGGCGACCCGCGGCCTGCGCCTCGTGGCCGGCCCGCTGGCCAGGGCCAGGGTTCACTGAATCAGTGCCCGCCAGTCCCGGAGCCCGGTGCCCCGGCCGGAAAACCGAGGCCGCCCGCGCAGTACTGGCTGAGGTGCACGGCCCGGACCCGCCCGCCGATCCCCACGAGAACCTCCCCTTTGCCGCCTAGGCTACTGTCGGCGACTCGATGGAGAGGATGGGCTCATGCGCGCAGTGATCGGGAGCCGGCACGGCGGTCCTGAGGTCCTCCAGATCGGGGAGGTTGCCCCGCCAGAACCCGGGCCGGGACAACTGCTGGTCGACGTGGCCGCGGCCGGGGTCAACTACATGGACATCTACCAGCGGGAGGGGCGGCCTCCCTACGCCTCGGCGGCCCTGCCGTATGTTCCCGGGGCCGAGGGGGCCGGCACGGTGGCGGCCGTGGGGCCGGAGGTGAGCGACTTCGCCGTAGGAGACCGGGTCGCCTGGACCCAGGTGCCGGCCAGTTACGCGGAGCAGGTCGCGGTGCCCGCCGCGCTGGCGGTCCCGGTGCCGGAGGGCATGAGCCTGAGCGTCGCCGCGGCCGTCATGCTGCAGGGCATGACCGCGCACTATCTCTGCCACAGCACGTTCCCGGTGGCCCAGGGTGACCACGTGGTGGTGCACGCGGCCGCGGGCGGGGTCGGGCTGCTGCTGACCCAGATGATCGCGATGCGCGGCGGCGTCAGCATCGCCACCACCTCCACCCCGGCCAAGGCGGTGCTGGCCGAGCAGGCCGGCGCGGACTACGTGACGGACTACGACGACTTCGCCGGGGTGGCCCGGGGGATCACCGGCGGCGCCGGGGTGGCCGCGGTCTACGACGGCATCGGCCAGGCGACGTTCGAGGCGAGCCTGTCGGCGTTGCGGGTCCGGGGCTACATGGTCCTGTACGGCGCGGCCAGCGGCCCGGTGCCGCCCTTCGACCTGCAGCGCCTCAACCCGGCGGGCAGCCTGTTCGTCACCCGGCCAACGCTGGGGCATTACCTGGCCAGCCGGGAGGAGCTGCTGTGGCGGGCGGGTGAGGTGTTCCGGTGGATCACCGAGGGGCAACTCTCGGTCCGGGTCGGCGGCCAGTACCCGCTGGAGCAGGCCGCCCAGGCCCAGGCAGATCTGGCCTCCCGGGGGACGACCGGGAAATTGCTGCTGCTGCCGGGTGAGGCCGCCGCGTGAAGGCGGCAGCGTGACGGTCGTCGCGGCCTGCCAGCTCGGGCTGGCCGTCGGTGACACCGGCGGCAACCTGGCCACGGCGGCCGGGGCCGTCGAGGCGGCGGCCGGCGCCGGGGCCGGGCTCATAGTCCTCCCGGAACTGTGCGACAGCGGGTACGTGTTCACCGACGCCGCGGAAGCCCGCGCCCTGGCCAGCCGGGCCGATGACTGCCCGGCGCTGCGGCAGTGGCAGGCGCTGGCCGCCGAGTATCACACCGTGATCGTGGGCGGCTTCTGCGAACTTGGCCCGGACGGCGCTCTGTTCAACAGCGCTGCCCTGGTGGACGCGTCCGGCACCCGCGCGGTGTACCGCAAGGCGCACCTGTGGGACGCCGAGAAGCTGGTCTTCACCCCGGGCGCCGGGGCCCCGCCCGTGGTGGCGCTGCCGGCCGGCCGGGTGAGCGTGATGATCTGCTACGACCTGGAGTTCCCCGAGTGGGTCCGGCTCGCCGCGCTGGCTGGCGCGGACCTCATCGCGGCCCCGGTGAACTGGCCGGCCGCCCCGCATCCGCCAGCTGAGCGCCCGTCAGAGGTAGTGAAGGTGCAGGCCGGTGCCGCGGTGAACGGCGTGTTCATCGTGGTGGCGGACCGGTGCGCCACCGAGCGCGGGGTGGCCTGGGTGGGCGGCAGCCTGATCGCCGGCCCGGACGGCTACCCGCTGGCCGGGCCGGTCACCGACGACCGGCCCGCGCTGCTGACCGCCGAATGTGACCTGACCCGGGCCCGGGACAAGCGGATCAACTCCCGCAACGACCTGTTCACCGACCGCCGCGCCGAGCTCTACTAACTCAAACCCTCCGGACCCCAGCCGCTTAGCCCGCACTCAGGCGCGCGGGCGCATCCGGGCGCACGCGTCCAGCACGCACTCAGGCGCACGCAGGCCACGGTGCCCCGGGAAACACGGTGCCGCCGGGAAACACGGTGCCGCCGGGAAATACGTAGCCAGTACTGATGCGCGGCGGACCGCTTTCCGCTGGGCTGGTCCCGCACTAACCGGCGGGCGCGAGGCGCCGGGCGCGGGACGCGGGGATGGGTGGCCGGACGTGGACATTGGCTCGCCGCAGCAGGTGGCGCCACCCCGGCGCCGCCGCCGCTGGTTCCGGCGGCACCCCTGGCTGCTGCTCATCGTCATCGTGGTCGGGTGCCTGTTCGTGGTCGAGGTGGGGCTGACTCCCTGGGACCTGCACATCGGCGGCCGGTTCACGCCCACCCTGACCTGGGACGGCTACGGCACCGTCCAGGCGTCGAACGGGGGACGCTACGTCCTGTTCACCCATCTGCAAGGGGGCCTGGTGACGCGGGGGCGGGCGGTCGCCTGCGACAACATCGGCGGCTGCGACACCCTGCAGGGCAGCGCCCGGCTGTGCGGCCGGGACGGGGCCACCGACACCTTCCAGCTCCGCGGCGAGGTGCATTCCTGGTGGAGCACGGATGGCGCGCGGACCTCGGTGGACCTGACCAGTGGGACGCCCCGGTCCCTGGCAGCGGCTGGGTGGTCGCCTTCTCCGGCCGGTGGCACGGGCCCGACCTGGTCCTCACCGATCACGACAACTCGTTCACCGAGGCCTTCACCCCGCGCGGGGCGATCCGCAAGATCACCTCCACCGCCGATGCGGGCACCGCCGCCGTGACCCTGCGGTTCGGCTCCAGCGCCGCCTTCGGCCGGGCCTGCCGGGCCCTGGCCAGATCCGCCGCTCAGCCCGGGTAACGGGCCGCGCGGGCCGTGACCCGGATGGAGTAGACGGAACTTGTGGCGCACATGAAGAGGTGGTTGCGCTGCGGCCCGCCGAAGGTCAGGTTGGCCACGATCTCCGGCACGTGCAGCTTGCCCAGCAAGGTGCCGTCCGGGTCGAAGCAGTGCAGCCCGTCGCCGGCCGCCGCCCAGACCCGGCCGTCGCTGTCCAGCCGGATGCCGTCGAAGGTCCCCACCTCGCAGCGCGCGAACACGTCTCCGCCAGTCAGCCCGGTACCGTCGTCGGTCACGGCGAACAGCCGGATATGCCGTTCCTCGCTGTCGCAGATGTAGAGGTTCCGCTCGTCCTGGGTGAACGCGAGCCCGTTAGGGCGGTTGAAGTCGCCGGCCACGATGCGCAGATTGCCGGAGCCCGGATCGATCCGGTACACGTGGCAGGCGCCGATCTCGCTCTCCGCCTGGTGTCCTTCGTAGTCGCTGTCGATGCCGTAGGCGGGGTCGGTGAACCAGATCGAGCCGTCGGCCCGCTCGACGACGTCGTTCGGGCTGTTGAAGCGCTTGCCCTGGTGGCGGTCGGCCAGGACGGTGATCGACCCGTCCGGTTCGGTGCGGGTGACCTGCCGGGCGCCGTGCTCGCAGCTCACCAGCCGGCCCTGCCGGTCCACGGTATGGCCGTTCGCGAAGCGGGAGGGCTGGCGGAATACCCCTACCATCCCGGTGGTCTCGTCCCAGCGCAGCAGCCGGTCATTGGGGATGTCGCTGAACACGAGGTAACGCCCGGCCGGGAAGTACGCCGGTCCCTCAGTCCAGCGGCATCCGGTGTGCAGTACCTCTAGCTGCCGGTCGCCGTGGACGCGCCGGAACCGCTCGTCCAGTACCTCGAACTTCGCCGTGATGGTGTCGCGCACTCTGTTCTCCCGCACTCCGCCTGGATACTGTCTTGATGTCAAGATAAAGTGTGAGCCTGACCGATGACCGCCAGGCCGTCGCCGGGCCGGCGGTGTCCTCCCGGAGGTGCACATGATCCATCATGTCCAGCTGGCCTGCCCGCCGGGAAGCGAGGCTCCGCTGCGCGCCTTCTATCACGGGGTGCTGGGCCTGGCGGAGATCCCCAAGCCGCCCGCCCTGGCCGCCCGGGGTGGCTGCTGGTTCCGCGGCCACGGCATCGAGCTGCACCTCGGGGTGGAGGAGGACTTCCGTCCGGCCCGGAAGGCGCACCCCGGCCTGCTGGTGCGGGACCTGGACGCCTGGGCGGCCCGGCTCCGCGAGGCCGGGTACCCGGTGCGCCCGGACGGCGATTTCCCCGGCATGCGCCGGTTCTACAGCGAGGACCCGCTGGGCAACCGGCTGGAGTTCCTGGAACCGGCGCCCCGCTGACCGCCGGGTGCAGCGAAGTGGCGGTGTGGCGGTGTGGCGGCTCCTGGACCGGGCCGCAGGCGGCGCTGTTACTCGTGCTCGGCTGGCTCCGGGATCAGCACGCCGAGCAGCCAGCCGACCACCCCGACGATGATCGCGCCCCAGAACGCGGCCCAGAACCCGGTGATGTGGAACGGCAGGGTGAGCTTGCCCGCCACCCAGCTGGTCAGCCAGAGCAGCAGCCCGTTGACCACCAGCCCGATCAGTCCCAGGGTCAGCACGTAGAACAGGCAGCCGACCGCCTTGACCACGGGCTTGATGATGGCGTTCACCAGCCCGAAGATGACCGCGACGGCCAGCAGGGTCAGCACCTTCGACGCGGTGCTCCCGTGGCCTAGCTCGATGCCGGGCACCAGGGCCGTGGCCACGGCGAGCGCCGCTGCGGTGAGCAGCGCCCGGATCAGGAGACGCATGCGGCAATCATCCCACGATGAGAGGTATCGGCGGACCGCCGCGCGGGCCGCCGGCCCGCATGGCCCGGAGGCCGTGCGTGTAGCCCGGGCCAGAACGGGGTATAGGTCTATAAATCCACATCGCCTAAGCAATTTAGTAATTTAATAATGGCGCTTCAATTTGCGCTTTCACTGGACATCCAAGACGGTTCATGCCAGCATGACAAACGCGCCGGCGGATGCGGGAGACTACGAGTCGTAGTCCCCTGCTTGTCTGCGTATGGGGGGGATGAGGGCCCCGGTGCCTTCTTCCCGGGGGAGTGGAACGCGGGAAACGGCCCGGATGATGACGGCTAGTTCGCAATGGCCAGGGATCCCGGCCCGCGTACCGTGGCGAGGGGGGAGTACCTGTGGGCTGTGTGTGGCAATCGACTTATCCTCCCGACGGGCGGTTCGCTGCCGCCCGGGTACCTCAGCGGCTCGCGCCCCGGCACCGTAAGCCCTCGCGCTGGGTCAGAATGGCCCGGGCCACCGCTCCCGCTGTGGGTCGGCTGAGGACTCGCCTATTTCCACCGGAAATGCACGAAGATCCGGCCGAAGTTCTTTGAGTCTTTCTCGACCCGGCTGTACAACTGCTTGATTTCTTTCTGCTCAAGGAACCTCAGGACGTGCTTTTTCAACTGACCTGAGCCCTTGCCCGGAATGATTTCCACCAGGGGCGCCTTCTTGGCCACTGCCTCGTCGATGATCGCCCGGAGGGCCCGGTCGATGTCCTGGCCCCGGTTGTATATCTCGTGCAGGTCGAGTTTCAGCTTCATGAACTCATTTTCTCCTGCGGCGGCCTCAGGTGAAGGCGCGCGATGATGACGTCCACGACCTGGTCCGGCGAGGTGGTGTCGTCCAGCACCAGCACGTCCTCGTCTGGCTCTGGGGGCTGCAGGATGGCGAGCTGGCTGTCCAGCAGCGCGGCCGGGAAGAAATGCCCGGGCCTGGCGCGCAGCCGGGCTTCCAGCACTTCCCGGGTGACGTGCAGGAAAACCATCCGGGCCTCGGGCCGCCCGGCCAGCAACTGCTCGCGGTAGGACCGTTTCAGCGCGGAGCAGGCCAGGACGGCAGACTGGCCGCTGGCCGCGTAGGCATCCATCCGGGCTCCCACCGTGACCAGCCAGGGGCGCCGGTCGGCGTCAGATAGCGCGTGGCCAGCCTGCATCTTGGCGATGTTCGCGGCTGAGTGCAGTGCATCCGCATCGGTGAAAGGCCAGCCCAGCCGGTCCGCCAGCAGGGAACCGACTGTTGTCTTGCCGCTGGCCGACACGCCGGCCACGACCACGATCATGGCCGTGAGCCTACCGGCCGGCTGGCTGGCCCGCCCGTCGCAGCCTTGGCCCGATGCCCCTCGCGGGGTCCACCTGCCACTGTTAGTGTCGGGTAGGCCACGGGACGGCGGTGGGGCTGTTCCGGCCGTCAGCGATCAGGAGATGGGATGCGAGTGCGCCGCCCCCTGTCCATTGCCGTGGGCTCGGCTGCCATGGCCGCCGCGGTGGCCGGCAGTACCTCAGCCGCCGCGGGCGGTGCCGCCGCCGTGGCCGCGACCGCCACGGTGGCCATCAGCCCGGCCGCGGTGCATATCCGGGACGCCCGGACCGCCCCGCCGACCACGGCCTTCTGCGAGGCGCATTACAAGATCGCCTGCTACGAGCCGGCCCAGGTCCGGGGGGCCTACAACCTGGGCCCGCTGGCCAAGAAGGGCATCACCGGGAAGGGCGCGACGATCGTCATCGTCGACTCCTACGGATCCCCCACCGTGCGCCACGACCTGGGTGTGTTCGACAAGCAGTTCGGCCTGCCCAACCCGCCGTCGCTCAAGGTGATCCAGCCAGCCGGCCCGGTGGCGAAGTACCGGCCGACCTCTAACCGCGAAGGCTGGGCCGGCGAGACCGAGCTCGACGTCGAGTGGTCGCACGCGATGGCCCCGGACGCGAACATCGTCCTGGTGGAGACCCCGACCTCGGAGAACGAGGGCACGACCGGCTTCCCGGCCATCGTCAAGGCCGAGACCTACGTGGTCGACCACCACCTCGGCGGGGTGATCAGCCAGAGCTTCAGCGCGACCGAGCAGACCTTCGCGACCAAGAAGTCCCTGCTGCACCTGCGCGGCGCCTATCAGGACGCGGCCGCCAAGGGCGTGACCGTGCTGGCCGCCTCCGGCGACAGCGGCGCGGCGGACGTCAAGTTCAACGAGACCACCTACTACCTGCACCCGGTGACCTCGTGGCCGGACAGCGACCCCCTGGTGACCGGGGTCGGCGGCACCCAGCTGCGCCAGTCGGCTAAGGGCGCATGGCACTCCGTGGTGTGGAACGACACCTACAACGTGCCCACCCAGCAGTACATCTTCGGCGACAAGGGCCCCAACCCGCTGGCGGGCGGCGGCGGGAAGTCCGTGATCTTCTCCCGGCCCAAGTACCAGAACAGCGTGGCGGGCGTGACCGGCGCCGCGCGCGGCGTGCCGGACATCTCGATGAGCGGCGCCTGCAACGGCGCGGTGGACATGTACCAGAGCTTCAAGGGCCAGCCTGCGCTGGTACCCGACCTGCGGCACCAGCGAGTCCACCCCGCTGTTCGCCGGCGTGGTCGCCCTGGCTGACCAGGTCGCGGGGCACCCGCTGGGCCTGATCAACCCGGCGCTGTACAAGATGTCCGCCATCGGCGCGGCCGCGGGCATCGTGGACGTGACCAAGGGCAACAACACCGTCTCGTTCCCGCAGGGCGGCAAGGTGCACACCGTGACCGGGTTCAGCGCCCGGCCCGGGTACGACCTCGCCTCCGGGGTGGGCACGGTCAACGCGGCTCTCTTCGTGCCGGAACTGGCGCATCTGGCCGGGCTAGCCAGCCGCGCGCCGCCTGCTCCGGACCCATCCGGTCGGCGGCAGGCTCCGAATACCCATCATGAGCACACAGGACGTGCCCGGATCCCGCCCTGGGCTCCGGCGCCTGCCGGAGCACGAGGAGGACCTGGGCGGGCTGCTGACCATGGTCGCCCAGGGCGATGAGACCGCGTTCGAGGCGGCCTATGACCGGCTGGCCCGCCCGGTCTACGGCCTGATCCGCAAGGTAGTACGGGATCCGGCGCAGTCTGAGGAAGTCGCGCAGGAGGTCCTGCTGGAGGTATGGCGCACGGCGTCACGCTTCGACGCCACCCGGGGCAGCGCGATGACCTGGGTGATGACGATCGCGCACCGGCGGGCCGTCGACCGGGTCCGTTCCGTGAGCGCGCAGACTCAGCGGGAGCAGAAGGTCAGCACCTTCTCCGCGGTCCCCCCCGAAGGTGTCGCGGAGACGGTGGAGTCGCGGCTGGACGCCGAACGGGTCCGCCGCTGCCTGGACTCGCTGACCGAGCTGCAGCGGCAGTCGATCACCCTGGCCTATTACGGCGGGTACACGTATCCGGAAGTCGCATCGCTGCTCAGCACGGCCCTGGGGACCATCAAGACCAGGGTCAGGGACGGCCTGATCCGGATGCGTGACTGCATGGGGGTGAGCTGGTGAAACTGGGCCGCCGCGTGAACCACGGCCGCCAGGACCTGCACGGGCTGAGCGGCGTGTACGCGCTGGACGCCCTCACTGGCCTGGAGCTGGACCAGTTCGAGCATCATCTGCACCGCTGCCCGCCGTGCGAGAACGAGGTCCGCGGCTTCCGGGAGACGGCGACGCAGCTGGCCCAGGCGGTCGCGGCCAGCCCGCCGCTCGCGCTGCGTGAGCGGGTTCTCACCGCGGCCTCGGTCACCCGGCAGCTTTCTCCCGAAGTGCGCGAGATGCCCCGGGCCCGGATGCGCCCGGCCGGCGGTCCCTGGCTGCCCCGGCTGGCGGTGGCCGTGGCCGCGGCCGCCGTGGCGGCGGCGGTGGCCCTGGGGGTGGTCCAGTCGTCCACCCAGCAGCAGCTGAACCAGGCCCAGGCCGAGAACCGGTCCGTCGCCGCCGTGCTCGCGGCCCCGGATGCCCGGCTGGCGGTCCGCCGGACCAGCGACGGCGGCCTGGCCACGGTGGTCGCCTCCCAGTCCCGGCACGCGCTGATCATCAGCACGGCCGGGCTGCCCGCCCTGACCGGCGGCAAAGTCTATGAGCTGTGGTTCGTGGCGGGCCAGACCGCGCGCCGGGCCGGGCTGCTCCCGGCTCCCGCGGCCGGCCGGACCGCGCCGGTGCTCGCGTCCGGCCTCGAGCCCGGCGACGCGGTCGCGCTGACCGTCGAGCCAGCCGGCGGCACCAGCCATCCGACCACCACGCCGATCGTGTCCGTGCCGCTCGCCAGCTAGGCGGCCCTGAGCCGGGCTGGGCGGTGCTGGTCGTGGCGCCGCTCAGCGGGCTCTACGGTGGTGCCTATGAGCGTGGCGAGCAGTGCCGCCGGCGCCGGGTTGCCCCCCGCCAGGAGCACCCCCAGCGTCCTGGTGGTGGAAGACGACCCAAGCCTGGCCACTCAGCTGGTGCGGGGCCTGAGCCGCGGCGGGTACCGGGTGGACCACGTGACGACCGGCCGGGAGGCGCTGGCCTCCGGCGATCCGGATGTCGTGCTGCTGGATCTGGGCCTGCCCGACGCCGACGGGGTGGACGTGTGCCGCCGGCTCCGTGCGCGGTCGGATGCCGGGATCATCATCGTGACCGCGCGGGGCGAGGAGCCGGAACGTGTCCTGGCCCTCGACGCCGGGGCCGACGACTACCTGATCAAGCCGTTCGGACTGGCCGAGCTGCTGGCCCGGATCCGGGCCGTGCTGCGCCGGGTACGGCCCGGCGGGGAGGTGCTGCGGCACGGGCCCCTCGCCGTTGACCTGCGCACCCGGAAGGTCACCGTGGACGGTCGCGAGGTGGCGCTGACCCCCAAGGAGTTCGACATCCTGGAGTGCCTGGCCAGTGACCCGGGCCGGGTGATGACCCGCCAGGAGATTCTGGAGAGTGCCTGGGACGCGCACTGGTATGGCCCGACGAAGGTGCTGGACGTGCATGTCGCGGCGCTGCGCCGCAAGCTCGACGTGCCCGGGCTGATCGAGACGGCCTACGGCAGGGGTTTCCGGCTCGGCGAGGTCTGAGATGGTCCGGCGCATCGTGCTCACGATGCTCGCCCTGATCGGGGCGTTGCTGGTGACCACCGTGGTCCCACTCGGCCTGATCACCACGGGTCATGAGCGGAGTTCGTTCCGGGAGGACACGATGCTGTCCGCCCGGGCGCTGTCCGGGCTCGCCGAGGACCGGCTGTCCGACCCGCCCCCGGCCGGGCGCCACGCGGTAGCCCAGGCCCTGGTGCGGGCCCGGCGGGCCGGTGACCAGGTCCTGATCTACAACACCGGTCGCGTGATGGTGATCGGGACCAGTGTTGACGCCGCGATCCCCGCTGCCACCCTGACCGCGGCGCTGCACGGCCGGACCGTCGTGGACAGCAGGGTGGATGACCGGCTGCGGGTGACGGTACCGGTGTTCGGGGACAGCGGGAACGCAGTGGTCGGGGCCGTGGTGCTGTCCCGGTCCTCGGCAGAACTGGAGGAGCGGGTCGGCGTCCTGTGGGCCTGGCTGGCCGCGGTCGGGCTGGCTGGCCTGGGAGCCGCGGCGGTCGCGGCGATCGCGCTGGCCCGGTGGGTCAGCCGCCCGCTGAACACCCTCGACGCCGC
>CAWINS010000039.1:0-45996 GCA_963837335.1 uncultured Actinomycetes bacterium | reverse complement strand
CAGCCCGGGTAGCGGGCCGCGCGGGCCGTGACCCGGATGGAGTAGACGGAACTTGTGGCGCACATGAAGAGCTGGTTGCGCTGCGGCCCGCCGAAGGTCAGGTTGGCCACGATCTCCGGCACGTGCAGCTTGCCCAGCAAGGTGCCGTCCGGGTCGAAGCAGTGCAGCCCGTCGCCGGCCGCCGCCCAGACCCGGCCGTCGCTGTCCAGCCGGATGCCGTCGAAGGTCCCCACCTCGCAGCGCGCGAACACGTCCCCGCCAGTCAGCCCGGTACCGTCGTCGGTCACGGCGAACAGCCGGATATGCCGTTCCTCGCTGTCGCAGATGTAGAGGTTCCGCTCGTCCTGGGTGAACGCGAGCCCGTTAGGGCGGTTGAAGTCGCCGGCCACGATGCGCAGCACTGCCGGAGCCCGGATCGATCCGGTACACGTGGCAGGCGCCGATCTCGCTCTCCGCCTGGTGTCCTTCGTAGTCGCTGTCGATGCCGTAGGCGGGGTCGGTGAACCAGATCGAGCCGTCGGCCCGCTCGACGACATCGTTCGGGCTGTTGAAGCGCTTGCCCTGGTAGCGGTCGGCCAGAACGGTGATCGACCCGTCCGGTTCGGTGCGGGTGACCTGCCGGGCGCCGTGCTCGCAGCTCACCAGGCGGCCCTGCCGGTCGACGGTATGGCCGTTCGCGAAGCGGGAGGGCTGGCGGAATACCCCTACCATCCCGGTGGTCTCGTCCCAGCGCAGCAGCCGGTCATTGGGGATGTCGCTGAACACGAGGTAACGCCCGGCCGGGAAGTACGCCGGTCCCTCAGTCCAGCGGCATCCGGTGTGCAGTACCTCTAGCTGCCGGTCGCCGTGGACGCGCCGGAACCGCTCGTCCAGTACCTCGAACTTCGCCGTGATGGTGTCGCGCACTGTGTTCTCGGCCGGGACTCCCGCCTGGATACTGTCTTGATATCAAGATAAAGTGTGAACCTGACCGATGACCGCCAGGCCGTCGCCGGGCCGGCGGTGTCCTCCCGGAGGTGCACATGATCCATCATGTCCAGCTGGCCTGCCCGCAGGGAAGCGAAGCCCCGCTGCGCGCCTTCTATCACGGGGTGCTGGGCCTGGCGGAGATCCCCAAGCCGCCCGCCCTGGCCGCCCGGGGTGGCTGCTGGTTCCGCGGCCACGGCATCGAGCTGCACCTCGGGGTGGAGGAGGACTTCCGTCCGGCCCGGAAGGCGCACCCCGGCCTGCTGGTGCGGGACCTGGACGCCTGGGCGGCCCGGCTCCGCGAGGCCGGGTACCCGGTGCGCCCGGACGGCGATTTCCCCGGCATGCGCCGGTTCTACAGCGAGGACCCGCTGGGCAACCGGCTGGAGTTCCTGGAACCGGCGCCCCGCTGACCGCCGGGTGCAGCGAAGTGGCGGCGTGGCGGTGCGGCGGCTCCTGGGCCGGGCCGCAGGCGGCGCTGTTACTCGTGCTCGGCTGGCTCCGGGATCAGCACGCCGAGCAGCCAGCCGACCACCCCGACGATGATCGCGCCCCAGAACGCGGCCCAGAACCCGGTGATGTGGAACGGCAGGGTGAGCTTGCCCGCCACCCAGCTGGTCAGCCAGAGCAGCAGCCCGTTGACCACCAGCCCGATCAGTCCCAGGGTCAGCACGTAGAACAGGCAGCCGACCGCCTTGACCACGGGCTTGATGATGGCGTTCACCAGCCCGAAGATGACCGCGACGGCCAGCAGGGTCAGCACCTTCGACGCGGTGCTCCCGTGGCCTAGCTCGATGCCGGGCACCAGGGCCGTGGCCACGGCGAGCGCCGCTGCGGTGAGCAGCGCCCGGATCAGGAGACGCATGCGGCAATCATCCCACGATGAGAGGTATCGGCGGACCGCCGCGCGCGCCGCCGGCCCGCATGGCCCGGAGGCCGTGCGTGTAGCCCGGGCCAGAACGGGGTATAGGTCTATAAATCCACATCGCCTAAGCAATTTAGTAATTTAATAATGGCGCTTCAATTTGCGCTTTCACTGGACATCCAAGACGGTTCATGCCAGCATGACAAACGCGCCGGCGGATGCGGGAGACTACGAGTCGTAGTCCCCTGCTTGTCTGCGTATGGGGGGGATGAGGGCCCCGGTGCCTTCTTCCCGGGGGAGTGGAACGCGGGAAACGGCCCGGATGATGACGGCTAGTTCGCAATGGCCAGGGATCCCGGCCCGCGTACCGTGGCGAGGGGGGAGTACCTGTGGGCTGTGTGTGGCAATCGACTTATCCTCCCGACGGGCGGTTCGCTGACGCCCGGGTGCCTCAGCGGCTCGCGCCCCGGCACCGTAAGCCCTCGCGCTGGGTCAGAATGGCCCGGGCCACCGCTCCCGCTGTGGGTCGGCTGAGGACTCGCCTATTTCCACCGGAAATGCACGAAGATCCGGCCGAAGTTCTTTGAGTCCTTCTCGACCCGGCTGTACAACTGCTTGATTTCTTTCTGCTCAAGGAACCTCAGGACGTGCTTTTTCAACTGACCTGAGCCCTTGCCCGGAATGATCTCCACCAGGGGCGCCTTCTTGGCCACTGCCTCGTCGATGATCGCCCGGAGGGCCCGGTCGATGTCCTGGCCCCGGTTGTATATGTCGTGCAGGTCGAGTTTCAGCTTCATGAACTCATTTTCTCCTGCGGCGGCCTCAGGTGAAGGCGCGCGATGATGACGTCCACGACCTGGTCCGGCGAGGTGGTGTCGTCCAGCACCAGCACGTCCTCGTCTGGCTCCGGGGGCTGCAGGATGGCGAGCTGGCTGTCCAGCAGCGCGGCCGGGAAGAAATGCCCGGGCCTGGCGCGCAGCCGGGCTTCCAGCACTTCCCGGGTGACGTGCAGGAAAACCATCCGGGCCTCGGGCCGCCCGGCCAGCAACTGCTCGCGGTAGGACCGTTTCAGCGCGGAGCAGGCCAGGACGGCAGACTGGCCGCTGGCCGCGTAGGCATCCATCCGGGCTCCCACCGTGACCAGCCAGGGGCGCCGGTCGGCGTCAGATAGCGCGTGGCCAGCCTGCATCTTGGCGATGTTCGCGGCTGAGTGCAGTGCATCCGCATCGGTAAAAGGCCAGCCCAGCCGGTCCGCCAGCAGGGAACCGACTGTTGTCTTGCCGCTGGCCGACACGCCGGCCACGACCACGATCATGGCCGTGAGCCTACCGGCCGGCTGGCTGGCCCGCCCGTCGCAGCCTTGGCCCGATGCCCCTCGCGGGGTCCACCTGCCACTGTTAGTGTCGGGTAGGCCACGGGACGGCGGTGGGGCTGTCCCGGCCGTCAGCGATCAGGAGATGGGATGCGAGTGCGCCGCCCCCTGTCCATTGCCGTGGGCTCGGCTGCCATGGCCGCCGCGGTGGCCGGCAGTACCTCAGCCGCCGCGGGCGGTGCCGCCGCCGTGGCCGCGACCGCCACGGTGGCCATCAGCCCGGCCGCGGTGCATATCCGGGACGCCCGGACCGCCCCGCCGACCACGGCCTTCTGCGAGGCGCACTACAAGATCGCCTGCTACGAGCCCGCCCAGGTCCGGCAGGCCTACAACCTGGGCCCGCTGGCCAAGAAGGGCATCACCGGGAAGGGCGCGACGATCGTCATCGTCAACTCCTACGGATCCCCCACCGTGCGCCACGACCTGGGTGTGTTCGACAAGCAGTTCGGCCTGCCCAACCCGCCGTCGCTCAAGGTGATCCAGCCAGCCGGCCCGGTGGCGAAGTACCGGCCGACCTCTAACCGCGAAGGCTGGGCCGGCGAGACCGAGCTCGACGTCGAGTGGTCGCACGCGATGGCCCCGGACGCGAACATCGTCCTGGTGGAGACCCCGACCTCGGAGAACGAGGGCACGACCGGCTTCCCGGCCATCGTCAAGGCCGAGACCTACGTGGTCGACCACCACCTCGGCGGGGTGATCAGCCAGAGCTTCAGCGCGACCGAGCAGACCTTCCCGACCAAGAAGTCCCTGCTGCACCTGCGCGGCGCCTATCAGGACGCGGCCGCCAAGGGCGTGACCGTGCTGGCCGCCTCCGGCGACAGCGGCGCGGCGGACGTCAAGTTCAACGAGACCACCTACTACCTGCACCCGGTGACCTCGTGGCCGGACAGCGACCCCCTGGTGACCGGGGTCGGCGGCACCCAGCTGCGCCAGTCGGCCAAGGGCGCATGGCACTCCGTGGTGTGGAACGACACCTACAACGTGCCCACCCAGCAGTACATCTTCGGCGACAAGGGCCCCAACCCGCTGGCGGGCGGCGGCGGGAAGTCCGTGATCTTCTCCCGGCCCAAGTACCAGAACAGCGTGGCGGGCGTGACCGGCGCCGCGCGCGGCGTGCCGGACATCTCGATGAGCGGCGCCTGCAACGGCGCGGTGGACATGTACCAGAGCTTCAAGGGCCAGCCGGCAGGCTGGTACCCGACCTGCGGCACCAGCGAGTCCACCCCGCTGTTCGCCGGCGTGGTCGCCCTGGCTGACCAGGTCGCGGGGCACCCGCTGGGCCTGATCAACCCGGCGCTGTACAAGATGTCCGCCATCGGCGCGGCCGCGGGCATCGTGGACGTGACCAAGGGCAACAACACCGTCTCGTTCCCCCAGGGCGGCAAGGTGCACACCGTGACCGGGTTCAGCGCCCGGCCCGGGTACGACCTCGCCTCCGGGGTGGGCACCGTCAACGCGGCTCTCTTCGTGCCGGAACTGGCGCATCTGGCCGGCTAGCCAGCCTGCGCGCCGCTGCTCCGGACCCATCCGGTCGGCGGCAGGCTCCGAATACCCATCATGAGCACACAGGACGTGCCCGGACCCCGCCCTGGGCTCCGGCGCCTGCCGGAGCACGAGGAGGACCTGGGCGGGCTGCTGACCATGGTCGCCCAGGGCGATGAGACCGCGTTCGAGGCGGCCTATGACCGGCTGGCCCGCCCGGTCTACGGCCTGATCCGCAAGGTGGTACGGGATCCGGCGCAGTCTGAGGAAGTCGCGCAGGAGGTCCTGCTGGAGGTATGGCGCACCGCGTCACGCTTCGACGCCACCCGGGGCAGCGCGATGACCTGGGTGATGACGATCGCGCACCGGCGGGCCGTCGACCGGGTCCGTTCCGTGAGCGCGGAGACCCAGCGGGAGCAGAAGGTCAGCACCTTCTCCGCGGTCCCCCCCGAAGGCGTCGCGGAGACGGTGGAGTCGCGGCTGGACGCCGAACGGGTCCGCCGCTGCCTGGACTCGCTGACCGAGCTGCAGCGGCAGTCGATCACCCTGGCCTATTACGGCGGGTACACGTATCCGGAAGTCGCATCGCTGCTCAGCACGGCCCTGGGGACCATCAAGACCAGGGTCAGGGACGGCCTGATCCGGATGCGTGACTGCATGGGGGTGAGCTGGTGAAACTGGGCCGCCGCGTGAACCAGGGCCGCCAGGACCTGCACGGGCTGAGCGGCGTGTACGCGCTGGACGCCCTCACTGGCCTGGAGCTGGACCAGTTCGAGCATCATCTGCACCGCTGCCCGCCGTGCGAGAACGAGGTCCGCGGCTTCCGGGAGACCGCGACGCAGCTGGCCCAGGCGGTCGCGGCCAGCCCGCCGCTCGCGCTGCGTGAGCGGGTTCTCACCGCGGCCTCGGTCACCCGGCAGCTTTCTCCCGAAGTGCGCGAGATGCCCCGGGCCCGGATGCGCCCGGCCGGCGGTCCCTGGCTGCCCCGGCTGGCGGTGGCCGTGGCCGCGGCCGCCGTGGCGGCGGCGGTGGCCCTGGGGGTGGTCCAGTCGTCCACCCAGCAGCAGCTGAGCCAGGCCCAGGCCGAGAACCGGTCCGTCGCCGCCGTGCTCGCGGCCCCGGATGCCCGGCTGGCGGTACGCCGGACCAGCGACGGCGGCCTGGCCACGGTGGTCGCCTCGCCAGTCCCGGCACGCGCTGATCATCAGCACGGCCGGGCTGCCCGCCCTGACCGGCGGCAAAGTCTATGAGCTGTGGTTCGTGGCGGGCCAGACCGCCCGCCGGGCCGGGCTGCTCCCGGCTCCCGCGGCCGGCCGGACCGCGCCGGTGCTCGCGTCCGGCCTCGAGCCCGGCGACGCGGTCGCGCTGACCGTCGAGCCAGCCGGCGGCACCAGCCATCCCACCACCACGCCGATCGTGTCCGTGCCGCTCGCCAGCTAGGCGGCCCTGAGCCCGGCTGGGCGGTGCTGGTCGTGGCGCCGCTCAGCGGGCTCTACGGTGGTGCCTATGAGCGTGGCGAGCAGTGCCGCCGGCGCCGGGTTGCCCCCCGCCAGGAGCACCCCCAGCGTCCTGGTGGTGGAAGACGACCCGAGCCTGGCCACTCAGCTGGTGCGGGGCCTGAGCCGCGGCGGGTACCGGGTGGACCACGTGACGACCGGCCGGGAGGCGCTGGCGTCCGGCGATCCGGATGTCGTGCTGCTGGATCTGGGCCTGCCCGACGCCGACGGGGTGGACGTGTGCCGCCGGCTCCGTGCGCGGTCGGATGCCGGGATCATCATCGTGACCGCGCGGGGCGAGGAGCCGGAACGTGTCCTGGCCCTCGACGCCGGGGCCGACGACTACCTGATCAAGCCGTTCGGACTGGCCGAGCTGCTGGCCCGGATCCGGGCCGTGCTGCGCCGGGTACGGCCCGGCGGGGAGGTGCTGCGGCACGGGCCCCTCGCCGTCGACCTGCGCACCCGGAAGGTCACCGTGGACGGTCGCGAGGTGGCGCTGACCCCCAAGGAGTTCGACATCCTGGAGTGCCTGGCCAGTGACCCGGGCCGGGTGATGACCCGCCAGGAGATTCTGGAGAGTGCCTGGGACGCGCACTGGTATGGCCCGACGAAGGTGCTGGACGTGCACGTCGCGGCGCTGCGCCGCAAGCTCGACGTGCCCGGGCTGATCGAGACGGCCTACGGCAGGGGTTTCCGGCTCGGCGAGGTCTGAGATGGTCCGGCGCATCGTGCTCACGATGCTCGCCCTGATCGGGGCGTTGCTGGTGACCACCGTGGTCCCACTCGGCCTGATCACCACGGGTCATGAGCGGAGTTCGTTCCGGGAGGACACGATGCTGTCCGCCCGGGCGCTGTCCGGGCTCGCCGAGGACCGGCTGTCCGACCCGCCCCCGGCCGGGCGCCACGCGGTAGCCCAGGCGCTGGCGCAGGCCCGGCGGGCCGGTGACCAGGTCCTGATCTACAACACCGGTCGCGTGATGGTGATCGGGACCAGCGTTGACGCCGCGATCCCCGCCGCCACCCTGACCGCGGCGCTGCACGGCCGGACCGTCGTGGACAGCAGGGTGGATGACCGGCTGCGGGTGACGGTACCGGTGTTCGGGGACAGCGGGAACGCAGTGGTCGGGGCCGTGGTGCTGTCCCGGTCCTCGGCGGAACTGGAGGAGCGGGTCGGCGTCCTGTGGGCCTGGCTGGCCGCGGTCGGGCTGGCTGGCCTGGGAGCCGCGGCGGTCGCGGCGATCGCGCTGGCCCGGTGGGTCAGCCGCCCGCTGAACACCCTCGACGCCGCCGCCCAGCGGCTCGGCAGCGGGGCGCTGGACACCCGGTCATCCGCCGGGCACGGGCCGCCCGAAGTGCGGCGGCTGGCCCGGAACTTCAACGGCATGGCCGGCCGGCTGGAGTCCCTGGTGCACGGGAACCGGGCCACGATGGCGGACGTTTCCCACCAGTTGCGCACCCCGCTGGCCGCGCTCCGGCTGCGGCTGGACGTGCTGACCCAGGACGCGGACCCGGATACGGCCGCGGAACTGGCCGGGGCGCAGCACGAGATTGCCCGGCTCTCGCACCTGGTGGACGGGCTGCTGGCCCTGGCGCGGGCGGAGAACGTGCTGGTCGAGCCGGTCAGCGTCAGGGTGGATCAGGGGATCCGGGACCGGGCAGCGGCCTGGCAGCCGGTGGCGGAGGAGCGCGGGGTCGATCTGCGCCCCTCGGGCGACGGCCCGGTACCGGCCATGCTGGGCGACGGGCACCTGGAGCAGATCCTGGACAACCTGCTGGCCAACGCGCTCGACGCGGTCCCGGCGGGTGGCCACGTCGAGGTCAGTGCGGCCGCCGACGGGGACAGGGCCCGGGTGGTGGTGTCCGACGACGGGCCGGGGATGACGCCCCGCCAGCAGGAGATGGCGTTCCGCCGGTTCGTCAGCAGCACGCCGGGTGGGGCCGGGCTGGGCCTGGCCATCGTGCACCGCCTGGTGACCTCCAACGGCGGCTCGGCCGCGCTGTCGGATACCCCGGGCGGCGGGCTGACCGTCACCGTGACCCTGCCGGCCGAGCCCCCGGAACGGGCGCGCCGGCCCGGCCAGGCATCCGACTGAGGTCGGACTTTTCCTTACCGCTCCTGAACGGGTCCTGAACTAGTTCCGCGCTGCCGGTCCAGCAGGCTAGACGTGCGGGACCAGGCGCCCCCGCATGCCTTGTCCGGCCAGGTGGCTCGCGGTGATCAGGGAGGGAACCGAGCAGATGACGGGCGGCCGACCGGGACCCGAGCCGCGGCGTGACCCCGGCGCCCCGCGGCGCTCCCGCCCGACGCTCGGCCCCTACGGACCCCGCGACGACGCCGGCCCGGGCGCTGCTGATGCCCGGTACGGCGCTCGGCAGGGTCATCCGGGCGGGCGCCACAGCGCCCCGCCCGGCAGGCCGTGGTCCCCCGCGCGTCCCTGGGAACAGCCCGGCCCGGCCCGGCCTGCTGTTCCCAGGGACAACCCTGCTTCCCGGGACCCGCGTCTTTCCCGGGACAGTGTTTCCCGGAACTTCAGTGGCGGCGCCGAGGGCAATGAGCGGCTCACCGCGGCGACCGGCGCCGTGCTGCTGGCGCTGTTCGCGGCCGAGGGCTTCACCATCCTGTCCATCCACCAGCTGATCACCCTGCACTTCTTCCTCGGCATGCTGCTGATCGGCCCGGTCGCGCTCAAGATCGGTGCGGTGATCTACCGTTTCGCCCGGTACTACAGCGGAGCCGCTGAGTACCGGCGCAAGGGGCCGCCCGCGCCGCTGCTGCGCCTGCTCGGGCCGTTCGTGCTGGTCACCTCCGTCGGCGTCATCGGCACCGGGGTGATGCTGGCCGTCACCGGATCGGCCGTGGGGCCGTGGCTGTTCCTGCACAAGGCGTTCTTCGTGCTCTGGTTCGGCGTGATGACCATTCATGTCCTCGCGTACGCCTGGCGGCTGCCCCGGCTGATCGGATCGGACCTGCGCGGCCGGGCCGCTCTCAACCGGGCGCACGGTGCGCTGGCCAGCCGGGCCCTGTCCGGCCGCACCACGCGCTGGCTGCTCCTGGCGGCCTCGATCGCGGGCGGCCTGCTCATTGCGGCTACGACCCTGCACCTGGCCGGCCCCTGGGCGGGCTTCCACCACTCCGGCTGAGTCCGGCGCCTTTACCTGGCGTTTGGTTCCGGCCCGATTTCAATTTCGTGCCCGGCACGACCAGGCAGGTGGCGTTCTGGCGCCCCGGCCGGGCGGCCCGGGATCATGCCCGTCCCGGGCGCTCAGGTCTCGTAGTCGAAGATGAGGGCCAAGGCGTCGTCCAGCTTGCGCATGGTTTCCTCGGCGAGCTGGCCGATCCGGTCACCCGACAACCTGCTGCGCCGCACCCGCACGGTGGAATAGGACTCCAGGTGCCCGGCGACCGGATCGTTGCGGCTGAGCGCCACGACGTAGGGAGTCTCGGTCAGGTCTGGCCGGTCACTGACCTTGACGACCAGGGGGTGGCCGGTGATCGCGTTGAAGCCGTCGTTGCTGACGATGGCCACGTACCCGGCCCGGGCGACTCCCTTATACGCGAAAATGTCACCGCGGTTCACGCGGCGCCCTTGCCGGCGCCAGGCGGGAAGTCGCCTGCGTTAGCCTCCGTCCACTCCGCCCAGTCGTGACCAGTGAGCCGGTCGGCTTCGGCGATCGCGCTCGCCGCGTCGCGCTGGATCTTCTCGCGCGCGGCCCGGGTCATCCACGCCGACATGGACAGCCCCGCGCGGTCAGCCTCGGCGCGAGCCTGCCGGTAGGCACGCTCACCCATGCTGATGCTGAAGGTCTTCACGGACATGTTCACAACGCTAGCAACAACGTTCCTGTGAACAGGGCCGAACGCCCAATCAGGTCACCGGGCTCCAGCGTCCCGTGATTGAGGGTGCCGAGGTTCAGGGCCCGGTGGTTCAGGGCGCCGTGGCCAGGGCTACTGAGGCCTCGGACGTGAAGACCAGGAAGGTGAACGTCTCCTGGAGGTACAGCTCCACGCTGGACGCGTCGTGGCTGAGGTAGCCGATCGAGATGTCCTGGCCGAGTTGCAGGGTGTAGTCGCCGCCGCGGGTGGTGAGCACGAACGCGCCCTCGATGGCCGGGGCCCAGATGATTTCCCCGCTGATCAGCCGCTTGATGTGGTCGTGGATCGGGTAGCCGTGATCACGTGTCTCGCTCACCGCGGTGTACGCGTCGGCACTGAGCACGACCGAGTACGGGCCGTTGACCCCCGCGATCCGCAGGTAGCGGAGCGCCTCGGCGATCGCCTCGGGGTAGCTGCGCACGTCGCCGGGCAGCGTCATGGGCGGGTTGCTCGTCTCCTGCCTGATGCCCGTGATCCCCCCGGCCGCGTAGCCCTCGAACACGGCCCGGTCCTCGGCGAAGGCGACCTGCCGGGCGGCGTCCTTCACCGGCTGCCAGTCGGAATCCTGGGCGCCGCGCAGCACATCGTCGATCGCGCTCCGGTCCACCCGGAACGGGACGCGGAACTCGTTCACCGGCCTGACCTCGCGCTGGCGGGCCAGCACGCCGTCGTGCGGGGTCTCGATGTCACGCAGGTGCCCGGTGCCGACGGCGGACAGCGCACTGCCCGCGGGCCCGGACACGTCCACCACCCGGCGCCCGGCCAGGTGGCGCTTGAGGGTGCGGGTGGCCTCTTCCTCGATCTGGGACCAGGCTGCGTCGGAGATCGGGGCAAGCTCCCGGTGCAGGTTATCCATGCTGCGTCACTCCTCGTAGGCTGCCGATGCCGAGTGATCCGGCGGAGTCGGATGGTGCGGGCGGCCCAGCGGGCTGGTCTCCGCCGGCGCCGGTGCTTTCCCCGGCGGGGCTGCCCGGGTCTGGGCTGCCCGGGTCTGAGCTGGCGGCGTCGGGGCTGGCCTCGTCGGGCCCGCCGTCGGCGGGATCATCGGCCAGGCTCTCCAGCAGCGGGACCGACGGCACGAAGAACAGGCTGCCGGTGACCGCGCGGCTGACGTCGAGCAGCCGGTCATAATTGCCGGGCGGCAGGCCGACGAACATGTTGGTGAGCATGAGCTCGATGGTCTGCGGCGAGCGGGCGTAGCCGATGAAGTAGGTGCCGTACTCGCCGTTCGCGGCGTTGCCGAAGGGCATGTTGTCCCGGACGATGTCGATTTCCTCGCCGTCGGAATCGACGATGGTGGTCAGCGCGTTGTGCGCGAAGCTGGGCTTCACCGCGTCGTCCAGTTCGATGTCGTCGAGCTTGGTCCGGCCGATGATGTTCTCCTGCTCCTCGGTGGGCAGGGCATTCCACTTGGCCATGTCATGCAGGTACTTCTGGACGATCACGTAGCTGCCGCCGGCGTACGCCGGGTCCTCGGCGCCGATCACCGTCAACTCGACCGCGTCCTGGCCGGTCGGGTTCTCCGTCCCGTCCACGAAGCCGATCAGGTCCCGGTCATCGAAGTAGCGGAAGCCGTGTACCTCGTCGACGGTGTCCAGGGCCTCACCCAGCCGTCTGGTGATATGCGTGGCCAGTTCGAAGCACAGGTCCATCCGGTCCGCGCGGATATGGAACAGGAGGTCCGCCTGGGTGGCGACGGCGTGCCGCTCGCCGGCCCGGATTTCGCGGAACGGATGCAGTCCCGCGGGCCGCTCGGGACCGGCCAGCCGGTCCCACAGCCCTGACCCGAAGCCCATCACGCAGGTCAGGGCGGAGCTGAGGTCCCGGAATCCGACCGCGCGCAGCAGTCCGCCGAGATCGCCGCACACCCCGCGCACCGCCGCGACGCCGGCCTGACCGGGCCGTACGGTGACGACCAGGAAGATCGCCGCGGCGGTCAGCGGTGCGGCGACCGGCTGGGTCACCGCCTGCGGCGTGGGGCCGCCCGCGGGTTGCGGGGCGCCATCCAGGGTCATCAGCGGTCCTGGTGTCTCGAGGTCCGGTCCGACATGAATACCTGTGTCCCAAGGTACCGGCGGTTACAGATGAGGTCCGAGCAGGGTCAGGTCGGCGGGCGAGAGCCGGTCATGGGCCGTGTTGGCCTGATGCCAGTAGGGGTAGAGCAGGGGCGGCTGGCTGACCTTGTCGAGCCGCTCGAGGTCTGAGTCGCTGAGCTTCAGCTCCGCCGAGGCCAGGTTGTCAGCCAGTTGCGCGGCGGTCCGTGCGCCGATCACCAGGGACGTCACGGCGGGCTTGCGGAGCAGGTAGGCCAGGGCGACCTGCGCCGCGGACACGCCGTGCTCGGCGCCGATCTCGATCAGCACCTCGACCGTGTCGTACAGCTTCTCCTGGTCGTAGACCGGCGGCTCGTTCCAGTCGGTCAGCTGCCGGGAGCCGGAATCCGGCCGCTGGCCCCGGCGGTACTTGCCGGAAAGCAGGCCGCCGGCGAGCGGGCTCCAGATCAGCACACCGAGTCCCTGGTCCACGGCCGCCGGGATCAGCTCGTATTCGGCGTCGCGCGCCTGCAGTGAGTAGTAGATCTGCTCACTGACGAACCGGGGCAGGCCGTGCTGACTGGCCGTGCCGAGCGCCTTCATCAGCTGCCAGCCGGCGTAGTTGGAACAGCCGACGTAACGGACCTTGCCCGAGCGGACCAGGAGGTCCAGCGCCCCCAGCGTCTCCTCCAGCGGCGTCACGCCGTCCCACTCGTGCACCTGGTAGAGGTCGATGTAATCGGTGCGGAGGCGGCGCAGGCTGGCCTCGCAGCCGGACACGATGTGATGCAGCGACAGGCCAGCGTCGTTGGGGCCGTCACCCATGGCCATCCGGACCTTCGTGGCCACCAGCACCTCGTCGCGGCGCCCGGCGAGAACCTCACCGACGATTTCCTCCGACAGCCCGGCCGAGTAAACGTTGGCGGTGTCGATGAGGTTGACCCCGGCGTCCAGGCACATGTCCACCTGACGCCGGGCCTCGTCCACACCGGTCGAGCCGACATTCGCAAACCCGCCGGTGCCGCCGAAGGTCATCGTGCCCATGGTGAGCACGGAAATCCGGAGTCCTGATCTGCCCAGCGTTCGGTATTCCACGGAGGAAACCCTATCGATCGGCCTCTCGCGGCCGCGCGGCGGTCTGACTCCCGCCCGGTGGGCGCGTGGCCGCCCGTTACGCGCCGGGCGGGTCCGACAACGCCTCGCGGGCCGCCGGGACGACCTCCTCGGCGAAGATGCGGGACTGGCGTTCCCGGTCCCCGGACGGCCAGAACACGAACGCGTTCATCTGGTCGTACAGGCTGACCAGCGTCTCGGTCCACCGCTCCACCGGGCCGTGGAACGGGCCCTGGTCGTCCGCGGAGATCAGTCCCATGACGTTGTAGAGCCGGGTGATCTGGTCGGGGTCGCGGTTCTCTTCCAGCGCGGCCCCGGTGATGATGTCATTCAGCTCGGGCAGCCGCTCCGGGGGTACGTATGGCGCCGACACCGACCAGCCGTCGGCCTTGGCGCCGACCAGCGCTGCCGCGCGCGGTCCCCGCACGCCGAGCCAGAGCCCGACCGGGTGTGCCGGGGGCGGCCCGGGCTGCACGCTGGGTGCCTGGTAGTAGGTGCCCTCGAAGCTGAACGGCTCGGCCGCCCAGCTGGCCCGGATGATGTCGATCGCCTCGCTGAGCGCCGCACGGGCCTCGGCCGGCGTGCGCCGCGGGCCACCCATGCCCGCGATGCCGTCGGCGAAGGCGCCCCCGCCGAGCCCCAGCTCGAACCGGCCGCCGCTGAGCACGTCAATGCTGGCGGCCTGCTTGGCCAGCATGGCCGGAGGACGCAACGGCAGATTGGCCACGTTGGGAAACAGGTGCACGTGGCTGGTCCGGGCGGCCAGCCAGGTGATCACCGCGAACGTGTCCATGAAATCCGCGTTGTAGGGGTGGTCCTGGATACCCACGTACTCCAGGCCGGCCGAATCGGCGATGGCGGCGATCCGCCCGGCGATGGCCAGGCCCCCCGCGTTGGGGTCGACGTTCAGGCCGAATGCGGCTGGTTTTGCCATGGGTGCTCCTGCACGGTCGGGGGGTGGCCGCCTTCGGCCACCCGGGTCAGGGCCCGGGCGAGCAAGTCCTGCTCGTCCGGGGTGAGGCGGTCGAGCATCAGCTCGCTGATCGTCTGGGTATGCACGGCACTGCCCTGCGCGAGCACCTCGCGGCCCGACGCGGTCACGCTGACCAGCACTCCGCGCCCGTCCCCGGGGGCTCCGGCCCGGCGCAGCCAGCCGTGCCGCTCCAGCCGGGCGACCGCGCGGCTGAGCGAGGGCTGGGTCAGCCGCACCGCGGAGCCCAGCTCGCCCAGCCGGACCCCCGCTTCCGCGGCCCGGTCCGCGCGCAGCAGGATCTGGAACTCATTGATGCTCAGCCCGCAGGTCCGGGTCAGCGCGGCGCTCAGCTGCTCGGTCACCAGGGCGTGCGCCGCGGTCAGGGCCGCCCAGGCCTGGGCGCAGGCGTGCTCGTCTGGCCCTGGGCCGGGATGGCGGGCCGTCATGGCTGCCCCCGTCGTGTCCGGAGCCTTCATGTGCGCTGCCGTCGTGTCCGGAGCCTTCATGTCCGCCGCGCCTTACCAGCCGGGCCAGCGGGTCCAGGTGCGCAGCGTGTCCGAGATGTGCTCCTCCTCGTAGTGGAGGTGAGCCAGCAGGTCCTCGCTCAGCGTACGCAGGGCCGTGACGAGACGCTCGCGAGCCACGGGCTCACCGGCCTCGCCGAGTTGCTGCGAGGCGGCCTCGACCTCGCCGAGCAGATCGGAGACGTGCGCATGATCGGCTTCCAGCTTGTCCACCACGGGGTTCAGCGCGGGGTTGGCGTCGCGTAGCGCCGGGAACAGCAGCATCGACTCGTGCGTGTGATGGGAGTGAACGAACCGGCAGTGCTGCAGGCAGCTGACCTTGAGCTGCCAGACCGCGCTGCCCGAGGCCAGCGACTGGATCGCGCCGCGGATCACGCTGGCGGGGCGGCCCGACTCGGTATCCGCGGCCATCTGGCGGATCACGCCGAGGTCGTGCCGGATCATGTCGTGGACCCACTTGAGCTCGGCCACCATGGCCTCACCCCGCGGATTCGGCCGTCCCTGTTCGGTCAGCGTCATCGGGCCGCCTGCACGCCCGGGCTCTCATTTAGATACATGCGCATGTATGTACCGTAGCATCCGCACGACGATGAGCGGGCGGGGCGCCCACCCTCAGCCGGCCGCGGGGCCGGGCAGCGCGTAGGTCATCAGCTCACCGGCCGCCGCGCGGGCCAGCCGCCCCTGCGCGACCAGCAGGTCCAGGTGCACCCCGATCTCCAGGACCGCGAGCATCTGGTTGAACGGGTCGAGCTCGCTGAACCGGCGGGCGCGCCGGGTCCAGGGCAGCGCCAGGGCGACCTCGTAAGCGGTGTGCGCCCCGGCCTGGACCCGGTCCAGGCACGCATTCAGCCGGTCCTCGTGGTGAGCGAGCAGCGCGTGCACCCGGGCGTGGGTGGTGTCCGTCACCGCGCCGTGCGCGGGCAGCAGCCGCATGTCCGGCAGGTCCAGCATCAGCCGGAGCGAACGCAGGTAGTCACCCAGCGGCAGTTCGCCCATGACCGCCTCAAAGCCCACCGACGGGGTAATGCGCGGCAGTACGTGATCCCCGGCGAACAGCAGGTTGTGCGCGAGATCGGTGAAGACGGTGTGTCCCTGGGTGTGACCGGGAGTCGCCACCGCCCGCAGCTCGCGGCCGCCCAGCTTGATGATGGCCTGATCCTTGAGCCACTCGTCGGGGAACTCCCACAGGTCCTCACGCTCGGGCGGCGCGGTGCCGAAGGCGGCGCGCAGCGCGCGGATCACCGGCTCGGCTCCGGCCCGCTTCATCCGGCGCACATGCTCGGTCATGTTCTCGCGCCCGGCCTCGCTGGCCACGGTCAGCGAGGGGCGGTCGCCAATCCCCAGCGCCACGTGAGTGCCGAAGCGGCGGCGCAGGATCACCGCCATCGTGTAGTGGTCCCGGTGGACGTGCGTGACCAGGCAGCGGGTGATCTCCGCGGAGTTGCGGCCGATCCGGTCCAGGGCCGCGTCCAGCAGGCCACCCGTCTCGGCCAGCGCCCAGCCCGCATCCACCAGCACCAGGTCATCGCCGGACTCGATGGCGTAGACGTTCACCGCCCGCAGCCCGTCGTTGGGCAGCGGCAGCGGGATCCGGTGCACGCCGGGGGCCACGGTGAACAGCCCCGGTTCGGTCCAGTCCCCAGATCCAGCCGAGTCCGCCATCAACATCCCATCCCGGCCGCTCCGGACAGCCGCAAGTCAGAAGGGGGCTTTGACCAGCCCCAGGTCATTATGCCCGCCCGCTTCCTGCGGGCTTAGGTCCGGTGTGCGCAGGGCTCCGGCGGGCTCGCAGGCGTTGGCGCATGGTTCCGCTGTCCGGCGCGCCGCGGTGGGCCGTGGTCCGGTGCGCATCGTTTACGCCCGCTGGAACCCTCCGCACCCCCGCCCTGCTAGCGGGAGCGATGCTCGCGCGCTCGCCGGAAACCCGGCGTGCCCCGGCCCGGGAGCATGCCCCAGCCCGGGTCGGGGTCCGGGTTAGCTGACCAGGGGGGCTAGGGCTTCGGCGGCTAGTTCCAGGGCGCCGAGGTGGTCGCCGAGACTGGGGAGGCCGGCGCCCATGGTGTTGACGGACAGGTGGGTGGCGCCCGCGTCGCGCCAGGCGGCGGCCTGTTCGGCCAGCCTGGTGGTGTCACCGCGCCAGCTGACCCGGCCCTCCATGCCGAGCTGGGCCGGGTCCCGGCCCGCTTCGAGGGCGGCGGCGTGCACGATGTCCCGCGCCTGGTCGAGTTCGGGGCCGGGGTTGACCTGGGGGAACCAGCCGTCGGCGAGACGGCCGGCCCGGCGGTAGGCACGCTCGGACTGAGCCCCGAACCAGACCGGGATGGGTCGCTGGAGGGGCAGCGGGGCCAGGCCGGCCCCGGTGATCCGGTCGAACTCGCCCTCGAAGGTGACGGATGCCTCGGTCCAGAGGCGGCGCATCAGCGTGACCTGTTCCTCGATGCGCCGGCCCCGGGTGCGGAAATCCTGCCCGAGCGCCTCGTACTCCACCTGGTTCCAGCCCAGTCCGACGCCGAGGCGGAAGTGGCCGCCGGACAGCAGGTCCACCTCGGCGGCCTGCTTGGCCACCAGCGCGGTCTGCCGCTGCGGCAGGATGATGATGCCCGTCACCAGCTCCAGCGAGGTAAGGGCGGCCAGGTAACCGAACATCACCATGGGCTCGTGGAACGTGGTGTGCACGTCGTAGGGGCCGTTCCAGCCCCGATGCACGGCCGGATCCGCCCCGACCACGTGGTCGTAGGCCAGTACGTGCCGGAAGCCGAGTTCCTCCACCCGCTGCCCGTAGGTCCGGACCGCACCGGCGTCCGGGCCGATCTCGGTCTGCGGGAAGACGACACCGATCTGCATGCCCGCTCCTTGTCCGCTCATCCGGCTCACCTGGGCCCTGGCCTACCCGGGCCCGGGGTTCAGGTCCCCGTGGTTACGGGTTCTGTACCGCCCAGCACATCCAGGACCTGCTGACCGTACCGGGCCAGCTTGGCCTCTCCTACCCCGCTCACCGTGGACAAAGCCGTCAGGGTCGACGGTGCCTGCGCGGCGATCTGCCGGAGCGTCGCGTCGTGGAAGATCACGTACGCGGGGACACCCTGCTCCTTGGCGGCAGCCCCGCGCCAGGCACGCAGCTTCTCGAACAGCGGCGCGGCCTCCGGGGGCATGTCGTCCGGGACCGCTGGGGCCTTCGCCGACCGGGCGGACCGGGTCCGGGGCGGCCGCTCGGGCTCGCGGCGCAGCATCACCTGGCGCCGCCGGCCGAGCACGTCGTCACTGCCCCCGGTCAGCTCCAGGGTGCCGTAGTCGCCCTGGACGGTGAGCAGGCCCTGGGCCAGCAACTGGCGCACGACGCCGCGCCACTGCGACTCGGTCAGCTCCGTGCCGATGCCGAACACGGTCAGCGAGTCGTGCCCGTTCTCGGTCACCTTGGCGGTGCTGCGGCCGAGCAGGATGTCGATCACCTGGCCGGCCCCGAACCGCTGGCCCCGCTCATGCCTGAGCCGGTACACCGCGGACAGGAACTTCTGGGCGGCGATGGTCCCATCCCACGCCTCGGGCGGGGACTGGCAGGTGTCGCAGTTGCCGCACGCCCCGGCGTCCTGGCCGAAATAGCCGAGCAACTGGGCCCGGCGGCATTCGATCGTCTCGCACAGGGCCAGCATCGCGTCCAGGTGGGCAGCCTGGCGGCGGCGGTGGGCCAGGTCCCCGGCCGAGGTCTCGATCAGCTTGCGCTGCTGGACCACGTCCTGCAGGCCGTAGGCCAGCCACGCGCTGGAAGGCAGGCCGTCCCGCCCGGCCCGGCCGGTCTCCTGGTAGTACCCCTCGACCGAGCGGGGCAGGTCCAGGTGGGCCACGAAGCGCACGTCGGGCTTGTCGATGCCCATCCCGAACGCGATCGTGGCCACCATGACCAGGCCGTCCTCCCGCAGGAAGCGGGCCTGGTTCCGGGCCCGGGTGAAGGCGTCCAGCCCTGCGTGGTAGGGCAGCGCGGTGATCCCGTTGGCGGTCAGGAACTCAGCCGTCTTCTCCACCGAGGCCCGCGACAGGCAGTAGACGATGCCAGCCTCACCAGGGTTTTCGTTGCGGATGAAGTTCAGCAACTGACGGCTCGGCTCAGCCTTGGGCACTATCCGGTAGTTGATGTTGGGGCGGTCGAAGCTCGCCACGAAATGACGCGCGCCGGCCAGGCCGAGCCGGTCCGCGATCTCGGCGCGGGTGGCCTGGGTGGCGGTCGCGGTCAGCGCGATGCGGGGCACCTGCGGCCAGCGCTCGTGCAGCCCGGACAGGGTCAGGTAGTCGGGGCGGAAGTCGTGCCCCCACTGGGACACGCAGTGCGCCTCGTCGATGGCGAACAGCGAGACCGTGCCCCGGTCGAGCAGTGCCACGGTGGACTCGGTGCGCAGCCGCTCCGGGGCCAGGTAGAGCAGATCCAGGTCGCCGGCCAGGAACGCGGACTCCATCTCGCGCCGCTGCGCCGGTTCCTGGGTGGAATTCAGGAAGCCGGCCCGGACGCCGAGCGCCCGCATGGCGTCCACCTGGTCCTGCATCAGCGCGATCAGCGGGGAGATGACCACCCCGGTTCCGCGGCGGACCAGCGCGGGAATCTGGTAGCAGAGTGACTTGCCGCCGCCGGTCGGCATCAGCACGAGCGCGTCGCCGCCGGCGATGAGATGCTCGATGATCTCCTGCTGGGGGCCGCGGAAGGAGTCGTAGCCGAACACCCGGCGCAGTATGTCGAGGGCGCCGTCCGTCCCGCCGCTCACCGCGGCGGCCGATCCGGGAGGCAGCACGCCGCGATTCTATGAGCATTCAGCCGGCCCTGGGCAGTGATAGACCGTTGGCGGGCCGCGGTACCTGCTCCGCGGTCAGGCTGGCCCCGGCCAGCCCTGCCCCTGACCAGCCTTGGCCCGGGTCACCCTGGCCCGGGTCAGGCCTGGCCAGCCAGCCACCAGCCGAGGAGGTCGATGTGGCCCAGCATCCGGTAATTGGTTATCTCGTCTGGGTGGTGCTGTTCGGGGCGCTGTTCGCGTGGGAGGGCCTGGCGCTCAGCCATATCAGCGGGGTGCCCACGCTCAGCGACGCGTTCCGGGTGATCATGCGCTACCCGTTCTGCCGGTGGGCGCTGTTCGCGTTGTGGCTGTGGTTCGGCTGGCACATCTTCGTCCGCGGCTGGCACTTCCTGCTCCGCGCCTGACGTGTCGTCCTCACTGATCCGGCAGGATGTCCTGCCGGTTGGGGTCGGTTATCTGCTGGTCATGGGGGCACTGGCCGTCGGGCTGGGACTGTCGCGGCGAGGCGGTGACCCGGGGCCGGCCGGGGATGCAGGCCGGCCGGAGGGCGGTCAGGCCGAGGGTGGCCAGGTGGTGGGCGGCTTGGCGGGCGGCGGCTTGGCGGGCGGCTGGCTCCGGCTGGCCCGGCGCTACGCGGGCACCGCCATCGGCGGCTACCTGCTGCTCATGGCCGTGGTGATCCTCTACTACTACGGCGTGGCCCGGGTCGGCGGCGCGTTCATCGAGAGTGCCTTCACCGGCTGCGCCCTGCTGATCGCGCTCACCACCCCCGTCTTCGCGCTCGCCTCCTGGCTCACCGTCGGCCGTCGTGACCGGGCCGCCCGGCGCCGCGGCCCGGCCCCCCGGCGCCCCGCGCCCCCCGCTCCCTGACCCACCCGCCCCGCGGGCCACATCCTGCTCACCGACCGCTGCCCCTCCTGCGTGATCAACTGAATGGTGACGTGATAGGCGCACCAATCAGTTGATCACGAACGGAGTTGCCGGAGAGCGAGTTACGGGGCGGGCCGTCAGCGGGTCGGGGTGGTGGCCAGGAACTGCGTGACGGCGGCCGTGAACTCGGCCGGGCGCTCCAGGTGCGGCGAATGCCCGCAACCGGGCAGTACCTGCTCGGTGTACCGGCCGCCCGCCGCCCGGTAGCGGTCGAGCACCGCGCGGATCTGCCCCACCATGGGCTGGGCCGGGAAAACGTCCGCGCCGGGCCAGCCCGGTATCGCGCCGAGTGCGCCGAGGTGGCCCAGGTCCACCAGCGAGGTGTCCGAGACGATCAGGTCCGCATCACCGCGGATCCACAGCACCTCGGGCTGGTTCCCGGCCGCCGCGAAGCCAGACAGGTCGCAGTACTTCGGGGAGATGGCGTTGTTGACCCCGTGGTCTCCCGGGGAGGCGCCGGGCCAGTTCTCCGAGACGGCGGTGTCCCCCGGGTAGTTGCCGGGGCCGATGGCCATCTCCAGCATCGCCTCGACCAGGGCGTCTTCGACGGCGGGCGGGAGCTCGACAGGGTTGCCGTACAGGTGGATGAGGACCTGGCGGGGGGAGGTCTGGTCGTCCGCGCCGCGGTCACCGGCCTCGATCCGGCGGACCATCTCCGGACTGGCGGTGCCCCCGCCCGAGCCCGAGTAGTCCGGCCAGCAGGGAGTGCCGCCGGTGTCCCGGGTGCCGCCGAAACCGAACGGCGACATCGGGCTCTCCAGGACGATGGACCCGGCCACGCCAGGGTGGTCGATCGCATACTGGAGCGCCACGCCGCCGCCGAGCGACCAGCCGAGCAGGTGCACCGGCTCGGCCCGGGAGCAAGCCAACCTCGGTCAGCAGCGCATGGAGGTCGTCGGAGAAGTCCCGCACCCCACGGCGCGCGTCCACCGGTGCCCGCTGGGACCGGCCAAAACCCCGCAAGTCGGGGGCGACGCAGCGGAAGTCCCGGGCCAGCACGGCCATGGTCTCGGCGAAGAACCGGGCCGACGACACGTTCCCGTGCACCAGCACGAGCGGCGGCGCGTCGGGTGAGCCCGCCGTGAGCATGTGCGTCCGCAGGCGCGAGGTCTCGATCTGCTTGGACTCGACATCAGGCGGCAGGTCCACGGGAGGGGGCATCAGCGCTTCCAGGGTTTTCGGCGGAAAGTGTTTCAGGTCCTACCGCCCGGCGCGGGATCATGTCAACGACGAGGACGCGGCGCTCAACGGTGGGTTCCTCGACGGAGCCCCGCCTCACCGCGCTGGCCCCGGCCGGTGTGGCCGACATCACGCTGGTGCTGACGCGACCCGGCCGCCCCGCCCGGCCATCCTGTCCCGCCCGGCCATCCTGCCCCGTCTGGCCATCCCGTCCCCCGGGCCGGGCGAGGTGCGGAACTCATCCGGCTTCCGGTGCGTGAGTGGGGGTAAGGGAGCAGTAAAGGCTGACCCTTTTGAAGGGAGAGTGCCAATGGGTATCAGATGGGGGGTGCCCGGCGGGCCTAGCGGCGGCCGCACTCGTTACTGCCGCGTGTGGAAGCTCGTCAACAGGAGGTTCCAGTAGCTCGGGCGGCTCGGCAAGCCCGGCCGCGTCCGCCACCGCGAACTCGTCCGGGACCGCTTTGCAGACGGCCACAATTGGCGGGACGACAGTCCTTACCAACGCCAAGGGCTTCACGCTCTACTGGTTCGTCCCGGATACGCCCACCAAGTCGAACTGCAACGCGGGATGCGCCAGTTTCTGGCCGCCGGTCAAAGGTCCGGCCACGGCGGGCAGCGGCGTGACCGGCAAGCTCTCCACCATCACGCGCGACGACGGGTCAACGCAGGCCAGCTACGACGGGCATCCGCTGTACACCTACGTGGCGGACACCGCTCCCGGGCAGGCCAAGGGCAACGGCATCAACATTTCCGGCGGCGTATGGCACGAAATGACGGCGAGCGGCGCAACCGCGGCCGCCTCGACCAGCTCATCGGGAGGCGGAGGCGGCTACTGACCGCCGCCCGGACCGGGCGGGGGGCCGTGGGCCAAAAGGCGCCAGTAAATGACGGCGCAGGCCGCGCCGGCTGGTATCAGCGGCCGGTCCGGGCCCAGTCGCGGATCGTGTCGATGCGCGCCTGGATCTGTTCCGCGGTGGCCTGGGGCAGGGCCGGCCCGCCGCAGGCCCGGCGCAGGTCCGCGTGCACCATCGCGTGCGGCTGCCCGGTGCGGTGATGCCAGGCGCCGATCAGGCCGTTGAGCTCTTTGCGCAGGCCGGCGAGAACCTCCCGGCGGACCGGCGCCCCAGGCCGCGCATCTGGCGCGCCGCGGGCGGCTGCACCGCCGGACGCCGCATCCGTTTCAGGCGCCGCAACGGAAGCCGCCCACGCTGGAATGCCGCGTCCCGGTCCGGGGGACTGGGAGCCGGGGCCCGAGACCCCGGTGCCGCCAGCGACGGATCGCGCAGACCGCTGCCTGAGCTGCTCGGCCTGCCGCTTGCGCAGCAACAGCGCGACCTGCTCGGGATCGAGCAGCCCGGGCAGGCCCAGGAAGTCCTCTTCCGCGGCCGTGGTGCCGAACTCGGTACCGTCGTAGAGGACCCGGTCGAAGTGCGCGGATGCGTGCAGCGCCTCGAACGGGAGGTCGCCGGCCAGGTCCGGGTGGTCCCGGCGGCGCTGGGCCTCAGCCAGTTCGCGTTCCTCGGCGTCGTCCGGGCGGGCCGCCAGCACGTGATCGCGGGCGGCCTCCAGTTCCGCGGCGTAGCCGAGCAGGACCGGGATGGAGGGCAGGAACACCGAGGCGGTCTCGCCGCGCTGCCGGGCCCGGACGAACCGGCCCACCGCCTGCGCGAAGAACAGCGCCGTGCCCACGCTGGTCGCGTACACGCCGACGGCCAGCCGGGGGATGTCCACCCCCTCGGACACCATCCGGACGGCCACCATCCACCGGTCGGTGGAGTCCGCGAAGGCGCCGATCTTCCGGCTGGCCGCCGGATCGTCGGACAGCACCACGACGGGCCTGCTCCCGCTGATCCGGCGGAGCAGGGCCGCATAGGCCCGGGCATCCGCGTGGTCACCGGCGATGACCAGCCCGCCTGCGTCGGGCATGCCCCGGCGCACCTCGGTCAGCCGGCGGTCCGCGGCCTCGAGGACCCGCTGCACCCATTCGCCCTGGGGGTCCAGTGCGGTCCGCCAGGCGTGGGCGAGTTGCTCGGCGAGCATCGGCGTGCCCAGGGTGCCGGTGATCTCGTCGCCGGCCCGGGTCCGCCAGTGCATCTCGCCGGAGTAGGCCAGGAAGATGACCGGGCGGACCACGCCGTCGTCGAGGGCCGGCCCGTATCCGTAGACGTAGTCGGACACACTGCGCCGGCTGCCGTCGGCGTCCGGTGCGTAGGCCACGAACGGGATCGGGTTGGCGTCACTGCGGAACGGGGTGCCGGTGAGGCCCAGCCGCCGCCGCGCGGGCTCGAACGCCTCGCGGACCGCGTCCCCCCAGGAGAGCGCGTCGCCCGCGTGGTGGATCTCGTCGAAGATCACCAGGGTGCGCCGGTTCACCGTGCGCTGCCGGTGCAGGATCGGGTGCGCGGCGACCTGTGCGTAGGTGACCGCTACCCCGGTGAAGTCGGCGGAGGCCCGGCCCTGTGCGTTGCGGTAGGAGGAATCCAGGGAGATGCCGACGTGATGCGCGGCTTGCGCCCACTGGTGCTTCAGGTGCTCGGTGGGGGTGACCACGGTGACCGAGGCGATCTCCCGGCGGGCGAGCAGTTCGGCGGCGACGGTCAGCGCCCAGGCCGTTTTCCCTGCTCCGGGGGTAGCGACGAGCAGGAAGTCGCGCCGGGGCAGGCGGAAATACTCCCGGTAGGCTTCCTTTTGCCAGCTGCGCAGGGACAGGAGCAGATCGGGCCGGACCGGAGCGTCCGGGCGGCTGTCATCCTCTTGGGGTGCGGTCGCGGGGGTGCTCACGAGGCCGAAAGGCTACCAGCGGCAGATGCGCCAGGACGGCCACGGACGCGCGGGCGCCCGGGCCCGGGGGCCCTATCCGGCGGGACACTCTGGACATCCGGCGACTGGCGGCGGTGCCAGGTTGCCCCGGTTGGCATATCGTGAGCGTATGGGGAAACTTCTGCTCATCGTGCTCGCGGTGATTGTCGCCTTCATGGTCATCTCACTGGTGATCTCCGCCCTCCACTTCCTGTTCTTCGTGGCGCTGGTGGTGCTGATCGTGCTCGGGGCCCTGCGCCTGACCGGCGGCATGCGGCGCCGCGCGCGCCGCTAACGTGCGCTGGTCCTGGCGTCCGGTGGTGCGCCGGACGCCAGGACTGGGCTGTCCCTGGCCACCGGGAGCCAGGAAGTTCGTTGCGTGACTAGGGGAATGTGCCCGTGCCGCGTTGTCCAGGCCCGGAGGTCTGATGGAGCCATTCGCGCGTGACACGCTGCCCGGCCGGGTGGTGTTCGGTGCCGGCGTGGCGCGGACCGCGCTGGCCGGCGAGGTAGCCCGGCTCGGGGTGTCCCGGCTGCTGGTGATCCCCTCGGGCAGTGAGCAGTCCGCCGCCCGGGAACTCCTCGCTCCGCTCGCGGACCGGATCGCCGGCACGTTCACCGGCGTCCGGCCGCACGTGCCGGTGGAGGTCGCCGACGCGGCCCGCAAGCAGGCCGCGGCGGTCGGCGCGGACGCGGTACTCAGCCTGGGCGGCGGGATCGGCCACGGGCACGGCCAAGGCGGTCGCGCTGACCACCGGGCTGCCGGTGATCGCGGTACCCACCACCTACGCCGGATCCGAGGTCACCCCGGTCTGGGGCCTGACCGAGGGCGACCGCAAGACCACCGGCGTCGATGCCAGGGTGCTGCCCAGGCTGGTGATCTACGACCCGGAGCTGACCGTGTCCCTGCCCGGGCCGGTGTCCGCGGCCAGCGGCCTCAACGCGATGGCGCACTGCGTGGAGGCATTCTGGGCTCCCGGCCGCAACCCGGTCAGCTCGCTGACCGCCGGGGAGGCCATCAGGGTCCTGGCCGCCGCGCTGCCGGCGGTGCTCCGCGACGGCGCTGACACCGGCGCCCGCGGGGACCTGCTCTACGGGGCGTACCTGGCCGGCACCGCGTTCGCGGTCACCGGCTCCGGGCTGCACCACAAGATCTGCCACATCCTGGGCGGCCGGTACGACCTGCCGCACGCGCAGACCCACGCGATCATGCTGCCCTACGTGCTGGCCTTCAACGCGCCCGGAGTGCCGGACGCGGCCCGCCAGATCGGCCAGGCCCTGGCCGGTGGTGGGCTGGCCGGTGGCTGGGCCAGGCGGCGCCGATCCGGCCGCCGCGCTGCAACGGCTCGGCTGGCAGCTGGGCCTGCCCCGCGGGCTGCGCGACATCGGCTTTGGTGAGGAACAGATCGCCGAGGCGGCCCGGCTGATCGAGCCGGCGGTCCCCGCGGACAACCCGGTGCCGGCCGACGCCGCGGCGCTGCAGGCGCTGCTGCGCCGGGCCTGGGCCGGAGATCCAGTGCCGGATGACGCCCAGGCCCAGGCCGCGGGCGAGGAGGCGGTCACCGCCGAGGTACTGGCCACCTTCACCGGCGCGGCCGCACCGCGTTACCGGGAGGTCATGCAGAGCCTGGTGCGCCACCTGCACGCGTTCGCCCGCGAGGTACGGCTGACCGAGTCCGAATGGCAGCAGGGCATCGACTTCCTGACCCGGACCGGGCACATCACCGATGACCGGCGGCAAGAGTTCATCCTGCTCTCGGACGTGCTCGGGCTGTCCATGCTGACCGTGGCGATCAACGCCCCGGCGTCGGCGGGAGCCACCGAATCGACGGTGGTCGGCCCGTTCTTCACCGACGATTCGCCGGAGGTGCCGCTGGGCGGCGACATCGCCGGCGAGGCGAAAGGCCAGCCGTGCTACGTGTCCGGCACGGTCCGCGGCACCGGCGGGGAGCCGGTGCCCGGGGCCCGCATCGAGGTCTGGGAATCGGACGAGGACGGCTTCTACGACGTGCAGTACCCCGACGGCCGGACCGGGGGACGCGGCTGGCTGCGCAGCTCTCCGGAGGGGGAGTACCGGTTCTGGTCGGTGCGCCCGGCGCCGTATCCCATTCCTGATGACGGCCCGGTCGGCGACCTGCTCACCGCGGCCGGCCGGGGCCCGATGCGTCCCGCGCACCTGCACTTCAAGGTCGAGGCGCCGGGGTACCGGACGCTCATCACGCACATCTTCGTGGCGGGTGGCCCGTACCTGGACCGGGACGCCGTGTTCGGCGTCAAGGAGAGCCTCATCACCGACTTCGCCGAGCACCCGCCGGGAACCGGACCGGACGGGCGTGCTCTCGGCGGCCCGTGGACCAGCGTGGAGTTCGACATCGTCCTGGCCCGGCTGGCGCCTGACCCTCGGTGACCAGCCCCGGGTAACCGGGCCGTGGGCCCGCAGCCGCCCCGTAAGCGGGAATTATCGCGGCGGCACTGGGTACCAGGGACCAGCGGATGGCGGCGGCGACGCCGCCACACGCAGGCCAATCAGCAGGCGGGGAGGCGGGACGGTATGGCGGTGCGGCACGCGATGCTGGTCATTACCCGGGCGGTCTTCGACATGGTGGAGATCCCGGGCCAGGAGCCGCTCGTGGTGGCCAAGGACACCGGCGACGAGGCGGCCCGCCGGTGGTGGGACGAGCGGGTGCGGGCCGTGGCCGCGGACGTGTTCGAGCGCAACAGCGACTCCTGGGAAAGCGAACTGGCGAACTGGCAGGCAGGCACGGATGTGGCCGTCGGCAAGGAGCGCCTGCACGACGGCGGTCCCCGGGTGGATGTGGCCCGGATCCGGTTCCCCGACGGCACCGAGACCGTGGTGGATCCGCAGAACGCGCACGACTACGTCACCGAGGAATTCCGGGCCCGCAAACCGCAGCCGACCGTCGCCGCCCAGTTCGCGGAATGGCGGGAGACCGTCCAGGTCGTGGAGCTGCACACCTGGGTCGGCTGGCTGTTCAATGGGGCCGAGCACATGCCCGTGGATCTGGGCCTGCCGGTGTCGCAGTTCGGCTACCCGATCCGGGAGGTACTGGGCTGCCTTGACCGGCTGTCCCTGGACGGCTGGCAGATCGTGCATGTCTCCGAGGACCGGTCCGGGGGCCTGGACGGCCGGGGCGCCTATCCGGACGCCGAGATGGCCCCCGAACCGGGCATCAGCACGGCGCGTTATCTGCTGAGCCGGCCGGATTGAGGGCCGGGCGGTGAGGGCCGGGCCGGACTGAGGGCTGGCCGGACTGGGAGCCAGCCTGGCCGCGCGGGAACCAGCCTCGCTAACCCTGCGGCGGGTCAGTTCCGACCAGGTTGGTCAGGCTTTCCCGCACGGCGACCGTCAGCGGGTCGCCCGGGGGCAGGATCCGCTCGCACCGGGCCAGCGTGTCACGGAGCATGGTCAGCGCGTCGGTCAGCCGTCCCACGGAGTAGTAGGCACTGGCCAGGTTGGCGGAGCGGGCCAGGGTGTCGGGATGATCCGGGCCGGCGACGCGCTGATAGCTGGCACAGGCCTCCTCGTACAAGTGGACCGCGGACGCCATCTTGCCCGCCGAATGGTAGGCGGAGGCGAGGCTGCCGCGGGCGGCGATCGTGTCCAGGTCGTCTGGGCCGAGGACCCGCTCCCGGTCCGCCAGCACCTTCTTGTACAGCGAGGTCGCGTCCTTGAGCTTGCCGTCGGCCAGATAGGTGTCGGCCAGCTTCTGGCGGGTGCTCAGCGTGTCCGGATGCCGGGCGCCCTGGACCCGCTCCCGGTCGTTCAGCGTGCGCCGGTAGAGGCGGATCGCGTCGGCTGGGCGGCCCGCGGCCTGGTAGGCGGCCGCGAGTTCCTCACGGGCGCTGATCGTGTCGGGGTGATCCGGCCCCAGGACCCGGTCGTAGTCACCCACCGCGCCCTCGAGCACGGTGACGGCCTCGCCGGGCTGGCCGGCGGCGATCAGGGCCCGGCCGAGATCCCGCCGGGCCGCGACGGTGCCGGGATGGCCCGCGCCCAGCGTCGTGATCCGGCCGGCCAGCACCCGCTGGAACCAGGCCACGGCCTCGGCGGCCCGGCCGGCCGCCAGGTACGCGTCGGCCAGCCGCCCGTCGATCACCTTGGTATCCGGGTGGCCGGGCCCGAGGATTGCCTCACTGGCCGCGGCGAGCTCACGCCAGTACGCGACGGCCGAGCCGGTCAGCCGGGCCCGGACCAGACTCTGCCCGGCGCGCAGCAGCAGCGGGTGGCAGCCGTCGGCCAGCAGCATGTTCCCGGCGTGCTGTTGCAGGCTGGTGGCACAGGACCGGAGCATCGCGGCGAGCCAGGGCGGTTCCTCAGCGGGCCACGCCTCGACCAGCGCGTCGGCCGCGGCCCGGACCGCCCGGTCACGCATGGTGTCCGGCATGACCGCGCGGATGGCCGCCTGGATCACCGGGCTCATCCGGACCGCCGCTGGTGACGCAGCCCGGTCGAGGGCCAGCAACGCCGTCCGTTCCAGGATGGGCAGGGTATTCCAGGCCAGCTCGCGGGCGGCGGGCGTGGCGACGCCATCCGGGGCGACGTAGGCACCGACGGCAGGAGTACTGAACACGGTGGCGGGCATCCCGTCGCCGTCCAGCAGGGCGGCCAGCGCCAGCACCGGCTGGGCGGCACCGCCGGCGGCCAGCCGGTCGGCCTGCTCGACCGAGAACAGCCAGCTGACGGCCGCGGCGGGGGGCTTGCTGCCCGCGGTTGTCGCCAACTGGTCCCGCCTGGCCGTGAAGTAGCCCTGGTAGTCCCGGCAGGACAGCGAGGACGTGGCGATGACGCCGCTGGCCTGGGCGAGCGCCATGGGCTCGCGGCCGAGGTCCTCGACGAGGTCGATCGCCCCGAGCCGCTGGTCCGGGTCGGCGGTCAGGCGGCCCATCAGGTAGCTCAGCGCCTCCCGGGAGCTGAACGCCCCGACCTGCAGAACGAGGGCCTGGTGCCCGGTGGGCAGGACCGCCGGGCTGGTCGCGGTGACCAGAACCTGGCCCGCTGGCCCGGCTGGCCACAGCCCGGTCAGATCGGCCGCGGCGGTCAGGTCGTCGAGCACTACCAGCCAGCGCCGCCGGGTCTCGCCCAGCCAGCTCACCAGGCGTTCGGCGATGGCCTCGGCGTCGGCGCTGGGGTCGGTGCCCAGCGCGGCCTCCGCGGCCTCCGCGTACCCGGCCAGCACCGAGGACCGGCTGGTCGCGGATACCCAGACCATCAGGTCCACCTCACGGGACCGCCAGAGCGACTCGGCGAAGAAGGCCGCGAGCTGGGTCTTGCCACACGATCCCAGCCAGTCCCGCGATCCGGTGCCGCCGCCGCGGCCGGGCACCAGCACGACCGCGCTGCCCGGGACGAGCGCGGCGCCGATCCGGGGTGCGCTCTCCGGCCTGGTGCTGAACCCATCCGCGAGCGGAGGCACCACTCCCGAGCGGACCGGCCACAGTGCCTGGCCGTCCGGCGACTCGGCCGGTCCGCCGGCCGGTACCTGGCTGATCAACCCGCTACCCCTGCTCCGCGGCCTGTTCGGCCGCTAGACGTGATCATCCGTGATATCGCTGGGCCCCGCAACGCCTACACCAGGGGCGGCGCTGCGGGAGCTACCCGGATCCCGCAGTCCTCGTCGGGCGCGCTGTCCAGGATCAGCTCCACCAGGGCGATCAGGACGCTCTTGGCCGACTCCGCCTCACGGGCGTCGCACAGCACCACCGGGACCCCGGGGCCGAGGTCGAGCGCGGCCCGGACCTCGGCGGGGTCGTAGCGATGGGCGCCGTCGAAGCAGTTGACCGCGACGATGAAGGCCAGCCCACGTTTCTCGAAGTAGTCGATGGACGCGAAGCAGTCGGCCAGGCGGCGCGTGTCCGCCAGCACCACGGCGCCGAGCGCCCCGTAAGAGAGGTCGTCCCACATGAACCAGAAGCGCTCCTGGCCGGGCGTGCCGAACAGGTAGAGCACCCGGCGGTCCCCGAGGGTGATGCGGCCGAAGTCCATGGCGACGGTGGTCGTGGTCTTGTTTTCCACGCCCTGCAGATCGTCGTGGCTCGCCCCCGCACTGGTCAGGGCCTCCTCGGTGCGCAGCGGCCGGACCTCGCTGATCGCGCTGACCAGCGTGGTCTTGCCCACGCCGAACCCACCCGCGATGAGGATCTTGAACGTCGCGAGCGGGCCCTCTGGCCCAGGATCAGAGAGCCCGGAGCCCATGCAGCACCTCCCGCAGCAGTTGAGCGCTGGGCTTCTGGCCGGCCGGGCGGCCCGGCAGCACCCTGATCCGGCCTTGCTGGATGAGGTCGGCGAGCAGCACCCGGATCACGCCGACCGGTAGTCCGGTGTCGGAGGCGACATCAGCCACGGTGGCGGGGCGCTGGCACAGGTTCAGGATGCGCCGGTGCTCGGGGCCCAGCCCGAACGGGTCAGCGGGCTCAGCCGGGCGGCCGGAGTCCACGATGACCGCGATCAGGTCGAGCACCTCGCCGTCGGCGGGCTCGGTCCGCCCGCCGGTCACCGCGTAGGGGCGCACGACTGGGTCAGCGTCCCGGTCAACCCACTTGCCGCCTACGCCCATCGTGGACTCAGTCCACCGTGAGGTGGCTGGCCGGGAACCGTGGCCGGGCGGCCAGGTGGGGTCCGGCCCGCTTCACCAGCATCGCCATCTCGTAGGCGACGAGGCCGGCGTCGGCGCCCGCTGGGCACAGGACGGCCAGGCAGCTACCGTGACCAGCGGCGGTGATGAACAGCAGGGCCTGCTCCAGCTCGATGATGGTCTGGCGTACCTCGCCCACCCCGAAGTGCTGGCCAGCGCCGCTGGCCAGGCTCTGCATCCCGGCCGCGAGCGCGGACAGCCGCTCGGCCTCATCCCGGTGCAGACCGGCGGAGGAGGCGATGGCCAGCCCGTCCCGGGACAGGATCACGGCCTTCTGGAAATGCTCCACCCGGCTCGCGAGGTCGTCGAGCAGCCAGCCCAGGTCCTGACCGGTCCCGGTGGCCCCCTGCTCCTCCATCACGGCTCCTGGCGGTCAGCGGCGGAGGATCCGGTCCGCCTGGGCAGCGGGGGGGCAGCCGTATCCGGCGCTTCGGGCAGGTCGTCCTGGCGCCCGCGCCGCCACCCCGTCTGCAGGGACGCCGCGAGGTCGCGGGCCTGCTCCGGACTACGGCTGTCGGGTGCGGCGTCCGGGCCACCGACCGGCCGGCCGGTGGCGAGGCTGTCCCGCAGATGCGGAGACAAGCTGGCTTGCCGGGTGCGGTGCGGCAGCTCACGCCGGGGCGCGGCGCCGGGAGGGCTGCCCGCCGGCTCCCCGGTCATCGGCTTATCGGTGACCGGCTTACCGGTGACCGGGGCGGCGCCGTGGCCGGCCGGCGGTGCGCCGGCTCCCGGCTGCGTGGGCCTGGTCGGCTGGGCCAGGCTGGCGGGCTGCGCCCCGTTACCTGACCGGGCCCCGTTGGCGGGCTGCGCCCCGTTAGCCGGCTGCGCGGGACCCGACGGCTGTGCGGTGCTCCCGGGCTGCGCGGTGCTCCCGGGCTGCGCGGTGCTCCCGGGCTGTGGCATGGTCCCGGGCTGGTCAGTAGCGGCCACCGACGGCTGGAGCCCGCGCCGGCCGGTCAGCGCGAGGGCGGCACCGGAGCCGAGGTCCAGCGCGGCGGGGCGGCCGGTGGCCCGGCGAGCTGCGGGCAGCGCGCTCGGGCCCGGGGACGCCGACGCCGATACGAGCACGATGATGCTGTTGGGCAGCAGCACGATCGCGGTGGTACCGCCGTACGGGGACCGCCGCAGGGAGACCCGGACGTCATGGCGGGCGGCCAGCTTCGCCCCCACGAACAGGCCCAGCCGGTCCGCGTTGGCCAGGTCGAAGTCGGGCGGCTGGGCGAGTTGCTGGTTGATCTCGGCGAGCTGGGCGGGCTCGATACCAAGCCCGCGGTCGTCGATCTCAACGGCGAACCCGTTGGCCACACGTTCGGCCCGGACCTCGACCCGCGTTCCCGACGGGGAGAACATGGTCGCGTTCTCGATCAGCTCGGCCAGCAGGTGGATCATGTCCGCGACGGCCTGGGCGGCCACCGCGTCCTCGGATGTGGTCAGCACCGTGACCCGGCGGTAGTCCTCGACCTCCGCCATGGCGGCCCGGATGACGTCGATGATCGGCACCGGCTCGGTCCAGGACCGGCCGGGCGCGGCCCCGGCCAGGATGGCCAGGCTTTCCGCGTGGCGGCGCATCCGGGTGGTGAGGTGGTCGAGCGCGAACAGGTCGGCCAGCGCCGCGGAGTCGGGCGCCTTGTGCTCCAGCGCGTCGATCAGCCGGAGCTGCCGCTGCAGGAGTGACTGGTTGCGGCGGGCCAGGCTCACGAACACCTGGCGGAGGCCGTTGCGCAGCCCGGCTTCGCCGGCCGCCGCCCCGACGGCGGTCTGCTCCAGGCTGCCGACCGCCGCGAGGGCCCGGGCGATCTCCGCGTTCTTCGGCCGCGGCCGGGACGGCGGCTGCTGCGGGACGCTGGCCGGGGTCTCCCCGCTGCGCAGCCGCTCCAGCAACTGCGGCAGCTGCTCGTCCGCGGAGCGCTGCGCCGTCGTGGCCAGCGCGGCGATATCCCGCGACAGCTTGTAGGAGAAGCGGCCCATCAGAATGACGCAGACCAGGCCGACGAACAGGCCCGCACCCACCAGAATCGTTAATTCGACGACCTCACGGTGATCCGGCGACCAGAAGCCGTGCCCATCGAGCGAGCTGCCGAGCACCACGCCCGCCGCCAGCGCCCAGAGCACGATCAGGCAGGTGGCCGGGATGGCGACGGTGGCGAGAAAAGTGAACCTGACCGGCCGGCGCGGGGCTTCTGGCTGGGTGCCGGCCGAGCTGGTTTTGCCCATCTGGTCACTCCTGGATCGATCCCGTGGCCCCGGAATCCCCGTCACTGCCGAACCGGACGCTACCTAGGCGCCCTATCCTGTGTCACTAAGCACCAATTGTCACCGCGCTTCACAGAATTGCCGACCGGTTAGCCGTACTGTTACGCCTGCCGATCCGGCTCGGGGTAGTGGCTGAGCTCGATCAGGTTCTGATCCGGGTCGCGCAGATAACAGCTGGTCATGGTGCCCAGGGCCCCGGTCCGCTCGACCGGCCCCTCCTCGATCGGCACACCCGCCGCCGCCAGTTCGGCCATCACGCGGGGGAGGTCCTCGCCGACGATGAGGCAGATGTCCGCGCTGCCCGGGGTCGGCCGCCGCGCTTTGGGCTCGAACTCGTGGCCTGCCTGGTGGAGGTTGATCTTGCTGGTCCCGAAGGTCAGGGCGGTGCGCCCGGCACCGAAGGTCACCACCCGCATCCCCAGCACCCGGGTGTAGAAATCAACGGTCACCTCGATGCTGGCCACCGTGAGCACGAGATGATCCAGCCGGTCGATCCGCATGGTGCCCTCCCTGGGGGCCTGGTGGGTGAGCCGGAAATGGCGAGAAGAAATCGGCCGGAAGGCCCAGGGCCCCGCACACAATGACATCAGCCCGTCCCCAAGCGCGCGCATCCGGTCGCGGGTGAAGGTCCCGGTCAGCTGTTGGCCACGGCCTCACCCATCTGGCGGACGACCTCCTGGAGGATCGGCCGGGGGGTGGCGAAGTTGAGCCGGACGTGGCCTTTCCCCGCCTCGCCGAACGCGGGCCCGTCGTTGACCAGCACTGACCCCTTGTCCAGGAAGAACTCGCCGGGGGTGTCACCCAGACCCAGCTCGCGGCAGTCCAGCCAGGCCAGGTACGTGCCTTCCGGGGGCCGGTAGCGGATCCCGGGAAGATACTCGGCGAGCAGGTCCCCGAGCAGCATCCGGCTCCCGTCCAGGTAGGCCAGCACCTCCGCGAGCCAGTCCTGGCCCGCGGTGAACGCCGCGATGTTGGCGTGCACGCCGGGGGTGCTCGCACCGTGCTCGATGAGGCGGCCGGCCTCCGCCCAGAGTTCGCGGTCCGCCTCGTTGCCCAGGATGAGCTGGGCGCACTTGAGGCCGGGCAGGTTCCAGCCCTTGGAGGCGGAGGTCGCGGTGAGGGTGTGCCCGGCGGTGACCTCGCTGAGCGAGGCGTAAGGGATGTGCCGGTGCCCCGGGTAGACCAGCGGCGCGTGGATCTCGTCGGCGAACACGCGGCCGCCGTGGCGCTCGACCACCTCACCCACGCCAGCCAGTTCGGCCTGGGTGTACACCCGGCCCATCGGGTTAGAGGGGTTGCACAGGATGAGCAGGTGACCCCCCGCGCGGAAGGCGGCGCCGATGCCATCCAGATCGAGCGCGGCCCGGCCGTCGACCGTGGTCATCGGCACCTGGATGATCTTCCGGCCCAGGAGCGGCGGCACGGTCAGGAACGGCATGTAGGCCGGGGTGGGCAGGATCACCGGGCTGTCCGGGCGGGAGAAGAGGGTGATCGCCGCCTCGAGGCCCTTGATGACGTCAGGCAGGGGGCGGATCCAGTCCGGGTCCACCTCCCAGCCGCTCCGGTCGGCCAGCCACGCCGAGCAGGCCGCGGCCATCTGCCGCGCCGCGAGCGGGGTGAGGTACCCGTAGTCCCCGCGCGTGATGACCGCGCGGAGCGCGTCCTCGACCGCTGGGGCGGTGCCGAAATCCATTTCGGCGACGAACGCCCCGAGCACGTCCGGGCCGGCGTAGGTCCACTTCAGGCCGCCGCGGCGGCGCAGGTCGGCGACGGTGATGCGGTTGAGCGCCTCGGCCAGCGCGGTCATCGGGGGCTTGGCCCGGCCGGTGCCGCCAGGGCGCTCGCCGCGGCCGCCGGTCCGGCGACGGCAGGCTCCGCTCCCGGGTGAGGCCCACTGGGGTGAGGCCCGCTGGCGTGAGTCCCGCTGGGGAGAGCTTGGCTGGGAAGCGGCCGGCCCGGAGGAGGTTCGCCGAGAAGTGACCCGCTGGGGGGAGGCCCGGCCGGCCGCCGGTCCCGGTACGGCGCGGGAGGGTGCTCAGCGCCCCGTGCGACCACCAGTTCCAGGTGGTTCAGGACCGAGATGTCGGTCCGCGGGTCCCCGCGGACCGCGATGAGATCGGCGTCCTTGCCCGGCTCGATCGTGCCGGTGCGGTCGTCCACGCCCAGCGCCCGGGCCGCCCGCAACGTGGCCGCGTCCAGGATCTCCACGGCCGGCAGGCCCACCATCGCCAGCGCTTCCAGGCCCGAGATGTAGGCGTCGTGCGGGCAGTTGTCGATGCCAGCGTCGGTCCCCGCGATGATCTGCACGCCGCCCGAATACAGTCCCATGATCACCTTTTCCAGCGCGTCGCCGAAACGCTCGCGCAACGTGAGCGCGTGCACGTTCATGGTCGGACATACGTATATGCCCGCCGCGGCGATCTCATCCACCACGGCCGGATCGAAATCCGAGCCATACTTGCGGTCCGGCCCGGCGAATGAGCAGTGCTCGATGGTGTCCACCTGCGCCGCCACGGCCTGGGTGATGCCCAGCCTGCCGTGCGCGTGCGCGGCGACCCGCTTGCCGAGCCGGTGGGCCTCAGCCACCACCGCCTCCAGTTCGGCCAGGCTGAACTGCGCGGACCATGGTGGTGCACCCTCGGTCATGAACCCGCCAGTGGACATGACCTTGACGAAGCCGGCGCCCATCTTGTGGTGCAGCCGGACCATCCGGCGCAGATCGTCCGCGGTGTCGCACTCCCCGCCCATGAACCAGCAGTGCCCGCCGGTCGGGGTGAGCGGCCGGGCCGCGGTCAGCAATCGCGGCCCCTCGGCCATCCCGCTGGCGGTCGCGGCGGCGACCGCGATGTCGAGGAAGGACCGGGCGCCCAGGTCCCGTGCGGTGGTGACGCCCACCGAGAGCAGTTCGCGGGCGCTGCGCAGCATCAGAATCAGCTGCTCGGTGTCGGTTTCGGCCTTCATCCGGGCCACCGGGCCCGGGCCTCCGTCGAAGCCGAGGTGCACGTGGGCGTCCACCAGACCGGGCAGCAGCGTTACGTCGCCCAGGTCCACCACGTCCACCGGGACCGGATGCTCGGCCATCAGGGTGTCGACCGGTCCCGCCGCGATGATCCGCGGGCCGTCCACCAGGACAGCGCCACGGGGGATGAGCTCATTACGCGCGCCGGTCAGCAGCGCGCCCGACTGGTAAAGGCGCATGGCCAACCCCTCTAGGTGCCAGCGGGCAGCGTGGCCGGTGATCGCGTGGGCCGGAATTTCGCAGACCAAACAATCAGCTAGCCCTGACGCTAAGACGGAGGACAGTTCTGGTCAATGGGGCGATCAGGGACGAAACCCGGCAGTCGATCGGAGACGAAACGCGGCAGTAATGCGGGGCCCGCATTTCATCTGGCCGGAACTCACCGGCGGAGCGGGTAACGAGGCCGCGGCCGTCTGCGGGAAAAGAAGCGAACAGCGAGCATTTGGTAGCATCGCGACTTGCCTACCAGGGATGTGCGGCTCCGCGTTCAGCCCGGCCGGGACCGCCCAGGCCCAGGGGAGTGATCGGTATGAGCATGCAGCCAGCACCGGTCGCGCCAGTGCCGGTAGCGGAGGGGGCGGACCGGCGGGCCAGCTTGTTCACGCCCGGGCCCAGGCTGGGCTGGGTATTCCGGGACCGTCGCCAGCTCGCTGCACCGTTCCCTGAGCCGCGACCCGATCTTGAGGCGATGCGGGAGGCCGCGGCGCAGCAGGCCGAATCGGCCGACAAGGCGTACCGGAAGATCCGCAAATTCCTCGGCATCCCCAGCACCCTGCTGTTCGTCGTGCTGCTGCTGGCCAACGGCTGCGCGGCCAATATCAACGGCAGCGGCCCGCCGCTGGTCAGCGACCTGATCGCGCTGGTCATCTGCGGGCCCGGCATGACGCTTACCTTTCTGCGGTGGCGCAAAGCACGGCAGGCCGCCGCCGCGGTGAGCCGGGTCGCTGACGACCACGAGCGGGCCATCGCGGCGTGGCAGCACCGTGAGGAAGCCTGGCAGCGAGCCGAGCTGACCCGGCTGGAGCAGGTTGACGAGTGGGGCAGCGCCACGCTGCCGCCCGGCACGCTGCGGACGGATGTGTTCGGCGGGAGCCTGCGCGGCTGGCAGGCCCTGCTCACCACGCACGGAACCTCGTTGCTGGCCAGCCAGCCGGTGCTGACCGTGGACCTGACCGGCGAGGTGATCTGCCAGGAACTCACCGACACCGCCCGGGCGGCGGGGGTACCGACCGCAGTATGGCTGCTGCCCGCGGAGCTAGGCTCCTCAGGCGTCCTTGCCGGGCTGTCCGCCGCGCAGTTCGCCGACGCCCTGGCCGAAGCGGTGCACGTGGATGGCACGGCTGGTGCGGCCCGCGCGGAGCGGGCCGTGGACACCCGGGTGCTGGAACAACTGCACGGCGCGCTCGGCGGGGACGTCACACCGGGACGGCTGGCTGCGGCGGTCCGGGCCGCCCTCGGCCACGAAGATCGTCCCGCCGTGCTCAGCGCGGCGGAGCAGGCGCTCATCTCAGCCGAACTGTTCCCGCCGGAATACCGGCGCCAGATCGAGCCGAATTTAGTACGCATCGAGGCCTTCCTGACCACGCTCGCGCAGCACACGGATGTGGCTGGCACTGGCCAGGCTCCGGCCGCCCCGCAGCCGCCGGCCTACTACACCTGCCTGGCCCTGGAACCCGCCGCGCGCAGCGCCCGCGCCGAAGTCCTGGCCGCTCTGGCGATCCAGTGGCTGACCGTCCAGGTGACCGGCAGCAACGACCCGGCCCCGGCCGTCATCATCGTGGGTGCGGATGAGATCAGCCGCCCGCACCTGGAGCGGCTGGCCGGCGCGTGCGAGCGGCGCGGCGTTCCGCTGACGCTGCTGTTCCGCCATCTGCGCGACACCGGCCTGGGCATGCTCGGCGGTGGCTCCGCCGCCTTCATGCGGCTGGGCCACCACGCCGAGGCCGAGCAGGCCGCGGCCTATATCGGCCGGCAGCACCAGTTCGTGCTCTCGCAGGTCACCGCCACCCTGGGCGGCAGTGACACGCACACGCTCACGCAGACCGAAGGCCAGACCGTCACCGACACCATCCACATCGGCGGCCATCCCGGGTGGAAAGCCGCCGCCCAGCGGTACCGCCCGCGCAGCGAGGGCCACGATGAGTCCCGGCGCTACTCCCGCAGCAGGTCGGTATCCCGGAACTGGTCTACGGCCCGTTCCTGGGCGGAGAGCACCAACTGGAGCAACGCCGCGGCCAGCCAGCGGGTGTATGAATACACGGTCGAGCCCGCCGTGCTGCAGAACCTGCCCGACCAGGCGCTGCTGCTGGTCACCCGGGGTTCAGGCGGTCCGGTGCTGACGTCCGTGGAATGCGACCCGGCGATCGTCACCCTGCCCCGGGTCAGCAGCGCACCGCTGCCCGACCCCGCCGACGTGCGGCTGCCCGCCCGCTCCGCGAGCGGCACCACCCCGCTGCCCGAGCCAGGACGGCCCGGGCTGTCGCATCAGACTGGCCGGGATCAAGCTGCCCTGCATCCAGCCGACCAGCATCCAGCCGACCAAGGAGAGAGATGGACCCAATCAGGCTCGTCGTGATCGCGCTGTCTGCGCGAACCGGAGCCAGGCACCAGGGGGACCGTGTTCCGGCTGCGTTACCGGAGGCGCAGGCCGAGCTGATGACGCTGGCCAGGGAACGGCTTCGCGGCCGCCCGAACGGGAGCATGGTGCTCAGACAGCACATGGAGGATCCCAAGAGGTGGGCCCGCCCGCTGGCCAAGGCGCTGGAGGCTGAGGGAGCCGACCGGGATGCCGGGCTTGTCGCGGCCGCCCAGGCGGTCTTGCGGTTGACCGATGCAGCCGGGTCCAGCCGAGGGAAGTACGTCCTGGACGCGGACAGCCCGTCCGGTCAGGCCCCCGGCTGACCGGACCAGGCGGCGCCCGCTCCCCACGAGTACAGGCGCCGCCCGGCTCATCCCCTTCGGACGGCGTCCCCGCCGGTGCACACGCTCGTCCGCCCTTCCTTAACAGGACAAGCGACCACAGTGGAGTTCACCTGCAGAACATGTGCAGGGGATGTGGAGCACCGCGTCTGCCCAGGAGATACGGAGTCCCGGGACGGCCCGGGAGAGGGGGAGCCCGGGGTCTGCGCAGCAGTATCGGCAGCCGGGCCACGGCGCCCTGGCCCGGCCCCGGCCTGCCGCCGGCGGTGCTGGCGGCGGATCCGCCGGACCGCCTCGATCACGCCGCTGACGGCCACGGTGAGTCCCAGGCCGACCAGCAAGCCGGCCCAGGGACGGCCCTCGAACGCCTGGCCGCCGACCCGCCCCAGCAAGAACGCGTAGCTGGCCCACAGAATCCCGGCCACGGCGGTGCCGAGCACGAAGCTGCGCCGCGGGTAGCCGATGAGACCGCAGGTGAGGGTGACGGCAGTCCGGCCGCCCGGGATGAACCGGCAGGCCACGATGATCCGGGTGCCGTACCTGGCCAGGGACCGCTGGGCCCAGTCCCGGCGGTGCTCCCCCCGCTCGCCCGCGAAAACCCGTCTGCTTACGGCCGGGCCGAATCTCCGGCCCACGAGGTAGGCGGCATTGTCGCCGAGGAACGCCCCGAGCGCGGCGAGCGCGACCAGCACCGCGATCCGCGGATCGGTGCTGCCCGCCGTCGCGACACCGAGGGCGATCACCGCGGTTTCGCTGGGCAGCACCGGGATCAGCGCATCGAGCGCGGGCACGAGTACCGCGATGAGATAAGAGACCGGGGAGCTGATATCCAGCTGGGCCAGGTCGATCACCAGCGGCCTCCACGGCGGCGGGAACTCAGCAGCCGGACCAGCACGACGGCCAGCGCCGCGCCGAAGATGATCCACGGCGCGATCACGAACAGGTCATTGCTGGTCACCTGATAAGTGCAGCCGGCGCGGGTGCCGGGCAGGTGAAGCTGTTGTGGTGGCCGTGTGGAGCCGGGCCGCAAACCCGCCTCCCCGGCAGGCGTCCCGCTACCGCTCCTCCGCTGCGGGATCATGGAGGCACCAGTGGGCTGGCAGAGCCGGGTGGCACAGTGGGGCTGGCACGGAGAGGCGGGTGAGCAGCGATGGCAGCAACGGTGCTGGTCGTGGAGGACGAGCGCAAGCTCCGCGAGCTGGTCCGTTCGTATCTGGAACGGGCCGGTTTCACCGTACTGACCACCGACTCCGGCGCCGAGGCCCTCACCCTGGCCGGATCGGCCTCTCCGGACCTGGTGATCCTCGACCTCGGCCTGCCGGACGTGGCGGGCGAGACCGTGGCCCGCGAGCTGCGCGCGTCCGGCTCCACGCCGATCCTGATGCTCACGGCCAGGAGCACCGAAGAAGACCGGATCCGCGGTCTGGAACTCGGCGCCGACGACTACGTGACCAAGCCGTTCAGCCCTCGCGAGCTGGTACTGCGTGTCCAGGCCGTGCTGCGCCGCAGCAACCCTACGGTCGCGGGGGACGAGGCGAGCTACGGCGGCGGCGTGCTGCTCATCGACGAGCCGCAGCGTCAGGTCACGGTGCGGGGGGCCGTCGTCGGCCTGACCCCGACCGAGTGGGGCCTGCTGCTGGCCCTGGCCACCGTCCCGGGCCGGGTGTACTCCAGGTTCGAGCTGATCAACCGGGTCCGGGGGTATGAGTTCGAGGGTTATGAGCGCACGGTTGACTCGCACGTGAAGAACCTGCGCCGCAAGATCGAGGAGGATCCGGGCGACCCCCGGATCGTCCAGACCGTGCTGGGTGGCGGTTACCGGCTCGGCCTGGCCCGTGATACCGGGCCGTGACCGCTGACAGCAAGCCGGCCGTCGCGGTCCCGGCCCGCAGCGACGCTATCGGCCTCCGCCTGGCGCTGGCGTTCCTCGGCGTGGCACTGGTGGCCATCGCCCTGCTGGCCGGCCTGACGGCGGTGTTCTCCGGCGCGGACGTCTCGGCCCTGGCGGGACGGCAGCGCGCCCAGCTGGCCAGCGCGGTCGCGGTCGCGGCGGGCGCGGCCTATGACCGGAAGAACAGCTGGGCGGCGGCGTACCTCGGCCCGGTACTGGATCTGACCACACGGACCGGGGCGGACGTCCAGATCCGGAACGCCACGGGCCGGCCGGTGGCGTCCTCGCCCGGGTTCGGCGGGCACTCCGGTACCCAGCTCAGCTGGCCGGTCATGGCGGATGACCAGCGGGTCGGTACGGCCGTGATGCGGTTCAGCGGATCTGGCCTGGGCGGGGCCGAGCACACCCTGCGCACCGCGCTACTGCGGGCTATCGCCGGGGCGGCGGGGCTGGCCGCACTGGTCGCGCTCGTGACGGGCCTGGCCGTGGCCCGCCGGATCACCCGTCCGGTGGAACGCATCATCACCGTGACGCGGGCCATGGGGGGCGGGGACCGCACCGCCCGGGTCGGCCCGGTCGCGGCGCCCGGGGAGCTGCGCGAGCTGGCCACTGCCTTCGATCAGATGGCGGACACCCTGGACCGGCAGGAGCAGCTCCGGCGCGACCTGGTCGCCGACGTCGCCCATGAGCTGCGCACCCCGGTCGCGATCCTGCAGGCCGGCCACGAGGCGCTGCTCGACGGCGTGGTCGAGGCGACCCCGGAGCAGCTGACCTCGCTGCGTGATGAGGTGCTGCGGCTGGCCCGCATGGTGGACGACCTGCAGACCCTCGCGGCGGCCGACGCGGCCACGCTGCAGCTGTCGCTGCGCCGCTGCGACCTGGCCGAGGTGACCGCGGCCGCCACGGACAGCCTGGCCGGGCGGTTCGAGGCGGCCGACCTCAGCGTGGAGCGGCAGCTCGTCCCGGCCCCGGTCATGGCCGACCCGCGCTGGCTGCACCAGGTGATCACGAACCTGCTCACCAACGCGCTGAAGTTCACCCCGGCCGGCGGCCAGGTGAGGATCGAGACGGAAACGGCCAGCCCGGGCGCCGTGCTGCGGGTCACCGATACGGGCGCCGGGATTCCCGCGGACGAGCTGCCGCATATCTTCGAGCGGTTCTGGCGTGGGCGGCAGGCCATGCAGACCTCAGGCAGCGGCATCGGCCTCGCCGTGGCGGCTGAGCTCGCCCGGGCCCACGGCGGCCAGCTGACCGCCAGCAGCCAGCCCGGGCGGGGCACCGAGATGACCCTCAGCCTGCCTGCAGCCTGACCCAGGCGTTTCTACACGGCACCGCCACATGAGCCGCACAGCCCCTGCATCTGTCCCGGATTGCCTGGTCTTGTCGCCCTGATCCGACGCCCCCGAGGTGCGGATCAGGGCGGCCCACCGCGCCGCGGTGCTGGCGATCCGCGGCACCGAGCAGAGGAGAGGACATGACCGCCGCGACCGAGGACCTGCTGGCCGCGCAGACCCGCCCCGTGCAGGCTCAGACCGTGCAGGCCAGACCGTGCAGGCCCGCCCCGTACGGACCCGCACCGCGCCGGCCCAGACCGCGCAGGCGCACATCGTGCAGGCTGGAATCGTGCAGGCTGGCACCGTGCGGACCCACCAGCTCTTCATCCGGGCGACACCGGAGGAGATCTGGGACGCGGTGACCCGGCCGGGCTGGACGCAGCTCTACGGCTACCGGGCCCCGGCCCAGTACGAGATGCGGGCGGGCGGTGCCTACCGGGCCTTCGCCAGCGTGACGATGAAGATGCAGGGCATCAGCGGCGTGATCTTCGACGGCGAGGTCATCGAGGCCGATCCACCGTGGCGGCTGGTGCAGACCTGGCATGTCCTGCTCGACGCCGGCACCCGGGCCGAGCCGGACACCCGGCTGAGCTGGGAGATAGCGGAAGGTAACTCCGGCGTGAGCACGCTGACGCTCACCCACGACCTGGCGGGCGCGCCGGAAACGGCGGCGCTGGTAGAGGGGCGGCACGCGACAGCAGGCGGCGGCTGGACGTGGATCCTCAGCGACCTGAAGACGCTGCTGGAAACCGGCCGGCCGCTGGCCGCCTGACGCGGCCCGGCAGGGCCAGGTGCGTTATGGCATGGTTCCTGATCGTGACCGCCGGGCTGTTCGAGACGGGGTTCGCCGTACTGCTCAAGCAGAGTGCCCACTTCACCCGGCTGTGGCCCACCATTGGCTTCGCGGCCTGTGCGCTGATCAGCTTCGGCCTGCTCAGCCTGGCCCTGCGCCGGCTGGAGGTGGGCCCCGCCTACGCCGTCTGGACCGGCATCGGTGCGGCGGGCACGGCCGCGATCGGGATGGCCATCCTGGGCGACACCGTGTCCGCCGCCAAGCTCGTGTCGATCGGCCTCATCCTGGCCGGCGTGATCGGGCTCAACCTGTCCGGCGTCACTCCCTGATCCGCCCGGTGCGGAGCGGGACCGGGCCGGCCGGCCTGCGGAAGCGATAGGCGCGGCCCGCGCTGCGCGCCTCCCGGGGGTATTCGCCCGGCTTCGTTACTATCTGCCCGCGGAGGGCGGTGGGAATGGCACGGGCAGGCGAACGGCACCGGCGGGCGGGCTGATGCTGGGGCATTCGCACGCCCTGTCCGGCGGGGTGGCCGGCCTCGCCGCGGGGATCTTCATGCACCTGCCCATCCCGCAGACCGCCGCGCTGGCCGGCTTCACCGCGGGCATGGCGCTGCTGCCGGACCTGGACAAGTGCGGGTCCTCGCCGGCCCGGTCGCTCGGCTTCGTGTCCGAGGCGGTCGCCTGGGTGTTCGGCCGGATCAGCGGCGGGCACCGGCACGCCACGCACTCCTTCCTTGGCATCGCCGTCTTCACCGCCCTGGCCTGGGTGTCCTGCCACTTCCGGGCGGACTGGGGCGGCAAGGCCGGGCTCGCGCTGCTGATGACGCTCAGCGTGTCGGCCGGCCTGGAGGCCCTGCACCTGGCCCGCGGCCACGTGGCCGACCTGGCCGGGGTCGCGGTGGCCGCCGCCGAGATCTGGTACGGGTACGGCCTGCGGCTCATCCCCATCGCGGTGCTGCTCGGCTGCGCCACCCACATCACCGGCGACATGCTCACCGACTCGGGCTGCATGCTCGGCTTTCCCTGGTCCCGGCAGCGTTTCCACCTGCTGCCGGAGCCGCTGGCCTTCACCACGGGCACCCTGCCCGGAGCTCCTGATCATCGACCCGATCCTGTCCGGGGCGCTGCTGGCCCTCGCGGTTTGGATCATCGACCCGGCGTGGCTGCGGGGCCAGTGGGGGCCGCTGGCCGGGTAAGGGCCAGGCCGGCACCCGCATCGGGGTATCCGGCGGCCAGAACATCTGAGCGCTGGCCGAGCACCCTAGGGTGCTCGGGAAGGACGGGCGCGGGTCCCGTTTCCGAGCAGCCTGGAGGCCGGGATGTGGCACGCCATGTTCGTTGAGCAGATCCCGTTCACCGAGAAGATCCTCCGCACGGTCCTGGTGTACGCGCTGATCGCCCTGCTGTTCCGGCTGAGCGGCAAACGCGGGCTCGCGAACCTGAGCACGTTCGACTTCGTGGTGATCTTCCTGCTGTCCAACGTGGTGCAAAACGCGGTCATCGGCAACGACACCTCACTGACCGGCGGCGTCATCGGTGCCGTCACGCTGGTGGTCGTCAATGCGCTGGTCAACCGGGTGGTAGCCAGCAACGCCATCGCGGCGCGTATCTTCGACGGCCGGCCGACCACGGTGATCCGCGACGGGCAGGTGATCCAGCGGGCCCTGGTGCACCTGGGTGTGCGGCGCAGCGAACTCGATAACGCGGTGCGCATGCAGAACGGGGACGATGTCAGCGAGATCCAGGACGGGATCCTCGAGCCAGGCGGGCAGCTCGTGCTGACCCTTAAGCGCGCTGACCAGAGCGCCACGCACGCCGACGTCGCCCAGCTGCGCGACCAGCTCAGCCGGATCGAGGACCTGCTCCGCGCGGCGTCTTAACCCGGCGCCCTGACCCGGTCTTGTGAACCATTGACGACGATGCCCAATTTGAAGCTTTGCAGATCAATGCAATCGGCCTTTCTGGCCGCTCATTGCGCCATATCTGTGTATAGTCCCAGTGGTTGGGGGGGAGGCCATGCGACTTTTTGCCCGGAGGGGCACCAGGCAGATCGGGAATGCGCTGGCCCTGGTGGTACTCGCCGTGGTCGTGGGCCCGGTCTCCTCGGTGCGGGCCGTTCCCGCCAGCGTGCTGGGTGCTTACACCGGGTACGCGAACGTCGCGGCCGATCAGGCCATCGGCGCCGAACTAGGCCACCCACTGGCGTTCGGGTCCGACTACATTCCGTACGCTTCGGGCTGGGCGGGCCTGGTCGACCCGCGCATTGAGTCACTCTGGGCTCATTCCGGATTGCGGATGGTCTATGCCCTCCCGATGTTCCCCGACTCGTGCGGCATTTCGCGTGCGGCCTGCTGGAATGCGGGTGCCGCGGGTAATTACGACAGTTATTTCTCGCAGATCGCGCGGAACCTGGTCAATAACGGGCAGGGAAATGCGATCCTGCGCCTCGGCTGGGAATTCAATGTGCCGCACGGGTACGCCTGGTACGCGGGAGGATACGCGCCGCAATTCGTGCGGTACTGGCGGGACATCGTCACGGCCATGCGGGCCGTGCCCGGCGCCGATTTCACCTTCGACTGGAACCCCAACATCGGCGGTACCCTCAGCGACCTGGCCAGCTACTACCCGGGTAGCGCTTATGTCGGCGCGATCGGCGTCGACGTCTACGACATGGCCTGGCAGGCCTATCCGGGACAGCAGGCCGTCTGGCAGCAGGACCTGACTGAAGCCGATGGCCTGAACTGGCTGGTT
>CAWINS010000038.1:0-15982 GCA_963837335.1 uncultured Actinomycetes bacterium | reverse complement strand
CCTCAGTGGTCGTGCAGGAGCTGCTCGAACGGGGTCACGGAGGCGTACGGGTCCGCTTCGGCGGCGGGCTCCCGGCGCTCGATCAGGCTGGCCAGCTCGGCGCTGGCCCGGGCGATGCGGGCGGTGAGCGCCTCGCCGGACCCGTCTGCCGCGCCCCAGTCCTCGGTCGCCGCGAAGACCGCGGTGGGGACCGTGACAGCGCGCAGGTAGCTGAACAGCGGGCGGATCGCATGCTCCAGCGCGAGCGAGTGCCGGGCCGTGCCGCCGGTCGCCGCGATAAGCACCGTCTTGCCTGCCAGTGCACCCGGGTCTAGTACGTCAAAGAACGACTTGAACAGCCCGTTGTAGGAGCCGCTGTACAGCGGCGTGACCGCGATCAGCCCGTCCGCGCGGAGCACCTGCTCGATGGCCTCGCGCAGCGCCGGGCTGGGGAACCCGGTGAGCAAGGCGTTGACGATGTCATGGGCCAGGTCACGCAGCTCGATGGTGATCACCTGCGTCCCGGCCGGAAGCTGCCCCGCGGTGGCCGCGGCCAGCTTGTCGGCCAGCAGCCGGGTGGATGACGGCTGGCTGAGCCCGGCCGAGACGACGGCGATGGTGCGCGGGGTCATCGGCGGCTCGCCGCGGGCTGCGTGCTGATCTCATCAGGACTGGCCTCATCGGATGCGGCTTCGGCCACGGACGCGGCGACCAGGGCTTCGTGCGTGGGGCCATCGGGCACGCTGGCCGGGCGCTTCGCGTCGAGTTCCCGGCGGAGCACCGGCACCACCTCACCGAGCAGGTCAAGCTGCTCCAGCACGGTCTTCAGCGGCAAGCCGGCGTGGTCCATCAAGAACAGCTGCCGCTGGTAGTCGCCGAAGTGCTCGCGGAAGGTAAGCGTCTTGTCGATGACTTCCTGCGGGCTGCCCACGGTGAGCGGCGTCTGCCCGGTGAAGTCCTCCAGCGATGGCCCGTGGCCGTAGACCGGCGCGTTGTCGAAGTAGGGCCGGAACTCGCGCACCGCCTCCTGGGAGTTGCGGCGCATGTAGACCTGGCCGCCGAGGCCGACGATCGCCTGCTCCGGGGCGCCGTGCCCGTAATGCGCGAAGCGCTCCCGGTAGAAGTTGACCAGCCGGACGAAATGGTCCGTGGGCCAGAAGATGTGATTGGCGAAGAACCCGTCGCCGTAGTACGCCGCCTGCTCGGCGATCTCCGGGCTCCGGATCGAGCCGTGCCACACGAACGGCGGCACGCCGTCCAGCGGCCGCGGGGTGGCCGTGAATCCCTGCAGGGGCGTGCGGAACTGGCCCTCGGCGTCGACGACGTCCTCGCGCCACAGCCGGTGCAGCAGGTGGTAGTTCTCGATGGCCAGCTCGATGCCCTGGCGGATGTCCTTGCCGAACCAGGGGTACACCGGCCCGGTGTTACCGCGGCCGAGCATCAGGTCGACCCGCCCGTCGGCCAGGTGCTGCAGCATGGCGAAGTCCTCGGCGATCTTCACCGGGTCATTGGTGGTGATCAGCGTGGTCGCGGTGGACAGGATCAGGTGCTCGGTCTGGGCGGCGATGTAGCCGAGCATGGTCGTGGGCGAGGAGGGCACGAACGGCGGGTTGTGATGCTCGCCGGTCGCGAAAACGTCCAGGCCGATGTCCTCGGCCTTGCGGGCGATGGCGACCATCGACTTGATCCGCTCGTGCTCGGTGGGGGTCCGGCCGGTCGTGGGGTCGGTGGTGACATCCCCGACGGTGAAGATCCCGAACTGCATCGCTGCTCCCTGCTGCGCAAACTGACTGCTGACCAACCTGGGCGCTGTCCAGCCTCATCTACTTGAACGTGCAACTACTTTGAGGTGGCGGATATTCCGTGCGCGGAGCGGGCGGCCAGCGCCGCACCGCAGTTGGCGGACAGGTGCAGCAGAACTGGTGCGGCCAGGCTGCCGGACCGCTCACGCAGCCAGGACAGCAGCAGGCCGGCGGCGGCCGTTCCCGCGACGGTGGCGGCGACGGACCCGGTCACGGTCCGGCGGCTGCCGGTCAGCTGATTTATCCGCAACGCCTCCACGGTCGGGCGGACGTGCCAGATACCGAAGACCGCGGCGGTGACGGCGAGGGCCGCCGGTCCCGGGAGGACCCGGCGCAGGAACGCCTGGAGCACCCCGCGGAAGGCGACCTCTTCCCACAGCACGGTCCCGGCCGGGATGCGGACCGCCACCTGGTAGGCGACCTGGGGCCAGGTGAGGCTGGTGATCCGCTGATCGGCGAGGGCGGGCCGGCTGGCCGGGACCGCGGCGACGATGATCCAGGCCGCGGTCAGTGCCCCGGAGGGCCCGGCGGCCCAGCGCAGGCCGGCGCCGAGCCGTTCGCGCCTGAGTCCGAGGTCGCCGGCGGTCAGGCCGCTGGCCGCGGCCGCGGCCACGGCGGTCCCGGTGGCGCCCAGGTTGGCCAGCGGGTACCACCGCTGATGCCAGGCCTGCCGGCCGGCCAGGTTGTTCCAGCCGATCAGAGCGGCCGCCCAGGTGGCGGCGACCGTGACGTCCCGGCCGCGCCGGGGGCGGCGGAGCATCCCGGGGCAGCCGCTCAGCAGGGGACGGCGGCTCAGCGGCCGGGACGGCGGCTCAGCAGGGGGCGGCGGCTCATCTGCGGGCGGCTGCATCCGCCGGGCTGGATGAGCCCGGATTCGTAGGCCAGGACCACGGCCTGGGTGCGGTCCCGCAGACCCAGCTTCATGAGAATCCGGCTGACGTGTGTCTTCACGGTCTGTTCCGCGACCACCAGACGGCCGGCGATCTCCGCGTTGGACAGGCCCTGCGCGACGAGCGCCAGCACCTCGGTCTCCCGTTCGGTGAGATCCTGCAGGGTCTTGCGGCTGGGGCCGCGGGGCGCCCCCATCCGCGCGAACTCGACGATGAGCCGCCTGGTCACGCTGGGGGACAGCAGCGCATCGCCCGCCGCGACGACCCGGACCGCCTCCGCGAGTTCCCGGGCCGAGGCGTCCTTGAGCAGGAAGCCGCTCGCCCCCCAGCGCAGCGCCTGGTACACGTAGTCGTCCAGGTCGAACGTGGTCAGGACCAGGACCCTGGGGGCGCCGTCCATCGCCGTGATCTGACGGGTCGCCTGCAGCCCGTCCAGCACCGGCATCCGCACGTCCATCAGGATCACGTCGGGCCTGAGCTGGATGGCGCGGGTGATCGCCTCCTGCCCGTTCACGGCCTCGCCGACGACCTCGATGTCGGGCTCGCTGTTCAGCAGGGTGGTGAAGCCGGAGCGGACCATGCCCTGGTCGTCGGCGATGACGACCCGCACGCTCACTGGCCGCCTCCCGTGCGGTCCCCGGTATCCGGGAGGACCGCGGTGACCAGGAAACCGCCCTCCTCCGTGGGGCCGGCCTCCAGGTCGCCGCCGAGCATGACCGCCCGTTCCCGCATGCCCAGAAGGCCGTGACCGGCGCCCTCCTCGTCCGCGTGCCCGTCCTGGGCCGGGCACGCGTCGTTGCGCACCTTGATCACCAGGGCGCTCGGGGCGTAGGCGAGCTCGACCCGCACTGCGGAACCGGGGGCGTGGCGCATGGCATTACTCAGGGCCTCCTGCAGGATCCGGTAGGCGGACAGGTCGATGCCCTGCGGCAGGGCCCGGGCCGTACCGCTGACCGACGACGTTACCCGCACTCCGCCGCTGCGAGCAGAGTCCAGCAGGCCGTCCAGTTCCGCGAGGCCGGGCTGGGGTGCGGTGTCCGCGCCGCTGCTGCGCATGACGCCGAGGAGCCGGCGCAGCTCGTCGAGGCCGCTCAGTGCGCTCGCCCGGATATCGGCAAAGCTTTCCACGAGTTCCGGCGGGGGGTCAGCGACCTTGCGCGGGCCGGCCTCGGCCTGGATAGCGATCACCGACATGTGGTGGGCCACGATGTCGTGCAGTTCGCGGGCGATGCGCTGGCGTTCGGTGAGCAGGGCCCGCTCGCCCTCGAGACGGCGGGCCTGCTGGGCGAGCTCGGTGCGGCTGCTGCGCCGGGCCCGGACGATGGCCCCCATCAGCAGCGGGATGGCGGCCAGGATGGCGCCCACGCTGGTCCGCGCGTCCACGACGATGGCGCCCAGCACGGTGACCGCGGCCACGCAGAGCACGAACCAGCCCTTGCCGCGCACCCCGACCGCGTACAGGCACAGGCCGTAGACGAGCACGCCCGCAACCGGGTAGACGCCGGTGAACAGGGTGCGCGGGCCGATCGCCGCGGATACCCAGAGCAGGCTCACCACGGATGCAGCCCAGGCCGTGGCGGGGAAGCGGGTGCGCAGTACCAGCGGCGCGGCCAGCACGGCGGCGAACAGCAGGAGCGTCTCGGTGCTGTACGGCTGGCCGTGCCGGGCGTTTTGCGTGTTCAGCCAGGAGTCTGTGCTGCCCCAGAGGATGAGCGCGAGCACGACGTCGGCCAGGAAGACCAGGTCCACGCGGGCCGAGCCGGAGGCGCTGCCGCCAGGCCGGAGGGGGCAACGGAGGGTCGGTGGTCCCGGTCGCCACCGCCGTCCGGATCACGGCCTGGATCCTGGCCCCGGCCGCGGCTCCGGCCGTGACCACTGCCTCCCGGCGCGAGGCCCCAGAACTCATGACCTCAGCGTAAGTGCGAAGGCCCGGGCTTTCGTGACCCGCGCGGGGGATCTGCCCGCCCCTACTCAGGTAGGGGGCCAGGGCCGCCCGGTAGCCCTTCCGGGCCTGGCCGCCGGTACCTGAGGAGCAGCGTTCAGATGGGCTCCACAGCGTGACGCCGACTACTAGCGCGGGTCCGTAATTTTCTGCTCAGCACACCCGCTGGACCAGGAAGGATACGCCATGAGACTGCGCCGCGTAGCCACTCTCGCGGTGGCTGCCGCCGCCGCTGCCGTCACGCTGACCGCTGCGGTGAACCCGCAGCCCCCACCCGAGCCGCCGGTATCACTGCCCGCGCTTACCCCGGCGGCGCTGGCCGTTCGTTACGCCGCGACTTCGGAGGCGGCCGCCCGGGCGGCTACCGCCGCGGCCCGCTCCGGTAACCCGGCCCTGGCCCGCACCCTGGCGGGCCTGCGTCACCAGCACCTGCTCGGGTTCGACCCGAACGGCCCGGGTGAGGCCGTCGAGGTCTTCGGGAACCTGGCCACCGCCCGCCGGGTCGTGATCCTCGTGCCGGGCTCCGACACGTCCCTGGCCACGTTCGCTTCCCGGGGGAGCGCCTCGCCGCAGGGCGGCGCCCGCGCGCTGGCCACCCAGGCCCGCCCGCTCGATCCCGGGGCCCGGCTCGCGGTCATCGCCTGGCTGGGCTACCGCACCCCGAGCCTGCTCAGCCCGGCCGTCCTCACCTCGGGCAACGCGGGGCAGGGCGCCCAGGCCCTGCGGCCCCTGGTGATCAGCCTGGCCAGCCGCGGCGACCAGGTCGCGCTGCTGTGCCACAGCTACGGATCGGTGGTGTGCGGGCTGGCCGCCCCGCAGCTGCCGGTCACCGACATCGCGGTGTTCGGCAGCCCGGGCATGGACGCCTCGTCGGTGCGGTCCCTGCACACGACGGCCCGGGTGTGGGCCTGCCGGGACGCCGGCGACTGGATCCGCGACGTGCCGCACGTCCGGCTGCTGGGGATCGGGTTCGGGGCGGATCCCACCGCACCATCCTTCGGCGCCCGCCGGTTCGGCTGCGACCGCGACGGGCACAGCGGGTACCTGCAGCCGGGCAGCGTGTCACTGCGCAACCTGGCCTACATCGCGCTCGGCGAGCCCGGAAAGGTCACGTCATGACCGTGCTGACCCGGGGGGACGACACCGCTGCGCAGTCGCTCGCCACGAGGGGACGCGCCTTCGCGCCCGGCCTCGCCCTCCGGACCATGGCCGCGCGCATCGACGCGGCCACCCCGGCCGGGCGGGACCGCAGCGTCGACGCGCTCCGCGGCCTGGCCATCGCCGGGGTAATCCTCGGCCACTGGCTGGTCACCGCGCTCGTGCTGACCCGCTCCCCGTCCGGTTCCCGGCTGCACGACGCCAGCCCGCTGGCCGCCCTGCCCGCCCTGGCCCCGGCGTCGTGGATCTTCCAGACCCTCGCGATCTTCTTCTTCGTGGGCGGATACGCCGCTGCCCGGAGCTCTGCCAGCCCGGGGGGCGACCCCCCGGACCCCCCGGGCTAGCCGGCTCGGCGAGGACACGCCTGCGGCGCGCCTCCCCTCCCCGAGCCAGCGGCTACCTGGCCTGGCTGCGCGGCCGCCTGTCCCGGCTGAGCCGCCCGGTGGCGGTGCTGGCCGCCGTCTGGGTGCCGCTCACCGCGGCGATGGTCCTCGCCGGGGTCAGTTCCGGGACGATCCGCACCGTGGTCACGCTCGTCCTCGACCCGCTGTGGTTCCTGGCGGTGTTCGCCGGGCTCACCGCCCTGACCCCGCTGGCGGAGGCGCTGGTCCGCCGGTGCGGCGCCGCGGCTGCACTCATCCCCGCCGCGGTGGTCGCCGGGGTGGACCTGGCCCGGTTCGGCCTCGGCGCTCCCGGCTGGATCGGCTGGGTCAACGTCGGAGCCGGCTGGCTCGTCCCCTACGTGCTGGGGATCGCGTGGGCGCGCGGGGCGCTGCGCGGCTGGAAGGTTCCCGCCGTCATGCTCGCCGCCGGCGGCGCGGGCACCGCGGTGCTGGTCACCTGGGCCGGCTATCCGGCGAGCATGGTGGGCGTGAACGGGGCCGCGATCTCGAACCTGAACCCGCCCACGCTGGCCGCCGTCACCTTCGGCGTGGCCCAGGTCGGCCTCGCGCTGCTGCTGCGGCCCGGGCTGGCCCGGCTGATGCGCCGCCCGCTGGCCTGGGCCGCCGTGGCCATGGTCAACCTGTCCGCGATGACCCTGTTCCTCTGGCACCAGTCCGCGTTCCTGGCGGTGACGATGGCCGGGGCGATGGCCGGGCGCCTTCCGGGCCTGCTGACGCCGCCGTCGGGTGCGGCCTGGATCGTGGAACGGCTGGCCTGGCTGCCAGTCTTCGCCGCGACACTGGCCGTGGCCTGGCTGCTATTCCACCGCTTCGAGCGGGGCCGTGCGGTCAGCCGTCGGCCGTCTTCAGCCGCTGCAGCAGCCCGTCATGCTCATCCCACAGCAACTCGGGCAGATGGCTGCCGAACGTGGTGAAGTACTCCCGGGTGTGGTCGGCCTCGTCCTGCCAGGTGCTGGTGTCCACCGACAGCAGCAGGGCGAGGTCGGCGTCGGTGACGGCCAGGCCGTCGGTGTCCAGGGACTCCGGGGTGGGCAGGTTGCCGATCGGGGTGGGCCGCGCCCCGGCGTCGCCGGACAGCCGCTCCGTGATCCACTTGAGCACGCGGCTGTTCTCCCCGAAGCCGGGCCACGCGAACCGGCCGTTCCCGTCCTTGCGGAACCAGTTGACCGCGTAGATGCGGGGCAGCTTCTCCGGGTCAGTCAGGCCCCCGATCTTCAGCCAGTGACCGAAGTAGTCGCCCATGTTGTAGCCGCAGAACGGCAGCATGGCGAACGGGTCGTGGCGCAACTGCCCCACCTGGCCGGCGGCCGCGGCGGTCGTCTCCGAGGCCACAGTCGCCCCGAGGAAGACACCGTGCGGCCAGGAGTAGGCCTCGGTGACCAGTGGCACCGCCGTGGCCCGGCGGCCGCCGAACAGGATGGCCGAGATCGGCACCCCGGCCGGGTCGTCCCATTCGGGCGCGATCGATGGGCACTGGGCCGCGTCCACGGTGAACCGGGAATTAGGATGCGCGGCCGGGCTGCCGGTCGCGGGCGTCCAGTCGCGGCCCTGCCAGTCAGTCAGGTGCGCAGGGGGCTCGTCGGTCAGACCCTCCCACCAGACATCACCGTCGTCGGTCAGCGCGACGTTGGTGAAGACCGTGTTGCTGGTCAGCATCTTCAGGGCGTTCGGGTTGGTGACCGCGCTGGTCCCGGGGGCGACCCCGAAGAAGCCCGCCTCCGGGTTGATCGCGTACAGCCGGCCGTCCGCGCCGAACCGCATCCAGGCGATGTCGTCGCCGACGGTCTCCACGGTCCATCCGGGGATCGTGGGCTGCAGCATGGCCAGGTTGGTCTTGCCGCACGCGGACGGGAAAGCGGCCGCCATGTACCGGGCCTCGCCCTGCGGCGGCGTGACCTTGAGGATGAGCATGTGCTCGGCCAGCCAGCCCTCGTCGCGGGCCATGGCCGAGGCGATCCGCAGCGCGTAGCACTTCTTGCCCAGCAGCGCGTTGCCGCCGTACCCGGAGCCGTACGACCAGATCTCCCGGGTCTCGGGGAAGTGCGAGATGTACTTGGTGTCGTTGCAGGGCCACGGCACGTCGGCCTGGCCGGGCGCCAGCGGGGCGCCCACCGAGTGCACGGCCCGGACGAAGAACCCGTCGCCGCCCAGTTCCGCCAGGACCGGGGCGCCCATCCGGGTCATGATCCGCATCGAGGCCGCCACGTACGGCGAGTCGGTGATCTCCACGCCGAGCTGGGAGATCGCCGAGCCGAGCGGCCCCATGCAGAACGGCACCACGTACATGGTCCGGCCGGCCATGCTGCCGTCGAAGATTTCCGCGAACGTCCGGCGCATCTCGCTGGGCGCGACCCAGTTGTTGGTCGGCCCGGCGTCCTCTTCCTTCTCCGAGCAGATGAACGTGCGGTCCTCGACCCGGGCGACATCCGACGGGTCCGAGCGGGCCAGGAAGCTGCCAGGCCGCAGGTCGGGATTGAGCGGGAGGAGGGTGCCCTGCTCCACCAGCACGCTGGTGAGCTCGTCCCACTCCTGCTGCGAACCGTCACACCACTGGACGCGGGCGGGCCGGGTGAGAGCGGCGATCTCGTTTACCCATGAGATCAGGCCGCCGTGTGCCGTTGGAGGCTGATTCAGGCCTGGAATAGCGTCACTCACGGGATGTCCTTCCGATCGCCGGCGTCGGTACCCGCAGCTCGATTTGCGTCGGGTCCGCAGAGAAACCGAAAACCTATCTTAACAAGGTGCACTCAAAGCCAGCGCAGTGGTAGACCTGCATGTGTGGAGGTTTGTGGCGCTCAAACTGCAATTCTGTAACACTTGTGAAGACGATCAGCGATGGTCTAGACCGATTAGCGCGGGCAATACCCTGCGGGACCTGCGGGAGTGGCCGGCGCCGACCGGGAAAACGTCAGCAACTGGCGATGAGTTGTTAACCGAACCTTTGAAAGACGGGATGTGTGATGCCGGTCACGAAAGCGCGGGTAGGTGTCCGGCTGCGCCGGTTCCGCGAAGAACGTGGCCTCACGCAGGCCGCCTTGGCCAGCGCCCTGGGCATCTCGCCCAGCTACGTGAACCAGCTGGAGTCCAGCCAGCGCCCGATGACGGCCTCCGTCCTGCTCAAGCTGGCCAGCGTGTTCGACGCCGATCTGCAGCAGTTCTCAGCCGAGGACGCCGACCGCCTGGTGGCGCAACTGCGTGACGTGCTGACCGATCCCTCCGTGGGCGAGCAGATCTCGATGGCGGAAATCCGCGAGCTGGCCGCGACCATGCCCGCCGTCGGCCGGTACGTCATCGAACTGCACCGCCGGTACCGGCACGGCCGCGACGTCAATGAGACGATCATGACCCGCATCGACGCGGGCGAGCCGGGGTCGATGTCGGTGCCGCCGCCCATGGCGCAGGAGGAAGTGCAGGAGCTGTTCTACGCGCGGCGGAACTACTTCCCGCCGCTCGACCTCGCCGCCGAGCAGATCTTCACGCAGGCCGACCTGAAGATCGGCAACACCGAGGCGGGGATCACCGAGCGGCTGGCCCGCCGGCACGGCCTCCGGGTGGCCGACCTTCCGGATGGCGACCAGGGCGTCAAGCGGCGGTATGACCCCGAGGCCCGGGTGCTGGCCCTGTCCCCGCTGCTCAACTCCGGGCAGCGGGCGTTCCAGCTCGCCACCCACCTGGCCTCGGTCGAGCTGGCCGCGGAGATCGATCAGATCGTCGCCGAGGCCAACCTGTCCGGCGACGAGGCCCGCATGCTCTGCCGGATCGGCCTGGCCAGTTACTTCGCCGGCGCACTGGTCCTGCCCTACCAGCCGTTCCTGGACGCCGCCGAGACGGTGGGGTACGACATCGCGCTGCTGCAGCGGCGGTTCGACGTGGGCTACGAGACCGTCGCCCACCGCCTCAGCACGCTGCAGCGTCCCGGGGCGCGCGGAGTGCCGTTTATCTTCGTCCGGGTCGACCGGGCCGGCAACATCTCCAAACGCCAGTCGGCCACCAGCTTCCACTTCTCGCGGGTCGGCGGGTCATGCCCGCTGTGGAACGTCTACGAGGCCTTCGTCCACCCGGGCGAGATGCAGACCCAGCTGGCCCAGATGCCCGATGGCCGCAGTTACCTGTGGGTGGCCCGCACGGTGGCCCGGCGCTACGGCGGCTACGGCACGCTCGGCAAGACGTTCGCGGTCGGCCTGGGCTGCGACCTGCGGCACGCGCACCGGCTCGTCTACTCCCACGGCCTGGATCTGGCCAGCCCGTCCGCGCTGGTCCCGATCGGCCCGGGGTGCAAGGTGTGCGACCGGACCACCTGCCCGCAGCGGGCCTTTCCCGCGCTCGGCAAGCCGCTCGACCCGAATCCCCATCACGGCAGCTTCATCCCGTACGCCACCGGGGACAGCGTCCTCACCCGCCTCGAGCCCCCGGCCTTCCGGGGCAGCCCGTCCTGAAGTCCGTCGCCCGTCCGCAAAGTCCGGCGCGGTCACGGCCGGCGAGACAGCCACCAGAACCTGCTGCCCAGCCCGACCCCCGCCCCGATGAGGATGGCGGCGGCCGCGCTGGCGGCCCCGTGGACGTCCTGATGCCAGCCGAGCTCCACCGCCCCCACCATGATGGCGCCCACCGGTAGCCAGATGATGCCGCGCACTATCGCGGCCGCATGCAGCTCCGGGCTGAAGACCCGGTGCCAGTGCGCCGAGGCAGCCAGCGCCAGGAGCGGGACGAAGACCACGAGGGCCACCGCCAGCACCCAGCCCTCGGCGCGCTGGCGACCGGAGAGCGGCAGCATGGTCAGCGGTACCGCGGATAGCAGCAGGACGCCGGTCACGCTGGCCACGGCGATGCGCGGCAGGCGTGCGTAACGTCTCATCTCACTATCCCTCTGATGTCCGACCCGATGCTTTTGTCCCCCGGGACCAGGAAGATCACGCCTGCCGGCCCGCACCGGTATGGCCCGGCCCGGATGTTGTCATCCAACATCCGGGCCGGGCCGGGACTCCAGGTACTACATCACCTCGAACTCCCACAGCGAGTACCCGTACTGGGTGGCCCGCGCCGTGCCGTACATCCGGATGTAGCGGCCGGTGCCGGTCACGTTGAGGGTCTGGGTGCCGCCGGTCCCGGTGGTGGTGGAGTAGATGGTGGTCCAGTTCGTGCCGTCGGCCGAGGTCTGGATCTGGAACGCGGTGGCGTAGGCGGCCTCCCACTGCAGGGTGACCTGGCAGATGGCCTGGGACGAGCCGAGGTCGACCTCCAGCCACTGCGGGTCACTGAACGCGCTGGACCACCGAGTGCCGGCGTTCCCGTCCACCGCGTCGGCCGCGGGGAACGACGCGTTCTCGGTGGACGACGCCGTCGCGGTCTTGTTCAGCGCGAGGTTGGTGGTCCCGCAGGTCCCCCCGCCCCCACCGCTTCCCGTGCCGTACACGCTGAACTCCCACAGCGAGTACCCGTACTGGGTGGCCCGCGCCGTCCCGTACATCCGGATGTAGCGGCCGGTGCCGGTGACGTTGAGGGTCTGGGTGCCGCCGGTCCCGGTGGTGGTGGAGTAGATGGTGGTCCAGTTCGTGCCGTCGGCCGAGGTCTGGATCTGGAAGGCCTTGGCGTAGGCGGTTTCCCAGTTCAGCGTGACCTGGCAGATGGCCTGGCTGGACCCGAGGTCGACTTCGAGCCACTGGGGGTCGGAGAAGGCGCTGGACCAGCGGGTGCCGGTGTTGCCGTCCACCGCATCGGCCGCCGGTGTACCGGCATTCTCGGTGGACGACGCGGTCGCCGTCTTGTTCAGCGCCAGGTTGGTGGTGCCGCAGGTGCCGCCACCGCCACCGCCACCGCCGCCTCCTCCGCCGCCGCTGCCGGTCGGCGGGGTCCATTGCTGCTGGGCGGAGTCGGTACAGGTCTCGATGTCCAGCCGGGCGCCGGTATTACCGCCGGGAACGGTGAGGCACAGCCCGGAGCTCGGGTTGACCAGCTCGCCGTTGGCCTGGTGGGTCCAGTTCTGGGCCGCGCTGCCGTTGCACGGATACCAGTCCACGTTGGTGCCGCTGGAGGTCCCGGCGCTGACCACGTCCAGGCAGCCGCCCTGGGTCCGCAGGGTCCCGTCCGAGTACGGCGACCACTGCTGGCCCGCGCCGCCATTACACCCGCTCACCCCGATGGGGTTCCCCTCGGTGTTCAGCGAGTTCTGGTTGGCCAGGCACAGCCCGCTCAGCCCGGTGACCGTGCCGGTCGCGCTGGCGGTTGCGGTGGGGGTGGAGTTGCCGCCCTGCTCGTACACGGCCACGTAGCCCACGCTCATCGACGCGCCGGAGGTCGTGGCCGAGGTGGGGGTGGTGGTGCCGGAAATCCCGTCCGGGTAGTTACCGCCCATGGCCAGGTCGAAGATGATGAAGAACCCGTGATCGACCGCGGCCTGCCAGGCGGCGGTACCCACCGAGGCCTCCGTGATGGTGCTCTCAACCACGCCGTCCATCAGGAACTGCATGGTCTCCGCGCTGGTGTTGGTCCGGTCGATGATCACCGTGTAGGTGTGGTAGCCGGTCTGGCAGCCGGAGCCCGCGCCCGGGCAGGCGATCAGCGGGTGGCCCGGGCTGTTCGCCGAGTTGTGGAAGGTCTGGGAGGCCTCGTTCAGCCCGTTGACGTCCTCCATCATGTCGATCTCGCCGGACTGCGGCCAGCCGCCGCCGGTCCGCATGGGTGAACCCAGGGCCCAGAACGCCGGCCAGTAGCCGAGGCCGCTGGCCGGGTTGGGCTGCTCGATCGACGCGGTCATCTCGAGCTTGCCACCCGGCGGGGCCTGGAAGTCGTCCCGGGTGCTCTCGATCCGCCCCGAGGTCCAGGTCCCGCCGTTGTTGATGGCCTTCAGGACCAGGTGGCCGTTGCCGTCCAGGTAGACGTTATTGGTCGAGCTGGTGGTCTGCTCCTTCTCCCCCGTGCCGTAGCCGGTGCCGATGTCGTAGAACCAGTTCGCCGCGGACGGCGCGGACCCCGCCGCGCCCGCGAAGTTGTCGCCGAATACCGTCGTCCAGCCGGACGGCGGTGGCGGCACCGTGTCGGCCCGCGCGGCCGGCGCCCGGACCAGCCCGGTGGCTACCACGCTGGCCAGGCCGCCGGCCAGCAGGGCTAACGCCGTGAGGACCGAGCGTGGCGCGGCCGATCCCGGCCGTCGCCAGGCACGCCGGGGACGGCGTCCCGTGGCGGCGTCCGTCCGTTGATTCAGCTGATTCATCTGCCATTCCTCCTGCCAGGGCCCCGCCATTGGGGTAGCCGGAACTAACCACCGCGCGGTGGGGCGGTTGAGCCGCGGGTGGGGAGTGCTCGGGGAAAGATTTTGCCTTAATACAAGCCTTTTATGAAGGTGTAATCCTGTGCCGGGCGGCTGTCAAGGGGTTCTCGCGCGCCGCCTGGCTGGCGCCGGTGGGGGCGGCCAGCCCATGCATCGGGTCCCCCCGGGACGGGCGCCAGTGACCGCCGGGCCGGCCGTTGCCCGGGGAATCCCTGCAGGCCGCGAGCGCGTGATACAGCCATGAAGAGGATTGGTTTCCTGTCGTTCGGGCACTGGCGGGCCGCTCCGGGGTCGCAGACCCGGACCGCCTCCGACGCGCTGCTGCAGACCATCGAGCTGGCCCAGGCGGCCGAGGACCTCGGGGTTGACGGGGCGTTCGTCCGCGTGCACCACTTCGAGCGGCAGCTGGCCTCCCCGTTCCCGCTGCTGGCCGCGATCGGGGCGCGGACCAGCCGGATCGAGATCGGGACCGCGGTCATCGACATGCGGTACGAGAACCCGTTGTACCTCGCCGAGGAGGCCGCGGCGGCGGACCTGATCAGCGGCGGGCGGCTGCAGCTCGGCGTCAGCCGGGGATCGCCGGAAACCGTGCTGCGCGGCGCCGAGTCCTTCGGCTACCGGCCCGCGGACGGGGAGAGCGACGCGGACGCCGCGCGGCGCAAGACCGAGATCTTCCTGGCCGCGATCGGCGGCGCGACGGTCGCCCGGACCGACCCGGCCCGGACCGGGGTCAGCGGCGGCCTGGCCATCCAGCCCCAGTCGCCAGGCCTGGCCGGCCGGATCCGGTGGGGCTCCGGGACCCGCGCCACGGCCCAGTGGGCCGCCCAGGCCGGGATGAACCTGCAGAGTTCCACGCTGCTGTCCGAAGACACCGGCGTCCCGTTCGACCAGCTCCAGGCGGAGCAGATCCGGCTGTACCGCGAGGCGTGGGCGGAGCGCGGCTGGCCGCGGGAGCCGCGGGTCTCGGTCTCCCGCAGCGTGCTGCCGATCACCGAGGACATCGACCGGATGTACTTCGGTGATCAGGCGCACGAGGACCAGATCGGGCTGCTGGAAGGCGTCCGGTCCCGGTTCGGCCGGACCTACGTCGGGGAGCCGGACGCCGTCGCCGCCGAACTGGCGGCGGACGAGGCCGTGCGCGAGGCCGACACGGTGCTGTTCACCGTGCCGAACCAGCTCGGCGTGGCCTACAACGCGCGCATCCTGGCCACCATCGCCAGGCATATCGCGCCTGCCATCGGCAGGACTCCCGCGGACGCCGCGTCCGTGGCGTGACCCGGCCCATCGGGACGACGCAGACCGGACCTGGGCCGTGCGGCCGGGCGCCTGACGTAGACTGCGCTGTCGTTGTGGCTGACGCATCACGTTCCGTATGGAGAAGCGACCATGAGCACTGAGAAGCCTGAGATCGATTTCCCCGGCGGCGAGCCGCCGAAGAACCTGGAGATCACCGACGTCTGGGAAGGTGACGGCGCCGTCGCCAAGGCGGGCGACACTGTCCAGGTGCACTACGTGGGGGTCGCGTACTCCACCGGCGAGGAGTTCGACGCCAGCTGGAACCGGGGCGAGCCGTTGCAGTTCCGGCTGGGGGTGGGGCAGGTCATCGCCGGCTGGGACCAGGGCGTGCAGGGCATGAAGGTCGGTGGCCGCCGGCAGCTGATCATCCTGCCGGACCTGGCCTACGGGGACCGCGGGCAGCCGGCGCGATCGCGCCCGGCGAGACCCTGATCTTCGTCTGCGATCTGGTCGCTACCTGATCCAGGCCTGCCCGATACCTCCCGCGCGGCGCAGCCGTTAGCGGGGTGGCAGGACGCAGAACTCGTTGCCCTCGGGATCGGCCAGGACCGTCCAGGACACGTCGTCACCCTGGCCGACGTCCGCGAGGGTGGCGCCGGCCGGCGCGCAGCCGCGCCACCTCGGCGGCGGGATCCTCACCGCGGTAGGGCGCCACGTCCGGGTGGATCCGGTTCTTGACCGTCTTGCGGTCGGCTACCCGGAGGAACTCCAGGTAGGGCCCAGTACCTGCGGGTGAGCGGAGCCCTACCAGGCCACCTCGGTGCGCGCGACCGGCCAGCCTGCCGCCCCCGGCCCAGAACCGGGCCAGCGCCGCGGGATCGGCGCAGTCGGTAAGGATCGCGGCGACCGGGCCCGTGTCGCGGTAGATATCCCGTGGCTCCAGCACGCAGAACTCGTTGCCCTCCGGGTCCGCCATCACCACCCACTGCCCGTCGCCCTGGCCGATCTCCGCTGGCGCCGCTGCTCGAGGTCCCGGGCCCAGCCCTGACCAGCCTGGCCTGATCTGGCGGCTGACGCGCTGGCGAGGTCCAGGTGGACCCGGTTCTTCCCGGTCTCGCGCTCAGGGACCGGGACGAAGGCGATCGGCATGGCGTACCGGATCGGGTTTCTGTAGCCTGTAAGCCAAGACGTCCACCTCTTCTGCCGTCCCGTCGGCGATCTCCGAGCCGAGGGCCGCCCAGAACCGGGCCAGCCGGGCGGTATTGTGGGCGTCGGCCACCAGGTGGACCAGTCGCGTCGGCATG
>CAWINS010000037.1:0-112190 GCA_963837335.1 uncultured Actinomycetes bacterium | reverse complement strand
ACCCGGATCCAGGGAGAGATCAACGATGGATGCGAGAAGATCTGAATGGCGGAAGAGCAGCTACAGCAACGGAAACGGAGGTCACTGCGTGCAGGTCGCCCGGAATCTGCCCGGTGCTGTGGCGGTCCGCGACTCGAAGGACCCGGATGGGCCAAGGCTGGCCTTCAGGCCGGAGCAGTGGCAGTCGTTCGCCACACAGGTAAAGGTCGGCCGCTTCGACCTGGCCTGATGCCCCGGTCCAGTCCCGCAGCATGCCCGGGAGCCCGGTCCCGCAACGATTTCCCTAGGCTCTGCCGGCCCACCTCAGTGGTGGCCGAAGCCCCCCGCGTGACCGCCATCCCCGTGAGTCCCCCCGTGGTGCCCCTCGCCACCGTGGCCAGCACCGTCCTGGGCGCCCGGGATGTGGATCCCTCCCACGCGGGTGCCGACGACTTCGGAAGCGACAACCGCGCCGTCCTCGATCACCGCCGTCAGCGCGTGCACAGTGGCCGCGATGACCCCTTCCATGGCCACCAGCGAAGCCGGGCCCGGCGTGGTCTGGGTGATGACTTGCTGCCGGGCGATCTGGGCCATCCTGGCCCGCGAGGCCCGCCCCTCCCGGCCGGGGTAGATCACCTCGCCCAGCCCGATCGCGCTGGCCAGGCCAGCCAGGGCCGCCTGGGCCGGGTCCGGCTGCGAACTGGGAGCCGACGGCCCGGAGTACTGCGGCCCGGGCGGACTGCGTGGCGGCGTCCAGACGTGACCGGGCCGCTGCTGCCCGCGAAGCGTCGGTGACGCGGTAGCGCGGGGTACCGAGGTGGTAGCGCCAGATACCGGGGCCGCGGCCAGGCTCCAGGCGAAGTGTCCCGGCTGAGGTCAGCCGGGCGGCATAAGCGGCCCGGATCCCGCGCCGGGGGAGGCCCACCCACGTTTCCGGCCGCGGCGGGGAAGTGGTACCGGCCAGGCTGCGCAGCGCGGCGTCCAGTTCCGGGTCGCCGGTGGCGGTCTGGTCCCGGACGGCGATCCGGCCCTCATCGATCCAGGCCCGACCGGCCGCCGCCAGCCTGATCAGCTCGGACGCCATCAGCGCGGAGTCGATCCGCCCCCGGGTCAGAAGCTTCCCGTCCCGCGACCGGATCGACAGCAAGAACAGGTCCTCACCCAGGGCGGCGACCGCGGAGCCGGGCACTGGCGGGTCCATGACGCCGACCATAACCTCCGGCCCGTCGCCCGGCCACGCCCGCGGCCTGCCGCATGGATAACTGATTGCAGAACAACAGCGTTAGCTGCATAATGCAAGCATGACTTCCATCACGATCCGTGACGTACCGGACGAGACACGAGACGAGCTGGCTGCCCGCGCCGCCCTGACCGGCCGGTCCCTGCAGGAATACCTTCGCTCAAAGCTCGTCGAGCTCACCCGCCAGCCGGATGCCGAGACACTTGTCGAGCGGATTCGTTCCCGGAAGACCGCGACAAGTTCGTCATTGCCGCCGGATCGGATCCTCGCGCACCGTGATGCAGATCGCCCGTGACCCTGATCATCGACGCGTCGCTGGTCGTGTCCGCGCTCGTCAACTCGGGTGCCACCGGGACCTGGGCGGAATCGCTGCTGGCCGCCGAGCCGCTGAGTGCCCCGCACCTGATGCCGGTTGAAGCGGCCAACATCCTGCGCCGCGCGGCGGCGGCGGGCGACATTTCCCCTGATACCGCCTCCCTAGCCTATTCCGACCTGCTCGACCTGCGGGTGGAGCTCTTCCCCTACGCGCCGTTCGCCGCTCGGACATGGGAACTGCGCGCCAATCTGACCTGCTACGACGCCTGGTACGTTGCGCTCGCAGAATCCCTCGGGTCAAAGGTCGCGACCCTCGATCTCAGGCTGGCGCGGGCATCAGGACCCCGGTGCGGCTTCGAGACGCCGCCCGCGCTGGCCTGATTTGTCGCCATGTTCATCACGCCCCGGCTTCGGGTAGCTGCCAAGATGTCCCTCGATTTCCTCCGACCTGCCGCGGCGATCGCCGCGGGCCAGGAGTAGCCGTTGTGATCGCTCCGTCTGAGGAGCCGCAGGACCGCCACCCGGACGCCGTCCTGGCGAGCAGCCCCGCGGCGGCCAGCCCGCCGGCGGCCAGCACTCCGGCAGCCACCGCGGCCTCCACCCCGGCGGACGGGGACGGGACCGACGATCCCCAGGTCGAGGGCAATCGCGGCCGAGCGGGTCATCTTCTTCTCCGACGCCGTGGTCGCGATCGCGATCACCCTGCTGGCGCTGGCTCTCCCGGTGCCGGCCGGCTTCGACGGCATGTCCAACGGCCAGCTCCTGCACGAGCTGCGCCACGACTGGGGCGAGTACTTCCCCTTCCTGATCAGCTTCGTGGTCATCGCCAATCACTGGACGGTGCACCGCAAGATCTTCCGCTACGTGAACAGGCTCAGCACCAAGGTCATCGTGGCCAATATGGTCTGGCTCCTGATGGTGATCCTGATCCCCTTCGCGACCCGGATGCTCTCGGGCAGCGGCGGGTTCGGGGTCCGCTTCACCCTGTACGCCCTGATCCAGGTCATCGCCTCGACCTGCCTGCTGCTGATGAGCGATGAGATCGCCCGCGAGGGGCTGCTGCGCCCGGGCGCACCCGAGTCGGCCAGGCACCCGGATCACGCGGCCAGCCTGGCCGTCATCATCGCGTTCCTGGTATCCATTCCGGTTTCCTTCTTCACGGGATGGGCGTTTGCCGTGTGGGGGACCATCCCGCTGCTGGTCCGGGTGCTGCGGAGGCTCCCCGGCATTGGGCGGTGGATCACGCGCTCGCCCGACCACCCCCCGGCCGCCCGGGACGGCGGTTAGGCCGGGTCCGAGGCGTCACGGCGGCCGGGCTGGGCAGCCTTCTTTTCCCGCAGGTAACTGGGATACCTTCATGAGAGAGGCATGAACGCACCTATGCGCGAAGCATGGGCGTGGCCGGCCGAGGGCCGGCGGAGACCCGGTGCCGCCACGAGCGGGCCGGTCGAGGAGGAGTGCAGCGTGCGTGATGCGGTGATCGTCGAGGCGGTCCGGACGCCGGTCGGGAAGCGGAACGGCGGGCTGTCCGGGGTGCACCCGGTTTCGCTGTCGGCTCACGTGCTCAGGGCCCTGGCCGAAAGGTCGGGGATCGACCCCGCCCAGGTGGACGACGTGATCTGGGGCTGCGTCGGCCAGGTCGGCGAGCAGACCTTCGACATCGGCCGGAACGCGGTGCTCGCCGCGGGCTGGCCGGAGACCGTGACCGGCGTGACCGTGGACCGCCAGTGCGGCTCATCCCAGCAGTCCGTGCACTTCGCGGCGGCCGGCCTGATCGCGGGCCAGTACGACGTGGTCGTGGCGGGCGGGGTGGAGTCCATGTCCCGGGTGCCGATGGGTGCCTCGGTCCAGGGCGCCAACCCGATGGGCCCGGAGTTCGGTGAGCGTTACGGCGGCGTGTTCCCGAACCAGGGCGTGGGCGCCGAGATGATGGCCGAGCGCTGGGGCTTGTCGCGCACCCAGCTGGACGAGTATTCGGTGGGCTCGCATGAGAAGGCGGCCGCCGCCCAGGACGCCGGCCGGTTCGAGGGCCAGATCGCGCCGGTGACCAACGACCAGGGCGAGCTGATCAGCGCCGACGAGGGGATCCGCCGCGGCACCACGGTCGACGTGCTGGCCGGGCTCAAGACGGTGTTCAAGCCCGACGGCGGCGTGATCACCGCGGGCAACTCCTCGCAGATCTCCGACGGCTCGGCCGCCTTGCTGATGACCACCTCGGACAAGGCCCGCGAGCTGGGCCTGACCCCGATCGCCCGGGTGCACACGGCCGTGCTGGCCGGTGCCGATCCGATCATCATGCTGACCGCGCCCATCCCGGCCACCCGCAAGGCCCTGGCCCGCAGCGGGCTGGGCGTGGACGAGATCGGCGCCTTCGAGGTCAACGAAGCGTTCGCGCCGGTGCCGCTGGCCTGGCTGGCCGAACTGGGCGCCGACCCCAAGGCGCTGAACTACAACGGCGGGGCCATCGCCCTCGGCCACCCGCTGGGCGGCTCCGGCGCGCGGCTGATGACCACCCTCGTGCACCACATGCGCGACAACGGCATCCGCTACGGACTCCAGACCATGTGCGAGGGCGGCGGCCAGGCCAACGCCACCATCCTCGAACTCCTCTGACCAGGGAACCCTGACCTAGAGGCGCGAGCGGCGAAAGTCAAAAGCCAACTTCTCCGCAACGAAGACCGCATCCGTGCCGGTGCCCCGCCACTGTCCCGGGCAGCCTGCCTGCCCGGGACAGCGCATTGACGTCGAATACGTCACCGGAGCCGCGATCCGGGAAAACAGTCTCGACTCTGCTGCCGTCTGCGTGGTTCAGCCGGCCTCAGGCCGGTTGCCGTGTGGCTCTCGAGCGCGCCGCCGACCGCTGCACCCTCATCTGTGGTGGGCCCGTTTCCGAGAAACATAAGCATATGATATAAGTATCTTATGGATTCAGCGGAGGACCAGCCGGAGGCCCTGGCCGCCCAGGTGGCGGCGGGCCTGGAACGGCTGATCGGGCTGTTCCGCTGGATCAGCCCCACCAGCGGGCTGTCGCTCACCGCGGCGGCCACGCTGGCCACCCTGGACCGCAGCGGCCCCCGGCGGCTGACCGCACTCGCGGCCCGGGAAGGGGTCACCCAGCCGGCCATGACGCAACTGGTGGCCCGGCTGCAGGAAACGGGCCTGGTCGACCGCGTGCCCGATCCCGGGGACGGGCGGGTGGTGTACGTCCGTATCACGGCCGAGGGCCAGGCCATGCTGGCCGGCCGGCGGGCCGTACGGGCGGAGCGTGTCGCCGCATTGCTGGCCCGGCTCAGCCCGGACGAGCAGGCCGCGCTGGCCGCGGCGCTGCCGGCCATGGACGCCCTGGCCAACGCCCAGCGCGACGACCCGCTGGTGGCCCAGACCTGACGAGAACAGCCACCCGGGACCGGAAGCCCCGGGTGCTTCACACATCCCGAAACGGAGCACTTGGATGAGTGGCACATCCACCGGGGCGGCGAGCCCGTTCAAGCAGCCCAAGGCGGTCTTCGCGGTCGCCTTCGCCTGCGTCGTGTCGTTCATGGGCATCGGCCTCGTCGACCCGATCCTGCCCTCCATCTCCCATCAGCTGCACGCCTCGCCGAGCGAGGTGACGCTGCTGTTCACCAGCTACCTGGTGGTCACCGCGGTGGCCATGCTGATCACCAACTGGGTGTCCAGCCGGATCGGGGCCAAGAAGACGCTGATCGCCGGCCTGGCCCTGATCGTGGTATTCAGCGCGGCGGCCGGGGCGTCGCCGTCCATCGGCGCCATCATCGGCTTCCGGGCCGGCTGGGGCGTGGGCAACGCGCTGTTCATCGCCACCTCGCTGGCGGTCATCGTCGCCTCGGCGAGCGGCGGGTTCGCGGGCGCGATCGTGCTGTACGAGACGGCCCTGGGCGTGGGCATCGCCATGGGCCCGCTGCTGGGCGGGATCCTGGGCGAGATCAGCTGGCGCGGCCCCTTCTTCGGCGTCTCCGCCCTGATGGCCATCGCGCTGATCGCCACGATCGTCCTGGTCGAGAAGACCCCCAAACCGCCGCACAAGACCAGCCTGTCCGCGCCGTTGCGGGCGCTGCGCCACCGCGGCCTGCTGACCATGGCGCTGACCGCACTCTGCTACAACTGGGGCTTCTTCACGGTCCTCGGGTACGCGCCGTTCCCGATGAACCTGAGCCCCATCCGGCTCGGCCTGGTCTTCACCGGCTGGGGCATCCTGGTCGCCCTGTTCGCCGTGTTCGGCGCGCCCAGGCTGCAGGAGCGGCTGGGCATCGCCCGGACCATGTACCTGAACCTGGCCGCGTTCGCCGTGGTGGTGCTGGTCATCGCGATCTGGACCACGGACAACGCGGTGCTCATCCCGGCGGTGATCGTGTCCGGCGTCTTCATCGGGATCAACAACACGGTCACCACGCAGGCGGTGATGACCGTCTCCCCGGTCGAGCGGCCGGTCGCCTCCGCGGCGTACAGCTTCGTCCGGTTCATCGGCGGCGGCCTGGCGCCCTACGTCGCGGGCCGGCTGGTCATCGCCCTCAATATCCACGTGCCGTTCTACATCGCCTCCGGCGCGATTCTGCTGGGCATCGTCATCCTGTCCACGGGGCACCGTCTGCTGGGCGACGCCGAGCGGATCCAGGCCGAGCAGGTGGCGGCGCACGCAACGACCAGCACGGCCGCCCCGGCCCCCGCCGGCCCGGCCACCGCGCTGATCCCGGTCGAGGGCGCCGCACCCCGCCCCGAGGGCCGGCCCAGCCAGGGCGTGATCCTCGCCGCCATCGACTCGTCCCCGGTGGCCGGGCTGGTTACCGAGGCCGCGGCCCGGCTGGCCCTGGCCGAGGGGCAGATCGTGCACGTGGTGCACGCCCAGGAAGGCGTCACCGCGGGCGACTTCGGCGTCGAGGCGGAGCAGCTGGACGCCGCGCGGGACCTGGTCAGCAATCACCTGGACCGGCTGGCCGCGCATCACGTGCCCGCCGAGGGCCAGGTGCTGCTGCACGCGACCGATCACGGCGGTGCCGGGCGGCTGATCGCGGAGTACGCCACCAGCATCCAGGCGACCACCATCGTGCTGGGCGCGCCCACGCACGGCGGCCTGAGCGCGCTGATGGACGCGAGCGCCAGCCAGGAACTGTGGCGGCACGCCCGCAGCAACATCCTGATCATCAACCCGGACGCGCCGCCCGTCCACATCACCGCCAACGGCTCCACCGCACGGGCCGCCCAGGGCGCCGACGCAGGCTAGCGGAAAGACCCTGTCACATTCTCCCTCCGCCTCGTGTCAGAGCAGTGACGAGACGAGATCTGAAGGAGAAACACCATGGCCAGGATCGCGGTAGCGGGGGCGACCGGACGGGTCGGACGGCACGTCGTGGACGTGCTCGAGGGCGACGGGCATGAGGTGGTGGCGATTTCCCGCTCGCAGGGCGTGGACGTGATCACCAGGGACGGCCTCGCGGCGGCGCTGGACGGGGTGGAATCCGTCGTCGACGCGGCGACCGGGCCGTCGGCCGAGCAGGATGCGGCGACCGAGTTCTTCACCACGGCGGCCAGGAACCTCCAGGAGGTAGGGTCACGGGCCGGCGTGCGGCGGATGGTGGTGGTGTCCATCATCGGTACCGACAAATTCACCGCTGGTTATGGTGCCGCGAAGCTCGCACACGAGCGGGCCGCGCTGGCCGGGCCGGTCCCGGCGCAGATCCTGCGGGCGGCCCAGTTCCACGAGTTCGTTGAGGTGCTCATGGCGTGGGGCAGTCAGGGTGAGGTGTGCTATCTGCCCCGGATGCGCACCCAGCTGGTCGCGGCCAGGACAGTCGCCGAGGCGCTCGCCGCCCTGGCGGTAGCGCCGGAGCCGACCCCGGCGGGGGCGCCGGTTCCCGAGATCGCCGGCCCGCGCGAGGAGTATCTCCCGGACATGGCGGCGCTGCTCGCCGCCCGGCGCGGCGACGTGGTGAAGATCGAGGCGGTCAGCAACCCGGCCGACCCGGACGACGCGCTCAACTCCAGCGGCGCCCTGCTGCCCGGCCCGCACGCCACCCTGGCCGGCCCGACCTTCGCGGAATGGCTGGACGCCACGAGATGAGGCGGCCTGGCCTGATTCACCACGTCTGCCTGCGCAGCCTCCTGGACGAGCCCTCGGGAGACCACCCCCGCCCGGGCCGTTCATGCTGGCGCGATCCGGACGGTTGACGGCGTCTCCTGGTCCTGCTCCTGGGCCGCGGCGATGGTGTCGAGCAGCTTGCCGAGCTCGGCGAGCTCGATGGGCTTGGTGAGATAGGCGGACGCCCCGCTGGCGAGCAGGCGGCGCACGACACCGGGGGATGCGTCGGCGGACAGGACCACCACCGGGATAGCGGCGGTGGCGGGTTCGGCCTTGAGGTCGCTAAGCACCCGGTCCCCGTGCATGTCGGGCAGATGCAGGTCGAGCAAGATCATATCGGGCTTGTCGCGGGCGGCGGATTCGAGGCCGGCCCGGCCAGATGCCTCGGACCTGAGACTGGTGCCCGGCTTGCCCCTCAGGAACCGGGTCACCACCTCGATGTTCGCCGGGTTGTCCTCGACATAGAGAACGCTGATGCCATCGGCCAGGGCATCCGGCGTAGCCACCAGCGCGGCTGGCGTCAGGCTGGAGTCGGAGACGTGAACCAGGTCCGGGATGCGGGGGAGGGTGAGGGTGAAAACCGATCCCTGACCGACCACGCTCGATGCGGCCAGCCCGCCGGACATGGCGTCCGTGAGTGCTCTGGCCAGCGGCAGCCCGATCCCGGTGCCCTCGACCGCGGTCGTCTCGGCGCCGAGCCGTTCGAAGGGAACGAAAATGCGATCGATGTTCTCGGGCGAGATACCCGGCCCGGTGTCAGAGACCACGATGCTGGCCTGGCTGGCGCTGTCTTCCCGGCAGGAGATCGTGATGGTGCCGTCCCGGTGGTTGTACTTGACGGCATTGGAGATCAGGTTGACCAGGACCTGGGAGAAACGCTGCCGATCAGCCTGGACGGCCAGCGCGGGGCGGATGCACTGCTGGATGATCCGGATCGAGCGTTCAGCCGCGATCGGGGCCATCAGATCGCTGGTCTCCTCGATGACCGAACGGACCAGGACGGGCTCGAGCGACAGGCTCAGGTCCCCCGACTCGATCCGGGCGATGTCGATGAGCTCGTTGATCAGCGCGAGTAGATGGCGCCCGGCACCGAGGATCCGCTGGACGCTGTCCGCGTCCTCCTCGCAGAGCTCGGACATCTCCAGGAGCTGGGTGAAGCCGAGGATGGAGTTCAGCGGGGTGCGCAGCTCATGGCTCGTGCTGGACAGGAACGAGTTCTTCGCCTGGGTGGCGCTCGTGGCCATGTGCATGGCCGTCGTCAGCTCTGCGTTCCGGCTGGCGAGCAGCCCTTCGGCCCGGGTGAGCGACTCGCTCAGCCAGCCGATCTCGTCACCCGCCCTGGGAGCAGGTTCGAGCCGCTGCCCGGCGCCCAGCCGGACCGCGTTCAACGCGTTCGCGCCGACTCGGCTGGAGATGCCTGAGGTGAAGAGGGCGACGCCGGCCAGGCCCGCCAGCAGCCCCAGCGCGAGACCGATGGCGTCGATGACATCAATGATCGTGGCCAGCCTAACGACGTTGTTATGTTGAGTGACTGACGCGACGATCGGCCCGGCAGTGAGGCTGGCGATCTGGCGGCGCAGCAGGTCCATGGTCGTTTTCTGCCGCTCGAACGCCAGACGGAGCTGCCCGAGGGAGGCGCCACGCCCGACGACGGAACGTAGCTGCACAAAATCGGAGAGGATCCTGTTGGTGGTAGCGTCCACCACCCGCCCCTGGCGGCTGGCATGTTCGACGGCCGCCGCCGCCCGCAACGAATTCCGGTCCGCGCCGATGCGCGCCAGCGTGAGGTTGTAAGGGCCAAGAAAGACCGGGTCCCGCACTGCGGCGTAGCCACGCACGCCCGTTTCCGCGTTCACCATGTCAGCCAAGACCAGATTTGCGGCATTGGTCAGGTTACGGGCGTTCACGCCAGCGGCGCGGTCCAGGCTTTGGCTGTGCTGGAGCACCAGGCTCGCCGAGGTCGTGCTGAACAGGGCCACCAGCGGGATGGCGATCACGACCAGGCCCTTGGACCGCAAAGACCGGTTCAGCCACCACTGCCGGAACCCGCGCACCTGGCCCGTCCCGGTCGGCGCCGACCTCCGTGGGTGTGAACTCATGCCATGGCCTCGCGATCCGCGGTCGTCAAGGAAGGTAGCGGTCGATGACGGACATGAACTGGTGGATGTCGAACGGCTTCGCGACGGACTCAACGGCCCCGCTGGCGAGCAGGTCGCCGAGGATCTCGTCTGAGTCGCTGCTGAGCATCACCACCGGGATGGCCGCAGTGGCCGCCGCGGAGCCGAGCTTGTGGAGGATTTCGCCGCCGGTCGCGTCGGGGAGGCGGTTGTCGAGCAGGATCAGGTTGGGCTGTTTCTCGAGGGCGGCCTGGACCCCGTCACGGCCGGTCATGGCTACGTGCAACTCGATTTGCGGGCGGCGCTTGAGCAGCGCTTCTACCAGGGAGATGTTGCTCTCGTTGTCCTCGATGTAAAGCATGACGTGGTTCACTACGCCTCCGTCCGCAGTCTGCTGGGAAAACGCCCGGCATCCGGGCCGCTCATGCTGGCACGATCCGGGACGCCGCCGCGCCCTCTGGTCCTGGGCTTGGCTGGGGGCGAAGGTGTCGAGCAGCCTGCCGAGCTAGGCGAGCTTGATGGGCTTGGTGAGGTAGGCCAGGGCACCGCTGGCGAGCAGGCGGTGCGCGACGCCGCGGGAGGCGTCGGCGGACAGGATTACCACGGGAATGGCGGCGGTACCGGGTTCGGTCTTGAGTTCCCTGAGTACCTGGTGGCTGCTCATGGCATCGGTGAGTTGCTCTGGTCAGCGGCAGCCCGATCCCGGTGCCCTCGACCTCAGTCTGTTCCGTCTCCCGGGATTCCATCCTAAGCACCCTTAATAACAGAAAGTAATCATAACGTCACTTCATGTTACATCAGGTCCTGGCTGTGTAGGAAATTCCGGGATGGCTTGTTTGGTCTGGAGTGGTCGCTGGGCTGGTCAGGCGCGCACCGGCGCGAGCAGTCGGTGCGGTGACGCCAGGGCCACGCTGACCGGGTCGGTGCTCTCCGGCCGGGGGACCAGGCCCGGCCCCGGGGCGACCAGCAGGTCCTGGACCGCTACGGCCTCGCCGCAGGCGGCGCAGCTGCCGTCCAGCACGGGCCCGGGGGATGCCCAGATGGGCCACCAAGTCACCGAAGCGCCGGACGCCGAAGAACGCGTCCCGCACGATCAGCGGCCCCGCGCCGCCCGGCGTCACGCTGACCGAGCCTGGCCGGCACCCCTCCGTTAGAGCAAATGGGTACCGTGCTCGGCTGCGATTTCCGGTACCCGGGGCCAGCCCTTGCGCTGGGCCGGTCCAGGGCGTGTTCTTGAGGGGGGCAGGGGGAAGGAAACCTAGGTGAGCTGGGCATCGGGGGTTGTGGGCGTCATCACCGCTGGCGTGCTCGCGGGCGGACTGGTGGCGTGCGGCACACCCGGCGCGAGCGCGCACCTGCCCTCGGCGGCTCAGGCCGGCGCGACGGCCGTCCCGGCGCGCGTGCAGTCGAACGTGGCCGGCTGGTCGGGGATGATGCAGCGCCCAGACCACATCTATGTGGGCATGGGGGGAGCGCCGATTGTCCGGCAGCTCACCTGGCGGAACTGGGGTGCCCCGCAGGCATGGGCCACTGGCCAGCTCGCGATGTACTGGCCCCAGTCAGGCCCGATATCCAGCTGGCATCCGACCATCTACCGGTCCGGGTGCGCCTGCGGGACCTGCTGGCGCACGACGGCCAGTTGTCCTATCGGCAGATGGCTGACTTCTACGTCAACGGCCGCGGGGTGACGAAAGTCCTGCACTTCACGTTCTCCGTGCTGCCCGGCGGTTCCGTGCCGGCCTGGAACTGGCCCGAGGGCACGCCCCCTCGCGCGAGTCCGCCCGGGTTGGCCTAGGCGCTGCCGCCGGCCGCCGCCGCAGGACGCAGGCCGCCGGACCCCGGCCGGATCAGAGCGGCCCGTGGTTCAGAGCGGAAACACCAGGCAGTTACTGCTGGCCGTGGCGACGAGCCGTCCGGCGCCGTCGTGGATCTCGGCCGCGGCCAGGGCGACCCGGCGGCCGGGCTTGGTCACCCGGCCGACGGCCACCAGGGTGCCGCTGTCCACGGTGACCGGACGTAGGTAGTTCACGGTGATGTCGATCGAGGTGTAGCCGATCCCGGCGTCCAGCGTGGTGTGCACGGCGCAGCCCGCGACCGAGTCGGCGAGCGTGCAGACCAGCCCGCCGTGGACCACGCCGATCGGGTTATACGCGGACTCATCCGGAGCGCACTCGAACTGCGCCAGGCCCCGCTCGACCCGGGTCGGCCACATGCCCAGCAGCATGGCGATGGGCGGCGGCGGGATCTTCCCGTCCGCCAGGGCCTGCATGAACTCGAGCCCGGTCCGTCCGGCGGCCTGGGCCGCGGTCCGCGATGGGTCCCACCACTGCACAGCCCGGCTGCGGGCCGGGCCCCATTCCGGCTGCGGTTCCGGGGTATGCACAAGCTCCTCCAGTGGGTCCAGAATCCAGACCTACTGTAGGGCCTGCCCGGTGGTAGGTCTAGATTCTGGACTCAGGCCTCGGCGGCCGGGGATGGCCAGGATGGACAGGGCCTGCTCGACCAGCACGCTGGTGGGCACCGTTTCCCGGTCCGGGTCCCGGCTCAGCTGGGCTGCCGAACGCGCTGCGGCGGACCGCGCCCGCGGCTACGTGACCGGGCTGACCGCCGAGCAGCTCGACTTCCGCAACCAGGTAGGTGGCCAGCTTCCGGTGGTGATCGGCGTGGTCATCGCGGCCGCGTTCCTGCTCTTGCTGGCCAGCTTCCGCAGCCTGCTGCTCGCACTCAAGGCCGCGGCGGCGAACCTGCTGTCCATCGGCGCGTCCTACGGGGTGCTGGTCGCGGTGTTCCAGTGGGGCTGGGGCAGTTCGGCGCTCGGCGTCAGCCAGAAGATCCCGATCGAGTCCTACGTGCCGATGATGATGTTCGCCATCGTGTTCGGGCTGTCCATGGACTACGAGGTGTTCCTGCTGTCCCGGATCCGCGAGGGCTGGATCGCCACCCTCGACAATCACGCCAGCGTGGCCTCCGGCCTGGCCGCCACCGCCCGGGTGATCACCTGTGCGGCCCTCATCATGGCCAGCGTGTTCCTCTCGTTCCTGCTGTCCACCAACGTCGTGGTCAAGATGCTGGCGCTGGGGCTCGGCGTGAGCGTCCTCATCGACGCCACCGTGATCCGGCTGATCGTCGTGCCCGCGACCATGTTCCTGCTCGGCCGGTACAACTGGTGGATCCCGCACTGGCTGGACCGGGCGCCAGGCCGGATCATCGGGCTGATGCAGAACCCCTGACCCGGCCGGCGGGATCGCCGGGGGCGAGCTGCCGGCGCGAGGTCACGCCCAGCTTCCGGAACACCTTCCGGAGGTGGTAGTCCACGGTGCTGGCGCTGAGGTAGAGCTGGGCGGCGATCTCCGCATTGGTGGCGCGCGCCGCGGCCAGGCTGGCCACCCGGGCTTCCTGCGGGGTGAGCCCGTGGTCGACGTCGGCGGCCGCCGGGCCCACGGTCTCGCCGGCCGCCGACAGCTCCAGCCGGGCCCGGGCTGCGAAGCCCTGCGCACCCATCTCGGCGAAGAGACGGTAGGCCGTGCGCAACTGCTCGCGGGCGTCCCGCGGCCGGCGGGCGCGGCGCAGCCACTCGCCGTAGACGAGGTGGCTGCGGGCCCGGTGCGCGGGCCCGCGCGTCTGGATGTGGTGGGCGATCGCGGCCTGGTAGTGCGGCTCGGCGTCCGCCTCGCGGGCGGTCAGCGCCTGGGCCCGGGCCAGGAACCCCAGGGTCCGCGGCACCGGGCTGGCCTCCGCTAGCGCGGCGAGCTGGCTGGTCAGGTGGTGGGCGGCGGAATGATGGCCGGAGCGCTCGGCGGCCTCGACGAGGTCGGGGAGCACGAACTTGATCTGCGAGCTGTCGCGGATGCCCTCGGTGAGGCTGGCGTGGGCGTGCTCGTACTGTCCCCGCCCGAGTTCGAGGATGCAGCGCGCGTCGCCGGCGAACGCCAGCTGGTATCCCTGGCCCTGCCGCGCGGCTTCCTCCGCCACCGTATCCAGCAGGGTCTCGGCCGGCCCGGCCTGACCCCGCCAGGCCGCGATGAGCAGCGGGCCGATACTCCAGTCGCGCCCGCGGGCCTCCTCGATGGCCACCCGCTCATGGAAGCATCGTTCCGCTTCAGCCAGCCGCCCGGCCAGGAGCTCGGACACGCCCGCGTGACTGAGCGCGAGCGACAGCGCGATCGCCGCGCCCTGCTCCCGGGCCTGGCCTTCCATCCGCCAGGCCAGCTCGTGCAGGGCGATGTCGTCAGCCAGGATGGTGGCGTCCGAGCAGGCTGCGGCCAGCCACCGGAAGGTCTCGGGAGCCGTTCCCGCCTCGTGCCGGGCCGCGCTGATCGCCTGGCGCAGCTGCGGCGCGGCGGCCTGGAGACCGTGCAGCTGGAGCGTGGTGTCCGCGTCCAGCAGCAGGTCACCGACCGTGGCCGGGGTGCCGGGAGGCAGCGGGAGTGACCGGGCGGATCGCGCCACATCCGCCGGAGTCGCGCCGTCCGGCGCGAGCTGGCCGTTGATCTGGGCCTGCACCACGGCCTCGACCAGGATGTCCCGGGCCAGCCGGACATCGACCGGCCCCAGCTCGGTGGCCGCGTCGAGCAGCGCGGCGGTGGCGTCCGCCGGGCGCCGCATGGTGTGCCAGATCCGGCCCTGCACCCGCTCGACCTGCCCGTGGTGGCGGGGGTCGCGGTACGTGGCGGCCTCGTCGAGCATGGCCTGGGCCCGGCGGGGAGTCCCGCCGTCACAGGCTGCCCCGGCGGCGCTCAGCATCCGGCGGGCCCGGTGGCCGGCTGGCTGGTGCTCAGCATCGCGGCTCGCTTGTAGAACGCTTCGGCCGTGGTCCACCCGCCGCGCGCGCCGGGCCCGGTCCCCGGCCTGCTCCAACTCGGCCGCCACCGCCTCGTCGAGCCAGCTGGCCGCCATGGCCAGGTGCCAGGCCCGCCGGTCCGGCTCGGCGGCCGGCTCGATCGCGGCAGCGAGTGCGGCGTGCACCTGCTGGCGCCCGGCCAGCGGAGCCCCGTAGTACACGGCCGAGCGGATCAGCGGATGGCGGAACTCGATCCGGTCCCGGATCTCGATCAGCCGCCGGGCCTCCGCTGGGGCCGCCGCGGCCGCGGTGAACCCCAGCTGCGGCCCGGCCCGCCAGAGCAGATCAGGATCCCCGGTGGGATCGGCCGCCGTCGCCAGCAGCAGGGTCTGGGCGTCCGGGGGCAGCCCCCGGATTTCCTGGAGGTAGCGCTGCTCGAGTTGCCGCCCGAGGGGCAGCGGCTCAGGAAGCGGTGCGCTGCCGGTCAGCTGGCCGGGCTCCAGCGCCTGGCCGATCTCGATGAGAGCCAGCGGGTTGCCCCGGGTCTCGGCCACGATGCGCTGGCGGACCGCCTCGTCCAGCTGGGGCTTTTCTGGCCTCGACCCGTCCAGCCCCAGCTCGTCCCGCCTGGGTTCGAGCCGCCTGGGCCCGTCCCGCCCGGGCCCGTCCAGGACGGGGCTGGCCGCGGTGGCCAGCAGCTGGCCCGCCGCCGACTCGTCCAGGCCGGCCAGCCGCAGCTCGGGCAAGCCTTCCAGGAGTATGGATCCGGGAGCGGGTTCCCGGACGGCGAAGACCATCACGATGGAGTCGGCGTACAGGCGGCGGGCCAGGAAGGCCAGGGCGGCGGCCGACTCATGATCCAGCCAGTGCGCGTCGTCACCAGGCAGAGCAGGGGCCGGGCCGCGGCCCGGCCAGCCAGCAGCCCGAGCGCCGCGAGCCCGACCAGGAAGCCGTCGGGCGGCGCGCCGTCCTCCAGTCCGAAGGCCAGCCGGAGTGCGGTGCGCTGCGGCGGCGGAAGCTCACCGGTCGTGGTCAGGCTCGGCCGGAGCAGCTGGTGCAGGGCGGCGAAGCTGAGTTTCATCTCGCTCTCGACGCCGCTGACCCGGGCGACCTGGAAGTCCGGGGCGCTGGCCGCCAGGTAATGCAGCAGCGAGGTCTTGCCCACCCCCGGCTCGCCGCGGAGGACGAGCGTCCCGCTCAGCCCCGTGCGGGCCGCGCGCAGGAGCTGGTCCAGCCGTTCGCATTCGACGGCCCGCCCTACCAGCCCCTCCACGGCTTCACCCTAACCGCCGGGTCCCACGGCCAGAACCGCCGAGGGCCAGACCGCGGGTCACGACGGCCAGGCCACCCCGCCATGGCGGCGCCGGGGACACGTAGTGGCTCACCCTGGACGACTACGTGCTGCGCGGGATGCCGGGCGCGGCCCCGTCCGCCGATGCTGGGCCCATGCCGATGATCGATGTATACGCCGTCGCCGGGACCTTCCGCGACAAGCACGACCTGGCCCGCGACCTCGCCGCCGCGGTGATGCGCTGGGAGCAGGTCCCGCCGCTCGCCCTGTTCCGCAACAACACCGCCGCCTTCGTCCACGAACTGCCCGCCGACGCGCTGTCCAACGTGGCCGGGGACAGCAACTACGTCCGGGTCCAGGTGCTCACCCCGGCGGGTGTTCTTGACCGCGCCAAGCAGCTGGGCGTGGTCGAGGAACTGACCAGCATCGTGGCCGCCGCGGCGGGTGATCCCACCCTGAGCGAGCGCACCTGGGTCCTGCTCACCGAGTCGCCCGAGGGCGGCTGGGGAATCGCCGGCCATGCCAACACCGGGGCCGACATCGCCGCGGCGGCCCGGGCCGAACTCGCCGCGCAGTAGCCGCCTCCCGGACGTAACCGGCCCGGACTCAGCCGACCCGGGACTCAGCTGGCCCGGACTCAGCCGACCAGAACAGGAAGGACCGTTGTCATGAGCTCCCTGCCCAATGTCGTCTTGGTTCACGGAGCGTGGGCCGATGGTTCCAGCTGGAGCGCGGTCATCGAGCGCCTGCAGGCCGACGGTTACCACGTCACCGCCCCCCAGTTCCCGATGACCACCCTGGCCGACAACGTGGCCCGGCTCCGTCAGGTGCTCGCCGTCCAGGACGGTCCCGCCATCGTCGCGGGGCACTCCTATGGCGGGCAGATCATGACCGCGCTGGGCACCGACGCGCCGAACGTCGCGGCCCTGGTCTACATCGCCGCCTTCGGGATCGACGAGGGCGAGTCACTGGGTGCGCTGCTGTCCCAGGGGCCGGTGACGCCGGCCCTGGCCCACCTGATCACCGACGAGCAGGGCTTCACCTGGCTGTCCGAGGACGACTTCGTGAACCACTTCGCGGCCGACGTCGATCCGGTCAAAGCCAAGGTCATGTACGCCGTCCAGCAGGCCCTGGCCGCATCCGCGTTCGGGGACGTGATGGGGGTCCCGGCCTGGAAGTCGCTGCCAACCTGGTACCTGGTCGCGGCGAACGACGAGGCCATCCCGCCCCCGCCGAGCGTCAGTTCGCCGCGCGCATGGGCGCCACCACCGTGGAGATCCCCTCCAGCCACGTGGCGATGGTCTCCCATCCGGAGGACGTGGCCGAGCTCATCGAGTCGGCCGCCAAGGAGGTATCGGCCGCCTAAGCCATCCGGCGCTGATCCGCCCGTCGCCCGCTGACCGGACTGCCCGGTCAGCGGGCGATGCCGATGTGGTGGTGGATGGTGGCCGGATCCCCGGTGATCGCGAGCAGGTACGCGGCGAGGTCGCCGCGGGACACCGTGAGGCCGCGGGGCAGGTTCCGGTCGATCGCGGTGCGGTAGGTACCGGAGGCGGGCTCATTGGTGAGCCGGGGCGGCCGCACGATCGTCCAGTCCAGCCCGCTCTCCCGGATCTCCTCCTCGGCGCCGATCATGTCCTCGTTCACGTGCCGCATGAACGTGCCGCGGGCCAGGGGCTTGACCAGGTAACGCAGGACCGGCCCCTCGCCCTCGTCGGTCACGATGGATCCGCTGAGCGAGACGAGCCGCCGGGTGCCCTCCTTGTGCATGGCCTCGATCACGCTCCGGGTGCCCTCGCGCAGCACCGTGGTCGGCCCCGTGCCGCGCGGCCCGAACACGGCGAGCACCGCGTCCGCGCCGGCGACTGATTCGCTGATCGCGGCCGGGTCCATCAGGTTGGCGGTGACGACCCGCAGCCCGGCCGCGGCGGGCACCGACATCCGGGCGGGGTCGCGGACCACGGCTGTGACCTGGTGGCCGGCCGCGAGGGCCTGCTCGGTCAGGCAGGTTCCGGTAGCGCCGGTCGCACCGAAGATGGTGAGCTCCATGAGGTACCTTGTCTCTTGTAGTCCATACAATATGGAGACCATACTATATGAAGTCAGTAGAGCCTGACGATCAGGGGGCGGCGCGGCGCCGGCGCCGGCTGGACCGCGAGGTCCGGGCGTCGCTGCGCGACGTGAGCGTCCAGCTCTCCCTGCTCAACCATCAGGTCCGGGGACAGCTGGAGCTCAAGGGCACCGACCTGGAGTGCCTCGACCTGATCAGCCGGGACGGGCCGCTCAGCCCGAGCGTGCTGGCCCGCCGGGCCGGACTGCACCCGGCCACCATGACCGGGATCCTGGACCGGCTGGAACGCGGCGGCTGGATCGCCCGCGAGCGTGACCCCGCGGACCGGCGTGCGGTCCTGATCCGGGCCGAGCGGGGCCGCGGCGCGGAGGTGCTCCGCCTCTACGCCGGGATGAACAGCGCGATGGACCAGATCATCGGCGAGTACGACGAGGCGCAGCTGGAGCTCCTGGCCGGTTTCCTGCGCCGGACCGCCGAGGCGGGCCGGGCCGCGGCCGAGGAACTCGCGGATAGCTGAGCGGCTGCCGGGCGCCGCTCCTGCCAGCGTGACCGGGCCGGGCTGATAGAACTACTCGACCAGCGCGGTTGCGAACCTCGCGCTGCGCCGCGGACTGACCGGGGGATTGCCAGATGGAACCTGCCGCGCCAACGCCCGCTTCACCGGCAGCCACGCCCGGGCGTGAGTCGACGGCCTTGCGGGCGCGCCGCCTGGCCGCCGCGCGCCGGCGGGCCACCGCTCTGCTGGCTGGGGTCACGGTGCTGTTCGTGGCCGTGACCGTGGCCGGCGCCCACGGGACCTTCCTCGGCTACGTGCAGGCCGGGGCCGAGGCCTCCATGGTCGGCGGGGTGGCCGACTGGTTCGCGGTGACGGCCCTGTTCCGCCGTCCCCTGGGCCTGCCGATACCGCATACCGCGCTGATCGTAGAGCGCAAGGATCAGTTCGCCGCCACCCTCGGCCAGTTCGTGCAGGAGAACTTCCTCAATGCCGATGTCCTGGCCGAGCGGATACGCTCCGCTGGCCTGGTTTCCCGGCTGGCCGCCTGGCTGGCCGACCGGGCCAACGCCGCCCGCTTCGCCGGTTACGCCGCGGATCTGGTGGTCACGGTGGCCGAGGCGATGCGCGATGAGGATGTCGCGCGCGTGCTCACCGCCGAACTGACCCGGGCGGTAGACGCGGTCGAGGTGGCGCCGCTGGCCGGGCGGGCTCTGCGGGTCGTCCTCGCGGAGGGCCACCAGGCGGAGCTGTTCAACGCGCTGGCGTCCGGCGCCGACCGCTATCTCGACGGCCATTACGCGGAGCTTCGTGACCGGTTCGCGGGCGAGGCACCCCGCTGGATGCCCGAGGCGCTCTACCGGCGCGTCTTCGACCGGCTCTACGACCGCCTGCGCGAACGGCTGGTCGCCATGGCCGCCGACCCGGACGACGAGACCCGGCAGCAGTTCGAGCGGTGGATCGCCGGGCTCCCCGACCGCCTCGAGACCTCCCCGGAGCTGCGCGAGCGCGGGGAGCGCCTCAAGCGCGAGGTGCTGGGCAGCGCCGGGCTCCGGGACTGGTCCTCGTCGTTGTGGCAGAAAGCCAAGGACACGCTGCGGGCCCAGGCCGCCGACCCGGAGTCTGAGCTGCGCCGCCGGCTGGCCGATGCGCTGGTGGCCGCCGGCGGGCGGCTCGGGTCAGACCCCCGCCTCCAGGAGGGCCTCGAGCGCCTGGTCGAGTCCGGGGCCCGGGCACTCGCCGTCCAGTTCCACGACGAGCTGGCCGACCTCGTCACGGGGACCATCGAGCGGTGGGACGCCGCCGAGACGTCGACCCAGCTGGAATTGCTCCTCGGACCCGATCTGCAGTACATCCGCATCAATGGGACGGTGGTGGGGGCAGGCGTGGGCCTGGCCTTGCACGCCATCGTCCTGGCTCTGGGCTGACGAAGGTGGCCGCCGGCTGGGCGTGCAGCCGACGGCCGCCGCGTTCAGCACTTTGCCCCGGCCGGGATCCGCCGCGTCATCGGCATAGGTTGGCAGAATCCGGCAAGGTGGGGGTCATGGACTATCGCACTCTGGGACGTAGTGGCTGCGCGGTATCGAGTTTCTGCCTGGGGACCATGACTTTCGGCCTGGAGACGGACGAAGCCGTGGCGCACCGCCAGCTGGACCGGTTCGTGGAGGCAGGCGGCACGTTCGTGGATACGGCCGACGTGTACAACGGCGGGACCTCCGAGGAAATCATCGGCCGCTGGTTCGCCGCCCGTCCGGCCGACGTGACCGACCGCGTGGTCCTGGCCACCAAGGGCCGGTTCGCCACGGACTCGTCGCCGAACGGGATCGGGCTGTCCGCGCGGCACCTGAGCCGGGCGCTGGACGCGTCGCTGCGCAGGCTCGGGCTGGATGCGGTGGACCTGTACCAGGTCCACGCGTTCGACCCGATCACGCCGATGGAGGAGACCCTGCGCACGCTGGACGGGTTCGTCCGGGACGGCAAGATCCGCTATTACGGGCTGTCCAACTTCACCGGCTGGCAGCTGACCAAGGCCGTGCACCTGGCCCGGGAGCTGAACCTGACCGCGCCGGTGACCCTGCAGCCGCAGTACAGCCTGCTGGTCCGGGAGATCGAGTGGGAGATCGTGCCCGCCGCGATCGACGCGGGCCTGGGGCTGCTGCCCTGGAGCCCGCTTGGTGGCGGCTACCTGTCCGGCAAGTACCGGCGCGACCAGCGCCCGTCCGGCGCCACCCGGCTGGGTGAGGACCCCGATCGCGGCATGGAGGCCTGGGAGCGCCGCGGCGTGGACCGGACCTGGGAAGTCATCGGCGCGGTGGAGCAGATCGCCAAGACCCGCGGCGTGTCCATGGCCGAGGTGGCCCTGGCCTGGGTGACCGGGCGGCCCGGGGTGACCTCGACCATCCTCGGGGCCCGGACCACGGAGCAGCTCGAGGTCAACCTGCGCGCCGCGGACCTGCGCCTGTCCACCGACGAACTGGTCGCGCTGGACGTGGCCAGCGACCCGCGTCCCGCGGACTACCCCTACGGGGAGATGGGCGTGGAACAGCGGAGCCGCCGCATCGGCGGCTAGCGCCTGCGTCCCGTCGATGGGCGCCGCGCTAGCATCACTGGTGAGTGTTCGCGCGCTCCGGGGTCGGTGTAATTCCGAACCGGCGGTGATAGTCCGCGACCCGGCTGCAGCCAGCAGCCGGTTGACCTGGTGGGATTCCAGGACCGACGGTGAAAGTCCGGATGGGAGGCAGTGCGCGGCGACACGTGAGGCCCCGCGCGGGGTCAGCCGTCACCGGCTGGCGCCGGCGGCGCTGCTCGTGCTCGCGTCCCCGGAGCGCCCCTGGCGCACCGGAGGAAGCGAGGAAGCACATGCCCATCACGCCACCAGGCACCGCGCGGCAGACCGCGGGACAGCTGGAACGGGCCGAGGAAGCCATCACCGGCTTCGGGCGCGGGGAGTTCGTCATCGTCTTCGATGACGAGTCCCGGGAGAACGAAGGCGACCTGATGGTCGCGGCCGAGCACACCGATCACCGGGCCATGACGTACCTGCTCACGCACACCGCCGGAGTGGTGTGCGCGGCCCTTCCGTTCGACCGGTGCGCCGAGCTGGACCTGCCGCAGATGGTGACCGCGAACTCGGGCCTGCACAACACCGCGTTCACCGTCTCCGTCGATCTGCGGCCCGGCGCCACGACGGGCATCCCGGCGCCGGAACGGGCCCGCACCATCAGGGCGCTCGCCGACCCTGACTCACAGCCCGGTGACCTGGCCCGGCCGGGCCACATCTTCCCGATCCGGGCCGCCCGGGGTGGCGTCCTGGAACGTGACGGCCATACCGAGGCCGCGGTCGATCTGTCCCGGCTGGCCGGGCTGTCCGGCGTGACCGCGATCTGCGAAGTGGTCCGCCCCGACGGGACCATGGCCCGCTACGACGACCTGCGGGAACTGGCCAGCCGCGAGGGCCTCGCCCTGATCTCGGTCGGCGATCTGATCGCCTACCGGATGGCCCGGGGCCGCTAGACCGGGGCACTCTGAACCGGGGCCCTAGAGCCCGATCCGGGCTGCGGCGGCGTCCCAGGACCCGGCGCGCTGGCGAGATGGCTCGTAGCGGCGCAGCGGCTGGGTGGCGCGCAGCAGGGCACGCATCCCGGCCAGGTCGCCCGGCGCCGCGCCCAGCGTGCGCGCCTGGACCAGGATGCTGCCCAGTGCGGCGGCCTCGGCGGGGCCGGCCACCACGGGCAGGCCGCAGGCGTCCGCGGTGAGCTGGAGCAGCAGCGCGTTGCGCACCCCGCCGCCCACGACGTGCACCGTGTCCACGGCCCGCCCGGACAGTTCCTGCACGTCCCGCAGGCAGGCCCGGTAAGCGAGGGCCAGGCTGTCCAGGATGCAGCGCACCACGGCCGGGGGATCGGCCGGCGGCCGCTGGCCGGTCCGCCGGGCCGCCTCGGCGATCCGCGCGGGCATGTCCCCCGGGGGCAGGAACGCGGGATCGTCGGGGTCCACCACCACCTGAAGTGCCGGGACCCGCGCCGCCTGCCCCAGCAGCGTGGCCAGGTCGGCGGGCCGCCCGGCGCCCGCCCACGCGCGGACTGACTCCTGCAGCAGCCACAAGCCCATGACATTGCGCAGATAACGGATGGTGCCGTCCACTCCGGTCTCGTTGGTGAAGTTCGCCGTCCGGCTCGCTTCGGTCAGCACCGGCTGGTCCAGCTCCACGCCGACCAGGGACCAGGTGCCGCAGGAGATGTACGCGAAGTCGCGGCCCTGGGCGGGCACGGCGACCACGGCGGACGCGGTGTCGTGTGACCCCACCGCGATCACTGGCAGCGGCCCGCCCGGCCGGGACCCGGCCGCCAGTGACGAGTCCGGCCCGGCCGGGCCGGACCCGGCCAGCCCGCCCAGGCCCGGCTCCGCCGCCACCCCGGGCCGCAAGGTCCCGATCACGCTGCCCGGCTGGCGCAGCGCCGGGAACAGCCCGGCGGGCAGGCCGGCCCGCTCGATCAGGTCCCAGGCCCAGTCCCGGCCGCGGGTGTCGTACAGCTGGGTGGTGGACGCGTTGGTCACCTCGGCGCCCATCTCCCCGGTCAGCCAGTAAGCGAGCAGGTCGGGGATGAGCAGCAGGGTCCGGGCCGCGGCCAGGGGCCGGGACCGCGCCTCGGCGGTCAGCTGGAAGATCGTATTGATCGCCATCTGCTGGATCCCGGTGACCGCGTACAGATCCGCGGTCGGGACCTTGGCCAGCACGTCGTCTACCACGCCGTCGGTCCGGCTGTCCCGGTAGTGCACCGGGTTGCCGAGCAGTGCCCCGCCCTCGTCGAGCAGGCCGTAGTCCACGCCCCACGAGTCGATGCCCACGCTGGCCAGCTCGAACGAGCGGGCCGCTGCCCCCAGGCCGTCGAGCATCCCGCGGTACAGGCCCAGGATGTCCCAGTGCAGCGTGCCCAGCACCCGGACCGGCGTGTTCGGGAACCGGTGCGCCTCGTGCAGCTCGAGCTGGCCGCGACCGACCTGGCCGACCATGACCCGGCCGCCGGACGCGCCGAGGTCCACGGCGGCGGTCGCCGCCGCTGCCCCCGCCGCCGCTACCGACGCTGCGCCCATCGTCATGACCTCAGCGCAGGAACGCGGCGGCCACGCCCGCGTCCACCGGGATGTGCAGCCCGGTGGTCAGGGCCAGGTCGCCGGCGGTCAGCGCGACCACCGCGGCGGCCACGTGCTCGGGCAGGACCTCCCGCTTGAGCAGGGTGCGCTGCGCGTAGAACGCGCCGAGCTCCTCCTCGGGCACCCCGTACACCGCGGCCCGCTGGGCACCCCAGCCGCCCGCGAAGATGCCGGAGCCGCGGACCACGCCGTCGGGGTTGATCCCGTTCACCCGGATCCCCGACCCGCCCAGCTCGGCGGCGAGCAGCCGGACCTGGTGCTCCTGGTCGGCCTTGGCCGCCCCGTAGGCCACGTTGTTGGGCCCGGCGAACACCGCGTTCTTGCTGCAGATGTAGATGATGTCGCCGCCCATGCCCTGGGCCGTCATGAGGCGGGCCGCCTCCCGGGCGACCAGGAACGACCCCCGGGCCATTACCGAGTGCTGGATGTCCCAATCGTCCACGCTGGTCTCCAGCAGCGGCGCGGAGATAGACAGCCCGGCGTTGCTGACCACCAGGTCCACCCCGCCGAAGGCCAGCGCCGCCTGCCGGTAGGAGGCGGCCACGCTGTCCTCGTCGGTGACGTCGGAGGTCACCGCCACTGCGATATCGGCCGCCCGCAAGGCCCCGGCCCCGATCGCCTCGGCCACTTTGGCCGCGGCGGCGCCGTCCCGGTCGGCCACCACCACGCAGGCACCCTCGGCGGCCAGCCGCTCCGCGGTGGCCCGGCCGATCCCGGACCCGCCCCCGGTGACCAGCGCGACCCGGGTGGCCAGCGGCCTGGGCTTGGGGCGCCGCCGCAGCTTGGCCTCTTCCAGGGCCCAGTACTCGATGCGGAACTTCTCGCTCTCCGGGATCGGGGAGTAGGTGGACACGGCCTCGGCGCCGTGCATCACGTTGATGGCGTTCACGTAGAACTCGCCGGCCACCCGGGCGGTCTGCTTGTCCGCGCCGAAGCTGAACATCCCCACCCCGGGGACCAGCACGACCGCGGGATCGGCGCCGCGCATCGGCGGCGTGCCGGCGCCCGCGTGCCGGTCGTAGTAAGCGCGATAGTCACTCCGGTAGGCGACGTGCAGCTCACCGAGCCGGGCGATCACGTCGTCCAGCGGCGCCGACGGCGGCAGGTCCGCCACCATCGGCCGGACCTTGGTGCGCAGGAAATGATCCGGGCAGGACGTGCCCAGCGCGGCCAGCGCCGGGTGCTTCTCCCGCGCGATGAAGTCCAGCACGGCCGGGCTGTCGGTGAAGTGCGCGACCTGCGGCCGGTCGGTCGAGGCCAGGCCGCGCAGGACCGGGGCCAGCGCCGCGGCCCGGGCCCGCCGTTCCGCCTCGGGCAGCGGCTCGTAGCCCGGGATCACCGGCCCGAACGGCTCGGCCGCGCCGTGGGAATCCAGATAATTCTGGGCGTCGGCGATGATGGCAAGCGAGTTGGCTTCGCACTCCTCGCTGGTCGCGCCCCAGGCGGTGATGCCGTGACCGCCGAGGATCACCCCGATGGCCTCGGGGTGCTCGGCGGCCACCGCCGCGATGTCCAGGCCGAGCTGGAATCCGGGCCGCCGCCACGGCACCCACCGCACCCGGTCCCCGAAGCAGGCCCGGGTCAGTTCCTCGCCGTCGGCCGCGGTGGCGAACGCGATCCCGGAGTCCGGGTGCAGGTGATCCACGTGCTTCGCGTCCACCAGCCCGTGCATGGCCGTGTCGATGGACGGCGCCGCACCACCTTTGCCGTGCAGGCAGAAGTCGAACGCGGCCACCATCTCGTCCTCGCGCTCCACCCCCGGGTACACCCCGGTCAGCGCCCGGAGCCGGTCCAGCCGCAGCACAGCCAGGCCGTCGGCGGTCAGCGTGCCCAGGTCCCCTCCGGACCCCTTGACCCACATCAGCTCGACCGGCTCGCCGGTCACCGGGTCACCCGCCGGCCCCTTGGCCGAGGTGTTGCCGCCGGCGTAGTTGGTGTTGGCCGGATCCGACCCGAGCCGGTTGCTGCGCTGCAGCAGGTCGGTGACTTCGGGCGGTACCTGCGCGGCCATGTCATGACTCCTTTTCGGTGGGACTTACCCCGCGACGGTTTTCGTTCGCGTGCCGGTGAAGTTCACCCGCCATGCTGCCGCGGAACCGGTGCTGATCAGCTGCCCCAGCTGGCCGGGGTGCCGCCCACGCGATCGGCGATGATCTTCTCGGCGTAGCCCGAGCGCTGGTAGGCGGCGACCGGATCGGGGTCCAGGCCCATGTCCTCGCGCAGCTGCCCGAGGAGCGGCCGGACGTCGGTGTTGTATGCGTCCATGAACACGGCATTGGCGCCGAGCACGTCGCCGGCCTGCTGGGCGGCGGCCAGCGCGCCGGTGTCGACGAGCAGGGCCTTGGCCGTGGCTTCCTGGACGTTCATCACCGAGCGGATCTGGGCCGGGATCTTGGTCTCGATGTTGTGGCACTGGTCGAGCATGAACGCGATGCCGGCCTCGGGGCGTAGCGCGTCCGCGGCCACCACCTCGCGCATGATGCGGAACAGCTGGAACGGGTCGGCGGCGCCGACCATCAGGTCGTCGTCGGCGTAGAAGCGGCTGTTGAAGTCGAATCCGCCGAGCCGCCCGGCCCGGAGCAGCAGGGCCACGATGAATTCAATGTTCGTGCCCGGCGCGTGGTGCCCGGTGTCCACGACGACCTTGGCCTGCGGCCCGAGCGCCTGGCAGTGCAGCAGCGACGTGCCCCAGTCCGGGACGTCGGTGGTGTAGAACGACGGCTCGAACAGCTTGTACTCCAGCAGCATCCGCTGCTGCGGGCTGAGCCGGGCGTACACCTGCGCCAGGGCGTCGGCCAGCCGGTCCTGGCGCGCGGTGATGTCGTCCTGGCCCGGGTAGTTGGTGCCGTCCGCGAACCACAGCTTGAGATCCCGCGATCCGGTCGCGTCCATGACGTTGACGCATTCCATCAACTGGGCCACGGCTTTGCGGCGCACCCGGGGATCGGGGTTGGCCACACTGCCCAGCTTGTAGTCGTCATCCTGGAAGACGTTGGCGTTGACCGCGCCGATCGCGACGCCGCCGGCGGCGGCGTGCTCGGACAGCGCGGCGTAGTCGTCCACCTTGTCCCAGGGGATGTGCACCGCGACGGTCGGGGCCACGCCGGTGAACTTGTGGACCTGCGCCGCGTCGTCGATCTTCTCCTGCGGGGTGCGGGGCACGCCCGGCTGGGCGAACACCTTGAACCGGGTCCCGGTGTTCCCGAAGGCCCAGGACGGGAGTTCGATCCGCTGCGACCTCAGGACGGTCTTCACGGCGGTCAGGTCAGGCATCTCAGGTCATCTCCAGGCAGCGGCTGTGGCGTGATCGATCAGGGCGAGAGCGGTCACTCCAGGTGGAAGACCTCGGCGACGCGGCGGAAGCCCTGGTCCGGCGGCAGGCCGTCAAGGTCGGTGAAGAACTCCGCCATCTCAGCCTGCCAGCGGCCGTTGACCGGGGCCCGGGCCATCCGGTCCAGCGCGGCCGCGTAGTCGCCGGTCTCCAGGTAACCGATGAGCAGTCCGTCCCCGCCCAGGAAGAGCGAGTAGTTCGACCAGCCGGCCTGGCGGAGCGCGTCGAGCATCTCCGGCCACACCGCGGCGTGCCGCTCGCGGTACTCGGCCAGCCGGCTGGGCCGGACCCGGCCCAGGAAGCAGACCCGCTCCATCATGATCCCTCCGCGTCGGGATGGGCCCGGGGCCAGGGGCCCCGGGCCCAGCTCAGGTCAGAAGCCCCAGGAGTTGTAATTATTGATGTTGGACTTGGTGAACACGAGTGGCGGGCCGAGCAGGATGGTTTGGTCCGCGCCGACCGTGAATTTGCCGAGCTTGCCCGCGGTAAAGGACTGCCCGGCCGCCCCGGTGATCTTCTTCGAGGCGAAGTTCACCGCTGCGTGCGCGGCAAGGTAGCCGAGGTTGGCCGGATTCCAGAGCTCGAAGCTCTGCACCGTGCCGTCTTCCACGTACTTCTTCATCGCCACCGGGGTGCCGAGACCGGTCAGCGCGACCTTGCCCCTGTACTTGGACGTGTCCAGGACCTGGGCCGCGGCCAGGATGCCCACCGTGGTCGGCGAGATGATTCCCTTGAGGTTCGGATAGTGCTGCAGCAGGCCCTGGGTCACCTGGGTGGCGGTGGTCGGGTCGTCGTTGCCGTAGACCGTCGAGACCAGCTTCATCTTCGGGTACTTCTTCAGCTCCTGCTTCATGTACCCGATCCAGGTGTTCTGGTTGGTGGCTGAGGCGGCCGCGGACACGATGCCGATGTCCCCGGAGCCGTGCAGCTCCTTGGCCAGCAGGTCCACCTCGGTGGCGCCGATCGCCTGGGACGATGCCTGGTTGATGAACAGGTTCCGGCAGGTCGGGGCGTCGGAGTCATAGGTGACCACGGTGATGCCCTTGGCCATGGCCGCCTTCAGCGTGGGGCACAGCGCGGTCGGGTCCGTGGCCGACACGATCAGCGCGTTGGCACCCTTGGTGATCGCGGCCTGGATGGCCGGTAGCTGCGAGGACGGCGTGGCGGCGGTGCCGCTGGTCTCGGTGCCGGTCTGGCCGAGCGTACTGAGCGCGGCCAGCGCCCCGCCGGTCTTCACGCTGTCGGCCAGGGTGAAGTACGGGTTGCCCAGGTTCTTCGGGATGACGAAGACCTTAAGGCCGGTCTTCAGCGCACCGGACGCCGATCCCCCGGAGCTCGATGAGGCGGAGGCGGACGAGCCGCCGGAACCACCGCCGGAAGAACCGCAGGCCGCGAGGGTCGCGGAGGCGACCAGGAGTACTGCGGGTGCCCAGAGGGCTCTCTTCGTTGAGCGTCTCATATGTGAATCCTTTCAATCGGTTTCGCGCTAGTACTGCGGACCTCGCGGACCTTGCTGGGACAGGACCCGTGCTGTAGTGGCCGGTGCCGGGGTGATCGGCCCCGGTGTGGCGCGGCCGTGCCGGGATGTGTCCCCGGGCCGGGCCTGGTCATGTCCTGCTCCCGACCGCCGGGGAGTGATGGCCGCTGCGGCCGCGGACCCACCGGGGCGGGCCCGCCCGCCAGAGCCGGCCGGCGTTCGGGGCGAACACGCTGACTAGCAGCAGGGCGCCGATCACGATGCCGGTAGCCTCCTGGTTGAAGTTGGTGAGCAGCAGGGCGTTCTGCAGCCCCGCGAACGCGATCACGGCCAGAACCACGCCGGCCAGCGTGCCCTTGCCGCCGAAGATGGACACCCCGCCGAGCAGCACGATCGCGACCACGTCCAGTTCGAGGCCCAGCCCGTTGTTCTGCACCGCGGTGGACAGGCGGAACGTCCACAGCACCCCGGCCATGGCGCAGACCAGGCCGGACACCACGTACAGCAGGGTCTTGACCCGCTTGACCCGGATCCCGGCGAACAGCGCGGCCTCCGGACTGGCCCCCATGGCATAGATGGACCGGCCGGTGGCGGTGGAGTGCAGCACGATGCCGAAGATCACCGCGAGCACCACGAAGATCGCGATGTTGTAGGGGATCTGGGTGTGCGGCAACGGCAGCACGCCGATGTTGGTGTAGGTCGCGGGGAAGTTGGACACCGTGTTGGCGCCCAGCAGGATGAGGGCCACGCCGCGATAGAGCGCCAGGGTGCCGATCGTCACCGCCAGCGACGGCAGGCCGACCCGGGTCACGAGCAGCCCGTTGATCAGGCCGGCCACGATCCCGAGCAGCGCGACCACCACGAAGATGGCCAGCATCGGCCAGTGGTGGCTCCACAGGACGCCGAGCAGCGCGCTGGACATGCCCAGGATCGAGGCCACGGACAGGTCGATCTCGCCGCTGATGACGATCAGCGTCATCGGCAGGGCCATGATCGCGATCTCGCCGGAGGTGACACCGGTGTTGAAGAAGTTGCCGCTGGTCAGGAACTGGGATGAGGTGGTGGCGCCGAAGATGATGATGGCCACGACCAGGAGGCCCAGGCCGGTTTCCCAGCGCACCGAGCCGCGTGCCACGGTCGCGAGCAGCCCGGCCGGCCCGGTAGCGGGGGCGGCCGGTCCGGCGGCGGGTGACCCGGTGGCCGGATCGGGTGCGGCGCCCGTGTTCAGGTCAGGTTCCAACGCCGGGGCTCCTTCGCCGCAGTGCGTTCATGAGGCGCACAGAGATGATCCGGTCGAGCGTGATGGCCAGCAGGAGCAGGAAACCGGAGATGGCCTCGAGCCAGAGCTGCGGGAATCCCAGCACGTTCAGCGCGGAGTTGATGCTGCTGAGCAGGAGCGCGCCGACGGCGGCACCCACCGCGCTGCCACTCCCGCCGAAGATGGCCACCCCGCCCACCACCACCGCGGAGATGACGGTCAGCTCGTAGCCGGTCCCCGCGGTGGAGTCGACGGTCTGGTACTGCGCGGCCCACAGCACGCCCGCCACCCCGGCGATAGCCCCGCTCGCCGTGAACGCGGTGAAGATCCGCTTGCCGACCGGGATGGCGGCCAGCCGGGCTGCCTCCGGGTTCGAGCCGATCGCGTAGAGCTCGCGGCCAGAGCGGAACGCTCGCATGTAGTACGCGCCGATCCCGATGACCACGGCGATCGCGATGGCCAGGTAGGGGATGCCCGCCACGGTGGCGCGGGGGATGTTGGTGAAGGAATTCGGCAGGGTGTGGGCGGTTACCTCGTTACCGCCCACGATGAGGATGTCGATGCCCCGGATGATGTACAGCGTGGCCAGCGTGACCACCAGGCTCGGCACCCGGCCGACCGCGACCATGAAGCCGTTGGCCATCCCGCAGGCCAGCCCGATGCCCAGGCCGATGAGAAAGACCAGGGGGATCGGGATGCCGGGGTGGTGGCCGAACATCGAGGCCGACACGTAAGCCGACAGGCCCAGGATCGAGCCGATCGAGAGGTCCACGTTCCGGCTGACCACCACCATGGTCTCGCCCAGCGCGAGCAGCGCGTAGACCGTGGTGTTGATCAGCAGGAACTGCAGGTTCTGCTGGTTCAGGAACGACGGCTGGATGCTGGTCGTGACGGCGACGAACACCACCAGCACGGCGATGATGCCGAACTCCCGGATCCGGAACACCCGCTCGGTAAGCCGGCGCGAGCCACTCCCGGGCGGGGCGCCGGCGGGCTCGCGGCGCTCGGTCACGGTCGTGGTCACGAAGCCTCCTGCAGCTGGCCCGTCGCGGCGGCCATGATCTTCTCCTCCGAGGCGTCCTCATGCCCGAACTCCGCGGTCAGCCGGCCCTCGCGCATGACCAGGATCCGGTCCCCGATGTGCAGCACCTCGGGGAGTTCCGAGGAGATCATCAAGATGGCGACGCCTTCGCGGGCCAGCCGCACCAGCAGCCGGTGCACCTCCGCCTTGGTGGCGATGTCGATGCCGCGGGTCGGCTCGTCCACGATCAGCAGCGCGGGCTGGCGGCCCAGCCACTTGGCCAGGACGACCTTCTGCTGGTTGCCGCCGGACAGCCGGGACACCGGGTCGACCAGGCGCCCGTACTTGAGGTTGAGCCGGACCGCCCAGTCGGCCGCGAACGCCCGCTCGGCCGCGGACCGGACCAGGCCGCCCTTGCGGAGCCGGGCGAGCGACGCCAGCGCCACGTTCTGCTGGACCGACATGTCCATGACCAGGCCCTGCTGCCGCCGGTCCTCGGGAACGAACCCGATCCCCGCGGCCATCGCGCCGGTCGGTGAGGCCCGCCGCAGCTCACGGCCGCGCAGCACGACCCGGCCCGCGTCGTAGCGGTCGATGCCGAACACGGCCCGGGCGACCTCGCTGCGGCCCGACCCGACCAGCCCGGCCAGGGCGACGATCTCGCCGGCCCGGACGTCCAGGGAGATGTCGGTGAACACGCCTTCCCTGGTCAGGTGCTCCACGTGGAGCACGACCTCACCAGCCACGCCGCGCTCGCCGGCCGCCCGCTCCACCATCTGCCGGCCGACCATGGCCCGGACCAGGTCATCCGCGGTCAGCCCGGCCAGTTCGCTGGTCAGCACGTGCCGGCCGTCACGCATGACCGTGACCCGCTGGCAGATCTCGAACACCTCTTCCAGCCGGTGCGAGATGAACAGGACCGCTGCGCCGCCGGATCGAAGCGTGCGGACCACGTCGAACAGCCGGGCGACCTCCGTGGCGGACAGGGCCGCGGTGGGCTCGTCCATCACGATCACGCGGGCGTCCAGCGACAGGGCCTTGGCGATCTCGACGATCTGCTGGTCGGCGATGGACAGTCCGCGGCTGATCCGCCCCGGGTCGAGCTTCACCCCCAGCCGGGAGAACAGGGTGGCGGACTCCGCGTGCATCCGGCGCCGGTCGATCCGCCGCCCGGCGAGCAGCGGCTGGCGGCCCATGAAGATGTTCTCCGCGACGCTCAGGTCGGGGAAGAGGGTGGGCTCCTGGTAGATGACCGCGATCCCGGCGTCCTGGGCGTCGGCCGGGTTGTGCAGCCTGACCGGCGTCCCGTCGATCAGCAACTCGCCCGAATCGGGCTGGTATACCCCGGCCAGGATCTTCACCATGGTGGACTTGCCGGCGCCGTTCTCGCCCACCAGGGCGTGGGCCTCGCCGGCGTAGAGGTCGATGGTTCCGTTGGTGACCGCGTGCACCGCGCCGAACGACTTGGCGGCATCGTGCAGGGCGAGTACCGGCTCGGCCGATGGCGCCGGGCCGGCCGGGCCGGTTGCGCCAGCCGGGGTGGCGGTGCCGGCCGGGGGACGCTCGGCGGGCGGGTGGGCCGGGTCGGTTGCGCCAGCCGGAGTGGCGGTACTGGCCGGGGTGCCCGCGGCCGGCTGTGGTGCGGCTGCCTGGGTGTCCGGTGCTGCCGGCGTCCTGCCTGGGACCTCGGACCCTGACGGGGGGATCCCGCCGTCAGGGGCATCGCCAGCTGTCACAGCCCGGTCCCCTCTCGTCTCTGGGTGGGTGTCGCCCCGGTCCGGCCGCAGGCCAGCGGGGCGCGCCTGAAGGAGATGTGCTATAACGTTTCAACGTACGTGGAAGCAGTGTCGAGCGAAGTCACGACCCTGTCAAGAGAGGTCCGCGGCGATGCCTCGAATCGTTACAGACGGGTTTCTTGGCCGCTATGGTCCTGGCCAAGCCTCGGTTGACGCGTTCCCCCGCGCCACACGACACTGACCGCACAGGAGGAGCCGTGGCGGACACGCCGGTCAGTATCAGGGAGGTCGCCGCCCTTGCCGGCGTCTCACTCGGCACTGTCTCCAACGTCCTCAACCGCCCGGAAGTGGTGGCCGAGCCGACCCGGACCCGGGTCCAGGCGGCCATCAAGCAGCTGGGCTTCATCCGGAACGAGTCGGCCCGCCAGCTCCGGGCCGGCCGGAGCCGCACCATCGGGCTGGTCGTCCTGGACGTCGCGAACCCGTTCTTCACCGACGTGGCGCGGGGCGTGGAGGACGAGGCGAGCGAGGCCGGGCTGGCCGTGATCCTGTGCAACAGCGACGACCAGAAGGCCAAGGAGTCCCGCTACCTCGAGGTGCTGGAAGAGCACCGGGTCCAGGGCATCCTGATCACGCCAGTGTCCGGGGCCGACAAGCGGCTGGCCAGCGTGCAGCGCCGCGGTACCCCGGTGGTGCTGGTGGACAGCCGGTCCCCGTCCCGCGGCCAGTGCTCGGTGTCCGTCGACGACGTGCTCGGCGGCGACCTGGCCGTGTCCCATCTACTGGAGGCCGGTCACCAGCAGATCGCGTTCGTGGGCGGCCCGATGAGCGTGCGGCAGGTGAGCGACCGCCGGGATGGGGCGGTCCGCGCCCTGGAGCGCGCCGGGCGGGGCGACGCTGACCTGGTCGTGATCGAGACGCTCGCGCTGAACGTGACCGCGGGGCAGCGGGCGGGCGCCCACCTGGCCAGCCTGCCCGCAGGGAGCCGGCCGACCGCCGTGTTCTGCGCGAACGACCTGCTCGCGCTGGGTGTGCTGCAGGAGATGACCACCCACCAGATCGCGGTGCCCGAGGGGCTGGCGATCGTGGGCTACGACGACGTGGAGTTCGCCGCGGCGGCCGCGGTGCCGCTGTCCTCGGTCCGCCAGCCCCGCCATCAGCTGGGCCGGGCCGCGGCCCAGCTGCTCATCGAAGAGGCCCTCGGTGACGGCACGCACCGGCACCGCCAGGTCGTCTTCGAGCCGGACCTGGTGGTCCGCGCGTCGAGCCAGGGCCGGGCCCCGGGTGGGGGCACTGCGCAGCCGGTAGCGACCGAGGCGGCAGGCTGACCCCATGCGTATCGCGCTGTTCGTGACCTGCCTGGCCGACACCTTGTTCCCCGACGCGGGCCGGGCCACTGTCCGGCTGCTGGAACGGCTTGGCCATCAGGTCGAGTTCCCGGCCGCCCAGACCTGCTGTGGCCAGATGCACGTGAACACCGGCTACCTCCGGGACGCGCTGCCCCTGGTCCGCCACTACGTCGAGGTCTTCGAGAGCTGCGAGGCGATCGTGGTCCCGTCCGGCTCGTGCACCGGGTCGATCCGGCACCAGCACGCCATGGTGGCCCGGCGGTACGGGGACGAGGCGCTGGCCCGCCGCGCCGAAGCAGTAGCCGCCCGCACCTACGAACTCTCCCAGCTGCTGGTGGACGTGCTCGGGGTGGAGGACGTCGGCGCGTACTACCCGCACCGGGTTACCTACCATCCGACCTGCCACTCGCTGCGCCTGCTGCGGGTCGGTGACCGGCCGCTCCGGCTGCTGCGCAACGTGACCGGGATCGACCTGGTCGAGCTGCCGGACGCGGAGACTTGTTGCGGCTTCGGCGGCACGTTCGCGGTCAAGAACGCGGACACCTCCACCGCCATGCTGGCCGATAAGATGCGCAGCGTGCTGGACACCCAGGCCGAGGTGTGCACGGCCGGGGACAGCTCCTGCCTGATGCATATCGGCGGCGGCCTGTCCCGGCTGCACACCGGGACCCGGACCGTGCACCTGGCCGAGATCCTGGCCTCGGTGCCGCAAACGCCGGAGCCCCATCCGCCGGAGCCGCGCGCTGCGGACCAGATCGGTGCCCGGTGAGCGCGCCCATGTTCCTCGGCCTGCCCACCGCGCCCCGCGGCGTGGGCCACCTGCGCGGCGACGACCCGTTCCCGGTCGCGGCCCGCCGCGCCCTGGCCGACACCCAGCTCCGCCGCAACCTCGGCAAGGCCACCCGGACCATCCGGGCCAAGCGGGCGGCGGTGGTCGGCGAGCTGCCGGACTGGGAGGCGCTGCGCGACGCCGGCCAGGCCATCAAGGCCGGGGCCATGGCCCATCTGGACCGTTACCTGGAGCAGCTGGAGGAGCAGGTCACCGCGCGCGGCGGCGTGGTGCACTGGGCCCGGGACGCGAACGAGGCCAACGAGATCGTGACCAGCCTGGTCCGGGCGACCGGGGCCACCGAGGCGGTTAAGGTCAAGTCGATCGTCACCGACGAGATCGGCCTCAACGACGCGCTGGCCGCGGCGGGCATCACCGCGCACGAGACCGACCTGGCCGAGCTGATCGTCCAGCTCGGCCACGACCGGCCGTCGCACATCCTGGTCCCGGCCATCCACCGGAACCGGGCCGAGATCCGGGACATCTTCCTGCGCGAGATGAGCGGCGTGGATCCCGGGCTGACCGACTCGCCGTCCGCGCTCGCCGAGGCGGCCCGGCTGCACCTGCGCCGCCAGTTCCTGTCCGCGAAGGTCGGGATCAGCGGGGCCAACTTCGCGATCGCCGAGACCGGGACGCTGTGCGTGGTCGAGTCCGAGGGCAACGGCCGGATGTGCCTGACCCTGCCGGACACCCTGATCACCGTGATGGGCATCGAGAAGATCCTGCCCACCTGGGCCGACCTCGGCGTGTTCATGCAGTTGCTGCCGCGCAGCTCCACCGGGGAGCGGATGAACCCCTACACCTCGATGTGGACCGGGGTGACCCCTGGCGACGGCCCGCAGCAGTTCCACCTGGTCCTGCTGGACAACGGCCGGACCGCGGCGCTGGCCGACACCGAAGGCCGCCAGGCCTGCACTGCATCCGCTGCTCCGCGTGCCTGAACGTCTGCCCGGTGTACGAGCGGGTCGGCGGGCACGCCTACGGCTCGGTCTACCCGGGCCCGATCGGCGCGGTGCTGTCCCCGATGCTGACCGGGGTGGAAGATAACGCCTCGCTGCCGTACGCCTCCTCGCTGTGCGGCGCGTGTTACGACGCCTGCCCCGTGAAGATCGACATCCCGTCGCTGCTGGTCCACCTGCGGGCCCGGCACGTCGACGAGGTGGCGCAGACGCGCCGCGTGCCCAGCCCGGAGGCGGTGACCATGGCGGCCGCCTCGTGGGTGATGGCCAGCCCGGCCCGGTTCGAGGCCGCGCAGCGAGCCGGGCGGGCCGGGCGGCTGCTGGGCCGCCGCAGCGGCCGGATCCGCCGGCTGCCCCCGCCCCTGTCGGCCTGGACGGCGGCCCGTGACGCCCCCCGGCCTCCCGCCCAGACGTTCCGCGAATGGTGGAAGGCTGAACGATCCGGGGGGCCGGGGGCTCCGCGGGTAGTCCCCCGGGAAAGCGGAGCGGGGGCTCGTCCTCCCGGGAAAGCAGAGCCCGGGGATACCCCATGACCGCGCGGGACGAGGTACTCGGCCGGATCCGCACGGCGCTGGGCGGCGACTCCGGCGGCAGGGCGCACCCGCCCGGGGACCCCTCGTCAGCGGGCTACCGGACCCGCGGCGAGCTCGATCCGGCCGCCCTGCTCGACCTGCTCGCCGAGCGGCTGATTGACTACCGCAGCCAGGTGCGGCGCACCGAGCCCGGCAAGCTGCTGGATACCGTCCGGGCGGCGCTGGCCGACCGCGGTGCCCGCCGGGTGGTCCTGCCGCCCGGCCTCGACCTTCCCGGGTTTGCCAGCCCGGCCCCGTCCAGCCCGGCCCCGTCCAGCCCGGCCCCGGCCAGCCCGGCACCCTCGATGGCGTCGAGCTGATCACCGACGGCGGCCTATCCGCCCGGGAACTCGACCAGATGGACGGCGTCATCACCCGCGCCGCGGTCGCCATCGCCGAGACCGGCACGATCGTCCTCGACGCCGGCCCCGGCCAGGGCCGCCGGGCGCTCAGCCTCATCCCCGACTACCACCTGTGCCTGATCGATGCGGCCCAGGTGGTCGCGCTGGTCCCCGAAGCCGTGGCCCGGCTGCGCCCGGACCGCCCGCTGACCTGGATTAGCGGCCCATCCGCCACCAGCGACATCGAACTCGACCGTGTCGAAGGCGTGCACGGCCCCCGCACCCTCGAAGTCATCCTGATCAGCTGACCCGCACGCACCAGGCCCGTCCGCAAGGGCATGGGTGTGGCTCCCCTGCACATAGAAGTGACTGGACGCAACACCCATGCTGTTCGGGCTTGAGACCTGTAGGAGCAGCGGGGGGAGAGTTGCTTGTGGGACTTGCAGGGGCAGAAATCCCGGTGGGCGGTGGGAGGCTGGGTAGCGGGAGACACCGGCAGGACCAGGAGTTGAGCATGCGGGCGGTCGTGTACCGGGAGTACGGGGTCATGCCCGGGCTGGCCGACGTCGCTGAGCCGGGCTGCCCCGAGGATGGCGCGGTCATCACCGTCGGCGCGACCGGGGTGTGCCGGTCGGACTGGCACGCCTGGAAGGGGCACGACCCCGTCCCGCTGCCGCACATCCCCGGGCACGAACTGGCCGGGACCATCGCCCAGACCGGGCCGGCGGTGACCCGGTGGCGGCCGGGGGACCGGGTCACGGTGCCGTTCGCCTGCGGTTGCGGCCGGTGTGAGTACTGCCGGGCGGGCGACGCCCAGGTGTGCCCGGACCAGACCCAGCCGGGGTTCACCGGCCCCGGGTCGTTCGCCGAGCGGGTGGCCATCCACGCCGCGGACACGAACCTGGTCGCGCTGCCCGACGCCGTGGACTTCGTCACCGCGGCCAGCCTGGGCTGCCGGTTCGCCACCGCCTACCGGGCGCTCACCGGCCACGCCCGGCTCCGCCCGGGGGAGTGGCTCGCGGTGTACGGCTGCGGCGGGGTCGGCCTGTCGGCCGTGCACATCGGTGCGGCCCTCGGCGCCCGGGTGATCGCGGTTGACGTGGCCGGTCCGGCGCTCGACCGGGCTCGCGAACTCGGCGCCGAGCACGCAATTCTTTCCGCAACGAACACCGATCCGGCGCCGGTCATCCTCGACATCACCGGGGGCGGGGCGCAGGTGTCCCTGGACGCCCTCGGTTCGCCGGAGACGCTGGCCAGTTCGGTGCGCTCGTTGCGCCGCCGCGGCCGGCATGTCCAGGTCGGCCTGCTCCTCGGCGCCGCCGCCGCGCCGCCGGTCCCGATGGACCTGGTCATCGCGCGGGAGCTGGAAATCTACGGCTCGCACGGCATGGCGGCCCGGGACTACCCGGCCATGCTGGCCCAGATCGCCGACGGCACGCTCCATCCCGCGCGGCTGGTCGGCACCGTGATCGGGCTGGAGCAGGCCGGCGCCGCGCTGGCCGCGATGGATGGTCCGGGGCCTGCTGCCGGTATGAGCGTTATTGAGCTTTAGGGGGTGCTGGCGGCCAGCTCACCGGCGGTGCGGGTGTTGATCACCCGGTCGGGAGGGATGCCGTATTTTTCAGCGCGGACGCAGCCGTTTTCCAGCCAGTCGAGCTGGCCGGGCGCGTGCGCGTCGGTGTCGATGGAGAACAGGCAGCCCAGCTCGGCGGCCAGGCGCAGCAGCCGCCCGGGCGGATCCCGGCGTTCCGGGCGGCAGTTGATCTCGACCGCGACGCCGTGCTCGCGGCAGGCGCCGAACACCGCGTCCGGGTCGAACTCCGACTCCGGGCGGCCGCGCCCCGCCGCCCCGCCCGGACAGCAGCCGGCCGGTGCAGTGCCCGAGCACGTCCACGTGCGGGTTGCGGACCGCGGTCACCATCCGCCCGGTCATCGGGCCGGCGGGCATCCGCAGCTTGGAGTGCACGCTGGCCACCACCACGTCGAGCCGGGCGAGCAGGTCCTCCCGCTGATCCAGTGACCCGTCGTCCAGGATGTTGACCTCGATGCCGGTCAGGATGCGGAACGGGGCCAGCTCGGAGTTGAGCCGGGCGACCAGGTCGAGCTGGGCCTCCAGGCGCTCGGGGGATAGCCCATTGGCCACGGTGAGCCGGGGCGAGTGGTCGGTCAGCGCGATCCATTCGTGGCCCAGCGCCCGGGCCGCCTCGGCCATCTCGCCGGGCGGGCTGCCGCCGTCCGACCAGTCCGAGTGCGTGTGGCAGTCCCCGCGCAGCGCCGCGCGCATGGCCGTGGGTTCGGCGGCGTCGGGTGTTTCCGCCAGCAGCCGGGTCAGGTAGTCCGGTTGCTGGCCGGCCGCCGCCTGGCTGATGACCCCGGCGGTGGTCTCGCCGATCCCGTTCAGCGCGCGCAGCGTGCCGTCGGCGACCCGGCGGTCCAGTTCACCCGCGGGCAGTTCGCCGATGACCCGGGCGGCCCGGCGGAAGGCCCGCACCCGGTAGGTGGGCGCGCCCGCCCGCTCCAGCACGAACGCGATCTCGCGCAGCGCCTGTACCGGGTCCACGCTGCTATCCAACCCGATCGGCCACCCGGTGGATGAAGCCGCGCAGGGCGGGCAGGGAGAATGGGTACCTGCAGCCAAGCGAATCCCATCGCGGAGGAGAGAGTCCGTCGTGACCGCAGTTCCTGAGATCTTGCTCAACAACGGAAGGTCGATCCCCCAGTTCGGCTTCGGGGTGTTCCAGATCAAGCCCGCGGACACCGTGGAGGCGGTGAGCACCGCCCTGAAGACCGGGTACCGGCACATCGACACCGCCGAGATGTACGGCAACGAAAAAGAGGTCGGCGAGGCCATCGCCAAGTCCGGCCTCGACCGCGGCGACGTGTTCGTCACCAGCAAGCTGTCCAACGACGCGCACCTCCCCGATGACGCCCGGGCGGCGTTCGACCTTTCGCTGGAGGAGCTCGGGTTCGACTACCTGGACCTGTTCCTGATCCACTGGCCGTTGCCCACCCGGTACGACGGCGACTTCGTGTCCACCTGGCAGCACACTGGAGGAGTTCTACCGGGACGGGCGCGCCCGCTCGATCGGCGTGTCCAACTTCCAGCCGCATCACATCCGGCGGCTGCACGCGGAAGCCGAGGTTCCCCCGGCCGTCGACCAGATCGAGGTCCACCCGTACCTGACCCAGGACGATGTGCGCGGGTTCTGCGCCGAGCACCAGATCGCCATCGAGGGCTGGTCGCCGCTCGGCCAGGGCCGGGAACTCGACGACCCCACGATCAGGGAGATCGCCGGGCGGATCGGCAAGACCCCCGCCCAGGTCGTGCTGCGCTGGCACATCGAGCGCGGCGACATCGTCTTCCCGAAGTCGGTCACCCCCGCCCGGATCAAGGAGAACTTCGCCATCTTCGATTTCGAGCTGTCCGGCGAGGACGTCGAGGCGATCACCGCGCTGGACAAGAACGAGCGGTCCGGCCCGGACCCGGACACGTTCACCGGGGGCTGAGCTAGAGACGGCGGGGCTAGGGGCGGCGGACGCTCCACTCGAAGGTGCCCCGGCACACGAGCGCGTACGCCTCGTCGGTGATGTCGGCCACGGTGCTGATCCGGGCCCGTTTCTGCTGCCCGGACAGCACCGGCCGCAGCGCCCCCCGCGCAGTGTCGGTCAGCTGGCAGGAGGCCACCAGCCGGCCGCGGGCGGGCGCGCGGAACTCCAGCGTCGCGGTCGCGCCGAGCGGGAGCACGCCGCGGAACTCGTCCTCGGCCTCGCAGGCGGCGATGATGGCGGCCAGGCCGGCCGCGTCGGCCAGCGTGATCAGCCCGCTGGAGTGCAGCGAGTCGATGACGTTGGTGAGCCCGGGCGGGGTGAGCAGCGAGACTTCCGCGGCGCCGTCCGCCGCGCGCAGCACCTCCAGGCCGGCCGTGCGATGCGCCGGTATCGGCTCCAGCAGCGAGCGGGCCAGTGCGGTGACGTCCATGAGCCGCCGAGTGTGGCAGACCAGGCTGACGGGAGCATGACCATCCGGAGAACAGCCGGGGGTGAACCCGTGGTCGCGGCGGTGCGGCAGTGCCTCCGGGCCACGTGGCCGCACCCCCGGCCGCGTCGCGGTGCCCCAGCCGCCGAGGCGGCGACTGCTAGGCGTCCGGGCTTAGCTCGGGCTGGTCCAGCAGGCGGAGCCAGGTCCCGTCCGGCTGCCTGCGGGCCACCTGCACCCGGACCCCGGTCCCGTCCCTGGCCACGGTGGCGGTGAGCGCGATGTCCCCGCTGACCAGTGTGGGCAGCGGCGATTCCGGCTCGAAGCGTGGCGCGTTGGCCAGGACCTTCTCCCACAGCGCGCGGATCGCCTCGCGGCCGGTCGTCTGGGAGCCCGGCGGGTACGCCATCACCGCGTCGGTCTCGTACAGCGAGGCGATCCCGGCCGCGTCACCGGCGCTCGCGTGCTCTACGAAGAGCCGGGTGAGATCCTCCGGCTGACGGGCCTTCTCCTGGCCAGGCATGATCCTCCGTTCCCGCGGCCAGCGGCCGCGTCGTCGGTTCCGGGTGACGGTGCGGTGCTCCGCGTCGTCCCTCCGGTCCTGCACTGCCCAGCCTGGCCGGGGCAAGTCAAGAAGTCCAACAGATACTTCTTCTTGAAACTAGAATGGCTGGTTATGGAATTGAGGCAGCTGGAGTACTTCGTCGCGGTCGCCGAGGAGGCCAACTTCACGCGCGCGGCGGAGCGTGTCCACGTCAGCCAGTCCGGGGTCAGCGCGCAGGTCCGCCAGCTCGAACGGGATCTCCGCGCCCCCCTGATCGACCGGTCCGGCCGGGTGGCCACGCTGACGGCAGCTGGGGCGGCGGCCCTGCCGCACGCCCGGGCCACGCTCGCGGCCGCGGCCGCGGTCCGCCAGGCGGTGGACGACGTGACCGGGCTGCTGTCCGGCCGGATCGTGGTCGGGATGGTGACGGCCTGCACCGTCGCCCCGCTGTTCGACGCCCTGGCCGCGTTCCACCTCGCGCATCCAGGCATCGAGATCGCGCTGGTGGAAGGCAACTCCGACTGGCTGGTCGAGCAGGTCCGGACCGGCGCGGCCGACGTGGCCCTCATCGGGGCCGCGGGTACCGCGCCGGAGGGACTCGATGCACTCACCATCGTCAGCGAGGGCCTCGTGGCCGCGGTACCCCCCGGCCATCCGCTCGCCGGGCGGGAGGCCGTCACCCTGGCCGAGGTCACCCGGTACCCGATCATCAGCCTGCCCCCGGGTACCGGGGTGCGCGCGGTGTTCGATCAGGACTGCGCCGCCCAGGGGCGGCGGCCGGACATCGCGTTCCAGGCCAGCGCGCCGGCTGCGGTGGCCGACCTGGCCAGCCGCGGGCTGGGCGTGGCTATTCTCACCGAGACCATGGCGGCCGGATTCTCCGCCCGGCTGACCGCGGTGGTCATCAAGGACATCGTGACCACGGCGCTGCTCGCCCTGGTCTGGGCGCGCGCCGAGAGCCCCGCCCTGCGTGAGCTCCTGGTGCAGAGCCGCCAGGCCTTCGCCCCTCAGCCGCCCGGGTAGGCGCGGTCAGCGCCCGATGGCCGGGCGGGGCCGGGGCTGGCGGGTCAGCCACTGCCAGAACGTCCGGCGGGGCGGGCGGGGCGGACGAGGGGGCCGCCGGGGCCGCGCGCTGATCACCCCGCTGCCGACCTTGCCCGACACCTCGATCCGCAGCACGGACGCGTCCTGGCCCCAGGGTGCCTTGACCTCCAGCGCGCCGCTGCGGACCGATACCTCGTCCATGTCCACGAAGATGCCGGGCTTGGTGACCAGGGTGAGGGCCCCCGCACCGACCTCGGCGTCGATGGGCAGTACCGGCTGCGTGATGACCGCCTCGGTGAAGTCCAGCGTCACAGTCCCGCTCTTGACCCGGACCTCCATCCGGCGCGGGACGAGCCACGGGCCGGTGCGCTCCACGCTGGAGGCCTGGCAGTCGATGCGGACCACGTCCTTGGGGGACGGGGCGCCCAGCACGGTCCCGGCGGCCGACGGCAGATCCCTGGTGACCTTGGCCAGTTCGGCATAGGTGCGCGCGGTCAGCGCGATCTCGAGCCGCTCGTCAAGCTCTTCCGCGCTGAGACGGCCGTCGCCCGCGGCCACCCGCAACTGTTCGGCCACCCGGTCCCGGTCCTCATAGGAGACGCGCAGCTCCGCACGGGGAACTGGGCTCGCGCTGTCCCCGGCTGGTGGCAATTCGCCCGTCATGAGCACACTCTATGGCCCGGATCGCGGGCCGGGGGAGTCCGCGCCGGGGGAGGGCGAGGCGGCCTGCGGGGCCCGGGTCGGCGGGGTCCCGACCGGTGGAGCCCCGGCCACCGGGGTCCCGATCGGCGGGGCCCACCGGGGGCGCGGGATCAGGCAGAACGGATGCCCGGCCGGGTCGGCGTAGACGGGTGAGTGGCTGTCCCCCGGGCAGCCGCCGGGCGCCCAGCGCCAGCACCCGGGGCTCAGCGGCCTGGACGTCATCGACCATGACGTCGAAGTGCATCTGCTGGGGCCGGGCCGGGTCCGGCCACCGGGGCGGCTGGAAGTCCGGTGCGAGCTGGAAGCCGATCCCGGAAGTGGTGTCGCTGGCCGAGACGACTGCGAAGTCATCCTCTTGCCAGGTGACAGGCAGCCCGAGCAGTTCGGAGTAGAACGCGGCCAGGGCGGCCGGGTCGGGACAGTCCACGATGACGTGGTGCAGGCGTCCGATCACCTTCCCATGCTGGCAGGGAGGCCACTACACGGCCCCGGGTGGGGGTAGCCACCGTGAGCCGGTCGTCCCCGCACCCTTGCCGCCGGGCCTGCGCAGGCCTTCTACTCGTGAGCATGGAATGCCGGGGGGGTTCATCGGGCTGTGGGCCGGCGGGGTAGCCGACGATGCTGATCACGCTGACCTGGCTGCGCCTGGACGCGCTCAGGCGCTGGCGGTCACTGGCGGTCCTGGCCCTGCTCATCGCCCTGGCCACGGCGACCATCCTGACCTCGATCGCGGGTGCGCGCCGCGGCCAGACCGCGTTCGACCGGCTCTGGGCCCGCACCCTTCCCGCTACCGCGACCGTGCTGCCCAACCAGCCCGGGTTCGACTGGGCCAAGGTCGCGGCGCTGCCCGAAGTCGCCGCGCTGACCAAGTTCCCCGTCGTGTTCGGGTACGAGGCCCAGGGCTACACCGGGGCCAGCACCGGGTTCCCGCTGGCCGACGACCAGATGACCCGGACCATCGAGCGACCGGTCATGGTGGCCGGACGGCTGTTCAACCCGCGCCGCGCCGACGAGGTCATCGATTACCCCCAAGTTCGCCGCGACTTCCGGCAAGCACGTGGGCGACACGCTGACCCTGGAGCTGGCCAGCGTGCAGCAGGCCAACCAGGAGTACGACGGATCCACCGGGCCGCCGCTCGGCCCGAAGGTCCGGGCCCGGATCGTGGGCGTGGGGCGTACCCCGTGGGGCCTCGACGCCGACACGCCCGGGTCACCCGGCGGCATCCTCAGCACGCCCGCCCTGTTCACCCGGTACCGCGCCAACATGATGGGCACGAACGGGCAGGCGTACATCAACGCGCTGGTCCGGCTCAAGGGCGGCCAGGCCGCGATTCCGGCCTTCCGCGCCGACCTGGCCCGGGTGACGGGGCGGTCTGACATCGACGTCTGGGACAACCTGCAGCAAATCGGCGATCCCATGCACAAGGTGTCCGCGTACGAGGCCGCCTGCCTGCTGGCCTTCGGGCTCGCGGCACTGGCCGCCGCACTGTTCCTGATCGGCCAGTCCGTCGCCCGGTACACCTCAGCCACGGTGGCGGATCTCCAGGTGCTCCAGGCGCTGGGCATGACCCGGGGGCAGGCCATCGCCGCCGCGTCCGCCGGGCCCGCCCTGGCCGGGGTGGCCGGCAGCACGCTGGGCGTCGCGGGCGCCATCGTGGCTTCGCGATGGATGCCGATCGGCCTGGCTTCCATCGCCGAGCCGCACCCCGGCATCGACGCGGACTGGTTCGTCCTGGCCCCCGGATGGATCCTGGTGCCGCTGCTGGTGCTGGCCGGCTCCGCGACCGCGGCGGCGGTCGCGCTGACCGCGGGGCGGCGGCAGGCGCCGCAGCGCCGGTCCGCGATCGCGGCGGCCCTGGCCGCGGTGAACTTCCCCGTCCCACTGGTGGTGGGGACCAGGTTCGCGCTCGAACCCGGCCGCGGGCGGTCCTCGGTGCCGGTCCGGTCCGCCCTGGTGGGCGCGGTCGTCGGCGTGCTGGGGGTGCTGGCCGCCTTCACCTTCTCGGCCGGTGTCTCCGACGCGGCCAGCCATCCGGCCCGGTTCGGGCAGACCTGGCAGCTGACCACGTTCCTCGGCTACAACGGGCATGACTTCGGGCCGGCCAGCCGCGTGCTGCGCGCCGTGGCCGCCGACCGGGACGTGACCGGGGTTGACCACGCCCGCATCGGCGGCGCGCAGGCCGGTCAGGTCTCCATCGAGAGCTTCACCTACGCCCCGGTGGGCGGCAAGCGTCCGGTGGTGGTGCTCACGGCCGGGCGGATGCCCGCCCGGCCGGACGAGATCGTGCTCGCCCCGACGACCGCCCAGGAACTGCACGCCCGGACGGGCTCGGTAGTCCGGCTCACCGGCGGTGGCACCGCCGCGCAGGCGGTACGGGTCACCGGCATCGGCTTCGTTCCCACGGGGCCGCACAACGGGTACGCGGACGGAGCCTGGCTCACTCCTGGCGGGTACGACCGGATCTTCCACGGCGCGCATTACTCGTTCAAGTTCGACGCCGCGACCGTGTCGCTGCGGCCGGGCGCGGACGTGCAGGCGGTCGCCCGCCGCCTGGACGCCGCCGCGGCCGCGATCCCCGGCGGCAAGGCCTTCACGTTCACGCCGCCCGATCCGCTGCCTGATGTCCAGACGATCAAGGACCTGGAACTGCTGCCGCTCGCGCTGAGCGCCTTCCTGGCCCTGCTGGCCGTCAGCGCCGTCGGTCACGCCCTGGCCACCGCGGTCCGGCGGCGACGCCACGACCTGGCCGTGCTCCGGGCGCTCGGGATAACCCGGGGGCAGGCGCGGCTGGTGGTCACGACCCAGGCCAGCTTGCTGGCCGTGATCGGCCTGGTGTTCGGCGTGCCACTCGGCATCGCGCTCGGCCGGGTCATCTGGCGCGCGGTGGCCGGCTTCACCCCCTTGGCCTACCATCCGCCGCTCGCCCTGCTGGCCCTGCTCCTGGTCGGCCCCGTCGCCCTGCTGGCCGCGAACGCGCTGGCCGCCTGGCCCCAGCACCGCGCGGCACGAGTGCACTCCGCGCACGTTCTGCGCAGCGAATGACGGTCAGGACGGCTAGCCTGCTTTAGAACGCCGGATCGAGCACGCCGATCGCCGCGTATCATGATCGAAACTACGTTCGACAAACGCCGCCAGGACTGCTAGCGTCGCAGCACGTATACCGCCGAGGCGGAGGTCGGAGATGAGCAGCACACGAGGTGATGCGCCAGTTCCCGGGCCCGGGAAGCTGGATCCCGAGCACGACCTCACCTCGCGGCAGCGCGACGTGATCCAGGCCATCGTGGGCTTCCGGCAGGAGCACCAGTACGGGCCGAGTGTCCGTGATATCGCCGAGGCGATCGGGCTCGGCCCGTCTGGCGTCCATCACCACCTCAAGGTGCTGCGGCAGAAGGGCTGGCTGAGCGGCGGCACCGGGCAGGCGCGGACCTCCGTGGTCCTGGCGCCAGGCCATCCCGTGATCGAGGTCATCGAACCCCGCCAGGCAAAGGGTGCGATCCGGGCGGCCCAATCCCGGGCGGCCGTGTCCCGGGAGGCCAAGAAAGCCCGCGATCCCGGCGGGACTGCCGGGCCGGCCGAGACGCCGCGCACGGTGGGCACGCAGAACGCGGCCTATGTGCCGCTGGTGGGCGAGATCGCGGCGGGCTATCCCAAGGACGCCAAGCAGTCGGTCGAGGACGTCTTCCCGCTGCCCAAGCAGCTGGTGGGCGAGGGTGACCTGTTCCTGCTCAAGGTGGTCGGCGATTCCATGATCGATGCCGCCATCGCCGATGGCGACTGGGTGGTCGTCCGCGAGCAGCAAGTGGCCGAGAACGGCGAGATAATCGCCGCCATGATCGACGGGGAGGCCACGGTCAAGAGCTACCGGATGTCCGACGGTCACATCTGGCTGATCCCGCACAACCCGTCGTTCGCGCCCATTGCGGGGGATGGCGCTACCATCCTCGGCAAGGTGGTCAGCGTCCTGCGCCGGGTACGGTGACCAGCACGGGAATAGCCAGCCCGGTCAGGCCAGGGACGGGGAGATGGCACGATGACGGATCAGCCGGGGTGGGACGCCGTGTACGTCGCGGACCAGCCGCCTCCGTGGGATATCGGCCGCCCGCAGCCGGTGTTCGAGCGCCTGGCCGGGCAGGGCCTGCTCCGTGGCGCGCTCCTCGACTCGGGCTGCGGGACCGGGGAGAACACCATGATGGCGGCGGCCCACGGCGCCGACGCCCTGGGGGTGGACGTCGCGCCGAGCGCGATCGCCCAGGCCCGCCGGAAGGCGGCCGACCGCGGTAGCGCGGCCCGGTTCGAGGTCGCGGACGTGCTGGACCTGGGCCAGCTGAGCCTGACCTTTGACACGGTGGTGGACAGCGGCGTGTTCCATGTGTTCGACGACGGGGACCGGGCCCGGTACGTGGCCAGCCTGGCCGCGGTGATGCGGCCCGGGGCGACCTGTTACCTGATGTGCTTCAGCGACCGGCAGCCCGGCGACGCGGGCCCGCGCCGGGTCAGCCAGGATGAGCTGACCGCGGCGTTCCGCGACGGCTGGGCTGTCGACAGCATCAGCGCCGAGACGTTCGCGATCAACTTCCAGGGCAGGTCGGAAGCGCAGGCCTGGCTGGCCACCATCCAGCGCTCCGGCGCCTAGCCGACCCGCCCGCTCGTCTTCGACCACGCGACCTTCGGCCCGGATTTTCCGCAACGAGAACCGTCCGGCGCCGGTCACGATCCTCGTTTTGTCGGTGGCGGGTGGGATGATTCGAATATGTGTTTACCGGAGCAGTCTCCCCGGGACGCGGCCCTGGCCCAGCTGGCCGGCCTTGATCCCGCTGTGCTGGATGCGGCCTCGCTGATGACCCAGATCGCTGATCTGGCCACCTTCATCAGCCAGGCTCAAGGACAACTGGCCCGCCTCACGGGGGCGCTGGACGCCACGGGCGGCGCAGCCGAGGCCGGGCACAAGTCGGCGCCGGCTTTCTTGCGCACCCGTTGCGGCCTGAGCCCGGGCCACGCGGCCGCGGTGACCAGCACCGCCCGCGGGCTACGAGGGCTCCAAGCCACTCAGCAAGCCCTGCAGGCCGGGACGATCTCGTTTGACCAGGCGCAGATCATCACCCGCACCACCGCGGACCTGGACGACCCGCAGGGGTCCGCGCTCGCGGAGCGGGTGTTGCTGGATCACGCGCCCGGCCTGGATACCGCCCGGTTCCGCGAGTTCGCGGCCGAGGTGGCCTACCGGGCTGATCCAGGTGCCGCCGATGAGCGGGAGAAGCGGCGGTGGGAGCGGCGGCACCTGTCGTTCGGGCTGACCCTGGACAGCACCGGCATGCTGTCGGGCACCTGCGGCGACGCGGTGTCCTACGAGATCGTGCGGACGGCGGCCGAGGCGTTCGGGACACCCGGCGGCCAGGCCGATGCCCGGACCGCGGCGCAGCGGCGGATGGACGGCCTCGTCGCCGCCTGCAAAGCCGCCCTCGACGGCGGGCAGGCCCCGGAACGGCACGGCGCCGCGCCGCACATCAGCGTCCTGGTCAAAGACGAAACCCTCGCCCAGGCCGCCGCGGCGGGCGCGGCACCCAGCCAGCCAGCCGGCGCGGCACCGGGGCAGCCTGCGAGTGGGGCGCCACGGCAACCTGCGAGTGCGACGCTCGTTCAGCTTGCAGGCGCCTTGTCCGGGCCGGCCGCGGGCGCGCCGCCCGGCCAGACCAGCCACGGCACGGCGCTGACCGCCCGGCAGGTTCTCGCCTTGTGCTGCGGCGCGCAGGTCGGCGCGATCCGCTGGCGCGACGGCCTCCCGCTAGGCGTCGGCCGCACCATGCGCACCGAGCCCCCCGGTCTGCGCCGCGCGCTGGAAGCCCGCGACCGAGGCTGCCGCTGGCCTGGCTGCGGCGCCCTGGCCGCCTGGGCCACCGCCCACCATCTCATCCCCTGGAGCAAGGGCGGGGCCACCAGCCTCGACGACCTGGCGCTGTTCTGCCACGTGCACCACCACCACTTCATCCACCTGCTCGGCTGGACCATCACCGGAACCCCGAACGGCACGCTGTACTTCACCCACCCCGGCGGCTGGCTCACCCTCGAAAGCCCACTCCCCGGAACCGGCCGACTCGCCGCCTGATTAACTCGCGGCGTGAGGAGGGCGGGGGAGCGTCCGGGACGCGCATCGGCAACGGACCGAGTCGGCGCGCGAGAATTTCGCGCTGCTCAGCGGCCAGTTATTCGCGCTGCTCAGCGACCAGTTAGCGGCCGGCCCGGCCGGATCAGGCGGTCTGACGCGAACCGTAAAACTGGACGCGCGGGGTCGTCAGTCCTTGCGGCCGGTGAGGGCGAGGCTGGCCCCGATGCCGATCATGGCCAGGCCGCCCGCCCCGCCGATCATCTCGAGCCGCCGCGGGGAGCGGGCCAGCCAGGCCCGGGCCGTGCCGGCGACCAGGGCCCAGCTGCTGTCGCAGACCACCGCGATGGCGAGGAAGACCGACCCGAGCAGCAGCATCTGCTCCGGGACATGCCCGGCTGAACGGTTCACGAACTGCGGCAGCACGGCGGCGAAGAACACGATCACCTTGGGGTTGCTCACCCCGACGACGATCCCGTCCCGGAGGATCCGGCCGAGGCCCCTGGGCTCAGCGGCGACGTCCAGCGCCGCGCGCAGCGAGCCGCGGTGCCGGATGGCCTGCACGCCGAGATAGACCAGGTACGCGGCGCCGGCCAGCTTGATCACCGTGAAGACCGCCACCGAGCGCTCCACCAGCGCTCCCACCCCGAACGCTACCGCCACGACCTGCAGGTAGACGCCGATCTGGCCGCCCGCGGCGGTGCCTACGCCGGCCGCCCGGCCCAGCATCAGCGAACGGCTGATCACGAACAGCACGTTCGGCCCGGGCACGATGATCAGCACGAAGGACAGCAGGGCGAAGGCCAGCAGGTGGCCGGTGGGAAGCATGCGTCCAGCCTAAGCAGGGCTGCGGCCCTAGGCTAAGGATTAATTCCCCCGGCGGCGGCTGCACCGAGGAACCGATCCAGCCCCGGCTCATCTGACGAGGAGAATCCGACGATGCGCGTCGCCCTGGCGACCGACCCCGGTACGCCGGGCTGGCCCAACGAGGATTTCGCGGCGGTCGCGCCCGGCGCCGCGGTCCTGCTCGACGGCTGCACCACCACCCCCCGCGGAACCGACACCGGATGCGTCCACGGGGTCGCCTGGTACGCCCGGACCCTGGGCACCGCGTTCCTGGCGGCGATCACCGCCGATCCTCCCGTGCCACTGCCCGACGCGCTGGCCGGGGCGATCGGCGAGGTCCGGTCCTACCACGAAAGCACCTGCGACCTGGCCAACCCGTCCACTCCGGCGGCCACGGTGACCGCCGTCCGGGCGGGCCAGGCCGGCTTTGAGATGCTCGCTCTGTCGGACTCCAGCATCGTGGCCGACTACGGCGAGGATCATGATCCGGTGGTGCTCACCGACCCGCACCGCGCCGCCAGCACCGACCCGGGCGCGGCCCGGCAGGCCCGGACCACGATCGTGCCCCCGGACGGCCTGCGCGGTATCGCCCTGCTCAGCGACGGCGCCACCCGGATCACCGAGGTGTACCGGCTGATCGGCTGGCCGGACCTGGTGGCCGTCATCCGTGACGAGGGGCCGGCCGGGCTCATCCGCCGGGTCCGGGCCGCCGAGGCCAGCGACCCGGACGGGGCCCGCTGGCCCCGATCCAAGGCCCGCGACGACGCCACCGCGATCTACTGGCCGCAACCGGGGAACGGGAGCAGATGATTCGGTGACCGGTCGGATAGTAGAATTCGGTCCTTCCATGCCGGGCGGCTAGGGAAAGATTGCAGCCGTCCCCCGGCTGAAGGCCACCTGAACAAGGAGCCACCCATGCTGCCCTGCGCACCCCGGCGGACCAGCCTGCCCGGCTCGGGCGTCCGTTCCGGCCGGGTGCTGCTGACTGCGCGTCCGGTGGCGTCACGACGCACGTCACTGGCATGACCGGACCGCACCTCGCGACGCGGGCCGGCGCAGCGATGAGCCGCCGCAGGAGCGCCCCATCCGGGGAGCCGGGCAGTCCGCCCGGCACCGCCGGGACCTCGCGGGGCACCCGGGCCGCCCGGCTGCTGGGACGGCACTGGCTGCTGGTGGTATTGCTGGCCGCGGGGCTGGCGCTGCGCATCGCGGCGCAGATCGCCTACCAGCCGGCCCTGATCTACGTGGACACGCTGAAGTACCTGTACGGCGCGTCGCCCGGGGCTGACCCGCTCGGGTACACGCTGGTCCTGCGGGCCATCCTGGTCTTCGGCAGCCTGAGCCTCGTTGCGCTGGCCCAGCACGTGCTCGGCCTGGCGCTGGCGGTGGCCTTGTACGCCGTGCTGCTGCGCCGCGGGACCAGCCGCTGGCTGGCGGCCGTGGCCGTCGCGCCGGTGCTGCTGGACGCCTATCAGGTGCAGATCGAGCAGAACATCATGCCGGACGTCTGGTTCGAGGCGATGATCGTGGCCGGGCTGGCCCTCCTGCTCTGGCGGCCGTCGGTGACCGTCCGGCTGGCCGCCGCGGCGGGCCTGATCCTCGGCTTGTCGGCCACGGTGCACCAGGTCGGCGAGCTGGTGATCGTGCCCGTCGCGGTCTACCTGCTGGTCGCGGCGGGCAACGTGCGCCGCGCGGTGACCACCGTGGTCGCGGCGGTCGTGGCCTTCGCGCTGCCGGTCGTCTTGTACTGCGGCGCGAACTACGTGAAGAACGGGCACTTCTGGCTGGCCCGGACGCAGAGCACGGCGGGCCGGGTGGTCGCCGCCGCCGACTGCGCTACCCTCACCCTCCCCCCGGCGGTGCGGCCGCTCTGCCCGACCCCGGCCGAGCAGGCGAAGGGGCCGGACTGGCTCAAGACTTCGAAGTATTCTCCGCTGCACGCGGCTCCCATCCCGGCCGGGGCGAACCGGGCCAGGCTGATCTCCGAGCTGACTTCGGCGATCAAGAGCCAGCAGCCGGAGCGGATCCTGGGCGGGATCGTCCGTGACTCGGTACGCCTGTTCGCGGTGACGCGCACGCCCAACCCCTGGGTCACGCCGCTGTCCCGCTGGCAGTTCCAGACCCACTACCCGACCTATCCGAACTGGATCACGCTCGGCCCGGGGAACGTCATCGTGGTCGGGGTCCAGTACGTGGCGTTCGGGAAGTTCCACTTCAGCAAGCTCAAGCCCGCATACGGCGGGACGGCCCAGGTTGACCGGCCGGTCGCCGGGTTCCTGCGGTCCTACCAGGTGAACGGGGGCTTCACCCCCGGCCCGTTCCTGCTGCTGTGCACCGCGGTCGGGGTGCTCGGGTCCGTGCTGGCCGTCGTCCTGCAGGTCGGCCAGGCCCGCGGGTCCGCCCGGGGATCCCGGGCGGCCCGGGCCCGGCAGCTGGCCCTGGCCTGCCTGCTGTTCACGGCCACGGCCGTGGTGCTGCTCCTGGCCCAGGACCTGGTCGAGTTCTCCTGGCGGTACCAGTTGCTCGCGGTGATCACCCTCCCGCCCGCCGGGATCCTCGGCCTTTCTGCGCTGCTGGCCCTGCGCCGGGACCGGGCGGAGCGGTCGCCGGCCGCGACGGTGGACGAATCAGCGGACTCCGCGGCGCCGGCCAGCACGGCGAAGCCAGACAGCACGGCGAAGCCAGACAGCACGGCGAAGCCAGACAGGAAGGCGAAGCCGGCTCAGCCCGGCGCGGAACCGGGCCCGGCGGGAACCTAAGCCTGGGACGAGGCCGGCCCCTGAGCCGGGGTCTCAGTCGGCCCCTGGACCGGCTCCTCGGCCGGGTCATGAGGGCCTGGCATCGCCAGGCCTGCCGACGCCAGCACCTCCTCCGTGGGCCGCGGACTGGTCCGCAACCCCGCCGCCAGGCCCGTTATCAGGCAAGATCGGAGCGTGCCGCGGTCGGAGGACTTGGCGAAGGTGCGGGCCCAGCGGCGCAGCGTCGAGCCGCCATACAGCAGCCGTTCCGCGGGGGCCAGTGCAGACCCGGTCCGCAGCGTCCAGACCTTGTTCCGCACCTCGTAGAAGAACCGCTGCCCGGGATCGGCGTCGGTCGAGCCGAACGAGGCCGTCTTGTGCACCACGACGCTGGCCGGGCAGAGCAGGCCGGCCTGGCCCCGGAGCAGCCGGGCGGTGAACTCGAAGTCGTCGTTCCACAGGAAGTAGTCAGCCTCGGGCAGGCCCCGGGCGCGGCAGAGGTCTGCGTCCACCAGGATCGACACGAACGACGCCGACCGGATCGGCAGGCACCCGGCCGCGGCCGCGGCGAGGCGCTCCGCCTTGCTGGCGAACGGCTTGGTCCGGGGGGTGTTCATCGGGTGCGGGCGCCCATCGGTCCACACCACCCGGCTGGCGATCAGCGCAGGCGGCCCGCCCGGGCGGAGCGCACGGGCGTCGAGCATGGCCTGCAGCGCACCCGGCTCCGGCACCGTGTCGTCGTCCATCAGCCAGACCAGGTCGGCCGCGTCGGCCAGGGCCAGCGCCAGGCCGTAGGCGAACCCGCCGGCACCGCCGGTGTTGCGCCGCGCCGTGGCCAGCCGTACCGCGGGGAAGCGGCCGCGGACGACCTCTGGCGTGCCGTCGGTCGAGGCGTTGTTGACCACGATGACCGTGTCCGGGGCCCGGGTCTGCCCCAGCACCGCGGTCAGCGCCTCGATCAGCAGATCCCGCCGGTTGTAGGTGACGACGACCGCGACCACCCGGGGTGTCCCGCTCCCGGACGCCACGTCAGCTGGGGGCGCCATATCAGGAGTGCCTCCGGGCCCGGGTGCGCTCCATAGCCTGCCAGGTGAGAATGCGCAGCTTGCGGACCGCCGGGTAGCGGCTGCTCAGGTCGCGCACCGTCCGCTTGAGCCGGGGTGAGGACGCGACGGCCGCCTCCATCCGGCTGGCCAGCCCGCCCCGGGCCGCCCGCTTCGGCTGGGGGCTGGCTCCCGGGTACTCCTTGCGGTACTGGTTGACCACCAGGGCCGCGGCCGCAGCCACCGCAGCGTCCAGGACCGGGTCCGGCGGCTGGCTGGCGGGACCGGCCGTCCCCGGTTCCCGGGCCGGCCGGGGCCGCAATTCACCGGGGTCGCCAATCACGTCGTAGCCCGAGGCCGCCAGCCCGCTGATCAGGACCTCCGCCTGCTCCTTGGCCCAGGTTTCCCGGTCGGCGGGCAGCACCAGGCGCCCCTGCCGCGGCCGGTCGGCGAGGGCACGGTGCGCGACCCCCTCCTTCACGGTCCACATGTAGAACCAGTCCGGGACCTCGGCGGGCAGGGCCTGGTTGAGGCGCCGCAGGAACTCGATCTCCGGCAGGCCGAGCGAGGTATTCGCCCGGGCCCGGGACAGGTCCACCCCGCCGGGATCCACGCCCAGCAGCGCCGCGAACCGCTCCCAGAGCAGCGAGTTACCTGACCCTTGCGGCGGAGTCATGATCACGTGGATGCGCTCCGCCGGCACCTGGCCGGCCCAGAGACGGAGGATGGCCAGCGTGTCGTGGACCCGCCAGAACCACCACTGGCGCCGGTCCGGATCGATCGACTCCCGGTCGATCACATCCGACAGCCAGTCCTCCCAGCCGCGGTCGTTGCGGTGCTTGACCGTCTCCTGCCACTCAGCGGGCAGCAGCGACGCCATGTCCCGCACGGTCAGCACGACGTGGACCTCGGCGGGCTCGAGCGAGCGGACCGCCCGCTGCGCCTGCTGTTCGTCCACGGCCGAGAAGAGTTCGTGGGAGATCACCGCGGCCCGCGGGGCCTGGCGGGCCTGGTGGGCCAGGATCTCCCACTCGCCGGTCCAGGATCCGGCCGGGTCGTCGGGCCGCTTCTCGATGCCCCGCAGATCCTGGCTGGCGCGGAAGTGGTCCTGCGGATGATGGCCCGGCAGCACCACGCCCTGGGCCGCGAGTTCGGCCCGGTTGCTCCACATCACCTGCTGCAGGAACGTCGTGCCGGTCTTCGGCTCGCCGATGTGCACGAGGACCCGGGGACGCGGCCGGCCGTCATCAGGCGTGGCGGGAGACTGGTCGGCGGCGCGCGTGGCCATCGGTACACCTCAACAGGTCAGGGCGGGGACAGGTAAGGTCAGGCTTGGGTGGATGGCATCTGGCAGCCAGGGTAGACCAGGTGCGCTGGGTGATCGCGCGGATGACGGTAACCCAGCAATCCGTCTCATGGCTGCCGTAAAGTGGCGTCCGCCCACCGCATTTGCTGCTGTACAACCCAAATGTCTACACGAACGCGCGCCGGCCGGGGCTGCTCGCTCCCTGGTCCTCGAGCCCGCCGCAGTGTGCCCCTGCACCGGCATGAAAGGCGACCCCGGCATATGCATGAGCCCTTCACGCTCCTGCTCTCGGTCTACGACGGTGACCGCCCGGACTTCCTGCAGCGGGCGTTCCGCAGCGCGGTCGACGACCAGACCGTGCGGCCGGACCAGGTCGTCATCGTCCGTGACGGGCCCGTCCGTGCGGAACTCGCCGCGTGCCTCGACCGGCTCCAGGCCGGCAGCCCGGTCCCGGTGACCATGGTCCCGCTGGAGCACAACGTCGGCCTCGGTCCCGCCCTGGACAGCGGGCTGGCGGCGAGCTGGCACGACGTGATCGCCCGGATGGACGCCGACGACGTGGCCATGCCGCACCGCTTCGAGGTGGAGATCCCGCTCATCGCCGAGGCTGACATCGTCGGGGCGGGGCTGCTGGAGTTCGTGGGGGACATCGACCACGTCGTCGGCCAGCGGGTGCCGCCGACCGACCCGGAGCAGATCCGTTCCTATGCGCGGATGCACGACCCGTTCAACCACCCGACGGTGGTCTACCGGCGGACCGCGGTCCTGGCCGCCGGGGGGTACGGGGACCTGCCGCTCATGGAGGACTACGCGCTGTTCGCCCGGATGCTCCAGCACGGCGCGCGGCCGGTCAACGTGGCCGAGCCACTCGTGTACTACCGGGTCGGCGCCACGTCGTTCAAGCGCCGCGGCGGCACCGACCTGCTGCGCTCAGAGTTGCGGCTGCAGCGCGAGTTCCGCCGGCAGGGCTTCACCTCACCACCCGAGTACGTCCGCAACGTCCTGGTCCGCGGCGGCTACCGGATGATCCCCTGGCGGTTCCGCCGGGCGGTGTACCGCCCGATCGTCGCGCACTACACCGAGCACGGCGACAGCCAGGACGGCGGTGAGGCCGCCGGGAGCGGCCCGGAACCCTCCGGGGTCGCCAAACCCGAGCCCTCCGGGCTTGACGCCCCGGGATCGCCTGCCCCGCCATTGACGGTTCGCCGGTGAACGTCGACCTCGTCATCGTCGGGTCGGGCTTCTTCGGCCTGACCATCGCCGAACGCTGCACGCGAGACCTCGGCCTGCGCGTGCTGATCCTGGAACGCCGCGAGCACATCGGCGGGAACGCCTACAGCGAGCGGGAGCCCCAGACCGGGATAGAGATCCACCGCTACGGCGCGCACCTGTTCCACACCTCGAACGCCAGGGTGTGGGAGTACGCCAATCAGTACACCGGCTTCACCGGCTACCAGCACCGGGTGTTCTCGGTCTACAAGGGCCGGGTCTACCCGCTGCCGATCAACCTGGGCACCATCTGCGAGTACTTCGGCGCGGCGATGTCCCCGGACGAGGCCCGGGCGCTGATCGCCGGGCAGTCGGCCGAGGTGGACGCCGGGGACGCGGCCAACCTCGAGGAAAAGGCCGTGTCACTGATCGGCCGGCCGCTGTACGAGGCGTTCATCCGCGGCTACACGGCCAAGCAGTGGCAGACCGATCCGGTCAACCTCCCCCCGGAGATCATCGCGCGGCTGCCGGTGCGCTACACGTTCAACAACCGCTACTTCAGCGACACCTACGAGGGACTGCCGGTCGACGGCTACACCGCCTGGCTGGAGCGGCTGGCCGATCACCCCAATATCGAGGTGAAGCTGAACACCGACTTTTTCAGCATGCGCGGGGATCTGGCCGGGAATGTGCCGGTCGTCTACACGGGGCCGCTCGACGCGTACTTCCAATACACGGCCGGCGACCTGGGCTGGCGTACCCTCGACTTCGACATGGAGGTTCTCCCCACCGGGGACTTCCAGGGAACGCCCGTCATGAACTACGCGGACGAGGACGTCCCTTTCACCCGCATCCACGAGTTCCGCCATTTCCACCCTGAGCGTGACTGGTACCCGAAGGACAAGACAGTGATCATGCGTGAGTACTCGCGCTTCGCCGACCGCGGCGACGAGCCGTACTACCCGATCAATACGGCGGAGGACCGGGCCCGCCTGCTGGCCTACCGGGACCTGGCCGGCCGTGAGCCGGGCGTCCTGTTCGGCGGCCGTCTCGGCACCTACAAATACCTCGACATGCACATGGCCATCGGGTCCGCGCTGAGCATGTACGACAACCGGCTCCGCCCGTTCTTCACCGAGGGTGCGCCGCTCGCGGGCGAGGGGGCGGCTGAATGACGGCCGACGCCCGTCCCGGCACCGACCTGCGCGTCCTGCAGCGCGTCGTGTTTCCCGGCGACGATCTGGATGTCGTTCCGCTCTACGTCGAGACCAACCCCGACCGGGGGGCGGCCGAGCTCGCGGCCGAGCTGGCCAACGAGGCGCTGACCGGCGCCAAGGCCGGGTCAGTGAACGTCCCGGTGGCCACCGCCCCGGTCGCCGAGACCCAGTCGAGCATCCGGTTCGGCAGCGACGTGCCTGGCTACCTGGTCGATGACGCGGGCCCACGGCGCAGCGCGCTGATCGCCGAAGGCCGGCGGGTCTCGTTCGCCACCTACTTCAACGCGTTCCCGGCCAGCTACTGGCGCCGGTGGACGACGGTGGATTCGGTGACGCTCCGCATCCGCCTGGCCGGAGCGTCGAAGATCGTGCTGTACCGCTCCACGGCGCGCGGCTTCAGCCATCCGGTGGAGACCATCGACGTCGAGTCGGATCAGCCGGAAGTCATCCAGCGCACGCTTCCGCTGTCGCCGTTCATCGACGGCGGCTGGTACTGGTTCGATGTCATCGCCGGCCACGGCGGGACCACGCTGATCGAGGCCGACTGGCTCGGGTTCGCACCGAGTGACCCGCCGGGCCGGGTCAGCATCGGGATCACCACGTTCAACCAGCCCGACTTCATGATCGAGCAGCTGCACCGGCTCGGCGAGGCGAGCGAGACCCTGGATGTGCTGGACCGGGTGTACGTCATCGACCAGGGCAGCGACAAGGTCACCCAGCGGCCGGGCTTCGATGAGGCCGCGAAGAAGCTGGGCGACCTGCTCCAGGTGGTCGAGCAGGGGAACATCGGCGGATCCGGCGGGTTCGCCCGGGCCATGGACGAGACGGTGCGGGCGGGGCGCGCCGATTACGTCCTGCTCATGGACGACGACGTCAGGCTGGACCCCGAGGGCATCCTGCGGGCGGCCACGTTTGCCGATCTGGCCCGCCGTCCCACCATTGTGGGCGGCCACATGTTCAGCATGTACGACCGGACGCTGCTGCACGCGTTCGCCGAGGCCGTCGAACCGCACAAATGGTGGTGGGGCCCGTCCCCGAACACCAAGGCCCGGCACGACTTCGGGCGGCGGAACCTGCGGAATACGCCATGGCTGCACCGCCGGGCCGAGTCGGATTACAACGGCTGGTGGATGTGCCTGATCCCGACCACGGTGATCCGCGAGATCGGCCTGTCGATGCCGGTGTTCATCAAGTGGGACGACGCCGAGTATGGCGTCCGGGCCCGCGACCGCGGCTTCCCGACGGTGTCGCTGCCCGGCGTGGCGGCCTGGCAGGTGCCGTGGGATGACAAGGACGACGCCCGGAACTGGCAGGCCTACTACCACCTGCGGAACCGGCTGGTGGCCGCGCTGCTGCACTCGCCCGCGCCCAAGGGCGGCGCCGTCATTTCCGAGAGCCTGGAGCGGCAGCTGCAGAGCCTGCTGTCCATGCAGTATTCGACCGTCGCGCTGCGGTTGCTGGCGGTCGAGGACGTGCTCACCGGACCCGCGCACATGCACCGCGAGATCGGGACCAAGCTGGCGCAGCTCCGGGAGATCCGGGCGCCGTATACCGACGCGAAGGCCGCTGCCGACCTGGAAAGCTTCCCGCCGCCGCGGCGCAAGGCCCCGGACGAGCTGAAGCAGTCCACCACCCCGACCAACAAGTTCAACCTGATGACCAAGGCTGCGGGCGGCACCGTGCGGCAGTTCAGGCGGACGCCCGAGCGGGCCAGGAAACGCCCGCAGATGGCGCTGCCTTTCCAGGACGCGGGCTGGTGGGTGCTGGCCAACCTGGACAGTGTCCTGGTGTCGGCCGCGGAGGGCACGTCCGCCGCGTGGTATCAGCGCGATCCGAAGCTGTTCCGGTCGCTGGGCTGGCGCAGCCTGATGGCGCACCGGCGGCTGCGCCGGAACTGGGCCCGGCTGGCCAAGGAGTACCGCGACGCCGCGCCCGACTTCAACTCACCCGAGAGGTGGCGCGAGACCTTCGCGGCGTCGGTCACCGAGTCACCTAGCGGCCAGTGAACTCCGTTCCCACGGGACAGCGAGGCCAGTCCTCCCCGGCCGGCGGGACGGGCGGCACTGAGTCGGGCAGCACGGGGCCGGGCAGCACGGGGCCGGGCAGCACTAGGCCGGGCAGCACTAGGTCGGACGCCGCGGGGCCGGACGGCACTGGGCCGGACGGCACTGGGCTGGACAGTACTGAGCGGGCCGGTGCAGGCGGGCTGGCCGGGACCGGCCCGGCTGCCCGGCCGGCCCGCTGGCGGGCGGGCGCGGGCTGGTACCTGCCCGCTGCCCTGGCGGCCGTGGTCATGGCCGTGCTCGGAGTGTGGGGCCTGGCCCGTGACTCGGCCATGGGCAACGACGAGGTGGCGACCCGCTGGGCCGCGCTGCTGAGCCTGCATCAGCTGGGCCACCTGCTCCGTCACGTCGACGCCGTGCACGGGCTGTACTACCTGCTCATGCACGGCTGGATGGCGGTGGGCACGAGCCCGGCGGTGATGCGGATCCCCTCGGTGATCAGCATGGTCGTGGCCGTCGCCCTGGTCGTGATCATCGGCCGGCGGCTCACCGGATCGGCCTGGGCGGGCCTGTTCGCCGGGCTGATCGTCGCGCTGACCCCCACGATCAGCTACTACGCCCAGACCGCACGCTCCTACGCGCTGGTCTTCGCCTGCGTCACCGGCTCGACCCTGGCCCTGCTGCATATCCTGGCGGCCGAGGCCCGGACCCGGGAGGCCGTGACCCGGGAGGCCAGCGCCGCGGAAGATGAGGCGGGCCGGGCGCGCCTGGCCGGGTGGCGTTATCTGGTCTATGCGGTGCTTTTGATTGTCGGCGGTTACCTGAACGAGCTGGCGCTGCTCGTCGTGGCCGCGCATGGGGTCACGGTGCTGCTCGCCCGGTACGGGCGGCGGGCGCTCGCGCACTGGGCGGTCACGGCGGCTGTCTCGGTGATCGTGGTCCTGCCGCTGGCCGCGCTGAGCGCCCGGGAGGACGCCGCCGTCGCCTGGATTCCCCGGCCCGGCCTGTGGAGCCTGCGGATCCTCTTTCACGATTATTTCGGCGCGACGACCGCGGTCGCCGTGCTCCTCTTCTGCTGCGCGGTAGCCGCGGTGCTGCCGCCGCTGCACCGGGGGCGCCGCGCGGGGCCGGCGTGGTGGAGCCAGGGCGGCGTCTCGCTGCCGTCCGTCGCGGCGCCGCTGCTGGTGGTCCCCGGCGCGCTGCTGATCCTCGAGTCGCTGGTGGCCCGTCCGCTGTACGTGGACCGCTACGTCCTGTACGGCGAGGCCGGGGCCGCCCTGCTGGCCGGGGCGGGAGCGCTGCGGATCGGGCGGTGGCTGGCCGGGGTGACCGACCGGCGGATGCTGCTCTGGGTTCCGGGGGTGGTCGTCTGCGCGGCGGCCCTGGTCCTGCAGCTCGCGCCGCAGCAGCGGGTGCGTACGCCGCAGAGCCGGCTGTTCGACTTCGGTGGCCCGTCCCGCTATCTGGCCGCGCACGCACGGCCGGGTGACGGGGTCCTGTTCTTCAGCAACTTCTTCCGCAAGGCCCGGCTCGGCTACCCGGCCGACTACCGGGAGGTCAGCGACTTCGCGATGGCGCAGTCGCCCGCCGCGGCGGGCAACTTCCAGGGCCGGGACAAGCCGGTCGCTGCGGTGCAGTCCCTGATGACCGGCTACCAGCGGATCTGGGTGGTGGGCCGGTCCCCGTTCGCGCACCTCACGGCCGGGCCGGTCCGCGCCGAGGATGCCGTGCTCACCAGCCACTTCTCCCTCGCCGCGAAGCGGCATTTCAAGGGCATCTCCGTCACGCTCTGGGTGCGCCGCTGATCATCCCCGCCCCGGCGGGGCCGCGTGCCGGGCCCAGGCTAGATGGCGTGCCGGATGAGGATGTCTTCGCGCTGACCGCGGCGGAGCGCCGCCGGGCGGCGGACATGTTCGCCGGGCTCAGCGACGGGCAATGGGCGGTGCGCCCGCGGCCTGGCGCGGCGCGCTCGGCTTCCTGACCTCGGCGCAGGCCCGGCCGGGGTTCGTCCTGCGCGGGCGGCTCAGCTAAGCCCGGTTTCGTCGGACCCCGCCATTAGCCTGGGCCCCGGGCCGGTGCCTGGCCCGCTGGTGCCTGGCAGGGCGATGAGTTCCCCTAGCCATGTTCGTCATAGCAACCAAACGTGAAGTGGGACGGAGTTTATGGGTTCGCGGATCAGGCGGCGCTGCCGATAGGTTCGAGATCGCTGGGCGATGACGACCGGGGGCCCACCCAGGAGGAAGTAGTGACAGAGATGAGTACCAGGCCAGCCATTCTGGTGGAGGGCCTGACCAAGTCGTTCGGGAACGTGCACGCACTGCGCGGCATCGACCTGTCCGTACCCCGGGGCACGGTGCTGGGCGTGCTGGGACCGAACGGTGCGGGCAAGACCACCGCGGTCCGGATCCTGACCACCCTGCTCCAGCCCGACGGCGGGCGGGCCCTGGTCGAAGGGCGCGACGTGGTGCGCGACGCCGCCGCGGTCCGCCGGTCGATCGGCCTGTCCGGGCAGTCCGCCGCCATCCAGGAAGAGCTCACCGGGCGGGAGAACCTCGAGCTGATCGGGCGGCTGTATCACCTCAGCCGGCCGCAGACCCGCAGCCGGGCCACGGAACTGCTGGGCCAGTTCGACCTGATGGACGCCGCCGATCGGGCAGCCAAGACCTACTCCGGGGGCATGCAGCGGCGTCTGGACCTAGCCGCCAGCCTGGTCGGGAGGCCGCAGGTGCTCTTCCTCGACGAGCCGACCACGGGCCTGGACCCGCGGGCCCGGCTGGGCATGTGGGACATCATCCGATCTCTGGTGGCTGACGGCACCACGCTGCTGCTCACCACCCAATACCTGGACGAGGCCGATGAGCTGGCGGACGAGATCGTGGTCATCGACCATGGGCTGGTCATCGCGGCGGGCACATCGGAGGAGCTGAAGGGCCGGGTCGGCGGGGACGTTCTCGAGTTCACCGTGCCCGACCGGACCAGGATCGCCGACGCGGCCACCGCCATCACCAAGGTCGGCGAGGGTGAGCCGCACGTGGACGAGGGGACTGGAGTGATCAGCATAGGGGTCGGAGGGCGCGGTTCCGAGGCGCTCATCGAGGGGGTGCGTGCGCTGGACAGCGCCGGGGTCGCCACCCAGGGTCTGGCGCTGCGGCGGCCCTCCCTCGACGACGTGTTCCTGGCCCTGACCGGGCACGCCGCAGAAGAGGAAGAACAGCCGGCGAAGGGCCGCCGCGGCCGCCGCCGGTCCGCCAAGAAGGACACCGCAGGAGCCACGTCATGACCACCATCACCGTTCCCGCCACCCTGCCCCCGGCCGGGGATCCGGGCCTGCTCACCCGGGTCCGCTGGGGGGTGAGCGACACGCTCACCATGGCCCGGCGGAACCTGCTGGTCTGGACGCGCGTGCCCGCCTACATCGTGTTCACCGTGATCCAGCCGGTCATGTTCGTGCTGTTGTTCGCCTTCGTGTTCGGCGGTGCGATCCCGGTCAAGGGCACGACCTACGTCAACTACCTGATGCCCGGGATCATCGGGCAGACCGCAGCGTTCGCCAGCTTCGGCACGGCCATCGCCCTGGCCCAGGAGCTGAAAAAGGGCGTGATCGACCGGCTGCGGTCGATGCCGATGGCCCGCTCGGCGGTGCTGGCCTGGCTGGTGGCCGACACGGGGCGGATGGTGGTGACCATCCTGATCATCGTCGCCGTGGGCTACGCGGTTGGTTTCCGGTTCCAGAACGGCTTCGGGCCGGCCGTCGCCATGGTCGTGCTGGCCACCGTGTTCGGCCTGTCGATCTGCGTGATCGCGGCGTTCACGGGGCTGGCCATCGGGGATGAGGAGTCGGTACAGGCATTCGGCTTGATCTGGCTGTTCCCGCTCACCTTTGTCAGCTCGGCTTTCGTTCCGATCCAGAGCATGCCGGGTTGGCTGCAGGCCTTCGCCAAGCACCAGCCGGTAACCGCCGTGGTCGACGCGATGCGTGCCCTCGCCCTGGGCGAGCCCTTCTCAGCCAACCTCACGGCGGACCTGTGGAAGAGCATCGCCTGGCTGGCCGGGATCTTCATCGTGTTCGTGCCGCTCGCGATCCGCGCCTACCGCCGGGCCGCCTGAGTGGGTTAGCCGGCCCGGCTACGGCCGGGCCGGCTGGCTTGCTGTCCGGCCCGGCTACGTGCGGGCCGGCTGGCTTGCTCTCTGGCCTGGCTATGGCGGGTGGATGCTCGCCCGCGCCCCCGGGTCCGGGACGCCCCCGGCCGCACGCCCCTGGCGGACAGGAAAGGCTTACCCGCCATTGGTATTGACGGCCCGGAAGGGCGGGCTTAAGGTCACGTCAACAAATAGGAAACTTTCCTTATAGTGACCGATGGAGGTTGCGGCCAATGACGGGCTTGCTGCGACGCGTGCACAGTGGTTTACAGCGCGCTGCCTTCCGGGGCAGTGCCTTCCGATCCAGGATGATCACCCCGCCCCGTCTGGGCCGCCGGCTGGCGGTCATTGTCGCCGTGGGCGCTCCGCTCATCGCCCTGCTCCCGGCGGCCGGCCCGGCGGCTGCGGCGACCGGCGCATCCTCCACCGGGGCCCGGCTAGCGGCCGAGGCCGCGCCGGCCGCCGTCCCGGGCCCGCCCTCGGGCTGGTCCACGGTGTTCAGCGACGACTTCAACGGCGCTGGGGGCAGCGGACCGTCGTCCGCCTGGCAGTACGACACCGGACCAGGCTCCAGCTTCGGTACGGGCGAGATCGAGACCATGACGAACTCGTCCAGCAACGTCCACCTCGACGGCAATGGCAATCTCGACATCACCGCGCTCAACCAGGGCGGCTCCTGGACATCCGGCCGGATCCAGACGACCAGCGCCAACGTGGGCGCCCCGGCTGGCGGTGAACTCGAGGTGACCGCCTCCATCCAGCAGCCCACCGGCGGCCTCGGCTACTGGCCGGCGTTCTGGATGCTCGGGCCCGGGCAATGGCCGGAGAATGGCGAAATCGACATCATGGAGGACGTCAACGCCCTCTCCGAACACTCCGGCACCGTGCATTGCGGGACCGATCCCGGCGGGCCGTGCAACGAGCCGAACGGCATCGGCAGCGGGCTGCAGTCCTGCTCTGGCTGCCAGAGCGGGTACAACACGTACACGATGATCCTCAACCGCACGAACACGTCGGATGAGTCGGTCACGTTCTACCTGAACGGGAACCAGTACTTCAGCGTCAGCGAGAGCCAGGTCGGTACCTCGACGTGGCAGGCCGCCTTCGACCACAACCTGTCCATCATCTTCGACCTGGCCATGGGCGGCGGTTACCCGAACGGGGTCTGCGGCTGCACCACCCCGACCAGCAGCACGACCTCCGGCGGGACGATGAGCGTGGCCTATGTCGCGGCGTACCAGACCACTTCGGGTTCCGGTGGCGGCGGTGGCGGTGGCGGCGGCGGAACCGGGGCTACCGGGCAGATTACCGGCTACGGCGGCCTGTGCATCGATGACCGGGGCGCCAGCACCGCCAACTTCAACCCGGTGCAGGTCTACACCTGCAACGGCACCGCGGCGCAGCAGTGGACGGTGGTCCAGGCGGGCAGCACGCTGCATGTCCTGGGCAAGTGCATGGATATCAACGGCGGCGGAACGGCTGACGGGACCACGGTGGACCTGTACGACTGCAACAACACAGCCGCACAGGTCTTCATCCCGCAGTCGAATGGATCGCTCTATAACCCGCAGTCCGGCAAGTGCCTGGACGACACGGGCTGGTCCACCACACCGGGGACCCAGCTCCAGATATGGGACTGCACTGGCAACGCCAACCAGCAGTGGAGTCTGCCCTGACGTGAGCCCGCGGGGCCGTTCTGGCGGCCCCGCGGGAAGTCAGGCGCCGCCTCGCTGGGGCAGCCCGGTGGCCGATCAGGCCCGGTGGCCGATCAGGCCCGGTGGGTGATCAGGCCCGGTGGTTGATCAAGCAGAGAGGCGGACGGCCAGGATGCGGCGAATGTCCGCCGTCTCCTCGGCGCTGTGCCGGTCGAGAATCGCGCCCAGGTCGTTCAGGTCGGCCTGGGAGGTGTAGCTGGCCAGGTCGTGCTCGAGAGCCTTGCGCGCGGCACGCGCCGCACGGGCCTCCCGGAGCTCGTCCCGGACGCTGGTCCACAGGTGGGTGACCGGCGAGGTGTTGCTGTCCATTGTTCCTTCCTTAGGGCTAGTGACTTCGATATCTAGTGTCACCGAACATGACTCATGCGTCCAATGAAAAGAAATCAAGTGACCCATGAGTGATCGTCATGTATGGCCTTCAGCAGCCAAGACGCGGTTGTGCCGTAGACCCGGGCCGGAAATTGAGGGCCACGGGGGCGGGTGGCCGGGGGCGCGGCGTCACGCTAGCTTTGATGCATCGCAGGATGCGGCCCGGGCGTCCGGTGCAGGTCACCGGCTGGCCCGCCTGGCTGAGGTGGGGGACGTCATGGACAAGGACCTGGTTGACCACGTCATAGACACCGCTCAGCGGGTCGTGGCCAGCGGGGCGATCTCTGCGAACGGGCACGGGAACGTCAGCCTGCGGGTCCCCGGAGCGGCGGAGATGTACTTCACCGCAGGCTCCTCGCTGCGTAATCACCCGGCCGCGGCGGTGGTGCGGGTCGGGCTGGATGGAACGCTGCTGGAAGGTGAATTGCCGCCCATCCAGGGCGCGGTGGTCGCCATGCACACGGCCATGTACGCCGACCATCCGGAGGTTGGCTGCGTCCTGCACACCCACTCGCCCTACGCCACGGCCTACGCGGTGGCCCGCCGGCCCATCGGCTGCTGGGTCGAGGCGCTGGCCATGTTCGGGCTGCCCGGCGGGGTTCCGGTGGCGCACTACGGGCCGCGCGGGTCGGAGCAGGCCATCGCGGGCATCCGGGCCGCGGTGATGCCCGGGGTGCCCGCGGTGCTCCTGGCCAACCACGGCGTGCTGGTCTTCCACCGTTCCCCGGAGCTGGCGATCATGGTCGGGGGGGTGGTCGAGGAGGCCGCCCAGGCTGGCATTAACGCGGCCGCACTGGGCGGCCCGGTGGAGATCGAAGAGGACCTGCGGGCGGCGGCGCTGCAGCGGAGCATGACCTTCGCCAGCCGCGGCACAGTACGCGCCTAAGGCGGTGCGGGGCTCCGCCTGATGTGCGGCGCAGTGACTCCCTCTGACGCGTGACGCCCGGGGGTGATCACTTCGGCCATGTCGCGGGCCAGGCCGTCCAGCGGCTGGGTCCGGCCGATAGAGGCGAACCAGTCCCAGAGTTCGAGCGCGTGGTAGAGACGGTAGATGGCCAGCCGCGCGGAAACGGTGGGGCTGCCCCGGGGCACCCGATGAGAGAATGCCAGCCATGGGCGAAAACCCGTGGTGGCACCCAGGCCCGGACGACCTTCACTGGGACGATCCGCTTCCCGACACCATCGAGCTTTCACCCGACTACTCGGCTGAGCTCCCGCTGTGGGGCAAGGGCTTCGGGAACGTGGCCTGGCAGTACACCAAGTTCTCTCCCCGGCTGCTGGACCGGCTCGCCGCCTGGCAGCGGGAGTTCGACGACAACTTCCGCTGGGACACCGGCTGGCGATCCACTGAGATACGTGACCACTGGGCCGGGCAGGTCAGGAAACTGGCCGCGGACGTGCGCGCGGAGCTGGGCACGCGGGCTGAACTCGCCGTGCGCCTGTGGCCGCTGGGCGAGTAAGAACCAGGCCGCGCCGCGGGCGGGTCAGGTCAGCGGTGCGGGGATGGGCGTGAGTGTCCCGCGCTTGCGCGGAGGTGCGGCTGAGGCTTCGGCCGGCGTCTGCGGCCCGTCGTCCGCCGCGGCCGGTCTGGGTAGCCCGTTGATCAGCAGCTCGGCTCCGGCTGCGATCGCGGGCAGCATCCGCTGCGGATCACCGTGCTCGACCCGCAGCCGTACCGGGACACCCATGCCGTACGGGCATTCGCGCCTGGTGAACTCCCCGAGCTTCACCCGGGCCAGGATGGACGCTGGGCCGTCTGTGCCGTCCGGCACGATGCAGACGATGTCGAGCAGTGCGTTGCGCTGCCGCGCCTGGGAGGCTGCCTGCCGGAGGGCCGCGCCCGACTCGGCGGATCCGTCCACCACCACCACGACCACGCGGTGATGACCAGGCTGGCCTGTCCCGTGGTGGCCTGACTGCCTCATCGAGCCCATGGTGGTCTGCACTTCCTGCCTGATGTGTCTTGTCTTCCTAGTGTCACGCTCCTCTCCGGGTGGTCGGACCACCAGAGGCAGATGGCCCAGGTAACTGGCCCGGATCACTGGGCCGGATGGCTCCGGCGAGATGGCTACGCCGGGTGGCTGGCCCGGACGCGGCCTGCTCAGGAAACGGGGTCGGCCGTCCGGGCCGGGAGCCCGGCGTTCTGCCGGGCCGTGTGCTCCGGCCCGGGAGCATCCCTGAGCTTCCAGTGTCCGCTCAGGCACAGCGCCACGAAAGCGGCCGCCGCGGCCAGCATGACCACCGGGGTTAGCACCCGGACCGCGAAGTGGTCGATGTGCCAGAGCAGCAGACTGTGCCGGAGGTAGGGGTTCCCCGGCATGTTGGAGATCGTTCCAGCGGCCAGGCGGCCCAGCACCAGCCAGTCCAGCCGCGACGCGGGGTAGAGGACCAGCACGCTGATGAGCATGGCGTCGTACCAGGGCAGCTGGTAGGGCCACAGGAACAGCCAGGCGGCGCAGAGGGCCACGGTGGGCCGGATGGCGGGACGTGTGACCGCGCCCGGCGGCAACCGGCGCAGGGCCAGAATCGCCACTCCAACCACCAGGATGGTGGCGATCATCCCCAGGTCGTGATGCCAGCCGTGCGGGAGGAACGCCCGGTAGAAGTTGTCGGCGCTGCTCTGGTTGCGCCTGCTGAGCAGGGCCCGGACCGCTGGTGTCCCGAAGTAGGCGTAGCTGGGTACCAGGACCGCGAGGGCGGCGGCGCCCGCGAGAGCCAGGGCCGGGAGAGAGCGGCGCAGGGCCCAGGCCGCACCCAGCCCGAAGAGCACGTAGTTGATCTTGATATCCGCTGCGATGCCGAGCAGGGCACCCGCGGCCAGGACACGCACCAGCCCGGGGCGCCCCGCGGCAGGCTGCTCGCCCAGCACCAGCAGTCCGAGCAGGCCCGCCATGACGGCCAGCACGTCCAGGTGCCCGGCCGCGACGATGTCCCACAGCAGCAGGGGGTTGACGGTCCAGAGCAGGTGGGCGCGCAGCCGCTGGGCCTGGTTGTGGCGCAGCAGCCGGTCCACGACTACGGCGACGACCGCGAAGGCGGCCGAGTCCCATAGCTTGAGCCAGAACGTGATGCGGGCGGCCGAGGCGCCACCGAGCTTGGCCGCCAGGAACTGTTCCATGGTGGCCAGCGGCCCGTAGACGCTCACGTAGTGATCCCAGACCCGGGGCACCGAGTAGGCGAAGGCGTTGTGCATCTGCCGGAGGTACGCCGGGGTGGTCACGTACGGGCTGTGGCCGAGGGCCACGAGCCGGCCGTAGGTCGCGTAGTCCAGCGCGTCCGTGGAACCATTCGGCGGCAGCACGGTCAGCACCGCCACGGCGAGCAGGCCGGCCACCAGGAGTATCCGCGCGCTCAGCCGGGCTCCGCGGTGGATGGCCAGCAGGCCGGCCGCGACACCGCCGGTGCCGAGCAGCGCGGCCAGCCAGAGCGCGTAGGCGACCAGGTCCGCGGACACGTGCCGGATCGGGATCTCCCAGGGTGGCCCGGCCGCCGGCATCACCAGGTGTGGCATCATCCAGCCGCTGCGCACCAGGGACGCGGCGATCATGATCAGGATGGCGATGCCGATCCCGGCTGCGGCCAGCACGGTGAGGCCGCGGCCGCGGCCCGGCTCCCGGAGTTCGCGGGTGATCAGATCCCGGCCGGCGGACTCAGAGCGGCCCTGGTCACGGCCGGCCTCACCGTGCTCCGCGGTCGGCCCGTGCTCCGCGGTCGGCCCGTGCTCGGCGGCGGACCTGGCGAGACCCTGGGTGACCACGCCACGGGCCGGGCCGGGAGCCAGGGCCGCCAAGCCGGAGGCCTGCCGGGCCGCCGGTGCCGTGGGGCCAGCTTCCGGTTCCAGGGCAGGAATTTCCCCCGTGGCACTGGTGTCGCTGCTCATTGTCCCCTGGCGGTCGGTCGCGGCTGATCGGTCGAGTGCCAGGCCCAGACGACGACCGGCAAGGGCCGAGAATAGCCGGAACTTCCGCATGAATGGGACAAAATTAAAAGATCCGCCGGTAATCGCTGAATTGTTCTGTGTCAGCAGTACATTGACGCGTGAGGGACAATAACGTTCCGATGACTAAAGTTCTGCTTGCGCATTACCTCTCAGCCGGATGCGCGAGGGTGTGCGCCCGCGGGTGACCGATGGGGTAGCTGGGATCGAGGTGATTCATGAGCTAGGGCTCAGCGCCGGACCGCGCCAGTGACCAGCCAGTGGGAGGACCTGGCCCGCAGCGTGAGCGTGACGAACCGGGCCGCCAGCCACAGGCTGATCGCCAGCCACAGCGCGACCAGGCCCGCGTGCTGCGCAATGACCAGCGCCGCGCCCGCCGCGAACACGCCCGCGGCCACCAGCCCGGCCAGCGCCAGGTAGTCCTGGTCTCCGGCGCCGATCAGGACGCCGTCGAGCACGAACACGACCCCGGCCACCGGCTGCTGGGCCGCCGCGATCAGCAGTACCGCGGGCAGCAGCCGCCGCACGTCCGGCGCGGCCGAGAACAGGGCGGGCAGCAGCGGGATAGCCGCGACCAGCAGGATCCCGAACACAACCCCGTAGACCGCGCCCCAGCCGATCATCCGGTTGGTGGCCGACCGGGCTCCAGCCACGTCCCCGGCGCCTAGGTAGCGGCCGGTGATGGCCTGGCCCGCGATCGCGATGGCGTCGAGCGCGAAGGCCAGCAGGGTCCAGGCCCGGAACGCGATCTGGTGCGCGGCGATGGCCGCGTTCCCCTGCCGGGCGGCGATCGCCGTGACCACGATCAGCACCGCCTGCAGCGCGAGCGTACGCACCACCAGCGACACCCCGGTGATGGCGGCGGCCCGCAGGCCGGTGAGATCGGGACCGAACGTCACCCCGGACCGCCGGGCTCCCCGGGCGACCATGGCCAGGTACGCGGCGGCGGCCGCGGTCTGCGCGCCCACCGTTCCCCAGGCCGACCCGGCGATACCCCAGTGCACGCCGAGCACCAGGAACGCGTTCAATCCCACGTTGACCACGTTGGCCGCGACCGCCACGGTCAGCGGCGTGCGGGTGTCCTGCAGCCCGCGCAGCACCCCGGTCCCGGCCAGTACCACGAGCATGGATGGCGCGCCCAGCAGGCTGATCCGCAGGTAGGTGGCGGCCTGGCCGCTCACCCCGGGAGAGCCGCCGAACGCGTGCACGATCTGCGGCGCCAGCGGCCACCCGATGGCCAGGACGACGGCTCCGATGATGCCGGCCAGCCAGAGGCCGTCGATGCCCTGGCGGATGGCGGCTTCCCGGTGACCCGCGCCAAGCTGCCGCGCCACCGCGGCGGTGGTGCCGTAGGCGAGGAAGATCGAGATGCCCACCAGAGCGGTGAGTGCCTGGCTGGCCACGCCGAGGCCACCGAGGGGTGCGGTACCGAGCCGCCCGACGATCACCGAGTCCGCCAGCAGGAACAGCGGCTCCGCGACCAGCGCCCCGAACGCCGGGACGGCGAGCCGCAGTATTTCCGCGTCGTGGGGATTCCGGCCCCCAGGCCGGGGCCCGCGTCCAGGCCGGGACCCGCGTCCAGGCCGGGGCCCGCGTCCAGGCCGGAGTCCGCGCCGGAGAAGCTGGCCGGGAGCTGGGCTGGGTGCCCGGGAAGGGGATGCCGGGGAGGGCATGGCTCGCATGCTAATTGCGACCATTATCTACTTGCAAACTTTTTGCAGCAGTGTCCCGATAGCCCGACCGGCCCGCCGGCGGCAGAACCAGGTCCCCGGCTTACCGGGCCAGAAGTCCGGCCCGCCGGGGCAGAAGCCAGGTGACTGGCGGCGTCCGGTGCCGGCCCGGCGGGGTATCGGCCTGCGCCGGCCTGGGACCGGACCCGGGTGGCCGCCCACCGGCCCGGGCGGCGGGCGGAGGCGGCCCGCCAGGGTGGCCAGCGAGCGCGGCGAGGGCCGTCTGGAAAAGGCGCCGAAATGGCGCCTCCCGATATTTCATGTCTTCGTCCGGCCGGGGAGAAAGGCGGTGTCATTACCTTTTCCTGCCGTACCGCCAGGGGGGCTTGCGGACGCAATGAGCCACTGCCGCAAGGGCGGTATTGAACATGGCCGGCCCCGGCCCCGGCCCGCGCCGCGGCTGGCAGCTGGCCCAGCCCGGCATCACCCCTATTGCCCGTAGCGCCCTTACTCCCCGGTGATGTGGCCCGAGCCGGTCTCGTGCCGCAGCGCGTTGTAGGACTGCCAGCGGACCGAGTGCTGCCCCCGCAGGAGCGCGTAGACGAAGAACTTCTGGTCCCCCACCCGGATGGCCTGGACCCGGAGGGTCTGGCCGCTGGCCAGGGTGATGATCACGTGCTGCACGTCCGCCGCCGCGGTTCCGTAGACCACGGCGAGCGGGCCGGAGGCTGAGCCCAGCACCGCCGTCCCCTGGGGGGCGGAGACGGCGTCACAGACGCTGCTTGGGCCGCCGTTGCCGCGGGTTATCAGGCACTCGCCCCACGGTCCCACATAGGCCGTGGTGGACCAGGCGTGGCCTCCCAGCGTTCCCGACCCGATCAGATGAGTGGCGCGGCGCATTCCCGTCTGACCCGGCCGCAGCCACAGGCCGGCGTCCAGGGTCCCACCCGGCTCGTTGAGCGGGATCGTCGAGGCCAGTTCCCCGCGTGCCGAATAGGCGGTGATGCTGCTGACCTGCACGCCCCGCGGAACGGCGTAGCCCACGAAGCGGGTGCCGTAGACGGAGACCGGGTGCAGGGTGAGCACGGTGCCGTCGGCCAGCCGGGCCGTCACGTAGCTGACCGCCGAGCTCACCGGCCCGAACTGGACGTCAGTGAAGCCGTCGGAGGTGCCCGTGAATGAGACCGGATCCGAGCGGCTAGGTCGGGGGCCGGAGACCGGACCGCAGTTGCGGAGCGAGATCACCGTGAAGCACTGGGCGCCAGGCGCGGCGCCGGCCGTGCCCGGCTTGGAGGCGGTGAGCCGCCAGCGCCGGCCCCCGGCCGTGCCAGAGGCGATCAGCCCGGCCGGAGCGTGCGGCCCCGCCGGGTACACGGTCACGGCGGGGTGCCGCGGCCCGGTCAGGACCGGCTGGGAGGCCTGCTGGTGCAGGAGGACCGGGACGGCGACGCCGGCCGCCACCACCGCCAGGCCCGCTGCGGCCGCGAGGCGCCGCCGGACCCGGATCAGCCGGCCCTGCCGGACCGCCTGGTCCAGCGGCGCCTGGCACGGCGTGATGGCCTGGAACGCCTGGTCGAGCCGGTCCTGCAGGTCGTGCTCGTCGCTGATGCTCACGACAGCCCCCCGTCCACGAGTTCGGTGCTGGTGCGGAGGGCGGCCAGGGCCCGCGAGGCCTGGCTTTTCACCGTGCCGACCGAGCAGCCCAGCGTGACCGCGGCCTCGGTCTCGGTGAGCCCCACCCAGTAGCGGAGGACCACCACGGCCCGCTGCCGGGGCCCTAGCCGCTGAAGCGCCGCGATCAGCGCCAGCCGCTCGTCGTGCCGGCCAGTCGCGTCGGCGATTCCCTGCTCAGGCAGCTGGTCGGTGAGGTGCTCAGGGACCCGGTGCTTGCGGAACCGGTTCCGGTTCTCGTTGATCACGATCTGCCGTACGTAGGCGTCCGGGTTGCCACTCCGCCTGACCCGGGGCCATGAGGCATAGGCCCGGGCGAACGCGGCCTGCACCACGTCCTCCGCGTGGCCCTGATCGCCGGTGAGCCCATACGCCAGCCGGACCATGCTCGGCCACCGGCCGTGCATGAACTCGCGGAACTCCTCGCCTGACCGCTCGTCCATGGGCCACACCCCCTTCGTCCCTACAGACCACGGGTGTGCCTCGTACCGTTGCACGCCCGCGGCATCGCGGGAAGGGGTGCAGGCCGGGGGTGGGCTCAGGCGATCGCGTCGTACGCGGCCGCCTGCAGCGCCTCGTGCACGGACGGCGGCTGCGGGCCGCCGAACATCCGCTGGGTCAGCACGATGACGGTGAGGTCCCGGACCGGGTCCGCCAGCCAGGTGGTGCCGAAGCCGCCAGCCCAGCCGAACGCGCCGGCCCGGGGCCCGGCGGTGACCACCGAGGTGCAGAAGCCCCAGCCGATCTCGTCGAAGAAGCCCGGGCCGAGGCCACCGTGCGCCTTCTGGGCCGGGGTCAGCTGGTCCCGGGTCATCTCGGCGACCGCGGCCACCGGCAGCACCGGGTCCCCGCCGCGCAGCAGCATCCGGCTGAACGCGAGCAGGTCATCAGCGGTGGAGACCAGGCCCGAGGCCCCGTCGCAGAACGCCCGCGGCCCGCTCCACAGACCCTCCGGCTTGTCCCAGACCTCCAGCCCGCCGCCGGGAGCGGACCGGAACGCGGACCCGAGCCGCCCGGTGTGCGGCGTCCAGAACGCCGTGTCGGGCATGCCCAGCGGCTCGAAGAGGCGGGTCCGGAGCACGTCCGCGAACGGCTGGGCCGCCGCCCGTTCGAGGAGAACCCCGAGGACCGAGGCCCCGGTGTTGTAGAACCAGCGCTCACCGGGCTGGGCCAGCAGCGGCAGCGAGCCGAGGCCCGCGATCCAGAGGTCCGGGCCGGGCTGCGCGGCCGGGTCGGGCGGCCCGATCGCGGCCAGGTGCAGCGCGTTGGCCTGCGCGACCACCGGCCACGGCCGCTCCGTGCTGAACATCTCGGCGGTATCGCCGAACCCGAACGTGAAGGTCAGCAGATCGCGCACGGTGACTCGGCCGCTCGGCCGGCACGGTGTCGTCCAGCGGGCCGTCCATCCGGCGCAGCACCCGCGGACCGGCCAGTTCCGGCAGCAGCGTGTCCACCGGCTCGTCCAGGGCCAGCAGCCCTTCCCGGACCAGGGCCAGGGTGGCCGCGCCGGTCACCGGCTTGGTGATGGACGCGATGCGGAACAGCGAATCGCGCCGCACCGGGGGGCCACCGACCGACAGCGACCCCAGCGCCTCGACGTGCACCTGATCCCCCCGGGCGACCAGGGCCACGAGGCCGGGCACCGTATCGTCCGCCACGTGCGCGGCCGCGGTCGCGCTGAAGCGGCCGAGACCCTCCGCGGTCAGCAGGTCAGGCATGGTCAGTCAGCTCCCTCGATGGCTGGTACCCGGCGCTTTGCTGCGCTGCTAGTGGCCCATCAGCTCTATTGACGTCCGGGCCGGGCGGGATTCACCGCCGCCGGCCGGGCCAGCCAGCCTAGCCGTGCAGCTGGTCCAGGGCCTTCTCGATCCGGCGCTCGGACACCGGGCCGGAGGTGCCCAGGGTCTGCGCGAACAGGCTGACCCGCAGTTCCTCGATCATCCAGCGCACCTCACGGACGTCCGGGTCATCCCGCCGGGCCGGCGGGAGGTCAGCCAGGGTCTGCTGGTAGTCCTCGCTGACCCGCTGCACCACGGCCATCCGCTCGGCGTCCCGGCCCAGCGCCTCCGGCATCTTCTCCAGTCGCCGGCTCATCCCGCGCAGGTAGCGGACCAGGTCGGGAAGCCGCCGGGCCCCGGTCTCGGTGACGAAACCCGGATGAACCAGCCGGGCCAGCTGGGCCCGCAGGTCGGTGAACGCGGCCCGGACCGGGGGACTGGGCGTCGCGGCCAGGCTGGCCTCGACCTGATGCGCCTCGCCGAGGGCCCGGGCGACGAGCGCGACCACGTCCGCGGTGCGGGCGGCCAGCGCCGACCGCGCCGCCTCCAGCAGCCGGGTGAAGCCCGCTTCGTCCCACGCCGGGCCGCCCGCCTCGGTGATCACCTGGTCCGCGGCGGCGGCCGCGCAGTCGTCGAGCAGCGCCTCGGTGCTGGGGTACGGGTGCCGGCTCATGGCCAGCTTGGCGCTGACCGGCAGGCGGCTGGCCACGGCCCGGGCCCCGGAGGGCACCTGGAGCAGGAGCAGGCGGCGGGTGCCGCGCAGCATGGCCGCATCCGCCTGGGCCCGCGTCTCGAACAACCGGACGTCGGCCGCGTCGCCGGTGTCGGCCAGCGCCGGGTACGCGCGGACCTCTCCCTGGCTGAACACCCGGGGCAGCGTGCCGATGTCCCAGGTACGCAGTCCGGTCCGGGTGATGCCGGAGGCCGCCTCGCTGAGCGTGGCCTGCAGCCGGGGCCGCAGCCGGCGGCGCAGTTCGTCCAGGTCCTTGCCCTCCGCGAGCACCTGGCCGTCCTCCACCACCCGGAAGGTCATCCGCAGGTAGGCGGGCAGCCGTGACAGATCCCACGCAGACCGGGGGATGTGCACGCCGCCGAGCCGGGACAGTTCGGTGCCCAGCGCGTCGAGCAGGTCCCCCCGGGCCGGGCCGAGCCGGGGCAGCACCGCCCGGGCGGTATCCGGCACCGGCACGAACGTGGTCCGCAACTGCTTGGGCAGCGACCGGATCAGCTCGGTCACCATCTCCTGGCGCAGGCCGGGCACCTGCCAGCTGAACTCCTCCGCGCTCACCTGGTTCAGCCGGGCCAGCGGGATGTCCACGCTCACCCCATCGTCCGGCTCACCCGGCGCGAACTCATAAGACACCGGGAGGTCGGCCCAGCGGGCTGGGTAGTTGTCCGGGCTGACCTGCTCGGCTGACGCCGAGATCAGGTCGGCGGGGGAGAGGTCCAGCAACGCCGGGTCGTCCGCGCGCGCCTGCTTCCACCAGGTGTCGAAATGCCGGGCGGAGATCACCTCGGCCGGGATCCGCTGGTCGTAGAACGCGAACAGGGCGCTGTCGTCGGCGATGAGCCCGCGCCGCCTGGCCTTGCGTTCCAGGTCCTCGGCGTCGGCCAGCGTCTGCTGGTTGCGGGCGAAGAACTTGTGGTGGGTCTGCCAGTCGCCCTCGACCAGGGCGTGCGTGATGAACAGGTCCCGGGCCGCGGCGGGATCGATCCGGCCGAACATGACCGTCCGGGCGGCCACGATCGGCAGCCCGTACAGGCTGACCTTCTCGGTGGCCACCGCCGCACCGCGCCGGGCGTCCCAGCGCGGCTCGCTGTAGCTGCGCCGGACCAGGTGCGCGGCCAGGGACTCGGCCCATTCCGGTTCGATGCGGGCCGCGACCCTGGCCCACAGCCGCGACGTCTCCACCAGTTCCGCCGCGACCACCCACTGCGGCGGCTTCCTGGCCAGCGACGAGTCCGGGAAGATGGCGAACCGCGCCCCGCGGGCTCCGGCGAACTCGGTCAGCGGCCGCCGCTTTCCGCGCGGCCTGGCGTCGGTGTCCTGCATGCCGATGTGCGACAGCAGCCCCGAGAGCAGGGACATGTGCACCCGGTCGGCCAGTTCGGCCGGGAAGTGGGTACCAGCTTCGGCGCCGGTGGCCGGAACCTCGGGCGCCGCCAGTCCGGCGCGGCCCGCCCGCGGCCGGACCCGGCCCCGCCGCTGGCCCGCGCCGCTGCGCTGCGGGCCGCTGCGCTGCGGGCCGTTCTGCTGCGCGCCAGGCTGGCTGGGTGACGGGCTGGTGCCGCGCCGCTCGCGGCCCGCCTGGATGCCGAGGTCCGCGGCGGCCTGCCGGAGCTGCCCGTACACGTCCTGCCATTCGCGCACCCGCAGGAAGTGCAGGTATTCCCGCCGGCACAGCCGCCGGAACGCCGACGTGGACAGCTGGCTCTGCCGCTCGCGCAGGTAGTCCCACAGGTTCAGGAAGGCCAGGAAGTCCGAGCCCGGCTCCGCGAACCGGGCGTGCATCTCATCGGCCGCCTGGCGCGCGTCCGTCGGCCGTTCCCGCGGGTCGATGATGGACAGCGCCGCCGTGATGATCAGCACTTCGCGGACGCAGCCGTTCCGGCCTGCCTCCAGGATCATCCGCCCCAGCCGCGGGTCCAGCGGCAGCCGGGACAGTTTGCGGCCGGTCTCGGTGAGCCGGGTCCGGCCCCGGCCCGGCGTGTGGCCCGGCGCGGGCCCAGGAGAAAAGGCGCCGAGTTCCTCGAGCAGCCGCACGCCGTCCGCGATGTTCCGCGATTCGGGCGGCTCCACGAACGGGAAGTCGGCCATGTCGCCCAGGTCCAGCGCGGCCATCTGCAGGATGACCGAAGCCAGGTTGGTGCGCAGGATCTCCGGGTCGGTGAACTCGGGGCGGCTCTCGAAGTCTTCCTCGCTGTAGAGCCGGATGCATATGCCGTCCGACGTCCGCCCGCAACGGCCCTTCCGCTGATTCGCCGAGGCCTGCGAGATCGGCTCGATCGGCAGCCGCTGGACCTTGGTCCGCTGGCTGTACCGGGAGATCCGCGCGGTGCCCGGGTCGATCACGTACCTGATGCCGGGCACGGTCAGCGAGGTCTCCGCGACGTTGGTGGCCAGCACCACCCGCCGGGAGAAGTGACTCGCCTGGCCGGGTTTTCTGTCGAACACTTTGTGCTGCTCGGCGGCGGACAGCCGGGCGTACAGCGGGAGCACCTCCAGCCCGTCCGTCCCGTCCAGCGCGTCGGCGGTGTCCCGGATCTCCCGCTCGCCGCTGAGGAAGACGAGGACGTCGCCGGGGCTCTCGGCGCGCAGCTCGGTGAGCGCGTCCAGGATGCCCTGGACCTGGTCCTTCGGCTCCTGATCCGGGTCGTCCGGGTCGGCCAGCGGCCGGTAACGCACCTCGACCGGGTAGGTCCGCCCGGACACCTCGACGATCGGCGCCCCGGCGCTCTGCTGGCCTGATCCGGCTCCGGCGCTCTGCTGGCTTTTGATTCGCCTCCGGCGCTCTGCTGGCTTGATTCGCCTCCGGCAAAATGATCGCTGAAGCGCTGGGGGTCGATCGTGGCCGAGGTGATGATGACCTTGAGGTCCGGGCGGCGGGGCAGCAGTTGCTTGAGGTAGCCGAGGATGAAGTCGATGTTCAGGCTGCGCTCGTGCGCTTCGTCGATGATGAGCGTGTCGTAGCGGAGCAGTTGCCGGTCGCGCTGCAACTCGGTGAGCAGGATGCCGTCGGTCATCACCTTGACCAGCGTGCTGTCGCTGGACGTGTCGGTGAAGCGCACCTTGTAGCCGACCGTGGAACCCAGCTCGGTGCCGAGTTCGCTGGCGATCCGCTCCGCGACGGTGCGCGCCGCGATCCGCCGCGGCTGGGTGTGCCCGATCTGCCCGGTGACCCCCCGGCCGAGCTCGAGGCAGATCTTGGGGAGCTGGGTGGTCTTCCCGGAGCCCGTCTCACCGGCGATGATCACCACCTGGTGATCCCGGATGGCCGCGGCGATCTCGTCCTTGCGCTGGCTGACCGGGAGCTCCGGCGGGTAGCGCAGCACGGGCACGCTGGCCCGGCGGGCCTCGGTCTGCGCCGTCGCCGTCTCCACCTCGGCGAGCACCCGGTCCAGCGCCTGCTCCCGCGCGCCGGAGTCGGCCAGCGCGGCAGCCTGCTCGGCGCGGCGGCCGAGCCGGCGCTGATCCCGGAGCATCAGCCCGGGCAGCCGGCCGCGAAGCTCGGCGAGCGAGGGGGTCACGGCGGAACTCTCCACGGAACGGGGCGGCAGAACGGAAAGGAGCAAGGGCGGGACGGCCGTGTGCCAGGGTGCCAGTCCAGGCCCTGCTTACCTAACGCTTTTGCGCGGCAACAACTTCCACGGCCCGCGGCCCCCGCCCAGCTGACCTGGATCAGCCGACCTGGTGCACGCTGAACGAGGTGATGACCCCGTTCCCGATGACGTAGGTACCCATATAGGTCTGGACCGTGCCGTCGGTGTGCACCGCCTTGAAGTCGGCCGTCACCGTGTAGCCCTGCCAGCCGGTGATGACGACGACATCGCGCACCGTGTTGCTGAAGCCGGCCTTGAAGCTCGAAAAGCTGGACCTGGTGTGATCACCGCCCAGCTGCCACGCCCGCCGATAGGCCCGGCGGCTGATGGCCGCGTAGTAGCGCTTCACCACCGTCGGCGGCGAGACCGCCGCGGCGGCCGTCCCGACGGTGGGCGAGGAACCCGCGGACCCCCCGCCACCCGCCGCTGCGTGATCCGTCAGAAACCCTTCTTTCCACAACGCCAGCCCGGCGGCGAGCACGGCCAGCACGAGCACGCCGGTGGTCAGCACGGCCAGCCCGCGGCGCCGCCCGTCGCGGTCGCTGCCCACGCGGCGGGCCGGGTGGCCGGGTGGGCGGGGCCGGCCGCAGCCCGGACCCACCGCCCCCGGCCGATGGGTCCGCGCGGAAGGGGCCAGGGCTGGCCGGCGGGGCCAGGCGGGATGGCTCAGCGCCGCCCCAGGAGGCCGGGCGGGACGGCTCGGCGCCCCCCCAGGAGGCCGGGTGGGACGGGTCAGCGCCGCCCCAGGAGGCTGGGCGGGACGGGTCGGCGCCGGCCGGCCGGGCCGGGCCGGGGGCGCCCGCGCCGGCCGAAGAGGCCAGACCGGGCAGGTCGGCGCTGGTCGGCTCGGCCGGGCGGGGTGGCGCCGGGAACCCGACCGCAGGGCTGGCCGGAGTTGTCTGCCCCCGGGCCGCGATCGGCGCGGCCGCCTGACCGGACGCGGGCAGCCGCGGGCCACCCGGGTCGGTCGCGGCCAGATCGGGTCCGCCGGGCGGGGGAGGGTCCAGCTCCTGGGCGGCCCGGGCCGGGGCCGCCAGTTCGCCGGTGCTGACCCCGCAGGCTTCCTGGAGCGCCGCCGCGAACGCGCGGCAGCTCGGGTAACGGTCCTCCGGAGGCTTGGCCAGGCCCCGGGCCATCACCTGATCTACGGCCGGGGGCAGGTCGCGGCGCATGCTGGTCAGCGGAGGCGGGGCCGCGGACAGCTGGGCCCACATGACCGCCAGGCTCTGTTCCCGCCGGAACGGCGGCTCGCCTGCCAGCATCTCGAACGCCGCGCACGCCAGCGAGTAGGCGTCCGCGCGGCCGTCCACCCCGCGCCCTTCGATCTGCTCGGGAGCCAGGTAGTTCAGGGTGCCGAGCACCTGCCCGGTCAGCGTGAGGTTGGTGGTCGACTGCGAGGTCTTGCTGATGCCGAAGTCAGACAGGTACACGTGGTCTTGCGACCCGTCTTCGGCCAGCCCGTCGAGCAGCATGTTGGCCGGTTTCACGTCGCGGTGCACCAGCCCGCTGGCGTGCGCCGCGTCCAGCGCGGAGGCCACCTGGGCGACGATCCCGGTGGCGCGGGCCGACGGCAGCGGGCCCATCCGGTTCAGCAGGCTGTGCACGTCCTGGCCGCCGACGTAGCGCATGGCGATGAACAGGACGCCGTTGGCCTCACCCGCGTCGAAGATCGGGATGATGTTGGGGTGATCCACCGCGGCGGCCGCCCGGGACTCCCGGATGAAGCGCCGCCGGAAACCCTCATCCCGGGCCAGATCCTCACCCAGCACCTTCAGCGCCACCCAGCGGTCCAGCCGCACGTCGCGGGCGCGGTACACCACAGCCATGCCACCGCGGCCGAGTTCCTCGACCATCTCGTAGCTGGCGATCTGCCCCGTGTTCCCGGGCACCGGGCTTTCAGCTAACCCCGAAGGGAAGTCCTCAGCCACCCATGCCTCCAGCGTTCTGGCCCCTGGCGCACGCCGGCCCCCGTGGCCGAGCACGGCGGCCCGTACCGCCGGCGCATACGCTAGCAGTCACCCTAAGCCAGGCGGCGCTCAGTGGCCCAGCGGGTGAGCTGGTGGCGGGTCGAGAGCTGGAGTTTGCGCAGCACCGACGACACATGGCTCTCCACGGTCTTGACCGAGATGTACAGCTCGCGGGCGATCTCCTTGTACGTGTAGCCCCGGGCGATCAGGCGGAGCACCTCGCGTTCGCGGGGAGTCAGCTGATCCAGTTCCGGGTCCAGGGACGGGACGCCCGGGCCGTCGGCGGGCAGGGCCGCGAACGCGTCCAGCACGAACCCGGCCAGCCGGGGGGAGAACACCGTGTCCCCGCCGGCCACCCGGCGGACCGCGTCCACCAGGTCCGGCCCGGAGATCGTTTTCGTCACATAGCCCCGCGCACCGGCCCGGATGACCGCGATGACGTCTTCCGGCGCGTCCGATGCGGACAAGGCGAGGAAACGCACCTGGGGCTGGCTGGCCCGCAACGCGGTGAGCACGGCCTGGCCGCCCCCGCCTGGCAGGTGCACGTCGAGTAGCACTACGTCCGGCAGGCACTCGGAGATCACGGCGATGGCCGGCGTCACGTCGTCCGCCTCACCGACCACCTCCACCTGATCGCCCAGCTCGGACCGGACCCCGGAGCGGAACAGCCCGTGATCATCGACGATGACCACCCGCGGGCGGCGGCCCCGCTCCGGAACGCCAGCCGGGCCGGTCATGACCGCCCCGGCTGGCGTTCCCCGGCGGTGCGGGGCATGGTCAGCGACACCTCGGTGCCCTCGCCCGGGACGGTGCGCACGACCGCGGTCCCGCCGCGGCGGGCCATCCGGGCGTGGATCGACTGGGCCAGGCCCTTGCGGTCCGGCGGGACGGCCGCCGGGTCGAATCCCTGGCCGCGGTCCCGGACGAACACTGCCACCTGGCCCGGCTCCACTTCGGCGAAGATCGAGACCACCGGGGCGCCGGACCACTTCACCGCGTTGACCGTCGCCTCCCGGGCCGCGGCCAGCAGCGCGCGCAGGTCGTCGTCCAGGTCGCAGTCTCCGACGGTGACGGCCTCGACGGGGACCTCGTGCTGCGCCTCCACCTCCTGCTGGATGAGCAGGACCCCGGCCGCGAGGGTCAGGTCCTGGCTGTCCAGCGAGCCGGGGACCTGGCCCTCGAACAACCAGGCGCGCAGCTCGCGCTCCTGGGCCCGGGCCAGCTGGATCACCTGCTGGGGATGCTCGGCGCGGCGCTGGATCAGGGCCAGCGTCTGCAGCACCGAGTCGTGCAGCCGGGCCGCCATGTCGGCGCGTTCCTCGGCCCGGATCCGGGCCTGCCGCTCGACCACCAGGTCACGGGCGATGCGCAGCCACCAGGGACCCAGCAGGATGGCGATCGCCGCCACGACCAGGATCACCCCGGCGATCTGGCGCAGGGCGCTCTGGTCCGGGTGGCCGGTCAGCAGCCAGTTCAGGCCGAGTCCGAGCGCCAGGGCGGCGACCACGATCCGCACCACCGTGCGGCGGCGGCTGCTGCTGCCCTGGGCCAGGCCGAGCAGCGGATCAGCCAGCCGCCGGAGCACCACCTGCTCGTCGGGCGGCGCGTTCCGCCAGATCAGGGTGACCCCCGCGACACAGATGACCAGCGGCCAGGCCAGGGTGTTGAGCCAGCTCGCGTGCAGCGCCGACGCGATGACCAGCACCACGACCAGCACCGAGGCCAGGCCGGCCGCGAGGGCGATACCGCGCCGGTCGGTCAGCGCCTTGCCGGCGATGTTGCCATCCGCGCCCGCCGCGGGTACCAGCAGCCAGGCCACCACGTACGCCGCCGCGCCGAAGAGGCTGAACAGGGCCGCGACCACAAAGCCGGTCCGGACGAGGTTCACGTCCAGGCCGGTGCGTGCGGCCAGCCCGGCCGCGACGCCGCCCGCCAGCCGGTCCTCGCGGCTGCGCCGCAGCGGCCCGGTGCCCGGGGGATGGCGGATCCACGTGTGCCGGCTGCCGAGCCGCCGGAAGATGCCTCCGCCGCGGCCCGGGCCGGCGGCTCCGTGTTCACCGGGCCGGCCTTCCAGGGTCCCGCGCCACGCGGCCCAGCGTTCTGGGGGCCGGTGCCGTGGGCCGTCCTGCGGGCCCGCGCCGTCTGGGCCCGTGGCCTGGGGACGCGGGCCCTGCCGACCGGCGGGCCCAGGATCGGTGCGCGCGGTCGGCCCGGGATCAGTGCCTGCCGCCATCCCCCTATCATCGCCCCATCCACCCCCGCGGGCTATCAGGGATGACCCTGATCCTGGCCGGCCGCGGTTTCAGGGACAGGCCGGGGGTGTTCCCGATGGTGCCGCCGGGCCACCCGGCGCACGCTAGAGCCATGAACACAACCACCAGTTCGGCAGCGAGTGACCAGACCTCGCAGGCCCCACACGACCCGCATCCCGCCCAGACACTCAGCCGCCCGAGCCACGACCGGATGCTGGCCGGCGTGGCCGCCGGTATCGCCCGCTACCTCAACGTGGACGTGACCGTCGTCCGCATCCTGTTCGCCGTGCTCGCCCTGGTCGGCGGCGCAGCCATCCCGATCTACCTGGCCGGCTGGCTGCTTATCCCGGAAGAAGGGGAGGACCAGTCCATCGCGGCGGGCTGGTTTCACCCCCGGACTAGCTGAGCGGAGAGGCCACCTTCCCATGCCAGTGCTACGGACGCGGGGATCCGGAGCGCGCCAGCGCGCCACCGATGCCACCATGCGAGTCTCCGATGCCGACCGGGCCGAGGTCGCCGACCAGCTGGCCCAGCACTACGGAGACGGGCGGCTCGACCAGGCCGAACTGGACGAGCGCCTCAGCCGGGCGATGAGCGCCAAGACCCAGGCGGACCTGACCGGGATCACCGACGACCTGCCCGAGGTCAGCGCCCGCGCCAGTGCTTACCCGGCCAAGACCCAGGCCGTCCCGCCGGCGCCGCGGGCCCGGCGGCAGTGGCCGCGAGCGCTGCCGATCGTGCTGCTCATCGCGGTGGTGGCCGTCACCTGGCACGGCGTGGCTGCGTTCTGGCCCTGGTCGTGGTTCGGCTTCGGGTTCGGCCCGTGGCTGTGGATCGCCCTGCTGGTGTTCTGCTGGCTGCGCTTCGGCCCCCGGCGCCACCGCCAGTAGCCGGTCCCGGCATCAGCGCGGTGCGTTGTGTGCACGGGAGCACACACAACGCACCGCGCTAGCCGCGGTCCGCCTCCGGCGGGCGGCCCGCCGCCGGGGTGCGGCGGGCCGCCCGGGCCCGCCGCTTGCCTTCGTGCATGGCCTGGACCCGGGCGATCGGGATGGTGTGGCCCTCCGCGATCAGGTCGGCCGGGAGCCGCTGCGGCGGGGGCAGCTGGCCCGCCCACCGGGCCCCGGGCGTGATCAGCTGGGCGGCGTTACGCACGGTGAAGTCGGCCGGCGTCACCCGGTCCAGTTCGTCCCAGGACAGCGGGAAGGACACCGGGACCCCGGGCCGGATCCGGGGGCTGTAGGCCGCCACCACGGTGGCCCCGCCCGCCCGGGTCGAGTCGAGGAAGACCTTCCCCTCCCGGTCCTCCCGGATGAAGGCCGTGGTGGTGAGCACCGGGTCGAGCCGCTCAGCCCGGGCCGCCACCGCCCGGGTGGCCGCCGCGGCGTCCTCGGCCGAGGCCTGCGTGATGGGCACGAATACGTGCACCCCCTTCGCGCCGCTGGTCTTGACCGCGCCCGCCAGTCCGCAGCCCGACAGCGCCTCACGGACCAGCTGGGCGGCGCGGACCGCCAGCCGGAACTCGCCGCCGGACGGCGGGTCGATGTCCATCACCAGGTAATCGGGATGGTTCTGCTGGCCGGCCTCGGACAGCGTGGGGTGATACTCCACGGCCCGCTGGTTGGCGAACCACAGCAGCGTGCGGCGGTCGTCGCACAGCGCGTAGGACACCTCGCGCCGGGAACTCTCGGCCCACAGCCGGATCGTCCGGACCCACGGCGGGGTGTACTTGGGCACGTTCTTCTGCATGAACGGTTCCTGGCCGCGCAGGACCCGCATCACCGACAGGGGCCGGCCGCGCAGTTCCGGGAGAATCTGGTCGCGTACCGCGTCCAGGTAATCCACCAGGTCGCGCTTGGTCGCGTCCGCCCCGCCGAACAACGGCTCATCGAGGTTGGTCAGCGGTACCCCGTCCCGCTCCTCATCGACGCTGATGACGCATCATCCCCTCTAACGCCCCCCGTGGCTGGCCCCATCGTCTCGGCTGAGTGTCCCGGGGCTTTTCCTTCCCACCCGGGTGCTCCTGATGTGCCTGGGTTCGTGAGACGGTTGGCGGGTGAGGGATCAGTACCGGGACGGGCCGGACGTGCTGCTGGTGGGTGTGGACGGCTCGGACACCTCGCTGCGCGCCGCAGCCTACGCGGCGGGCATGGCCCGGCGGCAGCAGGCCCGGCTGGTCATGTTGTATGTGCGGCCGTTCAGCGCGGTGTCCGGGATCGGCGCGGGCGCGGTCACCTCCATGCAGGAGGCCTACGACTCGGTGGCGGCCGAGCTGCGGCAGAACGCGGCGGAGCAGGGCCCCCGGCTCGGGATCGACATCGAGGTCGTCGAACGCGACGGCAACCCGTTCACCGAGATCGTCCGGCTGGCCGGCGAGATCCAGGCCGACGCGGTGATCGTGGGCGCCTCGACCAAGGCCGGCCACCGCTTCGTGGGGTCCCTGGCCGTGCACCTGGTCCGGGCCAGCCGCTGGCCCGTCACCGTGGTTCCCTGAGCCGGGGTTCCCCGCCCGCCGGTGCCCCGAGTCCCGGTTCCCGGACCGCCGCGATGGCGGCCACGACGTCGTAGCGCAGCGGGCGCGGATGCACCAGGAGGGCCCGGGCGACCTCGCGGATCTGCAGCCGCAACGGGGTCAGGATCTGCTCGCTGTGCCGCCACGCGCGCACCTCGTCGCGGCCGTACCGGGCGGCGATGGCCCGGCGGAAGTGCCGGGCGTCGCCGCCGTCACTCTTCCAGCGGGGCAGCCAGGCGCGCAGGTCGTCGTCGCCCTCCAGCATGGTCCAGTTCATCAGCCGCTGGGCGATCTGGCCGGCCGCGTCCACCACGAAGGCCAGGTCGTCACCCCCGCGGATGCCGTGCACCCGGCCTTCGCTGCCCGGGCCGTGGTGGATGCTGGCCGAGCTGAAGCGCGCTCCCACGGCGAGCGCGGCGACCGCGTGACCGGCCTCGTGCCAGGCGGTCTCCACGGTGGCTTTCCGGGCCGGCGTCAGGCTGGGATAGCAGCCGCAGTCGTAGCGCTGCCTGATCCAGTTGTCGTGCACGACTGACTGATCGTCATACCGGGCGAGGCGGCGGAGCTCGGCCCGGATCGCGGCATGCGCGCGCAGGTCCGCAGGCTTCATGGTGTTGACTAAACGGTATGCCTATCGACGGTGAATACGAGCCGAGCACGGCCGCCTGGGTCCGCGACCAGGTCGAAGAATATGAGAGTTCGGGTGGCACGCGCGGGACGACCCTCGCGGACTCGGGCCTGCCCGTGGTGGTCATCACCAACCTCGGGGCGCGCTCGGGAAAGGTGCGCAAGACCCCGCTGATGCGGGTCGAGCACGACGGCCGGTACGCGGCGGTCGCGTCCCAGGGCGGCGCCCCCGAGCACCCCTTCTGGTACTACAACTTCCGCGCTCACCCGCAGGTCGAACTGCAGGACGGGCCGGCCAAGGGTGACTTCGTGGCCCGCGAGGTGACGGGGGAGGAGCGCGCCGAGTGGTGGAAGCGCGCGGTCGCGGCCTACCCGCCGTACGCCGAGTACCAGGAGCGCACCGCGCGGACGATCCCGGTCTTCGTGCTCGAGCCCGCCGGGGCCTGACTGGGCCCCTGACGGCCGGCCGAGCCGGGTCCCCTGACTGGCCCCTGACGGCCGGCCGGGCCGGGTCCCCTGGTGGGCCCCGCATGGCCGGCCTGGGCGGCCTGCTGACCGGCCGGCCTGGCCGGGGCGTCCCTGGCACCGGGTGGTTATCGTTATTTCATATTTAACCTATCGGAATACTTGACATCTATCGGTTGGCGGCGCATCTTGCTGCTAAAGACCTGCCATCCGAAAGGTGCCTTCACATGACCAGCGTCCAGGACCATCCGGTCCGCAGTCATGGCTCGTACCAGCACATAGACGTCACCCAGGTGGGCGGCGTGATCGGTGCCGTGGTCGGCGGCCTCCGCATCGGCGGTGACCTCAGCCCCGCCGCCGTGGCCGAGCTGCGCGCCGCGCTGCTCCGGCACAAGGTCGTGTTCCTGCGTGACCAGCAGCACGCCACCGACGCCGACCAGCGGGCCTTCGGCGAGCTGCTGGGTCCGCTCACCAAACCCCACCCCACGGTCGCCGGGGAGGGCGGCGTGCTGCCCGTCGACGCCGAGCAGGGCACGGCCAACAGCTGGCACACGGACGTGACGTTCGTGGACCGGGTCCCGGCGATCAGCGTGCTGCGCGCGATCACGCTGCCGCCCTACGGGGGGACGACCGTCTGGGCGAACACCGCCGAGGCCTACCGGCGGCTGCACCCCGCACTGAAGGCCCTGGCCGGCGACCTGCGCGCGGTGCACACCAACCTGTACGACTACGCGGCCGAGCGCCCGCAGATCGGCGGCGTTGACGTCAGGGAAGAGGAGTACCGGGAGGAATTCCGCCACCTCGCGTTCGAGACCGAGCACCCGGTGGTCCGCATCCACCCGGAGACGGGGGAGCCGACGCTGCTGCTCGGCCACTTCGTCACGTCGTTCCCCGGGCTGAGCAGGACCGACTTCCACGACCTGTTCGGCGTGCTGCAGCGGCACATCACCCGGCTGGAGAACACCGTCCGCTGGACCTGGCGGGACGGGGACATCGCGATCTGGGACAACCGGGCCACCCAGCATTACGCGGTCGCCGACTTCGACGACCTGCCCCGGGTGCTGCACCGGATCACGATCGCCGGCGACGTCCCGGTGGGAATCCACGGCGACACCAGCATCGTCCGCAAGGGCGACGCCAGCCACTACTCCGGGCTAGCCGCCTGAGCCGGTGTAGGCGGCCAGGGTCCGGTCGGCCGCGGCCTGGGCGGCGGTTTCGTCCGTGCCCGCGCCGACGTCCGCGTCGCGCCACCGGCGGCTGCTCAGGGTGATGAACTCCTGGCCCGGGCCGGACGCCACCCAGGCCGCGCCGTCCTGGGGGTCGACGGACTGCCCCGACGCCAGGTGGATCACCAGCCCGATCAGGGCCAGGTCCCAGCCCACGCCCACCGCGCCCGGGCCGAATTCGGCCCAGGGCGTGCCGGGGTCGGCGATGTGCTCGAGTTCGAGCCGCGTCCCGCCCGCCTCGCCGGTCAGCCGGACCTCGATCCAGCTGGTCTGCCCGCCGAACTCCCAGGTGGCGGTGAACTCCCGGGGAGGGTCGCAGCGCTCGATGGTGCCGCCCGCGTTGCCCTCGAGCTGGTAGTGGCCGCCGGGCTTCAGGTCGCCCGTGACCGGCAGGAACCAGCGGGGGATCCGGATGGGGTTGGTGCAGGCGTCCCAGACGTCGTCGATGGGGGCGGCGTAGACCTGGCTGATGATCACGCTGTGCGCCTCGCCGGCCTCGAGGGTGCGGCGGCCGACCCGCCTGCGCACCGCGTTGATCTGCTCAATGACCTCAATCATGCTGAGCTCCCTTCGTTGGTGTGCCCTCCTGAAGCCGGCGTTCGCGGCGGCCGCGGGCCAGTTCCGTGGCCAGCGCGTCCAGGTGCGGAGCCCAGAAGCGCCGGAATGGATCCAGCCACTGCGCCACCTCGCGCAGCGGTTCCGGGTTCACCGCGTACAGCCGGCGGGTGCCCGCGGCCCGGACCGTGGCGAAGCCGCTGTCGCGCAGCACCCGGAGGTGCTGCGACACGGCAGGCTGGGAGATGCCGAACTCGGCGCGGATGACGGCGCACACTCCGCCGGAGGTCACCTCGCCGTCCGCGATCAGCTCCAGGACCCGGCGGCGGACCGGGTCGCCCAGCACCTCGAAGGCCTGCATGGGCTAAGAGTTACAGCTATCACTTATATAAGTCAACTCCTATACTTGCCCGATCCCACTAGCATGAGCGGATGCCCGATGCCCCCGTTCGCTACCGGTCGGACGACGAGGACAGCGGACGGTGGTCCGGGTTCCCGTTCCGGGACGGCGACATCGTGATCAGCACCCGGTCCAAGAGCGGGACCACCTGGATGCAGATGATCTGCGCGCTGCTGATCTTCCAGACCGAGGAATTACCCGGCACGCTCCCGGAGCTGTCGCCCTGGCTGGACCGGGTGGTGATGCCGCGCGACGAGAGGTTCGCCCGGCTCGCCGCGCAGCAGCACCGCCGGTTCATCAAGACGCACACGCCGCTGGACGGGATTCCCATCGATCCCCGCGCTACCTACATCGTGGTGGCCAGGCACCCGCTCGACATGGCCGTGTCCCTCTACCACCAGGGCAATAACATCGACCGGGCCCGGCTACGGCAGCTCACCGGCCAGCCCGAGCCCAGCGAGCCCCCGCCACCGCGCCCGCCGCTGCATGACTGGCTGATCAGCTGGATCCACGAGGACACCACGCCCCAGCAGCAGATGGACTCGCTGCCCGGGGTGATGTGGCACCTCTCCGACGCCTGGGCGCGGCGCGACCAGCCGAACATCGTGCTCGTGCACTACCAGGACCTGTCCGCCGATCTCGACGGGGAAATGCACCGCCTCGCGGAACGCCTCGACATCTCCGTGCCCCCGCAGACCTGGCCCAGCCTCGTGCAGGCGGCCACGTTCGGCCACATGCGGGACAACGCCGAGCGGCTGACCGGGCCGCCCGTGATCATCAAGGACGCCAGGGCGTTCTTCCGCCGCGGTACCTCAGGGGCCGGCCGCGAGGAGCTTCGCGCGGCTGAGCTGGCCGGCTACCGGAGGCGGGCGGCCCAGCTGGCCCCGCCGGACCTGCTCGGCTGGCTTCACCGGGACGACCACGCCGGTGCCTGACTGGCGCTGGGCCCAGTCCGGGTATGTCCGGACCGGCGGTCTGGCAGAGTTCGACGGCATGGCGACTGATTCGGCGCACCGCGCGGTATCCATTGACCGGGTCGCGGCCGGCAAGTTCACCGTCAGCAACAACCGGGGCGGCCGGATCGACATCGGCGCCGGGGATGACGCCGACTTCACCCCCGTCGAGCTGCTGCTCGCCGCCATCGGCGGCTGCACCTCGGTTGACGTGGACATCCTGACCTCCCGCCGGGCCGAGCCCGAGGCGTTCCGGGTGACGGTGCAGGCCGAGAAAATCCGGGACGGCCACGGTAACCATCTGGCGGATATCGAGGCGACCTTCCAGGTGCTGTTCCCGGCCGGCGAACGCGGCGATGCGGCCCGGGTCGTGCTGCCCGAGGCGATCCGGCGGTCGCATGACCGGCTCTGCACCGTCAGCCGCACCGTCGAACTCGGCACTCCCATCCACATCCGGCCCGCCGCCCCCCTGGTGGAGCCGGGCTGAGCCAGATAGCGGCAAGTCGTGAGCCGGGCCGCGCGCTCGTACGGTTAGCTGGGTGCTGCAGGGGACAGTCAGTCCTAGCTACCGGGATTGGAAGGTCAGCGGATGACGCACGGCACCCGGATCGGCTCAGCTGTCATGTTCGTGCAGGAACTGGACCGCTCGGTCAGCTTCTACACCGAACTCCTCGCGATGCGGGTCGCTGACCAGAGCCCGACCGCCGCGCTGCTGGTCAGCCCAGCCGGGACGCAGTTGTTCCTGCGCGCTATGGGCGGTAACGCGGGCCATCCGCTCGGCGGCGTCGGCCTGCAGTACGTGATCTGGACCGCCGACGGGGATGAGGATCTCGAGCGGTGCGAGCGGGTGCTGAAGGCGCGCTCCGCGCACCGCGACACGCGCAGCAGTGGCGGGGTGAAGCTGGTGGAAGGCCATGACCCGGACGACACGGTCGTGATGGTGACCTATCCCGGCCCCGACCAGATGCCCGCCCACGAGCTTCCGGTGCGCATCTACGGCTGGTAAGCGGCCCGTCCCGGCTGGCTCATTCTTCCCGATGGCGGGCGTCGCGGAATGTCTTGGTCACGCTGGGGTACTGGGACCGGGCAAGGTCCGCGCGGTGGCCGCGGCGGCCTGACCCGCAGCGGCCGACCGGGAGGTTGGAGGGACCATGGTACGTACCACGCCCACGCAGCAGGATCGGGACACCGAGCCGCAGACCGTACGCGGCCGCGGGTTAATCGGGAAGCTGATGGCCGGCGCGGTCGCCATCGTGGCCGTCGCTGTGCTGATCATCGTGCTGTCCGCGGTGAGCCTGCTGCCCCGGCTGCACAACCCATTCGGGGAGACCACCTCCGTGCGCAGCGGCCCGGTGCTGCTCAAGTCGATCACGGCCCTGAGCCGGTTCGAGGCGGCCAGCGGGTCATTCCAGGTGGTGGTCAACCTGACCCACAAGGCGAACCTGCTGCCCGCGTTCCTGGAAGGCAGCCAGACCCTGTTCGTCGGCCAGGGCAGCGAGATCGCCTACGTCGACTTCGGGCAGCTGAAGGGCTCCGCCCTGCAGGTGTCGGCGAACCGGACGGCGGTCACGATCCGGCTGCCCCGGCCGCAGCTGGAGCCGGCCGTGCTCAACGTCAGGCAGTCCTACGTGTTCGCCCAGCAGCAGGGACTGCTGAACCGGATCGGCAACTTCTTCTCCGGCAATCCGGACAACCAGCAGCAGGTCTACGTCCTGGCCCAGCAGAAGATCCAGACCGCGGCGCGGCAGAGCCCGCTGCTAGCCCAGGCGCAGCGCAACACGACGAGCATGCTGACCGGGATGATGCACTCGCTCGGCTTTCAGCAGGTCACCGTGACCTACGCCGGGCCGGCCACGAACCAGGGCTGAGCGGGCGGGGGCAGGTCAGAGCTTGCGCAGGAAGGCGTTGGCCACCGGCCCGGCGCTGTCGGCGCCGAGGCCGCCGCCCTCGACCAGGACCGCGAAGGCCAGATCGCCGCGGTAACCGATGAACCAGCCGTGGGAATGGGTGCCGGTGCCGTACTGGGCGGTGCCGGTCTTGCCGTAGACACCGGCCGGGAACCCGACCCCGGCGGCGGTGCCGCTGGTCACCACCGCCCGCATCATGGGCCGCAGGGTGCCCAGGATGCTGGCGCTGATCTTGCGCGGCGAGCTGGACTGCCGGGGCTGCGGGCTGGTCACCAGGACCGGGGAGCGCCAGATGCCGTCCTCGATGGCCGCGGCCACGCTGGCCTGGCTGAGCGGGTTGACCAGATCGGTCCCCTGGCCGAAGGCGTCGGCGGCCAGGTCGACCGGCTGGTGCGGGGTGGTGAACTTGCCGAGGGTGGCCGGGATGCCCAGGTTCGCGGTGGTGTTGAAGCCGAACCTCGCGGCCATCGACGCGAGCGAGGAACCACCCAGCCGCTGGTAGGCGAGCATGGCGAAGGTCGAGTTGCAGGACACCGCGAACGCCGTCTGCAGGCTGGTCATGCCCAGATGCTCGTTATCGTCGTTGTGGAAGGTGCGGCCGCCGATCGTGACCTTGCTCGGGCACTGCACGGTGCTGGTCGGCCGCATCCCGCCCTGCGCCAGCGCCGAGGCGGTGATCACCTTGAAGGTCGAGCCAGGCGGGAAGATGCCGGCCAGGGCCCGGTCGAACCCGCCCGGGCGCTCCACCACGGCCAGCACCTTGCCGGTGGACGGCTGGATGGCCACCAGGTCAACGGGCTTCGAGGTATGGGCGGCCGACACGGCCGCCGACGCGGCCATCTGGTCCTGCATGTCCAGGCTGGTCTGCACGGACTTGCCCGGCGTGGCCGCGAAGCGGGCGGCCGTGGCGTCGACCCGCTGGCCGGGCCCCTCGACCCGGATGGTCAGCGACGGCTTGCCCGCCAGCTGCGCCTGGTAGGCCTGCTCGATACCACCCTGGCCGATCAGGTCGCCGGCCTGGTAGGGGGCGCCGAGCGCCTTGGCCTGGGCCTTGGTGGCGGCGACCACGGTGCCGGTGAGCAGGGCGATGGAACCTGACTGGGCGATCACCGCGGGAGAGCTCAGGGCGGTGCCGTCGGCGGCCAGCACCGCGGCCCGGGCCGGCCAGACGGCACTCAGCGCGAACCGCTGGCCCGCGCGGAGCCCGGGGTAGATGGCGGACGGGCTCCAGTTCACCCACCAGTGCCGGCTCCGGGTGACCAGCTGAAGCTGTCCCGGATAGGTCCAGGTGTGCCCGCTGGCCAGCTCGGCGGTGGCCGTGAAGCGGGCCCGGGCCGATCCGCCGTCCTCGGTGACCCGGCCGAGCCGGAGGTGAATGCTGCGCAGGCCGAGTTCGGCCGCGGTCTGGCGCAGCGGGGTGGCCAGGCCGCCGCCCGGCACGTTCACGCTGACTTTGCCCATCGCCGCGTAGCTGCCCCGCTGCCAGTCCCGCAGGTAGCTGGCCGCGGTCTGCTGCGGGCTGCCCTGGGTGCGGGTCAGCAGGACATAACCGCCCGCCGCACCGGTCGCCACCACGACGGCCGCGATCACGGCCACCACGATGATCAGGGACCGCCGTCTGGTCCGGCGCATGCTGCCGTGGCTCATGGACCGGCCTTTCCCGCTGGTCTGCCGCAGACGGCTGGTCCGCGGACCGGGCCATAACGATAGTCGCGCCGGCCACGGCCGTAGCCACGAACTGGGTTAAGCCGGGCCGCCGCCCAGGCCACGGTGCCGCGGCCGCCCGGCCAGGAGTTACGCGGCGGGCTGAAAGGGCGGGCCGGCCTGCCAGGACGGGTCACGGTCAGGCAGGCTGGTGGTATGGCGGACAACCTGACCCTGATGGCAGTGCACGCGCATCCCGACGACGAAGCCTCGAGTACCGGGGGAGTGCTGGCCAAGTACTCGGCCGAGGGCGTCCGCACGGTCGTCGTCACCTGCACGAACGGCGAGTTCGGGGACGCTCCCGGCGGCATCAAGCCCGGCGAGGAGGGTCACGACGAGCAGGAAGTGGCCGAGATCAGGCTGGCCGAGCTGAGGGAATCCGCCAAGCTCCTGGGGGTCACCGACCTCGAGCTGCTCGGCTACCACGACTCCGGGATGGTGGAGTGGGACTACAAGGGCCGGCCGGACGCGTTCTGCAACGTGCCGCTGGCCGACGTCGCGGCCCGGATCGGCGGCCTGATCGAGCGGTACCGGCCGCAGGTCGTGGTCACCTACGACCCGGAAGGCGGTTACGAGCACCCCGACCATGTGCACGCCAGCCTCGGCGCGGCCGAGGCGGTGCGGCTCACCGGAATCCCGGCGAAGCTGTACCTGACGGCGATGCCGGTGAGCAAGTGGCGGGAACTGTGGACCGCGCTCCGGGAGGCCGGCGCGGACGTGCCCGGCCGGGACGACATCAGCCCCGAGACGCAGCAGCAGATGGAAGCCTCCGAGCAGCGCATCACGACCAGCATCGACATCCGCCCGGTACTGGCCCGCAAGCAGGCCGCGCTGATGGCGCACGCCAGCCAGATCAGCGAGTCCTGGTTCAGCAAGATCCCGCCCGAGCTCGGCGAGCGGGTGTTCGGCGAGGAGAGCTTCATCCGGGCCATGGACTCGACCGGGGCCCCGGTGCCTGAAGATGACCTGTTCGCGGGCCTGCGCTAGATAACGCTCTTATCGGGGCCGGTCACCGGCCTGTTTGCGGCCAATTTGCCGGGCGCGGCCCGGGATGGTGGACGGGCGGATCCGCGGCCTTTACGAATTATTGCCCCCCGGGGCCCTTGGCAGTCCGGCGAGTCCAGGGTTTGACTGATCACTGCGGCACGGGCGAAAGTGCGCGCCCCGGGTGGGACCGGCCGCGACCGTCGGGCAATGGAGGCCGTGCTATGACGAGTAACCGCGGTTCACGCACCAAGCGCCTTCCGGGAATGGCGGCGGCCGCGTTCCTGGCCGTCTTACTGCCCGCCGGGCTGGCCACGGCCGCCTCCGCGTCGGCCGGCTCTGCCTCGGCCGGCTCCGCCCCCGCGCGGGTCGCGGCCCGGGCGTCCGCCCCGGCCTCCTGCCCGTGGCTGAACCAGTCCCTGCCGGTCAGCCAGCGGCTGAAGCTGCTGATGGCCAAGATGACCCTGGCCGACAAGATCAACATGGTCACCGGCGCGGGCACCAGCCAGCCGTACGTCTTCTACATTTCCGCGATCCCGAGCCTGTGTATTCCGGCCATGGGTGAGGAAGACGGCCCGGTCGGGGTGGGCGACGGCCTCACCGGCGTCACCCAGCTCCCCTCCGCCGTGTCCCTGGCCGCCACCTGGGACCGGGCCCTGGCCAGCCAGTACGGGAAGGTCGTCGGGTCGGAGGAGCACGGCAAGGGCGCCATGGTCAACCTGGGCCCGACCGTGAACATCGACCGCGACCCGCGCTGGGGGCGGTCGTTCGAGGCCTACACCGAGGACCCGTACCTCAACGCGGCGCTAACCGTGTCAGACATCGACGGGGTGCAGAGCCAGGGAGAGATGTCCCAGGTCAAGCACTTCGCCGTGTACAACCAGGAGACCAACCGGAACACGCCGGCCGATGATGTGATCATCAGTCAGCGGGCCGAGCACGAGATCTACCTGCCCGCGTTCTGGGCCGCCACCAAGCAGGCTCATGCCTCCTCGGTGATGTGCTCCTACAGCACCATCAACGGCCAGTACGCGTGCGAGAACGACTACCTGCTGCACCAGACCCTCGACCAGCGCTGGAAGTTCCCGGGCTTCGTGACCTCGGACTACGGCGCGACCCACTCCACCGTTGCCTCCGCGGAGGCCGGCAACGACCAGGAGATGCCCAGCGCCGTGTTCTACGGTTCGGTGCTGCAGGCCGCCGTGCAGTCGGGCCAGGTCGCCATGGCCACGCTGAACGGCATGGTGTCCCGCATCCTGACCGAGCTGTTCCGTTTCAACGAGTTCAACAACCCGCCCACCGGGACGACCAGCGCAACCGTCACCACCCCGGCGCACCAGGCGACCTCGGCCGCCGTGGCCGAGGCGGGCACGGTGCTGCTGAAGAACAGCGGCGGCACGCTGCCGCTGAAGGCGGCCGGCGGCGGATCGGTCGCGGTGATCGGGCCGGCCGCCTCGGCCTCGCCCACGTACACCGGCGGCGGCAGCGCCTACGTCACCGCGCCGTTCCACGTCACCCCGCTGCAGGGCATCCAGGCCGCCGCCGGGACGGGGACCAGCGTGTCCTACACGCAGGGCCTGCCCACGGACACGTCGCTGACGCCCATCCCCAGCTCGGCGCTCAGCCCGGCTTACGCGCCCACCGGCTTCGGCGGGACCTACACCGGCACCCTGACCGCCCCCGAGACCGGCACCTACGTGCTGGCCTTCGAAAACCCGTGTGGCTGTTACTCCTCGGTGAACCTGTCCCTGGACGGCCAGGAGCTCCTGGCCAACCCGGGCACCCCGCCGGTGTCCACCTACTCGGTGGGCGTGAACCTGAAGGCCGGCCAGACCTACACCCTGCAGCTGTCGGGCGGCGGCGAGTCGGCCAACCTGAGCTGGGCCACCCCGTCCGACCTGGCGCCCGGCATCAGCCAGGCGGTCGCGGCGGCCAAGTCGGCGTCGTCCGCGGTCGTCGTGGTCTCCGACGACACCGAGACGGAGGCCGCCGACCGGCCCGGCCTGAACCTGCCCTCGGCGCAGAACGAGCTGATCTCGGCGGTGGCCGCGGCCAACCCGCACACCGTGGTGGTCGTGGACGCGGGCGCCCCGGTGGCCATGCCCTGGCTGAGCCAGGTGGCGTCGGTGGTGGACGCCTGGTACCCGGGCGAGAGCAACGGCACCGCGCTCGCGTCGCGTGCTCTTCGGCCAGGTCGACCCGTCCGGCCACCTCCCGGTCACCTTCCCGGCGAGCCTGTCCCAGGTCCCCGCGTCCACCCCCGCCCAGTTCCCGGGGGTGAACGGCAAGGTGCTGTACTCCGAGGGAATCAACGTCGGGTACCGCTACTACGACGCGCAGCATGAGACGCCCTTGTTCCCGTTCGGCTACGGGCTGTCCTACACCAGCTTCAGGTTCAGCGGCCTGAGGATCACCCGCTGGGCGGGCCGGCAGGTGGCGGTTTCCGCGACCATCACCAACACCGGCCGGGTGGCCGGGTCCGACGTCGCCCAGCTGTACCTGAGCGATCCAGCGGCCGCCACCGAGCCACCCCGGCAGCTGAAGGGCTTCCAGAAGGTCACCCTCCGGCCCGGGCAGTCGTGCACCGTGCGCTTCAGCCTGAACCGCCACGACCTGTCCTACTGGAACAGCGCCGCGAACCGGTGGGTGGTCCCGGCTGGCCAGTTCGGTGTCTACCTGGGCGACTCCTCCGCCCTGGCCGGGCTGCCGTTGCACGGCGGGTTCACCCTGGGTAGCTGATCGGGGGAGGACCTGGTCCAGGTCCTCCCGCGGTGCGGATGGGATCACGATCCGGGCCAGCGGTCCGGGACGTCCCGGATCGTGATCCCAACGCGGCGGTCGCCGGGGACCAGGTCGCCGCCACCACGTCCAGCTGGAACTTCTCCAGCAGCACGCAGACCGCGCACCCGGTCAGCGTGTATTACGCCTCGGTGCCGCTGGATAAGGGCAAGACCGTCGCGTCGGTCACCCTGCCCACGGTGAGCAGCGGCGCCGGGAACAGGGTGAACGCCATGCACATCCTCGCGATCGCCACCGGGTCCGGCACGGTGACCGGCTGATGGGTGACTAGCTGACCGGTGACACGCCGACCGGTGACTAGCTGATCGGGGGAAGCACCTGGTCCTGGTCCAGCACGGTGCGGAAGGGATCGCCGATCCGGGCCAGCCGCTGCGGCACGTCCCGGATCGTGATCCCGTCCGGCCGCAGCGACGGATCCTCCAGCTCGTCCCACTCGATCGGCGCGGACACCGGGGCCCCCGGCGCGGCCCGCGGGCTGTAGGGCGCGACCAGGGTCTTGTTGCTGGTGTTCTGCGTGTAATCGAGCCGGGCCAGCCCGCCCCGCTCGCGGACGTCCCACTTCCAGCTCACCTGGCCGGGCACCACCGCGCCGATGGCCCGGGACAGCTGCTCGACCCAGGCCCGGGTCTCCTCGAAGCTGGGTCCTGGAGCGATCGGGATCCAGATGTGGATCCCGCGCCCGCCGGTCAGCTTGGGCTGCCCGCGGACCCCGAGGTGCTCCAGGGCGGTGCGGTGCAGCCGGGCCAGCATCAGCACCTGGTCCCAGGAGGTCGCCGACCCGGGATCGATATCGATGAGCGCGTAGGTGGGCCGGTCGGGGTGGTCGGTCCGCGCGGTCCAGGCGTGCCACTCCAGGGCACCGAAGTTGGCCGCCCACACCAGCGCGGCCGGCTCGTCCACCACCAGGTACGTCGTGGTTTTGCCTGGCTCGGCGTGCGGGTCCCGCCAGCGCGGCAGCCACTCGGGGGCGTGATCGGGCAGCTGCTTGTGCCAGAAGCCCTTGGTGTCGGCGCCTCCGGGAAAACGGTGCATGTTCAGCGCGCGGCCGGACAGGTAAGGCAGGGCCACGGGAGCGATCTGCGCCGCGTAGCGGACCAGTTCCCGCTTGCTGACCGGGTCCTCACCCGGGCGGCCGGGAAACAGGACCTTGTCCAGGTTGGTCAGCCGCAGGCCGCGGCCGAACACGTGCCAGGTGCCGCCGGCGCCGAGCGCGTCCAGGGCGGCCAGCTCATCCGGGCTGGGCCCGGTTACCGGGCTGTCCGGCTGATGCCCGCCCGGGGGGGCCGGCGGGTCATCCGGGGGGCGGCGCAGCGCCACCGACGCTTCCGCGGGAGGCAGATCCGAGCGCCACATCCGGGCCGGGTCGGCCTTGACCTGATCGTTGGTGCGCCCGCTGAGCACGGAGGCCGGGAAATCCTCGGGGTCCCAGCCGGTCACGGCGTACTCGTCGTGCTTGTGCATCAGCAGCCACTGGTCGGAGCCGGGCCCGCCGGTGCGCACCAGGATCAGCCGGCCGCGCAGCTTTTCCCCGTACACATCGGCGTGGAACTCGCCCGCCTCGACCGCCGCGGCTGGATCATCGGTGGCGTGCGGCTCCCAGGTGCCGCGGTCCCACACGATCACGTCCCCGCCGCCGTACTGGCCCCGCGGGATGACGCCCTCGAAGTCGAAGTACTCCAGCGGGTGGTCCTCGACGTGCACCGCGATCCGCTTGATGTCCGGATCGAGGGTGGGCCCCTTGGGTACCGCCCAGCTGACCAGGACGCCACCGATCTCGAAACGGAGGTCGTAGTGCAGCCGCCGGGCCCGGTGCCGTTGCACGACGAACCGCTGCCCGCCGCGGTCCGCCGTCCCGTCCGGCTGGCCCGCCGCCTGCCCGGCTGGTTCGGGTGTCCGGCTGAAATCGCGCTTGCGCTGGTACGGGGTGAGCTTTCCGGGCACTGGTCACCTCCCTGCCCCGCTCCTGGCATGCCCGCGTCTGGCGTGGTCACACCCGCCCGCCCCGGCGCCGCCGCGGGCAGCGGCCGGTGGCAGGCGCGGTGCCCGGGCCAGTCCGGCCACCAGCTAAAGTCTTTGCCATATAGCAACTATCTGGCGACGAAGGGTGCGGCTCGTGACAGCTGCCGGCGGCCAGGCTGGGAACGGGGCCCCGGCGGCGCTCCCCGGTGACGCCGAGGCCACGGCCAGGACCGAGACCGCCGCCCGGCTGCGCACCGCGGTCGGCCGCCTCGCCCGGCGGATCCGGCCGACCCGGGCCGCCGCGGACCTGACCCTGACCGAGGCCACCGTGCTCGCCACCACGGCCCGCAACGGGCCTGTGGGCCTGTCCTGGCTGGCTCGCGAAGAGGGCATGAACCCGACCATGCTCTCCCGGGTGGTGTGGCGGCTGGAAGACGCCGGGCTGCTGGCCCGGCGGCCCGATCCGCGGGACCGGCGGGCCGCCCTGGTCGACGCCACCCCGGCCGGACGGCGGCTGCACGAACGGATCAGGGCGGAGCGCACGGACGCGCTGAGCCAGTTGATCGAGCATCTCGGCGCGGGCGAGCGGGCTGCCCTGGACGCCGCGTTGCCGGTGCTCGAGCAGCTGGCCCGGGACCTTAAAGAACGCCGCCCGTGATAGGTCCCGCTGGCCTGCGGCCAGACCGGCGCGTAGCCGGTCCCGCCGCGGGTAGCTGCATGTCGTGGACAAGACGACCGAAGGCGCCGGCCGCGACGCCGAACCCGCCGACCTGACCGGCCAGCCCGCGACGCCCGGAGAGATAGCCGAGTTTGTCGGCGAGATCAGTGAGGACCGCGGCCTGACCCGGCGCCGCCGCGCGATGGCGGCCACCTCCCGGCTCGCCCGCCGGGGCAGCCGCGCGGGCTGGTCCGGCGCGACCTCGGGCGGCCGGTGGCTGACCTCCCAGGTGCTGGCGATGGCTCCCCGGCTGCCCGTCCGGGATCAGCAGAAGCTTCGGGCCCAGTTTCCCGGCCTCGGCCCGGAAGAGCTCGCGGACCAGCTGATCCGGGGGGCATCCCGGGCGTCCGCGTCCGTGGGCGCGGCGGTCGGCGCGGCCATGCTGCTGCCGCTGCCGTCGGCCCCGGTGGAGGTGGCGTTCGAGACCGTGGCGGTCGTCGGCATCGAGCTGAAGCTGGTCGCCGAGCTGCACGAGGTCTACGGGATGCGCGCCCCGGGCTCGGCCCCGGAGCGCATGCTGGCCTACATCGTGGCCTGGGCGCACCGGCGCGGCGTGGCCCTGGTACCTGGAGGCCTGGCGCTGGCGGTGGGATCCCCGCTGCGCAGGCAGCTGGAACGGCGGCTGCTGGCCCGGGCCGGCCGGAGCGCCGTGTCCCTCGGGCCGCTGCTGACCGGCGCCGCCGCCGGGGCGATGCTCAACCGCCGGGAGACCCGCAGGCTGGGCGCCGACGTGCGCAGTGACCTGCGCCGCCGCTCGTCGCCGGGCTCGGTCTGGCCTGACTGACCCGCTGTGGCCCGGGCTATGACAGCAGGGGTTCGACAGCCAGCCCCGGGAGCGCATCCCAGCCGGTGACGGCGAGCGCTACCCGCATGTGGTGCGGCACGTTGTGCAGCAGGACACGCCGCACCGGACCCGCGCTGCCGTCGTCCGCCAGCCGCACGATGGCCCGCAGCCCGGCCAGGTCGCAGTAACTCACCCCGCTCAGATCGAGGTGAAACTCGTGGTGCCGGTCGGCGATGTCATGCAGCGAGGTCACCAGGGCCGGGTAGGTCGCCTCATCGATCTCCCCGGTAATGGCCAGGCCGGCCGGGCTGGCGGTTTCGGTGATCCGCAATACCCCGTTGTCGTAAGCGGGATGACGGTCGTCGTAGGCGGGATGACGGTCGTCCATCGCGGATCTACCTCCCTCGCGCGGGTATGAGGCACCTGCTGCCAGGTGGGGCGGGATGAAGAATACGCTGACCAGCGCCACCCCCGGCGGGAATCCTGGTCCGGGCCGGGGCCGGCCGGGCCGGGCGGGCGGATGCCCTCACGGTGAATACGTGGCTGACCGGCGCGCTGGTTGCAGGCCGGGCCAGGGTCAGCGGGCATCCCAGGGGCGGGCCAGCCGGACCGCCGATTCGAACATGACCGCGTGCACGAACGACTGGGGCAGGTTGCCGCGCAGCTGATGCTGGTGGGTGTCGTATTCCTCGGTGAACAGCGCGGGCGGGCCGCAGGCGCCCCGGTTGCGCTCGAACCAGCCGACGGCCTGGCTGGTCCGGCCCAGCTGGTGGGTGGCCAGCGCCATCAGGAACCCGCAGAGCACGAACGCGCCCTCGGCCTCTTGCAGCGGGCGCTGATCGTGGCGGTAGCGGTACAGGTAGCCCTCGCTGGACAGGTCGGCCGTGATCGCGTCGAGGGTGGCCAGGCTGCGCGGGTCGGTCGCGGGCACGGCCCCGCGGATCGCGGCCAGCAGCAGGGCGGCGTCCACCCGGTCGTCGTCGGGAGCGCGCTGCCAGCGCCCGCTGGCGTGCACGCTGTCGCCGCCCACGTCGGCCAGGATGGCGTCGGCCAGCGTTTCCCAGGCGGCAGCCTGGCCGGGCGCGGCCCCCGCCCGGGAGATGGCCCGCAGCCCGGCGACGCACATGAGCCGGGAATGGGCCCAGTGATGGTTGTCGAGCTCCCACACGCCGGCGTCGGCGTCGGTCCACCGTTTTTCGATGGCCTGCACCGCGAGCTCGGCGGCCTGCCAGTGCCCGCTGTCCAGGTGATCGTGGCCGGCCGCGGCCGCGAAGAGCTGCAGCGCCTCGCCCAGGGCATCCAGCTGGAACTGGCGGTTGACCCAGTTACCGATCTTGTCCGTGCCGCCCGGGTAGCCGGACAGATGAGCGAGTGACTCCTCCCCGGGCACCGGCCCGCGGGCCACGGTGTAGGCGGGCTTCAGGTCAGGGCCGTCGGCCAGGATGCGCTCGGCCACGAACGAGACGGCGTCATCCAGCAGGCGGTGCGGGCCGTCGGCGGCCACGGCCTGGCCGGCGTAGCACTGGTCCCGGATCCAGACGTAGCGGTAGTCGTAGTTCCGGCCGGCCTTGGAACGCTCCGGCAGCGACATGGTGGCCGCGGCGACCATCCCGCCGGTGCTGCTGGTCAGCCCGGCCAGCACCGCGTAGCTGTGCCGGCTGTCCTTGGCGGCCAGGCTCGGGCCGAGCTCCGGGACGGCGGCCGCCCAGGACGTCTCGGTGGCCTGCCACGCCTCCGGGGCCTGCACCGGATCACCCGGCAGGGCCTGGTCTGATATCTCCAGGACCAGGTCATGATGGGCACCCGCGTCCAGCGCCAGGTGCAGCTCCAGCGCACCGTCCGCCCGCACTGTCGCGTCTGCCCCGCCCGACCAGCGCACCCGCAGCGGGCCGCTGCGCGCCGTCCACCGCCCTCCGGCCTGCTTCAGCTGGCTCATCCGGGACCGCCCGAAGCCGGCCCGCAGGTCCAGGACCACCCGGACCCGCGCGGGACCGTCCAGGGCCACGACCCGGCGCAGCACCACCGTGGTGTGCGGGTCGCCCGGGTAGGCCAGGGCCTCACGGCACTCGGTGAAGCCGCTGCTGGTGACCCAGCGGCTGCGCCAGATGAGCGTGCTGCCCTCGTAGTACCCGCCCCAGACGAAGCGCGCTTCCTCGGGGGTCACGGCGTAGACGCCGGGCCCGCCGATCAGGCTGGAGAACACGGCATCCGAGTCCCACCGGGGCGCGCACAGCCAGGCCAGGTCGCCGCGCGGGCCGATCAGCGCGCCCCGTTCCCCGTCCGCCACCAGCGCGTACTCGCGCAGGACGTGCGGGGGGAACTCGCCGGCCGCACCCAGATCGCTGGTGGTCATGTTCTCCTCATTCGCCGCCTGGTGCGTCCGGCTACCCCGGTCTGACCGGCCCAAACGATCGCGGCGGCGACACCGCTCAGACCGGGCTGACGGGCTCGGCGGCCACGCCGTAGCCTTCCCCCGCCGAGGCGACCAGCTGGTCCAGCACGCTGGTGAGCTGGGCCCGGGCGGCGGGCCGGAGGCCGGCCACGATCCGGCTCAGCTCTTGCTGCCGCCACGCCGAGACCGCGCTGACCAGGCGCTCTCCGCTGGGGGTGAGCTCCAGCGTCACCACGCTGCGGTGCCGTGGATCGCTGCCCCGGGCCACGTGGCCCGCGGTGACCAGCCGGTCGGCCAGCCTGGTCACCGTGGACGCGTCCAGGGCGAGGGCCCTGGCCACCCGCGAGGACCGGGCGCGGCCGAGCCCAGCCAGGACGGCCAGCATCCGGAACTGAGGCAGCGTGATCACGCCGTCGAGAACGTCCAGGCTGCGCAGCGCGACCCCGGCCAGCACCCGGGTCGCCGCTTGCAGTGCCTCTACCTGCTCGGCAAACTGCGCTCCAGCCGCCGGGGCGGGCACCGGCGCGGCCGGCGGGAGCATGGACGCGGCTGCCGGGCAGGCCGAGGGTGCGGCTGCACCAGAGCTTTCCACGGCACAACATTGTAATGGGAAACACTTGCCATCTGCCAGAGTTGATCAACCTATGGTGTAGGCGGCCCGGGCACGGGTAGTGCCGCGGCCAAGGCTTTCCAAAGAGCGCGGCACGGCCAGGAGAACAGGGCCCCGGGAAGGACGGCGGAGATGACCCGTTGCGGTAACTCCCGCTCCGCGGGCCAGGTACGGCCGCGATCACGGAGGGGTGAGAACGGACGGTCCGAGAGACGCTACGTCAGCGCTGATAGGCTCTCCGCCGGCAGCACAGGCGGGCCCGGGTGCTGGCCGGATGGTGATCCTGATGGGATACGACATGTTCCGGGGTTCCAGGGATGAGCAGCTTGAGGTGAGTACCGCCGAGCGGGGCCTGGCCGCCCTGATCGAGGTGGCCGAGCGGGCCGTAGAGAAAATCGGCTCTTCCGTGCCGCCTGCCCAGCTGCGCGCGTTGCTGATCATCGACCGGGCCGGAAGCCTCAACCTCAACCGGCTGGCGACCTACGTGGGTGCCTCCGCGTCGGCCACCAGCAGGCTGTGCGACCGGATGGAAATCGCGGGCCTGCTGACCCGGGACCGGGCGGAAGAAAGCCGCCGGGAGATCGTGCTGCTGCTCACCGAGTCGGGCCGGAGGCTGGCCGGGTGGGTGCGGGATCAGCGGCGGGCCGCCCTGGCCGAGATGCTCCAGGCCATGACCCCGGAAGGCCGCGACGCGCTGGTGCGCGGGCTCGGCGAGGTCGCCGCCGACCCGGGCTGATTATTCCGTATGGAAACATTTGCTCAGTGCGGCGTTGCCGTGACAGACTTGCCATATGGAAATACTTGTCGCAGGCGAGGCAGCTGCGGCGAATCCGCCCCGGACCATGGGCCGGCCCGCTGACGCAGCTGCGAGCGAGCTTGAACAACTGGATGACGAAGGATTGCTGCAGGAGATCCGGTCCCACCCACCGGGCGACCCACGCCGGGAAGGGGCGTGCGACGTGCTGGTGAGCCGGTACCGGGGACTGGTCCGGGCCTGTGCGAACCGCTACCGGCGCAGCCCGGAACCGACCGAGGACCTGGTCCAGGTGGGTTACGTGGGCCTGCTCAAGGCGATCAACAACTTCGACCCGGGGGTCGGCCGGAACCTGGCCGCCTACGCCCAGCCCTGCATCACCGGGGAGATCAAGCGCTACTTCCGGGATAAGCGGTGGCAGGTGCACGTCGAGCGGCCGGTCCAGGAGCGGCTGCTGGCGCTGCGCGAGACGTCCCGCGAGCTTACCCAGCAGCTGGGGCACGCGCCCAGCGACGCCGAGCTCGCCAGCGACCTGGGGATCACCGAAGCCGACGTGCAGGAAGCGCGGGGCGCCGACCTGCTCCTGCAGCCAGCCTCACTCGATGCGCCCGCTGTCCGGCCAGCCGGACACGGCCAGCCTGGCCGAGTTGCTCGGCGGGGACGACCCGCAGATGGAGCACACCCTGTCGATGGAGGCCCTGGCGGTGCACTGGGGTGAGCTGCCCCGGCGGGAGCAGCGGATCCTGCTGATGCGCTTCTACGGGGACATGACCCAGGCGGAGATCGGCCGTACCCTGGGCATCTCGCAGATGCACGTCTCCCGGCTGCTCGCCCACGCGCTCACCTTCCTGCGCCAGCGCATCCTCGCCTCGCCGGACGCCGTGGACGGCCCGCTCGCCACGACCTGAGGGCGGGCTTCGGTCCACGTTCCGGGCCGGTCCCGGCGCGGCAGCCGCTAGCCTTCCAACCAGGGGGCTAGCGGTCTGGCTTTAAGGAGCGCGGATTGAGGCTACGTCGCACGGGCGCGCGGTGAGCGTGCCGACCCGGGCTGGCGTGCCTGCTCCGCGCGGCCCGGCCCCGTCCCAGCTGGAGAACACCAGCCTGGATCCTGGCCGCCTCGAATGGCTGGGCGATCCGGACACGATCCTCCTGGTGGAAGACGACGCCGGCGACGTGATGCTGGTCGAGGAACTGCTCGCGGACAGTGGCGTGGCGGCCTCGCTGTCCGCGGTGCGCTCGCTGGCCGAGGCCAGCGAACTGCTCAGCCAGGGCCTGACCCCGGGCTGCGTGCTGCTGGACCTGCACCTGCCCGACGCGCACGGGCTGGACGCGGTCACCCAGATCCTCGCGGCCGCTCCGGCAGCGCCCGTGGTGGTGCTGACCGGCCTGGCCGAGGAGAGCGCCGGGCTGGCCGCGGTTGCCGCGGGCGCCCAGGACTACCTGATCAAAGGCCAGGCCCCGCCGGATGTGTTCGGCCGCGCGATCCGCTACGCGACTCAGCGCAAGCACGTGGAACTGGCGTCCGCGGCCCTGCAGCGCAGTGCGCTGCAGGCGGCGGAGAACGCCCGGCTGGAGCGGGCCCTGCTGCCGACCCCGCTGATCCGCACCGAGGCCTTCGACATGGTCGCCCGGTACCGACCGGGACGGGCCAACGCCCTGCTGGGGGGCGATTTCTACGACGTCGTCGAGACCCCGGACGGCATCGTGCACGCGGTCATCGGTGACGTCTGCGGTCACGGTGCGGCCGAGGCCGCCATCGGGGTCTGCCTGCGGGTGGCCTGGCGGTCCCTGGTGCTGGCGGGTGCCGCCCCGCCAGCGTTGATGGAACTGCTCGAGCAGATGCTGATGGCGGAGCGAGAGGACGAGCACCTCTTCGCCACCCTCACTCACCTGGTCTTCGGCCTGGACCGGCAGAGCGTCCGGGTACTCCGGGCCGGCCACCCGGGGCTGCTGCTGCGCACGCCGGGGCACGTTGACCTCGTCGAAGGACCGGTGGGCCCGGCCGTGGGCCTGGAGCCCGGCCAGCACTGGCAGGAAGAACGCCTGGCGCTGCCCGCCGACGCGGGCCTGGTGCTGTTCACCGACGGGCTGTTCGAGGGCCGGGTGGGGCCGGGGAACGAGCGCCTGGGCGAGGAAGGCCTGCTGGCCATGGCCCGCGATCTGGCCCTGCTGCCCGCCACCGGTTTCGTGGATACCCTGCTGGACATGACCGAGGCCGCGGCGGCCCTCTACGGGGGCCTCGCCGACGACGTCGCCATCGTCCACCTCGGCTGGAAGGCAGCGCAGTGAGCGCATCCGGAGCGGCGGCTCGCCGGCCCCGCGTTCTGGAACTCGGCGTGCAGGACTGGTTCCGGCTGGTGTTCGCGGCGCTCGGGGTCCTGGCCGTGCTCGCCGCCGTGCTCGTCGCCTGGCTGACCGCCCAGACCCGGGGGACCTCCAACGAGCTCGTGAACTCGATCCTGCCCGCCCAGGCCCAGGCGTACCGGCTGCAGGGCGCCCTGGTTGACCAGGAGACCGGGGTCCGCGGCTACGGTCTCACCGGGGACGTGCGGTTCCTCCAGCCGTACACGGCCGGCCTGGCTACCGAGAAGGCGGCCGCGGCTCAGCTGCGCGCCGTGATCGGCGGGAAGAAACTGCTGATGGCGGATCTGGCCCGGATCGAGCGAGCCGCCCAGGCCTGGCGGGCCGGGTACGCCGGGCCGGCCATCAGCAAGGCCCGCCGGGGTCCCTTGAGCGGCGGCGATCTGACCCTGCTGGACCAGGGCAAGGCCTCCTTCGACCGGCTCCGGGTGCTGTTCGCCGCGCAGAACACCCACCTGGCCGGGCAGGTGGTGGCCGACCGGGCCGCCCTGGGCCGGGCCCGGGTCTTCCAGAACTGGGTCTATATCACCATCCTGGTGGTCTTCCTGCTCGCCGCCGCGGCACTGGCGGTCCTGCTGGACCGCACCGTCATCCGGCCGCTGCACCGGCTGCGCGCGGCCTCCGACGAGGTGGCGGGCGGTGACTACAGCCACCACATCCAGCCCAGCGGGCCCGCGGACCTGTGGGCCCTGTCCGCGGCGGTCGAGGGGATGCGCAGCGAGCTGGTCACGGCGCTGGACGCCAGCCGGGCCGCGCAGTCCGTCCTGGATGCCCAGGCCGCCGAGCTGCGCCGGTCCAACGCCGAGCTGGAGCAGTTCGCCTACGTGGCCTCGCACGACCTGCAGGAACCGCTGCGCAAGGTCGCCTCGTTCTGCCAGCTGCTGGAGAAGCGTTACCGCGACAAGCTCGACGAGCGGGGCCTGAAGTACATCGACTTCGCCGTGGACGGCGCGAAGCGGATGCAGGTCCTGATCAACGATCTGCTGACGTTCTCCCGGGTCGGCCGGGCCAGCGACGCGCTCGAGCCGGTGCCGCTGGATGAGCCGCTGAACGCGGCAGTCACCGCCCTGTCGGCCGCTATCGAGGAGACGTCGGCGGTCATCGAGCGTCCCGGACCGCTGCCGGAGGTGATGGGCGACGCGACCCTGCTCGGCATGCTGTGGCAGAACCTCATCGGCAACGCGATCAAGTTCCGGGCGGCGGACCGCAGTCCGGTGATCCGGATCAGCGCGGACGAGCAGCCGGACGGGGGATGGCAGATCGGCGTGGCTGACAACGGCATCGGCGTGCCGGCCGAGTTCGCCGAGAAGGTCTTCATCATCTTCCAGCGGCTGCACGCGCGGGACGCGTACCCGGGCACCGGGATCGGGCTGGCCCTGTGCAAGCGGATCGTCGAACAGCACGGCGGCGAGATGTTCCTGGACACCACCTATTCGGGCGGGACGCGCATCTACTTCACGCTGCCCAGCACGGGCCCGGCGCTGAGCACGGATCTCGGCCGGCCCGGGCGCGGGCGAGGAGAACACCAGCACCAGCCCCGAAGGGACAACGCATGTGCGACCTGGAACCGATCGAAGTCCTGCTGGTCGAGGATGACCCCGGCGACGAGCTGATGACCCGGGAAGCCTTCGAGGACAACAAGATCCGCAACCGGCTGCACGTGGCGCGCGACGGGGAAGAGGCGCTGGACTTCCTGTACCGCCGCGGACGGCACGCCGACGCGCCCGGGGCGGACCTCATCCTGCTCGACCTCAACCTGCCCAAGTACGACGGGCGGCAGATCCTCGAGCAGATCAAGTCCGACCCGGAGCTCTCCCACGTGCCGGTGGTCATCCTGACCACGTCCTCGTCCGAGGAGGACATCCTGCGCAGCTACAAGCTGCACGCCAACGCGTACGTGACCAAGCCGGTGGATGTGGACCAGTTCATCGCGGCCGTGCGGCAGATCGACGAGTTCTTCGTATCGGTGGTCAAGCTGCCCAAGCGGTGATCCCCGGCCCGCCCCCGCGCGAGTTGCGGGACCGGCGGCGGGTCACGCGCGGTCGCGGGCGTGGTCCTCTTCCGCGGCGGCAGGCGGGCCGCCGTTCCCGCCGTTCCCGCCGGCGTCGGGACGGTCCGTGTCCTCGTCGCCGTTGCGGTTCCGCTTGACCATGTCAGCCAGCGCCTTGCGCCGGTCCGCCCAGCTGGAACCACGCGGCACCTTGAGTGAGATGAAGGCCACCGCACCGGTCGGAATGGGGAGCCAGAAGTTAACCAGCCGCCAGGCCAGCACGCCCAGCGTCGCGACGCTGCGGGTCAGGCCGAAGGTGACCAGGAGCACGGGCGTCACCGAATCGATCACCCCCAGCCCGGCCGGGGTGATCGGGATGGCGCCGAGCACGTTGGCGATCCCGTACGCGGCGAAGAGCCCCACTGGGTTGGTGAAGCTGCCGAACGCGGCGATGAAGCACCACAGCGACGCCGCGTCCAGCAGCCAGTTCAGCGACGCCCAGCTCAGCGAGCCGACCAGGACCCGCCGGTCGCGGGCCAGGCGGCGCAGTGACTCGTCGGCCTGCAGGACGATGTTCTCCAGCCGCGCGCCGCCGACGTAGGGGATCTTGTCGCCGATCGCACGCAGGATGCGCCCGGCCCGTTCCGCGCCCCGGGTCAGCCCGACCACCAGCGCCGCCATCAGCCCGAGCAGGATCGCGCCCACGATGGCCACGGTCACGTAGATGGGCCGGAACCCGGCCAGCGGGATGGAGATGACCAGCGACAGCCAGAGCAGCACGTTGAGCACGACGGTGGAGCCCATGCCCTTGGTCGCCATCATCACGCCGACGTCGGTACCGTCCAGGCCCTCCGCGGTGAACAGCGTGAACCCAACCCCTGCGCTGCCGACGGTGCCGGCCGGGATCATGTGCGCCACCGCCGCGGCGGCCAGGTCGATCCGGAACAGCCGGGAGATCCCCGGCCTGCCCTTCGGGGGCAGCAGCTCCCGGGTCAGCAGGGCGTAACAGAACAGCGAGAGCCCTTCGAGGACTATCCCGGCGATCATCCAGCCGATGCCCAGCCGGTCGAGCAGGTACAGGTCCTTGCTCGCGCCCACGAGCTCGGGGATGACCAGGTACTCGACGATCAGGGCCAGCAGGAACAGCAGCACCACCCGGCGCAGCGGCCGCCGGGCCGCCCGCGCCCAGCGGGTGTGCAGCCAGCGGGCCCGCAGCCAGCGTGGCAGCGGGGGAGCGCCCCCGCCCTGCGGTGCGTCCCCCGGTTCCTCCTGCTGCGGGGTGGTCAGCTTCTGTCCAGCCGGCGGAAGGTGACCTCGTTGAGCAGCAGGCGCAGCGCCGCCGCGGCGGGGATGGCGACCAGGGCCCCGATGAGACCCATCAGCGCCCCGCCGAGCAGCACTGCCACCACCGTCACCACCGCCGGCACCTCCACCGTCCGCCCCATGACTCTTGGCACTATGAGGTAATCCTCCGCCAGCCGGTACGCGATGTAAAAAGCGAGGGTCGCGATAGCCACCGGCAGGGACACGGTCAGGGCGACCAGGGTGACGATCGCCCCGCCGATGGTGGACCCGATGACCGGGATGAGGTCCAGCAGGGCCACCAGGAGACCGAGCAGCAGCGGATAGGGAACGCCGAAGATCTGCAGCCACGCCCAGGTGCCGACGCCGGCGATCAGTGACGTGAGGAAGTTCCCCAGCATGTAGCCGCCGACCTTGACGAAGATCTCGTCGCCGATCAGGATGACGCGGGACCGCCGGGACTGCGGGGCCAGCCGGTACAGGAACAGCTTGATCCGCGGCATCGCGGCCAGGAAGTAGATCACCAGCACGACGACGACCAGCATTTCGCTGGCCGCGCTCAGCACCAGCGCGCCGGCCCCCAGCACGCCGCCCACCAGCGCGGTGCCCTTGCTGGACAGCAGCTTGGAGATCCGCTGCTCGATGTGGAAGCGCGAGTTCAGCTTGCCAAGCTCGGAGTTGTGATCTTTGAGCGTGGTCACATAGTGCGGCAGCTCGTGAACCAGGGCGGTGATCTGGGTGGTCAGCGGGGGGGCGGCCGCGGCCACGAAGCCCGCGACGATGGCGGTCACGATGAGCAGGATCACGATCACGGCGCACCAGCGGGGCAGCCGCCGGCGGGTCAGCCAGTTCACCGCGGGGTCCAGCCCGGCCGCGATGAACAGGGCCAGGCCGATGAGGATGAGCACCGAGCGGGCCCTGATCAGCAGCTCGACCAGCCCGTAGGTGACCGCCACGCCCGCCGCGGCGGCCATGCCGACGAAGAAGGGCGAGCGCCGGTTCATCGGGCGGCCGAGCCGGCCCAGCCCCCCGGTCTCCTCGGCGATCGAGGCGGCCGCGTCAACCGCCCGCTGCATGTGGTCGGGCGGCTCGTTCCCGCGAACGTCCCCGGTCGCCCCCGGATCGCCTGGATTCCGGTGGCCCGGCTGGGAGCCCGCGCGGTCCCCATCCGTGCTGTCCGCCGCGCTCTCCTCGCGAAGTACGTGGTCGTTGGCCAGGGCCGGTTCGCTGGGGCTGGTCTCCGGGTGGTCGGGGTACGGTTCGCCCGGCTGGTCCGCGGCGCCGTTGCGTGGCTGGTCCAGGTCACCGCGCGTCACGTCGCCCAAGCCTCCTGCGGGCACGGCCGGCCTCCTGCGCGCCCTGCCGGGCTGACCGGAGGCCGGCGGGGGACGGCAGAGCTATGGGGCTCTACGGTGCCCTGCCGCGGCTCGTTCACACATTCTCCGCCCGGGCAGATCCGGCTCGCCCGGGCAGATCCGGCCGCGCCGCCGGGCACCTGCCCCCGCCGGCGGGCGGCTGGCTACCCGCTCCCGCTGGCGGGCTGCGGGCTGGCGGTGCGGCAGCCGGCTCCCCCCATGCTCCCTGTGCCGCCGGTCCGTGCGGCGTTGCCGGCGGTCGCCCGCTGCCGGGCCGCCATCACCATCACCGCGGCCTGACCGCACCCGCGCCCGGCTGAGCCGGCGCTGATCAGGCTCGAGATGAGCAGGCCCGCGGCCGCAAACAGCAGCAGCGGAAGCAGCACGACCCGGCTGAGCCGGCGGCCGGCCCGCTGTCCGCGCGGGTACTGCTGCCGCCCGGGGCGGTAGTGGCGGCCCGGCAGCCGGTACCGGGTCCACCACCGGCCAGGCGGCAGCGTCTCCACGGCCGGCATCGTCTCCTGCCCGGTGAGGTGGGTGAAAACGCCGAACATCGTGGCGAGCCGGGGCTCCGCCGACTGGAAGACTTCGTCGATCGCGTCCAGCGCGTGCTGCTGGCTAGCGGGCAGGGTCATGGCTTTTCTCCCGGTCAGACGCTGGCTTTAGCGCTACCCGCAGACGGCGGATTAAACGGCCGGCCGGTGCGCCGTCCTCCCGGTATGCCGTCCAGCGTGACCGGTGGGTCCCGTGAAACCTGAGGTCAACGGGTATGAAGCAGGTCGTGACGGGTAGAGGCGGGGGCCCCGTAACCCGAAGGAGCACCGCACTTCATGACGAGCATCGAGACAGCACGGGGTGAGGTGGACATGGACAGTCCA
>CAWINS010000036.1:0-78163 GCA_963837335.1 uncultured Actinomycetes bacterium | reverse complement strand
CCCACTCCCGGCGCAGGCCGTGGAATTTTACCGGCACGGCCAGCGGCCGGGCGTGAGCGGCGCCAGTCCGGCGTGACCGGCCGCCCTGGCGCCGCCCAGGACTGCCGGGGGGTGGCCGCCGGCCCCCGCCCCGGCCGCCGTCGGTGGCGGATCAGCAGGTGGAGTTGGTCTGGGTGACCAGGCCAAGCCGCCAGGGAATGGCGTTGTAGTTGCTGTAGGTGCCGGGTGCATCACCCTGGTAGAGGTACTGGATCTTGCAGGGGCTGATGGTGAGGGTCTGGTCATAGCTGCTGCGGATCATCTCGCCGCTGCTGAAGTCCTGGGTCCAGCCGCTGCCGCTGAAGCTCACGTTGCTGGCCGAGATGAAGGGGTTGCTGTCCGTATTGGCCAGCGGGGCCCAGGAGCCGTTGATCGCATTGGAGGTGTAGGCCGTGAACTCCCGGTGGCCGCTGGAGCTGATCGCCTCGACGATCAGCAGGTACTCGTTCTGGCCCGCGACCTTGTAGACGTTGTCGGCCTCGAAGAAGCTGTACGGGCTGGAGTTCGACGCCGCGATGGCCGTATTCCCCATGCCGTTGGGGAAGTTCCCGACCGTGGTCTGCGAGCGGTACAGGTGCCCGTTGTCGTCCATGGAGAACAGGTAGCAGTTGGTGCTGTCACAGATGACCCACGAGTCGACCCAGTAGCCGGAGCCGATGTTCTGGGAGATGATCGACGGCATGCCCGAGTAGAAGGTCCGGGTCGCGCTCCACCCGGCGGCGTTGGTGATGTCGGGGTTGGTGGAGTACCCGATGTTGCTGCCCATCTGGTAGGTCAGGTACCACAGCTTCTGCGGGGCGAAGTAGAACAGCATGGGCGCGGTCTTGTAGCCGCTGCCGATCGCCGTCTGGTCCGCATACACCGGCGTCGCGTTAGTGGCCTGCGACCAGTCGGAGAAGTGGATGAATTCCATGCCGTAGGCTCCCGAGGAATTCACCGTCGAGGCGGCCACGTACCACTGGCCGTTGTAGGACACGACCGACGGGTCCTTCACCGCGATGATGTTGTGCGAATCAGCATGCGGGCTGATCAGTACCCCGCTTGAATTCCACTTGAAGCTGCCCGGCAGGGAACCAGTCGGCGTCGGGGTGGTGGTTGGGGTCGGCGTGGGAGTCGGGGTCGGTGACGCAGAGGTCGCCGTGGGGCTGGGTGACGGCGATGCACTGCCGTTGCATGAGACCCCATTGAGGGCGAAGTCCGCCGGGACCGGATTGCTGGCGTTGTTCCACGAGCCGCTGAAGCCGATCGCGGTTGAGCCGTTAGTGGCCAGATTGCCGTTCCAGCTCGCGTTGGCGGCGGTGACCTTGGTACCGGCCTGTGAATACGTGGCGCTCCAACCCTGCGTGACCTGCTGGCCTGCGGTGAAGTCCCACGTCAGTGTCCACGAGGTGAGTGGGCTGCCGAGGTTGGTGATCGCCACGTTGGCGTTGAAGCCGCCCGGCCACTGCGACGTGACCGTGTAGCTGACTGAGCATCCGGCTGACGCGGCCCTGGACGAGGCGGCGCCAGCCATCCCGGCCGCGCAGGCCACCGCGGTCGCCGCAGCGCAGGCAGCCAGCCGCCAGGACCGGTAACGAAAGACATTCATCCAGGTTCTCCCTCCGCAGGATCCCCCGACCGCATCATGACGTCACAGACTCGGACCAATTGTGAGCGCTAATATCGCGCTGTGCTGATGACGCGGATGCTCGCATGGTGACTCGCGGCTGAAAACCCCCGTAGCCATAGGCCTGGCTGCCCCGCACGTCACAGGACCCAAACGAACGAAAGTTTCAGTTCCGGGCGACAGGGGCTGAGAGATAAGCAACTCAGCCCGGGCCGGGCTAGCCTGCCCGGATTAGGCGCTGAGCTGGTCGGCGATGTCGTTGGCGGCCACATAGCCGAACGTCATGGCCGGGCCGATCGTCGATCCCGCCCCGGCGTAGCTGTGCCCCATGACCGCAGCGCTCGAGTTGCCCGCCGCGTAGAGCCCGGGGATGACTGTGCCATCGGGGTGCAGCACCCGGGCGCGGGCGTCGGTGACCATCCCGCCCTTCGTGCCGAGATCGCCTGGCACGATCCTGAACGCGTAGAAGGGCGGCTCCCATAGCGGGGCCAGGCAGGAGTTGGGCACCACGGCCGGGTCAGTGTAGTAGTGGTCGTAGAAGCTGACCCCGCGCTGGAAGTCGGAGTCCGTACCAGTTGCGGCGAAGCCATTGAACCGGGTGACGGTGGCCTGCAGATTGGCCGACGGGACGCCGATCGCCGTGGCCAGGCCCGCGATGGTCCAGGACTTGAATACGGCACCGGCCTGGTACCAGGAATCCGGGAACGGCAACAGCGGCGCGACCTCCTGGAACAGGTAGCGGTTGCGGTAGTTCTGGTCGACGATCAGCCAGGCCGGGATGTCGGGCGCGGTCGGGTTGAGCTGGTACATGGCGTGCACGACATCGCTGTAGGGGGCAGCCTCGTTCGTGAACCGCTGACCGGCCGCATTGACCAGCAAGCCACCGGGCTCCGTCCGCTCCGCGAGGCAGAAGTAGGGCTCGCCCGGCAGCGGGATGGCCGGTCCCCACCAGGCGTCGTCCATCAGGGCCAGGGCCGCTCCGGCCTGGATGCCCGCCAGGATGCCGTCGCCCGTGTTCGACGCCGCGCCGACCGTCCAGCTGGTGCCGATGGGCTGTTGCTGGTACTGGGCGCGCATGACCGCATTGTGCTCGAACCCCCCGGCGGCGACGATGACCCCGCCCGTCGCCGTGACCAGGGCCGGTACACCGTTCTGCGAGATCACCACTCCGGTGACGCTGCCGTTCACGACGTTCAGGCTGACCAGCGGGGTGTTGAGCCAGACCGGCACGCCCGCCGAGAGCAGTCCGGCCCGCAGCCCGGCGGCGGTCGCCTGGCCCATGGTGAGCGGCGCCTGGCCGAGGATTGCGGCCTCGGTACCCCGGGCGATGCATTCCGCGGCGACGGCCGTGCCCTTGGCGTTGACGGTGGCGAGTTCCAGCCACTTGTAGTCCGCGCTGTACACGACCATGCCGGCCGGGGTGGGGATGTAAGCCGGATTCAGGTTGGCCAGTTCCGCGCCGAGAATATGGCCGTCCAGCTGGGAGGGTTCGATGGACCGCCCATTCGGCATGCCACCGGTCAGGTACGGGTAGTAGTCGCTGTAGCCCTCCATCCACTGGAACTCCAGCGGACTGTTGGCGATGACGAAGGAGATCATGTCCGGCCCGTTGGCGAGGAAGGCTGCCTGCCGGTCGGCGGGCACCACGTCACCGACGACCGCGGCGAGGTACTCGGCTGCCTTGGCCGGAGTGTCCGGGACGCCGGCGGCCAGGATCACCTGGTTGTTCGGTATCCAGATGCCGGACCCGGACCGGGCCAGGGACCCGCCGAAGGTGGCGGCCTTCTCGACCACCAGGACGGACAGGCCGCGCTTGGCCGCCCTCAGTGCGGCCGTCATCCCGGCCGCCCCGGCGCCGACGACCACCACGTCATAGGTACCGGCGGCTGGCCCGGCGGCGGCGGCCTGCCGGGCGGCTGCGGCCGGCCCGGCGGCGTGGGCCGGGGTGCCGCCCAGCAGGCCCGAGCCTAAGACGAGCCCGGCACCCGCCGTAGCGGCGCGCAGGACTTGGCGGCGGGACGGAGGTTCCCTGGGAACCGTGTTTTCTGGCATGCGCGACGCTCCAGGCGTGAGATGCGGAGTGGGCAGTGCCGAAAAAATAGAACAGGTTATAGTTCAAGTCAATCGCCTTGAACGGCGGAGTTAATGGTCTCTCGAGCTGCAATCGAGAACGTGTTCTAGAAACCAGATTCAGCAGTCCAGGTCTGCTCAGGGCACACTGAGCGGATGATGAGGGGCGAGGCGCCAGGTTCCCCCGACCCACGGGATCCGCGGGGCCTGCGGGCTGACGCGCCGCTGCTGGACGCCTGGCTGCGGTTCACCGCGCAGGCCGAGGCGGGGGCCCTGACCCCGATGAGCGTGCCCGGGCACAAGCAGCGGCATGACCTCACCGGCACGGTGACCGCGGGCGACGCGCCCCTGTACGGCGGGCTGGACAGCATCAAGCATGCGGACGAGCTGCTGGCTGAGGGGGAGCGGCGGGCCGCGCGGCTGTGGGGGGCCGACTGGTGCCGGTTCTCGGTGGCCGGCTCGACGCACGGCAACCAGGCGCTCGCCCTGGCGGCCGGCGAGCCGGGCCAGCCCATCGTGGTCACCCGGGCGCTGCACCGCTCGCTGCTGCTCGGCATCGTGCTGGCCGGGCTGGAGCCGGTATGGGTGCTGCCCGAGGTGGACCCCGCGACCGGGCTGCCCGGCCCGGTCCCGGTCCGCGCGGTCCGGGACGCGCTGGCCCGGCACCCGGACGCCTGCGCGGTGTTCCTCGGCGACCCGTCCTACGTCGGCACCACCGGCGACCTGGCCGGGCACGCGGCGGCCGCGCACGAGGCCGGGGTACCGCTGCTGGTCGACGCGGCGTGGGCCGCGCACCTCGGCTTCCACCCGGGGCTGCCACCGCACGCCCTGGCCGCGGGCGCGGACGCCATGGTGACCAGCGCGCACAAGGTGCTGCCCGCCTACACCCAGGGGGCGCTGGTGCTGGCCCGCACGGCCGCGGAGCGGCCCGATGCGCCTCGCCTGGACCCTGCCCGCCTGGACCCTGCCCGCCTGGATCGGGCGTTCGAGGCGACGCATACCACCAGCCCGGCGGGCGCGATCATGGCCAGCATCGACGCGGCCCGGGCGCTGCTGGCCCGCGACGGCGAGGAGCTGTGCGCCCGGCTGCTGCAGGTCGTGGCGGGGGCCAGGGACCGGCTGCGCGAGGTGCCCGGCCTGGACGTGCTGGACGGCCCGGGCGTCGAGCCGGCCAAGCTGGTCGTCCTGCTGGCCGGGACCGGGGCGCACGGCATCGCGGTGGAGGCCGACCTCATCGCGGCCGGGATGCCGGTGGAGATGGCCGACCGCGACACGATCATCCCGATCGTCACCCTGGCTGACGACGAGGCCGCGGTGAGCCGCTTCACCGCCGCCCTCGCGAGCATCGTCGAAGCGCACCGGGGCCCGCCGCGGCGGGCGGTTCCGGCCGCATCGTGGACGGTCATTCCGGAAATGGCAATGCCGCCCCGGGACGCATTCTTCTGCCGCAACGAAACCCTCCCCGCCAGCGAGGCCGTCGGCCGGGTGAGCGCCGAATTGGTGGCGCCGTATCCACCGGGCGTCCCGGTGCTCGCCCCGGGCGAGGTGATCACGTCGGCGGCACTGGACGCGCTGCGCGCGGCCCGGGCCGACGGCGGCCGGATCGCCTACGCCGCCGATCCCACCCTGGCCACCGTCCAGGTCATAGCCCGGCCGTAGCCAGCCTGCTACCGGAAACAACCTTTACTGGCCCATTGTCCGCGCGGCTGCGGCGGCCTAGCCTGGGCCGATGGATCTTCGGAGTTCGCGGCAGGGCAGAACGCGGCTGGGCAGACCGCAGCTAGCTAGAACCAGGCGCGCTGCGGCGCGGGCGGGGGCGTGCGGCGCGGCGTTCAGCCTCGCGGCGGCCCTCTGCGCGGCCGCACCGGCCGGGGCCGCCCGGCCGGGGCAGGCGGCCGGGAGAGCTGGCCGGCGCGGCCAGCGCCGCCACCGGATCAGGTGGCGGGACGCCCGGACCTGCGATCGCCAAGATCTGCGCCGAGCCCTCCACCGGGGCGGTGCTGACCACCGGCTCGCACCGTAAGCCCGCCGGGGCACCGGCCGCCGCGATCCGGGTGGACCAGGTCGGCTACCCGTCGGGCGCGGCCAAGCTGGCCGAGATCATGACCAAAGCCAGGCCGTCGGGCGATCTGCCCGGTGGTGGGCTGCACTGGGTCCTGGTCCGGGCCGGGTCCTGCACGGTAGCCGCCTCCGGGGTGGCCCGGCAGAACCTCGGCTCCTGGAGCAAGCGCTACGGCTGGGTGTGGGCCGCCCGATTCTCCCAGGTCCGGGCGCCCGGCCGGTACCGGGTCGGGATCCTGGGCGACGCCTCGGCCGCCTCGCCATGGTTCGCGATCGGATCCGCCGCCCGGCTCTACGCCCGGCCACTGGCCAACGGGCTCTACTTCTTCGAGAACGAGCGGGACGGTCCGGACTTCATCCACACTGCGCTGCGCAGCGCCCCCGGCCACCTCAACGACCTCAGCGCGATGACCTACCGCACCCCGCCGGTCGATGACAACGGCAACTTCCAGGGCAGCCTGGCCAAATACGCGACCGGGGTGCGGGTCAACGCCTCCGGCGGCTGGTTCGACGCCGGGGACTACCTGCACTTCGTCGAGACGACCAGCTACACCGAGGCGGTCCTGCTCCAAGGCGTCGCGTCGTTCCCCCGGCAGATGGGCCGGGAAGTCAGCGCGGGTTCCCCGGGCGCGGACTTCACCGGCGAGGTCAAATTCGGCCTGGACTTCCTGCGGCGGATGTGGCACGAGCGCTCCCGCACGCTCTACTACGAGGTGGGCACGGGCGAGGCGAACAGCTACTACTTCGCCGACCACGACATCTGGCGGCTGCCTCAGGCCGACGATCACTATCACGGGACCAACCCGCACTACCTCTACGTCCGGCACCCGCCGGTCTTCCGGGCCGGCCGGCCCGGCGCGAAGATAAGCCCGAACCTGGCCGGCCGCTCGCCGCCGACTTCGCGCTCTGCTACCAGGTGCTGCGCCATTCCGACCCGGGCTACGCCGACAGTTGCCTGCGCTCCGCCGAGACCGTGTACTCGCTGGCTGACCCGCACTGGAAGGGCCACCTGATGACGGCCATCCCGTGGGACTTCTACCCGGAGACCAGCTGGCGGGACGACATGATGCTGGGCGCCACCGAACTGGCCCGCGCTCTTCAGGAGGCCGGCCACCCGGCCGCGCTGCCCGCTGGCCTGCCGGTCCGCTCGGCCGCGACGTACCTTCGGGACGCGGCCGCGTGGGCCAGCGCCTGGATCCACAGCAAGCAGGCGCTGGGCGACACGCTGAACCTCTACGACGTCAGCGCGCTGGCCGACTACGAACTGGTCCTCACCATCCGCGAGCAGCACGCCACCGGCCTGGCCGTGACCACGGCCCAGCTCCTGGCCAACCTGCGCGGGCAGATCGAGAAGGGCATCCACATCGGGGCCAAAGACCCGTTCCGCTTCGGGTTCGCCTGGGACCAGTGGGACACCACCACGCATGGCGCCGGGCTGACGGTGATGGCGGACGAGTACGACGCGCTGGCTGGCCGGCCGGTCTACGCGGCCTGGGCGCAGCGCTGGCTGGATGACATCCTCGGCAGCAACGCGTGGGGCGTCTCGCTGATCGTCGGCGACGGGACCGTGTTCCCGGACTGCATGCAGCACCAGGTCGCGAACCTGGCCGGGTCGCTCGACGGGCAGCCGCCCATCCTCGCCGGGGCGGCGGTGGAGGGACCGAACTCGTTCGCGGCCACCGGCACCGTGCCGAACATGCGCCGGTGCGCGGCCAGCGCCCCGGGTGACATCCCGTACGCCTCGTTCAACGGGCAGCACGCCGTGTTCGCCGACAACGTGCAGTCCTACTCGACCGTGGAGCCCGCCATCGACCTGACCGCGCTGACTCCGCTGGCCTTCGCCTGGCAGGACCACCAGGGACAGTGAGCGGGGTCAGCGCGGTGCTGGCTTGGGGTGGCGCCTCAGCGCAGCGCCGGACCCGGGCAGTCAGGAAAGGGCCGGGCTGCTCTCCGTGGCCTGCCCGTCGTGCCTGTCCTGCTGGTCGTGCGATGCGGGTGCCGGCGGCCCGGCCGCGATAGACCGGCGCTGCGCGCCGGCCTTCCCGGCGCGGGCAGGTACCGTCCCGGGCCCCGGTAAGCCGGGCTCATCTGGGTGGGCAGAGGGCGGCCCCCGTGGCCACGCACCCTGCCCACGTTGGCCGGTGGGATACGCTCAAGCCGGCGGAAACGGAGACCGCATGACGGCAATGGAAGACGGGTCTGGCGGGTCACCCCGGCGGCGGGTTGGCGTGCTGGTCGCGGTGGCGCTGCTGGTGTACGTGGCCGATGTGATCAGCAAGGTCATCGTGGTCGCGACGCTCACCGAGAACGAGCCGGTGCGGGTGGTCGGCTCGCTGCTGCAGCTGGACTACCTGCGCAATCCCGGGGCTGCCTTCTCGCTCGGCGCGGACGGGTACACGGTCGTGTTCACGCTGATCGCGGCGGCCGTCATCGTCGCCATCCTGCGGATGGCCCGCACCCTGGCCAGCGGCCGCTGGGCCGTCGCGCTCGGCCTGCTGCTCGGCGGGGCGCTCGGCAACCTGACTGACCGGATCGCCCGCGGCCCTGGTCCGCTGCGTGGCTGGGTCGTTGATTTCATCCAGTTGCCGCACTGGCCGGTGTTCAATCTGGCCGACTCGGCGATCTGCTGTGGAGGCGCGCTGATGGTCCTGCTCACGATCCTGGGCGTGCACCCGGACGGCCAGGTCGACCGCCGGTCCCGCCGGAGCGGGACCGGGGCGGAAGCTACCCGCTGAAGCCAGGCGCTGGGTAGAGGATCGTCTTGGGCTCGGTGAACGTCTCCATCGCGAACCGGCCGCCGACGCGGCCACGCCCGCTCACCGAGCCGGACCGGCCGCCGAACGGCAGGTGCGACTCCCATAGGTTGGTGGAGGCGTTGACGTTGACCCAGCCGGCCCGGGCCCGTTCCGCGAAGGCCAGGCCCCGCTCCAGGTCGCCGGTGAACACCGCCGCGGTCAGCCCGAACGGCGAGGAATTGGTCAGCTCCAGCGCCTGCGCCGCGGACGTCACCTCGACGATCGGCACGACCGGGCCGAACGTTTCCTCGGTGGCGATCAGCATGTCGGGTGTCACCCCGTCCAGCACGGTCGGTTCCGCGTAGAGCGCGGTGGGATAGCCAGGGGCGCGCCGCCCGCCGTGGCACAGCTTGGCGCCGCGGCTGACCGCGTCAGCCACGTGCCGGTCGAACTTGGCCGCAGTGGCCTCGTTGTTCAGCGGGCCCATCGTGGTCTGCGGGTCGAACGGGTCGCCCAGCCGGACCCGGTCCGCGGCGGCCGCGACGACCCGCTCGGTGAACTCGGCGCGGATCGCGGCGTGCACCAGGAACCGCTCGCCGGCCGTGCAGCTCTGGCCCGCGCACAGGTACGCCGCCTCCAGCGCGGCCTCGGCGGCCAGATCCAGGTCCGCGTCCTCCAGGATCACCATCGGGCCGTTGCCGCCCAGTTCGAGCAGTTGCGTCTTGCCCGCCGCCCGCGCCGCGACCAGCCCGCCGGTGGCGACCGACCCGATGAAGCCCACGGCCGCCACGCCCGGATGCCCGGCCAGCGCATCGCCGGCCACCGGCCCGGCACCGGGCAGGAAGCTGAACACCCCGGCCGGGGTGTCTTCGGCCGCGATGATCCCGGCGAGCACCGCGCAGCACGCGCTGGTGCTCGGGGCGGGGACCCAGACCACGGCGTTGCCGGCCGCCAGCGCGGGCGCGAAGAGCTCCGCACCCATCGTGTACGGCCAGTTCCAGGGGCTGATCACGCCGACCACGCCCAGCGGCACCCGGGCGGTGATCACCCGGCGCCCGGCGGAGGTGGACGGGGGGAAGGCCCCGTCCAGCCGCCGCACGTCCGCCGCGGCCATCCGGAAGTATTCGGCCAGTTCGTCGACCTCGTCGTAGGCCTCGGCCAGCAGCGGCTTGCCCTGGTCGAGGGTGAGCACCCGGGCCAGGTCGTCGCGGCGGCCGAGGATGGCCGCGGCGACCCGCTCGCACCAGGCGGCCCGCTCGAACGGCGACTGGGCTGCCCAGTCCGGCCAGGCCTGGGCGGCCGCGCGCACGGCGTCGTCCACGTCCGCCGGTCCGGCCGCCGCGACTGAGGCGAACGTCTCGCCGGTCGCCGGGCTGGTCGCCGGGTCCGGGGTCATGCGCCCGGGGCGCCACTGACCGCCGATATAGAGCAGGTGCTCGTCCATATTGTCAGAGCCTCCGGGCGCCTGAAGGCTCTGCTTGCTTTTCCGCGGGACCTGGTCCGCTTGGCCTGGTCCGCGCGGCCTGGCTCGCTTGCGGCCGGGCCCCGGCTCAGCAGCCCGCGCAGAGCCGTCCGAGTTCGTCAAGCTTGTCCGGCGGCATCCGGAAGGCCGGCCCGGAGACCGACAGGGCGGCCACACAACCGCCGCCCGGGCCGAACACCGGCGCTGCCACCGCGACCAGCCCCTCCTCCAGTTCCGCGACCGCCGTAGCGTAGCCGTCCCGGCGGATGTGGGCCAGTTCCGTGCGGAGTGCCCCGGGGTCGGTGATGGTGTGCTCCGTATAGCGCTCCAGGCTCGCGGAGCGCCGGGATGGCGCCGAACGCGAGCAGCACCTTGCCGTTGGCCACCGCGTGCGGCCGGGTGCGCCGCCCTACCCAGCCGCCCGAGGAGCTGAGGATGTAGGTGCTCGCCACCTCAGCCACGTTCAGTACGTCCGGTCCGGCCGGCACCGCGAGGTTGATGGTCTCGCCGGTCAGCTGGGAGAGCTTTTCCATGGCGGGCTGCATGGTGGCCACGATGTCGGCGCTGCGCAGGGCCACGGTACCGAGCCGGATTATCTCGACCCCCAGCCGGTAGCGGCGTCCTGACCGGGCCAGGAAACCGGTCCGCTCCAGGGTGGCGGCCAGCCGCGACGCGGTGGACTTGTGCACGCCCAGCGCTTCGGCGATCTCTGTCACACTGAGTTCTGGCCTGCTGTCCTCAAAGCTGGCGAGCAGGGTCAGCACGCGCTCGGCTGACTGATAGGTTGCGCCCCCCGCAACGAGGCTTTCACTCACGCAACCACAATGACCGGATTGCCCGTTCTGCGTCAACTGCCGTCACTGGCGGCTCATGGCATACTCACTGACGAGTTCCACCCGGATCTCACCGTTGAATCCCGCGGTTGAGTTCCGCCGAAATTGCGCTGGGCCGCCCGTTATCCCCGCGGGCGGGCCCCCGAGGGACGAGAGCAGGCCCGGGCATGGCCGACCCCGATGACGAGCCCACCGTCGGATCCGCACATGATCCCCTTCCCGAGGCCCTGGGGCTGGCCCGGGCCGCGGCCGAGGCCGGGCTGGGCCTGAAGCTCCTCGGCGGGCTGGCCGTCCGGGTGCTCTGCCCGGACTTCCCGCCCCGGCTGCGCCGTGACCAGGACATGGACTTCGCCTGCCTGGCCAAAGGCCGCAAGGAGGTGGCGGCCTGGCTCGCCGACCAGGGCTGCGTCCCCGATCGCCGGTTCAACAACCTCAACGGCGACCGGCAGATGTACTTCAACGCCCCATCCGGCCGGCCCATCGACGTGATGGTGGACCGGCTGACCATGTGCCACACGCTGGAATTCCGGCCGTCGTTCGGGCGGCTGCCGCTCACCGTGGACTCCGTGGACGTGCTGCTGTCCAAGCTGCAGATCGTCGAGCTGAACGAGAAGGACGCACACGACATCATCGCACCTGCTGGCCGGGCTGCCGGTCGGCGAGGGTGCGCCGCCAGCGATCGACACCGGGCGGTTCGGCAAGGTGCTGGCCGCGGACTGGGGCTGGTGGCGGACGGTCACCGGGAACCTGGCCAAGCTGCCCGCCCTGCTGGCCGAGAAGCCTGGGCTCGCTGCCGCCCGCGCCCGCGGTACGACCCGCTGGCCCAGGCGCGGCAACTCCTGGACGTCGCGGAGCAGACCCCGAAGGGGGTCAAGTGGAAGCTCCGGGCCAACGTGGGCGACCGGGTCCGCTGGTACGAGCTTCCCGAGGAAGTAGACCACTAGCAGCGGGCTTTTCCCGAACGCGGCCTAAATTCACATCGTCCTGCTTGACGCCGGTTTCGGCCGAGTGCTAGACGTTGCACAGGACGCACGGGCGTTGCACACCGCGCCGGTGGACTTTGCATGCCGTGGACCAGGAAGGCGTGGCGTCACATGAGGGTTTTCTTCGCTACCGACATCCACGGCTCCGAGGTCTGCTGGCGGAAGTTCCTGAACGCGGCGGCGTTCTACAAGGCCGACCTGGTCGTGCTGGGCGGGGACGTCACGGGCAAGATCATGGTGCCGGTCGTCGCGCATAACGGCTACTGGCAGGCCGTGGTCCGTGGCGAGACGATCCGGATGGAAACCCAGACCGAGCTCGAAGAGGTACAGAAGAAGATCCGCAACGCCGGTCACTACCCGGCCCTGGTCAGCCCCGATGAGCTGCAGGCCCTGAGTGAGGAAGAGGGCGCGGTGGACCGGCGGTTCAGTGCCGAGATGACCCACTCGCTGGACCGGTGGCTGGACATGGCCGACGGGAAGCTTGGCGGCGGCGACATCCCGTGCATCCTCAACGGCGGCAATGACGACATCTGGGAGATCGACGACATCATCGAGGCCTCGCCGAGCGTCACCTTCGGCGAGGCCAAGTCCCTCGACCTCGACGGCTTTCACCTCGTGTCGATGGGCTGGACCAACCCGACCCCGTGGAACACATTCCGCGAGGCTCCCGAGGAACAGCTCAAGGAAAAGATAGACGCGGTAGTCAGCCAGATTCCGGATATGGAACGGGCCATCTTCAATTTCCACGCCCCGCCCTATGGGACCGGCCTGGACGAGGCGCCCGCACTCGACGACACGTTGCGGCCGACGCATGGCGGGGCGGTCATGAAGCCGGTGGGATCGACCGCTGTGCGCGACGCCATTAACAACTACCAGCCCATGCTCTCGGTGCACGGGCACATCCATGAGAGCCGTGGCATCAAACGCATGGGCCGGACACTGGCCATCAATCCCGGCAGTGTTTACGGCGACGGCGTCCTGCAGGGTGCCGTACTCGAACTGAACGCCAAGAAGGGGAAGGTCACTAAGTACCTTCTGGTAAATGGCTGAAACCGGCCGGCTTGTCAGTGCCTGAGCAATAGGCTGGCCCCGCCACCCCCCCAAAAGGCCCCCAACCGGGAGATCAGCATGGCAACTGACGCAATTGGCGGCGAGACGCCGACACTGTTCCTACGCAAAGCCACCGGGCTGGTCCGTGGCTGGTCCGTCCGGGACTCGATCATCTACGCCTGCCTGGCGACCAACTTCGTCACGCTGGGGCTCTATGAGTTCACCTTCGCCGGGCCCGCCTTCCCCAAGGGCCAGTTCATCACCGCGGTCCTGATTTCAGGCGTCTGGGTCTCGTTCCTCGTCATCGCCTACGCCGGCCTGGTGGTCACCATCCCGAGGGCCGGGGGTGACTACGTCTGGCAGAGCCGGATCCTGGGCAGTGGCATCGGCTTTGTCCTGGCCGCCACCGGCTGGTGGTTCATCCTCTGGCTCTGGGCGCCCATCTACGGCAACATCCTCTCGGTCCAGCTGTTCCAGCCGCTCTGGGCCACGCTGAAATGGACCTGGCCCGCGGGCGGCGCCGCCTGGTTCGGCACGAACAACGGGATCTTCATCGTCACGCTCATCACGATCGCCCTGGCTGGCGTGCTGGTCTCGCTCGGGATGGCCGGGTACGCCAAGGTCCAGAGGTGGTTCTTCCTCGGCGGCATGGTCGGCTTCGCCGTCGTTGTCGTGCTTCTCCTCGTCAACTCGCACGCCAGCTTCGTGAGCTCGTTCAACTTCGAAGGCCAGAAGCTCTTCGGCGTGCACAACGCCTACGCGGCGACCAACCACGCTGCGGCCAAGGCGGGCTACACCACGTCGCCGTTCGGCTTTGGCCCGCTGGGGCCGACGATGCTGCTCGTGCCGGCCTTCATGTTCTTCCTCCTGTGGCCGAACTGGGGGACCACCCTGTACGGGGAGGTCCGCGGGGCGAGCGACTTCCGGCGAGTATTCACCGGCATGTTCGTCGGCCTGTGGATGACGGTCATCTTGACCGTCATCTTCCTGCTGCTGGTCATGAAGACCGTGGGCTGGGACTTCTACCAGAACCTCAACTCGCTGGACTACAACCTGACGCCGACCTTCGGTATCTGGCCCTACCCGTTCATGTTCGCGGGCTGGCTGGTGCACAACACGGCGTTCCAGGTCGTGCTGATCCTGGTCCTGAGCCTGTGGTTCTTCGCCTGGGTCGGCACCCTGTTCCTGTCCTCGACCCGGGTCATCTTCGCCGCCGCGTTCGACCGGGTGCTCCCGGACCGCGCGGCCGAGGTCTCCGAGCGGCGCAAGGTCCCGGTATGGTCGCTGATCCTGATGCTGCTCCCGGCGGCTGGACTGGCCGCGGTCTACGCTTACTCGACCACGTTCCGGTCCTACACGCTGGACGCCACCCTGGTCATCGCGGTCACCTACCTGGGCAGCGCCATCGCCGTCGTGCTGCTGCCCTTCATCAAGCCCGATCTGTGGCGCGCGTCGCCGGCCAGCCGGATCAAGCTGCTCGGCGTGCCGATCGTCCCAGTCGCCGGGGTCATCACGATCGCCTTGCTGGTCTTCAACCTCTACGAGTGGCTCAGTAACGACAACTACTTCGTGAACAGTCACGACTCACTCATTTACATGGGCGCCATGTACGTGCTGGCCATTGTGATCTACGTGATCGCCCGGGTCGTGCGCAGCAGGCAGGGCATCGACCTGAGACTGATCAACAAGGAGATTCCGGTCGAATAAGCAGAGGTGAGCAGCCTGAGCTGGCTGAGCGCAGCAGCGCGATAGCACGGCACGGCATGAGTTGAGTGCCCCGGCCCCGCCGCCAGAGTTGCCGGTGGCGGGGCCGTGGCAACCCCGCAGCCAGCGGGGCACGGGACGCGACACGGATAGGCAGGAATCAGCGGCATGAATGACATACCGGCCCGGGCGAGCGCAGTGATCGTGGGTGCCGGCATCGTCGGCAACAGCCTGGCCTGCCATCTGGCCCGGCTCGGCTGGCGGGACCTGGTCCTGGTGGACAAGGGCCCGATGCCGAACCCCGGCGGCTCGACCGGGCACGCCTCCAACTTCATCTTCCCGATCGAGTACTCGAAGATGATGATGGAGCTGACCCGGGACAGTACCGAGCAGTACCAGGAGCTCGGGGTGTTCACCCAGAGTGGCGGCATCGAGGTCGCGCGGACGCAGGCCCGGATGGAGGAACTGCGCCGGCGCTGCACCGCGGCGAAGGCCTGGGGAATACCGGCCCAGATGGTCTCGCCCGCTGAGGTCGCGAAGCTGGTGCCGTATCTGGATGAGTCCGTGATCCTGGGCGGAGCGCACTTTCCCACCGTCGGGGTGGTCGACTCGCTGCGGGCCGGCACGCTGATGCGGGAGGAGGCGCAGCGGTCCGGCGCGCTCCAGGTCCTGGCCGGAGCCGAGGTGCTCGGCATCGACACCACGGGGCACGGCCGGAACGGGCGGCCGAAGATCACCTCAGTGCGCACCACCGCGGGGGAGATCGAGACCAGCATCTGCGTGGTCTGCTGCGGTGTGTGGAGCCCGCGCATCGCCCGGATGGCCGGGGCGCGGATCCCGCTCACCCCGATCGTGCACCAGATGATCAGCGTCGGCCCGATCCCGCTGTTCGAAGGCACCCAGGGTGAGATCGCTTACCCGATCGTCCGCGACGTGGACACCAACATGTACGAACGCCAGCACGGCGGCGACATGGAGGTGGGCTCCTACGCGCACCGGCCGATCATCGTCCGCCCGGACGACATCCCTTCCATCGAGGAATCCGCGCTGTCCCCGACCGAGCTGCCATTCACCGCCGACGACTTCGACCCGCAGCTGGCCGAGGCGCTGGAGCTGATGCCGGAGCTGCTGGGCGACGAGAAGGTCGGCATCCGGTACTCGATCAACGGCCTGATCTCGATGACCCCGGACGGTCACCCACTGCTCGGCCCGGCGCCCGAGGTGGACGGGCTGTGGTCGGCCGCGGCCAGCTGGATCAAGGAAGGGCCGGGGGTCGGCCGCGTCGTGGCCGAGTGGATGAGCGGCCAGGTCCCGTCCGTCGATGTGGACGAGGCCAACATCGCCCGGTTCTACCCGAGCCAGCGCACCGTGGCCCACGTGCAGGCGCGGGCCCGGGAAGGCTTCAACAAGATGTACGGGATCGTGCACCCGGCCGAGCAGTGGGAGTCCGGCCGCCCGGTGCGGGTCAGCCCGGTCTACGACCGGGAGCGTGACCTGGGCGCCGTCTTCTTCGAGACGGCCGGGTGGGAACGGCCGCATTGGTATGCGTCCAACGAGCCGCTCCTGGAGCGGTACGCGGGACGGCTGATGCCCCGGGACGCCGAATGGGACGCCCGCTGGTGGTCACCGATCATCAACGCCGAGCACCTGGCCATGCGGGACGGATGCGGGCTCGTCGACCTGTCCGCTTTCGCGATCTTCGACGTCATCGGGCCGTCTGCCCTGGATGTGGTGCAGACGCTCGCCGTCGCGCAGCTCGACGTGGTCCCGGGCCGGGTCATCTACACCTCGCTGCTGGACGAGCGCGGCGGGTTCAAGGCCGACCTGACCATCATGCGGCTGGGCGCGGAACGGTTCCGGGTGGTGACCGGCGGCGCGACCGGTCAGTCCGACCTGGCCTGGTTCGCCGGGCAGCTGCCCGCCGACGGCACCGCCGCGCTGGCCGACCTGACCTCCGCCCAGGCCACGCTCGGGCTCTGGGGGCCGCGGGCGCGCGAGGTGCTGGCCTCGGTCACCGGCGACGACGTGAGCCACGGCGGGTTTCCCTTCGGCACCTGCCGGGAGGTGGAGATCGCTGGGCTGTCCGTGCTGGCCTCGCGCATCTCCTACGTCGGTGAGCTTGGCTGGGAACTGCACGTGCCCATCGAGCAGGGCGCGAAGCTGTGGGACGCGCTCTGGACGGCGGGCACCCCGCACGGCCTGGTGCCGGTCGGCATCGGCGTGTACGGCACGACCGGCCGGCTGGAAAAGGGCTACCGTGCCTTCGGCAACGAGCTAACCGCGGACTACACACTGGTCGAGGCCGGGATGACCCGCCCCAAGGTGAAAGCCCAGCCGTTCATCGGCAAGGACGCCTACCTGGCCCAGCGGGCCGAGCCGCCCGCCGCGGTGCTCTGCACGCTCACCGTGGACGAGCACACCCCGGCCAGCGGCCCGGTCCGGTACATGCTGGGCGGTGAGCCCATCCTGTCGGCGGGCGGCGACCGGCTGGTGGACGCGAAGGGGCGGCCGTCCTACGTGACCAGCGCCGGCTCCGGTCCCTCGGTGGGCCGCCACCTGCTGCTCGCCTATCTGCCCCCGGCCCAGGCCAGTGTGGGCACCCGGCTCCAGGTCGAATGCTTCGGGGAGGCCTACCCGGTGACCGTGGCGGTGGCCGGGGCCACCCCGCTGTTCGACCCGGACAACGCGCGGATCCGGAGCTGACCGGCCGTGGAGATCGCTGTCTGCGTCAAGCGGGTCCCCCAGGTCGGCGGGCGCATCGTGGTCACCCCGGACGGGCAGGACGTGGACACCCGGATGTCCGGGTTCGCCATCAGCCCGCACGAGGAATGCGCGGTCGAGGAGGCCGTCCAGATCACCGAGCGGCTGGGCGGCTCCGTCTCCGTCCTGACCCTGGGACCGCCGGAGGCCGCCGATCAGCTCCGTGAGGCGCTGGCGCTCGGCGCCCACCGGGCCGTGCTGATGGAGGACGGCGGCCGCGAGTGGGGACCGGCCGGGACCGCTGCCGCGATCGTGGCCGAGGCCGGCCGCCGGGCCGCCGAGGGCCCGGGCTACGACCTGCTGCTGCTCGGCAACGAGGCCGCCGACACCGGGGACTACCAGGTAGGGGTGCGGGTGGCGCACGGGCTCGGCTGGCCGTGCGCCACCGGGATCAAGCACCTGGAGGTCACCGGGGACGGGGTGGTGGCCCGCCGGGAGTACCGGGGTCGCGAGGAGACGTTCGAGTTCGGCCTGCCCGCGGTGATCACCGTCAAGGAAGGCATCAACCTGCCCCGCTACCCGTCCCTGCCGGGGCGGCTGCGGGCCAGGCGGGCGGCCATCGAGCAGTACCAGCCGCAGTGGCAGTCCGAGGGGCTGCGCAAGCGCGCGCTCCGGGTGCCGGAGCAGCCGCGGCAGCAGGCGACGGTGCTCGGCACCGGGACGGACGCGGTGCCCGCCCTGGTCCGGCTGCTGGATGAGCTGGGGGTTCTGTCGTGACCGGGCCGAGCGAACCGGAGGCGCAAAGCACGCCAAAGGGGCGCGGCGCCGACTGGACTGAGGAGCGAGGAACGAGCGACGAGGGAAGGAGGAGCCCTAGGAGCGCCCCGGAGGCGCAAAGCAAGAGAGTGCTGTGCCTGGTCGAACTCGATGAGGCCGGGGTGACGGACGCGTCGCTGCGCGCGCTGACCTTCGCCCGGTCGCTGGCCGCCGGCGATGCCCCGGCCGTGGCCGCCGTGCTGTTCGGCCCGGCCGACCGGGTCCCGGCCGGCCTGCTCGGCCGCTACGGGGTGACCGAGGCCTACGTGGTTGAGCCGGCCGCGCTGGACGGATATGCGCCGCAAGCCTGGGCCCGGACCCTGGAAGGCCTGCTCAGCGTGACCCTGGCCGGCGTGGTGGTGGCGGCGGGGACCGACGTCGGCAGCGAGGTGCTCGCCCATCTCGGCGCGATCACCGGGCAGCCGATGGCCGCGAACTGTATCGCAGCCGAGCCGGACCTGTCGTCGGCCGGCCCGGGCGGCGCACTCGCCGTGTCCCGGCAGCGCTGGGCCGGGCTGCTTATCGAGGACGCCATCCTGGAGGGCACACCGGCCCTGCTCACGGTGGCCACCGATGCCGTTCCCCCCGTGCCGGTCGAGGGTGGGGTTGAGCCCACCGTCCGGGTCCACGAGCCCGACCTGGCCCCGGAGGACCTGAGGATCCGGGCGACGGTGTCGGCCGGCCGCGACGGCGGGATGTCGCTGGCCACCGCCCGGGTGGTGGTCGGCGGGGGCCGCGGTGTCGGCGGTCCCGACGGCTTCGCCCCGCTCGAGGAACTGGCCAGCCTGCTCGGCGGGGTGGTCGGGGTGTCCCGCGTGGTCACCAGCCAGGGCTGGCGGCCGCATACCCAGCAGGTGGGCCAGACCGGCACCAAGATCACCCCGGAGCTCTACCTCGCCTGCGGGATCAGCGGGGCGATCCAGCACATGGCGGGCTGTGGCAGCGCCCGGCACATCGTGGTGATCAATACCGATCCCTCGGCGCCGATCCTGGCCCGGGCCGACTACGCGGTGATCGGCGACCTGGCCGAGGTGATCCCGGCCCTGGTGGCCGCCCTCAAGGACCGGGGCTGACTGAGGGCTGGGCCCGCCGGAGATCTCCGGCGGGCCCAGCCTCCGGCCGGTCAGTCCGCGGGACCGGCCGGGTCTGGGTCAGGTCCGCTGCGCGGCCTCGAGATTTTCCCGCACCGCCCGGGTGAGCGGGTGATCAGGGCCAAGGGCCTGCTCGCAGTCGGCCAGAGTGCGCTCGAACACCGTGATCGCCTCCGACAGCCGCAGCGCGGCATGGTAGGCGGAAGCCAGGTTGGCCCGTGAGGTCAGGGTGGACTGGTGGGTCGGGCCGAGCACCCGCTCGCACGCGGCCAGGGTCTGCTCGTAGAGCGGGAGCGCGTCCTTGAGCCGCCCGGCCGAATGATAGGCGTTGGCCAGGTTGCCGCGGGCCGTCATGGTGTCCATGTCGTCCGCGCCCTGGGCCATCTCCCGGTCGGCCAGGGTCCGCTCATACATCGGGATGGCGTCCTTGACCCGGCTGGCCGCGAGGTAGGCGTTGGCCAGGTTGCCGCGGGCGGTCATGGTGTCGGGGTGGTAGCTGCCCAGGACCCGTTCCCGGTCCGCGACCACCCGCTCGTATTGCGGAAGCGCCTGCTTCATCCGGCCCGGCGGTCCGGTAGGCGTAAGCCAGGTCGGCGCGGGCGCCGATGCTGTCCGGATGGTCTGGACCCTGCGCCCTCTCCCGGTCGGCCAGGGTCCGCTCGTACATCGGCACGGCCTGCTTGAGCTGGCCCACCGTGTGGTATGCCTGGGCCAGCCCGGCCCGGGCGGTCAGCGTGTCCGGGTGGGTGGGGCCTAGCCCCCGCTCCAGGTCGGCCAGGGTCTGCTGGTACACCGGCAGGGCCGCCTCCGGCCGCCCGGCGGCCAGGTAGGCGCCAGCCAGGTCGCCGCGCGCGGCCAGCGTATCCGGGTGCCTCGCGCCCAGCACCCATTCCCGGTCTGCGACCACCCGCTCGTACATGGGCAGCGCCTCGGCGTGCCGCCCCGCGGCGGCGTAGGCCCGGGCGAGATGGCCGCAGGACATCAGCGTGTCGGGATGGTCGGTACCCAGGTCGCGCTGCCGTTCCGCGAGCGTGTGCTGGTGCACGCCGATCGCTTCGTCCAGCCGTCCCGCGGCTTCGTAGGTGGAGGCCAGGCCGTCACGGCAGCGGAAGGTCTGGATATGGTCCGCGCCGAGCACCCGGGTGCTGGTCTCCAGCATCTCCTGCCAGTAGGCGAGGCCGGGGCCGCTGATCTCGTCGCTGTCCAGGCTCCGGCCCGCCTGCGCCAGGACCGGATGGGTCTCCGGTGTCCAGAGCAGATCGCCGCTGCACTCGCGCAGGCTGATCGTGCAGTCCCGCAGGGCCTGGGCCAGCCGGGGCGGGACCGGATCCGCGGGCCAGGATTGCATCAATGCGTCTGCGGCGCAGCGGACCGCGACCCCGAACTCCGGCGCCGGGAGGATGCCCCGGGTCATGGCCTGGATCGCCGGGTGTACCTGCACGGTCCGCGTGGTGCTGGCCGGGTTGATCGTGACCAGCCCGGCCCGGGCCAGGCTGTGCACCGCGTCACGGGCCTGGGCCGGCTCGGCCGGCATGGCCGGGTGGCCGGTCAGGTAACCGCAGGCGGCCGGGCTGGTGAAGACGACACCGGGGATGCCGGCCGGGTCGAGCAGGGCGGCCAGCACCAGGGCGGGCCGGGCGAAATCGGCCGGCGGGATCTGGTCGGCCAGGTCCATGGCCAGCGACCAGGTCACGCCCGTGTGGCCGAGCGCGGCGTAGTCCAGGCCCGGGCCAGGCCAATCCGGGCCAGGCGAAGCCAACCCGGATGCGTCCGGCCAGCCAGATCCGGGCCAGCCAGATCCGGGCCGGCCGGATCCGGGCCGCCCAGTCCCATGGCGTCCGGGCTGCCGCCGGGTGGCACGCTGGCGGCGCTCATCCGCCGCTTCCGGTCGTGGTACCAGCCCCGGTAGTCGCGGCAGCTGGCCCCGGTGCAGATCAGCGCGGCGGTGGCGTGAGCCAGCCCGAGTGGCTGGCAGTCCAGGTCGTGGGCCAGGTCGAGGGCCTCGGTCCGCTGACCAGGATCGGTGGCGAGCCGCGCGCTCAGGTAGGCCAGGGCTTCCCGGGTGCTGAACGCGGGGACGGGTGCGATTCTCCGGTTCGGCGCAGTCAGGGTGCCGTCCCGCCGGGCCGTGACCACGACCCGGCCGTCGGTCCCGGCCGGCCAGAGACCATCGAGGTCGGCCGGGTCGGCCAGGTCATCGAGGACCACCAGCCACCGGCGCTCGGTTCTGGACAGCCAGGCCAGGAAGCGCTGTGCGGCCGCGAGCAGGTCGTCGCCCGGATCGGCGGCGCCCAGTTCCGCGAGCGTCAGCGCGTAGCCGGTCAGGATGGCGTTCCTGTTGCTGGCCTTGACCCAGGTCAGCAGGTCCACCGCGCGGCTGTCCCAGAGCTGATGCGTCAGCGCCGCCGCCAGCTGGGTCTTTCCCGTTCCGCCGGAGGCGGACAGATAAGCAGAGCTGCCGGAGGCGGACAGATTGGCAGAGCTGCCGGAGGCGGACAGATGGCAGAGCTGCCGGAGGCGGCAGCGGCCGCCCACGGCGGAATCGTCCAGCCCGGGGGTGGACACGCCGGGGCCCGGAACGAGAATTAACGTGTCACCGGGATCGAGCTTGCCGATCCGGCCCAGCCCCGTCTCCGGACGCGTGCTGTGGCAGTCAGCCAGAGGTGGGACCGGGCCGCATCGCAGCGGCCACTCCACTAGGCGGGCCGGCGCGATGGCCATGCGAGTCCTGGGGACCTCGTTGCAGTTGCGTGGCTGTTCACCGTCTGCTCCCACCCACATCCGGACATCTCTTGCGATCCGTTGCAGTCGATCGAAACAGTTGCACAAGACAGCCTATGACGGCGCAGCCCGGAATGGGCAGCGTTCTGTAGGCAAGAGGAAACGCATAGCGGCCGGCGGTGCGTGACCAAAAAGGGGGCCCCAGCCGGTCCTTTCAGATGGCCAGGCGCCCGCGGTCCGGGCCGCCCAGCCGCTCCAGCAGCGCGGCCCGCCATTCTTCCGTCTGCCTGACCTGGTTAAAGGTGAACAAGTGCAGGCCGGCCACGGCGGCACCGGGGGCGGTCAGGGCCGCCCCGGTCCGGTCCAGCAGTCGCTCCGGGCTGTAGCCACCGGGCAGGCCGAGACGCAGAAACAAGTCCGTATGTCCCGCCAGGAAGCGTGTGGATTCGGCCACACCCGCCCGCGCCGCCATGCGCAGCAGCCTCGCCCGGTCCACCGGACCCGCCAGTCCCACGTAGAGCGGCAGCGTGACGCCGCGGGCCCGGATCCGGGCCACCCACTTGCGCAGCACGGCCGGATCGAAGCAGAGGTTGCTGACGATGTAGGAGGAGTGTTGCCGCTTATCCCACATGGCCTGGACGGTGATGTCGTCCTCGATCCGCGGGTGGCTCTCCGGATAGCCGGTGATCCCGACGCGGGCGAACGGGCGGCCCATCTCGGTGAGCCGGGTAAGCAGGGGCAGGGCGCTGTCGAACCGGCCGGCCGGGGGATCAGCGTCGCCCGCGGGCACGAACACGTCATCCACCCCGCAGGCGAGCAGTCTGGTCACGATGGCGGCCAGGTGAGCGTCGTCCACGACCAGCCGGGCGGACAGGTGCGGCACCACCCGGTACCCCCGGGCCGCCAGGCGCTCGGTCAGGTCCAGCGTGGCATCCAGCCCCCGGGACGGTGAGGCGGTGACGGTCACCGTCATGCCGGGCGGGACCCAGTCCGCGACGGCCTGCTCCACCGACCCGGACGGGAAGACCTCGTAGCGCGGCTGCGCCAGCAGCGCCGCCGCCCTCACCAGCCCGCCGCGCACCGCCCCGCCTCGGTGGCTGGACCTTCTGGGGCTTGCAGGGCTGCTGTGACCCGTGGGGTCCGCGTGGCGGCGCCAGCGGCGGACCTTGCTTCGTGATCAGACGATTGGTGCTGTCCTGGCGACACCAATCGTCTGATCACCACGCCCTCCGCCCGGCCCGCCGTCGTGGGTGGGGCAGGAGGTAGCAGTGGGGCGGAGGGTGAGCCCGGGACCGGGAGGGCTTTCCCGGCGGGGGAGCCGTCCTGGAGGGAGCCGTCCTGGTGGACGCCGTCCCGGGGGGAGCCGGACGGTGCGGGGGACGGGGCCAGGAGGAGTTCGAGCTCGCGTTCCAGGCGGGTCAGCCCGGTGTCGATCACGGTGAGCGGCAGGCCGAACCGGTCCGCCACGGCCTCCGCCTCGGCGTCCAGGGCCGGGTCGCGGGACTGGGCCAGCCAGACCACGCGCCGGTAGTGGCCGAAGTAGTCCGGCCACAGCTCCGGGTAGCGGTCCAGGCCGAGCCCGGCGAGCACGGTCCGGCGGAAACTGCGGACCAGGAAATCCGTCAGCACGTAGGTGCCCGGCTCGGCCTCGAACAACGCCGCCACCCGGTCCGGCCCGGCCAGCAGGTCGTAGCAGTGCAGCCCGGGCAGCCGCCGTAGCCCCAGGCGGCCGGACAGCTCATCCAGTGCCCCGTAGGTGCCGCAGTCCGCGTAGCCGATCGCCACCGGGAGGCCGCGGGCCTGCGCCGCCACGGCCAGCCGTTCCACCTCCGGGGCGATCGCGGCGGGCCGGTTGTGCAGCAGCGCGGGCAGGCAGTGCAGCTCCACCGGCCAGCCCCGGCGGGCGGCGATCTCCCGGATGGGGCCGCCCAGCGCCCCGCAGGCGATGACCACCGCCGGCGCTGCCTGCGCTCGGACGGCTCAGCCGGGGAAGGCCAGCTGGTCGATGAAGCGGTCGTTGAAGTCGGTCCGGTCGGACAGCTCGACATACCTCACCTCCTCTAGCAGGGCCAGGCCGCCCGCCCGCTCACGCACGCTGAGCAGGGCCATCTTGGCTCCCTCACCGGCCACGTTGCCGGCGCTGACCACGCGGAGCACCGGGATCTCGGGCACCAGGCCGATCCGGATCGCGTTGGCGGGGGACAGGTAACTGCCGAACGAGCCGGCCAGCAGCACCTGCTGGATGTCGCCCGGCTCCAGCCCGGCCTCCTCCAGCAGGATCCGCCACCCGGTGGCGATGGCCGCCTTGGCGAACTGCAGCTCACGGACGTCGCGCTGGGACAGGTACACCGACCGGGACACGTTGCCCGGCTCGCCCAGCCAGGACAGCACGAAGACCCGCTCCGCGCCGAGCTGGGTCAGCCGGTCGGCCAGCCCGGGGGCCAGGTCGGCGGCCCGTTCCTGCGGGACCAGCCGCCCGGAGGAGTCCAGCAGCCCGAGCCGGACCAGCCCGGTGACCGCGTCCACCAGGCCCGAGCCGCACAGGCCAGCCGGCTCGGTGTCCCCGATGACCTTGAGCTCCAACCCGTCCGGGGTCATCGTGACCACCTCGATGGCCCCGTCCGCGGCGCGCATCCCGCACCGGATCGCCGCCCCCTCGAAGGCCGGCCCCGCGGGCGCGGCGGTGGCCAGCAGCCAGTCCCGGTTGCCCAGCACGATCTCGCAGTTCGTGCCGATGTCGATGAACAGCCGGGTCCGGGCGTCCCGGTCCATCCCGGAGGCGAGCAGCCCGGCGGTGATGTCGCCGCCCACGTACGCGCCGAACGGCGGGAAAATCACCGCCCGGGCCCGGGGGTGGGCGGGCAGGCCCAGTTCGGCGGCGAGCACCTCGGGCAGCAGCCGGGTGGCCAGGATGAACGGGGCCACGCCCAGTGGTTCCGGGTCGATGCCGAGCACGATGTGCGTCATGGTGGCGTTGCCGGCCAGCGCCACCTCGTAGACCTCGGCCGGGTCGATCCCGCCCGCCGCGCAGACCTCGGCGGCCAGTTCGGCCAGGGTCTGCTGGGCCAGGGCGGTCAGCCGGGCCAGCGTGTCCGGGTCCATCATGGTGGCGCTGATCCGGGTGATCACGTCGGCGCCGAACGGCTGCTGCTGGTTCAGCGCCGAGGCCACCGCGACCGGGGTGCCGGTGGACAGGTCGAGCAGGGTGGCCACCACCGTCGTGGTGCCGAGGTCGAACGCGATGCCGAACAGCCGGGCCGAGGTGTCCCCGGGCTGCACGTCGATCAGCACCTCATCGACGATCACGGCGGTGACCTTGAAGTCCGCGGCGCGCAGCGCCCGCCCGGCCACCCGCACGGCGTGCAGGTCCGGCCGCAGCTCCAGGTCATCCACGCCGTCCAGGATCCGCTCGATGTCGCTGCGCTGGTCGGCCAGGGACGGCTCGCCCAGCTCCAGGTAGCGCTTCTGCACCGCAGGCCGCAGGATGACCTGGCGGCCGACCCCGACGGTGGCCGCCTTGGGCCGGGTGGCCAGCGGGGGAACATCGATCCTCGCGTCGGCGTCGGCCAGCACCCGGCAGGCCAGCCGCCAGCCGTCGCGCAGTTCGTCGGGGGAGAACGCGCGGATGTCCAGCGCCGACGGCGCCGCCGCCCCGTCCAGCATCCGCACCTTGCACTTCTTGCAGGTGCCGTGGCCGCCGCAGGTGGAGTCGATGGCGATGCCGTTCCAGCTCGCGGCGTCGAACACGCTCACCCCGGCCGGCACCCGCACCTGGCGGCCGCTGGGCTCGAACCGCAGGTCGACGCGGACCGGGCCGTCAGCGGAAAGGTCGGCGTCCCGGTGCTGGGCCGTGGTCACGTCGCAGCCTGCTGGGCCTGCTGGGCCCGGTGCGCGGCGATCCACGACGCACCCCACGGGTCCCGGTCCAGCAGCAGGTCGGCGGCCTGCACGGCGCGGACGATCTGCGGCGCGCGGGCGTCCAGGATCGCGCTGGTCAGGCCGCTGGTGATGGCCATGGGCAGGAAGGCCGCGCCGATCGCGTGCCGGTCGGGCATGCCGAACGAGACGTTGGACGCGCCGAGCGTGGTGTTCACCCCGAACTCCTCGCGCAGCAGCGAGATGGTCTCCATGGTCTTGACGACCAGGGAGGTGTCCGCGCCGACCGGCATGGCCAGCGGGTCGATCACGATGTCCTCGGCCGGGATGCCGAACCGGCCGGTCGCCACGTCGATGATCTTGCGGGCCAGCTCCAGGCGCTTGCGCGGGTCCTCGGGGATCTCCTCCTCGTCGTTGGGGAGCGCGATGACCGCCGCGCCGTACTTCTTGACCAGCGGCAGGATGGCCTCCAGCCGCTCGTCCTCGGCGGTTACCGAGTTCACCAGCGCCTTGCCCTGGTAGGCGGCCAGCCCGGCGTCGAGCACCTCGATGATCGAGGAGTCGATGCACAGCGGCAGGTCGGTGAGTCCCTGGATGAGCTTCACCGCCGCCACCATCAGCTCGGCCTCGTCGGCCAGCGGCGCGCCCATGTTCACGTCGAGGACCATGGCCCCGCCGGCCACCTGCTGGGCCACGTCGATCTCGATCCGGGACAGGTCACCGCGGCGGAGCTGTTCCTGGAAGATCTTGCGGCCGGTCGGGTTGATCCGCTCGCCGATGATGCAGAACGGCTGCTGCGGGCCGATCACGACCTCGCGTGAAGCGGACCGGAGGACGGTTTCCATGGGTGTGTGCTCCCTAGGCCGGTGTCATCGCGCGGCGCCTGCTGCAGCAGTTCCTTGGCCCGGACCACCGCGGCCGACGCGTCGGCCGCGTAGCCATCCGCGCCCACCACGTCCGCGTACTCCTGGGTGACCGGCGCGCCGCCCACCATCACGATGACCTGGTCGCGCAGCCCGGCCTTCTGCAGCGCGTTGATGTTCGCCTTGAACATCGGCATGGTCGTGGTCAGGAACGCGGAGAAGCCCACGATGTCGGGCTTGTGTTCCTGGATGGCGGCGATGAACTTCTCCGGCGCGACCTGGACGCCGAGGTCGATGACCTGGAATCCGGCTCCCTCGAACATGATGTTGACCAGGTTCTTGCCGATGTCGTGCACGTCGCCCTTGACCGTGCCCATCACGATCGTGCCGATCGACTCGGCGCCGGTCTCGGCCAGCAGCGGGCGCAGGATCTCCAGCGCCCCGGCCATGGCCTTGCCCGCGATGAGCATCTCCGGGACGAAGAAGTCGCCGCGCTCGAACCGGGCGCCGACTTCCTCCAGGGAGGGAATGAGGGCCTCGTAGAGCAGGGTTTCCGGGCCCAGGCCCATCTCCAGGCCGGCGTTGGTCAGGCTGAGCACCTCGGGCGCGTTGCCGACCAGGGTGAAGTCATAAAGCTGGCGAAGCAGCTCCTCCTGCGTCACGAGGTACCTTCTCTCTAGCGCGTGGCGGGGGATTCAGGCCTGGGGGATCCAGGCACGGGGGCTTCGGGCCCGGGCAGCGGAACGTGGCCGAGAACCGCGGACAGGGCGAGGGCCTGGGTCACGCACTGTCCGGCCACCCCGGGGATGCTCGGCGGACTGAGGCGGCTGGCCGGCGCGGACACCGACAGGGCGCCCACCACCACCGCGCCGTCCCGGTAGACGGGGGCGGCCACCGCGACCAGTCCCGGCTCGAGTTCCTCGTCGGTGACCGCGTAGCCGCAGCGGCGGACCTGGCGCAGGTTCTCCTCGAGCGCGGCGCGGCTGGTCAGGGTCCGGGAGGTGCGGGCCTCCAGCCGGCCCGGCGGCAGCGGCGCCGCGCCGTAGGCCAGCAGCACCTTGCCCAGCGCGGCGCAGTGCAGCGGGACCGGGCGGCCGACCCAGTTGGTCCCGCCGATCAGGTATTTGCTGTCCACCTGGGCGATCTGCTCGACCAGGCCGTCGCGGGCCACGCCCAGGTTCACGGTCTCGCCGGTCTGCGCGCCGAGCCGGTCCAGGAACGGCCGGGCCACCTCGATCAGGCCGGCCTCGGCGCCGCCCCGCCAGGCGTACCGGACGAACACGTCACCCGGGCGGAACCGGCCGTCGTCGTCGCGGCGGACCAGCCCGCCGCGCTCCAGCGCGACCAGCAGCCGCGACGTGGTGCTCTTGGCCAGCCCGGTGGCCGCGGCCAGCTCGGTGAACGTCACCGAGTCGGCGGCGTGCACGACCTCGGTGACCAGCCGGACGGCCCGGTCCACCGCCTGCGTGCCGGTGGGAGTGGCCACTGCTGCCTCCCGCGTGCCCGGCGGTCTGCTGCTCTGCTTGCACACCATGAGATCACTGTCCATGAGTTCCAGATTACGGAACTCTGTTCTACTATGTGATATTACGTAGCGGTGCCGGGGAGGGTCAAGACGGGCCGGAGGTGGCAATGTTCCGCAACACGATGCCGCGCTACGAGATCCTCTCCCCGGACGCCATCGGCGTGCTGGACAAGGGGTGGCGGCGCATCGTCTCCGAGATCGGCGTCCAGTTCGCCAAGCCCGAGGCGCTGGAGCTGTTCCGCCGGGCCGGCCAGAAGGTCGAGGACGAGGTGGTCTTCCTCGACCCGGACTTCGTCCTGGAGCAGGTGGCCAAGGCGCCGCGCGAGTTCGACATCCAGGCCCGCAACCCGGCCAACAGCGTGCACATCGGCGGCGACCAGATGGTGTTCGGCGGCGTCTACGGCTGCCCGTTCGTCCGCGAGGGCGACGTCCGCCGCGACGCCACCATGGAGGACTTCCGCCGGCTGAGCATGCTGGCCCAGAGCTTCCCCCAGCTGGACACGGCGGGCGGCGTGATCTGCGAGCCGAACGACACGCCGCTCGACTCCCGGCACCTCGACATGATCTACGCGCTGCAGACGGTGACCGACAAGATCTACATGGGCAACGTGGTGTCCGGGCCGAACGCGGCCGACACCATCGCGATGACCGAGATCCTGTTCGGCGGCGGCGCGGGCCGCGGACCAGGGCCGGGCGTCGATCGAGCAGACCCCGGCCACCATCTCGCTGATCAACTGCAACTCGCCGCTGCGCTGGGACGACCGGATGCTGGACGCCCAGTTCGAGTACTGCGCCGCGAACCAGCCGGTGGTGCTGACCCCGTTCCTGCTGATGGGCGCGATGTCGCCGGTCACGATCCCGGCCGCGCTGGTCCAGCAGCTGGCCGAGGCGCTGTCCGGCATCGCGCTGGCCCAGCTGATCCGGCCCGGCTGCCCGGTCGTGTTCGGCTCGTTCCTGTCCAACATCGACATGCAGTCCGGCTCGCCCAGCTTCGGCACCCCGGAGTCGGCCATCGGCCTGTTCTGCACCGGCCAGCTGGCCCGGCACTACGGGCTGCCGTTCCGCACCGGCGGCGGGCTCAACTCCAGCCAGACCGCGGACGCGCAGGCGGCCTACGAGGCGCTGATGACGCTGCTGCCGACGTTCCTGGCCGGCACCAACTTCGTCATGCACGCCGCCGGGTGGCTCGAAGGCGGGCTGGTCAGCTGCTACGAGAAGTTCATCATCGACGTGGAGTTGCTGCGCATGCTGCGGGTGGAGTTCACCCCGCTGGAGATCGACGAGGCGTCGCTGGCCTTCGGGGCGCACGAGGAAGTCGGCCACGGCGGCCACTTCCTCGGGGCGCAGCACACCATGGAGCGGTTCCGGGAATGCTTCTACCGGCCGCTGCTGTCCTCGACCGCGAACTATGAGCGGTGGGTGCGCCTCGGCGCCAAGGATGCCACCGCCCGGGCCGGGGAGATCTGCCGCGAAAACGCTGGCGGAGTATCAGGCGCCGCCGCTGGATGACGGGATCCGGGCCGAGCTGGAGGAGTTCGTGACCCGCCGCCGCGCCGAACTCGGCGACTGACGGCCCGTCCTCTCCCAGCGCTGCCGCGGCCCCCGACCCGCAGTCACACAATCCTTATCTCTAACGCCCGCTGGCGGCGGGCCGCCCGACCAGCCGCAGGGATCCGGCGCCCATGGTCCGGCTCCGGGCCCCGGGCCGCGCTTGGTCCGGGCGCCGCTGGTCCGCTCGCCTCAGGAGTCGCCAGGCCGCTTCGGTCGACGCCAGCCGCGCGGCCGGCCCGCTGCCGGCCCGCATGGGCGCAGTCCCTCCGTCACACTGGCCCCTCCAGTCCATTTTCACGCTCGTCGTGCGCCAAATCGGACGAAACACCCTGGAAAAGTGCACCGTCGGCGTGAAATGTGGGCCCTGGCGGCGAGGAGGAACCAGGGCGGGCGGCCGGCGGCTAGCATGTGGGCCGTGACTCAGTCAGGGATCGATCCTCAGGCGACCGGGGCGCGGGGTGCCGGCCTGGCCACGGTGGTGACCGGCGCGGCGGGTCCGGGCGGGACGGTACTGGACACCTGGTTCCCCGCGCCGGAACTGGTCCCGGCCTCGCAGGCCAGCGGCACCGTCCGGCTGTCTTTGGCCGAGGCGGCTGAGGCGCTCGGCCCCGACGTGGCTCCGCTGCTCGGCCCGGACGAGGCCCGGGGGGTCGAGGTCGTCGCCGTCCGCACCACCATCGGCAGCCTGGCCGCGCCCCCGGCCGACGCGCACGACGCGTACCTGCGGCTGCACCTGCTGTCCGGCCGCCTGATCCGCCCGCGCGGCTGCAACGTGGACGGCATCTTCGGGGTGCTGGCCAACGTGGTGTGGACCAGCCACGGGCCGTGCCCGGTCCCGGACTTCGAGGCCACCCGGCTGCGGCTGCGCCGCCGCGGCCCGGTCGCCGTGTACGGCGTGGACAAGTTCCCCCGGATGGCGGACTACGTGCTGCCGGCCGGGGTGCGGATCGCGGACGCGGACCGGGTCCGGCTGGGCGCCCACCTGGCCGAGGGGACCACGGTCATGCACGAGGGCTTCGTCAACTACAACGCGGGCACCCTCGGCACGTCCATGGTGGAAGGCCGGATCTCGGCCGGCGTGGTCGTCGGGGACGGCTCCGACGTGGGCGGCGGCGCGTCGATCATGGGCACCCTGTCCGGTGGCGGCAAGGAGACGATCTCGGTCGGCGAGCGCTGCCTGATCGGCGCGAACGCCGGCATCGGCATCTCGCTGGGCGACGACTGCGTGGTCGAGGCCGGGCTGTACGTCACGGCGGGAACCAAGGTCGCGCTGCCGGACGGGCAGGTGGTCAAGGCCCGGGACCTGTCCGGCCGCCCAGGGCTGCTGTGGCTGCGCGACTCGCAGACCGGCGCGGTCCGGGTCACCGAGCGCGGCGGGCACGGCATCGCGCTGAACGCCGCGCTGCACGCGAACGCCTGACTGGTCGGGGAAGGAAACCATGCGGCTGGCTACCTGGAACGTCAACTCGGTGCAGGCCAGGCTGCCCCGGCTGCTTGGCTGGCTGGAGGAGACCCGGCCGGACGTGCTCTGCCTGCAGGAAACCAAGGCCCCTGACGCCGGCTTCCCGGTCAAGGAGGTCGGGGAACTGGGCTACGAGGCCGCGCTGTACGGGACCGGCCGGTGGAACGGGGTGGCCATCCTGTCCCGGGCCGGCCTGGACGATGTGCGCCGGGGCTTTCCCGGCGAGCCGGGCTTCCCCGACCCGGAGGCCCGGGCCATCTCGGCCACCTGCGCGGGCTGCCGGGTGTGGTCGGTGTACGTGCCGAACGGCCGGGCCCTGGACAGCCCGCACCTGGCCTACAAGCTGTCCTGGCTCGCGGCCCTGCGCGACGCGCTGGCCGCCGAGCTCAGCCCGGACGCCGGCGGGGCGCGGCTCGCCGTGTGCGGGGACTTCAACATCGCCCCCCGCGACGAGGACGTGTGGGACCCGGCCGCGTTCGTCGGCTCCACCCACGTCACCCCGGAGGAGCGGGCCGCCCTGGCCGGCCTGCTGGACCTCGGGCTCACCGACGTCCCGGCCCGGGCGCTCAAGGGGGAGCCCTTCACCTACTGGGACTACCGGGCGGGCATGTTCCACAAGGGCATGGGCATGCGCATCGACCTGGTCCTGGCCAGCGGGGCGGTCGCTGCGGCGGTCAAGGACGCCTACGTGGACCGGGAGGCCCGCAAGGGCAAGGGCCCGTCGGACCACGCCCCGATCGTGGTGGACCTGGATCTGCCCGCGACGGGCTGAGCTCCGCAGCGCATGCCCCCGCGCCGCACCAGGGCCTAGAGCATGAGGATCAGCATGTAGCCCATGGTTACGGCCATGGCGATCTGGCAGCAGGCTGCTAGGCGGGGGGACAGGACGACCTGGTGGGCCAGCGGCGAGGGCATGTTGTCCCGGCCCACCAAACGCCGGGACAACATGCCCCAACGCCGCTGGCGGGAGGTTGGGTCCGGCGCCGCCTCGTGCGCCTGCGTGGCCTGGCCGCCACCTGCTGGTACGACGGCCAGCGCAGGAGTCCTGGCCGGTGCTGTGCGGGGCGGTGCTGGGCTGGGCTAGGGCGGGGAGGCGGTCGGCCTGCCACATCACGTAGCCCACCATGAAGACCGCCAGGACCAGGGCGAGGAGCGGGAAGCGGCCGGTTGCAGCCGGGCCGCCCATGGTCATCCCGGGATGCGTGGCCGAGGTCACGGCGCCGGCGGCGAGGAGCATGTAGACCATGGCGCCGCACATCACGAGGTGGGGCACGTGATGGCGGTGCGGCGATAGATCGCTGTCGCTGGCGTCGGTGCGGTGCTGGCGGCCTGCGCCAGGCCCGCCAGCCGAACCAGCCGGTGGCCGCCCCGAACATGACCGCCCAGACCCCGTCCGGGAGCGGGTTGAGCCAGCTCACCAGCATGCCTGCCATGGCCACGCCCATCACCGTGTGCACCAGGTTGACGTCGCGCTCATCTCGCCGCCGCTGCGCTCGCGCGATGATCAGCCGGGAGGCGCAGTACCCGGCGGTCGCGATCATGACCGCGGCCAGGATGCCCGCGAGCCAGGAAGGTCCGGTCACGTCACGGACCTCCCGGCGGGCCGGTCCGCACCGGCCAGTAGGCGAGGACCAGCAAGATCAGCAACGGGGCAGACTCGGGGTCGGTCCCGCTGCCCGTGAGGATGCCGCCGAGGTCCTGGCCGGCCACCCCGATCACGGCGGCCAGCACCGCCGCCACGGCGAGAGCGGCCCGGGCCCCCGGCGGCGGCAGGTACACGCCCACGGCGATCAGGGCCAGGATGGCGGCCAGCCCGATCGAGGCGGCCAGCCCGTGGTGAGCCAGGAGCCCCGCGCCGTGCTGGCTGATCGCGGCCAGCCAGGCCGGTTCACCCCCGGTCATGCCGGCCAGCATGGCGTGCAGCGCCTGCGGGGCGCGGTTCGCGGGCAGCAGCGCGAAATAGGCCAGACTGGCCCACAGGATGAGCCAGAGCGCCCGCGCGGCCGGGGCACCCACAGCCCGGGCCGCGACGAACGGGGCGGCCGAACCGGCGGAGCCGGGCCGGTCACGTGGCCACAGCAGGACCGCCAGCAGCGCGTAGAGGATCACCGGGCCCGGGGCGCCGCTGAGCGGGCTGGCCGTCCCGGTCAGCACCCCGCCCAGCCCTTCACCGAACCACCACACGCCCAGGGCCCAGACGATCGACGCCCCCAGCGCGAGCCGGACCGTGGGCCGCCAGGCCATGCCGAGGGCCAGCAGCAGCTGGATGGTGGCGAAGGCCGTGTTCAGCGCCACCGGATGCTGCCCCACGAGATGGGCGTCCCAGAGAATCGGCCGGCTCACGAAGGCTGGGTTGCCCTCCGCAGCGGCGGCGAGCATCTGGCTGAAGGCCCGGGTGAACATGACCGGCTGGTACTGCAGGATCGCGTCGAGCAGCCACAGGGCGCCCAGGGCCAGTTGCAGCCGCCGCCGGACGTCAGGCGCGCGCCAGGCCGCCGGGGCGAAGGCGCGGTCGTCGCCCGGCGCGCGGGTACCGCGCTGGGTAACGGCCGCCTCACTCACGGCTGATTCTCCTTAGCCCCCGTGCTTAATACGCTTTAGATGTGCTCGCTGCAGGCGAGCGTTAGATAATTTCCGGTGCGCCTGGCCGCGATAGAAGAATCGTAAAGGCTGGGCTATTCCGGCCGCAAGCAGGAAAGAGCGCGAAGCCATCAAGAGCCGCCTGAGCTGCTATAACGCTGAACTCTCCGCAATGGCCCGCGCTGCGGATTAAACCCACCGGGGGTATCGGCGGAACCCCTGGGAGGTATTAATGAATACCGGCCCGGGGGATGCGGAGAACCCCACTGGGGTATTTGTTCCGGCTCACCGCGGCCCGGTCTGCGCCGCGTTGCGGTGGCCGCGCTATTGGCCGGAAGCCGAAACAAACCGGCGCCCGCCCGCGGCCGGGCCTGGCCGTCCCCATGCCGTCTCGTACCTGCGTCCGGCCTGGCCTGCTGGGTCCAGCTTCCTGGCTGACCCGGCGGATCACCCCATCCACAGCCACCCCGGCCCCGACCGCCGTCACGGCAGAAAATCCCGGAAAAGTTGTTGGCGCCGGGCGGGACGACGACTCCTAACTGTGCTGGCGCGTATCTGGGCCGGCTCGAGGAGGGGACGCGGCATGAACTCAGTGACCCGGGGATCGGGGATCGCGCTCAGCGCGCTCGTCGCGGCGACGGCCAGCATCCTGTTGTTACTGCCCGGCAAGCCGGCGGGTTCCGGGCGTGGCCCGGGTCCGCCCGGCCAGGTCGTCATGGCGTCCGCCGTGGCCACGTCAGCCTGGAGCCCGCCCGGAGCTGGATCGCAGCCCGCCGCCAGCAGCCGGGCCGGCGGCCAGCCGGCGGCCGGGCCACGCCCCGGGTGCCGTGCCGCGGGCATGCACAGCGGCCGGGCCCAGGCCGGCCTGACCACCCGCTGGCCCGGCCGGGCCCGGCCCGGGGCGGCCCGGCCTGGATCGTGCCGTCCGCGCAGAATGCACCGTCCTCAGCATGCGTCCAGGCGCTTATCCCGATACCGCGGAATCCGCCCGGATCTGCCCTGATGAGTTCTAACGTGATGCCATGCTCGACCGCGAGATCGTGGCCGCCATCGTCGCGGACGACCCAGCCGGGCTCGCCGCGGCCTTTGATCGCTACGCGCCGAGCCTTTACGCCTACTGCCAGGCCCTGCTCACCGAGCCAGCGGACGCGGCTGACGCCGTCCAGGACACGTTCATCATCGCCGCGGCGAAGCTTTCCGCGCTCCGCGACCAGGACCGGCTCCGGCCCTGGCTGTACGCGGTGGCCCGGAATGAGTGCCACCGGCGGCTCCGGGCCGCGGGCAGCGCCGCCCCACTCGATGAGGCGGCGGAGGTGACCGACGACACCAGCGATCTCGGATCAGATCTGGAACAGGCGGAACTCCGCGAAGTCGTGTGGTCGGCGCTGGGCGGTCTCACCCCCAGCGAGCGGGAGATCATCGAGCTGAACCTGGGACACGAGCTGACCGGTGCGGACCTGGCCGATGCGCTCGGCGTCCCGCGCAACCAGGCGCACGCCATGGCCTCGCGCGCCCGGGCTCATTACGAATCAGCGCTCGGCGTGCTGCTGGTGGCCCGCTCCGGCCGGGCAGCCTGCCCTGAACTGGCCGGGATCCTGGAGGGCTGGGACGGGCGGCTCACCGTGCTGTTGCGTAAGCGGGTCGGACGGCATATCCGGCACTGTGACGCCTGCGGCGACCGGCAGCGCCGTGAGCTCAGCCCGGTGGCCTTGCTGAGCGTGCTGCCGGTGGCCGCGCTGCCGGCCGCCCTGCGCCATCAGGTGCTCGGCCTGATCGCGGACGGCTCGCCCGGCGCCGTGGCCCAGCGGCTGGCGGTCGGGCAGCGGGCAGGCGCACTCGGGCCCGGCGGATTCCCCCGGCCGCTCAATCCGCCGCCGCCGATCCGGCTGCACCACGGGGCGCACTCCGCCTTCGTGCGGGGCGGCGCCGCGGCCGGTGGCGCCGCGATCGTCGGCGGGGTCATCGTCGGCGGCGGACTGCTGCACCATCCAGGACCGGCCGGGCCGCCGGGTACCGGCCACGCGCTGCCCACCACCGGTGCGCCGACCGCACCGGGCCGATCCGGGGCGCCCTCGTCCGGCGGGGGCGGCACCGGGGAGGGAGCGACCTCCCCCGGGCCGCAGGTGCTGCGCACCGCCAGCGGTGGCGCCAGCGGCGGCGCCAGCACGGCCCCGGCCGGGTCGCCCAGCGTCCCGGCCACCTCTGCGGCGCCGTCGCCCGGGATATCCGCGGTGGTCACGGGCACCCTGACCGTGTCGCCCGCGCGCCTCGGCCTCAAGCTGTCGCTCAGCGGTCTGTGGACCGGGACGCTGACCCTCACCGCGCACGGCGGGCCGGTCTCCGCCTATCACCTCGCCGTGCCCGTGCCCCTGCTCCAGGACCTCACCGTCAGCCAGGCCTCCGGGTCGCTGGCCGCCGGGCAGAGCGTCCAGATCACGGTGACCGCGGCGGGCGCGGCCCTGTTCTCCACCGCGCTGCTGACCGTGAGCCCGGGCGGCCTCACCGTCCCGGTCACCTATCAGCTTCTCGGCTAGCCGGCGGCGCGGTTGGCCGCCGGGCGCCAGCCGGCCCGGGCCGGCCCGGCGCGGGCCCGCCCGGAGAGCTGGCCGGCGATACCGGAAAGCCGGGCGTCAGGTTCACGTCGATTCGGCCGGACTCGATCCGAAAACTCCCGCGAGGCCATAGCGTTGATCGCATGCGTGACGGGGAATTGGTGGCGGCGGTCGTGGCGGGCGATCCGGCCGCCCTGGCGGCCGCCTACGATGAGTTCGCCCCGTCGCTGTACGGATATTGCCGGTCGCTGCTGAGTGAGCCGGCCGACGCGGCCGGGGCGGTCCGCGACACCTTCGTGGTGGCCCAGGTGAAGCTGCCGCTGCTGCGTGACCCGGCCCGGCTGCGGCCCTGGCTGTACGCGGTGGCCCGGAACGAGTGCCGGCGCCGGCTGCACGGCCATGGCGCCTCCGTCCCGCTGGCCGACGACGAGTTCGGCGACGGTGAGGCGACCGCCGATCTTGGCCCGGCCCTGGAGCAGGCTTGGCAGCGTGAGATGGTGTGGTCCGCGCTGGCCGAGCTGGAACGGGGAGACCAGGAAATCGTCGAGCTGCACCTGCGGCACGAGTTCTACGGCGCGGACCTGGCGGACGCGCTGGGGGTGCCGCGCAATCAGGTGCACACGCTGACCAGCCGGGCGCGGACCCGGTTCGAGACCGCGCTGGGCGCGCACGTGGTGGCCCGCTCCCGCCTGGGCTCCTGCCCGGAGCTGTCCGCGATCCTGGGGGACTGGGACGGGGACCTCACCCCCAATTTGCGCAGGCAGGTACGCCGGCACATTGGCGCCTGTGAGATCTGCGGCGAGCACGAGCGGCGGCATGTGAACCCGGTAGCGATGCTCAGCGCGCTGCCCGATCCTGTCCTTCCGGAGAGCCTGCAGCACGAGGCGCTCAGCCTGCTCGCGGATACCTCTCCCGACGCGGCCCAGGAGCGGGCCGAGATCGCGGAGCGGGCCGAGCCGTTCACCCGGTCCGGCTTCCCGGTGCCGCTGGATCCGCTGGCGTCCAGGCGCGGCCCGGCCGCGTTCGTGCCGGCCGCCGGGGTGCTGGTCGCGGTGTTCGTGATGTTCGGAGGCGGGGCCATGCTCGCAGCGAACTCACTGCATCACACGCCGCCCCCGGTCAGTTCCGCGCTGGCCCCGTCCGTCCCGTCCGCGGACGCGGCGCCCGCGGTGAACACGCCCAAGCCCTCGACCTCCCGGCACAAGAAGTCCCACGGCAAGCACGGCGCCGCGGTGGCCAGCGGCACCGGGTTCTACACGCCAGGCGCCGGGAAGTCCGGGAAGTCCTCCAGGCCGGGCAGTCACCCGTCCTCGCCGGCACCCTCGAAGTCCAGGCACACCTCTCCTCCGCCGACCAGCCCGGCGCCTACCCCGAGTTCCACGCCGACGACGTCATCGCCCACACCCACGTCGACGGGCACGACCACGCCGGGCAGCGGGAGCAGTTCGAGCGGCATTCTCGGGACGATCATCGGCTGGCTGTAGCCGGGGCTGGGGTCAGGGAGTGGTGGAGACGCTGGCGTCGGCGCGGAGCAGGGCAGCCGCCATCCGCAGCGAGACGAGCTTGCCGAACGCCGCGTCCCGGGGCAGGTATTTCATGCCGCAGTCCGGGGCCAGCACGAGCCGCTCCGCGGGCACGTACTCCAGCGCCCGGCGGGCCCGGGCGACGATCTCGGCCGGGTTCTCCACCGTCTCGTCACCCAGGTTGAGCACGCCCAGGATGATTGTCTTGCCGTCCAGGCTCCGGAGTATCGAGCAGTCCAGCCCGGACTGCGCGGTCTCCACCGAGACCTGGTCGCAGACGCACTCGGCCAGTTCCGGCAAGAACGAATAGCCCGACGGCCGGTCATGGATGATCGCGGCGTAACCGAAGCACAGGTGCACGGCGGTCGTCCCGGTCATGCCCTCCAGGGCCCGGTTGATCACCCGCACGCCGTACTTGCGGGCCTCGTCCGGACGCGCCTGCAGGTAGGGCTCGTCGAGCTGGACGATGTCCGCACCCGCCGCGAACAGGTCCGCCACCTCCTCGTGGACCGCCTCGGCGTAGCCGAGGGCGAGATCCTCGGTGCTGGCGTAGTAGTCGTTCTGGGCCTGCTGGGCCATGGTGAACGGGCCCGGCACAGTGATCTTGATGGTCCGGGAGGTGCTGGCGCGCAGGAACTTTACGTCCCCCACCTCGACCGGGTGACGGCGGCGGATCGGGCCGGTCACCCGGGGCACCGGGTTGGGCTCGCCACTGCGGTCCAGTGCGGTGCCGGGATTGTCGATGTCCACCCCGTCGAGGGCGGTCGCGAACCGGTTCGAGTAGCTTTCCCGGCGGATCTCCCCGTCGGTCAGGATGTCCAGCCCGGCCCTTTCCTGGGCCCGGATGGCCAGTTCGGTCGCGTCAGACTGGGCCTGCTCCAGGTATTCCGGGGCGACCCGCCACAGTTCGGTGGCGCGGACCCGGGGCGGGAACCGGCCGCGCAGCCGCGCCCGGTCGATGAGCCAGTCTGGCTGCGGGTAACTGCCGACCAGGGAGGTGGGGAAGAGCATGACAGCCACAATGTCAGATCGGCCGCCGGTGCGCAGCCCCCGGCGGCGTGGCTATCCGGGGGACGGCGGGCTCGTGGTCGCGGCCCGGCTGGTGACCTCGGTGCTGACCAGCCGCCTGGTCACGCTGAGCGGGCCGAGCCCGGACAGCGCCTCGGTCACCCGCGCGGCCAGCCCGGGCGCGGCGGCGGTGGATTCGGCCAGCCCGATGGCCGAGGTGCCGGCCAGCCAGGACGGGATGATCTCGGTGACGTCCGCGATCACGTTGGCCTTGGCCCGGTTGGACCGGGCCAGGGCGGTCAGGTGCCGGGTGTCCGGGTCGTCCTCGGTGCCCAGGACCAGGACCAGGTCACTGGACGAGGCCACGGTCCGGACGGTCTCGGCCCGGTCGGACGCTGCGTAGCAGAACCCGTCCGGGTCAGGGCCGCGCAGGGCCGGGAACCGGGAGCGCAGGGCCGCGGTCGCGATCGGGGTGTCCTCGACCGGGACGCCCGGCACCAGCACGTAGGAGACCCGCCGCGGGTCCGCGACCTGGACCGCGCCCGCCCCGACCCGGGTCTCGGCCAGGATGGCGTGATCCGGGGCCTCGCCCAGGATCGCGGGCAGCACCGCGAGGCCGGACTGGCCGATGAGGACCACCTGATCGCCACGCTCGGCGAACCGGCGGGCTTCGGCCTGTACCCCGGCCACCAGCGGGCACGTCGCATCGATCACGTCCAGGCCGCGCTCGGCCGCCTCGGTGCGGACCCCGGGGGCGACGCCGTGCGCCGGGATCAGCAGCTGAGCGCCGTCGGGCACGTCGTCCAGGGAACGGGCGAAGACCGCACCGTTCTTCTCCAGGTCCGCGCAGGCCTGCGGGCTCGCCATCAGCTGCCCGCACACGTACACCGGGCCCCGGGCCAGGGCCTCCCGGGTGGCCTCCAGGGCCCGCCGCGCGCCCGGGCACCACGGGCTCACGGCGCTGAGCAGGCGCCGGGTCCCGCCCACCGCCGCCCATTCCTCGACGGCGCTGCGGGCCGCCGCCATGGCCACACCATCCACGCTGCTGGCCGCGGCGCCGATCGCGGTGGCCGTGCCGTCGGCGTGCAGTGCGGTGGTGACGAACAGGGCCGCGCCGTCATCAGCCTGGGAGGCGTCACCCGACTGCGGCACCGGCGCGTAGCGGACGCGCACGCCCCGGCGGTACAGCAATCCGCCGACCAGCGGCGCGGCCGGGCAGCTCAGCCGCCCATGCGCGGGGTCGCCGATCTCGGTGGCCACCAGCACCTCGCCGGGGGCGACCACCGTCCCCGGCGCCAGGCATTCGCGTGCACTCGATCGGCTCATGGCTGTCGTCCCCGTTTCCTCGCGGATCAGTCTAGTGATGGCGAAGCCGGAGTGTGTGTACCTGGTGACGGGCCGTGTCGGACATGCCGCAACGACCGCGCAGGCCCGCCAGGACCGGATGAGGATCTGGGTACGGGAGGGACTGTAGGTTACTATCTCAATCGGAATTAAATTCTTTAGGAGTCATGATCAAGGACTCCATCTATGGTCCGGGGCTCAGGGGGAAGGGGCCTTGCCCGGCGGGAGCCAGGCAGGCCCGGGTCGGAGATTCGCCCGTTCAGTACGGCCGGCACCGGGGGAGTAGACAAGATGACATGGCCCCCTTGATCACGAAACGCCGCCCGGATCAGGGGCATACCAATCAGAGAGGACTGGCGCCATGACCGTTACCGACGACCTGCTGGCTAACAACGACCGCTACGCGGAGAGTTTCAGCGGGCCACTGCCGCTCCCGCCGTCCAAGCACATCGCCGTGGTGGCCTGCATGGACGCGAGGCTGAACGTCTACGGCATCCTCGGCCTCAACGACGGCGAGGCGCACGTGATCCGCAACGCGGGCGGGGTGATCACCGACGACGAGATCCGCTCGCTCACGATCAGCCAGCGGCTGCTCGGCACCCAGGAGATCATCCTCATCCACCACACCGACTGCGGGATGCTGACCTTCACCGACGACGACTTCAAGGCGAGCATTCAGGCCGACACCGGCATCAAGCCCGAATGGGCGGCCGAGGCCTTCCCCGACCTGGACGAGGACGTCCGCCAGTCGATCAACCGGATCAAGGCCAGCCCGTTCATCCCGCACAAGGACTCGGTCCGCGGCTTCGTCTTCGACGTGGCCACCGGCAAGCTCAACGAAGTGGCCTAGCCGGGCCGCACCGCCGGCTGGCCAGCGCGGCGGCAGCAGGGTCAGGAGTCCGGGGAGTCGGCCCGGCCCTGCTGCTCCGCCAGGAACTGCTCGAACTGGGCGCCGATCTCGTCGGCGGAGGGCAGCTGCTCCGACCCGTCCACCAGCGAGCCGCGCTCGGCTCCCTCGGCGAACGCGTCGTACTGCCGCTCCAGGGCCTGCACGACTTCCATGATCTCTTCGGAGCCCTCGACCTGCCGCCGGATCTCCTCGTCGGTCTCCTGGGCCGCGTCACGCAGCGCGTCATCGGGCAACTGCAGCCCGGTCGCGCGGGACACCGAGTCGAGCAGGGTGATCGCGGCCGTCGGATAGGCGGCCTGGGCCAGGTAATGCGGAACATGCACCGCGAATCCGACCGCGGCGCGCTCTTCCTCACCGAATCGCATCTCGAGCAGCGCCGCCACGCTCCCCGGAACCTGAAGCCGGTCCACCAGTGGCGGGTAGCCCGTGGTCAGGCCGGACGTGGTTGCGTGGGCGGTCACGCCCAGCGGGCGGGTATGCGGCGCACCCATCGGGATGCCGTGGAAGCCAACCGCCAGCCGGACCCCCATCCGGGCGGCCACGTCCCGCACCGCCTGCGTGAAGCCCTCCCACTCGTGGTCCGGCTCCGGGCCGGTGAGCAGCAGGAACCGGCTCCCGGCGGTGTCCTTGAGCAGGTGAATGGCCAGCTCGGGGGCTTCGTAGGACTCCCAGCGGTCCCGGGAGAAGATCATCGGCGGCCGCCGGGACCGGTAGTCGATCAGCCGGTCCACGTCGAACCGGGCGACCTCCTCATGTTCCAGCGTGCCCAGCAAATGGGCGGACAGCAGTTTGCCCGCCGCCCCGGCGTCGATGAACCCGTCGAGGTAGTGCAGCATCACTGCCCCGTCCAGCACCGGCGCGCCAGGGCTCACCTCGTAGAGGTCTCCCGGATCTCGCACCACGCTCACTGCCCTTCCAGGGTGTCAGTCACTCTGCCCGCTACCTTGTACCAACCATGAATGGCTGGTCATCCATCCCGCCAGAGACGATCTCTGTTCCACGCTACCGCCTGCCGCGCCCGTCAGTCGGCCTCGGCCGAGCCGGTCAGCCGGAGCTTGCGCTGCGCACGCTGGTAAAACGTGGTCCGGCCCAGCCGGACCACGTTGGCCGCGGCGGGGACGGTGCCGACTTCGACCGTGTCGCCCGGCTGCAGGCGCCCGACCAGGATGCCGTCCGCCTCCAGGGCCGGCTCGCCGCTGCCCGGCAGCACTGTGAGCAGCACTTTCTCGCTGCTGGATAGGAACAGTGCCCGGTTGAAGGCCGAGTGCGGTGCCACCGGGTTGACCAGCAGGCCCTCGGCCATGGGGGAGACGAGCGGGCCGCCGGCCGAGAAGTTATAGGCGGTAGAGCCGGTAGGCGTGGCCACGATCACCGCGTCCGCCGCGTAGCGCACGAACGGATGCGACTCCACGATGAGCTCGACCAGGATGGAGGACCCGCGGCCGGGGATGCGGGCCAGGTCCACGTCATTGAACGCGACGGTCTCCTGACCGGTGAACTCGGCCTTCACCGCAGAGCGGGGCTCCACGGTGAACCGGTGCTCATCGATGGCGCACAGGGCCGCGGCCATCTCCGGCGGGTCGATCTCGGCCAGGAACCCGAGCTTGCCCACGTTGACGCCGAGCACCGGCGGCTTCGGGCCGCATGACATGCGCATCGCGCGCAGCATGGTGCCGTCGCCGCCCAGGCTGACCATGAGGTCGGAGCGGCTGGCCAGGTCCGCCGGGGCGACCCCCTCGACGCGGCCGGGCACCCGGCTGGCCTCGTCCTCGACCGCGAGGACTGTCACCTTGCGGCTGCTGGCCCAGGCGAGCAGCTCGAACATGGCCGAGTTGCAATCCCGCCCGGGATGCAGCACGACGCCCACCGTGTTGACCATGCCCACGGGCCAGCCTCCTCAGGTTGTGATGAGAGCCCGCGCCCGGGCGGAGCGGACCGCCTCGGACAGCGTGCCGATGTCGTAGGCGCCGTAGTGACGTTTGCCGTTGATGAAGAACGTGGGCGTCCCGGACACCGACGACAGGTCCGCGGAGTCGACGTCCTCGGCCACCCGGGCCGCGCCCGCATGCTTGCGCAGATCGTCGGTGAACCGTGCGATGTTGAGGCCCAGGTCACCCGCGTAGTGGGTCAGGTCCTTAGCGGTGAGCGCGCCCTGATGCTCCATCAGCACGTCGTGCATCTCCCAGAACTTCCCCTGCCGGTCGGCGGCCTCGGCGCCTTCCGCCGCCAGTTGGGCGTGCGGGTGCACGTCGTTCAGCGGCAGGTGCCGGAACACGTACCGGACGTCGCCGAAGTCGGCCAGCAGTTCCCGGACGACCGGCTCGGCCATGCCGCAGTACGGGCACTCGAAGTCGCCGTACTCCACCATGGTGACCGGCGCCTCCTCCGGCCCGCGAATGTGATCGCGGTCCGGGTCGACGGGGACGGCCAGGTCGGTGATGAGCGTGGACGTGCCGAGCAGGGCGCGTATCTTCAGCCGCTTGGGCAGCAGCCGGGTGGCCCGGAACACCGTCCAGGTAATCGCGGACGCGCAGAACGCGGCGGACAGGATGCCCAGCTTCGCCTCGGCCAGCAGGGGGCCGTGGAAGGCCAGCGAGGCGATCAGCAGGGCGACGGTGAAGCCGATCCCGGCGATCGTGCCCGCGCCCACGACACCGGCCCAGCCCACGGGCGGCCGGATCCGTCCCCGGCTGAGCTTGGTGACGAGCCAGGCGGCCCCGGTCGTGCCCACCGGCTTGCCGACCACGTACGCCGATCAGGATGCCCAGCGTGACCGGGGAGGTGTAGGCCCGGGAGAGCAGCCCCGTGTTGATCACGACTCCGGCGTTGGCCAGGGCGAACAGCGGGACGATGACGTAGCTCGACCAGGGGTGGTACAGCTGCTGGAGCCGCTCGTTGGGGGAGATGGCCAGGCGGACGCCGCCGCTGGCCTCACGAGCCAGCTCCGGGGTGGGCTGCTCGCGGAATAGCCGGAACAGGTCGCTGGCCCGCTCCAGGTCAGCGCGCGGCGCGGGGTACGCGTAGGTCAGCAGGCCCATGAGCAGCCCCACCACGACCGGGTCCACGCCGGACTTGAAGAAGGCCACCCAGGCCGCCGCCCCCAGGAGGAAGTAGACCGGGCCGAACCGCACGTTCGCGGCCCGGACGACGGCCACCGCGGCCAGCATGCCCACTCCTATGAACAGGGCGGGCAGCTGCAGGTTCGCGCTGTAAACAATCGCAATAACGGCCAGCCCGGCCAGATCATCCACCACGGAGAAGGTGAGCAGGTAGGTGCGCACCCGGTCGGGCAGCCAGGAGCCGACCAGGGCCAGCATCCCCAGCGCGAACGCCGTGTCGGTGGACATGGCCGCGCCCCAGCCATGGGCTCCCGGGCCGCCGGCGTTGGCCGCCAGGTAGATGCCGATCGGGACGATCATGCCGCCCAGGCCGATCAGCAGCGGCAGCGTCAGCCGCCGCCGCTCGCGCAGTTCGCCCATGTCGAACTCGCGCCGGGCCTCCAGGCCGACCACCAGGAAGAAAAACGTCATCAGGCCGGAGTTCACCCAGCCGTGCAGGGTGTCGGACAGGTCCATGCTGCTGCCGAGGTTGATCGACAGCCGGGTAGACCAGAGCGACTCATACGACCCGGTCGCGACGTTCGCCCAGATCAGCGCGGCCATCGTCGCGGCCAGCAGCATCGCCGCGCTGCCCGTCTCCGTGCGCAGGAACTGGCGCAGCGGCGTCTCGAGGTTCCGCGCCCACGCGGTCTTCCCGGACAGGAGGGAAGGCGCCGGCTGGGATTCCGTCATGCCCGGATTCTCCCAGGACCGCGGACGATAGTCGCGCGCCGGCTCAGCCCTCCGGGCCGCCGGCAATCTCGTCCTCGTCCTCGTCGGTCATGTGCACTGCCGCCTCTTCGGCGCCCGCGCCACCCCCGTCGATGCCCACGTCCTGGGCGACGAGGTCCGGCTCGGTGTCCGGGTGGGCTCCCTCATCCTCGGCCACCAGGCGGCCGGCCCGCGGCTGCTGCTCGTCGTAGGATTCCGGGCCTTCCCGGGGCAGGTCGCTCTCGGCCTGCGGGTCAGGGTCGGCGTACGGGTCCGGCTCCGGATCCTCCTCGGCGAGCAGCTGATCGAGGGACTCACCCTGGCGCTCCTCGGCCAGCGTGTCGCCGAACCGCTCACCGGCCGACCACTTGTCGGCGGGCTCGATGCCCGGGTCCAGCGGGTCCTCGTACGGATCCTCGCTGTCCTCCAGCGTGTCGGAGGAGTCCAGCACGCCGTCGTCCTCGAAGTCGGTGTCCTCGAGCCCGTCCGTGCCCGGAGCGCTGTCGCCGCCGACCTCATAGTCGCCCGTGCCGCCGCCGTACGTGTACTCGGCGGTGCCGTCGCCCGGATCGGAGGAAGTTTCGTCATTCTCTTCGGCCATGGTCCCAGGCTAGCGACAATGATCGTCTGCCCGGACCGGGAGCGGCCCGGAACCAGGTCAGCTTTGGTGCGCCGCCTTGTAGTCCGCCCAGCGGTCCAGGATCGCCGGCAGTTCCTTGCTGATGAAGTCGAAGTACATCGCCGACTCCGCCAGCCGCGCCCCGGCGGGCGTGCCCGCTCCTAGCACGTCGGCCCCGCCGCGCATCGCGTCCGCCCAGCGCATCATGATCCCGTCCCGGACCCTCAGGACCTCGTGCCAGACGTTGTCCGGCAGCACGTACACGTGGCGCCGGGAGCCGGGTTCGGTCTCCCGGCTGACCAGGCCCACCTGGATCAGGTACCGGACACCGCCCGACACCGCCGCCGGGCTGACCTGAAGCAGCCCAGCGAGTTCCTCCGCAGTCAGGCGGCTGGAATCCGTGGTCAGCAGGGCGGCGAAGATCCTGGCCGGCATCCGCGGCATGCCCGCGTCGGCGAGCAGCGAGCCGAAGCGCTGGATGAATTGCCGCACCGCGGCACTGTCCCGCGCCTGCACGGCGTTCCCCGCCTGGGCTGCCGCCGCGTCCGCGGCCTCCGCCCGGGGCGCTGTCTCCGCGTCCGTGGCCACCTCCGCACGCGGGTCTGCTGCCGTGTCCGCGATCTTCGCCGCCTGCGGGGCTTGCCGCGCCACCGGCCGCTTATGGGCCTCCTGCGCCTCGGGCACCGGCTGTCACCTCTCCCACGTCGCCGCTGCTCGTAGTTTACTCGATACATAACTTTCATGATTTTGTGAATCAAGTGCTAGGCTCGAGCGTATGACGGCGGTGATCGAGGTAACCGGCTTGAGGAAGTCCTTCGGGCGGGCCCGCGCGCTGGACGGGCTCGACCTCACCGTGGCACCCGGGGAGGTGCACGGGTTCCTGGGGCCGAATGGCGCGGGCAAGACCACCACCATCCGGGTCCTGCTGGGCCTGATCCGGGCCGGCGGGGGGAGCGCCCGCCTGTTCGGCGGCGACCCATGGCGGGAAGCGACCACGCTGCACCGGCGGCTCGCCTACGTGCCCGGCGACGTCACCCTCTGGCCGAACCTGTCCGGCGGGGAAGTGATCGACCTGCTCGGCCGGCTCCGCGGCGGTCTCGACGAGAAGCGCAAGGCGGCCCTGCTGGAGAGGTTCGGGCTCGATCCGGCCACGAAGAGCCGGGCCTACTCCAAGGGGAACCGGCAGAAAGTCGCGCTGGTCGCCGCGCTCTCATCCGGGGCTGAGCTGCTGATGCTGGATGAGCCCACCTCCGGGCTGGACCCGCTGATGGAGGCCGCGTTCCGGGAGTGCGTCGAGGAAGAGCGCCAGGCAGGACGGACGGTCCTGCTGTCCAGCCACATCCTGTCCGAGGTGGAGGCGCTCTGCGACCGGGTGACGATCATCCGGGAAGGCCGCACGGTGGACTCCGGCGCCCTGGCTGACCTGCGGCACCTCTCGCGCACCTCGGTGCGCGCCGAGCTGACCCGGCCGCCGGACGGGCTGGCCGGGCTCCCCGGGGTCCACGACCTGGACATCAGCGGCAACCGGGTCAGCTGCCAGGTCGACAGCGACGCGCTCAGTGAGGTGCTCGCGCGACTGGTCGCCGCGGGGGTCCGCAGCCTGGCCAGCCAGCCGCCCACGCTGGAGGAACTGTTCCTGCGGCACTACTCGGACCCGTCATGACCGCGCTGGCGTCCCGCACGCAGCGGCCGGGCGGCCCGGTGGCCGGCCACGGCCCGGCCGGGCTGGCCGGGACCGCCGCGCTGACCTCCCTCGCCCTGCGCCGCGACCGCATCATCCTGCCGGTCTGGCTGTACGTGTTCGCCGGCAGCATCGCCAGCACGGGGTACAGCTTCCGCCACCTCTACACCCGGCTGCCTGAGCGCCTGGCGCTCATCGCCAGCGTCCGCGGTGACGCCTCAGTCCTGGCGCTGAGCGGGCCGGTGTCCGGGGACAGCGCGGGTTCGCTGGTCGCCTGGAAGGTCCTGGTGTTCGCGGCTGCGGCCGCGGGACTGATGGGGATCTTCACCGTGGTCCGGCACACCCGCGACGACGAGGAGCAGGGCCGGCTGGAACTGGTGGGCGCCACCGCGGTTGGCCGCCAGGCGCCGCTGGCCGCGGCCCTGGTAGTGGCGTTCGGCAGTTGCCTGGTGCTCATCCCGCTCATCGCTGCGGTCCAGGTCATCCTGGGCTACCCGGTGGCCGGCTCGCTGGCCCTGGGCGCAGCGGTAGGGCTGTCCGGGTGCGTGTTCGCGGCCATCGCCGCGGTCTGCGCCCAGCTGACGGTCAGTGCCCGGACGGCCCGCGGGATGGCCATCGGCGTACTGGGAGCGGCGTTCCTGCTCCGCGCGGTGGGCGACGCGGCGTCCGGGGCGTCCTGGCTGCGCTGGGCCTCCCCGCTGGGCTGGGCCGAGCAGGTACAGGTGTACGCGAACCCCCGCTGGGTGGTTGGGGCGCTGTTCGTGGGGGCCGCCGGGGTCGTGGCCGGCGGCGCTGCCCGGCTGGCCGCCCGCCGCGACCTGGGCGCGGGCCTGCTGCCTGTCCGGCCTGGCCGTCCGGAAGCGGCCGGGTGGCTGCACAGCCCGCTCGCGCTGGCCTGGCGGCTGCAGCGCGGTGCCCTGCTCGGCTGGGCGGTCGGCTTCGTCCTGGCGGGCGCGGTGCTCGGATCGGCGGCCAGCGGGATTGGCGCGGTGCTGAACACCAGTCCCCAGGCCCGGCAGATATTCATCCGGCTCGGCGGGCACAGCGGTCTCGTCGATGCCTATCTCGCGGCGGTGATCGGGATACTGGGCGTCGCCTCGGCCGCGTACGCGGTAGCGGCTGTCCTCCGGCTGCATAGTGAGGAGACCGAGCGACGGGCCGAGCCGGTGCTGGCCACCCCGGTGGGGCGGGTCCGCTGGGCGGGCAGCCATCTGCTCGTCGCCGCCGGCGGCAGCGCCGGGCTGCTGCTGGCGGGTGGCCTGGCCACGGCGCTGGGGGACGGGCTGACCTCGGGCGGCCTGGCCACCCAGCTGCCGCGGCTGGCCGGCGCGGGGCTGGCGCAGGTGCCGGCCGCCTGGGTGATGGGGGGCCTGGCGGTGGCCCTGTTCGGCCTGGTGCCCAGGACCGCGGTGGCGGGGGCATGGACTGCGCTCGGCCTGGTCGCACTCATCACCCTGCTCGGCCCGTCGATCAGGCTGGCTCAGGGTGTGCTGGACATCTCCCCGTTCGGGCATCTGCCGAAGCTGCCTGGGGCGCCGGTCGTGGTGGCGCCGCTGGGGTGGCTGGTGGGGGTGGCGGTGGTGCTGGCGGTGGCGGGGCTGGTTGCCTTCCGCCGTCGGGATCTCATGTGACGTGGTAGGTGGGGCGGCGTGGGTGCCGTGGGCGCTGGCTGGCCCTGGTCTGAGGCTGGATCCGCCTGGTGCGGCCGGCGCGGGTGTGCCATCTTCCGTGCGCCGTATCGGGTACGCCTGCGCCCACGGCACCCACGCCGCCTCCGCCCACGGCCCGGACGCCGCCTCACAGGATGCTGCTTCCGCCGTATCGGTTGACGCCTGCGCCCGCGGCCCGGACGCCGCCTCACAGGAGGCTGCTTCCGCCCGCCTCACCGGTTGCGCCGGACCGCACGGCGCCCGGCGTGGTGCTATCCCGGGGTTGGCTCGCATCACCAGCACCACGGGGCACATGATCATGGACGGGGCTGACGTTTCACGTATCTGGTGCGCTAGGGAGGGCGTTTTGTCCGGTTCAGCTGCACCGGATACGTGATACGTGGGCGGGAGGGGCCGGTGCGACTAAGGCGGGACGCCGGTCGGGCCGGAGTGAGGGGACATGAGTGAGGCCCCTCCGAGTATGAGTCGGAGGGGCCTCACCCGGGTGCATCGCGCTGGGTCGCCGGTTGCCCGGCTTCCTGGCGCTCTGCGGCCCGCCGCCTAGCCTGGAAGCAGCAACTGAAATCCCGGTTGCCCGGCTTTCCAGTCGCCCGGGTTTCCCCGGCGTCCCGGGGGTTTCCCCCCGGAAGGACTTCCGCTCTTGCGGTGAATGAATTTGTACTCCGCTCAGGGGAACTGGCGCAAGGCTTTCTGGCCAGGAATTTCAAGATTTTTTCTGAACTCCGCGAAATCCACAAGAAAGCGCGTGTTATCCCCCGGGAAAGGTGGCTGTCCACCGGGCTATCCACAGTTTGGTCCACAGCCTGGCCGGCAGCCGGATCAGCGGGGGCGGACGACTGGGACTTCCCTGCAGGTCCGTAGCGCCGAGTCCATCACCCAGGCCATCCGGAGGTCCGGCCTGGCCAGGCCGGCGAAAGAGATGGGCGGCCAGGCCGCATACGTAAGCGAGGCCCCTCCATGTATGAGATGGAGGGGCCTCGCCGCGACCATTTAGCAGGTTACCGATTGCTCGGCTACCGGGGTGCTATCCGGCCGCTCCACCGGGGCGGGGAAATCAGTTCGGAAGGCCAGTTACCCGGCTTTCCATGCACCCGACCTCAGACGTTCCAGTTTCCCGGTCCGACGGAGTACGGGGGTCCAGCTGATCTCCATACTTGGTGGTGGAGAATTTCTACCGCTTACCCCGGGGCAGCGCAAGGGTTTTCTGCCATGAAGTTGCCGATTTTGTGGTTATGAACAGCTTTTCCACATCGGTGGCCGGGTTATCCCCCGGGACGGGTGGCTGTCCACCGCGCTGTCCACAGTCCGGTCCACAGACCAGGTCAGTCGGTGGGGCGGGCGAGTGGCCGGTGCGAGGCGGCTTGCTGATCCGCCGGGGCCGGGTCGGCCTGGCCTGTTTCGGCCTGGCCCGGGTTGGCCGGGCCCGGGTCGGCCTGGGCCCGGGTCGGATGGAGCTGGGTGGGCTTGAGCCGGGGTCGGCCTGGTCTGGGCTGGCTTGAGGTAGCCCGGCCATAGCGGCGGAGCCGGCCGGGGTGGGGGAGCCGGCCGGGGGGTTTTCGTTGCGGCCCTGGGGGTGGCCCGCGGGGGCCCGGCGGCGGAGGCTGCCCAGCAGGGCGAGGCCGAGCGCGCCCGCCGGCGGCAGGGTGACCAGAGCGGGCAACTGATAACGCCAGGAGAACTCGAACAAGTCAGAGGCGAGCAGCACGGCCACGGCCGAGCCGAAAACCAGCAGGCAGGCCAGGGCCAGCTCGCGCTGGCGGGGCGAGAGGATGTTGCGCCCGCGGGCGGCGGCCAGCCCACCCGCCAGGGCGATCACGGCGCCGGCCAGGCCGGCCAGGGTGGCGAACGCGAGCAACGGTCCCGGCGTATAGCCGCCGTGCAACTGGTAGCCGCGCAGGAACCCGGCCAGCGGCCGGGCCACCGTGGCCGGTCCGCCCATGGTGGCGGGCAGCGGCCGGATCTGGACCGGCCCGCCGCTGGAGGCGAAGTGCAAGCCCAGCATGATGGTGTGATCGCGGCTGAGGAAGATGCTGCCGTCGTAGGTGGGGTAGCTGGTCTGGAACTGCCAGCGTGAGATGGGCGTGTCGCCGGTGCTGGTCACCCGGTGCAGCTCGAACAGCCTGGCTGCATCGCCGAGGACGCCCGCCACCACGCGCAGCGGCTGCTGCGTGATCACCCGGTGCTCGAAGTTCCCGATGACCTCACCGTGGGTGCGTCCGGGCGGGGCTACGTACGTGTGATCGGGAGATGTGCCGCTGTGCACCAGCCCGTCTGGCCCGAGCCGGATCGCGAGCGCCCGCGGCGGGCAGACCGCCCGCTCGTAGGGAGGCAGCTTCAGCGTCGCGCAGTCCGCGCTCTCCGCCAGCCGCCCGTAGATGGTGCTCCCCGCGGCGGGGGCGAGCGAGAACTGGTGGACGACCACGTACTCGCGCAGCGAGAAGCCGATGATGGGCAGGACGAACGCCACGCAGAGCAGGACCGCCTGGATCAGCTTGCGCCGCCAGCCTGGCACCACGATCAGCAGGTAGACCAGCGCAGGAAGGATCAGGATCTGGCCGACCTGGGCCACGGGCGCACTGGCGCCCAGGGCCAGCCCGCCCGCCACGATCAGCCGGGGCCCCGGCTCGGGCCGCCAGAGCAGCAGCACCAGCCCGGCGAGGATCAGGGCCTCGAACCAGACGTCCGGCATGATGGTCTGCTCGATCTGTACCTGGTAGGCGTCGAGCAAGACGGGTGCGGCGGCCAGCGCGGACAGCCAGCGCGGTACGCCGCGGCGGACCAGCAACAGGTACAAGACCACGGCCATGGCCAGGCCGAGGAGGTGCTGGAGCGTCGTGACCGTGTCGAGGTTCCCGCCGATCAGCAGCACCTTGAGAACCAGGTTGTAGCCGAGCGGGTCGTTACCGGGCCAGGCGCCGAACAGGTACTTCAGGCTGTCGATGTACAGCAGCGCAGGCTGGTAGGCGGCCATGGACAGGCCGCGCAGGATCAGGCCCGCGAGGAGCAGCGCCGTGATCAGCCAGTGCCGCCGCACTGCGGCGGCGGCCGCCGCGCCCGGGCGGCGCCGGGCTGGCGGAGCGATCTCGGTGCTGTTCCCGGCGGGGCCGTCAGCAGGCCCGTCTCCCGCGGGCGAGCCGGAGCCCGCGGTGGCTGGCATTCGCATGACGGTCATCCCGGTCGGTGGGCGGCCCGTGGGCGGACGGCCCGGTCGGTAGGCGGCCCGGTCAGCGGGCCCAATCGGAAGGGCCAATCGGAGGGCCCGGTCGGTCGGCCCAAACGTGAGGGCACTGACGACGAAGACTATCCGAGCTCCCTGACCGGCGGGCCCAGTCCGCGGTCAGGGATGGATTTTCTTACCTTCGCTAAGCATTGCCACAAACGTAGCGAGACGCCGCGCCCGGGTCTCCGGCCGCTTGGCGTCGGCGAGGCGGTAGAGGATCGCGTACCGGTTGGCCCGGTCCAGGCGCTCGAAGAACGCGGCGGCCGCGTCGTTGCCAGCGAGCTCGCGGGCGAGATCCTCCGGCACGGCCGCGGTGGACTGCGACTCGTAGGCAGCGGCCCAGCGGCCGTCGGCCCGGGCCAGCTCGACCTCCCGGAGCCCGGCCGGCCTCATCTGGCCCGCCTCGATCAGGGCGGCCGCCCGGTCCCGGTTGATCCGGGACCACTTGCTGCCGGCCCGGCGCGGCGTGAAGCGCTGCAGCCAGTAATCGTCGTCCAGGCGGCCCTTCTGGCCGTCGATCCACCCGTGGCAGAGCGCCACGCCGAGCGCGTCAGGGTAGGACACCCCGGGGGCATCCGAACCCTTCTTGGGGATCTTCAGCCACAGGCCCGCTGAGTCGGCGTGATGCTCGCTGAGCCATGCGTCCCACTCGGCCGCTGAGCCCGGTCCCAGCACCGGAAGCTCGTCGTCAGGCATAGGGACAGTGAACCATGCGTTCGGATCCTTGGGAGTCAGTTGTATTTTCGCAAGTAACGAAGCCGCTCACCCCCGAGGGAGTCGTGACAGAGCCAGTTGTGACAGAGCCAGTCGCGGGAGGGCCCAGTCGCCGCCGGCGACTGCTGATCCTCGTCATCTGCTGCATGAGCCTGGTCATCGTGGGGCTCGACAACACCATCGTGAACGTCGCGCTGCCGTCCATCCAGCGAGACCTGCACGCCTCGGTGTCCGGGCTGCAATGGGTGGTGGACGGCTACACGCTGGTGCTGGCCAGCCTCCTGGTGCTCTCAGGCTCTACCGCGGACCGGTTCGGGCGGCGCAGCACGTTCCAGGCCGGCCTGGCCACGTTCACGATCGCCTCGCTGCTGTGCAGCCTCGCGCCCAGCCTGGGCTGGCTGGTGGCCTTCCGGATGCTCCAGGCGGTCGGGGGCTCCATGCTCAACCCGGTGGCGATGTCGATCATCGTGAACACGTTCACCGACCGGGCCGAGCGGGCCCGGGCCATCGGTGTCTGGGGCGCGGCGGTGGGGGTCAGCCTGGCCCTCGGCCCGGTGGTGGGCGGACTGCTGATCGCCTCGGTGGGCTGGCGGGGGATCTTCTGGGTGAATATCCCGGTCGGGGTGGCGGCGATCGTGCTCACCGCGCTGTTCGTGCCGGAGTCCAAGGCCCCGCATCCGCGGCGGCTGGATCCGGTCGGCCAGGTGCTGGTGATCGTGACGCTGGCCTCGCTGATCTACGGGATCATCGAGGGCCCGGGGCACGGCTGGGGTTCCCCGGAGATCATCGGCTGCTTCTGCCCTGTTCGCGGTGGCCCTCGCGACCCTGCTCGTCTACGAGCCGCGGCGCCGCGAGCCCCTGCTGGATCTGCGGTTCTTCCGCAGCGCGCCGTTCTCCGGGGCGACGGTGATCGCGGTCAGCGCGTTCGCGGCGCTGGGCGGGTTCCTCTTCCTCAACACGCTCTACCTGCAGGATGTGCGCGGCTACTCGGCCCTGCACGCCGGGCTGCTCACGCTGCCGCTGGCCGCGGTCACGGTGGTCTTCGCGCCGCTGTCCGGCCGGATGATCAGCATCCGCGGCCCGCGGATCCCGCTGATCGTCGCGGGGATCTGCATGTCCGGGGGCGCCCTGATGCTGACCGGGCTGACCGCGCAGCAGTCCACCGGCTGGCTGCTCGCCTCCTATGTCCTCTTCGGGATCGGCTTCGGCGTGGTGAACGCCCCGATCACCAACACCGCGGTCTCCGGGATGCCGCGCGCCCAGGCGGGGGTCGCGTCGGCCATCGCGTCTACCAGCCGGCAGGTGGGCCAGTCGCTGGGGGTAGCGGTGGTGGGCTCCGCGGTGACCTCGGTCATGGTCGGCCCGATGCGCACCGGCTTCACCGCCGCCAGCCACGTGGGCTGGTGGATCATCACCGGCTGCGGGCTGGTCGTGCTGATCGTGGGCCTGGTAACCAGCGGCCGGTGGGCGCGGCAGACGGCCGCCCGGACCGCGGACCGGCTGATGTCGGAGGAAGAGGAGCCGGTCCCGGTCGGGTGACGCCGGGTTGATCAGCGAGGCGTGCCGATCAGGCAGGCGGCGGGCTGATCAGGGAGAAGGTGGCGCCCTGGTCGTCGGCGACCACGGCGATCCGGCCGTACGGGGAATCCCGGGGCGGCTGGATCACGCGGCCGCCTGCCGCGCTCGCGGCCCTCGCGGCCGCGTCGGTGTCGGCGGCCCCGAAGTAGGTGGCCCAGTGCGCGGGCGCGTCAGCGGGCGTGCTGGCGTCGAGTTCGCCGATCCCGCCGACCTCGCTGCCGCTGCACTTCAGCGTCGCGTAGCGGTAGCCGTCCCCGCTCAGGTCGCCGTACTCGTAGCCGAACACGGCCTGGTAGAAGGCCTGGTTCTGGTCGTAGGCGCGGCTGATGTTCTCGTTCCAGCACAGCGAGCCCGGCTCGTTGGCCAGGCCCACCCCGGTGTGCGCCTGGGCCTGCCAGAGGCCGAAGACCGCGCCGCCTGGATCGGCCGCCACCGCCATCCGCCCGACATCCATCACGTCCATCGGCTCCATGAGGGTCAGGCCCCCCGCCGCCTTGAGCTTGCTGACCGTCTCGTCGAGGTCGTCCGAGGCGAGGTACGTGGTCCAGGCGGCTGGCGTCCCGGGCGGCCCCTGCTTCGGGCCGATGCCCGCCACCGCCCGGTCGTCCTTCAGGCACATGGCGTAGCCACCGGCCTCGGGCGGCCCGGGCTGGACATACCACCCGAACATGCCCGTGTAGAAGGCGCTGGCCCGGCTGATGTCGTTGACCGCGAGATCGATCCAGCACGGCGTACCGGCGGGCCAGGCGGTGTCACGAATGACCATGATTCCCCCACGTGGTGAGGCCGGGGCGTCCCTGCGCCCGGCGGCAAGGGCCAGCCTAGGGAGGGCCCGGGGTGGCAGCCAGGGCCGGTGATAGAAAAGCGCTGTGGAGACATGGGATGCGATCAGAGCGCGCAGGAACGTCCGCAGCTACACCGGCCAGCCTATTGCCCGGGAGGATCTGGAACGGATCCTCGAGGCCGGCCGCCGGGCTCCGTCGGCCCGGAACTGGCAGCCGTGGGACTTTGTGGTCGTCACCGGGCGCAGTGAGCTGACCGAGCTCGCCCGGGTCTGGCAGGGCGCCCGGCATGTAGCCCAGTCCGCGGCCACCATCGGCCTGGTCGCGCCCGCGGCGGAGGATGAGCACCGGCGTGAGGGCCTGCGGTACGACCTTGGCCAGGCCACCATGGACATCATGCTCGCCGCGGCTGACCTCGGCATCGGCAGCGGGCACGCGTCCGTGGCCGACCAGGACCTGGCCCGCCAGCTGCTGGGCTTCCCGGAGGACCGGTTCCTGGCCTACCTGATCGCCCTGGGCTACCCGGCGGACCGCCCGCTGGCGCCGATCGGGCGACCCGACCGGCGCCCGTTCGAGGACGTCGTGCACTGGGAGCGCTGGTAGGAGGGCCCGGCCAGCGAGTGCATCGGGCGGGAGATGCGGTCAGGGCTCCGAGGGGAAGCAGTAGGAGTCGCTGGACGCGTCCCCGCCCTGCAGCCGGACCTGATGGGTGCGCCGGCCGCGGAACGCCTCTCCCTCGGGGAAGAACCGCTCGTCGAAGGCCAGCCCGCCGCCCGGGGTGACGTCCAGCTTGGCCATCCAGGAACCCACCCCGCCGGGGTAGAACTGGTCATCCCACGCGCCGTACAGCGAGTTCGTGAAGTAGACGCGGTTCCCGTCCCGGCTCACCTCGACCATCTGCGGGCCGCCGCTGAGCGGCTGATCCGGCCGGGCCGGGTGCGCCGCGCGCCCGACGATCCCGCCGATCCGCACCGACCCGGTCTCCACCGGGTGCAGCGGGTCGCTCACGTTGTACTGCTTCAGCTCGCCGGTGCCCCAGCACGACACATACAGGAACTGGTCATCCACAGACAGGTTGATGTCCGTGACCAGCGGCGGCACCGCGCCGAAGCCCTGCAGCAGCGGCGGGAGCTGCTCAGCGGGGGCAGGCTCGGCCGGAATGGTGATCACCTTGGTCGCGGCCCACTGACCGTTCTCCTCGTGCCACATCCAGACCGAGGCGGACAGGTCCTCGACGCTCACCACGACCCCGACGAAGCCGTACTTCTTGGTCGGGTCGTGCGCGGGCCGCAGTTCCAGCACCATCTGATGCTCGTCACCGAGATCCACGGTCTGCGTGAGCTTCCGCGTGCCCATATCCCAGAAGTGCAGCCGGTGGCCGTACTTCCGGCCGAGCAGCAGCTCGGGCACGACACCATCCTCGATCATCGAGGGAGTGCCCCACTCCGACGTGACGGCCACGTCGGCCATGACATGCCACCACACGTCGTAGGCGAAGAACTGGTCCCCGCGGTCGGCTTCCCACGGCCCGAGCACGTCGAACGTGTTCTGGTCGAGCAGGGCGATCCCGCCCGGGCCCTTCCTCGCCGTATCCGCCGAGGCAGGAGACGAACACCGCGCCGGGGCCGCAGTGCACGGTGTGCGGACGGGAGTAGCCGGCCCGCTTGCCGACCTCGTCCGCCTCGAGGACCCTGGTCACCGTGGGCGAGCTGGGGTCCGGCTCGGTGTCCAGGATGTGGACCCGGGACGAGCGGATGCCCGGGACGACCAGGTAGCGACGGCCGCCGTGGTCGTGCCCACCGCCCGGGTGCAGGGCGCTGGAGCAGGCGTTCCACCCGAAGTGGTGGAGTTCGTCGCCGAGATGCGGCAGTTCGGTGAAGCCGACCACGGACCCGTACCGGGCCGAATCGGGATCGACGTCCAGCACCGCGATCGCGTCGGGCTGGTCGGCCGGGCGGGAGAACGCAGCGACGTAGGCAAGTTTCTCCGGCGGGGCCTCCGCCGCATCCCGGGGTGTGCGGTAGAACGTCGGGTCGTGGGGGTGCTGATGCTCCTCTGCCATAGCGGTCAGTACATCAGCCAGAACCCGCTGATCGCCAGGGCGCCCACCGCCACCAGGGCGAACAGGGCGACCCAGACGCCACCGGGAACGCCGGTGAGCGCCGCGAGCTGATCCGCGTCCGACCTGGAGGCCCGGCCCCGCCGGCGCGAGCGCTGCAGCTCCAGGACCGGCCGGATCCCCCCGACCAGCAGGAACCAGGCCATCGCGTACCCGAACGCGGCCTGCAGCAGCGACGCACCGCGCCAGGTCACCAGGGCCACGGCGGCCGCCACCGTGACGGTGGCGAGGATCCCGTAGGCGTTGCGGACCATCAGGGTCAGGGCAGCCAGCAAAACCAGGCTGAGCAGCAGGGCGGCCACCAGATGCCCGGTGGCCAGCAGGGCAGCCGCACCTAGCCCCAGGAGCGGAGGCGCCAGGTAGCCCGCCGCGGCGGTGGCCACGATGCCGGGGCCCGAGGAGTTCCCTGCGGACACGGTGAGGCCGGCCGTGCTGCGGTGCACCCGGACCCCGTCGAGGCGCCGGCCCACGGCCAGCGCGACCAGCGCGTGGCCACCCTCGTGGGCGATGGTCACCAGGGTGCGGGACAGCGGCCAGGCTCGCCGCCACCCAACCAGGATCAGCGCGGCCACGGCGGTGCCCAGGACCAGCAGACGGGGCGGCAGCGGCTCGACGGTGATCACCTCGTGCCACAACTGGCCAAGCGATGTGGCGTGCACGCTCGCCATCCTGCCAGCCCGGCCAGACTGGCCGGGCCCGGGAAGCGGTCAATTCAGCACATCTGCCGGCAATTCCCAGGCTCAGCGGGGCACCAGGCCCCGGGGCCGAACTGGCCTCAGCGGCGGCCAGGGAACTGGCCTCAGCGGCGGGACAGGGAGCTCAGCGGCGGGACAGGCCGTCGATGCGGGCCACCTCATCGGGGTCGAGCGAGAAACTCAGCACGTCGAAGTTGGCCGCGATCCGCTCCGGCCGCTCAGACTTCGGGATGACCGCGATGCCGTGCTCGAGATGCCAGCGCAGCACCACCTGGGCCGGGGTCACCCCGTGCTTCTCGGCGATCCCGGCCAGCACCGGGTGGCCCAGGTCCGTGCCCTTCAGCGGGCTGTAGCCCTCCAGGGTCACCCCCCGCTCGCGGCTTTCCTCCAGGAGGGCCTCGTCATACTGGGCCGGACTCCACGGGATCTGGTTGACGGCGGGCGCGACCCCGGTCGCCTTGATCAGCGTGTCGATCTGCGCGATGGAGTAATTGCTCACCCCGACCGTCCTGGCCAGGCCTTCGTCGCGCAGGGCGAGGAACTCCCGCCACACCGGCGCGAGGGCCCGGGCGGGCGGCGGCCAGTGCACGAGCCACAAGTTGACGTGCCGGGTGCCCAGGGCACGCAGGCTGGCGCACAGCGTCTTGCGTTCCTGGCCCGCCTTGCCCGGGGGCAGCTTGGTCGTGATGAACACCTCGCCGCGGTCCAGGCCGCTGTCGCGCAGTGCGTGGCCCACCTCAGCCTCGTTGCCGTACATGGTGGCCGTGTCGAGGTGCCGGTAGCCCACCTGCAGCGCGGTGAGGACGGCCTCGTACCCGGCTGAGCCGCGCAGCCGCCAGGTGCCGAACCCGAGCAGCGGCATGCGGACCCCGCCGGGCAGCGCGGCAGAGGGGATTTCTGGCGCCTTCGTCATAGGGGACATTCTGCCCAGCTGAGAGTGTCCTGACTCGGCGGGAGTCAAGTGATCATTGTCCCGGTCCGGGCGGTGAGGTCGGCGTACAGGTCGCCCAGTCGCTTGGTTACCGGCCCGGGCGAGCCCGATCCGATGGGCCGCCCGTCGATCCGGATGACCGGGGTGAGACCGCCCATGGTGCCGGTCACGAACACCTCGTCGGCCGCGTAGAACTGGGTCAGGCTGTAGTCGCCGACGGTATGCGGGATACCCGCCTCCGCGGCGAGTTCGAGGACGGCGGCCCGGGTGATGCCCTCCGGGCAGGCGGCCGCGGACGGCGTGCCCAGGTGCCCGGCGGTGACCAGGAACAGGTGCGTCGCGTTGGTCTCGGCCACGAACCCCCGGTTATCCAGCATGACCGCGTCGTCCGCCCCGGCCACGTTCGCCTCGATCTTGGCCAGGATCGAGGTGAGCAGGTTGTTGTGGTGGATCTTGGGATCCAGGACATCCGGCGCCGGGCGGCGGGCGCTCGAGGTGATCAGGGTGATCCCGGACTGGTCGTACACCGGTTCCTTGTGCTCGGCCAGCACGATCAGGGTGGGCCCGGACTGGTTGAGCCGGGGATCCATGCCGCTGGTGATCTTCACGCCGCGGGTCAGGGTGAGCCGGATGTGCACGCCATCGGTCATCGCGTTCGCGCGCAGCGTGCGGCGGATCTCGCCGGTGATCTCCTCGTCCGACGGCACCCCGGTGAAGGCCAGCGCGGCCGCTGAGCGGCGCAGCCGGGCGAGATGCTCGCTGAGCCGGAAGATCCGGCCCTGGTAGAGCCGCAGTCCCTCCCAGACCGCGTCACCGCCCTGGACCGAGGAGTCGAACGGGCTGATCGCGGCCTGGTCGCGGTGCGACAGCACACCGCCCACGTTGACGATGAGGTCACGGTTGCGATCGTCAAAGGTCTGCAGCACTACGACGCTCCCGGATGGGGCGCGGGGTCCTGGGCCCGGTCCCCGACAGGCTTCTCGGCTGGGCCGCCGGTCAGGCGGGGGGCCCGCAGCCGCTCGTAGAACGGCTGGCATTGGTCGGCCAGCGCGGCGAGCCGCGGCGGCAGGGCCTGGTCCGGCGGACGGTAGGGGCCGAAGCCGGTCGACCGCCAGACCGAGTCATACCAGTACGGGGCCCAGACCCCGTCGGTGTCCCGCGGGCCCGGGGGCCAGGACAGCATGGCGGCGGTGAACGGGACATCCAGCGCCGCGCACAGCGCGCGCAGCACCGTCTCCGGATCTTCCAGCAGGTCGCGGGCGTCGATCACGGGGCCGCCGAACCGGTCGAAGATTTCCGCCTGCTGCCAGAGGCCAAGATCGTCCAGGGTGGGCGTGGCGCGCACCCTCGCGTAGGAGGCCAGCAGTTCCCGCGGATCCCGGATCAGGAACGCGTGCCGCAGCGGCGCGAGCGCCTCCCGGTCCACCTCCGGCAGCAGGTGGTGGGTCATGTGCTTGGCGTAGAACACGGACCGGCCCGCGGGCAGGGGCGCCGTGGTCAGCTCGCGGATCACCGTCGGCCAGCTGGTCGGCTGGCTGGCGATGACCTGCTCCCGGTCTGGGTGGGCGATCCCGGTGCGGTCCAGGTAGAAGGCGTACAACGGCTCGTCCACGACCACGGTGTCCGGGCGGTTCTCCCAGGCCCGCATCAGTGCGGTGGACACCGTGCGCGGCCCGGACCACATAGCGATCCGGACGGGCTCACTGGTCATACGTCACCGGGAGAGCGAGCCGGACTCGGCGCCGATCGTGGTGTCCTCGCCGTGCCCGGTATGCACGACGGTCTCCGGGGGCAGGTCCATCAGCCGGTCCCGGATGGACGTGATGATCGCGGCGTGGTCTGAGTACGACCGGCCGGTGGCGCCCGGGCCGCCGTGGAACAGGGTGTCCCCGGAAAACACGACGCGCAGCGCGGGCGCGTAGAGGCAGACGCTGCCCGGCGAGTGGCCGGGAGTGTGCAGCACCCGCAGCGGGGTGGTCGCGATCTCGATGACCTCCTCGTCGGCCAGGTCGCCGTCGGGCAGCTTGCCGGGGTAGATCATCCGCCACAGCACCTGATCGGCTGGGTGCAGCAGCACCGGGGCGCCCTTCGCGTCGGCGACCTGCGGCGCCGCGTTGATGTGGTCGTTGTGCCCATGGGTGCAGACGATGGCGGACAGCCTGCGCTCGCCGACCGCCTCCAGGATGGCCTCCGGATCATGGGCGGCGTCGATGACGATGACCTCGTGGTCGTCGCCGAGCAGCCACACGTTGTTGTTGACCGCGAAGTCCTGCCCGTCCAGCGAGAAGGTGCCCGAGGTGACGACCTTCTCGATGCGCGGGCTCACGGCAGGGTCACCACGCTGCGCAGGACCTCGCCGCGCTCCATCTTCGCGAACGCGTCCTCGACCGCGTCCAGCGCGATTGTTTCACTAACGAACTTATCGAGCGGAAGCCTTCCCTCCAGGTACAGGTCGATGAGGACCGGGAAGTCGCGCTCCGGGAGGCAGTCGCCGTACCAGGACGACTTGAGTGCTCCGCCCCGGCCGAACACGTCCAGCAGGGGGAGTTCGATCCGCATCGCCGGGGTCGGGACGCCGACCAGTACCACCGTCCCGGCCAGGTCCCGGGCGTAGAACGCCTGCTGGTAGGTCTCCGGGCGGCCGATGGCCTCGATCACCACATCCGCGCCGTTCCCGCCGGTGAGCGCCCGGATCCCCTCGACCGGGTCGGATTCCCGCGAGTTGATCACGTGCGTGGCACCGAACTGCCTCGCCCACTCCAGCTTCCGCGAGTCGATGTCGACCGCGATGATCGTCCGGGCCCCGTTGAGTACCGCGCCGAGCACCGCGGCGTCGCCTACGCCGCCGCAGCCGATGACGGCGACCGAGTCGCCCCGGGTGACCGGGGCGGTGTTGATGGCGGCGCCGAGGCCCGCCATCACGCCACAGCCGAGCAGGCCGGCCACCTCGGGCCGCGCCGCCGGGTTGACCTTGGTGCACTGGCCCGCCGCGACCAGGGTCTTCTCCGCGAACGCGCCGATTCCCAGCGCGGGGGACAGGACTGTGCCGTCCATGAGGGTCATCTTCTGGCTGGCGTTGTGCGTATTGAAGCAGTACCAGGGCCTGCCCCGCTTGCAGGCGCGGCACTCGCCGCAGACCGCGCGCCAGTTCAGGATGACGAAGTCGCCGGGCGCGATCGCAGTGACCCCGTCACCCACCGCCTCGACCACACCGGCCGCCTCGTGCCCGAGCAGGTAGGGGTAGTCGTCCCCGATGCCGCCTTCCCGGTAGTGCAAGTCGGTGTGGCAGACGCCGCAGGCCTGCACCCGGACCAGGGCCTCACCCGGCCCCGGATCGGGCACCAGGATCGTGGTGAGTTCAACTTTGGCGCCCTTAGCTGGGGCGACGACGCCCCGGACTTCGTGTGTCATCCGACCATCGTGCCGAATCGCGGTGGCCAGCGGAAGGCCGGGGCCGGCCTAGGCCGGCTTGCGACATCCGTCAGCCGACCGATGTTTCGCTCCGTCAGGCCGGCCATCGTGAGAGGCATAACGGCGTTACATGCCGGCCCCCGACCCGACCAGGCTCGGCAAGGATATAGATGAACAGGTTGGCGCCCGTCCGCGCGACGGCCCCGCGCCCGTATCGCATCTCCCTTCCCGCAGGTCCCGAAGCAGCGGTCGAAGCCCGCCGCCACGTCTGGGCGATCATTCACGCATGGGACATCCCCATCGACGCCTACGCCGCGGCACTGCTCGCCAGCGAACTGGTCACCGACGCCATGAGGCAGAAAACGGATGGGCATGAGGCGGTTCAGTTGATGATCAGCTGGGTTGATGGCCAGTTGCGGGTGGAAGTGCACGAGGCGTCGCGATCCGGACCGGCCTTGGTGCCGGCGGATCCGCAGCCCGACGCTGACGCCAGGCGCGGCCTCACGCTGGTCCGCAACGCTCGGCGGCGCTACTTGCGCTTCTGGGACTGGCCCGAGCAGGCCCGGCAAGGAAACAGATGATAATGATGGCGCCAGCCCGCACGATTGTGGAGCGCCCGTACCGTATCTCACTGCTCGCAGGCCCGGCCGCCGCGGCGCAAGCCCGCCGCCACGTTGGGGCGATCATCCGGGCCTGGGACGTCCCCGTGGACGCCTACACTGCGGCCCTGCTCACCAGCGAACTGGTCACCAACGCCATCAGGCACGCCTCGGATGAGCACGACGCCATCGAGCTCGTGGTCAGCTGGGCGGGCGGCATGCTGCGGGTGGAAGTGCACGACGGCTCGCGGTCGGCCCCGGCTCCGGTGCACGCGCTGCCCTACGCCGAAGCCGGTCGCGGCCTGATGCTGCTGGACAGCCTGTCGGCCGGCTGGGGTTACCGCGAGACGGCCCGGGGCAAGGCGGTCTACTTCACACTCACCCCCTGAGCCTCGTCCTGGATCCGGCCATCCCCCCCGGCTGGATCCAGGACGGGCGGGGCCGAGCCCGGCCCGGCCGGCCGCGGAGCGGCCCCGGACGCGGCGAGGCCCCGAGGACTTCCAGGAAAGCTGAGCTGGCGGGCTCAGCCGCACCAGCCGTCGCCGGCTGAGCCCAGGCGCGAAGCTCAGCCGGCGATGGCGCGGCGGTCGGTGGCCTCGCGGGCGATGTCGATCCGGGACCGGACGTCGAGCTTGCCCAGGATGTGCGAGACGTGGGTGGCCACGGTCCGGTGGGACAGGAACAGCCGCGCGGCGATCTGCGGGTTGGTCATCCCCTGGGCGACCAGCGCCGCGATCTTCGTCTCGGCGGGCGTCAGGCTGTCCCAGCCGTGGCGGGCCCGCCGGTGCTTGACCCGGGGGGCGCGGCGGATGCCGTGGGCCCGGAACCGGGCCTGCAGCCGGTCCACGTCACGGGTGGCGCCGAGGGACGAGTAGAGATCGACCGCGCGGGTGAACGCGGCCCGCGCCGGGTCCCGGTCACCGCTATCCACCAGAGCTCCGGCCGCGGCCTCCAGGGCCTTCGCGCGGGGCAGCGGGCGGCCGGCGTCGTGGTAGCGGTCCGCGGCCCGGAGCAGCCGGCTGGCGTCGTGGTCGACCAGGCCCCGGCAGTGCAGCGCGTTCGCCTGGCGGTGCGGGATCTCCGTGTCATCGGCCATGGCCACGGCCCGGTCCGCGAGGGTCTGCGCGGTGGCCGCGTCGCCGATCGTCGTGGCCAGCCGGACGCCGTCGGCCAGCAGATCCTCGACCTCGTCGACTTCCTCGGCGTCGTCCGCGAACCCGGTCAGCACGTCGAGCGCCTCGGTCAGCGCGCCCTCCTGCTCGAAGGCCTCGCTGCGGGCCAGGGCCAGCGTGCCGACCACCCGGTTCCCGATCCGCTCCGCGTGCGGGGCGGCAGCGGCCAGGTGACGGCGGGCGGCGGCGGTCTCGCCACGGTGGAAGCAGATCACCGCGGCGATGCCGTGGTCGCAGCAGGCCACGCCGGGGTCCTTGCTGACTTCCTGGAGCGACGCCCACCTCGGCCAGGGCATCGTCCCAGCAGCCGGTGTGGAACAGCAACTGGCCGAGGCAGCTTTGCGCCTGGGCGCGCCGGACCATGATGCCGGCCCGGTCGGCGAGCCGCTGGGCCTGGCGGGCCGCGGCGAAGGCCCCGTCGTACTGGTCGAGGTCGCCCAGGGTGACGGCCTTGTTGATCTGCAGCAGCAGCCGCAGGTCGGTCAGGGCGGGTTCGGCCTGGGTGACCGCCAGGGCGCGGTCGAACAGGGGCAGCGCATCCGCCGTCCGCCCTGCATCACGGCTTCGTAGGATCAGCACGTGCAGGGCCCAGCCGATGGCCCAGTCGTCGTCGGCCTCGGTCGCCTCGGTCGAGCGCGCCGGCGGCCACCTGGTCCGCCATCTCGATCTGGCCGAGGCTCGCGGTGCGTCCGGGCGATGGCCACCAGCAGCCGGGCCCGGTTCCGGGCCGAGATCCCGGGCAGGGCCAGGGCCTCGTTCAGCGTGGCCAGGGACTCCGGGAACCGGCCGGCCATGGTCCGGCACTGGGCCAGCGTCCAGTGCAGGTCGACCAGCAGATCGGGATCGGTGGTGGTGGCGAGACCGCGCTGGGCCACCCGCTCCGCCTCGGCCGCGTCGCCGACCCGGTACAGGGCCTCGGCGAGACGGCACAGTCAGGCCGTCGTGCTGCGGCGAGCCAGCCGGCGATCTCGCGACCGCGTGCCGAGGAGTTCCGCAGCGGCCCGGGGGGCCTGCCCGACCAGCAGCGGGGCCGTGCGGTCCAGCCAGCGCAGGATCCACTCGTCCATCGGCTCGGCGGCGTCGGCTGGCTCACGGACCGCCGCCAGCAGCTGCCGGGCGACCCGGTCGGCCGGTGCGCCGGCCTCGGCCAGCGCCCGGCCGGCCTCGCGGTGCCAGGCGGCCCGCACCGGAGCCGGGATCTCCTCGTACAGGGCGGCGCGGATCAGCGGGTGCCGGAACCCGAGGCCGCTGCCCGACTCAGCCAGCACGCCGGCGGCCCGGGCCTCGTCCACGGCCGGGATCAGGTCCGCGACGCCCCGGCCGAGCACGGTGGCCAGGTCGGGCACGGCAAAGTCCACGCCCAGCAGGGCGGCGGCGCGCAGGACCTCCCGCACCCAGGAGGGGACGAAGCGGAGCCGGTCCGCGATGGCCGCGGACAGCGAGCCCGGCGCGCGGTCGCTGGTCAGCTCCGCGGTCCCGCGTCGGAGACGGTCAGGCTGGAGCTGCGGGCCAGCGCGTCCACCAGTTCGGTGAGGTAGAGCGGGTTGCCGGCGGCGCCGTCCGCGAGTCGCATGCAGCTCCTCGTCGGGCTTGCCGCCGGCCAGGGTCTCGACCAGCTCGGTCACTGACTCCTTCGGGCAGCCCGCCCAGCTGGAAGCGCTCGGCGAGGTCGGCCGTATGCCGGAGGGCCAGCAGATCCTCCCGCTGCGGCACCGGGCGCATCATGCCCACCAGCAGCAGCGGCAGGTGCCGGGCCGACCGGGACAGCCGCTCCCACAGGGTGACGCTGGCCTGATCGGCCCACTGGAGGTCGTCCACGACCAGGACCGTCGGCAGCGCTGCGCACAACTCGCTGACGAGCGCCAGCAACTGCTCGGCCAGCGCGGTCGGCACATCCTCGCCGCGGCCGGACGCGACCTCGCCCCGCAGCAGCGCGACGATGGTTTCCTGCCGCGGGTTGGCCGATGGCTCACGGACCCGCAGCCCGTCCAGGATGGGCAGCAGCGGCAGCGCCTGGCCCAGTTCGTCGCCGGCGCCCCAGAACACCTGGCAGCCACGTTCCGCCGCCTCCGCGCAGGCCGCCCGGACCAGCGTGGACTTGCCGATGCCCGGCTCACCCTCGATGAGCACGGCCTGGCCGTGCCCCGCGGTCGCCTCAGCCGCGCAGCTGATAAGCCGCGACAGTTCATGATCCCGGCCGACCAGTTGGTCGGCTAAGGATGGTTCGGGCACGAGGTGGATCGTACCTCCCGAATATGGGCGGAACAAGCGCTTTCGCCCTGGTAAACGGGGGTACAAGATGATCTTGGTCGGCTCAGCAAGGGATCATGCGCATGACGCTGTGGATTTTAATTTTCACGTAATGTTAGCAGGATGCAATTTGCAGTGCTATTTGCAGGGCCATCTTGCCGTGCAATTCTACTATTGCTAGTTAGTTGATTATAACCGGTAGGCAGGTTGCATTAATTTGTCTGGGAATATTAACTAGTTTAGGGCTCAAAGAGCGCTTTCAAATTCTTGTAAAATCTTTCTTTAATTTCGTGATTTCGGTAGACAGCCAGGTCAGAGGCGCAGTACCTTGGTGTTGCCGGAACGCATGCGCCGGGTTATCCACAGGACCGCCCATTACGGGTAACCACCCTCGGGCATTATCTTATGGAGGCGCCATGCGTATCGCGCGGGCACTCGCCATAAAAGCCACCTTACCTCTCTCCGTGGCCGGCATGACGCTCCTTTCCGGAGCCGCAGTAGCCGTTCCATCGATCACCGCCAGTGTTAACTCTGTTCCTGTCGCGTCTGCAGTGGACTACAGGGGCCAGTCCGACCATGTCACTACGGCTGAGGTTCACGCCTCCTTCGTAACTTCCGCCAATCCGCCTCAGCTACTAATTTCCTTCGCGACAGGAATAGCACGTTCATCCCCCGCAACGCTTCGCTGCGGGGGATGAACATGTTTTGCGCGGGGATGAACGTGTTTTGAGGTAGAGATGTTACGGATGTTCGCGGCTCCGGTCAGGCCAGGATCTGGCCGCGCAGGATGATCAGACGGGGATGGTGCAGGATGTCCGGGTGCGCCACCGGGTCTTCGTCGTAAATGACCAGGTCAGCGGGGGCGCCGTCGGTCAGCCCGGGCAGGCCGAGCCAGGCCCGGGCGGTCCAGCTGGCCGCGCCCACCGCGGCCGCGCGGGGCAGGCCCGCGCTGATCAGCCGTTCCACTTCCTCGGCTACCGTCCCGCAGGGATGCGTGTCGGTGCCGGCCAGGACCGTGACCCCCGCCTCGTGCGCGGCGCGCCGCCCTGGCAGGCATGGCCGCCCAGCCGGCCAGGAAGGAGTCCCGCCGCGGCCCCGGATCCCAGGCCCGGACCCGGAACGCGGACGCGGCGAACGCGTTGAGGGTCGGCACCAGGGCCGTGCCCTGGGCCGCCATCTGGTCCAGCAGGCCCGGATCGAGGTGCATGCCGTGCTCCAGGCTGTCCACCCCGGCGGCGACCGCATTGGCACAGCCCGCGGCGGTCTGGCAGTGCACGGACACCTTCCCGCCGATCGCGTGCACCGCGCTGGTCACGTCGCGGAGGACCGCCAACGGGACCGGCGGCTCGTCCCAGGCCCAGTCGCCGATGATCTTGCACCAGCCGGCCGCGGCCGCCGGAGCCGGACCTGGGCGCGGTGGCGGCCGCCTGGCCGGTCCTCAGGGAGGTCCGCTGGCCGGTCTCCGGCCGCACCTGCCAGCCAGGCCCTGCGGCTTCCGGCGTGGCAGGCGGCTTGCTGGGCGGCAGCGGCCTCCTCAGCGGCGGCGGCGGCCAGTTCCGCCTCCGTGACGTGGCGCCCCCAGGACGGGAAGAACCGGCCCGGGGTGGCGAGCCACGGTCCAGCCGACCGGACCCGGGGCAGGCCGTCCGCGTCGTGCGCCCAGCCCGGGATGCGGGCCGCGGATCCGGGGGCGCGGATCAGCAGCACACCCGCGGCGGCGTGCTCCGCGAGGTCGGCGCGCAGCACCGACTCGTCGAAGGGGTCGCCGGGCTTCTCCGCTCCGGGATGAGTGTGCACATCGACCAGGCCGGGCAGCAGCCAGCCGCCGTCGGCCACGGTGTCGGCGCCCGCGACGGGATCTTCGCGAAGCACTCCGCCGTCGACCCACAGCGAGCGCTCTTCCCGCTCCGGCAGCACGGTTCCGCGCACATGCAGCACCATGTGCCGTGTCTACCAGCCGGGCCTGCGGGGGGCCAGGCCCGCGCCGAGCCCCGCGGAGTCCGGCTGGGAGCACGCCGGGGCACCCCTGGGCGCAGACCCGGGGACACCCGGGGCACACCGCATTTTGGATACAGCCGCCGATATGCTAAATGCATGGGGAGAGCATCGTGACCGCGGACGCGCAGCCGGCCGGCCCGCCCGTGTTCATCAGCCCGGTCGCGCGCCCGGTGCCGTTGCGCCAGTCCGTGTACGAGGCCCTGGTCGAGCTGGTGGTCGGCGGCCGGCTCGGCCCCGGCGAGCACCTGGTCGAGACCGATCTGGCCCGGCAGCTGGGGGTGAGCCGCCAGCCGGTGCGCGAGGCGCTGCACCGGCTGGAGGCGGAAGGCTGGGTGGATCTGCGGCCGAACCAGGGCGCCTTCGTGCACGTCCCCACCGACCATGAGGTTGATGAGCTGCTCGACGTGCGGGAGCTGCTCGAGGTGCAGATGGCCCGGCTGGCCGCGCGCGCGGCCTCTCCCACCGGGATAGCCCGGCTGCGGGCCATCTGGTTCGAAGGGCAGAGCGCCGTCGCGTCCGGGGAGACCGAGCGCGTCGTGGCGGCCAACAACGAGTTCCACGCCGCGCTCGCCCAGGTGGCCGGCAACGCCGTGCTCGCCGACCTGGCCCGCATCGTCAGCCGCCGGGTCCGCTGGTACTACCGGCAGGTCGCGCCGCTGCGCGGCCAGGAGTCATGGGCGGAGCACCGCGAACTCATCGACGCCGTCGAGGCGAAGGACGAGGAGCGGGCCGCCGAGATCGCGCGCAAGCACACCGAAGGGACCCGCTCCGCGTATCACCAGCCCGACGCGCGGCGGGGCTGAAGGCTCCCGCCGGATAGCGCGGGCGGCGGCGAAAAGATGGCCGCATTCCTGGCGGTTTCGTGGCCGGGTATATGTGGCTACCTAGTCCTAAACTGCCATTCCGCGGACGCCTCCACGATAATCTCAGCATGGTTTTCCCGCTGTTGGGGATCCATTTACCGGTCTATGATTTCGGCGATGCCGCGATGTGGCGGCGGGTTTTCCGCTTCCACGGTGGAACGGATATCCTCAAAGGGGGACTCATGAGCTCATTTATGAGACGGCCAGGAATTATGGCTGGCGTCGCGCTCGCGGGGGCGGCGCTCACTCTCGCGGCGCCCGCGGCTGCGGCCCAGGCGAAGGCCGCAGTGCCGGGAGTTATTAATGTGCCGTGCAATGTGAACGCGCTGAAGACCGCGATCAGCACGGCCAACGGCGGCGGCGCCGCCGTGCTGGCCTTGTCCGCGAACTGCACCTACAGCTTCGCCACCAAGCCTCGGCCACCGCCGCCCTGCCGCTCATCACGGGGCACTTCGCGATGGTGGGCGGCGGGAACACCGTGATCCGGCGCGAGTCCCGCCGCGCTCTCGCCTTCCGTGTCATCGACGTGGCCAGCGGTGCGTCGCTGCGGGTCAGCAACCTCTCCATCCGCAATGGGAAAGCCGCCGGGCTGGGCGGTGGCATCCTGAATGCGGGCACCCTCTGGATCAGAAATGTCACGTTCTTCAGGGAACACGGCGGGTAATGGTGGCGCGCTGTCGAATTCCGCGGGCGCGACCGCGATTCTCGACAACGCGACGATGGCCCAGAACACGGCCACCAGCGTCGGCGGCGGCGCAATCATCAACTTCGGCACGCTGACGCTGAACGAGAGCAGCCTCTCCGGCAATCATGCGCCGATCAACGGCGGCGGCCTGAACACGCAGCCTGGCGGCATATCCCACATCAGCCAGAGCCAGATCGTCAATAACGTTTCCGGAGGCCTTGGCGGCGGGATATCCAACCTCGGCACCACGACGATCTCCGGCTCGTCGGTACGGTTCAACAAGGGTTCCGGCGGCGGGGGAATCGCGACGGGCAACACCAACGTCACGCTGCGCAACTCGACCGTCACCAGCAACACGCCGGACAACTGCAGCCCGCTCAACACCATCCCGGGCTGCGTCGGCTGACCGGCAGCGGTCCGCAACCGGCCGGCCCCGGCGGTGCTCAGGGGAGGCGGACGACGCTGATGGGGTCGGGGGCATAGGGGTCGCCCGCGTTGTCGATCAATTCGATCTCGGCCCGGTCGGACATGATGTGGTACGAGCCGTCGGCCTGGTACTCCCGGATGACCGTGACCGTGCCGTCCGCGTGGGTGTAGCGCTCCTCGGCCCAGCCGTCCCCGGCGTGCTTCTCCGCGTCCACGGCCGGGTCGTCCCGCCACTCGAACCGGTAAGGCGCCAGCGGAAGCCTCAGCTCGTACGGGTAGCTTCCGGACATGCCGGGTTCCCTTCCAGGCGAGAGGTGATCGCGGCGGGCCCGGGCGAGGCCCGCCGCGATCACCATAACGGCGAGGCCGGCGATCAGGCGATGGCCGGCTTGGCCTTCTGAGCCTCCTCGTCGGCGGAGCCCGGACCGCCCGCTCCATCTGGGCCTGGGTGGGCGGTTTGCAGAAGAACGCGACCGTCAGCGCGGCCAGCGCCCCCAGCGCGGCCCCGAAGAAGAAGCCGCGCTCCCAGTGGAAGGTGCGCCGTCCCGTACAGGGTCCCGGTCATGATCAGGGCCGCGATCCCGCCGGCGAAGCTGCCGCCGAGCGCCTTGAACGCGTAGATCGAGCCGTAGTTGATCGCGTTGTTGGTCTCGCCGTAGTAGTCGGCCACCATGGCCGCGGTCATCGGGAAGTTCGCCCCGGACAGGCCGCCCGAGATGACGGCGCAGATGACGAACAGCGCCGCGTTGTGTTCCTCACCCGCCCACAACGCGAGCAGCTGGAAGACCACGTTGCCCGAGTACGCGTAGATCATCGTTTTCCGGCGGCCGATGAACTCAGAGATGTATCCGTAGACCGGCCGGAAGAGGCCGTCGGCCAGGGAGAACCCGGCGAAGCCGACCGCGGCTGCCACGAGCCCAGGCCCATGGCCATGGCGAACCCGTAGTAGTAGGCCACGCCGAACAGGGAGCAGCCGATGTAGAGGGCGTACTGGATGCCGATCCACTTGGCCTGCGGGGTGCGCCACATCTCGCCGCCGTTGTAGTGCCGCAGCGCGGGCGGGTTGTTGCGCAGGTCACGGGTGCCGTTCTTGTGCCAGTTGAGCGGGTCGATCTCTTTCGGCCACCAGTTCTTCGGCGGGTCCTTCAGGAACACCCCGGCCAGGATGATGCCGACGGTCATGATGATGGCCTGCACCCAGATGTAGGTCTTCAGCGATCCGGCACTCATCACCGGGATCGCCGGCCCCGGTGCTGAATCCCGCCGATGACCAGGATGAACGGCACCGCGCCGTAGGCCCAGCCGCCGTTGACGAAGCCGGTCCGCCAGCCCTTCTTCTCCGGGTACCACTTGGCCACGATGTTGATGCAGCTGGAGTAGACCATCCCGGAGCCGATGCCGCCCAGCACGGCGTAGCCGATGTACGCCTCCCAGATCGAGGTGGACTCGGCGAGTATCCCGTAGCCGATGACCCCGCAGATCAGGCCGCCGGCGATCGTCGCCCACCGGACGCTGAGGATGCCGTGGTTGCGCAGATAGCCCGGTGAAGATCTGGACGAACGACTCGAAGATCACGAAGAACGAGAACGCCCAGAACACCGGCGCGGGGCCCCAGTGGTGGACCGCGGACAGCGAGGGGTTCAGCGCGCCCCAGGTGTACTCGAGCAGCCCGGCCAGGCACATGGCCAGCCAGGCCGCCATGATCGGGACCCAGCGGCCGTGGCCGAGGACGTCCCGTGGTGTCTCGCCGACCCTGAAGACCCGGCCGGTCGCGTTGGTTACTACTTCGTAGTTGGCTTGTCCCGTTGTTGCGGCCATGGGTCGCACCGATACCTCTCGCAGAAGATGCTGTGGGCTCGATTTCCGGCCCGGCGAATGCCGGGGCGGCTGCTGGACGCGGCGGCTGGTCTGCCGTACCGGAATGCCCGGGCTAGCGGAATGGGAGCGACGCCGCGGAGGTTGGTATCGATCTCGGCTGGATCAGCTGCGGGTTGCGCCCCGGAGCTCCGGCCGGGAAAGGGCAGGGGCGTCGCGGGGGGTGTGTAAGCGGTCCGCGCGGCGCCCTTGGTCCCCGGTCATCGGCGGCGCGCGCTCGCTGGCGAGGCTGGGCGCGCCGCTCGCGGCCCAGCACAGATGGGACAGATCTTCGTTGATCTGTCATCGCGCCTCCAGGTCCGGGCCGCTGTCGCGCTGTACCGCTGGGCGGGCAGCGCCGCGGTCCCTAGGTCTCCAGTCCCAGCGCCCGGAACAGGGCGCTGCGCTCGGGTCCGTCGGTCGCGGCCGCGTACAGCTCGTCCAGGCCCCAGCCGGCCTCGTCGAGCAGTTCGGCGGCCTGGTCGAAGAGCGGCGAGCGCTGGTCGGCGGGCACGTTCTCGATGACCAGGTGGGTGACCACCTGGATGACCGCCTCGCGGAGCTGCTCACGGCGCCCGCCGGACGGGCGGGCCACGCCCGGCATCAAAGGGATGATCTTCGCGCCCGGGCCCGGCGTGAGCTGCCCGTTGGGCTCGCTCATGACGGGTCTCCCGCCGCGCCGGGCTGGCCCTGCCCGTCGAGCCCGGCCAGCTCCGCGCGGAGCCGCTCGATCTCGCCGGGGCGGCTGAGGTCGATGACCCCGACCCGCGAGAACGCCCGGCCGGCCGGGCGGCCGTCGGCCCGCGGGGCCGGCGCGCGCTCGACGAACACCTCGAACCGCGGGCTGGCCGCCTGCGGCCCGATAGACAGCACGTAGCTCAGCACCGCACGCCGGTCGGGGAGATAACGCTGCTGGTGACCGTGGTCGAAGCTGATCTGCCATTGATCGGCCATGACGCCTCCCTACTGCCGCTGGCGCCGCCCGGCAACGAGCGACGAGGGGCCGGCTCCGGGTCGCCCCGGGCCTGCCGCCGCTCAGGCGCCGACCCCCCGGTTCAGCGGCATCGAGTAGCTCTCTTCCTTCAGCCGGGCGTGCCGCGCCGGGTCCTCGCCCTCACGCAGTTCGGCGGGCACGTCCATGCCTATGTCCTGCCAGTTCAGGTTGGCGGCCCGCTGCGTCGCCGCGACGTGCTCGGGCAGCATGTGCCCGAAGCGGCCCTGCATGGCCAGGTAGTCGGTGACCGGGCGCTGCACCGGCGGGTGGAAGTAGTGGTACTCCCGCTCGTCCGGGTCGTACTCCCAGACCGGGAACAGGCCGGCCTCCACCACCCGGCGGCCCAGTTCGACCGTCATCGAGGTCTGGTAGACCCAGCCCTTCTGGCACGGCGTGTAGCAGTGCATGAACGCGGCGCCCTGGCGGTTCAGGCCCTTGCGGGTCTTGTTCATCAGGTCCACCGGGTAGCCGACCGTGGTGGTGGCCACGTAGCAGTGCGGGTGCCCCTCGGCCATCATCCTGGCCAGGTTCTTGGGCGGCAGCTGCTTGCCCGCCGCGTTCGCCTTGCCGAACGGGGTGAACGTGGTCAGGCCCGCGTAGGGAGTGGTCGGGGACACCTGGATGCCGGTGTTCGCGTAGCACTCGTTGTCGTAGCAGATGAACAGCGCGTCGTGGTTGCGGTACAGGGCGCCGGACATCGAGCCGAGCCCGATGTCGGCGGCGCTGCCGTCCCCGGCCATCACGATGATGTTCGGGTACGGGCCGGGGTGACGGCCCTTGCGGATCATCGCCTCGTACCCCGCGGCCATGCCCGAGGTGAACGAGCCGCCGCTGGCGATCGGGGTGTGCGCCCACGGCACCGTGTACGGGGTGCACAGGTAGGTCGAGTTGGCCACGTACATGCAGCCGGTCGGGCCGGCCAGCACGGTGTCGGCGCCGGCCGCCTTGAGCACCCAGCGGTACTCGATGGCCGGCCCGCACCCCGCGCAGGTCCGGTGCCCGGCCTGGTACGGGTCCTCGTCGGGCAGGTCGGGCAGGTAGTGACGGTCGCGGCCTTCCTCGTCGTCCACGGCGTCGCCGCGGCCGCCGTCCTCCAGCAGCGGGAGGTACTGGCGGGTTACCTCGATAGCCATCAGCGCGCTCCTCGTGCTCTGTCGATCATCATCAGTCCTCGAATCCGACCCAGTGCGCGGCCTTCTCGACGCCGCCGCGCGCGACCGCCTGGGCCAGCTTGCCGGCCATCCACTCGAACTCGGCGGTGGGCACGGTCTCGCCGCCCAGCCCGGCCATGAACGAGGTGATGAGCGGCCGGTTCGCCGCGTGGTACATGGCCGCGGTCACGTCCGGGGCCAGGATCCCGCCGTAGGTCGGGCCGCCCAGGCCCAGGTTGGTCTCCACCACGCCCACGGCCTTCACCCCGCGCAGCGCGTGCCGCAGGTCGTCGCTAGGGAACGGCCGGATCCACAGCAGCCGGGCCATGCCGATCTTCACGCCCTGCTCGCGGAGCCGGTTGATCGCGGCCCGGCAGGTCACCGAGTGGCCGCCGGAGATCACGATCGCGATCTCCGCGTCGTCCAGCATGTACTCCTCGACGAAGTGCGGGTACTGCCGGCCGAAGACCCGGGCGAACTCGTCGGTCTTCTCCCGGATGATGGGGATCGCGTCCTCCATCGCCCGGGCCCGTTCCAGCTGCAGCGGCGGGCCCTGGGACGGGTGGATCTGCGGCCCGTGCGAGAGCGGCTGCCGTGGGTCGAGCGGGAACGGCAGCCGGTACGGCGGCAGGAAGCCGTCCACCTGGGCCGCGGACGGCATGTCCACCTCGCCCGAGATGTGCGAGACGAAGTAGCCGTCCTGCACCACCATCTGCGGCAGCAGCACCCGGGGGTCCTCGCCGATCGCGTAGGCCAGCAGGCTCTTGTCGAACTCCTCCTGCGGGGTGGCGGCCCAGCCCATCAGCCAGCCCATGTCCCGCGTGCACAGCGCGTCGGTGTGCTCCGACCCGAAGTCACCGGGCGGGTCCAGGGTGCGGTCCGCGATCGACATCTGGATCGGGATCCGCGCGCCGGAGATGATCGAGTACATCTCGTAGGCGTAGGTGACGCCCACCCCGGACGACCCGGTGAAGGCCCGCGCCCCGCACGACCCGGCGCCGAACGCGGCGGACAGCTGGGCATGCTCGCCATCCGCGTGGATGTACTCGGCGTCCAGGATCCCGTCCGCGATGAACTGGGCCAGGTTCATCATGATCGCGGTGTACGGCCGGATCGCGTACGCGGTGATCACGTTGACGTTGGCGTACAGCGCCGCGTAGGCCGCTGCGGCGCAGCCGTTCAGCCGCTTGCGGGTGCCGGCCAGCTCATCGAGCCGGGCCTCGCCGGCCGGGGTCCGCAGGCCCGGGCCGTAGGCCGGCTGCTGGCCCGAGCCCCCCTCCACATGCACCGTGGTCATGGCGCCACCTCGCCCGTGGTCTTCGTTGCGGAGGTTTTGGGGTTGGGTTTCGGGGTTTGGTGTGGAGCCGTTCGGTGCCTGCCCATTCGGCGGATGACCGCTGCGGGATGGCCCGCCGCCGGGCCCGGGCTGGCGCCGGGCCGCGTCGTACTCGGCGATCGTGTCCTCGATCAGCTGCCTGGTGAACGCGGACTGCTCGGCGTGCGCGCCGTCGTAGGGGGCGAACGCGGTCTCCATCCGGGTCACGTCCTCGGGCGCGTCGAAGTCCATCTCGGGCACCTTCTCCAGGCAGCCGGTCGGGCATTCCTGCACGCAGACCAGGCAGCCCTTGCAGTACGTGGTGCGGATCGAGTAGTGGCCGTTCTCCCGCGCGTCGCGCAGCACGCTGACGTCCGGGCAGACGATGTAGCAGTTGTCGCAGCCGTTGCAGACCCCGCAGCTCATGCAGCGGTCGGCCTCGGCCACCGCCTGCTCCTCGCGGTAGCCCAGCGTGACCTCGACCTGCTGGCTGCGGCTCCGCTCGGCGGCCGGGGACCGCGGCGCCTCGATCCGCGGCGCGTGCCGGAAGTAGGCGGAATTCAGTCCCTCATACGGCATGATCGTCGGGGCCGGGTCGGCTTCGAGGGCCTGGGCGGTGAGCAGCCGGTCGATGTCCCGGGCGGCCCGCTTGCCGTCACCGAGGGCGTCCACCACCATGGACGGCCCGCGCATCACGTCCCCGCCGACCAGGATGTTGCCCTCCACCCGGCCGTGCTCGTCGGCGGTGATGATCCCGCTGCGGTCGCTGAGGTGCTCCGGGAGCCAGTCCAGCCGCTGGATCTGCCCGATCGCGACCAGGATCGTGTCGCAGATGACCTCGCGCTCGGTGCCCGGGATCAGCTCGGGGCGGACCGCGCCGTTCTCGTCTTTGGCCAGCCGGGCGTCGCAGAGCACGGCCCCGGTCACGTGCTCGTCCTGGGTGATGACCCGGACCAGGGAGGTGCCCGGGGGACAGCAGCACACCCTCCTCCCGGGCCTGCTCCAGATCCTCGGGCACGATCAGAAGATCTTCTTCGCTCTCCAACGCCACGATCGTGGCCGCGCCCCCGCCCAGGCGGATCGCCGAGCGGGCCGCGTCCGAGGCGGTGTTGCCGCCGCCGATGACCAGCACCTCGCGGCCGACCCTGACCGGGCGGCCCAGCCCGGCCTCGCGGAGGAACTCCAGCGCCCCGCCGACGCCGCGGGCCTCGATTCCCTCGACCGGCAGCCGCTTGCCCACGTCCTGGCCGAGGGCCAGGAAGACCGCGGCGTAGCCGCGCAGCTCGTCCCAGCTGATGTCCTGGCCGGCCGGGTGTCCGTGCGGATCTCGATGCCGCCGAGATCGAGGAGCTTGGCGATCTCGGCGTCGAGGATCTCCTCGGGCAGATGCCAGTGCGGGATGCCAGCCCGCAGCATCCCGCCCGGCTTGCCCAGCGCCTCGAAGATCACGCTGCCGTAGCCCCGGAGGCGCAGGTGGTAGGCGGCCGCGAGACCGGCCGGGCCGGAGCCGACGATGGCGATCGTGGTCCCGTTGAGTTCGGGCAGGCTGGCTTTGATGGGGTTCTCGGGCAGGCCCAGGCCGTAGTCGCCGAGGAAGCGCTCCACGCTGCGGATGCCGATCGGCTCGTCGTGCTCGGCCCGGTTGCAGGCCGTCTCGCACGGGTGGTAGCAGACCCGGCCGGTCACCGACGGCATGGGATTGTCTTCCATGATCGTGAGATAGCCGTCGAGGTAGCGTTCGTGTTTCACGTAGTCCAGGTACTTCTGGATCTGCTCACCGGTCGGGCAGGCGTTGTTGCACGGCGGCATCTTGTCCTTGTAGACCGGCCGGAAGAACCGGAAGTTGCCGGTCGGGAAGAGCCGCTGGCCCTCCTTCTCGGTCGGGGGCGGCGTCACGCCGGCGATGGGCAGCTGAAGGTGCGGCGGGATCCGGGTGCCGCGTACGGACATGGGGCCTCCTCGGCGGGCTGCGCTGGTTGGGGTGCGCAGGTTCGGTCAGGACGCGGCGTGGGCGAACTCGATGACCCGGTGGTGGGCCACGCCGCGGAACATCGCGTCGCGGTCGGCGACCTGCTCGGCCACCCCGTCCAGCGGCAGTTCGCCGGTGGCGGCGGCCAGCGCACCGATCAGCGGGGCGGCGATGCCCATCCCGATGGCGAGGCGTTCTTCCGCGCCCTCGGTGGACATCCGGTCGTAGGCCAGCTCGCCCAGATCGCGGACGAACATCCACGGGCTGGCGCCGCGCTGCTCGGCCAGGCCGACCGCATCGACCACGACGAATCTGGCCAGCTTGGCCCGCATCGAGTCGGGCAGGAACTTCAGCAGGTAGTCGGGTTCGCGGGCGGAGTTGACCACGAGCACCCCGGTACCGTCGGGCGTGCCGCGCAGGAAGTTGACCGCCTTGAGGATGGTCTCCTCGACCAGGACGACCCAGTCGGGGCGGGGATTCTCGTACACGAAGCGGTCCACGATGGGGGAGTCACCGAACCGCGCGTACCTGCGGACCAGGCAGTTGGTGCGGTCCGGGTCGTCTATGTAGTCGCTGACGTTGTCGGCGTAGAA
>CAWINS010000035.1:0-37425 GCA_963837335.1 uncultured Actinomycetes bacterium | reverse complement strand
CCCCGGCAGGATTCGAACCTGCGCACACGGCTCCGGAGGCCGATGCTCTATCCCCTGAGCTACGGGGGCTCGGGGCGGGAGAAAGATTACCAGTACCGGGCGCTGCCCTAGACCGCCGTGGGCACGCCTTGGCTGCGGCTTGGGCATGTTGTCGCGGGAACTAGCCGGGACACGCTAGCCTCACGCCGTGGCGCAGGCTCTGGGACGAGTGCTCGTAGTAGACGACGATGAGGTGATAAGGCAGCTCATCGCCGTCAATCTGACCCTGGAAGGGTTCGACGTCGCCACCGCCGTAGATGGCCAGGACTGCCTGGACAAGGTCGCGGCCATCGATCCGGACGTAATCACGCTCGACGTGATGATGCCACGCCTGGACGGCTGGGTGACCGCCGGCCAACTGCGCCGCAACCCGCAGACCAGCCGGATCCGCGTCGTCCTGATCACCGCGCGGGCCCAGGAAGACGACAAGAACCGTGGCCGCGAGATCGGCGTGGACGCCTACCTGACCAAGCCGTTCGATCCGGGGGAGATGATCCGGGTCGTCCGCGAACTGGCCGGGGCCGCGACCAGCGAGGCACGCCAGAGCGACGAGAACCCCCCTTCAGATAACGGGACCAGCCAGCCCCCCAGCGAGCAGCCCGGGCCTTCCTGACGGCCAGGGAGCGTTGAGCGGCCGGCCCGCCCAGACGCGCTGACGAGGGCTCCGTGGCCGGACCTGGCCGCAACGCGGTCCGTTCTCCAGCAGCCCGCACCCAGATAGCCTGCTCATCTGTGATCACCGGGGACCTCGGCGCCGCCCTCGCCACGGCCGCAGCCGCGGCCGTGGCGTCCGGCGGCCTGGCGGGCGACGGCGGCCTCGGGGCTGACCCGGGCCTGATGGCCGGCACCTGGCGCCCGGTGCCGTCTGGGGCCGGCGGCGGGCCCGGCAGTTATGCCACCACGCTGCCGTTCGTGCTGGCTCATCGCCTGGCGGCGGATCCTGGCCGGGTCGCCGAGGTGCTGGCCGCGGCGCTGCGGCCGATACTGCCCCAGGCCGAGATCAGCGATATCAGCGTGACCGGGGGCGGGTACCTGTCCTTCACGCTCACCCCGGACACGCTGGCCCGGCTCGCGGTCCGGATCTCCCGGGCCGGCCCCGGATGCGCCAGGAGCCAGGCCATGGACGGCGTCCGGGTGAGCGCGCCCCGCGACAGCCGGCTGGCCAGCGCGCATGACTGGGCGGACGCCTGGCAGCGGCTCACCGCCGAGCAAAGCGGGCGGCTGGCCGAGGCCGCGGGCGCTGAGGTCACCTGGGTACCGCTTCTGCCAGAGGAAAGGGCGCCGGGAGAATATGGGCCGGTCGCGGAGGCCGTCGCGTACGCGGGGGAGGACGCGGTCCGCTTCGCGCTCAGCAGGCTCGTCGGCGGTCCGGCCAGCCGTCCGCCCCGGCCACCCGAGCCGGGCCTGGCCCCCCAGGCCATGGCCGCGCAGCACCTGGGCAATCCCGCCTATGCTGTTCGGTACGCGCACGCTCACGCCGCGTCTGCGCTACGGCAGGCTGCTCGACCTCGGGCTGCCGGAGCTGGATGCGGAGCGGTTCCAGCCGTGCCTGCTCGCGCACCCCAGCGAGCGGGTGCTGCTCGACGCGATGTCCTGGCTCCCGGAACGGGTGGCCGGGGCGGCGCGCCGTCGGCAGCCGCACGTGGTCGCCGCTCACCTGGAGGACCTGGTCGGCCGGTACTTCGACTGGCAGGAGGCCTGCCCGGTGATGCAGCCCGGCGCGGTTCCGTCACGGCTACTGGACGGGGAGCTCACGCGGGCCCGGCTGCAGCTGGCCAGCGCCGCGCGGACGGCTCTCGGGACCGGCCTGCAGTTGCTGGGCATTGCTGCTCCCAGCCGGATGTAGCCGCGCGCCAGCGGTTCCGCAGCCGGCCTGGCCAGACCGCTTGGCCAGAGCGCCTGACCAGGGCCGCAGCAGAACAATCCAGACCGACCAGCGAGGATCACGTCATGAGCCGTGTCGCCCACCCCGCCGGACCGCGGCACGCCGATGTGCTGCCCGCGGAGCATCCGCCCGCTCCGCCCCAGGACCTTAACGCCCTGTACCCGGAGATCTGGCCGGGCTCCGCCCGGCGGGCGGCCGGCGTGCTCACCGTCGGCGGGCTGGACGTGCGTGACCTGGCCGCCGAGTTCGGTACCCCGCTGTTCATCTGCGACGAGGCCGACTTCCGGCAGCGCTGCCGCAGCTACCGCGAGGCATTCGGGGGCGCAGGCCGGGGTGTTCTACGCGGCCAAGGCGTTCTGCTCCCGCGGCGTACTGCGCTGGGTCACCGAGGAAGGTCTCGGCGTGGACGTGTGCACCGGCGGCGAGCTGGAGGTCGCGCTGCAGGCAGGCGTCCCCCCCGAGATGATCACTTTGCATGGCAGCAACAAGCTGGAGAGCGAGCTGGCCCGCGCGCTGGACGCGGGGGTGGGCCACATCGTGGTGGACTCCTTCGAGGAGATCGCCCGGCTGGCCTACCTGACCGATCCGCCGGTGCCCGGCCGCGGCGCTCGCATCGCCGACGGGCCAGGCGCAAACGGGAACGCAAATGCAAACGGAAACGGGACAGGCGGGCCTGGCGCCGGGTCCCGGCCCCGGGTACTGGTCCGGGTCACCACCGGAGTGGAGGCGCACACCCACGAGTTCGTGGCCACGGCTCACGACGACCAGAAGTTCGGCTTCTCGTTGTCCTCCGGCGCCGCCGACGAGGCGGTGCGCCGGGTCCTGGCCTGCCCCGGAGTGGAACTGGCCGGGCTGCACTCGCACATCGGGTCGCAGATCTTCGACACCGACGGCTTCGAGGCGGCCGCCCGCCGGGTGCTGGGCCTGGCCGTCCGGATCCGCGATGAGCATGGCATCGTGATCAGCGAGCTGAACCTCGGCGGCGGGCTCGGCATCGCCTACACCCCGGACGATGACCCGGCGGATGTCAAGGTCATCGCGCAGAACCTGCACGAGATCGTGCGAGGCCAGTGCGCCGCGGCGGGCCTGGCCATGCCCCGGCTGACCGTTGAGCCGGGCCGCGCCATCGCCGGACCCGGCACGGTTACCCTGTACGAGGTCGGGACGGTCAAGGACGTGGACGGGCTGCGGACCTACGTGAGCGTGGACGGCGGGATGAGCGACAACATCCGGACCGCGCTCTACGACGCCGAGTACACGTGCGTGCTCGCGTCCCGTGAGTCGGCGGCGGCGCCGATGCTGTCCAGGATTGTCGGCAGGCACTGCGAGAGCGGGGACATCGTGGTCCGGGACAGCTACCTGCCTTCCGACCTGGTCCCGGGTGACCTGCTCGCGGTCGCGGCCACCGGGGCGTACTGCCGGTCGATGGCCAGCAACTACAACCACGTCGCCCGGCCGGCCGTGGTGGCCGTCCGGGATGGTGCCGCCCGGCTGCTGCTGCGCCGGGAGACCATCGACGACCTGCTCCGGCTGGACGCCGGGTGATCAGCCAGCGCCGGATGCCCGGCCTGCACCGGATGAGGATGTCCGGCTCGCACCAGACGATTGGCCTGCACCGATGACTAGCCAGCACAGATCTAGGGTGATGCCGTAGTGCGGACGTTGAAATTGGCGTTGCTGGGCTGCGGCACGGTGGGCTCAGAGGTGTACCGCCTGCTCGCGCAGCAGTCCGATGACCTGGCCGCCCGGATCGGCGCCCGGCTCGAGGTGGTTGGCGTCGCGGTGCGGCGGCCGGGCCGGGCCCGCGCCGTGCCGGTCGATCCCGCACTGCTCACCGGTGACGCCATGGAGCTGGTCACCCGGCCGGACGTGGACATCGTGATCGAGGTGATCGGCGGCATCGAGCCGGTCCGCTCGGTCCTGCTCGCCGCGATGAAGTCGGGCAAATCCGTGGTCTCGGCCAACAAGGCGCTGCTCGCCGAGGACGGCGCCACCCTGCACGAGGCGGCCCGGGAGAACGGGGCTGACCTCTACTACGAGGCCGCGGTGGCCGGGGCTATCCCGCTGCTGCGGCCGCTGCGGGAGTCGCTGGCCGGCGACGAGGTGCACCGGGTGCTGGGCATCGTCAACGGGACCACCAACTACATCCTGGACCGGATGGACACCTCGGGCGCCGGGTTCGCGGACGCGCTGGAGGAAGCCCAGGCGCTGGGTTACGCCGAGCCCGACCCCACCGCGGACATCGAGGGCTTCGACGCCGCGGCCAAGGCGGCCATCCTGGCCGGGCTGGCCTTCCACACCGGGGTCACCGCGGCCGACGTCTACCGGGAGGGCATCACCGGCGTCACCCCCGCGGACATCGCCAGCGCCCGGGAACTCGGGCACGTGGTCAAGCTGCTCGCCATCTGCGAGCGCCGTAACGGCGGCGTCTCCGTCCGCGCCCACCCGGCGATGATCCCGCGCACTCATCCGCTGGCCGGTGTGCGCGAGGCCTACAACGCGGTGTTCGTGGAGGCGGAAGCGGCCGGGCGGCTGATGTTCTACGGGGCAGGCGCCGGGGGAGTGCCCACGGCCAGCGCCGTCCTCGGCGACGTGGTCGCGGTCGCCCGCAACCGCATGGCCGGCACCCGCGGGCCCGATGCATCCACATACGCCCGGCTGCCGGCCCTCCCGATGGGCGAGGCCATGACGCGCTATCACGTCGCCCTGGACGTCGCGGACCGGCCTGGCGTGCTGGCCCGGGTGGCGGAGACCTACGCCCGGCATGAGGTGTCGATCAAGGCGGTCCGCCAGGAGGGCCGCGGTGAGGACGCGCAGCTGGTGATCGTGACGCACATCGCCCCGGACGCCGCGCTCTCGCGCTGCGTCACGGAACTGGAGATGATGGACTCCGTCCGGGCGGTGGCGAGCGTGATGCGGGTCGAAGGCGAGCCGGACGAATGACGGCGCCCGCGAGGGGGGTCAGAAAATGACGGCCGACGTGACATCCGCCAGCAGCGGGCTACGTGCCCTGGCGCGGCGTGATCCAGCAGTACCGCGAGTGGCTCCCGCCACTGCCGGACGGCGCTGCGGTGATCACGCTGGGCGAGGGGGCCACGCCGCTGCTGCCCGCCCCGGTGCTGTCCGAGCGGACCGGCTGTGACGTGTACCTCAAGGTCGAGGGGGCCAACCCGACCGGGTCGTTCAAGGACCGGGGCATGACGATGGCGGTCAGCATGGCCGTCAGCCGCGGCGCGACCGCGGTGATCTGCGCCTCCACCGGCAACACCAGCGCGAGCGCCGCCGCCTACGCGGCCCGCGCCGGGCTGTCCTGCGCGGTCCTGGTGCCGCGCGGCAAGATCGCCCTCGGCAAGCTGGCCCAGGCCCTGGTGCACGGGGCCAAGCTGCTCCAGGTGGACGGTAACTTCGACGACTGCCTCGAGCTGGCCAGGAAGCTGGCCGCCGATTACCCGGTCGCGCTGGTCAACTCCGTCAACGCGGACCGGCTGGAAGGCCAGAAGAGCGCGGCCTTCGAGATCGTCGACGCGCTCGGTGACGCCCCGGACGTGCACTGCCTGCCGGTCGGCAACGCGGGCAACATCTCCGCGTACTGGATGGGCTACACCCAGTACGCCGCGGCCGGCCGGGCCACCAAGACCCCCCGGATGCTCGGCTTCCAGGCCAGCGGGGCCGCGCCCATCGTCCGTGGCGAGCCGGTCCGCGCCCCGCAGACCATCGCCACCGCGATCCGGATCGGCAATCCGGCCTCCTGGGGGCTGGCTGAGGCCGCCCGGGACGCCTCCGGCGGGCTGATCGACTCGGTCACTGACCGGCAGATCTTCGCGGCGTACCGGCTGCTCGCCTCCAGGGAGGCGGTCTTCGGCGAGCTGGCGTCGGCGGCCGGGGTGGCCGGGCTGCTCCAGGCCCGGGAACAAGGCCAGCTGGCGCCCGGTTCGCGGGTGGTGTGCACGGTGACCGGTAATGGCCTCAAGGACCCGGACTGGGCGGTGTCGGCCGCGCCCGCCCCGATCACCATCGCCGCGGACAGCGGGGCCGCCGCGGCCGCCCTCGGCCTGGCCTGAGGAGACGACACTGTGAGCGCCGTCCGGTACCGGCTAGGGAGCCTGGGCCGTCAGGCCCGGGCGAGTGGCTGGTGGGGTTTTTGGGGCCGGACGGCGCGAACTTCTGGAGAGACACTGTGAGCGGATCCCGATGGCGGGATAAACCGGTCGTGGTCCGGGTCCCGGCCAGCAGCGCGAACCTCGGCCCCGGCTTTGACGCCCTGGGCCTCGCGCTGTCCCTGCACGACGTGGCCGTGGCCCGGGTCACGGGCGGGGGGCTGGACATCGACGTCTCCGGCGAAGGCAGCGGGACCGCGTCCACGGGGGAGGCCCATCTCGTGGTGCAGGCCATGCGGGCCGCGTTCGACGTGCTCGGCGGACAGCCGCCCGGCCTGGGCCTGCGCAGCCTCAACGCGATCCCGCACGGCCGCGGGCTCGGCTCGTCGGCCGCGGCCGTCGTGACCGGCATCCTGGCCGCCCGCGGGCTGGCCACCGACGGCGCGCAGCTGCTGCCCGACGACGCGGTGCTGGCCCTGGCCACCAGCCTGGAAGGGCACCCGGACAACGTGGCCGCGTGCCTGCACGGCGGGCTGACGATCTCCTGGGTCCCGGAGCCCCCCGCAGTGGCTGCGGCGGGGAACGGCGCCGGCCCGACGGCCGCCCCGCCTGGTCCCCGCGTAGTCCGGCTGCCGGTACTGGCAGAGATCCGGCCGGTGGTTTTCGTTGCGGAGGAAAGCCTGGCCACGCGGACCGCGCGGGACGCGCTGCCGGCGGCAGTGCCGCATCGGGACGCGGCCGCGAACGCCGCCCGCACGGCGCTGCTGGTGGCGGCGCTGACGCGGACGCCGGAGGTGCTGTTCGACGCCACCCAGGACTACCTGCACCAGCAGTACCGGGCCCGGGTCATGCCGCGCACCGCGGATCTGCTGGGCCGGCTGCGCGCGGCCGGGGTGGCGGCCGTGGTTTCCGGCGCCGGGCCCTCCGTGCTCGCATTCACCGTGGCGGGCGGCCCCACTGTCCCTGACCTGGTGGATTCAATCGCGGCGGAAACGGGTATTGGATGGGGTATACGCCCCCTGGCCATCGACCGGCAAGGCGCAACCCTCCAGACCGCCGTGCCAGGCGAACGCTCCAGAGACAGCGCGCGGTGACGCGTACTCGGACGCAGTGTTTGTGGAAGAAGTTCCTGGATACAGTTCCCGGACACGACCTCCTGGACGCCTGCCCCGGCTGCCCTGGGAGGGTCGCGCGGAGACGCCGCAAGACAGGACAGGGTCATCCACGACACACGGACCGGTGCCGAGGGAATGCTGTGGGCTCTCCTAGTGTTAAGGTGGGTGCTGCACCAGATACCCCATCATGGGGTCAGGTGCTCGCCCGTCACTTGCTTCGTGACCGGCTTGACGGCCGGGCGGGGTCAGTGACGCTCCGTCAACTTTCCGGGTCGTTTCCTCCTCTCCGCATACACGAATCGCGGAGCGGGCGTGGCGATCCGGGGGCGGGCGGGAGGTCGAGGCGCGCAACCCCAGCCGTCTGGGCTCGTTCCGAAACCCCTGCTCCGGCTGTGGAATCCGGGTTAGTCCTGTGGCCGCCAGCCGGGATGGGGTCCGGGCACGTGGCACAGACGGACGCGCGGAACGCGACGGTAAAGGCAAGACAGATAAGGCAGTACCTGGTCCGGCTGATTTCGCCGGGCCGTGACACCGGGTCGAACGGCCGCAGGCGCGGCCGGCGCCCGCTCCCTGGGAAGGACCCCTCGTGAGCGACACCACCGAACTCTTCACCGGCTCCTCAGGCGTGCCTGAGGCGTCCCCTGGCTACTCCAGCGACTCTGGCCTCTCCGCTAACGCGGGTGCGGGCGAGGCCACTGGGGCGCCTGCGGGACCTGGCCTTTCCCCGCCTGCGGCGGGTGCGGCCAGCACCACGGCGGGCGCTGACGCCCCGGCCGGTGAGACGGTGACGGACAAGCCGGCCCGCCGTGGCGGTCCCGGACTGTCCGGCATGAAGCTGGCTGACCTTCAGCGGCTGGCCCAGTCGATGGGCATCACCGGCACCGGCCGGCTGCGCAAGAGCCAGCTCATCGAGGCCATCCAGAGCAAGGGCGGCGGTGGTGGAGCCCAGCAGGGCGGCGGAGCCACCCAGAGCCAGCAGGGCGGCGCCCCGGCCCAGGAGAGCGGCCGTCCGGCTGGCCCCCTGGCGGGCAACGGGAGTGGGGCACTCGACAACTCAGTCCAGCGTGACGCGTCCGCGGGAGCCGGCGCGCCTCGCCAGCGTGAGCAGGACGCCATGGAGTCAGACACCACCACACAGCCCGCTCTGGGCGACGCCGCGCGCGCATCGAGCCCGGCGCAGGAAGCAGCCACGACCACGCGTGAGGCGCGGCGAGGAGGGTCCCGCGACGCAGCGCAGGCCAGTCCCGCCGGGCAGGGTGCCAACGGCGCCGACGGCCAGCTCGCTTTCTCCCCGACCGGAGCCGAGGCAGGCCAGGCCGTCAACGGGGCCGCTGAGAGCGCCGGGCGGGCCGAGGGCCAGCAGGACGGGCAGCGCGGCGGCCAGCGCCGCCAGCGCGGCCGGCGTGACGACTCCTCCCGCGACGGCTCCGCCCGCGAGGGTGGCGAGCAGCGGGACAGCCAGCGTGACGGCAGCCAGCGTGACGGCGGCCCGCGCGACAACAGCCAGCGTGATGGCGGCCGGGACAACCAGCGCGACAACGGCCGCGGTGGCCAGCGCGGCGGCCAGGCCATGGACCGCGGTGGCGATGACGACGACGACGGCTCAGGCCGCCGCCGCAGCCGCGACCGGTTCCGCAACCGGAACCGCCGCCGCGAGCGGGGCGGGCCGGAAGCCGAGCCGGTGGTGGCCGAGGATGACGTGCTCATCCCGATCGCCGGCATCCTCGACGTGCTGGACAACTACGGCTTCATCCGGACCACCGGGTACCTGCCCGGATCCAACGACGTGTACGTGTCGCTCTCCCAGGTCCGCCGGCACGGCCTGCGCAAGGGAGACGTGATCGAGGGCGCGGTCCGGCAGCCGCGCGAAGGCGAGCGCCGGGAGAAGTTCAACGCGCTGGTCCGGCTGGACAAGATCAACGGCCTGGACCCGGAGCAGTCCCGCGGGCGCCCGGACTTCTCGAAGCTGGTGCCGCTGTACCCGCAGGACCGGCTCCGGCTGGAGACCGACCCGACCGTCCTGACCACCCGGATCATGGACCTGGTCAGCCCGATCGGGAAGGGCCAGCGTGGCCTCATCGTGTCCCCGCCCAAGGCGGGCAAGACGATGATCCTGCAGGCCATCGCGAACGCGATCACCAAGAACAACCCGGAGTGCCACCTCATGGTCGTCCTCGTGGACGAGCGGCCTGAGGAAGTCACCGACATGCAGCGCTCGGTCAAGGGCGAAGTGATCCACTCCACCTTCGACCGTCCCGCCGAGGACCACACCACCGTCGCCGAGCTCGCCATCGAGCGGGCCAAGCGGCTGGTGGAAATGGGTCACGACGTGGTCGTGCTGCTGGACTCCATCACCCGGCTGGGCCGCGCCTACAACCTGGCCGCCCCGGCCAGCGGCCGGATCATGTCCGGTGGTGTGGACTCCACCGCCCTGTACCCGCCGAAGCGGTTCTTCGGCGCGGCCCGGAACATCGAGCACGGCGGTTCGCTGACCATCCTGGCCACCGCGCTGATCGAGACCGGGTCCCGGGCGGACGAGGTCATCTTCGAGGAGTTCAAGGGCACCGGCAACATGGAGCTGCGGCTGCGCCGCGAGCTCGCCGACAAGCGGATCTTCCCGGCCATCGACGTGGACGCGTCGGGCACCCGTAAGGAAGAGATCCTGATGACGCCGGAGGAGCTGAAGATCGTCTGGCAGCTCCGCCGGGTGCTGCACGCCCTGGAGCCGCAGCAGGCGCTCGAGGTCCTCATGGAGCGCATGAAGGAGACCAAGAGCAACGCGGAGTTCCTGCTGCACGTCCAGAAGACCACGGTCGGCCAGGACCGCGGCTAGCTCTCGCCGGGGAGTTCCGGGGGTCGTCCCCCGGGCTAGCGCAGCGGGAATCACCAGGCCCCGCGGTACGTTGCAGGGTCTGGCACACTAGATAGCCATCAACAGCGCGGTACCGGTTCACGCCGGGGCGGAATCCCGCCCGGCGACCCGGCGACCGCCAGAGGCAGGAGTACAAAGTGAAGCCTGGTATCCACCCGGACTACGTGGTGACTGAGGTGACCTGCACCTGCGGGAACACCTTCACCACGCGCAGCACGGCCAAGGGCGGCGTCATCCACGCCGACATCTGCTCGAGCTGCCACCCCTTCTACACCGGCAAGCAGAAGATCCTCGACACCGGCGGCCGCGTGGCCCGGTTCGAGCGCCGGTTCGGCAAGAAGGCCGCGGGCTCGAGCTCCAAGTAGCGCTCACGGATCACCGTGCCGGGATGGCATGGCCGGTCTTTCGGGACCTGGACCATGCGGCCACGGCACGGTGATCTTTCAGTTTGACGGGTTCCCGGTTTCCGGGAGCCCCGGTTTCCACGAGCTATCTGCACAGGAGGACAACGGTGTTCGACCGGCTGGGTGAGCTGGCGGAGGAGCACGCCGACCTGGAGCGCACCCTCGCCGACTCAGCCGTGCACGCTGACCCCGACCGCGCCCGGGCGCTGTCCCGCCGCTACGGCGAGATCAGCCCGGTGGTGGAGATATACCACCAGTGGCAGCAGGCGGCCGCCGACGAGGCGACCGCCCGCGAGCTGGCCCCGGAAGACGCGTCGTTCGCGGCCGAGGCCGAGGACCTGGGCCGGCGCCGGGCGAAGCTCGAGGAGCAGCTGAACGAGTACCTGGTCCCGCGGGACGCCATGGACGACAAGGACATCATCCTCGAAGTGAAGGCCGGCGAGGGCGGCGAGGAATCGGCGCTGTTCGCGGGCGACCTGCTGCGGATGTACCTGCGGTACGCGGAGCGGCAGCACTGGAAGACCGAGATCCTCGACTCCACCGTCACCGGCCTGGGCGGCTACAAGGACGTCACGGTCGCGGTGAAGTCCGGCCGGCACGCCCCCGGTGACGGCGTCTGGTCCCGGCTGAAGTACGAGGGCGGGGTGCACCGGGTCCAGCGGGTGCCGGTCACCGAATCCCAGGGCCGGATCCACACCTCGGCCGCGGGCGTGCTGGTCATGCCCGAAGCCGACCCGGTTGAGGTCACCATCGACCCGAACGAGCTGCGGGTGGACGTGTACCGGTCCTCCGGGCCCGGCGGGCAGAGCGTGAACACCACCGACTCCGCGGTCCGGATCACCCACCTGCCCACCGGCATCGTGGTGTCCTGCCAGAACGAGAAGAGCCAGCTGCAGAACAAGGAGCAGGCGCTGCGCATCCTGCGCGCCCGGCTCCTCGCCCAGGCCCAGGCGGACGCCGAGGCCCAGGCGGCGGCGGAACGGCGCAGCCAGGTGGCCACCGTGGACCGCTCGCAGCGGGTGCGTACCTACAACTTCCCGGAAAACCGCATCTCCGATCACCGGGTCGGCTACAAGGCCTACAACCTCGATCACGTCATCGACGGGGACCTGGACGCGGTCATCAGCGCCCTGATCGAGGCGGACCGGTCGGAAAGAGCGGCAGCGGCGGATGGCGGCTGAGCCGCGCAAGAGCCTGCTGCTCGACGAGATCGCGGTGGCTGCCGCCCGGCTGGCTGAGGCCGGGGTGGATTCGCCGCGGGCCGATGCGGAGCAGATCGCCGCGCACGTGCACGGCGTCCGCCGCGGCGAACTGCACCGGGTGCCCGACTCCGCCTTCAACCCGCGGTTCTGGGACGAGATAGCCCGCCGCGAGGCGCGGGAGCCGCTGCAGCACATCACCGGGCACGCCTACTTCCGGTACCTGGATCTCGAGGTCGGGCCCGGGGTGTTCGTGCCCCGGCCGGAGACCGAGGTGATGACCGGCTGGGCCATCGACCGGCTGCGCGAGATGGACGTGACCGAGCCCGTGGTGGCCGACCTCGGCACCGGCTCCGGCGCCATCGCGCTGGCCATCGCACAGGAGGTGCCCAGGTCCCAGGTGCACGCGGTGGAGGCAGACCCGCTGGCCCGGGAGTGGGCCCAGCGCAACATCGACCGCTGCGCCTCCTCTGCCCCGCACACCGCGGGCCGGGTCATGCTGCACGGCGAGGACTTCGGCTCGGCCCTGCGTGAGCTGGACGGTTCCGTGGATCTCGTGGTCAGCAACCCGCCCTACATCCCGTGGGGGGCATCGGTGCAGCCGGAGGTGGGCGAGTACGACCCGGCCACCGCGCTGTGGGGCGGCACGGACGGCATGGACGCGGTCAAGGTCGTCGAGCAGGCCGCCCGGCGGCTGCTCCGCCCGGGCGGCCTGCTCGCCGTCGAGCACGGCGCGCCCCAGGGGGCCGCCGTGTACTGGATTTTCGCCGAGGAGCGGGGCTGGCGGGACACGCGGAACCATAAGGACCTGGCCCGCCGCGACCGGTTCGTCACCGCGGTCTGGCCAGGCCCGCAGCAGTGGGAGGATGGGTCCTCATGAGCGCAAGGTTTGACTGCGCGGATCCGGCGCAGTTGCTGCAGGGCATCGCGGAGGCGGAAGCGGCGCTGCGCCGCGGTGAACTCGTGGTGCTGCCGACCGACACGGTCTACGGGATCGCGGCCGAGGCCTTCGACCCGGTGGCCGTGGACGGCCTGCTCAAGGCCAAGGGCCGGGGCCGGGACATGCCGCCGCCGGTACTGGTCGGGACGGTGCGCGCCGCCATGGCCCTGGTGATGGACCTCGCCGACACCGGTAAGGACCTGATCGATGAGTTCTGGCCCGGCGGGCTGACTCTCGTCTGCCGGTCCAGTCCCACCCTCGTCTGGGACCTGGGCGAGACCAAGGGCACCGTAGCGGTGCGGATGCCGCTGCACCACGTCGCGCTCGACCTGCTGAAGAAGACCGGCCCGCTGGCGGTGAGCAGCGCCAACGTGTCCGGCCAGCCCCCCGCGACCACAGCCGATGAGGCGATGGCGCAGCTGGGCGACTCGGTCTCGGTGTACCTGGACGCGGGCCCCTGCGCGGGGGATGTGCCGTCCACGATCGTCGACCTGACCGGGTCGGTGCCGCGGCTGCTGCGCCGGGGGGTCATCTCGGTTGAACGGTTGCAGGACGTCGTCCCGCTGGCCGTGGACGATGCTGATCCTGATGACGATCCCGGGGACGAGTTCCCGAGGAAGTTCCTGGGGACGTTCCTGAGGTCGTTCCCGAGGAAGTTGCTGGGGACGAGATCCCCGAGGGGGAGGCTCCCGTGGGCGAGTCTCCTGAAGGTCACGCTCCTGCAGACGGGGCCCCCGAGGATGCCGGGGAGGCGGCTCCGGAGCGTCCCGCCGGCCCGGTTCCGGAGGACACGGGCAAGCCACGCGAGGTCTTCCACGGCCTCCAAGATGCCGCTGACCAGGGAAACCGTGCTGACGGAAACGCTACAGAGTAACTATGGCCGCGATGAGTGGCTGTGCGCCCTACCCTCAGGTTCGTGCTTTAAAGTTGATCCTTAATGGATGAGGCAACCGAACGGGCCGGGTGAGCCGGGATGCGCGAGTACGGCCTCACAGTTCTGGTGGCCGCCGCCGTCACTTATCTGCTCACACCGCTGGTACGCCGTTTCGCGATCGCGGTGGGGGCCATGCACGCGGCCCGGGCGCGAGACGTCCACACCGAGCCTGTCCCGCTGGTCGGCGGGCTCGCGATGTACCTGGGCCTGGCCGCGGCCCTGCTGGTGGCCTCCCGCCTCACCCATCTGAGCACCGTTTTCATGGGCACCAGGGTGGCCAGCGGCCTGCTGCTGGCCGGCGGGGTGGTCGTGGTCCTGGGCTTCGTGGATGACCGCTGGGGGCTGGGCGCCATCACCAAGATGGCCGGCCAGGTGGCCGCCGGGGTGATCCTGGTCTGGAGCGGCGCCGTGGTGGCCTGGCTGCCGGTCCCGGGCGGGGGCACGCTGTCGCTGACCTCCGACCAGCAGACCGTGCTGACCATCCTGGTCGTCGTGGTGACCATCAACGCGGTCAACTTCATCGACGGGCTGGACGGGCTGGCCGCCGGGATCGTCGGGATCGGCGCGGCGGCCTTCTTCCTCTACTACTACACGCTCACCAAGCGGCTGGGCCTGGACGACCAGACCGGCCCGGCGCTGGCGTCGGCCATCCTGGCCGGGGTGTGCCTGGGCTTCCTGCCGCACAACTTCCACCCCGCCCGCATCTTCATGGGCGACACCGGGTCCATGCTGCTGGGGCTGCTGCTCGCGTACGTGCCCATCTCCAGCCTCGCGTCCCTGGACCCGAACACGCTCACCAGCCCGTCGGCCTACAGCGGCGGCACGGTCAACCGGTTCCCGGAAATCCTGCCGCTCCTGGTGCCGGCCATCATCATGCTGATTCCGTACGCCGACCTGCTGCTCGCGGTGGTCCGGCGGACCCGGGCCGGTCAATCCCCGTTCTCGGCGGACAAGAAGCACCTGCAGCACCGGCTGCTCGCCATCGGGCATTCGCACCGGGCCAGCGTCCTGATCATGTACCTGTGGGCGGTTTTGTTCGCCGGCACCGTCGTGCTGCTGTCGATCATCCGGACGAAGCTGCTGGTGCTCGGGCTCGTCACCCTGGCCGGGGTGCTGATCCTGCTGCTCGCCTCGATGCCGCGGCTGCGGCCGTGGAACCGGCGGGGCCAGTTGCGGCTGGCTCCCGACGTCGCCGGTCCGGTGCCTTCGGGTGCGCCGGTGCCTGCGGGGGCTGGGTGCCGCCGGGACTTCGGGCGTGGCTGTGGTTTCGGGTGGGCCGGTGCCTGCCGGGGCCGGTGTCTTCTGGCGGGCCGGGGGCGTCTGGCCGCTCGATCCCGCCACCGGTCCCGGCGGCTGCGGGTACCGCGACACAGGCCGGCGCCGCGCCGATCCCGGTGCCAGCCTGGACCGTGGGCTGCCCGTGGACCGTGGGCTGCGCCGTGGACGTGGGCCGGCTGTGGACCGCGGGCCGGCGATGGACCGCGATGCCGGGGCGGACCGTGCCGCGCCCGCCCGCCCGCAGGGCCGGGCTGGGACCGCGGGACTGGCGCGGCCGGGCGGGGAACCCGGGGCGCGGTGATGTGGCGTACCGGGATCCGCCGGGCGGAGTTCCGGGGCGTGAGGATGTGGCGTACCGGGATCCGCTGGGCGGGGATCCGGGGTACGGGAGACCCGTCTCCTACGGGGATCCGCTGCGCGGCGAGGCGGGGTACGGAGACCCGTTGGCGCGTGGGACGCGGCGTACCGGGACTCTCGCCCCGGGCGGGGGAGCGCCGGTTCTGAGTGGGATGCGAGGCCTGCCGGGACGCCGTGGGACGGGAGGCCTGCCGAGCCGGCGCCGCGCCCGCCGAACCAGCAGCGTGGGATTCCGGCCGCCGCGGCCCGGCGTGGGACGCGAGTCTCGGCCGCGATACGCGCCAGCCGCGAAACCGCACCCCCGCCCGCCGAGGCCGTTCCTGGCCCCGGAAGCGCCGTCACCCCCGACGACGGCGGCTGGGCGCCAGACCCGGCTGGCGGCCGAGAGCCGGGCCAGTGGTATCCGGGCCGCATCCGGACTCCGGGTACCGGGCCTGACGGGTTCAGGCCGTCAGATTCAGGCCGCACGGACCCGGGCCAGTGCGGATCCGGGCGCTCGGATTCGGCCCAGTAGGTACTCAGGCCGTCCGGAGCCGGCCAGTGGGATTCCGGCGCTGGGACCCGCCGGACGCCGGCTCCCGGCACGCTGGCCCGAGGACGCTGCTCCCGAGGACGCCGGACTCCCGGACCCCAGCCTGCGGGGCCCCGGCCCGCAACACGCCGCCCCGCAAGACGCCGGTCCGCAGGACATTGACCCGCTCACCCCGGACCCGGCCCGGAGTCAGCCGCCGAGGCCGGCCCAGGCGCGCCCGGCGCACCCGGACGCCAACGAATACAGCGAAGAAGAGGAGTCGCCACTCTTGCCGTGGCGCCTCCACTGACCTGCCGGGCACATTAACCCGCCACCGCGTCAGCCCGGGCACGCCCCAGGAACAGCCTCGGTACCACCTCGTGAGTCCCATCTCACCCACCAGCCCCTTAACCTCAGCGCTGCCGTTCGTGATCATGGCTTCGGTAGTCGGCCGGACGACGACGGCGGACGCGGCATCGATCGAGCGGGCCTGGGGAGTGCGGGCGGGCTGGGCGGCGCGGGCGGCGCCAGGCGGGAGGGACTGGATGGGCGGGGCGAGGGGCCGGGATCGGCGGGGTTCTCCGAGCCCGCGCGACCGGACAGGCCCGGTCTGGGGCCTGGCCGGCAGAGGGCCGGGGGTTTGGTACGGTTCACGGACTCATGTACCACAAACGGAAGTCACGTAACGTTCATCACAGACACGACCCCGGTAAAGACCAGCCAATGGAGCTTGTGATATCTTTCACGAGCAGTCACTCGAGGACGAGTGAGGGGCCCGTGATAGGTTTCGCTCACCCGGCGGCGCGCGAGCTCCGCCTCGGCGGCACTACGGCTCCTGGCCGGTGCTGTGTGGGAGGCGGACCGGTGCATCCCCGAGTCAAGTGTCCTCCTGACCCCTGCGGAGCCACCTAAGATGCTGGCAAGCTATGGCCCGATCGCCCGGCGTTCTGCCGTGGTCGCGGCTGGCGCTGCCGTGATCATGATCGCGTTGAGCGCAGCGCTCGGCGGCTCTAAGGGACTCCTCGGCAGCGTACTCGGCGCCGCCCTCGTCGTGGTGTTCTTTGCCATCAGCATCGCCGCGGTGTCCCGCGCCGAGAAGGTCAGCCCGCGGGCCCAGATGGTGACCGCGCTGACCACGTTCATCGTCAAGATCCTCGTGCTGATGGTTCTCGTGTCCAGGTTCAGCAACACGACCGTGTTCAACGCGCGGCTGTTCGGCCTGACCGCCATCGTGTGCATCCTGGTCTGGAGCGGCGCCCAGGTCTTCTGGTCGATGCGGCTTAAGGTGCTCTACGTGGAACCGGACGGGGAACGGTGACGCGTGGCGCTTCTCTTGCTCCCGGACGGCGGATCGCGGCCCGCGGGTCAGCCTGCCGTCCGCAGCTGCCGCGATGACCGGGCGCAGCATGAGCGGGACCGGGTCGGCGTCCTCCCGCGACAGCGGGTCACCTGGCGATCAGCCGGGCCGCGGCCAGCCGCGGGACCAGTGCGGTCGAAGACAATCAGGGCTGGAGCATCTTCAGCTACCTGATCGCCGGCATGGTGGCCTACGGCCTGATCGGCGGGCTGGCGGCATGGCTGACGCACATTCGGGTACTGGCGCCGGTCGGGGCGCTGGTCGGGCTGTTCTTCGCCATCGGCGGAGTGGTCTGGAAGTACGGCAGGCACCCATAGGTAATCTGCATGCAAAGCATGCTGGCCAGGCCAGCATGGGCATGCCACGACGTTCCGCCCGGATGAGGGCGGCTTGGATGCGCGCCGCGCCTGCGGGCGCCGCGCGCGGGCACGAAGCAGGAGGAAACCGTCTTGGGCGGTGACATGCTGGTCCTCGCCGCGGAGAAGTGCTCCCCGGAGCACAGCCACATCTTCTCGTCTGCACACTGCGGCTACCCGGCCCCGGGATACCCGGGTCCGACCTTCATCTTCACGCCGTTCTTCCGTCTGGGCGGCTTCTACTTCACCAAGCCGATGCTGCTGGCGCTGGTCTGCGCGGTCGCCGTGGTCGCCTTCTTCTGGGCGGCCTTCGCCAACCCGAAGATAGTCCCGCGAGGCGTGCAGGGTCTCGGCGAGATGGGGATCGAGTTCGTCCGCGAGCAGATCCTGCGGCCGATGATCGGGAAGCGCGGCGACACCTTCCTGCCGTTCCTGGTCTCGCTGTTCTTCTTCATCTGGCTGATGAACCTGATGGAGATCATCCCGGTCGCCCAGTTCCCGCCGATGTCGATGATCGCCTTTCCGGTCGCGCTGATGCTCATGGTCTACGGCACCTATACCTACCTGGGCATCAAGCATCAGGGGCTGGGCGGCTACTTCAAGAACATGATCCCCAGCGGAGTGCCCGGGCCGATCCTGGTCATCCTGGCCCCGGTGGAGATCCTGCAGTACGTCCTGATCCGGCCCTTCACGCTGGCGATCCGGCTGTTCGCGAACATGTTCGCCGGGCACATCCTGCTGCTGATCTTCACGCTCGCGACGTGGTACCTGTTCAGCCTCACCATTGGCCTGCTGTTCAGCGTGACCTCGTTCGTCCTCACCATCGTCCTCACGGCGTTCGAGATGCTGATCCAGGCCCTGCAGGCCTACATCTTCACGATCCTGACCGCCCAGTACATTGGCGGGTCACTGGAAGCGGGGCACTGAGGTGGACACCGACCCGCTTAGTCCGGCAGCGCGATCAAGCGTGCTGACGGTTCACCCCATCCGCTGGCGGTGGACATCCGCCGGCCTTTACGTAAGGAATTGACCACATGGATCATCTGGTCGCGCTTAGCGTCCTGCATCATGTAATCGCCGCCGCCACCACCCAGAGGCTGCAGATCAACTTCGGTGCGGTGGGATATGGCCTGGCGGCCATCGGCCCCGGTGTCGGCATCGGCCTGATCTTCGGCCACGGCGTCGAGGCCATGGCCCGGCAGCCGGAGGCCCGCGGGCTCATCCAGTCCAACATGTACATCGGCTTCGCGCTGGCCGAGGCGCTGGCGCTGATCGGCCTGGTGGTCCCGTTCATCTTCGGCGCCACCTGATCGGCGGAGTCTCCCAGTGATCCTTAGCCAACAGGAGGCGACACCGTGATCTATCACGCAGAGGCGGCGGCGGTAGTCCCACCGGCCAACCCGCTGGTGCCCGCATGGCCCGAACTGATCATCGGCACCATCGCCTTCCTCATCGTGTTCGCCGTCCTGGGTAAGGTGCTGCTGCCGCGGATCCAGAAGACGCTGGCCGAGCGGGCCGACGCGATCGAGGGTGGCCTCAAGCGTGCCGAAGACGCGCAGGCCGAGGCCCAGCAGGTGCTGGACCAGTACCGCCAGCAGCTCGCTGACGCCCGCCAGGAAGCGGCACGGCTCCGCGAGCAGGCCCAGGAGCAGGGCGCGGCGATCATCGCGGACATGCGCGAGGTGGCCCAGACCGAGGCGCGGCGCATCATCGACTCGGCGCATCAGCAGATCGAGACCGATCGGATGCTGGCCCTGCAGGCGCTGCGCACCGACGTGGGCACCATGGCCGTGGATCTGGCCAGCCGGGTGGTCGGTGAGTCGCTGGAGGACGTGGCGCGGCAGCGCCGCATCGTCGAGCGGTTCATCGAGGGCCTCGAGCAGCCGGACGCTGACGGGGCCAGGCCGGACGCTGACGAAGCCCGGTCCACCACATGAGAGGCCCCAGCCGGGCCGCGCTGGCCGAGGCGAGGCACCGGCTCTCCGAGGCGGTGACCTCGGCCGCCGTAGCGCGGACCCTCGGCGAGGAGCTGTTCGCCATCCTCGGGGTGCTCGATGAGGAGGCCGGGCTGCGGCGGGCGCTGAGCGACAGCAGCCGCCAGGTGCAGGCCCGGGCCGAGCTGGCCCGCAGGCTGTTCGGCGAGCCAGGTCAGCGAGGCCACCCTCAGCCTGTTCACCAGCATGTGCGAGTCCCGCTGGTCCACCGCGGCGGACCTGGCCAGCGCGGTCGAGGAGATCGCGGTCACCGCGTTCGCCGCGGCCGCCGAGCGGGGCCGGCATCTCGACGACCTCGAGGACCAGCTGTTCCGCTTCGGCCGGGTGGTCGATGAGCGCCCCGGAGCTGCGGACCGTCCTGTCCGACCCGACCATCCCGGCGCAATACAAGCGCCAGCTGCTGGACACGCTGCTCGAGGGCAAGGTGACCGCGGACTCCCTGGCCCTGATCGGCGAGGCGGCGGAACATACCCGGGGACGTAGTGTGGATATGACCCTGGATCGCTACGCGCAGTGGACCGCGCAGTGGCGCCAGCGCCTGATCGCGGTGGCCCGGGTGGCCCTCCCGCTCACCGACCGCCAGCGCGGCAGGCTGATCGCCGCGCTCGAAGGCGTGTACGGGCACGAGATTCATCTGGACGTCATCGTCGATCCTCGCGTAGAGGGTGGCATATCGGTCCAGATCGGGGATGAATTCATCGACGGCAGTGTGGCGAGCCGCCTCGGGGCGCTCCGCAGGCGGCTGGCCGCCCGATGAGCGAGCACTGATGGGCGGGCACTGATGCGGCGCCGCGGCGCGTGCCGCGACAATGACATAGCAGTTAACCAACTGACGAGGAAGACGCGAGGACCATGGCGGAGCTGACAATCCGGCCCGATGAGATCCGGGACGCGCTGGCGAGCTTCGTCCAGTCGTACGAGCCCGACTCGGCGGCCCGGGAAGAGGTAGGCGTCGTCGCCGAGGCTGGCGACGGCATCGCGCGGGTCGAGGGCCTTCCCTCGGCCATGTACAACGAGCTGCTGGAGTTCCCGGGCGGAATCCGCGGGCTCGCGCTCAACCTGGACGAGCGCGATCATCGGCGTGGTCATCCTCGGCGACTTCACCAAGATCGACGAAGGCCAGCAGGTGCGCCGGACGGGCGAGATCCTGTCCGTCCCGGTGGGCGACGGGTTCCTCGGCCGGGTCGTCGACCCGCTGGGCGTCCCGCTGGACGGCCAGGGCGACATCGAGCCGGACCGAACTGCGCGCGCTGGAGACGCAGGCCCCCTCGGTGGTCCAGCGCAGCAAGGTGAACGAGCCGCTGCAGACCGGGATCAAGGCGATCGACGCGATCACCCCGATCGGCCGCGGCCAGCGCGAGCTGATCATCGGCGACCGGCAGACCGGCAAGACCGCGATCGCCATCGACGCCATCATCAACCAGCGCGACGAACTGGGAGTCCGGGGACCCGACACGCCAGGTCAAGTGCATCTACGTGGCCGTGGGCCAGAAGGGCTCGACGACCGCGCAGGTCAAGCAGTCCCTGGAAGACGCCGGCGCGATGAAGTACACCACGATCGTCGCCTCGCCCGCGTCCGACCCGTCCGGGTACAAGTACATCGCCCCCTATACCGGCTCGGCCCTCGGCCAGTACTGGATGTACCAGGGCCAGCACGTGATGATCGTTTTCGACGACCTGTCCAAGCAGGCGGAGGCGTACCGCACCATCTCCCTGCTGCTGCGCCGGCCGCCGGGCCGCGAGGCCTACCCCGGCGACGTCTTCTACCTGCACTCGCGGCTGCTGGAACGGTGCGCGAAGCTCTCCAAGGAGATGGGGAACGGCTCCCTTACCGGGCTGCCGATCGTCGAGACCAAGGCCAACGACATCTCGGCGTACATCCCCACCAACGTCATCTCGATCACCGACGGGCAGATCTTCCTGGAGACCGACCTGTTCAACTCGGGTGTCCGCCCGGCCATCAACGTGGGCCGCTCGGTCTCCCGGGTCGGCGGTGACGCGCAGATCAAGGCGATGAAGAAGGTCGCCGGCGGCCTGAAGCTCGCGCTGTCGCAGTACCGCGACCTGGAGGCGTTCGCGTCCTTCGCGTCCGACCTGGACGCCACCTCCCGGGCCCAGCTGGACCGCGGGGCGCGCCTGGTCGAGCTGCTCAAGCAGCCCCAGTACAGCCCGTTCCCGGTGGAGCGCCAGGTCGTGTCGATCTGGGCGGGCACCAACGGCTACCTGGATGACGTGCCGCTGGAAGACGTCGGCCGGTTCGAGAACGACTTCCTGGATTACGTCCAGCGTGAGCGTTCCGGGATCTACGACGCGATCAGGGAAACCAAGGTTCTGTCGGACGACACCGCGTCTTCGCTCAAGGAAGCCATCGACGAGTTCCGTAAGGACTTCACGGTCAGCGGCGGAGAGCAGCTGGTCGGAGGAGGAGCCGGCCGAGCCCATCGACGAGGACCATCGAAGGATCGAGGCCGCGACGCTCGACAAGCCGGGTGAGCCAGGCACGTCGGGTCAGCCGGGCGCCGGGGGTCGGGCGACTCGAAGTCCGCGTCAGCCGAGTCGAAGTAAGGAAGGCACAGCATGGCAGGACAGCTTCGGGCGATCAGGCAGCGGATTCGGGGAGTCCAGTCCATTGCCAAGATCACTCGTGCCCAGGAGCTGATCGCGGCCTCGCGGATCATCAAGGCCCAGCAGCGGGTCCGGGACGCCGGGCCCGTATGCCCGGGAGATCACCGACGCCGTCGAGGCGGTGGTCAGCCAGTCCGCGCACATCGATCACCCGCTGGTGCGCGAGCCCGAGCATTCCCAGCGGGCCGCGATCCTCATCCTCAGCAGTGACCGCGGCTTCGCCGGCGGCTACAACAACAATGTCCTGCGCGAAGCCCAGGGCCTGCGGGCCCGGCTCCGCGAACAAGGCATCGAGCCGGTCACCTACGTGTCCGGCACGAAGGGCCTGACCTGGCACCGTTTCCGGGGCATGGACGTGGCCGGCTCCTGGACCGGGTTCTCCGAGACGCCCCAGTACGACAACGCCCGGGAGATCACCGAGACCTTGTTCGAGGCGTTCAACAAGCCCGGCCGAGGACGGCGGGGTGGACGAGATCCACATCGTGTACACCGAGTTCGTGTCGATGCTGACCCAGAACGCGGTGGTGCACCGCATCATCCCGCTGGTCATCGAGGAGACCAGCGAGGAGCCCGTGAGCGGCCCGATCCCGCTGTATGAGTTCGAGCCCTCGCCGCAAATCGTGCTGGACGCGCTGCTGCCGTGGTACGTGGAGAGCCGCATCTACATGCGCTGCTCGAGTCGGCCGCGGCCGAGATCGCGGCCCGCCGCCGGGCCATGAAGTCGGCCACCGACAACGCCAACGACCTGCTCGAGGAGTTCACCCGAGAGGCCAACAAGGCCCGCCAGGCCGAGATCACCCAGGAAATCAGCGAGATCGTCGGTGGAGCCGACGCGCTGGCCGAGTCCGTCGCAGGGAAAGAGTGAGTGTCATGACCGCAACCGTCGAGAACACCCCCGCCGCCGGCGGGGAGGAAGCCCCCGAGGGTACCGGCCGTGTCGCGCGGGTCATCGGCCCGGTCGTCGATGTGGAGTTCTCCACCGAGGAAGACATTCCCGACATCTACAACGCGCTCCAGGTCGACGTGACCCTGGAAGGGGAAACCCGGACCCTGACGCTCGAGGTGGAACAGCACCTGGGCGACAACACGGTCCGGACCATCTCCATGGCCCCCACCGACGGCCTGACCCGCGGGCGCCACCGTCATCAACACCGGCGGCCCGATCACGGTGCCGGTGGGCGACGTGGTCAAGGGGCACGTGTTCAACGTGCTCGGCGACCCACTGGACGTGATGCGGCATCCCTGGAGGTCAAGGACCGCTGGTCGATCCACCGCGACCCGCCGGCGTTCGACCAGCTGGAGCCGCGGACCCAGATCCTGGAGACCGGGATCAAGGTTCTCGACCTGCTCACCCCGTACGTCCAGGGCGGCAAGATCGGCCTGTTCGGCGGGGCGGGCGTGGGCAAGACGGTGCTCATCCAGGAGATGATCACCCGGGTGGCCAAGAACTTCGGTGGCGTCTCGGTATTCGCCGGGGTGGGCGAGCGGACCCGTGAGGGTAACGACCTGCTCGTCGAGATGACCGAGTCCAACGTGATCAAGGACACCGCGCTCGTCTTCGGCCAGATGGACGAGCCGCCGGGCGTCCGGCTGCGGGTCGGCCTGTCCGCGCTGACCATGGCCGAGTACTTCCGCGATGTGCAGGGCCAGGACGTGCTGCTGTTCATCGACAACATCTTCCGGTTCACCCAGGCGGGGTCGGAGGTGTCCACGCTGCTCGGCCGGATGCCCTCGGCGGTGGGATACCAGCCCACCCTGGCCGACGAGATGGGCCAGCTGCAGGAGCGGATCACCTCCACCCGGGGCCACTCGATCACCTCCATGCAGGCGATCTACGTGCCCGCGGACGACTACACCGACCCCGCGCCGGCCACCACGTTCGCCCACCTGGACGCGACCACCGCGCTGTCCCGGGCCATCACCGAGAAGGGCATCTTCCCGGCCGTGGACCCGCTCGCCTCCACCTCCCGGATCCTGGACGCCAAGTACATCGGCCAGGAGCACTACGATGTGGCCCGCGAGGTGCAGCGCATCCTGCAGCGGTACCAGGAGCTCCAGGACATCATCGCGCTGCTCGGCATCGATGAGCTGTCCGAGGAAGACCAGGTGACGGTCAAGCGGGCGCGGCGCATCGAGCGGTTCCTGTCGCACCCCATGTTCGTGGCCGAGCAGTTCACCGGCCAGCCGGGCGTGTTCGTGCCGCTGGAGGAGACCATCGCCTCCTTCAAGGCGATCAACGAGGGCAAGTACGACAACTATCCGGAGCAGGCCTTCTTCATGTGCGGCGGTATCGAGGACGTGGAGAAGAAGGCGAAGGAGATGGAGAACCGGTGAACCGGGGCGACGGAAGCGGAGAGCGCCAGTGAACCTGGGCGACCGGAGCGGAGAACGGCAGTGACCCTGCAGGTAGAACTGGTGGTCCCGGACGGCGAGTTGTGGTCCGGGAACGCCCGCATGGTCATCGCCAAGACCCTGGACGGCGACATCGGGATCCTGGCTTCCCACCCCGCCGTGCTCGGCATCCTGGTCCCGGGCAGCGTGGTCGAGATCCGCGATCCCGAGGACGCCGCGGGCGCAGGACCCGATCGTGCGGGCGGCCGTGCTGAACGGTTTCCTGTCCGTCCACGATGACCGGGTCTCGATCCTGGCCCGCGAGGCCACGCTGGGTAACCAGGTGGACCGGGCCACGGTCCAGTCCGAGCTCGACGCCGCGCTGAGTGAGGGTGGCCCCGGGGGAGACGAGGAATCGGCCGAGGTGAAGTACTCCCGGGCCCTCCTGCGGGCCGCGGGCGACGGATCCTGACCAGGACCAGCGCGGGGGGCCGGAATGAGCGGAGCGCTGGCCTTCGACGCAGCCTGGCTCTTCGCTGCATTCCTGATCGTGATCGTGCTGCTCGCCGCGGGCATCACGGCCCGCAGGTACCTGCTGGAGCGCGGCGGCGGAACGGTGGAGTGCGGGCTGCGCATGCCGGACGGCAGCTGGCGCCTCGGCGTGGCCGCCTACCAGCCGGATGAGCTGCGCTGGTACCAGATTTTCGGGTTCCTGCTCCGGCCCAGCCAGGTCTTCAGCCGGCGCACGCTGGCCGTCCTGAACCGCCGGCCCCCGACCCCGACGAGGCGGCCAGCCTGGGTGAGGGAGCCGTGGTCGTGGAGTGCCGGGTGGCCGAGGGCGACCGCACGGTGGAACTCGCGATGGGTGACGGGGCGCTCACCGGTTTTCTGGCCTGGCTCGAGGCCGCGCCGCCTGGCTCGCCCGGCTCATATCTCGGCCAGGCCAGCTAGGCGCCGGGCCGGCTCACCTGGGTCGGTCGGGGCTAACCGCCCCGTCAGGCCGTACAGCCCCGCCAGGGCCCGCTCAGCGCTCGCCGCCGGGCTTCCAGAGCACGTCGCCGTCCGGCCCGTTCGCTTCCCGGGCCAGGATGAACAGCAGGTCTGAGAGCCGGTTCAGGTAGCGGGCGGTCAGCGGGTTCATCGAGTCGCTGTAGGTCTCCAGCGCGGCCCAGGTGCTCCGTTCCGCCCGGCGCACGATGGTCCTGGCCAGGTGCAGCAGCGCGGCGCCTGGGGAGCCGCTGGGCAGGATGAAGCTGCGCAGGGCGGGCAGTCCCGCGTTGTGGGCGTCACAGTCGGCTTCCAGGGCCTGGACGTAGTCCTCAGTGATCCGCAGCGGGGGATAGGGCGGATTGTCACTCACCGGGTTGCAGAGGTCGGCGCCGACGTCGAAGAGCTCATTCTGGAGCCGGGAGAGCAGCGTCACCAGGTCCGCGGGCAGGGCGCCCAGGGTGATCGCCATCCCGATGGCGCAGTTCGCCTCGTCCACGTCGGCATAGGCGGCGAGCCGCGGGTCGGTCTTGGCCGCCCGGCTCCCGTCGCCCAGGGCGGTCGTGCCGTCGTCACCGGTCCGGGTGTAGATGCGGGAGAGCACGACGGGCTGCTCCCTGCGATCGCGTGCCATGGGCTCAACGGTATCGGTGACGGCTCCCATATCGCGGTCCGGCCGCCTCCCGGGCGGTCGCTGGGCGGCCTAGGGGAGGCTTGCCGTAAGCGATCAATGTCCTGACCTTTGGGTATTCACATCACAACCACAATGTGGCATCGTGTAAGAGCTAAGAGTAACCAAGCTGCGGCCTTGCGGCCGTATGACACACGGTCGCCGTCTCTGGTGCCTGGCGGTTCTCGGGGGCCCGCCAGAGCCCGCGGTGGCCCTGGAAGAGCGCGCTCCCGGCTTAGCGGCCGGGAGCGCGCTCGGCTTTTGAGTATCCGCTTACGGTTGGCGGCGAGGCCGGTCCGTGCTGAGTAGGGTTGTCGGCTAGTCCCCCGATTGCCCCGTGAGGTCCCCGTGTACGACTACGTCATCGTGGGCGCAGGCAGCGCTGGATGTGTCCTGGCCGCACGGCTTACCGAGAACCCCGCGACCCGGGTCCTGCTGCTGGAAGCGGGCCCGCCGGACGATGCCGACGAGATACACATCCCAGCCGCGCTGAACCTGCTCTTCCAGAGCCAGTACGACTGGGATTTCCATACTGTGCCGCAGGAACGGGCGGCCAGCAGGTCGGTCTACTGGCCGCGTGGGCGCACGCTCGGCGGGTCCTCGTCGATGAACGCGATGATCTACATCCGGGGCAACCGCCTCGACTACGACACCTGGCGGGACGAGTACGGGTGCAGCGGGTGGGGATACACGGACATACTCCCCTATTTCCTCCGCGCGGAGGACAACTCCCGCGGCTCCTCGTCCTACCACGGCGTCGCCGGGCCGCTCAGCGTGACCGACCTCAAGCACAAGTCCCCGCTCACCCGGGCCTTCGTGGCCGCCTCCCGGGAATGCGGGCTGCCCGCCAACGAGGACTTCAACGGCGCGGCGCAGGACGGCACCGGCTTCTACCAGGTCACGCAGCGTGACGGACGGCGCTGGTCCGCCGCGGACGCCTACCTGCACCCGGCGGCCTCGCGGCCCAACCTCACCGTGCAGACCGACGCCCTGGTCACCGGGATCATCGTGGAAGGCGGCCGCGCAACCGGTGTTCGTTATCTTCGCCGGGGGGTGGAAGAAGTAGCCCGGGCCGACGGGGAGGTGATCTTGTCGGCGGGAGCGATCGGCAGCCCGCACCTGCTCCTGCTGTCCGGCATCGGCCCGGCCGAGCAGCTCATCGAGCAGGGGATCCGGGTGGTGGCGGACAGCCCCGGGGTGGGCGCCAACCTCTCCGACCACCCGGTGGTCAGCGCGATGTGGCACACCCCCAAGACCACGGGCCTGTGGGAGCAGGCCGGGCCGGCCCAGCTGGGCCGCTGGAGGTACCTGCACTCGGGCCCGCTCACCTCCAACCTCGCCGAGGCGGGCGGATTCACCCGGACGATGCCCTCGCTGCCCGCCCCCGACCTGCAATGGCATGTGCTGCCCGTGCCGTTCCAGCGCCAGGGGCTGGCCGACCCCTCCATCCGGGCCATCTCCATGCTGATCACCCTGGTCTCGGTGGGCAGCCGCGGCGTCGTCCGGCTGCGCAGCGACGACCCCCGGCACAAGCCCGCCATCGACCCGGGGTACCTCTACGCCAGCGAGGACATGGAGCCGCTGCTGAGCGGGCTGCGGATGGCCCGCGAATTCGCCGCCGCCGGGCCGCTGGCCAAGCTCTGCACGGTGGAGATGGCCCCTGGTCCTGCGGTGCGGACCGACGATGAGCTGCGCGACTTCATCCGCCACGATCTGGCCACGCTCTACCACCCGGTCGGGACGTGCGCGATGGGCGGCGACTCCCGCGCTGGCGGCGAGCAAACTGACCAGCGTGGTCGACCCCGAACTGCGGGTCAGGGGGGTGGAGGGCCTGCGCGTGGTCGACGCGTCGGTCATCCCCGCGGCGCCGCGGGGCAACACGAACGCGCCGGTCATCGCCATCGCGGAGCGGGCGGCCGACCTGATCTGCGGCCGCGCGCCGCTGGACGCGATGGACCCCGCGCTCATGCCCGACCACGACGCGATCGGGATGAGCTGAGGCCGCCCTCCCGCCAGCCAGGGCTATACCCTCCACTCCCACGTCGCAGTGATTGCCACGATCAATAAGCCGTCTGGTAGCACCATGTAGCACCAGGTGCTATCTCATGGATAGAATGGGTCCATGAGCGCGCAGCAGGAGATAACGCAGCGGGATTTGCGGAACAAGTCGCGGGAGATCATGGACGCGGTCGAGGGTGGCCAGGCGTTCACGGTCACGCGGGATAGCCGTGAGATCGGCGAGCTGATCCCGATCCAGCGGCGCCGCCGGTTCGTTCCGCGGGCGGACTTCGCCGCCGCGTCACGCCGCGCCCCGGCGGTTGACCTCGCGGCGTTCCGCGCTGATCAGGGGCTGCCGCCGACCACCACGCGGGCATCCCCGATGGCCGCTGAAAGCCACGAGACCTGTCTTGCTCGATACCAACATCCTTATCCTGCGCAAGTCGATCGATCCCCGCGAGTTGCCAGCGGCCGTCGCCATCAGCGCCATTACCCTGGCCGAGTTGTCCGCCGGCCTCTACGAAGTGCGGCCCGGTAGTGAGCAGAAGGACTATGAGGAGCACGCGGAGCGGGCCCGCCGACTCGATATCCTGCAGCGGGCCGAGAACGAGTTCGACCCGATTCCGTTCGGCGTCGAGGCGGCTCGTGCTTACGGTCAGGTCACGGCCGCAGTCATCGCCGCAGAGCGCAAGCCCCGCGCCGCGCCGTGGACCTGATGATCGCGTCGGTGGCCATCGCTGAGGACCTCCGCCTCTTTACCACCAATCCGGGCGACTTCGCCGGGCTGGAGCGCTTGCTTACGGTTGTCCCTGTGACCCGGCCGACAGGTATCCCACCCGCGTCATAACCGTGGTCAATATGTGCCAGATAAGGGGATGCAGGGAATCCGAAAATCTCGCACCCCCATGCGAAGGACACCGGCTGACCATCGAATGGACCACCCAGCCGATTTCAGCCGGGTGCCTCAGCGAACGAATGTGCCCTTGCCGACCACGGAGACGATCAGGCCACGCTCGCGCAACTCCCGCATGGCCCGGCGCACCGTCTGGTACCCGATCTGCCACTGGTCGGCCAGATCGCGCTCGGAGGGCAGTTTCTGCCCGCGGGCCAGCTCGCCGGATTTGATCGCGCTCGCCACCCAGTCCGCCGCCTGCTCGTAGAGCGGCACAGGCGAGACCGGATCGAAGCGCGGCGAGTCGGACATGATCAGCACCGTAGCGCCCCGCTGAACTGCGGAAAGACTCGTGAGGCATCTCATCGCCACTAGAGGCCTCGCATTGCCTCTTAGTGCTCTGTATCGTGAGGAGCATGAGCGAGCTATCCAGCACACCTGCCCCTGAGCCATCCGCAGAAGAAGACGAGGCTCTGATGAAGATGCAGCGTGATTTCCCCAGCCACCGGATCTGGCGGGAGATCATCCCCGGCCGCACCATTTACATCGCCCGGTCCATCCACCTCGCCGCCCACCCCCACACCGTGGTCACCCCCGACTTACATGAACTAGACGCCGTATTGACCGGCGCCACCCAGGCTGGCAGGTCACGATGACCGGCCTGCCAGTCACCCGCCCTGCCGCCCAACGCTGGACGACGGATTCCGTCAGGAAGGCCATCACGAATGGCCCGCACACTGGCCGCACGGGGGAGAGAGGCGGACCAGTCATGCATCAGACCATCACCCAGCCACCGCAGCGGCGCCACTTCCCCGACGCGTACCCCTGTGACGCCGGATATTGACCGTGATCATGGACGGAATGTGCCGAGCGGGGTCTGGCCAGGCTGAGAGGGCTAGCGGTAGCGGGCCCGACCAGTCGGAATGCTAGCGGTAGCGCTTGCCGTGGATCAGGGTGACCAGCCGGAGCACCCGGTTCAGGTCCTTGTCGCTGCGCTGGAGCGTGGTGAGGTCCGCCAGCGGCCGCATCCGCTGGCGGGTGATCGCCTTGGCCCGGGAGAACTCCCGCAGGCCGTCCGCACCGTGAATCCGGCCGAACCCTGAGTCGCCGCTGCCCCCGAACGGCAGTGCGGGCACGCTGGCGAACGTGATCACGGAGTTGATCGAGGTCATCCCGCTGCGCAGGGCCCGCGCGACCTCGAGTCCCCGCTTGGTGTTCTTGCTGAACACGGCGGAGCCGAGCGCGTAGCGGCTGGCGTTCGTCAGCCGCACCGCCTCGTCCAGGTCGCCGACCCGGGTCACGGTCAGCGTCGGGCCGAACGTCTCCTCGGAGACCGCCCGGCTCTCCTCGGGCACATCGGCCATGATGACCGGCCCGACGTACGGCCGGCGGATGCTGGCCAGGCCGCCGACCACCGGCCGGCCACCCCGGGCCAGCGCGTCGGCGACGTGCCGCTCGATGATCTCGATCTGCCCCGGCATGGTCATCGGGCCGTAGTCGGCCTCCCGGTCCTCGCCGGGCCGGACCGCGGCCGCCCGCTCGGCCAGCTTCTCCAGGAAGGTGTGGTACACCTCGTCCACCACGTAGACCCGTTCCACCCCCACGCAGGTCTGGCCCGCGTTGGACAGCGCCCCCCACGCGGCCGCGTCCGCCGCGGCGTCGAGGTCAGCGTCGGTGCCGACCAGGAGCGCGTCCTTGCCGCCGCACTCGGCCACCAGCGGGGTCAGGTTCTCCGCGCAGGCGGCCATCACTTTCCTGGCCGTGGCGGCCGACCCGGTGAACGCGATCTTGTTGACGGCGCTCAGCGCCAGCGCCTGGCCGGTCTCGCCGCCCCCGGTCACCAGCTGCAGCACCGGCTGCTCGGGAACCACCTCGGCCAGCGAATTCACCAGCCAGCCGCCGACCGCGGGAGTCAGCTCACTCGGCTTGAACACCACCGCGTTACCCGCGGCGAGCGCGTAGACGATGGACCCCATCGGGGTGAAGACCGGGTAGTTCCAGGGCCCGATCACGCCGACCACGCCGAGCGGCTGGTATTCGAGCCGGGAGGCCTGATTGATGGCAATCAGGCCGCTCCGGACCCGTCGCGAGCCCAGGACCCGGCCCGCGTTCTTGGCCGCCCAGTCGATGTGCACGATCGCCAGCAGGATTTCCAGCTGCGCGTCGGCGAGTGGCTTGCCGGTCTCGGTGTGCACGAGTTCCGCGAGGCGGGCCAGGTACCGGGTGATATGCGACTTCCAGGCCAGCAGGCGGGTCCGGCGCTGCTGGTAGGTCAGCCCGGCCCACCACGATGCCGCCTGGCGAGCCCGCTCGACGACCGCGTCGACCTCGCTGCGTCCCTGCACCGGGTAGGTGCCGATGACCTCGGAGGTGGCCGGGTTGACCGAGTCGAAATTCTCCGCGACCCAGGCCGGCCCCTGCTCCCATACCGACGTGCCCATTGTCCTCACCGTCACCCTGTGCGTTGTCTGGGTCAGTCCCGCGATTCGCGGCTTTCGCGGCCCTCGTGTTCCGTTAGGTCTGCGTGCCAGTAAATCATCGCCCAGACCGGGCCAGGTAGCGTGAGATCGCGTGAGCCGGAAGCCTGATTTGTGACCACCGGAGCGGCCGCCATGACCAGACGTCCCTACGTCGTGCTCAGCTGCGCCATGTCGCTGGACGGCTGCCTCGACGGGACGGGCGAGGACCGGCTGGTGCTGTCCGGCCCGGCCGATCTGGACCGGGTGGACGCGGAGCGGGCGGCGGCCGACGCCATCCTGGTCGGGGCCGGGACCATCCGCCGTGACGATCCCCGGCTGCTGGTCCGCTCGGCGCGCCGCCAGGCGGAGCGCCGCGCCAGCGGGCGGCCGCCGCAGCCCGCCGGGGTCACGGTCACCGCCAGCGGCGACCTCGATCCGGCGGCCCGTTTCTTCACCCGCGACCCGGGAGAGGGAAGCGCGGGGGAGGGGGGTGTGCGGGGGAGGGGGGTGCGGCGCGCAGCGCCGGGGCTGGCGCTGCGGACGACGGCGATACGGGCCGTGGCGGCGCGGCGGCGCGGCGCATCGTCTACGCCGCCACGCCGGTGCTGCCGAAGCTAGGTGACCAGCTCGGCGGCCTGGCCGAGGTGGTCGACGGCGGCGACCCGCCGCGGCTCACGGCGATCCTGGCCGACCTGGCCGGGCGCGGGGTGCGCCGGCTGATGGTCGAGGGGGGCGCCAGCCTGGGCACCCAGTTCCTGGCCGGCGGGCTCGTGGATGAGCTGCAGCTGGTCATCGCCCCGTTCTTCGTCGGGGACCCGGCGGCGCCGCGCTTCGCCGGGCCGGGGCACTACCCGGCCAGCCCGGATCATCCGCTGCACCTGGCTGAGGCCCGGCCGGTGGGAGAGGTGGTGCTGCTGCGCTATCTGGCGGCCGCCGCCCCGTCCCCGCCGCACACCGGGGCGGACCCCAGGCCGGCCGAGGAGGCGGCGGCCGATGGCCGACCATGGGCCAGGCTCCGGGCCCATCGCGACCGAGGCCGACTGGGAGTGGCTGCGCCAGGCCATCGAGCTCTCCCGGTGCTGCCCGCCGTCGGACACCGCGTTCTGCGTGGGCGCCGTGATCGTCGCGGCGGACGCTGACATCATCGCCACCGGCTTCTCGCGGCAGCATGACCCGCATGACCATGCGGAGGAGGGGGCGCTGGCCACCGTGGAGCCTGGCGATCCGCGGCTGCCCGGCGCGACGCTGTACAGCTCGCTGGAACCGTGCCGGTTCCGCGCGTCCCGCCCCCGGCCCTGTGCCGAGCTGATCATCGCGGCCGGGCTGCGCCGGGTGGTGATCGCCTGGCTGGAGCCCCCGGTGTTCGCCCGGGCGGGGGCGCGGAGCTGCTCCGCTCGTCCGGGATCACCGTGGTCGAGATCCCGGAGCTCGCGGCTGAGGCCCGGGCGGTCAACGCGTCCGTCCTGGGTGGCTAGCGCTGGGTGGCTAGCCCTGGGTGGCTAGCGCTGGCGGCTGGCGCTGGCGGCTGGCGCCGGGTGGCTAGCGGAGACGGCCCGGCCTTCCGGCGGCTTGCCGGTCCGGCGCTCAGCTTGACGTGCCCGCCATCTGGGGATCCTGCAGCGCGGCCCCGTAACGCATCGCCGCGAGCTGGCCGACGGCCGGCTGAGCCCCCAGCGGCTGGGCGGCCTTCATCCCCGCCGCCTCGGCGAGCGCGTCGAGGTCGAGATGGTCCGTTTCCGGCCCGATGACGCAGGGGGAGAGGGCGAGGCTGGTGACGCCCGCGTCGAACAGCCGCCCCGCGGCGTCCCTGACGCTGCCGGGATCGCTCAGCGACGCGGCGGCGACCGGCACCGCCAGCCGCGCGGCCAGCAGCACCGCCCCGGTCCCGGCGATGGACATCGCATCGGTGCCGAGCGCCGTGACCAGCACACCCTCAGCCGCGGTGCTGGTGATGCTGATCCGGCCCATCCGGTCACCGCGGGCCAGGCCGGCCTCGGCGAGCCGGGCGTGCAACGCCCCGGCCAGGATCGGATGGACGCCGAGAGCCGCGGTGGACAGCACCGGCACGGCCGCGGCGGCAACCTCCGCGGCGATGGCCGCGTCGGTCTCCGGCTGCGGGCAGATGAGCATCGGCACCACCACGGCCGCCGGGCGGCCGTCCACGCTGTGGCAGCCAGCCAGCACCGAGCTGAGGCTCTCCTCGTCGCCCTCCAGGAAGCCGGCCCGCACCGTGACTCCCGGGCAGGACTGGCTGGCCACGTCGATGATGCCGGCGGCGATATCGATCCCGGCGTCGGTGGCCGGGCCGGGAACCGCCAGGATCAGCGCGGGCGCGTCGGATGGCACGGACAGCTGGTGCGGACTGCGGTGGCGGCCGGCCCGGCGGAACCGCGTAGTCCGCGTCGGCAGCGCCGAGCCGCGCGTCGGCAGCCCTGGGTCGCGCGACGGGCAGGCCCTGGGTCGCGGGTCGGCGGCCCTGGATTGCGGGTCGGCAGCTCGGAGCCGCGGGCAGGCAGTCCCGGGTCAGCGTACCGGCAGCCCGGGATCGCGGGCCGGCAGTCCGGGCTTGCGGGTCGGCAGCTCCGGAGCCGCGTACCGGCAGCCCGGAATCGCGGCTGGCTGCTCCGAATCGCGGGCGGGAGTCCCGGCTTGCGGGTCGGCAGCTCCGAGCCCCATACCGGCAGCCCCGAATCTCGGCTGGCAGCTCCGAATCGCGGGCCGGCAGCCCCGGGTTGCGGGTCGGCAGCTCCGAGCCGCGCACCGGCAGCCCTGAGTCTCGGGTCGGCAGCTCCGGATCGCGCGCGGGCCGATTCGGCCTGCGCACGGGAAGGTCAGGAGCGGGTCCCTGGTCAGTACCCATAACCGGGCCATAGTAGCCAGCCTGGAAATCGCGTGTCCGCAGATGCGCGACATCACCAGGCAGAATTGCGTGGAAGCCGAGGCCGGCCGGCCCGGGTTGCAGGAGTTTCCTCGCAGCTGAGGACCGACGTCGCGGGACGGTCAGAACAGCCGCAGGGTGCCGTCCTCGGCGCCGCGCAGGGAGTCGTAGTCGAGGAGGAGGCACCGGATGCCGCGGTCCTCGGCGAGCACGCGGGCTTGCGGCTTGATCTCCTGGGCGGCGAAAATCCCCCGCACCGGAGCCAGCAGCGGATCCCGGTTCAGCAGGTCCAGGTACCGGGTCAGCTGCTCCACCCCGTCGATCTCGCCGCGGCGCTTGATCTCGATCGCCACGCAGCTGCCCTCGGCGTCGCGGCACATCAGGTCGACCGGGCCGATCGCGGTCGGGTATTCACGGCGCATCAGCCGCCAGCCCTCGCCCAGAACCTGCATCTGCGCGGCCAGCAGTTCCTGCAGGTGCGCCTCGACGCCGTCCTTGACCAGGCCGGGATCGATCCCCAGGTCGAAGGAGGAGTCACTGATGATCTCCTCGATGGTGATGGTCAGCGTCTCGCCCGACTTGCCCGTCACCACCCACCGGCCGGGTTCCTCGGCCAGCCGGCAGGGCGGGGACATCCAGTTCAGCGGCTTGTACGAACCGCCGTCGGAATGCACCAGGACGGAGCCGTCCGCCTTGATCATGATGAGCCTGGTGGCCGGGGCCAGCCGGGCCGACAGGCGACCCGCGTAATCTACGCTGCACCGGGCGATGACGAGTCGCACGGAAGCCAACTGTAGCGGGCGGAAGGACATGCGGAGTGCCCAAGCGGAGCGCGGCCCTGCTGGTGTACCGGCGGCGCGGTGAGAGCGGGCTGGAAGTCCTCATCGCCCACATGGGCGGCCCGTTCTGGGCCAGGAAAGACGCCCGGGCCTGGTCCATCCCCAAGGGGGAGTACGACGGCACCGAGGAGCCCCTGGCCGCGGCGCGGCGTGAGTTCGAGGAGGAGATAGGCTCACCGGCCCCGGCAGGGTGCCGCAGCGGACCTGGGGGAGCAGCGGCAGCCCGGCGGGAAGATCATCGTGACCTACGCGGTCGAAGGGGATCTGGACCTGACCGGGTTCCGGAGCAACACCTTCACCATGGAGTGGCCCCGGGGCTCAGGGCAGGTCCAGGAGTTCCCCGAGATGGACCGGGCCGAGTGGATGAGCCTCGGCCGCGCCGCGGACATGCTGGTCAAGGGGCAGGTCCCGATCCTCGAGGCGCTGCGCGAGCACCTCGGGGCCTGAGCCCGCCCGGACGTCTCAGGCGTGCGCGATCTTCAGCTCGGAAAGCCCGGTCTTGAACGCGATCTGGGCCTGGGCGTCACTCAGCGAGTCACCTTCGAGCCGCCAGTTCTGGCGGTAGGGGCCCTGGGGAGACTGGTTCTCGTCGAACCACACCACGCCCAGCAAATTCTGGCTCTGCACGTTGTTGAACATGTCCTCGATCGCGGCGAATCGATTGTTGATCTTGGGGCTGACACCGGTCTCGGACAGCAGGATCGGCTTCTTGGTGATGGCCTTGACCTGGCTGATGGTCGGCCGAACACGCTGTTGAAGTGCTCGGACCCCGGGACGTAGTACCCGTCGATGCCGACCCAGGTGACGTAGTTGGCCCCCGGCCACCAGGCGCGGATGGGCTGGGTGCCGTCGCGTCCCATCTGGTTGACGGTCCACAGCCAGGTGACGTTGTAGGCGCCCTCCTCGCGGAACAACGTGACGATGTGCCGCCATGCGGCGACGAAGGTCGCGCGGCGGACGTGTGCCGATAGCCCCAGGAGTACCAGTTACCGTTCATCTCGTGCCCGAAGCCGATGACCACGGCGTGGCCGAAGTCGCGGACGCTATCCGCGTACGAGCGCAGGTAGGTGTCGTAGTCGCCCGCCGCGACCGCCGGAACCTTGGCGAAGCTGGGATCGACCTGCACCAACGGGATGGCGCCGTGGCTGTGCAGCATCGTCGCGTACGTCACGTTGAAGGGCTGGGCCCAGCCGCTGTAGTAGCCCACCAGGTTGGGCTTCTGGCGGGCCATGTCCGCGAACTGCTCGATCGACCCGTAGGACGGAGGTGTCCCGGAGGTGACCCCAGTCTCGAACACGCCCAGGTACGAGGCGGCTTTGGGGGCGAGCGTCTCGTGCACGGCGGGCGGGTACCGGAACGTGATCCGGCTGCTGGTGACGGCGATAGCCGTGACCGCGATCACGAAGCCGATGAGCGTGACCAGTCTGTATCTCATGCTGCCTTCTTTCCCGGGAAGATGACCCGGCTGACCACGGCGAGGTTGAGCAGCCCGAAGAACAGCAGCGCGGCGGACTGCCACGACCCGAGGCCGACCCGCCAGATGGCCAGCAGCACCCACGGCGCGGCCATCCCGCCGCTCCACCAGGTCACCCCGATCCGGAACCGGGGCAGTGAACTTCCCGGGCTCCCGGGTGGGATGCCAGCTCATCTGCCTGCCCCACGCGCCGTCCCAGAGCGAGAAGACGTGCGCCCAGCCCCGGGCGATGCCCAGCGGCCAGACCGACGGCCCGTACCGGGCGTGGTGCCACAGCGGGTACAGGACGGCCCCGGTCACGAAGGCCGGAAGCAGGATGACGAAGTTCCGCAGCCTGATCTCGCCCGGGCAGGAAGGCCAGCATGATGACGGGGAGAAGCGGGCCGAAGAAGACCAGCAGCGCGGTATAGACGTAGTAGAAGAAGCCGGAGACGAACGTGAGCCGGGCCGCGAGGCTCATCTGTACCGTCCACAGCCGGCTTTGAGCACACGATGCCCACGTTCCCGGCGCACCAGCGGTACTGCTGGCGCACGAACGCGTCCAGGTTGTGGGCAGATCCCGGTGGACAAGACGATCGGCAGGTACCTGATGGACCAGCCGTCCCGCATCACGTTGAGCCCGGTGTGCACGTCCTCGGCGTAGGGGATCAGCGCCGCGCCGCCCTGCGCCTCCAGCGCCGCCCGCCGGTAGACCGCGGACGTCCCGACGCAGACGGCGGCGCCGAACCGGTCCCGGCCCACCTGGATCGCCCGGTAGAACACCTCCTGGACCGACCCCGCCGCGTTCTCGAGCCAGGACTGCTCGGGGCTCTCCCGGAAGAACTGAGGGGTCTGGACGATGGCCAGGGAAGGGTCGTCCATGTAGGGCAGGGTCTCGGCCAGGAAGTCGGGCCGGGGCGCGAAGTCGGCGTCGAAGATGACGATGAACTCGCTG
>CAWINS010000034.1:0-193408 GCA_963837335.1 uncultured Actinomycetes bacterium | reverse complement strand
TGGCCGGCCTGCTCGGGCTGCTGGCTGACCCGGTGCGGTCCCGGATCCTGTTCGCCCTGGTCGCCGCCGGTGAGCTCTGTGTCGGGGACCTCGCCCTGGTGCTGGAGGTGACCGAGGACCAGGTGTCCTACGCGGTGAAGATGCTGCGCCTGGCCGGGCTGGTCAGCTTCCGCAAGGACGGCCGGGTTGTCTACTACCGGCTGAGCGACGGCTTCCCGCATCAGCTGCTTGAGCACTGCCTGCGCCAGCTGCTGACCATCGCCGCACCGGAGGCCGACGATGCGCGCGCTTGACGCGATCGGGCACGCGCTGGCCGTGGCCGGCTCGATGACCTGGCAGATCACCTGGTCGCTCATCCTGGGGTTCACGCTGTCCGCGGTCATCCAGGCGCTGGTGCGCCGGTCCACCGTGGTGCGGCTGCTCGGTGACGACCGTCCGGTCACCCTGGCCCGGGCCACCGGGCTGGGCGCCGCCTCCTCGTCCTGCTCCTATGCGGCCGTGGCCCTGGCCCGGTCCCTGTTCCGCAAGGGTGCCAGCTTCACCGCGGCGATGGTCTTCGAGATCGCCAGCACCAACCTCGTCATCGAGCTGGGGATCATCCTGGCCCTGCTGATCTCGTGGCAGTTCACCCTGGCGGAGTTCGTCGGCGGCCCGATCATGATCGTGCTGCTGGCGGTGGCCTTCCGCATCTTCGTCCGGCAGCAGCTGATCGACGAGGCGCGGCGGCAGGCAGACCGGGGCCTCGCCGGATCCATGGAAGGCCATGCCGCCATGGACATGAGCATCACCGCGACCGGCAGCTTCCGGCGCCGGCTGTTCAGCCGGGAGGGCTACACCTCGGTCAGCCACATCTTCGTCATGGAGTGGGCCGCGGTGGTGCGGGACGTGGTGATCGGGCTGCTGATCGCCGGCGCCGTCGGTGCCTGGGTCCCGGACAGCTTCTGGCAGCACCTGTTCCTGACCGGCCATCCGCTGGCCGCGCGCCTGTGGGGGCCGCTGATCGGCCCGGTGATCTCGGTGCTCAGCTTCGTCTGCTCGATCGGGAACGTGCCGCTGGCCGGGGTGCTGTGGAACGGCGGGATCAGCTTCGGCGGCGTGGTCGCGTTCATCTTCGCCGATCTGATCATCATCCCGATCCTGCTCATCTACCGGAAGTACTACGGCACCCGGATGATGCTCGTGCTGGCCGGGCTGTTCTACGTCACCATGGTGCTGGCCGGCTACATCGTCGAGTTCGTCTTCACCGGGCTGGGCCTGGTCCCGGCGGACCGTACGGCCAAAGTCGGGGAGACCGGGATCGTGTGGAACTACACCACGTACCTGAACATCGTCTTCCTCCTGGTCGCCGCCGCGCTGCTGGTGCGCTTCTTCCGGTCCGGGGGCGTTTCCATGCTCAAGATGATGGGTGGCCAACCCGGCGAGGCCAGTGCCGGTCACGGCGCCCACGCTGCCGCCGCAGGCCCGGGTGCTGATCCGGGCCGCTCCGCCCATCCCGGCCCCGGGGGTCACGCCGGCCATCCCGCCGCCGGGGGTCACGCGGCCCGCCACGGCGTTACTGACTTGTGACCCACGTGCTCCATCCTGCGCCGCGGTTTGTGCGTCGTTTATCTCAGACACCAGGGAAGCTGCGGGGTTACCGCCTGGTGCGCGGGCGCGAGGGGGATCACATGCGGGAGATCAGGCCACCCCGGCGGCCGGGAGTGGCCGGGGCCACGGCCGGGGGACCGGGGCCCACGGCGGCGGGCTGACCCAGCCGTAGTCGTTCGCTATGGCGGCTGACCCGAGCCGTAATCCTCCGCTACGGCTGACCCGGGCCAAGATCCTCACCGCGCCGCCGCCTCGACCGGGAGCTCTCCTTGACTGCTATTACTATAAGTGATGAACTACCACTAAGAGTAATCAACTGCGGGGGAGGGGCGTCTTTGGCTGATGCGCGGATCCTGCTCGTTGAGGACGACGATCTGAATCAGATGCTGGTCCGGACGGTGCTGGCCCGGAGCGCTGACCCGGTGCTGCGCAGCGCCTGCCTGGTCCAGGCGGCCAGTCTGGCCGAGGCGCGCGCGGCCCTGGCCAGCAGCGCGATCGACGTCGTGCTGCTCGACATGAATCTGCCCGATGGCAATGGCCTGTCGCTGGCCGCCGAGGTGCAGCGCACCGGGTCCGGCGGCCCGGCCGTGGTGGCCCTGACCGGTGCCGGGCCGGAGCAGGGGGACGCGGCGCTGGCCGCCGGCTGCACTGCCGTCCTGGGCAAGCCCTACCAGGCTGCCCAGCTCTGCGCGCTTGTCTGCGCTGCCCTCTCCAACTAGACGCGAAGGCTTCGCATGTCTTCTGACTCGGGTGACGCAGCACGTGAGCCCGGCCGGCCGGGGCAAGGCCGGCCGGTCAGGCACCAGATTTCCGCATCATCTTCGAGGCGCTCCCCGGAGCGTACTGCGTGCTGGATCCCGACCTGGTGATCATCGCGGCCAGCGATGCGTACCTGCGGGACACCAGGATGAGCCGGGCCGGCATCGTCGGCCGGCCTATCACCGAGGTCTTTCCCGGCCGCCCCGATCCGCGCGGCATCGCCACCCTGCGCGCGTCGCTGGACATCGTCCGGTCGGACCAGGTGGCGGACACGATCGTGGTGGACCGCTACGACATCCCGGCGGCCGGGCCGGGGGGCGAGCCGGACGCCCGGTACTGGAACTTGGTGAATGTGCCGGTCCCCGGTCCGGAAGGCCGGCTCGCCTACATCATCCACTGGCTGGACGACGTCACCGACTACGTCCGGACCATCTCCGATCAGGCCGGCGGCGAGCAGCCGGCCGGCGCCCAGCAGGGTCGCATCCAGCGGATCGAGGCAGATCTGCTGGCCCTGTCGCGGGGCCTGCAGCAAGGCAACCGGGCCCTGCAGGAAGCCAACGAGTCGCTGCGCGGCGCCTACAACGCCAAGAAGGACTTCCTCGACCGGCTCAGCCACGAGCTCCGCACTCCGCTGCACACCATCCTCGGCTTCGGTGAGCTGCTCAGCCTGGACGGGCTCAGTGCGGAGCACCGGGAGTGGATCACCATGACGCTGCAGGCCAGCCGGCACCTGGTGCAGCTCATGGACGAGGCGGGCGACGTCGCGCAGATCGAGGACCGGACCCTGACCCTGTCGATGGAGGCGGTCCTCGTGCACCGGGTCATCGCCGACGTGATCGAGATGATCCGGCCGCTGGCCCTGGCCGAGGGCGTGCAGATCGACCCGCCGCCGCGTCCCGCCGCGAGCCAGTACGTCCGCGCGGACGAGCAGCGATTCCGCCAGATCATGCTCAACCTGCTGTCCAACGCGGTCAAGTACAACTATCCCGGCGGGCGCGTGACTATCACCGTGAGCGATCAGCCCGGGGACCAGCTCCGGGTCAGCGTGACCGATACCGGCCGCGGCATCGCCGGCCAGGATGTCGGCCGGCTGTTCCTGCCCTTCGAGCGGCTCGACGCGGCCCAGGCCGGTGTCGAGGGCGCCGGCCTGGGCCTGGCGCTATCCCGCGACCTCATCGAGGCCATGGGGGGCACCACCGGGGTCACCAGCATCCAGGGGGAGGGCAGCACGTTCTGGATCGAGCTGGCCGCCACCGAGCCGGTGGCCGTCTCCCAGCTGGCTATCGAGCGTGATGGGATCGTCAGCAGCCGGGACTACTCCACCGCGAAGACCGTCCTGTACGTGGAGGACATGGTGGAGAACTTCCGGCTGGTCGAGCAGATCCTCAAGCAGCGGCCGTCGGTCACCCTGCTGCCCGCGATGCTGGCTGGCGTCGCGCTCGACCTGGCCCGCCAGCACCGCCCCGACATGATCCTGCTCGACCTGCGGCTGCCGGACATGCCCGGGGAGCAAGTGCTGTTCCGGCTGCGCGCCGACCACCGGACCCGGGACATTCCCGTGGTTATCCTCAGCGCAGACGCGACCCGGCAGCGCATCGACCAGCTCCGCGCCGACGGCGTGGTGGACTACCTCACCAAGCCCATCGACGTGCGCAGCCTGCTGCGGACCGTGGACAGCGCCCTGGGTGAGGCGCGGCCCGGGCCGGGCACTGCGCCCGGCGAGACGCAGCAGCCCGCCCTCGTCCGGCGCATCTTCAACGCGCACTACTACCGCTGAGCGCCGGACGCGGCTACCGCGGGGGCCGGGCGGGCGGCAGCCCGCGGCGCAGCACTTCCAGGAGATCGTCCAGGACGTCGTCGGGGACCTGCCCGCCGGCCGTCCAGTCCGCCCAGCGCATCCCGACGAAGTTGCCGATCCCGGTGTACAGGAAGGCGATGACCTCAGGGTCATAGCGTGCGTCCACGTCGCCGCTGAGCTGGGCCTGGCGCACCCCGCGGGCGTAACCGCGGGCCAGGTGCTCGTAGTACTCGCGGAACAGGCCCGGCGCCACGAACTCGGACTCCCGCACGATCCGGTCCATCCAGGGACGCTGGGACAGCATGTCGAAAAAGGCGCGGAACGAGGCCCGCTCGATCTCCCGGTGCCCGGGACCGGCCTGCTCGATGGCTTCCCGCATGGCGGTCCGCAGGTCCGCATTGAGCTGCCGGACCACGGCCGTGAAGATCTCCGCCTTCGAGCTGAAGTGCGCGTAGAAACTCCCGGTGGCCATGCCCGCCCGGGCGCAGATATCGGCCACCGTGGTCCGCTGGTAGCTGCGTTCACCGAAGAGCCGCTCCGCGGCCGCGAGCAGCCGCTGTGCCGGCGGCTGCCCGCGGTCGTCGGGCAGCCGCCGGCTCGTCGCGACGCCCACGCCTCCTACCCCCGTCCGGGACCCATGACCAGGCCCTTTCCGTACCGGGAGCCCCTGCGTATGCTAGGGCATCCCGCTGGACGGTGCCGGGGCCTGCGTCCCGCTGTAGCTGGTCACCGCCCCGGTCGAGGACGTGTCCGTGACCTGGACCGGACCTTCCTTGACGATGGCGCCGTTCTTGATGATGCCGATGAAGGCCCCCGTCATCCCGGCGTGATCGGATCCGGAGTAGGCATAGGGCGCCACGGCTGGCCCTTGCGGCAGCCCCGCCTGGATCGCCTTGACCAGGTCGGCCCGGGTCGGGTTTTTGCCGGCCTTGAGCATGGCCTGGACGAAGGTGTACCCGACCGCCTCGCCGAACGCCACGTTGCCGTCGAAGGGCAGCTTGGGCAGGTACGTGTCGTGGATCTTCTTGAACAGCGCGACCCAGCTGTTGCTCGTGTCGCCGAGAGTGGGCAGGTAGCCGTCGGTGATGATGCCCTGGGTCAGCTGGTTGCCCGACACCGTGGCGCCGCCCTGCTTGGCGAAGGCCTCCAGCAGCCCGGCCAGGGTGATCGGGTCGGAGCCCACGTCGCTGACCACGAAGGTCGGGTTGAAGCCGAGCTTGAGGCTGTTCAGCTTGAGCAGTGCGGTGAAGGCCGGGACGCTAAAGGACACGACCACCTTGGCCCCCGACGCCTTGAGCGCGGCCACCTGCGGGCCGACGTTGATGTTCGTCGGGTCGTAGCTCTGCCTGCTGACCACGTCCGCGTGCGGGATCTCATCGTCGAGGCCTTTGACGCCGTCCTTGCCGAACTCGTCGTCCTGGAAGAAGTACGCGATTTTCTGGCCGGCGAAGTGCTTCTTGATGTACGTGCCGAGGATCTTGCCCTCACGCACGTAGTCCAGCTGCCAGCCGAAGGTCTCCGGCAGGGTGGACGGGGCGTTCCAGCATTCGCAGCCGGAGGCCACGAACACGTCCGGCACCTTCGATGAATTGAGGAACGGGGCCACGGCCAGGTGCGTCGGGGTGCCCAGCCCGTCGAAGATGGCGTACACGTTGTCCTGCAGGACGAGCTGCTTCACCACCGACACCGTGTCGGTCGGGTCGTACTTGTCATCCAGGTACTTGTAGACGATCTTCCGGCCGTAGATCCCGCCGTGGGCGTTGACGTACTGGAAGTAGGCGTTCGACGCGGGCGCGATCTCGTCGTAGCCCGGTGCGGCCACGCCGGTCAGCGGCTGGTGGCTGCCGATGGTGATGGTGGTGGCGGTGATGCCGGGGGCCGACGCGGTCGGCCCGCTGCTCGTGCTGCCCGACCCGCTGCTGCCCGAACTGCAGGCACTGACCACCATGGCCAGGGCGGCCACGGCGGCGAGGGCGGGCAGGGCTGCCCGGTGGGATCTGTTCATATCGAGCCTTCTTCCTGGTGTTCGCCGGCTGGAGCATGAAGCTGGGGACCTGGGGCGGCGCGCCGCCAGGGCAGGCCGCGCACGGGCAGGCGGGCAGCCAGGGGCCGCCCGAGCCGGCCCAGCCGGCGCAGGCCACCCTGGATGCCGTTGGGAAAGGCGAGCATGACGGCGATGAGCACGACGCCGTAGGCCGCGACCGGGATGTTGGACCCGGCCGAGCTGGACAGGCCGTGGCTGCTGGCCGTGTCGGTGACGTAGGTCGGGACCAGAACCAGCACGAGGCTGCCCCACACCGCGCCGGGCAAGGTACCCAGGCCGCCCAGCACCGCGGCGGTGAGCAGGGCGATGGACAGCGTCAGGGTGAATGCGTCTGGCGAGATGATCGACGTGGTCACGGCGAGCAGCGCGCCGGCCAGCCCGGCGCAGGCCGCGCTGACCACGAAGGCCAGCACCCGGAGCCGGGCCACGTTCAGGCCCGCCAGGGCGGCCGCTACCTCGTCGTCCCCGGCGGCCCGCCAGGACCGCCCGACCCGGCTGCGGGCCAGGTTGGCCAGCAGCACCAAGACGATCAGCGCGCAGCCGCAGGTCAGCCAGGCCTGCCAGCGGGTGACCGGGAAAGCCGGGCCCAGGAACCCGGGGCTGGTGATCACCACGGTCAGGCCCTGGTCGCCGCCGAGCAGCCCGAACCGCAGGGCGAGCGACGGCAGGGCCACGGCGAGCATCAACGTGGCGCCCGCCAGGTAGGGCCCGCGCAGCCGCGCCGCGGCCACGCCGACCACCGCGCCGCCGGCCGCGGCCGCGGCTGCGGCGGCCAGCAGCACCACGGCGAGCGTCCAGTGCAGGTGCAGCAGCAGCAGCGCGGCGGCGTACGCGCCGATGGCCATGAAGGCCCCGTTGCCGAGCGAGATCTGCCCGCTCAGCCCGACCAGCATGGTGAGCCCGGCGACCGCCACCACGTAGCACGCGACCTCCGCCATCTGGTAGTCGCGGAACGGGCTGATCGTGATGCTGATGATCACGAGGAGCGCGCCGAGGACGACCGCCACGGCCAGGTGCCGGACCAGGGTCATCTCACACCTGCCGGGTGGCGGCCGGGGAGAACAGGCCGGACGGGCGGACCATGAGGACCAGGGTCAGTGCGGCCAGCCCGAACAGGTTCACCAGGTCCGAGCCCAGGTAGCCGCCGACGTAGCTCAGCGCGACCCCGAGGATGAGTCCGCCCGCGACCGCGCCGACTGGGCTGTCCAGGCCACCGATGACCGCGGCGGTGAAACCCAGTACGAAGATGGAGTCCATGCTGTTCGGGTAGAGGAAGGTGGACGGCGAGACCAGCACGCCCGCCAGCGCGCCGATCAGGCCGGCCAGGGCCCAGCCCAGGGTCAGCATCCGGCCCACCCGGACCCCGAGCAGCCGGGCCACCGGCGGGCTGAAGGCGGCCGCGCGCATCTGCAGCCCGGCGGAGGTGTACCGGAAGCCGGCCCCCAGCAGCAGCGCGGCCGCCAGCACCGCGAGCGCCACGAACACGTCATTGGCTGAGATGCCGAGCGCGACCGATCCGATGTGCAGGCCGTCGATCGAGAACGCGGCGGGGAAGGACCGGAACTGCCCGCCGTAGATGATGCCCGCGAGCCCTTCCAGGAGGACGAGCAGGCCGATGGTGACGATGATCGCGTTCAGCGGGGGCTTGCTCTCGACCGGCCGGATGACCAGCCTCTCGATCACCGCGCCGAGCACCAGCCCGGCCACCAGCGCCACGGCGAAGCCGGCCCAGTAGGACCCGGTGTGGTTGATGACCACCAGCGCGACGTAGGTGGTGAACATCGCCATGCCGCCCTGGGCGTAGTTGAGGATCCGGGTCGCCCGCCAGATCAGCACCAGGGACAGGCCGATCGCGGCGTAGATCATGCCGACGCTGATCCCGCCGAGCGTCAGCTGGCCAAACTCTTCCACCGGCCGCCTCCTAAAAACCCAGGTAGTGCTTGCGGAGCCCGACGTCGGCGGCCAGCGTGACGGCGTCCGCCGCGACGACGACCTTGCCGAGGTTGAGCACGATCCCCTGGTCGGCGATGCTCAGCGCGCTGCGCGCGTTCTGCTCGACCAGCAGCACCGTGAGGCCTGTTTCGCGCAGTCCGGCGGTCAGCTCCATGACCTGGGAGACGATCTTCGGCGCCAGCCCGAGCGACGGCTCATCCAGCAGCAGCACCCGCGGCCGGGCCATCAGGGCGCGCGCGATGACGAGCATCTGCCGCTCGCCGCCGGACAGGGTCCCGGCCGCCCGGTTCCGGGCCCCGGCGAGAACCGGGAACCGCTGGTAGGCCTCGGCCAGCGCCCCGGCCCGGGTGGCCCGCCCGGACCGCCAGAGCGCGCCGAGCCGGAGGTTCTCCTGGACGGTGAGCTCGGCGATCACGCCCTGTCCCTCGGGCACGTGCGCCACCCCGCTGCGGGCCATGTCCTCAGCGCTGCGGCCGGTCAGGTCCTGCCCGCCGACCAGCACCCGGCCCCGGCGCGGCCGGATCACCCCGCTGATGGCGCGCAGCAGGGTGGTCTTGCCGGCCCCGTTCGCGCCGAGGACGGCGGTAATGGTGGCCGGGCGGACGGTGATCGAGACGCTCTGCAGGGCGAGCACACCGCCGTAGCCCGCCACCACCTCCTCGACCGCCAGCGCGGCCGGCTCACTCACCGGACTCCTCCACCCCGAGATAGGCGGTGGTGACCGCCGGGTTGGCCTGCACCTCGTCCGGCGTGCCCCCGGCGATGACCCGGCCGAAGTCGAGCACCACCACCGTGTCGCACACCGCCATCACCAGGTCCATCCGGTGCTCGACCAGCACCACCGACGTTTCCGCGGACAAGCTGGAGATGAGCTCGCCGAGGCCGCCAATCTCGGTCTCGGACAGGCCGCCGGCCGGCTCGTCGAGGAGCAGCAGGCGCGGCTGGCTGGCCAGGGCCCGGGCCAGCGCCACCCGCTTGCGCAGGCCGTAGGCCAGCTGATCAGGCATGGCCCCGGCCAGGTCGGCCGCGCCGACCCGGTCCAGGGCGTCCCTGGCCCGGGCCTGGAGCCGGCGTTCGTCCCGGTCACTCAGCGGCAGCCCGCCCAGCGCGGACCAGAACCCGGCCCGGGCCTGGCCCTGCGCTCCGACCATGACGTTTTCCAGCACGGTCAGGCGCCGGAACAGGCCCACGCCCTGCAGCGTCCTGGCGATGCCCAGCGCGGCGAGCCGATGCGGGCGGAGCCGGCCCAGTTCGGTGCCGCCGAAACTCAGCCGTCCGTGGTCGGGCCGGACGAAACCGCACAGCACGTTCAGCAGCGTGGTCTTCCCGGCCCCGTTGGGGCCGATGACGCCGGTGACCTGGCGGCCAGGCGCGGTGAAGGAGACGTCGTCCAGGGCGGTCACGCCGCCGAAGCGCACGGTCACGCCGTGCACCTCCAGCAGGCTGCCCGGCTCTTCGGCCGGTTCCGGACCGGCCCCTGGGCGGGTGGCCCGGGTCGTCCGCCCGGCGGGACCTGCCGCCGGGGGAGAGGCCGGAGATGAATCGTCATTCACCACAAAGATCCTGCTCAGATAGGCAACAGTGGCTTCTGATGAATCGTGATTCACTGATTGAAAATCAGCCCGTGGGTACCGGCAAGACCCAGCACGTCACTTGACGCCGATTCGTGACCTAACCGAGATCCGGGCCGGACGGGTGGCGCGGGCCCGGGCGGCGGGGGACACTCCGGGCGGGCCCGATCAGTGACACGGCGTGCTGCCCCGGTGACCGCCTGGAGATGTCGGCGCTGTCGCAGAGTGACGGCGGCCACACCCCTGCTGAGCTGGGATATCTGTAAGCAAAACTGCATGATCCTTAGAGCGGATATTCATGGGCCAGACCGGCCTGGTACTCGCATACTGGGCAGATGAGTTTGTTAAGGGGAGGGGACGCCATCCGGCATGCGGCCGGGCGGCTCAGGGACACCCTGACCGTGCCGGGCCTGGGCCCGGCGATGGCGGCATATTTCGATCCGGCCGAGGGCTTCGCGGGCATGAGCTTCTGCACCCTCGGCCAGAATCCGCCCGGTGCGGTGACCGCCGACGATCTGCTGGCTGTCTCGCTGCTGGACATCACGTGGCGGCCGGAGGCCGTCCGTCAGTTGCTCGGCAGCCAGTCCGGGCCGGTGTCGGCCATGCTGGCCACGATTCCCGGCGATGTCGATCTGTGGGCGGCCTCTGACGCCGAGGTCGCCACCGTCGACCCGCTGTGGGACTCCTTACTGGAGATGCCGGGCGTTGGCACGGCGACCGGGGCGAAGCTGCTCGCCCGCAAGCGGCCGCGGCTCTGCCCGGCTACCGACAAGGTGGTGATCCGCGCGGCGGGACTGCCCGGGCAGACCTGGGAGGTGGTGCGCTTCATGCTCCAGGACCCGGAGGCCCGGGCTGACCTGGAGGCGCTGCGCCCGCCCGATGCGGCCGGAGCCAGTTTGCTCCGCCTGCTGGACGTGGCGATCTGGATCGTCCATAGCCCGGCGCGTGAGGCACGGCGGGCCCGGCTGGCCGGCCGCAGCCGGGCGGCCTGATCCCGCCCGGCCTGAGCTGGCCGGGCCTGAGCTGGCCAGGCCGCGGGGCCCGGGACCGGGGTGGTCAGCCGCCGTAGGCCTGGACCAGCTTGTCCATGATGGCGTCCAGCCTGGCGTCGGCCTGCTGCCGGTCCGGATCGGCGTCGTACCAGTCCACGATCTCGCGGGCGCCCTGCTCGAACGGGATGACCGCGCGGTAGCCAGGTACCACGCTGCGCAGCTTCGAGTTGTCGAAGACCAGCGAGTGCGCCTTGTCGCCGAGCAGGCTCGCGCCCCACTGCGGGTCAGCGCTGGCGATCGCGGCCGACGGCACGTGCACGATGTCCGCGGGCGCACCTACCGCCGCCGCCAGGGCCCGGGCGATCTGATCCCAGGTCAGCACGTCGTCGGAGGTGATGTGGAACGAGTCACCGATGGTGCGGGGATGCCCGAGCAGGGGGACGAAACCCTGCGCGAAATCCCGGTGATGGGTCAGCGTCCACAGCGACGTCCCGTCACCGTGCACGATGACCGGCTTGCCCTGGCGCATCCGGCCGAGCGCCGTCCAGCCCCCGTCCAGCGGCACCAGGGTCGGGTCGTAGGTGTGCGAGGGACGCACGATCGTGGCCGGGAAACCCTCCTCCCGGTAGGCCCGGACCAGCAGATCCTCACAGGCGATCTTGTCCCGGGAGTACGCCCAGAACGGGTTGCGCAGCGGCGTTGACTCGACGATGGGCAGCCGGGCGGGCGGTGTCTGGTAGGCCGAGGCCGAGCTGATGAACACGTACTGGCCGGCCCGGCCGCGGAAGGTGTCGATGTCCGCCTGCACGTGCTCGGGGGTGAACGCGACCCAGTCCACGACCGCGTCGAACTCGCGGTGCCCCAGCAGTTCCCGGACCTGGTCCGGGTCCCGGGCATCCCCGTGCAGGACCCGCGCCGCCGCGGGCAGCGGGCGCGCCCTGGTCTGCCCCCGGGTGATGACGGACAGGTCGATGCCGTGGTCCACCGCCAGCCGCGCGCATGCCGAGCTGATCACGCCGGTACCGCCGAGGAAAAGGACCTTGATACTCGTCACGCCCCCAACAGTAGGCCGCCCCGCGTCGTGCGCGTGGCGCCAGGAGCGCCCCAGGAGTCGCTCAGGTCGACATGACGATCAGGACGACGTGGCCGATTTTGATCTTGTCGCCTTTCTTCAGCAGCTGGGCTGCGTGGATACGGCGTCCGTTCAGCCAGGTGCCGTTGGTTGACCCCAGGTCTTCGACGTACCACAGGTCGCGGGCGACCTTGAAGCGGGCGTGCTGGCCGGAGGCGAAATCGTCGTTGATGACGAGCGTGCCCTGGCGCCCGGCGGTGAAGTTGGTGTGAAAGATGTGCTCCTGGTCGGCGGTCTTGATGACCAGGGACTGGGGTGGGACGGCATCGGTGAGAGTCACGCCGGTCTGCCCGGCGACCGCGGATACGGCGGCCCGCCACGCTTGCTGCTCCGGCTCAGTGGTGTCTTCCCAGGGCGGGAGAGTGCCGGAGTGGGCCCCGCGGTGGGCTTCGTAGGCGGTGCGGGCGAGGCTGTCAATGCTGGTCACCTATTGATGATGGCAGAGGGCGGTGCGTGGCCGCGGACCATCTCCCACGGTTGCCGCCTGGCCCTGGCCTGTCCGGCGCTGACCGCCAGGAGACCTCCGGAACCGCCCCGCCTGGCAGGCCCGGGCCCGCGCAGGGCCCGGGCCGGCGCCAGTGATGGCGCGAAGTGTGGGGTGGCTGTCGTGGCGCCCGCCGGGCGCCAGGGTGCAGCCTGAGGGGGTGGACAAGCGCCGCATCGTCTTCGTGATCTTCGATGGCTTCCAGTCGCTCGACCTGACCGGGCCGTATGAGGTGTTCCAGCACGCCAGCCCGCTGTCCGCGGAGTACGACTGCCAGGTGGTGTCCCGCACCCCGGGGCCGGTCCGGTCCAGCAGCGGACTGCCCGTGCACGCCAGCCATGGCGTGGACGAGCTGGATCCGGGCGGGATCGACACGCTGGTCGTGGCGGGCGGGTCGGGGGTGGATCTGGCCCGGACGGACCGCGCGCTCGTGGACTGGGTCAGGGCCGCCGGAGCCACCAGCCGGCGGGTGACGTCGGTCTGCAGCGGGGTCTTCCTGCTCGCGGCGGCGGGGCTGGTCACCGGGCGGCGGGTCACCACCCACTGGAGCCGGGCCCGCCAGCTCGCTGACGAGCATCCGGAGCTGATCGTGGACTGCGACCCCATCTTCATCCAGGACGGCCGGGTGTGGACCTCGGCCGGCGTCAGCGCGGGCATGGACCTGGCGCTGGCCCTGGTGGAGGATGATCTCGGCCAGCCAGCCGCGCACGCGATCGCCCAGGAGCTGGTGCTGTTCCTGCGGCGTCCGGGGACGCAGTCCCAGTTCAGCGTGCCGCTGTGGTCGGCGCAGCCCTCGACCGACCCGATCAAGACGGTGGTGGCGGCGGTCCAGGCAGGCCCGGCGGCCCGGCACACGATCAGCGACCTGGCCAGCCGCGCCCGGCTCAGCCCCCGTCAGCTGCAGCGCAGGTTCACCGCGGAGATAGGCGTCGGGCCCGCGCAGTACGTAGAGCGCGTCCGCGTCGAGGCGGCCCGCCGGGCGCTGGCCGGAGGGAACGACCCGGTCGACGCCGTCGCCCGCCGCTGCGGTTTCGGCAGCGCTGAATCGCTCCGCCGGGCCTTCCATCGTCATCTCGGCGTCGCGCCATCCGACTACCGGGACCGGTTCGGGTCCCTGCGGGAGTACGCATGACCAGCTACGGATTGCTGATCTTCGAGGGGGCGGAGGAGCTGGATTTCGTCGGCCCCTGGGAGGTATTCACCGTCTCCTCGATGCTCCGCGACGATGCCGATCGCGTGGTGCTCATCGCACCCGGTCCCGGCCCCGTGCGGTGCGCCAAGGGGATGCGGGTGCTTCCTGACTACCGCACCGACGACCATCCACCGCTGGACGTGCTCCTGGTCCCGGGTGGCCAGGGGACCCGCCGCGAGGTGGGCAATCCGTCCCTCATCGGCTGGATAGGCCAGGTCTCGGCCAGCGCCAGCTGGGTGACCAGCGTGTGCACCGGCGCACTGCTGCTGCACGAGGCGGGCCCGGCCCGCGGCCGCCGGGTGGCCACCCACCATGCGTTCGAGGACACCCTGGCGGCCCGGGACGCTGTCACCGTGGTCCGGGACGCCCGCTATGTGGTGGACGGGAACCTGGTCACCAGCCAGGGCGTGTCGGCGGGGATCGACATGGCGCTATGGCTGGTGGGCCGGATCCACGGACGTGATCACGCCCGGGCGGTCCGCCGCTACATCCAGTACGAGCCCGCGCCCCCCTACCTCGCCGACGAGTCTCTGGCCGGCGGGTGAGCGCAGACGCCTATCTGTCCTCGTCTTCCGGGACGTCCGCAGCGTCGGCATGTTCTTCGGGCACCTTGTCTGCGATCCTCGCGCGCAGGTTGTAAGCCTGGTCGAATATTTCGGCCACCGTTTCCCGGATCGCTTTACGGATGGTTTCCTCGTCCCCGCTGAGATTCTCGATGTTCCGCTGATAAACGACGAATGTCGTACCGAACGGCAGCTGCGCGGGTGTCCCCGCATTCCATTCCCCGTCCAACGGGAACACGCTGTTGCCGGGTCCGCTGCCGGTTACCGGGGGCAAGTACCACCGCGTGTCCGGGTCCAGGCCGTTCTCGACCCAGGACTCTTCTGGAAGCCACTCCACGTCGGTAAAGACAGCGTCACCGGATGAACCGACTACCTCCAAGTTGCGGATCCTTATTTCTTCTTCAAGTTTTGCCTCGAAGTCATCGCGCTCTACCCGGTACGGCACGACCCAGGGGCCGGAACCGGAATTCAGCTTCGCTGCAGCGGCGAAGTCGGACCGCCCTGCGTCCCTGTTATCCGGATCGAGCCAGACCTTGACCTGGCCGCGTAGCGCCCATGCCGGGCCGAACCGACTGACCAATCTGAGCAGGTCGTCGAGGCACTTGGCTGAGTCGCTGAATCGGCTCCGTCGGTAGAGCGCGACCGCCAGCCGCCAGCGCGCCTGGGCCGACTCCGGGTCGGCTTCGACTGCGGCCTGGGCGGCAATCCGGGCATCCTCGAAGTACTCCAGATACCAGAGCGCCTCCGAGGCGAGCACGAGGGACGCGACCCGGATCGGGGTCGATGGCTCCTTCAGGTGGCGATGCGCGGTCCACAGGGCCCGAAGAGGATGCTCGCTGCAGCTGCGCATGTGCTCCTGGAGTGTCTCCAGAGCATGCTTGTCCGATTTTGCAGGCCGATGGCGGTGCTCAGAGGGCACATAGTCCAGCCACCGTGCTATGGCAACTGTAACTTCATCGGTCTGCTCGAACTCGCGTGCTATCGGATGTTCCGCATAGCCGGGCCCAGAATGATGGGAGGGATGAGACTCTCGGGTAATCGGCGAGGTCGGACCATCATTGGGCATAGGCGCATCATCGTTTCTTTGCCTCGGGGGCCCGCCGGAGAACGGCGAGATTTACCCATCCACTCTAGAGCGCCGGCGCTGGCTGTGAACACCTGCGGCGCCGGGGGCATCGCAGCAGGCTGATACGGACCTTCTCTTCGTCGTTCGCTGGGACGCGTCCGCGGCGATTGCCCTGGGTATGACCGTAGCCTAGACGCTGGCGACGCATCCGGGCCCGCCGCCTGCCGCCTTACCTGGGCAGTCGTTTGCATGTTCACAAATACCCATAAAGCATTACTCCGCCGAGCTTAGGGAGTCGATAATGTCCACGGAAGCGAACGCGGCACAACTGCAGCGACTTGCTGATGAGGTCTTGACCGGACACAACCTGGCCGCGCTTGACGAGATCTTCCACGCTGACTACGTCGAGCACGAACCACCACCCGGGATGGGGCCGGGCCGCGAAGGACTCCGGCTGTGGCTGGCAAGCTGGATTGCGGCGTTCCCCGACGTGGAATGGACGGTCGAGGAGCAGATCGCAGACGACGACAGGGTCTGGAGCCGATCTGTCTGGCGAGGTACCCACCAAGGTTCGTTCTTGGGCATACCCCCCACCGGGAAGGACGTCGCCGTGGCTGCGTGGACCATCGACCGATTCGCAGACGGCAAGATAGCCGAGAGCCGGATCATTATGGACACTCTCGCGATGATGCAGCAACTTGGCGTCATCCCCGCACCCGCAGCGCCGCCCACCTGATCGAGCCTGGCTCAGCGGAGATCCGTTCAGTCTGGCCTTGAGCTGTGACGGACCTCAGCGGCACGCCTGTCTGAAACGGCCCGCCAGGAGACCTCGAACAACGCCCCGCCGAGCGCCGACTCGCTGATCCGCCAGTGGCCGCCGGTCGAGCGCACGATCGAGTCGGCGATGGCCAGCCCCAGGCCGGCCCCGCCGCCCCGTTCCGTGGCCCCCTGCCCGGTGACCCGGTGGAAGCGGTCGAACAGGCGGTCCCGCTCTCCGGCCGGGATGCCCGGCCCGCTGTCCTCCACGGTCAGGCTGACCCGGCTGCCGCGGACTCCCACGCTGAGCCGCACGCTGCCGCCGGGGCCTGCGTAGCGGCAGGCGTTGTCCACCAGCACCCCGGTGAGCCGGTCGATCCATTCCGGGGGTGCGCTGATCCAGGCGGACTGCGCCGGGGCCGGGGTCACCGCGATGGCCAGCGACTGGGAGTGCGCGACCGACTGGAAGCGGTCGGCGCACTGCCTGGCGATGGTGAACAGGTCGAGTGGCTCGGCCCCCGGCGGCGGTGGCTGCGAGTCGAACCGGGCCAGCCAGAGGAGGTCTTCGACGATCCGCCGTAGCCGCTTGCTCTCGCCCTCGATCCGCAGCAGCGCCGCCTCGTAGTCAGCGGCGGCGCGCGGCGCGCTCAGCGTGATGCCGATTTCCGCGCTGATCACACTCAGCGGGGTGCGCAGCTCGTGGGAGGCATCCGCGGTGAATTCCAGCTGGCGCCGCCGGGACTGCTCCACCGGGGACAGCGCCCGCAGGCCTATGACCAGCGATCCAGCGAACATGGCCAGCAGCAGTACCGGCGCCACCGCGGCCTCGCCATCCCGGAGGACCTTGATGGCGTGCTGCTGCTCGGCCAGGCTCTGCCCGGCCACCAGCCACTCGCCGCCCCGGCGCGCCTGGTCCAGCCGGAAGGTGCTCACGCCGAGGAGGACCGTCGCCGGGCCGCCGCCTGTCCGCACCCGGCCGGCGGGCAGGTCCGGCGCGCCCGCGGTCAGCCGGATCGCGCCGTGCCCGGGCCGGGCCCGCCACAGGAAGACCGGCGCCTGGTCAACGTCCTCATCGTCGTCGGGCCGGGCCCGATTGTCGCCGTCTGCCCGGCGGATGCCACTGGTCACCCGCTGGCCCGGGACGCCGTCGGCCAGGTGCTCGCGCAGCCGGGCGTCCACGGAGGCCACCAGGCGCGCGGTGACCGCCTGGTCGAGGATGGTCACGCACCCGGCGTACACCACCCCGACGAGCAGCGTCGCGGCCAGGGCGACCCGGGCCGCGTGCCCGAACTGGGGTGGCAGCGGCACGTGTGGCCTGGGCAGGCGCTGGTTGCTCATTGGCCGAGGATCCGGTACCCGACGGCCCGCACCGACTCGATGCGCACCTGCCCGCCCGCGAGCTTGGAGCGCAGCCGGGCCATGTGCACGTCGATGGTGTTGGAGCCCAGGGCATCCGCGTCGTTGGCCCAGACGCTTTGCGCGATCGACCGCCGGTCCACTACGGCCGGCGACCGGCGCATGAGCATCTCCAGGATGCCGCGCTCGGTCGCGGTGAGCGCCGGGCGCTGCGAGCCGATCTGCACCTCCTGGGTCGCCGGGTCGTAGATTACGTCCCCGACGGTCAGCTGGGGCGGCTGCGCGGTCCGGGGACGGCGCTGCAGGGCCCGCAGCCGGGCCAGCAGCTCGGCGAAATCGAAGGGCTTGACCAGGTAGTCGTCGGCGCCCTCGTCGAGGCCGGTGACCCGGTCCCGGGGGGTATCCCGGGCGGTCAGCATCAGGACCGGGCTGGCGCGGGCGTCCCGTCGCATCCACTGCAGCACCTCGAGGCCGGAGACCCGCGGCATCCGCCAGTCGAGCACCACAACCTCGTAGTCGTAGCTGCGCAGGTACTCCACGGCCGCCTGCCCGTCGGGGACCGCGTCGACCGTGTAGCCGTTTTCGCGCAGCCCGCGGCTCAGCGCCTCCCGCAGGCCACTGTCGTCCTCGGCCACCAGCACGCGCATGGGGGGAACCTGCCTCAGCGGGGGAGCCGGCGCCACAGCGGCCGGGGCAGCAGCCGGAAGGCGGCCGCCACGGGGGCCAGCGTGGACGGCACCCAGATCAGGCCGCCGGGCGCGGTCCCGCCGGCCCGGCGGAGCCGGGCGGCCACGGCGGCGCCCACGGCGGCCGGGGTGGTGGCCAGCGGGGCGGGGGTCATGCCCGCCGTCATCCGGCCGATCACGAAGCCCGGCCGGACCAGCAGCACAGCCACCCCGCTGCCGTGCAGCGAGTCGGCCAGCCCGCGGGCGAAGGCGTCCAGGCCGGACTTGGCCGCCCCGTACACGAAGTTGGCCTTGCGGGGCCGGATCGCAGCGATCGAGGACAGCACCACGATGGTGCCGTGGCCCTGGGCGCGCATCCGCGCGGCGGCCGCGAGCAGCGTGCTGACGTGACCGGTGAAGTTGGTCTCGACCAGCAGCCCGGCGCGGAGCGGGTCACGGTCCAGGATCTGCTGCCCGGTCAGGACGCCCGCGGCGGAGATGACCAGGTCCACGTCGCCACCGGCGAAGGCCTCGTCGATGACCGCCTGGTGGGTGTCCAGCGCGGTGGCGTCGAAGTGCAGCGTCCGGGCCCGGACGCCCAGCTCCTTGCCGGCCGCCGCCATCCGCTGCTCGTCCCGGCCGGCCAGCAGCACCTCGGTGCCCGCGGGCAGCCCGAGCGCGGCCAGGATCTCCAGGCCGATCTCGCTGGTCCCGCCGAGCAGCAGCACCCTGGCCGGGCTGTCCGCCGCGCCGTGCTTATCCGGCATGCTGCCTCCCAGGTAATGTCGCGCCCGCCTGCCGCAGGCCAGATCTACCCGACCACCCGCCGCGGCAACCCGCAGGTCCGGGTCGTCCGGCATCGGCCCAGCTGGCGGTGGCCGGGCGGCCTGTCGATGGAGACCGGGCAGCCGGGCCGCGGATAGGACAGATAGCCCCCGCTTTCCGGGCCGAAGCGCCTGAGGGTACCCACGAATGTGCGCACCGGTGCCGCTGCGCCGCCTCACCGGCCACTACAAGCCGCCTGCGAACAGCGCCAGCCAGCTCAGCTCGCAGACGATCATCAGCCTGTCCCTGGCGATCAGGTCCTCGACCGGCTTGGCTGGCTGGTATGCGGTCAGCCAGTCGAACCGCAGCAGGGCCGCGGCCAGCGGCAGGATGCTGAGCAGGTGCAGGGTGCGGGTCCACCCCCCGTGCTGGCCGTAGGCCCACAGCAGGTAGGCGGCGATCATGATCACGGCGGCGACGCGCTGGCTCAGCCGCAGCAGCGCGGGGGTGTACCAGCGCATCACCGGCCGGTGGATGGCGGCGTCCGGGCCCAGCAGGGCGAGTTCGGTGTAGCGCTTGGCGATGGCGACCAGCAGGGCGCCCAGGCTGCATACCACCAGGAACCAGCCGGACGGGGGTACCCGGGTCGCGGAGGCTCCGCCGAGCGCGCGCAGCACGAAGCCGGCGGCCACGAACGCGAGCTCGACCACCGGGATGTGCTTGAGCACGAACGTGTACATCAGGGAGAAGGCCACGTACACGGTGACCAGCACGGCCAGCGTGGGCTCGCCGATCCACAGGCACGCGGCCTCCGCGGCGAGCACGCCGAGGACCGCCAGCGACCAGTGCGTGCGCCCGGGGCAGCCGGCCCGACGCGATCGCGCGGGCCCGCTTGACCGGGTGCAGCCGGTCCCGGTCCGCGTCCACGACGTCGTTGACGAAATACACGGCGGCGGCAGCCACGGTGAACACGACGGCGGCCACCAGCGCGTACCCCAGGCCGTCGTCGCGCCCCAGCGAGGCCGCCGCCAGCGGGGCCGCGAAGACCAGCAGGTTCTTGGGCCACTGGCGGGGCCGCGAGGTCTGCACGACGGCGGCCAGCCACCGCACCGGCGGGGCGGAGAGCGCGATCACGGCGGAGCCGCCGGGCAGCCGCTCCGCCGCCCGCGCGCGGGTCGTCACCGCGCGTACACAGCCGTGAAGTCGCGGCTGGCCAGGCCGTAGTAGCGGTCCGGCGGCTGCACCTGGTCCGGGAGCAGGTTGACCGGAGACGGGTCCGACGGATGATGTTTCGGCAGGTAGTACATGTACGACATCCAGTCCGGATTGATGTCCAGCTCCATCCCGGTCACGGCGCCCGCCCGCTTGAGCAGCTGGGCGAGTTCCCGCACGTTCAGGGAAGGGCCGTAGACGAAGATGACCCGCCCGTCCCGGGTCATGCCGATCCCGGACCGCCAGACGTAGTAGCCACCGCCGAGGGTGGCGCCCCAGCTGGTCTCGACGTTGTAGTCCACCGAGCCGGGTATCTTGCCGTGCGCGAGGATCAGGTGCAGGTTCTGCCGGACACCTACGACATCCGGGGTCATCCGCGCTGAACCCCCCCAGTTCCCGATGCTGATCCGCCCGTTCCGGTAGTAGACGACCGAAGCGACGCCCCTGGTGAGCACCCCGCTGGTCGCGCCGTTCAGGTAGAAGCCGCCACCGGACGTGGAAATCTTGAATCCCCCGTTGAAGGTGGCCAGCAGCCCGAGGCGCTTGCTGGGCAGAATGTCCGGCGCAGCCTTCCACCGACCAGGCCCTGGATCCTCCGCTCCGGGGTGCAACTGGAAGCGCACCAGGTTCTGGTTCATCGACACGATGCCCGCCACGTATGACGTATAAACGCTGCTCGCACGCAGGTAGGTGCCGAAGATGGCGGGCTGCCCCTTGGCCGTTCCGAGCACCCGCCACTTGCCTTCCCCGCGCAGCGGGTGGGCCACCAGCGGGGTCAGCGGCGCCGGGGCCGGGAAGGACGGCGCGGCCTTCACGTGCCCCTTCACCTGCCCTGCGGACTTCGGCTCGCCGATGGGGCCCGCGCTCGGGCCGGTCAGCGCGAACGAGGGTTTCCCGCCGACCTTGGGCGGCTGGTAGCTGACCCACTCCCCGAACGTGACCACCGGGCCGAGATAGTGATCCCGGGCCCACTCCGCCAGGCGCTCTGACACCGTCCCGCCGCCGGGCATGGTCAGGGCATGTCCAACCGACCAGCCCAGCCAGAGGATGAACGCGACCAGCAGCGCCACCACGACCCTGAACCACCGCCTGGCGCGCAGCCGCCGGAACCGCCCCCGGCCGCCGCGGCGCCTGCCGGGGTCACGCGGGCCTGATCCGCCCCGTCCCGCCCGGCCTGGATCCCCTGGATTCAGAACACCCGGGCCTGGCTCGCGGGCGGGTGGGCTGACCTTGGAGTCACGCCGGAATGACGCCGGTTTGGACACCCACGTTCCCCCTCCGGATGATGTTCAGCTGAGAGACGCCGCAGCCAGAGAGCGCATGCTCTGGTGCAGAAAGCCGGCCCGCCCGTGCCGGGGTCGGCGCCTGGAGCCGCGTCGGCCGTGCCTGGCGGTGAGCCTTCCCGTGCGCGCTGGGCGCAAACGACAGGTGTACTCGCGAATCATGAAGACTGCGTGAAGGCACTGATCTGCTGTTGATCACGTCATGCTTGATCAATGTCTCCCGGTGCACGGGACCCGGCCGTGGCACACTGGCAGCGTCGGTTGTCGAGCCAGCCGGGGTCATGGGCTGGTTCCTGCCCGCGCTCCGGTAGCGCCGCCCCGGCCATCTGCCCAGGGGGATCCGCGCCTGATGGAGAATCAAGCAGGCTGGCCGGACGATCAGGCCAGGACGACGGTGGTCAGCTTGCCCGGCGAGGTCAGTTACTACAACGCCACCCAGGTTCACGAGGAACTGATGGCCGCCCTTGAGCCCGGGGTGACCACCGTCATCCTCGACCTGACGCTGACCACTTCTTTCGACAGCGCCGGTCTCAGCAAGATCGCGGACGCCCGCCAGCTGGCCAGCGCCTACCGCATTGACCTGCGGGTCGTCGTGCCCACGTCGAGCCCGCTGGCTGGTTTCTTTGCCTCGAACGGGTTCGACCGGGTCCTGGCGATCCATCCCACCCTGCGTGCCGCGCTGACGGCAGCGCGCGTCTCGCGGGAGGACACGCGCACGGCATTATGTCCCGCTGCCCGGTCGAAGGGGCGCTCGACCACCCGCACCGGGACCGGCTCGCCGCGCGACTGGGCCCCGAGCAGCAGGCCGCGGACGCGCAGCCACCAGCGGACCGCCATAACCGTGCCGAGAAGCTGTATGCCCACCGCGCAGCCGAAGGCCAGCCGGTAGGCGGGCACGTCGCTGCGGCCGGCCAGGTCCAGGATCCCGCCGACCAGGGGCGAGGCCAGAATGGCCGCGCTGAACCCGCCGACGTTGACCACCCCGGTCGCGGTGCCGACCCCAGTGCGCGCGTTGTAGTCCCGGGCCGGCCGGAGGAGCTACTGGTGGCGCTGCCTCAGCCAGTCGAGGGAGGCCTGGGCGATGTCGCGCCAGCCGTGGTCGATGGTGAGCGAGTGCCCCCGGTCGGGGAACTCCCGGAAGTCAGTGATGGCGGGGGACTTGTGGTACAGCTTCCTGGTCGCGGTGGTGATCGCCGCCGGGACCGTATGGTCGTGGCCCCCGGCAGTGAGCAGCAGCGGGCCGCGGTCCTTGTTGCGGGTATCCACGGCCGCCGGCGAGGTGCGGGCGAAGTTGGCCAGGGCGGCCTCGAACAACGGCTTGCCCGGCGAGGGAATGGTCCAGCGGTCGAACAGCTCGGAGGACTCCTGCGCGCTCAGCTGGTTCCCGAAGCCGTAGCGGAACTGGCTCGCGGTCAGCGACACGGCCTGCTCCCGGTTGGCGGGCTTGCGCAAGGCGATCGAGGCCACCCGCAGTGCCGACGGGGGCAGGTAGAACACGCCCTTGATCGGTGCCGCGTCAATGGCCACGCCCGCGGCGGCCAGGTTCTGCCCGAGCAGCCGCTGCGCGATCAGGCCGCCGAAGGAATGGCCGATCACAATGGGCGGGGCGCTCAGCCCGCGGATGATCTCGGCGTAGTGCTCGACCACGTCGTTGATTCCCTTTCCGGCTACCTGCTCCGGATGGCTCCGCGTCTCCTCGGCCGTGTCGGCGTCGCCTGGCCAGCCGGGGGCGATGGGCGCGTACCCCGCCTCCTTGAAGAACTCCACCCACGGGTCCCAGGACGTGGCGTGCAGCCAGAGGCCATGCACGAAGACAACGGGGGTTTCTGCTGGTTCCATCTCGTGCCCTTCCGATCGGGCGGCCGGCGCGCCGCGCATCCCCCGTTGGTACCCGCTTTGCCCCAGGGTGCACCCGGGCCCGGTGAGTCCCTTCTGCCTAGTCCGGTCTCACCAGTCGCCGATCCGTTCGCCGCTGGCCGCGTCGAACAGGTGCACGTGCCCGGGGTCTGTGCCGGCCCTGATCAGCTCACCGGGCTGCGGGCGCACCGGCCCGGCCCGGACGATGACATTGCTGCCCAGGTCACCAGCCAGCTGCCCGTAGATGTAGGCGTCACCCCCAGCGTCCTCAACCAGGGCGACTTTCAGCTCCAGCTCGCCGCCGCCGGCCGACAGGTGCTGTGGCCTGATCCCGGCGACGATCCGCTCCCGGCCCTGGACCGCCCGCCGCTGCGCGTCGCCCAGAAGCAGGCTGGCTCCGGCGACCCTGATCCCCTCCTGCTCCACCGTGGCGTCGAGCAGGTTCATGGCCGGCGACCCGATGAACGAGGCCACGAACGCGTTGGCGGGACGGTCATACAGCTCGGCCGGGGTGGCGAACTGCTGCAGCCGGCCATCCTGCAGCACGGCCACCCGCTGGCCCATGGCCACGGCCTCAGCCTGGTCGTGGGTGACGTAGACGGTGGTCACCTGCAGGCGGCGCTGAAGCTGGATGATCTGGTCCTGGGTCGCCGCGCGCAGGCCGGCATCCAGGTTGGACAGCGGCTCGTCCAGGCAGAAAACCTTGGGCTCGCGGACGATGGCCCGGCCCAGTGCCACCCGCTGGCGCTGGCCGCCGGACAGGTTCCGCGGCGTGCGGTCCAGCAGCGGCTCCAGATCGAGCAGGCGGGCGGCCTCCCGGACCCGGCGGGCAGACTCCTCCTCGCCGATGCCACGCATCCGGAGCGCAAAGCCCATGTTCTCGCCCACCGTCTTGCTCGGGTAGAGCGCGTAGTTCTGGAAGACGATCGCGACGTCACGGTCCCGGGACGGGACGCCGGCCATGTCCTGGCCGCCGATGAGGATCGTGCCCTCATCGACCTCCTCCAGGCCGGCCAGCATCCGCAGGGCGGTGGTGGTGCCGCAGCCCGGCGGACCGGCCATCACCACGAACTCGCCGTCGCCGACGGCCAGGGTCAGCGCGTCCACCGCGGGCCGCCCGGCTCCTGGATAGACGCGCGTCGCGTTCTCGTACCTGACCTCAGCCATGATCGTCTCCTCAACCCGGCAACCGCCCGGTCATCCCTGCCCCGCGCGGCCCGCCCCACCCGCCCCACCCGCCCTGCCAGTCCCACCAGCCCCGATGACCCCAGGCCGCCGTCCGTGATCAACTGATAGGTGTCGCAATAACGACACCTATCAGTTGATCACGGAACGCACACCGGAGGGCTACCCCGCGATGACCACTGTGGCCGGCTCGCCGTCCTGACGGACCGGCGCGCGGGCTAGTTCGCGGGCCGGCTCGCTGTCCTCGCGGGCCGGGACGCCGGCCGGCTGACGGGCTGGCGGGAGGGCCGCGTCCTGCGGCTGGGGGAGGGGCACGGCCTCCGGCCGCCTGCGGGCTGGCAGCGTGAACGCGACACCGATCGCGGCGACCAGGGCCACCACCGCGGACACCCTCATGCCGGTGGCCATGGCCGCGGTGAACGCGGTGTGCGCCGCAGCGGTCAGCTGGGCACCAGACGCGCCGCCGAGGTGCTTGCCCACGACGTCCGCCGCAGCGACCGAGCTCGTGGCCAGGTGGCTGACCGGCTGCGGCAGCTGGGCCGTGGCCAGGGCGCTGCCGAGCCTGGAGCGGTAGATATTCTCGGCCAGGCTGCCGATGATGGCGATCCCGAGGGCGCCGCCGACTTCGCGGATCGTGTCGTTGATCGCGCTTCCCGCCCCGGCCTGATGGGCGGGCACCGTGGTCATGATGGTGGTGCTGGCCGGCGCCATCACCAGGCCCATGCCCGCGCCCATGATCGCTACCGCCACGGCCAGCGGCGGGTAGCTCGTGTGCACGCCGGCCGTGGACAGGTCCAGCAGGCCGGCCCCCATAGCCGCGATGCCCGCCGGGATGACCACCCGGCTGCCGAGCCGCCCGGCCAGGACCGTGGAGACCGGCGAGACGGCGGCCATGGCGATCGCGAAGGGCAGCGCGCGCACCCCGGCCGACAGCGGGCTGTAGCCGTGCACCAGCTGGAGGTACTGGGTCAGCACGAACAGGCTGCCGAACAGGGCGAAGAAGATCACTGTTACCGAGGCGGCCGCCGCCGAGAACGCCCGGACGGCGAACACCCGCAGGTCGATCAGCGGGTTCGGGATGCGCAGCTCCCACCAGGTGAACAGGCCCAGCCCGGCCAGTGCGGCACCGATCTCAGCCAGGGTGACCGGTCCGGTCCAGCCGCGGGCCGGCGCCTCGATGATGGCGTCCACCAGGAGGAACAGCGCCCCGGCGATCATCAGGGTGCCCGCGAAGTCGAGCCGGTGACTGCCGGGCTCGGCGGTCTCCGGGACGATCAGCAGCACTCCGGCCAGGGCCGCCGCCACGAGCGGGACGTTGATCAGGAACACGCTGCCCCACCAGAAGTGCGACAGCAGCAGGCCGCCCAGGGTGGGGCCGATCACGATGCCCACCCCGGCCACGGCCGACCAGGCCGCGATGGCCTGCGGGCGCTCCCGGGGCGGGAACACGGCGTTCAGGATGGACAGCGTGGCCGGCATCACGAACGCCGCCCCGAGGCCCATCACCACCCGCGCCGCGATCAGCATGCCGGCCCCGGAGGCGAACGCCGCCGCCGCACTGCCGAGGGCGAACACGGCCAGCCCGCCGACCAGCGAGAGCCGCCGGCCGTAGCGGTCGCCCAGCGCGCCGGCCGGGACCAGCAGCGCCGCGAAGCACAGCGTGTAAGCGTCCGCGATCCACTGCAGCGAACTCGTCCCGGCGTGCAGCACCCGGGCCAGCGTGGGCAGCGCGGTGTTCAGGATGGTGTTGTCGATGACGACCACCAGGAGGCTCAGGCAGAGCACGAGCAGGATCTGCCGCCGCCTCGGGTGACCCTGCGGCCACAGATTTGAGCTGGGCATCAGACTCTCCTTGTCCCGCTGACTTACAGCCGTTGACTTACAGTCGTTCACTTACGAGCGTAAGCATAGACATATGAGCTAACAGATGTAAAGTAGGAGCCGTGAATACCGCATCAGAGCTGGTCCCGCCCTCGGCCGGCCCCGGGGCGGGCCCCGGAGGAGCCGGCGCCGCCGGCTCCTCCGGGGCTGGCGCCGCGGCCCCGGCCGCTTCGCCCCGGCCGCGGCAGCGCAACGCCCGCGGTCAGGGAGCCAGGCTGACCGAGGACATCGTGACCGGGGCGCTCGCGCTGATCGAGCGGTCCGGCTCGGACGAGGCGGTCACGCTGCGCGCGGTAGCCCGGGAGGTCGGCATCTCCGCGCCGTCGATCTACCCCCACTTCGCGGACCGCGACGCCATCGTGATGGCCGTGGTCCTCCGCGTCTTCGACGAGCTGGCCGCGGCCATCGAGCAGGGCTCCGCGTCGGCCCGCCAGGACCCGGTGGAACGCCTGGTCGCCGGGTGCGAGGCCTACGTCGGCTACGGGCTTGCCCATCCCGCCCGGTACGGCGTGCTGTTCTCCCGGCCGCACGGGATGCCGCAGGACTACTGCGCGCCGGTGCCGCTGGGCCCGGAAGGCCGCCCGGTCCTGGAATTCGGCGCCGAGGCGTTCGCCCTGCTCGTCCGGGGTATCGAGGCCTGCGCCGAGGCGGGAGCGTCAGCGAGCACCGACGTGGTGGCCGACTCGACCGCGGTCTGGGTGGCCCTGCACGGCGCGGTTACGCTGCGCACCTCGCTGCCCGGCTTCCCGTGGCCCGAGCCGGGGACCTTCGTCCGGCACCTCGTGCTCTCACTCGCCCGGATCACCGGCCACCCGGACGGCGGCTGAGCGGCCCGGCTGCCCCGGCCGGGACGCTCAGCGCCCGGTGACCCCGTCGAGAGCCTCCCGGAGCAGGTCGGCGTGCCCGTTGTGCCGGGCGTACTCGCCGATCAGGTGCACGTACATCATCCGGACCGAGAACGTGTCGCCGTGGCCGGTGTCCAGCGTGGCGTCGAAGTCCAGGCCGGCCGCGGCCGCGTCGGCCTGGCGCCATTCCTCCCGCAGCCGGGCGATGTCGGCCTCGGCCTCCGCCGCGACGGCGTCGTTGAAATCGGCGTCCTTCCCCCGGGCCGGGTCGTACATGGGCGGGACCGGCTGGCCGGCCGCGCGCTGCCGGAACCAGATCCGCTCGACCTTGGCCAGGTGCCGGATCAGGCCCAGCAGCGACAGGTTCGAGGAAGCGATGGGCCGGCTGGCCAGCTGCTCCCCGGTCAGCCCGGCACAGATGTTCAGCAGCGTGGATCGCTGATAGTTCAGGTAGCCCTCGAGGATCGGCCGGTCATCACCGGTCATCGGCCCGTCGACCGGGCTGGGCGTCGGTACGGTCCAGGTCATCGCCCCAGCCTGCCAGGAACGCCCACCGCGGGCGAACCAGGGGATGAAGTGCTCTCGAGAGAAACCTCTTGACAGATTTCTCTCGAGAAGTAATTATCGAGACATGCCTCTCGACGACGCCAGCGACGCCGGCCCGGAACGCCCTCCCAGCCCCCTGGATGACGTCCGCAGGTCCCTGGAGGACGTCGGCAAGTCTCTGGCTGACGTCGGCAGGTCCCTGGATGACGTCCGCCAGCTCACCGACTCCCAGACGCTGCGGGCCCTGACCCACCCGGTCCGGATCGCGCTCATCGAGGCCCTCCTGCTGGGCGGCGCGATGACGGCCACGGAGGTCGGCGAGCGGATCAGCGAGTCGCCCACGACCTGCTCGTTCCACCTGCGCCAGCTCGAGCCAAGTACGGCTTCGTGGAGGAGGCGGGCGGGGGTAAGGGCCGGTCCCGGCCGTGGCGGCTGACCGCGACCGGGATGCAGTTCAGCTCGGTGCACGCTGACCCGGAAACCGAGATGGCCGCGGTCGCCCTGGTCCGCATGCTCCGCGACCGCCAGTTCGCCCGCTACCAGACCTGGCTGGAGACGAGCCAGACCTTCCCGCGCGAATGGCGGGACGCGGCGGGCAAGCAGCGAGAGCATCATCTACCTCACCCCCGCCGAACTCGACGAGCTCGGCGAGGAAGTGCTGGCCCTGGTGCTGCCCCGGTTCCGCGAGCGGCTCACCGATCCCGCCCGCCGGCCGCCGGACGCGCTGCCGGTGGAGATCCTCATGCTGGCCTACCCGATCAGCCTGCCCCCGCCCGGTGACGTCCCGCCCGATGAGGCGGCCGCCGATGACCCGGCGAGCGGCGAACCGTCTTAACCAGTGCGCGCCTCCCCGGAGGCGGACCCAACCCTGTACCGACGTGAGGTGACTTAGCCATGCATCCGTACCTGATGGAACAGCAGATCAAGGCACGCAACGAAAACCTGCACCGCGAACTCGCCCGCCCCCGGCGGGAGCGTGTGCGGCGCGGGGCGCGGCCACGGCCGTCCCTGCGTCACGGCCTGGGCTGGATGCTGGTCGGCGTGGGGCTGCGGATGGCCCTCGGCCGGTCCGGCCTACCCGGTGGCCCGGCCGCCCGGCAGGGCAGCACGGCCCCGCCGTCACGCACGGATGACGACGTCCGCGGGCTCGAGGCGCATCAGGTCGTCCCGGTTCCAGTTGCGGTCCAGGTCGGTCGCGAGACGGTGCGCATGGCGCAGGCGGGCCCGGTCCAGCTCGTGAGGCCTTGACCTCAACGGCGCTTGAACTCCTAGCCTGCCCGCATGGGACAAATTGTGCAGGTGACCCGGTTCGGCCCTCCAGAAGTGCTCGCCGCCACGTCCGTGCCTGACCTGGTGCCCGGCCCTGGCGAGGTGATCATCGCCGTGTCCGCGGCCGACGTCCTCCTCCTCGACGCGGTCATCCGGTCCGGGCTGGCGGCCGCCTGGTTTCCCATCACCCCGCCGTATGTACCCGGCAACGGCGTGGCCGGGCGGGTCAGTGCCGTGGGCGAGGGGGTGGACCCAGGCTGGACCGGACGGGCCGTCATCGCGCACACCGGCGAGGGCGGCGGTTCGGGCGGCTATGCGGAGCAGGCCCGGGTCCAGGCGGCCCAGCTCGTCGCGGTGCCCGGCGGGGTGGGCCTGCCCGAGGCGGCCGCGGTCCTGCACGACGGGGCCACCGCGCTCGGGCTCGCGGGCAGCACCGGCATCCGGCCCGGCGAGCAGGTGCTGATCCTGGGCGCCGCCGGTGGCCTGGGCATCCTGATCGGCCAGCTCGCCCGCGGCGCCGGGGCCCAGGTCATCGCGGCCGCACGCGGGAAAGCCAAGCTGGACCTGCTGGACGAGATGGGCGCCGGCCCGGTCGTGGATTACAGCGAACCGGACTGGCCTGGCCAGGTCGCCCGCGTGACCGGGGGTACCGGCCCGGACGTGGTCTTCGACGGGGTCGGCGGCGAGCTCGGCGCCGCGGCCTTCGAGATGATCGCCGACGGGGGCCGGTTCTCCGCGCACGGGGCCGCGAGCGGCGGCTTCGCCCCGATCGGCGCGGACCAGGCCGCCCGGCGCGGGGTCACCCTGCGCGGCATCGAGCAGGTCCAGTTCGGGCCGGGCGAGCACGAGCGGCTGGCCGGTCAGGCGCTGGCCGCGCTGGCGGCGGGGCGCATCCGCCCCGTCATCGGGCAGGTCTTCCCGCTGCCGCGGGCCGCGGACGCGCACCTGGCGCTGGAGTCCCGGTCGGCGGTGGGGAAAACACTGCTCACCGCCGCGTAATCGAGCGTTGGGACAGTGCGCTGTGGCGGCGGTCCAGCGGGCGGCGGCCGGCGGCCAGGTTGGCCCAGACCCGCTGGGACACGCCCTGGATGGTGCTGATCCCGTAGTCGAGCCCGGCGGTACCGGGGCCCGCCGGGTCGTCGGTGGTGAGCACGGCCAGGACGTAGTCGCGGCCCTGGCCCCGGACCCAGCCGATGCTGTTGACCTGCCAGGGGCATGAGTCGTCCTGCTTGGCGCAGGTGGGCAGGAACTTCCAGCCGTTCTTGAGGGCGACGGTCACGTCCGGGTCCGGCGTGGCGTAGTCGGGGGCGGCGCACTTGGTGCCCCACGGGCCGCAGGTGATGCCCCAGCGCTGGGCCGGCTCCACGCTCTCCATCAGGTGCAGGCCGTACTCCCTCGCGTCGGGCTCCAGGGTGGCGTTGCGGTAGGCCAGGGTGCGGACGATCGCGACCTGGTCCCTGGCCGTGGTCGTGGTGTTGCCCCACCCGTAGTACGTGGGCGTCTGGCAGCCGACCATGGTGTGCCGGGTCGGGATCAGCGTGTTGAACAGGGTGAGCGTGGTGCAGCCCCCGGAGAAGTAGAACAGCGAGGTCGCGGCCACGTTGTCGCTCATGGTGATCATGTTCTGCAGCAGGTACCTGATGGAGTACGGCATGTTGTCCGGGACGGTCCCGGTCCGGGACTGGTAGCGCCAGAGCCACAGGGCCATGATGTCGGCCTTGACGATGCTCGCCGTGTACTGCGTGTCCGGACCGCCCGAGAGCAGGTAAGTCCGGCCGGTGGCCTCGTTGAACAGTGCTACCTGCGCGACGCCCTGGCGGGTGCGCAGGTAGCGGCGGACTCCGTGCAGCGGCCCGGCGCGGCGGGTGGCGAGGGTCGTTGTGCTCGCCGCCGCACTGGCTGCCGCACGGGCCGTGGCGCTGGAGCCCGGCCCGTGGCTGGGGTTGCCCCCGGCCAGCAGGCCGGTGGCGGCCAGGACCGCGGCCCCGAGCGTCAGGCCGGAAAGCCGGACCGTCCGCGCGGATCTGAGTGCCTGCACCATGTCCCCCTTTAGCATCACAGCCCCCTCTAGAACCACGGGCACCGCGGCCAGGCGCTGGGACGTATCAGCGGCATCGAGGAGTAGTTGTGTAACTACTATCCGTCAGGAAGCCGCGGAGGGGAACCCTGCCCCGGCGCGCCGGGCAGCCGCGCCCGGTGCGCGCGCCGCCGGCCGCCGGCGGCGTAGGGTCGGTCCCATGGTGCTGGCTGGACGGAAAGTCCTTCTCCTCGCGGCGGACCTGTTCGAGGACATGGAGCTGCTGTACCCGCTGTACCGGCTGCGCGAAGAGGACGTCGTGGTGACCGTGGCCGGCCTCAACAACCACCCGGTCATGGGCAAGAAGGGGCACGGCCCGGTGACCGTGGACACCGTCGTCGATGGCCTGGCCGCACAGGACTTCGACGGGCTGGTCATCCCGGGCGGTTACGCGCCGGACAAGCTGCGCCGCTCGCCGGCCGTGCTGGGCCTGGTCCGTGACTTCGACGAGGCCGGGAAGCCGGTCGCGTTCATCTGCCACGCCGGCTGGGTGCCGATCTCCGCGAAGATCCTCAAGGGCCGCCGGGCGACCAGCGTGGCCGCGATCCGTGACGACATGATCAACGCGGGCACCGACTGGGTGGACGACGCCACCGTGGTGGACGGCAACCTCATCTCCGCACGTACCCCGGACGACCTCGGCCCGTGGATGAAGGCCTTGCTCCAGGCCCTGGACCGCGCCGGGTAGAGCTTCGGCCGGTTACGGGCGGCCGCGGCGCCAGCGCGGCTTGCGCTTCTCCAGGAAGGCCGCCATCCACTCCCGCGCGTCCGGCAGCTGGCTGGTCGCGGCCATGACCTCGACGGCGTAGGCGTACGCCTTCGGCTGGTCCAGGTCGATCTGGGCGTACAGCGCCTGCTTGCCGATGCCCTTGCTCTCCGCCGATCCACGGGTGACGCGCTCGAGCAGGTCCTGGACCGCCGAGTCGAGCTGCCCGGCGGGCACGACCTGGTTGACCAGGCCCCAGTCGAGCGCGGTCCGGGCGTCGATGACGTCGCCGGACATGGCCAGCTCCATGGCCCGTTTGCGGCCGACGTTCCGGGCCACCGCCACCATCGGGGTGTGGCAGAACCAGCCACCCTTGCCGCCGGGCGTGGCGAAGCCGGCGTCCTCGCTGGCCACGGCGAGGTCGGCGCTGGCGACCAGCTGGCAGCCGGCCGCGGTGGCCAGCCCGTGGACCCGCGCCACGACCGGCTGCGGCACCTGCTGCATCACGGTCATCAGCTCGGTGCAGGTGCCCAGCAGCGCGCGGATCGCGGGAAGGTCGGTGTCGGCCACCTCGGCGAGGTCATGCCCGGAACAGAACACCGGGCCGTGACCGGCCAGGACCACGCCCACGGCATCGCTGTCCCCGGTCTCGCGGAACGCGGTGATCAGCTCGCGCATGTGCGCTAGCGACAGGGCGTTGCGCCGCTGCGGCCGGTTCATCGTGATCGTGACGAAGTCCCCGGACCTCTCCACCAGGATGTGCTCGAACCCCATGGCCATCTCCTCCTGACCGCAGCCTACGTCGGTCCTGGCCCCGGTCCCAGGAGCAGCTCACGCCCCCGCGGAAAACGGGGCTTGCCATAAGTAGTTCAACGGTATATACCGTTGTTATGGCAGAACGTGCGATGCAGGAGGCGACCTTCCTGATCCTGACCGCACTGGCGGATGGCAGCCAGCACGGGTACGGGATCCTCGCGGAGGTCGCGAAGATCTCGGGCGGCCGGGTACGGCTGCGCGCCGGGACCTTGTACACGGCTCTGGACCGGCTGCGGTCCGACGAGCTGATCGGGGTGGACCGGGAGGACATCGTGGACGGCCGGCTGCGCCGTTACTACCGGCTCACTCCTGGGGGCGTGAAGCGGCTGGCCGCGGAGGCGGCCCGGCTGCACGCCAACGCCACGGCCGCGCTGACGCGGCTGAGCCCGGCAGGAGGACTGGTCACATGAACGAGATGGCAGGCCTGGAGCGGGGGTACCGGCGGGTGCTGATGTGCTACCCGAAGGCGTTCCGGCAGGAGAGCGGGCCGGAGATCCTCGGGGTCCTGCTCGCCACGGCGGGGGAAGGCCAGCGGCGGGTCGGGCTGGCCGAGTCCGCGGCCCTGATCCGCGGCGGCCTGCGGATGCGGGTGCGCCTGACCGCCCGCCCGCCGCGGGCCGTCCGGGGCGCGGTCAGGCTGATGTGCCTGGGCGCGCTGGTGGAGGCGGCGGCGGTGGTCACCATCGCAGCGACCGCGGGCCGCGTCCAGGCGGCCCTCGCTAAGGACCCGGGGCTCACCGCGGCCCAAGGGCACCAGATCGCCAGCCTGCTGACCGTCAGGGAGGTCTCCGCCGGGGTGGCGGTGGCCGTCTGGCTGTTCCTGGCCTGGGCGATCGGCCACCGGCGCGACGTGGCCCGGTTCGGGTTCTCGGCCTTCTTCGCGCTCAACACCCTGACCCTGCTCATCGCCCTGGCCCAGCACGCCGCGGCCTACGCGCCGGCTGACCTGATCGCCGGCGCGGCCGTCTGGCTTATCGCCCTGGCCACGATGGTGCTCATCTTCACCCGGCAGTCCAACGCCTACTACCGCCAGCCCGCCCGTCCGCCGCTGGCTCCGGCGGCCGGGTAACCAGGCCGGCTACGGGCCCGGGTGGCAGCGGTCACCCGGGCCTGTCGGCGGCCGGCGCGGGTCCGGCTGGGCCGGGGACACCGGGTCGCTGACCCAGCTGGCCAGCAGGCGCAGTGCCTGCTCGGATGCGGAGCCAGGTGCGGCGGTGTACAGGCCCGCTGGCCGGGCCACGGCGAAGCAGGTGGTCGCGCTCGGTGTCGTTCAGGTTCAGCGCGCGGGCCAGGGCGTCCAGCACGTTCTCGGAGACGTTGACGTGGCGGCCGCGTTCCAGCCGGACGTAGTAATCCACGCTGACCCCGGCGAGCTGGGCGACCTCCTCCCGGCGCAGGCCCGGCACCCGGCGGGTCCCCGGCTGCGGGGCCAGCCCGGCTTCCTGGGGCGTGATCCGGGCCCGGCGTGAGCGCAGGAAATCCCGCAGTTCGGTGTTGCTTCCCGCGCCGGGGGCCTGGCCGCTCATGGGTTCCAGGCTAGGTCAGGTGAGGCCTGCCAGACGGCCCGAGAGGGGGTCTGCCAGACCCTGGGTCGCCTGGACCCCGGGCCGGGATGGGCCTGGCTGAGGGCGCCGGGCCGGCCCGGGGGAGCGTTAACTGAGGAGGTAAGGCTGTCCGCGATCAGGAACAGGGGCCATGAAGCGCAGGATTCTCGGCGGTACGGGCATGTCGGTCAGCGAGTTCGCGCTCGGCGCGATGATGTTCGGGACCATGGGCAACACCGACCATGACGAGTCGGTCCGGATGATCCATACGGCGCTGGACGCCGGGATCAACTTCGTTGACACCGCGGACGTCTACTCACGGGGCGAGTCGGAGGAGATCGTCGGGCGGGCCCTTCAGGGCCGCCGTGACGACGTCGTCCTCGCGACGAAGTTCGCGATGCCCATGGGGGCGGACGGCAACCAGCGGGGCGGCTCACCCCGGTGGATCAGGCGCGCCGTGGAGGACAGCCTCCGGCGGCTCGGCACCGACTACATCGACCTGTACCAGATGCACCGCCCCGACTACGCCACGGACATCGGTGAGACCCTGGCGGCGCTCTCCGACCTCGTCCGCGAGGGCAAGGTGACGGGCGATCGGCAGCTCGACGTTCCCGGCCGAGCTGATCGTGGAGTCGCACTGGGCCGCGGCCCGGGCCGGGCTGCACCGCTTCCGCACCGAGCAGCCGCGGTACTCGATCGTCAACCGGACCATCGAAGGCAGCGTGCTTCCTGTCGCGCAGCGCTACGGCATGGGGGTCCTCACCTACGGGCCGCTGGCCAGCGGCTGGCTGTCCGGGCGCACGGACCCGGCGCGCGGCCACCGCGCGACGCTCGCGCCGCAGGCATTCGACCTGGCCGTCCCGGCCAACCAGGCCCGGCAGGAGGCCGTCCGCCAGCTCACCAAGCTGGCCGCCGACGCGGGACTTCCGCTCACCCATCTGGCCACCGCGTTCGTCCGGTCCCACCCGGCGGTGACCTCCGTCCTGATCGGCCCGCGCCGGCCAGAGCAGCTCGATGACCTGCTGGCGGCCGCGGATGTCGAGCTGGGCGAGGACGTGCTGGACCGGATCGACGAGATCGTGCCGCCCGGCACCGAGATCAACCCGGCCGACAACTACCTGGCCGCGCATCCCGCCCTGGAAGACAAGCGCCTGCGCCGCCGCTAACCCCCGCCCAGCCCGGCCGCGGCCCCGGGCTGGGTCAGCTGCGGACCCGGAAGTAGCCGACCGCGCCCAGGTAGGCGACCCCGCCGACCGCGCCGATGAGGGCGTAAGGCGAGCCGTCGTGGCCCCGCGCCACCTCGACCACGAAGCCGGCCAGCACGGCCAGGATCATGACCACCGCCGTCACGGCGGTGGCGCGCAGGTCGATCCCGGCCAGCCGCTCGTCGCGGTGGTCGAGCAGCCCGCGCACGGTCTCGCTGCGCCGCCCCGCCAGCGCGACCGCCGCGCTGAACACGACCATGACGCCCAGCGCGATCAGCCCGTCGCCCGGCTTCCCGCCGATCGAGAACCCGATCAGGTAGACGAGGCCGATGACCACGCCGAGGGCCGGCGTGACCCAGTAGGTCCGGTTGGTCTTAGTCATGGTCGGCATGGAAGATCTCCTCGACGCTGCTCCCGAAGAATCGGGCGATGGCCATGGCCAGGGGGAGAGACGGGGTGTAGCGCCCGGTCTCGATGGAGTTGATCGTCTGCCGTGAGACGGCCAGCTCGCGGGCCAGCTCCGCCTGGGCGAGCCCCTTGGCGGTGCGGCGCTCGCGCACGTCGTTTTTCATCGTGGCGGCCCGGCGCCCAGCCTCATGTAAAGTCTGCTTGTCACAGGTTCAGGATCGCCGGCCTGGCCGGCGATGTCAAGTACGCTTGTCACCTGCGGAGGGCTCTGAGCCCGTTAACAGCACATTGCGGACGTAACGGTTCCGTGTCGGGAGGTCGCGTAGCGGGGTTAGTAGTGGTTCACTGTTGAAATCGAGATCTGAGATCCTATTTCCCTGCCGATCGGGGAGTTGATGGCCGGCACGAGTGGCACGCCCGCAGCTGAGGGTGGACCCCTGCAGACAGACGCGTACACGGGCGCGCCTGGTGCCGGGGGCACCAGCCCGGCCGAGGCCGGCGGTAATGGCCCCCCCGTGGGCAGCGGGACCGGCCTGCGGCTGTCCGGCGTGGGCCGGAGCTTCGGGCCGGTGGTCGCGGTGTCCGGGGTGGATCTGGAAGTCCCGCTGCACAGCCGCCTGGCCATCGTCGGGCCGAGCGGCTGCGGGAAATCTACCCTGCTCGCGCTGATCTGCGGCCTGGACGATCCCAACGAGGGCACGATCGACGTGCTCGGCGCCACCACCTCGGCCGACCGGCTGCGCCGCTGTGCCTGGATGCCCCAGCGTGACCTGCTGCTGCCCTGGCGGGATGTGCTCGGCAACGCCGCGCTGGCCCTGGAAAACCAGGGTGTCCGCCGGCGCACCGCCCGCCAGCGGGTCGGCCACCTGGTCGAGCGGTTCGGGCTGGCCGGGTTTGAGGAGAAGCTGCCGTACCAGCTGTCCGGTGGCATGCGGCAGCGGGTCTCGTTCCTGCGCACCCTGGTGGCGGGCAAAGAGGTCCTGCTCCTCGATGAGCCGTTCGGCGCCCTGGACTCGATTACCCGCGCCGACCTGCAGGAATGGCTGCGTACCGCGCTCGACGCCGAGCCGAGGACGACGGTGCTGGTCACTCACGACGTGGAGGAGGCCCTGCTGATCGGCGAGCGGGTCGTGGTCATGTCCGCCCGGCCGGGCCGGATCCGCGCCCAGTTCGAGGTGCACCTGCCGGCCGCGGGCAGCCGCCGCGAGCTGATCCGGCACCCGGAGTTCGCCGAACTCCGGGACGAGATCCTCTCCCTGCTCGAGGCCGTGACATGAGCACTACAGTCACCCGCCCGGACGAATCGGAAGTGACCGCCCCGGCGAAGTCGGGGCGCACGTCCGCGGGTATCCGCCGGGCGCTGCCCGCGGCCGCCATCCTGATCGCGATCGGCCTGATCTGGGAGGCCGTCAGCCACTGGTTCGGCGTCCCTGACTACGTGCTGCCCTCCCTGGACAGCATCTGGTCCACCGGGATCTCCGAGTGGTCCGGCACGCTGGCCAGTGCGACCTGGGTGACGACCGAGGAAGTCGTGCTGGGCTTCCTGCTCTCGATCGTGGTCGCGCTGGTCGTCGCCTTTGCCCTGCACAGCTCGCGGGTGGTCCGCAACGCCGTCTACCCGCTGCTGATCGGCTCGCAGGCGGTGCCGGTCGTGGTGATCGCGCCGGTGCTGGCCATCATCTTCGGCTACACCATCACCCCGAAGCTGATCGTGGTCACGCTGATCTGCTTCTTCCCCATCGTGGTGAACACCATCGACGGCCTGGCCTCGGTGGACCCCGAGCTGCTGCGGGTGATGCGCACCCTGGACGGCAACCGGTGGGCCACGCTGCGGCGGGTGGAGGCACCCGCCGCGCTGCCCTCGATCTTCTCCGGGTTGCGGATCGCGGCCACGTATGCTCCGATCGGCGCGGTGTTCGGTGAGTACGCCGGCTCGCAGAATGGCCTGGGCTACGTGATGATCCAGGCCATCCCGCAGCTGGAGACCGCCCTGGTCTTCGCGGCGATCTTCATCCTCACTGCTGAGGCAATCCTGTTGTTCATCGCCGTCTCGGTAGCCGAGCGGATCATCTGCCCATGGGCACGAGAGGGGAAACGGTGAGTTCCATGACCGCAGTCCGGAAAGGCCGCAGACGCGGTGCACTGATCCTCGGGGCCGCGGCCGTGGTGTCGGCCGCCGTCGCGTGCGGATCGTCTTCTTCGTCTGGCTCCGGCTCCAGCTCCAGCTCCAGCGGCAGCCAGGCCACGACCAACACCACGGTGCTGCTGGACTGGTTCCCGAACCCTGATCACATCGCGCTGTACCTGGCCCAGAAGGACGGCGACTTCACCAAGCAGCACCTGAACGTGACCTTCCAGTCGCCGTCCAACAGCACGGACGCGCTGAAGCTGGTCAGCCTGGGCCAGGTGCCGCTGGCCATCTCCTACGAGCCCGAGACGATCACCGCGGCTACGGCCGGCCTGAACGTCGCCGCGGTCGCCGCGATGATCCCGACCTCGCTGAACTCGCTGATCATCTCGGGTAAGAGCGGGGTCAGCAGCCCGGCCGGGTTGTCCGGCAAGACGGTCGGCACCGACGGGGACCCGGTCTCGGCGCAGATGCTCAAGGCCGTGCTGAAGAAGTACAACATGTCGCTGAACCAGATCAAGCTGGTCACGGTCAACGAGGGCCTGGTCCCGGCCATGGTGTCCAACAAGGTGGCCGCGATCATCAGCGGCTACCGGAACGTCGAGGCCATCCAGCTCGCCTCGCTGGGGCTGAATCCCAAGACCTACCCGGTGGACACGCAGGGCGTGCCCAACTACGACGAGCTGGTCATCATCGCCAACAAGTCCAAGCTGGCCAGTGACGCCGCCTACCGGACGATGGTCAAGGAGTTCCTGGCCGGGCTGGGCCAGGGGGCCGCGGCCGCGGAGGCCAACCCGGCCGCCGCGCTGGCCGCGATAACCCCGGTGGCCAAGGGCTACAGCCCGGCCCTGCTGAAGAAGATGGTCTACGCGACGGCGCCGCTGCTGCACAACCCGGACGGGTTCGGCGCGATGAGCGTCAGCCAGTGGCAGAGCTTCGCGAACTGGATGAAGGCCGACGGGCTGATCACCAAGCCGGTCCAGGCGTCCTCGGTGGTGAACACGGCACAGCTGCCGAAGAGCTGACGGGCGAAGATTCTGCCGGAGACAGAGAGCTGCCTGAGATAGAATCTGAGATCTCAGATTGCTCGTAGTGCGGACTGGCCGCCCGGTGGCATCCCCACCGGGCGGCGCCGTCCCGCCATGGAGGCGGTTATGACCAGCGCGCCCGTTGACGGCGTCGAACATCGCCAGCTCAAGGACTCGGTGTACCTGAAGCTCCGGCAGGAGATCGTGTCCGCCAAGCTGCCACCGGGCTACCTGCTCCGCGAGGCCGAGCTGGCCGCCCGGTTCGGGGTCAGCAAGACCCCGCTCCGTGAGGCGTTCGTCCGGCTGGAGAAGGACGGTTTCGTCGAGATCGCGCCGTACCGCAGCGCGGTGGTCGGCGGGTACAGCCGCCAGGATCTGCGCGAGATCTATGAGGTCCGGGAACTGCTGGAGGGACTGTGCGCGCGGGAGGCCGCGCTGAACATCGCGACTGAGGACCTGGCCGCCCTGTCCCGTATCGTCCGGGACAGCGCGGTGGTCTTCGAGACCGGTGACTCCGACCGGCTCGCGGCGCTGCTGGACGAGTTCGACGTGGTCCTCTACGCCCAGTCGAAGAACAGCAGGATCACCGCCATGCTGAACAACATCCGGGATCACGTGACCCGCATCGGCCGCCTGACCGTGGCCATCCCCGGGCGGATGGGCACGTCGGTCCAGGAGCACCAGGGCATCTACGACGCCATCGTCCAGCGCGACGGGCAGCGTGCCGAGACCCTGATGCGCCAGCACATCCTCTCGGTCATGGCGGACCAGCTGGCCAACCTCGACCCGGAATCGGCCGCGATCCGCCCGTGAGCGCCGTCCGGTACCGGCTCGCGAGGGCGGGCCGTCAGGCCCGGCCGAGTGGCCGGTGGGGTCCGTCTTGCCGGACGGCGCGAACATCGGGGAAAGCGCTGTGAGCGGCCACCCGGACGTCCTCATCATCGGGGCGGGTGCGGCCGGCCTGTTCTGCGCGCTCGGCCTGAAGGACTCGGCGTCGGTCACGGTGGTCGAGGCCGGGCCGGACCCGGGCACGCCGCCGCCGCGCTGGATGCTCTACGACTACCTGCTGCCCGACGACTGCTACTACCACTACACCGACGCGGACACCGGCCTGGATCTGCCCCAGGGGCGCGGCACCGGCGGCGGGTCCACGGTCAACTCGGCCGCGGCCCTGCGCGGCCAGCCGTGGGACTTCGACGGCTGGGCGGTGCCCGGCTGGTCCTGGCGGGACTGCCTGGACGGCTTCCGGGCCATCGAGTCCGACCAGCAGTTCGGCGACGCGGACTATCACGGCGCAACAGGGCCCATCCCCATCACCCGGCTTACCCCCGGGCCACTCGACGAGGCGCTCATCGCGCTGTGCGCACAGCGCGGTTACCCCGCTACCCCGGACCATAACGCCCCCGGGGCGCTCGGCATCGGGGTATGGCCGACCAACCGCAAGGATGAGGGACGCTGGGGCACGCACGCCGCCGTCCTCCCGCTGGTCCGCCCCACCGTGGACGTGCGCACCGGCACGCAGGCCATCAGGCTGCTCTTCGACGGGACGCGATGTGCCGGGGCCGAGGTGGTCGGCCCGGAGGGCCAGCAGCGCCTCTACGCCGATCGCGTGGTCGTGTGCGCGGGCGCGTTCGGGTCCTCGTTGCTGCTCATGAATTCGGGCATCGGCCCGGAAGCCATGGTGCGGCACTCCGGGGCCCGGCTGGTGTCCCGGCTCGACGGGGTCGGCGCCAGCCTCCAGGACCATCCGTGGTGCCTGCTGGACGTGGACGTGACCGACCTGGCCGCCATCGAGGCCCGGCCGGTCAGCGGGGCCCTGCTGCGCTACGAGCTGCCCGGCGACCACGTGGAGGCGGAAATCTTCCCGTGGCAGACCCGGCCGTACGACCCGTCCGTGCCCGCCACCCAGGTCTCGTTCACCGCGGCCCTGATGACGCCGCTCAGCCGCGGCCGGGTCACGCTGACCCCGGGCGGGGTAGCCGAGGTCCGGGTCTGCCATCTCGCGGACGACCAGGACGCGGCCCGGATGGCCGAGATCGTGGCCACCACCGCGGACATGATCGACGAGCTGGCCGCCCAGGGACTGGTCCGGGTGCCTGACGGCGCGTGGTGGCGGACGGATGACCTGGCCGCGGCGGGCCGGCGGGTGGCCGGCACCTACAACCACCACTGCGGGACCTGCCGGATGGGCGACCCGGCCGACCTGCGCTCCGTGGTCAGCCCGGGCCTGGACGTGCTCGGCACCTCCGGGCTGACCGTGGCGGACTCCTCGGTCTTCCCGGTCATCCCGCGGGCCAACACCAACCTGGCCTCGATGATGATCGGCTACCGCGCGGCCCAGCTCCTGCGCGCCTGACGGACGCGGCTCGGCAGCTATCACAAGGTTGCGGCTCACAGCGGGCCGCTACCCACGCGCGGCTATGCCGCGCTCGGCCCGCAGGGCCGATCGGGGGGTCCGGGGGGTCGCCGCCCCCGGGCCAGCATAAGGCCATGTCCCAGAAGGCCAGCTCGTAGCGGGTGGAGCGGTCGAACACCGCGGCCAGGGAGGTCATCAGGGCTGCGTCGGCCGGGTCGGCGTGCTGGTCGAGCAGGGACGTGCTCGCCTGCACCAGCTCGTCGTAGCCGTCCCCGGCGAACATGGCGATCCAGTCGGCGTACACCGGATCGGCGGGCATGGCCGCGGCCAGGCGGGTCGCGAGCTCGCCGTAGCTCCACTGGCAGGGGAGTACCGCCGCGAGCCCGGCGGGCAGGTCATGCCGTCCGGCCGTGTCGAGCAGGTGCCTGGTGTAGGCGTAGGTGGCCGGCGTCATCACGGCGGCGGGATCGGGCCGGGCCGGGCCGCCCAGCCGGGCCAGGAAGGCGTAGTTGGCGGGCAGCTCGGTGTCCACGATCTGGCCGAGGAACCTGGTCAGGACCGTGATGCCGGCCAGGTCCGGGGCCCGGCCGATGATCAGGGCAATGGCCCGGGCGTAGTCCTCGAGATACAGCACGTTCTGCTCGAAGTAGTAGCGGAACGTCTCGTGAGGCAGCGAGCCCGCGCCGATCTCGGCCACCATCGGGTGGCTGACCGCCGCCGCCCAGCTGGCCGCGCCGCGCTCACGCAGCACCGCCGAGACCGAGGTGCCCGTGCTCATATACCCGTGCTCATCGGGCGGCTCCTCCGTGGCATGCGGCTAAGACATGAGATATCAGACTCCGGCTCGTCAGCTTGAGTCAAGTCCGGCACGGCGTGAGTGTCCGCCACCCTGGCGCCGGCCGGACGGCGCAACACGATGGTTACGTGGGCGCATTGACTGGTCCCGTCTCCGCTCCTAACCTCAGATCTGAGATCTCATCTGGGAGGCAGCATGCCCGACGCCGTAGACCGGGACGACCACGCCGGGGCGGCCCCTGCTGGCGAGCCAGGGCGGCCCGGGCCGGTCACGGTAGACACGGTGGTCGCGGGCGGCTGGCTGCTCACCATGAACCCGGAGCGGGAGATGTACCGGGCAGGCGCGGTGGCCATCGACGCCGGGGTCATCGTCGAGGTGGGCCAGCGGGCGGATCTGCTCACCCGGTACGCGGCCCGGCGGCTCATCGACGCCCCGGACGGCGTGATCACCCCGGGCCTGGTGAACGGGCACCGGCACCTGCTGTGCTGCGCCAAGGGCGCGATGCCGGAAGGGGGCCAGACCCTGGACGCGCTGCGCCGGTTCATCTACCCGTCCTTCGCCGCCCTGACCGAGCAGGACATGTACGTGCACGCGCAGCACGCCGCCGCGGAGATGATCCGCTTCGGCACGACCCTGTTCGAGGAGCCGGGCGCAAATCACCTGGATGCCGTGCTGGAGGCGCTGGCCTCGTCCGGGATCCGGGCCCGGACTGGCCCGTGGACGTGGGACCAGGCGGGCCCGGCCGGCGCGGCCGACCTGCCCGACTGGCTGCGGATGGACGCCAAGACCGCGCTGCGCCGGCTGGCCGACGGGATCGAGCAGGTCCGCAAGTTCGGCCAGCCGCGGATCAGGGACGCGGTCACCATCGAGGGCGTGGGCACCTGCTCCGACGAGCTCAACCGGGGCGCCGCGGAGCTGGCCCGGGACGCGGAGTCCCTGTTCGTGCTGCACAAGTTGACCAGCGAGCGTGAGGTCGAGCTGGAGCTGGCCACCTTCGGGCACCGGCCGGTGGAGCACATGCACGAGATCGGCGCGCTCAACGAGCGCACCCTGCTCAACCACATGACCAGCCTGGATGACCGGGACGTGCGGTTCGTGGCTGACGCGGGCGCGCGGATCTCGCAGAATCCCTCGTCCGCGCTCAAGCTGGCCAAGGGCACCACGCAGACCGGCAAGTGGCCCGAGCTGCTCGCCGCCGGGGTGCCGATGGCGCTGGGCACCGACGCCGAGAACGTCTCCAACCACACCGACATCTGCCGGTCGATGCAGCTGGCGGCGCTGCTGCCCCGGGACGCCCGCCGCGACCCGACCGCGGTCACCGCGGAGCAGGCCGTGGAGATGGCCACCATCAGCGGCGCGACCGCGCTGTGGATGCACGACGAGACCGGTTCGCTGGAGCCCGGCAAGCAGGCCGACCTGGTCGTGTTCGACACCGCCGACTTCGACTGGCGGCCGCTGCACAACCCGGTGGCCAACCTGGTCTACGGCGTGACCGGCCACTCGGTGGACACCGTCCTGGTCGGCGGGGACGTCCTGCTCGACCACAAGAAGCTGACCCGGGTCGACGAAGGCGAACTGCGCGAGCAGGTCGAGCAGATCAACCGCCGCGTCCTGGCCGAGATCGGCATCGACCCCCTGCCTGCCTGGCCAGTGCGCTGACGCGCGCTCCTCATCTCGGCGGTACACGAGCGGTGTTGCTGCAGGCAGGCATGCAAAGGAGGCCACCGCAGGACGCCGGTATCCCCTGCGCGTCGGCTACCGACTCTGGGTCAGTCCTTGAGCCCGGCCGTGAACGCTTCCCAGTCGGCCGGGGTGAAGGCCAGCGCCGGGCCGGCGGGGTCCTTGCTGTCGCGCACCGCGACGACGCCAGGCACATTGCGCGCTACCTCCACGCAGTTCCCGCCGTTGGTTCCGCTGTAGCTGCTCTTGCGCCAGTCGGCGTGGTTCAGGTCCATGTCTGCCGTACTTCCTTCAGCTTGTCCAGGGAACCGGAACGCGACAGCGCCTCGGCCCGCAAAGTCTCATAGCTCAGCGTGACGGCCGCCACGTCTTCAGGCCGCTCAACGACGAGTCCCGTTAGTGCCGTCTCCAGGTACACGATAGTGGGCGCATCAGCGAACTCCGCGATGACAAACGCGCCGTTCACGCCCTCGTGCGCGCCGACGTCCAGCGGGATCACCTCGATCAGGATGCTCGGCCGCTGGGCCATCTCCGCCAGGTGATCCAGCTGCTCAGCCATCACCTTCCGGCCACCGACCGGCCGGCGGAGCGCGTGCTCGTCAACGACCACCCAGAGCAACGGCGGATCGGCCCGGTCCAGGATGACCTGGCGTTCCATCCGCGCGCGACCAGTTGCTCGGTCTCGTCCTGGCTGGTGCCCATCCGGGTGCTCAGCAGGGCACGGGCGTACTCCGGTACCTGCAGCAGCCCGGGCACCAGCGAATGCTCGAACGTGCGCAGCGCGGTGGCGTCCTGTTCGTGCTGGGCGAAGGGCCGGAACCAGGAGGGGAACGGCGCGGCCCGCAGGTGTCCTGCATCCGCGCGAACGTGCCCGGGGTCCCTAACGCCTTATCCGCCGCTGGGCGAACTCCAGGCTCGGCACCCGGGCCATGCTCTCGATCATCCCGACCAGGGAACCGCTGTAGTTCAGCTGCGCCGCTAGATCGTTGCGTGACAGTCCCGCCTTGGCTCGGACTGCCCGCAGTTCGGCCGCGAACATCGCTAGTGCGGACTGATCACTGTTGTCACGCCCAGACGCTGTCATGTCACACTCCCTGCCCGAGCCGTTACACAGCGCATGTTTCTCTTCCGCAGCGTAGCCCTGGCGGACGACGCTGGGCAGCAGGCCGGGCCAGGCGATGCCCGCTACCCAGAGCCGTCGCCTGGCCCGGCTCCAGGCCAGCAGGCATACCACGGGAAGGATCAGGGATGACGCCAGCCGCCAGCCCGCGAGGGGCAGCTCTGTCACCCACGGCGCTGCGAGAGCAGGTGCTGCCCGCCCATGCCGACCAGGTACAGGTGGCCCGCGCGTTCATCGCTGCGATCCTCCCCACCTGCCCGGCGGCCAGTGACGCCGTGCTGTGCGTCTCCGAACTGGCTACTAACGCAGTGCTCCACTCAGCCAGCCGCAACCCCGGCGGCACCTTCACCGTCCGCGCTGCGGTCTTCGATGACTGCGTCCGGATCGAAGTCGAAGACAACGGGGGCGCCTGGGCCGAGCACCCGCATCGCGACAACCGGTCGCACGGCCTGGACATTGTCCGCGAACTCGCCGCCGACTGCGGCAGAGACGGAAGTCCGTTAACCGGCTGGGTGGCCTGGGCCCGGCTCCAATGGCGCCGAACATGACGACCATGACCGACCCGGCGCTGCCCGGACCCGCGGGGTGGTCATCGCTGGCCTGAAGACCTATCGCTCCGGCCCCAGAGGTCCCCGCCAGGGGGCATTGAAGCCGAATAACGCGGCTGGTCCGGCCGCTCCGGGTTCTCCGGTTGGCCCAGCTGCCCCGGCTTCTCCGGTTCGCCCGGTCTCTCCGGCTGTCCCCGCTGGTCCGGTCGCTCCGGCTGGCCCTGCCGCTCCGGCTTCTCCGGTTCGCCCGGTCTCTCCGGCTGGCCCGGCTGGTCCGGCCGGCCCGGCTACCCCGGCTGGTCCCTGGATTTCTTCGGCGTTGAGGGTGAAGTAAATGGTCGCGCCCTCGCCTTGCTTGCTCTCGGCCCACGCGCGGCCACCGTGACGTTCCACGATCTGCCTTACGCTGGCCAGGCCGATGCCCGTGCCGGGGAACTCACCGGCCGCGTGCAGTCGCTGGAATGGCTGGAACAATTTGCTCACGTAATGCGGGTCAAAGCCAGCGCCGTTGTCGCGTACGTAACAGCAGACGGAGGCATCTCCGGTCGAGGCCGTACCGAACTCGATGAGCGCATCGTGCTGTTTAGAGGTGAACTTCCAGGCGTTGCCCACCAGGTTCTCCAGGACCGTGCGGATGAGCGCGGGATCTGCTCTGACCTGGACCGGGCGCTGGATTCTGAAGCGCACTTCCCGGTCTGGCTCCTCGCGCTGGAGTTGCCCGGCGATGTCGTTGACTTCGGCGCCGAGGTCGACGTTCTGGATGTAAATGGACGCACTTGTGACGCTGGAGAGATGCAGCAGGTCTTCGATGAGCGCGGACATTTTCTCGCTGGTGGCGACGATTCGCTCGGCGTAGTCCCGGCCGTCTTCGCCGAGAGCGACCGCGAACTCTTCCAGAAGCGCATTGCTGTAACCAGATAGTGCCCGGAGAGGAGCGCGCAAGTCATGCGAGACCGAGTAGGTGAAGGTCGAAAGGTTCCGGTTGGCCAGCTCCATGTCCTTATTCCGGATGGCAAGTATGTCAGCCGTACGGGCCTGATTCTGCTCGGTGATGTCCCGGGCGATTGAGGCCGCGCCGATCGTGGTCCCGTACTCGTCATGGATAGGGGACACCGACACCGACACCGGGAAGGCGGTGCCGTCCTTACGCTTCCTGATGGTCTCGTAGTGCGAGACGCGTTCACCGCTTTTGATCTTGGCTAGGATGTCCCCGATCTCGCCGTCTCGATCCGGGGGGCACAGCATCGTCATCGGCTGGCCGATGACCTCGTCTGACGTGTACCCATACAGGCGCATGGCGCCCTGATTCCAGCTGGCTATCGACCCGTCGAGCGTCTTGATGACGATAGCGTCATCCGACGAGCTGATCAGCGCCGCGAATAGCTGGGCAGGAATCCCGCTGCTGGCGGGCAGGAGACTCCCGGCCGTTATCTGGGCCATGACCATCCCCCGCATCGGCTTAGGCCGCAAAGTCGGGGGCACTCCCGAGCAGGCACCACGTCAGGAAATTCTCCCCAGACTATTGTGGTTAGTGTACACCTAGGGATGGGTTCGCCAGACTCGCGCCACAACCTGGGTGGTGAACTGATGCAGCAGATTGTTGGTTTATGTCTGGCTTCCAGATAGTTCATATTAATTTGTATGTATGGGCGTTTCAGGCCAAATCGGAGTCTAGTCGGGACGTGCTTTACCAAGACTTAGTCTTCGCCGCTCAGCATCGACCTTCTGCTGCCGGGCGAGTGCGCTGACCCGCATCCGGCTCCCTGCGGCCGGTCCGCGAGCCCGGCGCCATGATCAGTGTGACTAATGATGCCGCCGAGACCGTCCTCCGCAGGGTCCTTCATGATGACGGTCAATATGCGGTGCGATGTGTCAGAAATTGACCGTCATAGGATCATGCGCCGGGGGTCTCGGCGAGTTGACGCTCGATGGCTTCGAGCCGGCGGGTGAGGTCGGCAACCGCGCCCGCATTCTGGTCGGCTGATCGGCTCCGTTCAAGCACGACGCCTGCGGCGGCGGCACTGATGGCTTGGCGGAGTGCCGTGGCTTGGATGTGGTGTTCGGCCAAGAGATCTCGGGCTTGGCTCTCGCTCGCGACGAGTCCGATGAGAAGGTGTTCGCACCCCACGTAGTTGTGCCCGAGTTCTACGACCGCTTCGAGCGCGGCAGCGCACGCGAGTCGTCCTGGCATCGTGAACCGTCCGAGGAGGGTGTCACTGGAGTCGGGGGCGGGAGGACCGGGTTCGTCGGCCTCGCTTGCCTTGGTTGCCGCCGCGAGTGCGTTGACGTTGACGTCCTGGGCGAGCAGCAGGCTCACGGCAAGGTTCTCGCCGTCGTCGAGCAGTCCGCGCAGGAGGTCGAGTGACGACACAGCGGTTCGGGCTTGGCCGTCAGCATCCAACGCGGCGACCCCGAGCGCGGCGACGAGGCGCGGGGTCATCCGCTTGCGGGTGCCCTCGGCGATCTGCCGGAGCGTGGCGGTGGGAGTGGCAGGGTCTCGGAGCGCTGCGATACCCCTGCGGGTTCGCCCGACGCGCTCGACGGCGTCGTAGAGCGCCGCTTGGCACACCGCGGACACTGGCACGCCGGCGTCTTTGACTGCCGACGCGAGCGCGTCGGGAAGGTAGACGTTGATCTTTGGCATGGAGCCCTCCTATGACCCGTATGTAACCCCTATAGGGTTACATGCCGATGGTCGGGAGTCAAGCGACTGTCCTGCTCGACTATGACCCGCTGACTTCTCGGCACCGAGCCTGCGACCGAGATCATGAAAGTGGGAGGCTGGGCGAGCGGGAGGGAGGGAGAGGCGATGGATGTCCCGGACGCTCCGGCCAGGGTTACGGAGCACGTAGCCGCCTTCAACGCCGCCGTGCGGTCCGGCGACTGGACCGCCCTCGCGGACAGGTTCGCTCCCGACGCCACGATGACCTTTGCCGGCGTGCCCGCCGGTCCGTTCTGCGGCCGCACCGAGATCGCCCGGGCCTACGCGCGCGCAGCCACCCAACGACACCATGGCCGTCCAGTCGGTCAGCTCCGCCGGACCGATCGACACGGTCCGGTTCGCGTGGGCCGCCGGCGGCACCGGCTGCATGCAGCTGACCTGGCAGTCCGGACTCGTCGGACGGCTGGAAGTCAGCTTCGACGACTAGCCGCCCTGGCCTGGCAGGCAGGTCGCCTCCGGCGGCCCCGAGCTGGCGGAACGAGGCCGCCGGGATCGGTGCCTCCGGTCAGGTCAGTCCTTGATGAGGCCGAGCATGCGGGCGTAGTTGTCGCCCAGGATGCCGTCCAGCTTGGCCTGGGGGATGGGGGCGCAGCCGACCCGGTCCGCGTGCTCGTTCACGGCCAGGAGCTTGGCCCGCAGCTTCACCGGGTCATACAGGAAGCCCGGGTAGTCGGTGCCGAAGAACAGCTTCTCCAGCGGCACGAACGACGCCTCGGCGTGCACCAGGAAGCGCAGCAGCTCCTCGGTGGTCACGCTGGCGATGTGGTAGCTCAGCTCGGCGTAGAAGTTCGGGTGCTTGGTCAGCATGAACATGGCCTCATCCACCCAGGGCAGCCCGCAGTGCGCGATCGTGAGCCGCAGCTCCCGGAAGTGCCGCCCGGCCGCGTCCAGCAGCGCCGGGCGGGCGTACTCCATCCGGGCGTCGATCCGGGTCGAGCCCGCCTGGTGCACCATCACCGGGATGCCGAGTTCCTGGGCCTTCTCGAACACCGGGAAGGCGATCACCGGGTCGGCGGGGGACCAGTCCTGGTACATCGGGTAGAGCTTGAGACCCTGCAGGCCCAGGTCGCGCACGGCCCGCTCCAGCTCGCGGACCGCGGCGGCCGGGCCGCGGTAGCCGGGGTTGACCGACGCGTACCCGATGAACGTGTCCGGCCGGGCCGCGGCGATCGCGGCGATGTAGTCGTTGCACTTCTCCGGGGTCGGCGGCCCGGGCACGCCGGTGATCCCGTAGGTGTCCACCGTCCCGATCAGCTCGCCGTCCAGGAACTGCGGGGACACGGCCAGGATCACGATCTTGTCGAAGCCGGGATGGTCGCGGACCGACTCGTCCGGCCCGATCACCGGGAAGCCCTTCCGGCTGTACCCGCTGGCCTCCCATTCCTCCTCGGTCGGCGGCCGGTGCGACGGCAGCAGCCCCAGGCTGCGGTAGATGCACAGCGAGCCCTCGCGGCCGTACTCGGTGGTGAACTCCGCGTCCTGCGCCAGGCTGAGGATGTGCGTGTGCGCGTCGATCTGCATGGGCCGGTCCCGGGTTACGAGCGGATTTGCTTGAGGGTGCGCAGGAAGCCCTCGTTGGCCCCGGCCAGGATCTGCCGCTCGTCCATGGTGAGCAGCTCGCGGCCGGCCATCAGGATCTTCCCGTCCACGATCGTGGTGTCCACCGCGCTGCCGTTCGCGGCGAAGACCAGGTGCGAGTAGATGTGCGCCTTGTCGCCGGGCATCAGCGGGGTGAACATCGGGTTCTGGGTGTCCACCAGGATGACGTCGGCCTTCTTCCCCGGGGTCAGCTCGCCGGTGTCATGCTTCAGCGCGGCTGAGCCATTGCGGGTGGCCATCCGGAGGACGGACGGCGCCTGCATCAGGCTGGCATCCACCCGGTTGGCCCGGTGCACCAGCGACGCGAACTTCATGACCTCGAACGCATCCCGGCTGTTGTTGCACTCGGCGGCGTCGTGACCGAGGCCCACATTAAGTCCGGCGCCCAGCATTTCCGGCAGCCGGGCGATCCCGTTGCCGAGCTTGGCGTTAGAGCTGGGATTGTGTGAGATCTGGGTGCGCGTCTCGCGCATCAGCGCGATCTCGGTGTCGGACAGCCAGACGCAGTGGGCGGCCACGCAGTCCGGGCCGAGCAGCCCGGCGTCGTAGGCCACCTCGGTCGGCCGGCGGCCGAAGCGTTCCTTGCTGTTCTCCACCTCGGTGAGCGATTCGTTGAGGTGGATGTGGATGCCGGTGCCCAGTTCGTCGGCGAGGGCGCGGGCGTCGCGGAGCAGTTCGGGGGAGGCCAGCGGCAGCCACTCGATGCCGACGTAGACCTCGATCCGGCCGTCGCCCAGGCCGTGCACTTCGTCGTAGGCGTCTTTGTTGTCCTGCAGGGTGTCCAGGTTGTGCTCGGGCAGCGCCACGTCGTTGGACAGCACCGCCCGGATGCCGATGTCGTGCGCGGCCCGGCCCAGGTCGGGCAGCCGGCGGTACATGTCGTTGACGGTGGTGACCCCGCACTTGATCGACTCGAGGTAGCTCGCGGCCGCGGACCAGTAGGCCGCCTCGGCGTCCAGGGTGCGGATGAACGGGTACCAGCAGGCATCCAGGTACTCCCAGAGCGGCAGGTGGTCGCTGAAGCCCTTGGCGATCGCGGTGTGGTAGTGCAGGTCCACCAGGCCGGGCATGACGATCTTGCCGGAGGCGTCGATGACCTGATCACCGTCGCCGGCCGGGCCCGGGTAGGGGCCCTCGCCGACCGCGGCGATGCGGTCGCCGTCCAGCACCACATGCCCGCCGAAGTGCACATCGTCGGCGTCGTTGATGGTCAGCACCGTGCCGCCGGTGATGATGATCTTGCTCATGCCCGTGCTCCTGTGGGTCAGTGCTCCTGGGTCAGTGCTTGTAGCCGATAGCCGTGATCACACGCTGCAGGGCCTGGTTGGCCTGGTCCAGCACGGTGGCCTCGTCCACGGTGGTGAGCTCGCGGCCGCGCATGAGGATCTTCCCGTCCACGATCGTGGTGTCCACCGCGCTGCCGTCGGCCGCGAAGACCAGGTGCGAGTACACGTGGGCCGGGTCCCCGGGGAGCAGCGGGGTGAACATCGCGCTGCGCGTGTTGACCAGGATGACGTCGGCCTTCCGGCCCGGGGCCAGCTCGCCCGTGTTGTGCCGCAGGGCGGCCGCGCCGTTGCGGGTGGCCATCCGCACCACCGCCGGGGCCTGGAGCAGGCTCGCGTCCACCCGGTAGGCGCGGTGGATCAGCGAGGCGAACTTCATCACGTCGAACAGGTCGCAGCTGTTGCTGGACTCGGCCGCGTCGTGGCCCAGCCCGACGTTCAGCCCGGCGGCGAGCATCTCGGGCACCCGGGCCACCCCGTTGCCGAGCTTGGCGTTGGAGCTGGGGTTGTGCGAGATGCTGGTGCCGGTCTCGCGCATCAGCCCGATCTCGTGATCGGTGAGCCAGACGCAGTGCGCGGCCACGCAGTCCGGGCCGAGCAGCCCGGCGTCGTAGGCCACCTCGGTCGGCCGGCGGCCGAACCGCTGCTTGCTGTTCTCCACCTCGCCCAGCGACTCGTTCAGGTGCACATGGATGCCGGTGCCCAGTTCGTCGGCCAGGGCGCGGGCGTCGCGGAGCAGTTCGGGGGAGGCCAGCGGCAGCCACTCGATGCCGACGTAGACCTCGATCCGGCCGTCGCCCAGGCCGTGCACTTCGTCGTAGGCGTCTTTGTTGTCCTGCAGGGTGTCCAGGTTGTGCTCGGGCAGCGCCACGTCGTTGGACAGCACCGCCCGGATGCCGATCTCCTCGGCGGCCCGGCCCAGCCCGCCGAGCTGGCGGTACATGTCATTGACCGTGGTCACGCCGCACTTGATGGACTCCAGGTAGCTGGACAGCGCAGCCCAGTACGCGGTCTCCGGGTCGAGCGCCCGGATCGACGGGTACCAGAACTCCTCCAGCCCCTCCAGCAGCGGCAGGTGGTCACAGAAGCCCTTGCCGACCGCGGTGTGATAGTGCAGGTCCACCATCCCCGGCATGACGACCATCCCGGACGCGTCGATGACCTCGGCGTCCGCGGGCACCTCACCCGGGTAGCCGCCCGGGCCGACCGCGGTGATCTGGTCCCCGTCGATGACCACGTGGCCGCCGAAGTGCACGGTGTCGGCGGCGTCCACGGTGAGCACGGTGCCGCCCTGGATGATGATCATGCGGATGCCTTCCTGGCCGCCCGTGCGCCCATCTGGAGCGCGCCCCCCGGGTTCATGCCATCGCCGTCTCGGCCGCCACGCAGTCCGCGAACGCCCGTACCGTGCCCATCCGGTCCGGTCCGAGCGGGAACACGGTCACCGAATCCACTCCCAGCCCGGCCAGCTCGCGAAGGTGCTGACGGGCCTCGTCCTTGCCGCCGGCCAGCGCCATCCGCTTCACGAACTCGACCGGCAGCGCCGCGGCGGCCCGGGCCGCCTCCTGGAACTCGCCCCCCGCGTAGCTGCTGCGGACCTGGTCGATGGTCTCCTGCGGCAGGCCGGCCAGCCGGCAGTGCACCGGCGCGGTCTGCGGGAACCAGGCGGCGATGGTGCGGGCCGCGGCGATGGCCGCCTCCTCGTCCTCGTCGATGGCCCCGTAGGCGAACACGGTCACCGGCGGCCGCTGGCTGCGCCCGGCCGCCTCGGCGCCGCGCTCGATGTGCTCCAGCGCGAACGAGATCCCCTCGGGATGCAGCCCGGCCAGCAGGATCACGCCGTCCGCGACCCGCCCGGCCAGTTCCAGCGTGCGCGGGCCGGTCGCGGACACCCACACCGGGATGTCCGCCGCCGGCGGAAAGCGGTAGTGCGCGTCGTGCAGCGCGAACCCTGGCTCGTCGGCTTCGACGGTCGCGCCGCTCCACAGCGCCCGGATGGCCGCGATGGAGGCCTCCAGGGTGGCCAGCCGGGCCGGGGTGTAGCCCAGGGACAGCAGCGGCCGGTCACCCGCGCCGATGCCCAGGATGGCCCGGCCGCCGGAGATGTCGGCCAGGGTGGCCGCGGCCACCGCGGTGATCGCGGGGTGGCGGGTCACCGGGTTGGTGACCGCGGTGCCGATCGTCATCCGGGACGTCCGCCGGGCCGCCAGCGTGAGATAGGCCCAGCAGTTGCGGGAGTGCAGCGAGGAGTCGGTCAGCCAGAAGCTGTCGTAGCCGAGGCTCTCGATCTCCGTGACCATCTCCTCGAAGTCGTCCGGTGGGTCAACGCCCTGCAGGGTTACTCCGGTGCGCACCGTTCTCACCACTCCTGTTCGTCCAGTCGGGCGACCGTGGCCGCCAGGGCCGCCAGGCCGGCCGCCACCGGATCGACGTCGATCCACTCCTGCTCGGTGTGGGTGCCCTCGCCCGTGGTGATGCCGAGGGTCAGGGCCGGGATCCCGCGCGGGTAGGCGGCGTTCGCGTCGGTGCTGGCCGCGGTCAGCCGGGGTGGGATCCCGGCCTCGCGGAGCACCTGTGCGGCCAGGGTAGCGAGCGGATGACCCGGGTCGAGCTGGCCGGCGGGCCGTTCGCCGATGACGTGCACCGAGACCTCCAGCGGCACCGCCGGGTCCTCCAGCACCGCCCGGGCCGCCGCGCGCAGCGTGTCCAGCGCCGCCGGGTCGCCGCTGCGCAGGTCGACCAGGAACTCGGCGCGCTGGGCCCGGGAGTTGACCGACTCACCGCCCTCGATCAGCCCCACGTTCACGGTGGCCTTGGCCGGGCCGGGCTGAGCCTGCCCGGGCTGGGCCTGCCCGGGCTGGGCCAGCGCGGCGAGCGCGGTGATCAGCCGGGCGGCCTCGTGCACCGCGCTGGGCTGGCCGGCTTCTTCCCAGGCGTGCCCACCTGGGCCGGTCACCCTGACCCGCCACCGGGTTGACCCCACGCCGGTCACGTTCACCCGGCCCAGGTAGTTGCCTTCCAGGGCGATGACCGCGCGGACCGGGCCCGGCGGGTCGTCGAGCAGGGCGCGGACGCCGGCCAGGTTGCCCAGGCCCTCCTCGCCGGTGGTCGCCACGATCCACACCGGGTGCCGGAGCCGGCCGGGCAGCAGCGCGTCCAGGGCGCTGAGCGCGCAGACCGCGATCGTGTTGTCGCCCACCCCGGGCCCGGTGAGCCGCCCGCCGTGGCGTACCACCGCGTGGGTGACCTCGGGGCCGAACACGGTGTCCAGGTGCGCGCACAGCAGCACCGCGGGCTGGTGCGGGTCCCCGGCTCGCAGCCGGGCGCGGACGTTCCCGGCCGCGCCGACGGCCACACCGGGCAGTCCGTCGGCCGCCCACCAGTCCCGGACGACCTGGGCCCGCTGCTCCTCGTGCCCGGTCGGGGCCGGGATCCCGCTCAGCGCGATGGTCCGGTCGAGGACCAGCTGGGCCAGCTCACGGGTGCCCGGCTGAGGAGGGCGGGTGATGCTCATCCGGCCACGATCCCGCGGGCCGTCAGGTCCTCGATCTCGGCCGTGGCCAGCCCGGCCCCGGCGAGGATCTCGGCCGTGTGCTGGCCGAGGCCGGGCGCGCCGCGTGAGTAGCCGAGCGGCTCGTTTGAGCCCCCGGGGGCGGAGACGGCCAGGGGCGGGCGGACCGTCTGGTAGCCGTAGCCGTCCGGGGTGCTGGCCGCCTGGCATACCTCCAGGGACTTAGCCTGCGCCGAGGTCAGCGCCGCGGCGGGCGGGAGGACGGGGGAGGCCGGGATGCCGGCCCCGTCCAGGACCTGCTGCCAGTGCGCGGCACTGTCCCGGGTGAGGACCCGCTCGATCTCCGCGGTCAGCTCGGCGCGGTGCGCCAGCCGGTCCGCGTTCGTGGCGAAACGGGGGTCGGCGGCCCAGTCCGGCCGCCCGAGTACGTCGCACAGCTTGAGCCAGAGCGGCTCGCTGCCCGCGCCGGCCAGCGCCAGGGACCCGTCCCGGCAGCGGAAGACGCCGTACGGGGCGAACTGGGGGGAGTCGTTACCGAGCAGGCCCGGTGAGGTGCCGGTCTCCAGCATGTCCGCGGCGTAGCTGGTGAAGCAGCCCAGCGCGAACTCCAGCAGCGACGAGCTGACCGTGCGGCCGAGCCCGTCGGCGGTCCGGGCGAACAGCGCCGCGATGATGGCGGTCGCCGCGCTCATCCCGGACCCGATGTCCAGCACCGGCGCCCCGACCTTGACCGGGCCGCCCGTCTCGGTGCCGGTCACCGCCATGATGCCGCTGGCCGCCTGGAGGATCAGGTCGAAGCCGCCGCGGCCCGCGTCCGGGCCGGTCTGGCCGAACCCGGAGATCGAGGCGTAGACCAGCCGCGGGTTCAGCGCGTGCAGCCGGTCCGGGCCGAGCCCGGCCCGCTCCAGCGACCCGGGCCGGGCGTTCTCGACGAACACGTCGCTGCGCCGGGCCAGGGTGCGGATCAGTTCGGTCCCGTCCGGCGCCGATCAGGTTGACGGCGATGCTCCGCTTGCCGGTGTTCAGGGAGGCGAACAGGCCGCTGAGGCTGCCCACCCGGACCGCACCCTGGGCCCGGTAGGGGTCGCCGCCGGGCAGCCCTTCCACCTTGATCACGTCGGCGCCGAGCGCGTCCAGCACCATCGTGCAGTAAGCGCCGGACACGAAGCGGGTCAGGTCCAGCACCTGGATCCCGGCCAGTGGCTGGCCCGCGGGCGGCCTCACCATGGGGGAGGTTCCCGGTGCTCGCCGAATTCGGCGCGGAGCACGTCGGTGATCTCTCCGACGGTGCAGCCCGCCCGGGCCGCGCCGAGGAAGGCCGGCATGGTGTTCGCGCCCGCCGTTACCGTCTCCTTGAGCTGGGCGAGTGCGCGGGCCGCCGCGGCGGCGTCCCGATCGGCCAGCCGGGCGGCCAGCCGGGCCCGCTGCCGGGCGGCCGCCGTGGTGTCCACCTCGAACAGCCGGGGCGGGCGGTCCTCGCCGCCGCCGGTGAACTGGTTCACCCCGACCTTGACCCGCGCGCCGGACTGCGTGGCCAGCTCGCTGCGGTAGGCGGCCTCGGCGATCCACCGCTGCGGGACACCCTGCTCGAGCAGGTGCACGTAGCCGCCGCCGGCGTCCACCTCCGCCACCAGTTCCAGCGCCCGGGTGCGCAGTTCGCTGGTCAGCGACTCTACGAAGTAGGAGCCCGCCAGCGGGTCGACGGTCCTGGTCACCCCGGATTCGTGGGCGATGATCTGCTGGGTGCGCAGGGCCAGCCGGACCGACTCCTCGGTGGGAATCTCCAGTGCCTCGTCGTAGCCCATCACGTGGATCGACTGGGCACCGCCGAGCACCGCGGCCAGGCACTGCAGGGTTGACCGGACCACGTTGTTGAGCGGCTGCTGGGCGGTCAGCGTGGCGCCCGAGCAGCCGGAGAAGAAACGCAGCCGGCCCGAGTGCGGGTTGACCGCGCCGAACCGCTCGGTGGCGATGTCGTACCACAGGCCGCGCGCCGCGCGCACCTTGGCCGCTTCCTCGAACAGGTCCAGCTGGCTGGAGAAGTGGAAGGACAGCCGGGGCGCGAACGAGTCGAACGCCAGGCCGCGGGCGGTGAAATGCTCCGCGTAGGCGATGGCCGAGGCCATGGTGAGCCCGATCTCCTGGATGGCGTCGCAGCCTGCCTCGCGGGCGTGGTAGCCGGTGATGGAGATCGGGTTGAAGCGCGGCAGTTCCGCGGCGCAGTACTCGACCACGTCCCCGGTGAGCTGGAGTGAGGGCTGCGGCGGGAACACGTAGAGCTTGCGGGCCAGGAATTCCTTGAGGATGTCGTTCTGCAGCGTCCCGGCCAGCCGGGCCGGGTCCACCCCGCGCCGTTCCGCGGCGACGATGTAGAAGGCCAGGATGATCGGGGCGGTCGCGTTGATGGTGAAGTTGACCGACAGGTCCTCCAGCGGCAGGCCGTCGAACACGGCAGCCATGTCGTCCGCGGTGTCGATGGCCACGCCCACCCGGCCGACTTCGTTGCTGGCCAGCTCGTGCGAGGAGTCGTAGCCGAGCTGGGTCGGCAGGTCGAACGCGACCGACAGCGCGGTCTGGCCCTGGCTGAGCAGGTAACGGAACCGGGCGTTGGTGTCCTCGGCGGAGCCGAACCCCGCGTACTGGCGCATGGTCCACAGCCGCTCCCGGTACATGGACGCGTACGGGCCGCGGGTGTACGGGGGCTCGCCGGGCGCTCCCAGCGGGGGGCCGGGTTCCTCCGGCGGCCCGTACCAGGGGTCGACCGGGATGCCGGAGTCGGTGGTGATCACCGCGGCCCACCGTCCAGGGCCCCGTGATCGAGTCCCATGACGCCCGCGACGACGTCGTCGATCGGCGTCCCCACGCCGTAGACGGCGCGCACGCCCAGGCCGGTGAGGGCCGGGACGTCCTGGGCCGGGATCGTGCCCCCGACCACCAGCGGGATGTCATCCACCCCGGCCACCCGCTGCGCCTCGCGGATCTGCCGGGCCAGGGGGAGGTGCACGCCGGACAGGACCGAGATGCCGATCACGTCGGCGTCCTCGGCCTGGGCCGCGGCCACGATCTGCGCCGGGGTCTGGCGCAGCCCGAGGTAGATGACCTCGGCGCCGGCGTCACGCAGCGCCATCGCGACCACCTTCACCCCCCGGTCATGGCCATCCAATCCTGGCTTCGCCAGCACCACTCTCATGCGCCTTCCGATCCGTCTGGCTTCTTCCCAGGCGCCGATTTGGCGAGCACGACCCGCATCGATCAGCCCCGGGCCAGTGCGAGCGCGGCGAAGCTGGCGTAGACCCGGGTGGCCTCGATGATGTCGTCCACGCTCAGGTGCTCGTCCGGGCAGTACACCGGCTCACCACCGGGCCCGAAGATGACCGTCGGCACCTTCAGGCCGAAGCTGGCCGTGTCGCCCAGCCAGCCCGCCACCTGGAGCTCCGGCTCGGCCGGCCGCCGGGCCCCGCCGCCGGTTGCCGGACGGGCGCGGACCGCGCGGACCGCGTCGCGCATATGCCGGACGACCTCGTCGTCCGGGCCGGCCAGGTACCCGTCCTTCACGTCGGCCAGCACGACCTCAGCCCGGAATCGCGGGTCGCGCTGCCCGGCCCGGTCCAGGCAGCGGTCGATCTCGGCCCGTACGTCGATCACGCTGACGCCGGGCTGCGGGCGGCAGTCCACCCGGATCACGCACTCGTCGGGGATCATCGACGGGCCGCCGGGCGGCAGGCCGCCGTAGACGCGGCCGGGCACCACGAAGGTCTCCGCGCCGAACAGGTCCCGAACCCAGTCTTCGAGCTCCGGGGTGAAGTGCGAGGCCTCCAGCTCGAGGATGGCGTGCGCGGCCAGCGCGTTGGCGTTGACGGCCAGCGGCTTGTGGCAGGTGTGCGCCGACTTGCCCAGGACGGTGACGTCGAAGTAGTAGCGGCCGCGGTGGCCCAGGAAGATCTCGTTGTCGGACAGTTCGCCGAGCACCGCCATGTCGGCCGGGTAGCTGTCGAAGTAGGCGATGGAGCCGAGCTGGTCACCCATGTGGTCGGCGACCGCGGCCATGGCCACCGTGCCGGCCAGCTCCGCGCCGCTGTCCTGCAACGCTTCCATGGCGACGATCTGGCAGGCCAGCGCGGCCTTCATGTCCATGATCCCGTGACCGTAGATGCTGCCGTCGATCAGCTCACCCGAGAAGGGCGTGGTCGCGGTCCAGCCGTGGGACACGGGCTTGGTGTCCAGGTGCCCGGTGAGCACGACCCGGGGGCCGGCGCCGAAAGACAGCTCGCCGAGCGCGTTCGGCCGGCCGGGCAGGACCGGCTGCAGGCCGGCCGCCTCGAAGCCGGATTCTTCCATCACCCGGTGCAGGAACCCGGCCAGCTCGCCCTCCTCGCCGAGGACGCTCGGAATGCGGCACACCTCCTGAACCAGTTCGATGAGCCGGTGAGTGTCGACCGCGTCGGCGGCGCGGGCACTGAGCTGTTCCGGAGTCGGCACGCACATCCCCACTCGTTGCGTAAAAATAAGATCTCAGATCTTATGATCGGCCAAGTCTAGGCTCGGCCCGGCATCGCTGGCAAGGGCATCCGGCCGGGTCGCCCGGCCGGGAAATAGCACCCCGGACGGGCGGACCCAGGCGGGCTCCGTTCGCTTTGCGTATTCCTGCGGTTACCTGGCCCGGCAGGCCCGGAAGGCCGGCGCCGCCGGGCCCCCGCGCCAGGCGTCCGGGCCGGTGCGCGAGGGAAAGGCCAGGAGGGTAAAGATATAAGATCTCCGGCGGCCGCACCCGGGTTCGCCCGCGGCGAAATATGATTTTTACCGGCAGCAACACCTGGGTAATGCGGTCGCCTTCGGGAGCCATGAGCGGCGGCCGGAGGCGCCCTTGACGCGCTCCGAGCCGGTGTGCTTCAGTGCAGATCTCAGATCTTATCGGGTCTGACTCTGCTGTCTTCATCGCACCGGGAGCTCGCACGTGGCCGCCCTGGAACCATTTGAGCAGTTCCTGCAACGCCCCCGCGGGCTGGTGATCGCCGGGACCGAGCGGCCGGCTGCCTCGGATCAGTGGTTCGAGGTGCAGAACCCGGCCACCGGCGAGCTGCTCGCCACGGTCGCCGATTCCGGCGCGGCGGACGTGGACGCCGCGGTGGAAGCGGCCCGCGCGGCGCTCGGCCCGTGGTCGGCGGAGGCCCCGGCCCGCCGCGCCGAACTGCTCTGGGAACTCGGCCGCCGGATCGAGGATCTGGCCGGGGAGTTCGCCCGGCTGGAGGCGCTCGACAACGGCAAGCCCACCAGCGAGTCGCTCGCCGTGGACGTGCCGCTGTGCGCCGGGCTGTTCCGCTACTACGCCGGCTGGGCCACCAAGATCGAGGGTGAGACCATCACCCCGGCCAGCGGGGCCGCCTTCCACGTCTACACGCGGCGCGAGCCGGTCGGCGTGGTCGCGGCGATCATCCCGTGGAACTTCCCGCTGCTGATGTGCGGTTACAAACTTGGCCCGGCGCTGGCCGCGGGGAACACGGTGATCCTCAAGCCGGCCGAGCAGACCCCGCTGTCCGCGCTGCGGCTGGCCCAGCTCATCGAGGAGGTCGGGTTCCCGCCCGGCGTGGTCAACGTGATCCCCGGGTTCGGGCCGACCGCCGGGGCCCCGCTGGCCGCCCACCCGGGCGTGAACAAGGTCACGTTCACCGGCGAGACGGGGACCGGCCAGAAGATCCTCGACGCGGCCAAGGGCAACATGAAGCGCCTGTCGCTGGAACTGGGCGGCAAGTCGCCCAGCCTGGTCTTCGCGGACGCGGACCTCGACGCGGCCGTGGAGGGCACGTTCGGCGCGGTGTATTTCAACCAGGGCCAGTGCTGCATCGCCGGCGCCCGGGTCTACGTCCAGGACTCGGTGCACGACGAGTTCCTGGCCCGGCTGGCCGACAAGGTCCGCGCGGTCCGGCTCGGCGACGGCCTCGACCCGCAGACCACGATGGGGCCGCTGGTCAGCGCCGAGCAGCGGGACCGGGTGCTGTCCCTGGTCCGGTCCGGCCTGGACGACGGCGCCACCGCGCTGGTCGGCGGCACCCCGGTGACCGATCCGGCCCTGGACGGCGGCTTCTTCGTGACCCCGACCATCCTGACCGGGGTCACCCCGGGGATGCGGGTGATGCGCGAGGAGATCTTCGGGCCGGTGGCCATGGTGTCCTCGTTCGCGACCGAGGAGGAAGCGGTCGCGGCCGCGAACGACACCGCGTTCGGTCTCGCATCGGGCGTGTGGACCCGGGACATCAAACGCGGTCACCGGGTGGCCGCCGCCATCCAGGCGGGCGTGGTCTGGGTCAACACCTACGGATGGTTCGACGTCGCGGTGCCGTACGGCGGTTTCCGGATGAGCGGGTTCGGCAAGGAACTCGGCCGCGAGGCGCTGGATTCCTACCTGCAGACCAAGACCGTGTGGATCGACCTGTCGTGAGCGGAGACCACTCCGTGGTGAGGGGAGCAGCATGACTTCGGCACAGACGAACGCGGCGCAGGCACTTGGGGGACCGGACCGGCCGGGCTGGACCGGCCAGTTGTGGGAAGGGATCGCCAGCACCTACGCGGCGATCCTGGAGCATCCGTTTATCCAGGGGCTGACGTCGGGGGACCTGCCGCCCGAGGCCTTCTACTACTACCTCGCGCAGGACGAGCATTACGTGTATGAGTTCGTCCGGGCCGTCGGGCTGATCGGGGTGAAGGCGCCGACGACCGAGGTGGCCCGGGTGCTCACCAGGCACGCGGCCAACGGCCTGGCCGCCGAGTCCACGCTGCACCAGGAACTGGTCGCCGACCTGGGCGGTGACCCGGCCGCGCTGGCCCAGATCCAGCCGGGCCCGACCACCCAGGCCTACGCGAACTACGTGCTCGCCTCGGTGTTCCGCGGCGGGTACGCGGAAGGCCTGGCCGCCGTGCTGCCGTGCCTGTGGATCTACGGCCGGGTCGGCCAGCATCTGCACCAGCACGGCTCGCCCAACCCGGTCTACCAGCGCTGGATCGACACCTACGCCGGACCCGAGTACGCCGGTGAGGTGGCCGAGGTTCTCGACCTCGCCGACCAGGCCGGCCGTGACCTGCCCGCCGGGCAGCAGGCCCGGGCCCGGGAGCACTTCGAGACCGGCGCCCGCTACGAGTGGATGTTCTGGGACGCGGCCTACCGCCGCGAGTCCTGGCCCCTCTAGCCCCCGGCTTCGGTGATCACGGTCATTATCTGACTCATGACGCCTCATATTGACCGTGATCATGAGGGGACGGCCGGGCGGCCGGCGGTTTGCGTTAGAGCGGACTCTAACGCTTAGGGTTTCAAGGGTGACCGGCTGGACCACTCGGGAGACGGCGGAGAAGTGCGGGCTGTCCCAGCACACCCTCCGCTGGTATGAGCGCATCGGCCTGCTGGACCGGGTCGCCCGCACGGCCGACGGGCGCCGCCGCTACAGCGATGCCGACCTGGACTGGATCCTGCTGCTCAGCAGGCTCCGGGCCACCGGCATGCCCGTGCGCGACATGCTCCATTACGCCGAACTGGTCCGGTCGGGAGCGGGGGAGCAGGAGCGGCTCGCGCTGCTGGAAGGGCACCGCGAGCACGTCCGGCAGGCCCTGCGGCAGCAGCAGGAATGCCTGGAACTGCTCAACCACAAGATCTCCGCATACGAACGCCGCCTCCGTGCGGCCAGATCAGTAACGCGACAGGAGTAACGTGCGCAACGTTTCACTAGGCGGCCTCACCGTCTCGGCGCAGGGCCTCGGCTGCATGGGCATGAGCGAGTGGTACGGCGCGACCGACTGGGACGAGTCGATCGCGACCATCCACCGTGCCCTCGACCTGGGCGTGACCTTCATCGACACCGCCGACGCCTACGGCGCCGGGCACAACGAGGTCCTCGTGGGCCGGGCCCTGGCGGGCCGGCGCGAGGGAGTCCAGCTCGCCACCAAGTTCGGCATCGACCGCTCGGGCGGCGACGACAAGCGGATCATCCGCGGCGAGCGCGGTTACGTCAAGCGGGCCTGTGAGTCGTCGCTGACCCGGCTGGGCGTGGACGTGATCGACCTGTACTACCTGCACCGCCCGCCGCAGACCGCGGAGATCGAGGAGACCGTCGGCGCCATGGCCGAGCTGGTCGCCGAGGGCAAGGTGCGCTACCTGGGACTGTCCGAGGTGGACGACGCCCTGCTGCGCCGGGCCTACGCGGTGCACCCGATCGCGGCGGTGCAGAGCGAGTACTCGCTGTGGGCCCGGGACCCGGAAACCACCGTCCTGGACTCCCTGCGGGAGCTGGGTGTCGGCCTGGTCCCGTACTCGCCGCTGGGCCGGGGTTTCCTGACCGGCACCGTGGACGTGGCGACCCTGGACGCGAAGGACTTCCGCTCCCGTAACCCGCGCTTCACCGGCGAGGCCGGGCAGGCCAACCAGGCCATCGCGGACGCGGTCCGCGGCGTGGCCGAGGCCAAGGGCGTGGCCCCGGCGCAGGTGGCGCTGGCCTGGGTGTACGCACAGCAGGAGCGGCTCGGGGTTCCGGTGGCGCCGATCCCCGGCACCAAGCGGATCAAGTGGCTGGAGCAGAACGTCGGCGCGCTCGACGTCACGCTCAGCGACAGTGAGCTGGCCGTGCTGGACCCGCTGGGCGCCCAGGTCGCCGGCGCGCGGTACTGAGCGGGCCGGGACGCAGCCGCCGGGCTTACGAGTCCGGCGGCTCGCCCACCCGCAGCACCAGCATGGTCACGTCGTCGAGCAGCACGCCGGCGCAGAAGTCCAGCACCAGGCGGCGCAGTCCGGAGACGATGTCGGCGGGCGGCTTGCCGGCCAGCGTGGACAGCCCGTCCGCGAGGCTCCCCTCGAAATAAGCCTGGTCCGGGCTGCGGGCATCGGTCAGCCCGTCGGTGCAGAAGAACAGGACGTCGCCGGTGGCCAGGTCGAGTTCATGGGTCACCGGCTCGGCGTCCGGGAAGATCCCGAGCGGCAGCCCGCCGCCCGCGAGGACCTGCGCGCGCCCGTCCGGCCGGACCAGGACCGGACCGGGATGCCCCGCGCTGCCGAGCACGGCGTGCAGGCTGCGGCCGTTCCAGCTCAGGTGGGTGGTGGCGGCCGTCACGAAGCGGCTGCCGAATTCCTCGGCCAGCATCATCTCGTTGGCGCCGCGCAGTACTTCGGCCGGGTCGGCGCTCCAGTGGGCGAGGACCCGGATCGCGTGCCGGGCCACGGCGGTGACCGAGGCAGCGTCCGCGCCCTTCCCGCACACGTCGCCGATGGCCAGGCCCCAGCCGTCCGGGGTCGGGTGCACATCGTAGAAGTCGCCGCCGACCGCCCGGCCCTGGGTGGGGGCCATGTGCGCGGAGGCGATCTCGACCCCGGGCACGGCCCGCAGCACCGGCGGGAGCAGGCTGGCCTCGAGCGCCTCGGCGGTCTCGGTGCGGGTACGGAGCACGTGCCGTACTGACATGGCCAGCGCCAGCTGCTCGGCGATCTCCTCGACCAGCCCTACATCGGCCAGGCTGAAGTACCCGCGGGACGGGTCGCGGGCCAGGGTGAGCACGCCGTGCGTCTGCTCACCGTCCGACAGCGGCACGCACAGCACCGAGCCGGCGCCCAGGAGGGCCAGCAGCGGCACGCCGCCCGGGCCCGCGCCCAGGATGTCGTTGTCTTCGGCGTGCGTCACCAGCAGCGTGCTGGCCGAGTCGCGGACCGCCAGGGGCAGCGAGCCCGGCTCCGGGTTGACCGCGGCCACCGTCTGCGCCAGCTGGCCGGACTCGTGCTTGTCCGGCCCGGTGACGAAGTGGCGCCGGAGCAGCCCGCCCCGGTCCATGTCCACGATGACCCAGGCGCCCAGCGCCTCCGACAGCAGCCGGGCGCACCGCTGCAGGGTGACGGACTCGCTGAAGGTGACGTTCTCCAGCAGCAGCCGGCTGGCCGTCGTGGCCAGGTCGAGCCGCCGGGTCATCACCGTCACCATGGGATCGGGCGGCGCGTCCGCGGGCGGGCTTTCCCCGGCCGTGGCAGGCGGCCCGGCGTCCCGGGCCGCGACGAGCAGCCAGTCGTCGTCGCCGCGCACGCTGACCGGCCGCACGTCCAGGGTGCGGCTGACCCGGCCCTTGGCCGTCAGCAGCTGGCAGTCCAGCTGGCGGCCCTGCTCGCTGCGGGCCGCCGCGGCGAGCAGCGAGCGGACCGCCGGGCGGCCGGACGGCTCGACCAGCGCGCTGAACGGCTTCCCCGTCGGGTAGCCGCGGGCCGCCCCGAGCAGCGCGCTGGCCGCCGGGTTGGCCCGGCGCACGGTGCCGTCCTGGCCGAGCACGAACAGCGGCACCGGCACCTGCTGGAACACCGCGTGCAGCAGGCGGCGCTCGGCGTGCACGGAGCCCGCGGCCCGCTCCTGCGGGCCGGCCCCGGCAGGCTGGGCCTGCGCCGCGCCCAGCGCGTCGATCGCGCCGTCCAGCTCGGCCAGGGCCGCGTCGAGCAGCGGCCGCAGATCCGCGCCGGGCATCGTGGCGGTCTGCTGCAGGGCCTCATGGCGGGCCCGCAGCTCCGCCACGCCGTCACCCGGTGGCTGGCGGTCAGGGACGTCTGGCACGGGGCAATCCCAATCTGAGCGGACCCGGTCTGCGCGGGGGAGCAACCACGTTAACGCCTGGCCCGGGACGCCTGGTCCGCCCGGCCTGCCCGCGGCGCCTGGCCGGACCGGGGCTGCCCGGACCGGGGGGACTGGCCGGACGGGGCTGGCCCGACCGGGGCTGCCCGGACCGGGACACCTGCCCTGGCTGGCCGGCCCGGGCGCCGATGATCGTCGCAGCCACCTCGGTCGTCCGCATGTTGTTGCGCTGCGAGACCTGCCGCATCCGGTCCAGGGCCTCATCGGCGCTGCAGCCGAGGGCGTGCATCAGGATTCCCTTGGCCTGGTCGACCAGGGACCGGGAGTCCGCGGCGTCCCGCAGCTGGACGGCCGTGCGCTGCGCCTCGTCATAGTCAGACACCGCGGCCAGGGCCGCCCCGCCGAAGGCCACCAGCAGTTCGGCCAGCGGGATCTGCGCCGGGTCCATCACACCCGGCCGTGCGGCGAACAGAGACAGCGTGAAGGAGTCGGGTGCGCCCCGGTAGGGGAGCGTGAGCGAGGACCGCACCCCCAGGGCCAGGGCCGCGGCGGAATACTCCGGCCACTGCTCATCGGCCAGCGTGTCGCCGCAGCTGACCGGGTCCCCGCTGGCCAGCGCGTCCAGGATCGGACCGCGCCCGGCGCGGAGCTGGATCCAGATCAGCGCGGGCGGCTCCGGATGGCTCGACGTCACCACGGCCGGCTCACCGTCGCGCCAGAGCGTCGCCGTGGCCGCCGCGCAGCCGTTCACCTGCTGGACCGCCAGGCCGGCCAGCCGGCGCAGCGAGCTGGGCTCAGACGACGCCGCCGTAGCCAGCAGGCCGGCCGCGCCGACCGCCAGATCCGAGCTGACCATCTTCCGCCTTCCGCTAGCTGCATGCTAGTCGGCGGCGGCGGCCTCCTCGGCCGCGTCGCCACCGGCCGGGGGGTCCCCGGCCTGCTGCTCCCCGGCCGTGGGGTCCTCGGCGGCGATGGCCAGCTCCACCGAGTCGTAGAGCGGCAGCCGGTCGGCCAGCCCGGTGATCCACAGGCTCTTCGTGTACCGGTAGCGCGCCCCGGCCAGCACCAGCGTCCCGTCCTCGGCCTTGAGCTTCTTCCAGTGCCCCACGATGACCGCGAGGGCGCTGGTGTCCATGAAGTCGACCCCGGCCAGGTCCAGGACGATCCGCTTGCTCACCGCGCGGGCCTGCTTCAGGCAGTCGTCAAAACGGCCGCTGCTGACGATGTCGAGGTCACCGCGGATGGTGACGACCATCAGGCTGCCGCGCTGCTCGGCTGACAGCCAGAGCCCTTCGCGTCCTTCCACGCTGCTCCCCTGCTCCCCCTGCGAACTCAGGCTAGGACTGGGAAGGTACCCTGCGATCGTAACCCGGCGCCATGCTTCTGCACATGAGCCGCATACCTGTGATTTGCCAGGGCAGATAGCAGCGCGTGCAAGGTAGTGTTCGCTGCAGCAACGCGGCCCCGGCTGACCGGTGCGCCGGGAGAGTGCGCCAGGAAATACGCCGGCCCGGCCGACCCTGGCCATCCATGGCCGCCCAGGGCAGCTGGCTAGGCGTTTGGGCATGGGAGTGGACGTGGCGGAGGCGGTGCCCGTCGGCGACGGTTTCCTGCACCGTGCCCTGCTCTACCGGGGCGCCGCCGAATTCCGCGCCTCCATCGAGAGATACCTGCGCGGCGGCCAGGCCCAGGCTGAGCCGGTGCTCATCGCCACCTCACCCACCAAGATGAGCTGGCTGCGCCGCGAACTCAACCGGGACACCGCCGGGGTGGCCTTCACCGACATGACCGAACTGGGCCGCAACCCGGCCCGGATCATCCCGGCCATCCGCGGCTTCATGGACCGTTACCCCGGGCGGCGGATCCGGTGCCTGGGGGAGCCGGTCTGGCCGGATCGCTCGGCCGCCGAACTGCGCGAGGCCACGCGCTACGAGGCCCTGGTCAACACGGCGTTCTCCGGGACCCCCGCCACCATGGTGTGCCTGTACGACAGCGCGGAACTCACCTCGTCGGTCCTGGACGACGCCGGCTGCACCCATCCGGCCCTGCTCCGCGACGGGTCGGCGGCGGAGTCGAGCTCGACCTACCTCGGCCCGGGCGGGCTGCCGCCTGGCTGTGACGACCCGCTGTCGTGCCCGCCCGCAACCGCGGAACACCTCAGCTACCAGCGTGACCTGCGGCCGGTGCGCAGCCTGGTGACCCGGTGCGCACGCAGCGCCCGGCTGCCCACCCGGCGCATCACCGACCTGGTGCTGGCGGCCAGCGAGGTCGCGGCGAATACGCTGCGGCACACCCGGGCGGGCGGCACCGTGCACCTGTGGCACGACGAGCAGGAGATCCTCTGCCAGATCACCGACAGCGGTGTCATCGCCGACCAGCTGGCCGGCTACCGGGTGCCCGCCGATGACCTGCCCGGCGGCAAGGGCCTCTGGCTGGTAAACCAGGTGTGTGACCTGGTCGAGGTGCGCAGCAGCCCGGACGGCACGACGATCTGCCTGCACATGAGGCTGGCGCTAAGTTGCGGAGATGCCGGTGATTGGCCTGATTGCGGTGACCGGGGGCGGCCGGGCCGCCGCGGAACGGCTGGCCGCCGCCTGGCCCGGTCAGACCCGCACCTACGACGGCCCGGCCCGGCAGGCCCTGGCCCGGGCCTGGGCCCAGTGCGATGGGCTGGTGTGCTTCCTCGCGGTCGGCGCCACGGTCCGGCTGATCGCCCCGCTGCTGGACAGCAAGTGGACCGACCCCGCCGTGGTGTGCGTGGACGAATCAGCGCGCCGGGCGGTCGCGGTGGTCGGCGGCCATGCGGCGGGAGCGAACGCGCTGGCCACTCGCGTCGCCGAGGTGTTCGGGGCGGATGCGGTGATCACGACGGCTACCGACGCGGTGAGCCTGCCCGGGCTGGACACCCTGGGCTGGCCGACCGAGGGCGCGATCGGCACGGTGAGCAGGGCCCTGCTGGATGGTGAGCGGGTCCGGCTCGAATCGGCGGAGACCTGGCCGCTGCCGCCCCTCCCGGCCACCGTGGGAGACACGGGGGAGTACCGGATCCTGATCACCGACCGGCTGGCGGCGGGTGATCCGCGCACCGCGGTGCTGCGCCCGCCGTCCCTCGTGGTCGGGGTGTACCTGGCCACGCTGGAGGCTGGCTACTACGAGGCCGGCGTGGACGAGGTGCTGCGGCTGGCGGACGGGGCGCTGGGTGAGGCCGGGCTGTCCGCGGCCAGCGTGGCCACCCTGGCCGCGGTGAGCGAGAACGGGGTCCCCCTGCCCGGGATCGCCGCGGCCGCCCGGGAACGCGGCTGGGCGCTGGCGAGCTACCCGGCCGCGCAACTGGCTGGGGCGCTCAGCCGGGGCGGGACCGTGGCCGCCCCGGCCCGGCCGAGCGCGTCCGGAGCGGCCGCCCTGGCCGGCGCGGCGGAGCTGGTGGTGGCCGAGCGCCGGTCCCGGGACGCGAGCGTGGCGGTGGCCCGGATCCGGCCCCGCGGCAGGCTCGCCCTGGTCGGCACCGGGCCGGGGGCGCGCGATCTGCTCACCCCCCGCGCGACGAGCGAGCTGCGCCGGGCCTCGGTGGTGGCTGGCCCTGGGACCGTCCTGGAGGAGGTGGCCGACCTGCTCCGGTCCGGGACCCGGGTGATCCGCGCCGAGCCCGGGGAGGAAGAGGCGCGCGGCCGGGAGGCCGTCTGGCAGGCCCAGCAGGGTCACGCGGTCGCGGTCGTCTTTCCGGCCGATCCGGGCCTGCATCCGCTGGCCGGCCTGCTGCAGGAACTCGCCGGAGCGGAAACCGACGTGGTAACGGTCCCCGGCATCGTCTCCAGCTGACCACGGCCGGACCGCCGGGCCGGTCGGGCCCAGCGCGCTGGCCGGGTTAGTTGCCCTCGGCACTCTGGGCGGGCGCGTCGTCGCCGACGATGATCCCGCCACCGCGCCGCCAGCTCAGGTAGCGGGAGGACAGGTTGATCAGGGCAGTGATCCGGTTCCGGCCGCCGAGCAGCGTGACCAGGTGCAGGCCCAGCCAGGCCAGCCAGGCCAGGGTGCCGCGGAGCCGTATCCCGTGGTTCAGCTGGACCACGGCCGAGCGGCTGCCGATGGTGGCCATGGTGCCCTTGTCGTGGTAGCTGAACGGGACGGTGTCCTGCCCGGCCTCCAGCCGCCGGATCTGCAACGCCGCGTGCCGGCCCATCTGCAGGGCCGGCTGGGCGAGCTGCGGGACCGGGTGACCGTCGACGAGCGCGATGTCGCCGATCGCGAAGATCCGCTCCTGGCCCTCAACCCGCAGGTCCCGGCCGACCAGCAGCCGGCCGCCCTTGCCCTGCGGCAGGCCCCACTTGCCGGCCATGGGCGGCCCGGCCACGCCGGCCGCCCAGGCGGTCAGGTTGCTGGGCAGCTCCTGCCCGTCGGCCAGGATGAGCCGGTCCGCGGTGATCTCCTTGATGGTCGCGTTCAGGTGCAGGTCCACGCCGCGTTTGATCAGCTGGTGCCGCGCGTACTCCTGCAGCGCCGGGACGTACGGCGTCAGCAGCGCCGGAGCCTGCTCGACCAGCCGGATGTGGACGCACTGGGGGTCGATGTCCGGGTACGAGGCGGGCAGGCCGATGTTGCGCAGCTCGGCCAGCGTCCCCGCCAGTTCCACCCCGGTCGCCCCGCCGCCCACGATGGTGACGGTGACGTCCTGGCGGGCGCTGTCGAGGCTGAGCTGCTCCAGGCCGGCCAGGATGCGCTCGCGCAGGGCCGACGCATCGTGCAGCGTGTAGAGCGCGTGGCTGTGCTCGGCCGCGCCGGTGATGCCGTAAAAGCCGGCCGTCACCCCGACGCCAGGATGAGGTAGTCGTATTCGAAGCGGCCGCCGTCGGCGAACTCGGCGACCCGGGCGGCCGCGTCCACGCTGGCCAGCTCCCCGTGCCGGAAGCGCGCCCCGTACTTGTGCGCGAAGCTGCGGAGCGGGTAGGCCACGTCGCTGGGGGCCAGCCCCGCGGTGGCCACCTGGTACAGCAACGGCTGGAACGTGCTGTAGATGTGCCGGTCCGCGAGGGTCACCTGCAGCCCGCCCCGGGCCAGCCTGCTCATCGTGGCCAGGCCGGCGAACCCAGCCCCGACCACGAGGACCCGCGCCCCGGTATTGGCTGATTTCACGGCATTCGCCCTACCCGCCACGCGAACGCCCAATCCGTGCCGGTCATCCCCTGATCACCTCGGCCGCGCTGGCCACGACGTCACGCAGCCGCCCCGTCCGGCGGAACTCCTCGCGCTGGAACGCCGCGCCGGTGCCGCGCCGCAGCACCTCCGTGAGCAGCCCGGTCACCGTGCCGAGATCGCCCGCGTCGGCCAGCGCGTCGCGCACGTGCGCCAGCAGCAGCGCGGTCACCGCCGCGGCCCCGCCGGGCCGGCCGGTGCGCGGATCGATCAGCTCGCCGTCGAGACCGGACCGGCTGGCCCGCCAGGCCGCGAGCCGGAGCAGTTCGGGGCGCATCCGCAGCGGTGGCGCGCCCTGCCGCCAGGCCCGTCCTTCCGTCTCCACCAGGGCCCGGACCAGCGCGGCGATCAGCACCGCGTCCTCGTGCCGCAGGCAGACATCGGCGATCCGCACCTCGAGCGTGGGGTAGTGCTGGGAGAGCCGCGCGTCGAAGTAGACCATGCCGCTGTCCAGCAGTGTCCCGGTGGCCACCATCTGCTGCACCGTGGCCTGGTAGGCCTGCGCCGAGCCGAACCACTCGGTGGGTCCCGAGCACGGCCAGCGGCCCCAGGCCTGGTACCGGAAGCTCGCGTAGGAACTGTCCAGCCCCTGCCAGAACGGGGAGTTGCCGCTCAGCGCCAGCAGCCCGGCCAGCCAGGGCTGGATACGGTCCAGCACGGCCACGCCCTCCTCGTCCGAGTCGATCTGGACGTGCACGTGGCAGCCGCAGGTGAGCTGCTCCTGCGCGGTCAGCCCGAAGGCTTCCGCCATTCGCCGGTAACGGGGTTTCGTCGTGGTCTCGGGCTCTACCGAGATCGGTGAGGTCGCCAGGGCCACGACCTGTACGCCCACCCGCGCGGCGGCCTCGCCGCGGCGGCCCGGGCGTCGCGCAGTTCACCCTCGAGCTCCTCGAGCGTGCTGCAGGGCCGGGTGCTGGTCTCCACTTGCTGGAGCTGGAGTTCGTGCTCGAGTTCCTGGCCTGGATCCGGGTCACCGGATGGCCCGCCGCCGGACGGGGCGTGCCCCGCCCCGGTGCTGGCCCGCAGCACGGCGGCGGCGACCGCGCGGGGCTGGCCAGTCCCCGGCTCCACCAGCAGGAGCTCCTCTTCCACACCCACGCTGCGCACGTCCATCCGCCCAGCATGCCCGCTGAACCGGAGAGTGCGTCAACGGAAACGTGGAGGCAACACCAGAGACGCCGGGCGCAGGCTACGGCGGGTGCGCCGAAGCCAGCGCACGTGCGCCCCCGAAGCCCGCGCACGCGGGCGGCGAAGCCAGCGGGCGGGATGCCCCGTTTCACCCCCGGCTAGTGACGCGCTTGCCTTCCGATTCGGGTACTTTTGCCGACCGGGGGACAGTATCTGCCGAATGGGCGCTCCGTGCCGGACGCCCTGATTGCGGCATCCAGGAGAGGCTCGGGATGGGATCTCGACGCGTCCGCGTCACGTCTTGGTATGCCGCAGGAGCTGGCCTGCTCATGGCTGGCCTGCTGGCGGCGTGCAGCTCATCGGCCCAGCCAGCCCAGCCACCCCACCGGAACCACGACAAGGCGACGTCGGTCAATGAGGTCCCGGGCGGCCCGACCGGCCATTATGTGGTTCCCGCGGGGATCCACAAGATCAAGCATGTGATCATCATCATGCAGGAGAACCGCTCGTTCGACTCCTACTTCGGCACGTATCCCGGCGCGGACGGCATCCCCATGAAGAACGGGACGCCCACGGTCTGCGTGCCCAACCCGGCGGGCGGCTGCACCCGGCCCTACCACGACCGTGCGGACCGCAATGGCGGCGGGCCGCACGGCGAGGGCAACGCGGTGGCCGACGTGAACGGCGGCCAGATGAACGGGTTCATCCAGCAGCGGGACGCGGCCCGGGCGTCCTGCCGCCAGGCCGACGACCCGGCCTGCGCCGGGACCCGCACCCCGGACGTGATGGGGTACCACACGGCCGCGGAGATCCCCAACTACTGGAAGTACGCCGAGAACTACGTGCTCGACGACCACATGTTCGAGCCGGTGAAGTCGTGGTCGCTCCCGGACCACCTCTACATGGTGTCGGCGTGGTCGGCCAAGTGCAAAAACCGCTCGCCGATGAGCTGCGTCAACGACATCGTGGGCCCCTACGGGGTCAACCAGTTCCAGCAGGCCGTGGACAGCGAACTGGCCAAGGGCAAGGCCAGCATCGACCTGGCCTGGACCGACATCACCTGGCTGCTGTACGCGCACCACGTCAGCTGGCGGTACTACGTGCAGGCGGGCATCCAGCCCGACTGCGACAACGACTCGGCCGAGACCTGCGCGGCGGTCAAGCAGAACGTCCAGACCCCCGGGATCTGGAACCCGCTGCCGCTGTTCGGCGACGTGCAGGACGACCATCAGCTGAACAACATCCAGTCGACCCGCGCCTACCTGCACGCGGCCAAGAAGGGGACCCTGCCTGCGGTCAGCTGGCTCGTCCCCTCCGGCGCGAACAGCGACCACCCGCCCGCCAGCGTCCACCGGAGCCAGGCCTACGTCACGGCGCTCATCAACGCCGCGATGAAGAGCCCGGACTGGGACTCCACCGCGATCTTCCTGAGCTGGGACGACTGGGGCGGCTTCTACGACCATGTGATCCCGCCGGCCGTGGACCAGAACGGCTACGGCCTGCGTGTGCCGGCCATGGTCATCTCTCCCTACGCCCGGCGGGGCTACATCGACCACCAGACGTACAGCAGCGACGCCTACCTGAAGTTCATCGAGGACGACTTCCTCGGCGGCTCCCGGCTCAATCCCGCCACCGATGGCCGCCCGGATCCCCGGCCCGACGTCCGCGAGAACGAGCCGATCCTGGGCAACCTGGCCGAGGACTTCAACTTCAGCCAGGCCCCCCGCCCGCCGCTGCTGCTGCCCACCAACCCGGCCACCGACTCGCGGACCATCCCGGCCTACTTCATCGGCCGGACGCCCTGCCCGGGCTGCACCAAGGTCCTCTCCGGCCAGCCCGCCGCGGGCGGACCCCAGGAACCCCAGCAGCTCCCGCCCTCCGGCGGATAACAGCATCGCCACCCGCCACAGACCCAACGCCCGGCCATCCGCTGCCTGGCGGCACAACTTCAGCACCTTGTGTCCCAGGGGTCCCGGGCAGGTGTGGCGGTCACGAAACTGGCCGCCGGAGGTGGGCTCGCTGGCGGGGGAGGAGGTGGGCTCACTGGTGGGGGAGATGGGCCCGCCGGCGGCGGAGGAAGTCGCGTTCGGCGGCGTTGGCGGTGCAGGCCAGGGCCGCGTCGTAGGCGGCGGCCGCCTCGCCGGTCCGCCCCAGCCGCCGGAGCAGATCGGCGCGGATGGCGTGGAACAGGTGATAACCATCGAGGCTGGGCCCGCTGCCCTGGCCGGACGGGCGCCCCAGCTCGTCCACCAGGGCGAGGGCGCTGGCCGGCCCGTCCACCTCGGCCACGGCGACCGCGCGGTGCAGGGCCACCACCGGGCTAGGCGCCACCGCCAGCAGCTGGTCGTAGAGCTGGAGGATCTGCCCCCAGTCGGTAGCCCCGGCGCCGCCGTCAGCAGTGTCCCCGGGCACGGTGTCGGCGTGCACCGTGTCGGCATGCACCGCGTTGATGGCCGCCTGGATCTGGTAGGGGCCGGGCTGGCCGCGGCGCAGGCACTGCCGGACCAGCGCCTGCCCCTCGGCGATGAGCCCGCGGTCCCAGCGGCTCCGGTCCTGGTCGGCCAGCAGAACCAGGCTCCCGTCCGGGGCCGTCCGGGCCGTCCGCCGGGACTCGGTCAGCAGCATCAGGGCCAGCAGCCCGATGACCTCCGGCTCGTCCGGCATCAGCGTGGCCAGGAGCCGCCCGAGCCGGATGGCCTCGGCGCACAGGTCGGCCCGGGTCAGCTGGTCACCGGTGCTCGCCGTGTACCCCTCGTTGAAGATGAGGTACAGCACGGCCAGCACGGCGGCGAGGCGGCCGGGCAGGTCCGGCTCGCGCGGTACCCGGTACGGGATCCGCGCGTCGCGGATCTTGCCCTTGGCCCGGGTCAGCCGCGCGGCCATGGTCGGCTCGGGCACCAGGAACGCGTGCGCGATCTGCGCCGTGGTCAGCCCGCCGAGCAGCCGGAGGGTGAGCGCGACCTGGGCGGCCGGGCTCAGTGCGGGATGGCAGCAGGTGAACAGCAGCCGGAGCCGGTCGTCGCGCACGGGCCCCTCCTCGGCGGGCTGGGCGCCCGCTGCTTCCTGGCTGGCGTGCAGCAACGCGGCCTGGGCGTGCCGGCTGGCCCGGGACGCTTCCCGGCGCAGCCGGTCGATCGCCTGGTTGCGGGCGGTGGTGATGATCCAGCCGGCCGGGCTGGGCGGCAGCCCGTCAGCCGGCCAGCGCGCCGCGGCGCGGGCGAAAGCGTCCTGGACCGCGTCCTCGGCGATGTCGATATCGCCGAACACGCGGACCAGGACCGACACCGCCCGCCCGTACTCCTCACGGAACACCCGCCCGACGTCCGGGCCAGGCCCGGGCCCGGGCACCTCAGCCTCCGTCGCTGCTCCGCAGGTCTGCCCGGCCGCTGCGCAGATCTGCCTGGCCGCTGCGCAGATCTCCCTGGCTGAACCGCAGTGGCCACACCTCACACGGCAGGGTGCTGATCTCGGCGATCTGCCGGCCCCAGTCCAGCGCGGCGTCCAGGTCGGGCACGCTGATCACGGTGAACCCGCCCATGTGCTCCTTGCCCTCCGCGAACGGGCCATCGGTCACGACCACATCGCCGTGGCGGGAGCGGACCACGGTGGCCGTGCTGGCGGCATGCAGCCCGCCGGTGAACACCCACGCCCCGGCGGCTTGCAGGTCCTGCCGCCAGGCCGCGATCTTCTCCATCATCGGTTCCAGCACCTCGGGCGGCGGCGGGTCGCCATCGGGCTGGTACATGGTGAGCAGGTACTGCGGCATCGCTTCCTCCTCGGTCAGGCGCCGGCGGCGGCCGGCTTCTCACCGTCTACACGATTGGGGCCCCCGTAAATCGACATGCGCCCGCCACGGACTTTCGTCAGTAGGCGAAAATAGGAGCCTATGCGGACGGATCGGTGGGCCGTCCGCGTCTGATCTGGGGGTTACGCATGCGGGAGCCGCTTCGGGTGGCGGTCGCTCAGCCGCTCTGCGTGCCGTACGACGTGGGCCAGAACGCGGTGGCGCACGCCGCCGCGGTGCGGGCCGCCGCGGCCCGGGTGGTGGTCTTCCCGGAACTTTCACTGACCGGATACGAGCTGGAGGCCCCCGCGCTCACGGCCCAGGACCCGCGGCTGATCCCGCTCGCCGAGGCGTGCGGCGAGACGGGGTCGGTGGCGCTGGCCGGAGCGCCGGTGCCGGGTGAGGCGGGGCGGCCGCACATCGCGGTGCTGGCCGTGGACGGGGCCGGGATCACCGTGGTTTACCGCAAGCTGTGGCTCGCCCCGGCCGAGGCGGAGCGTTTCGCCCCGGGCGACAAGCCCGCCGTGCTGGACGTGGACGGCTGGCGGCTCGGCCTGGCCATCTGCAAGGACGTCGGCGTCCCGCAGCACCAGGCGGACACCGCCGCGCTGGGCATCGACGCGTACCTGGCCGGCACGGTGATGTCCGCGGACGAGCGGGCTCTCCAGGACGAGCGGGCCAGCCGGATCGCGGCCAGCATGCGGACGTGGGTCGCGATCGCGAGTTTCGCGGGGGCGACGGGCGGCGGCTATTCCGAGTGCGCGGGCCGCTCTGGCCTCTGGTCCCCGGACGGGAACGCGGTGGCCCAGGCGGGCGCGGAGCCCGGCGAGATCGTGGTCGCGCGGCTCGCCTGAGCAACCGGGTTCGATCACCACCGATGATCCCGCCATTACGCCGCGGATCAAGATGCCGACGTCGCCCGGGTCCGGTCCCACCTGGCGGCCGGCGGCTGGCCGCTGGCCAAGCCGCATCACCTCTAGGCCGCACCCGTGAGGCTGCATGGCCGGTAAGGCCGTACCGATAAGGCCGCGTCGCCGGTGACCGCAGTCCCGGGAGCGGGACGGCTGGCTGACGCCAGCGGCAGGCGCACGGTGAAGGTGCTGCCGTGGTCCTCGTCGCTGCGCACGGTGATGGTGCCCTGGTGGGCGTTGACGATGGCCCGGGAGATGGTGAGCCCGAGGCCGCTGCCCGGGATCATCCGCCGGGTAGCCGTCTCGGTGCGGAAGAACCGCTCGAAGATCTGCTCCTGGTCGGCGGCCGGGATTCCGATGCCGGTGTCAGCGACGCTCAGCACCGCCTCATTTCCCTCGACGGCCAGGGTGACCTCGACCTTCCCGTCCTCCGGGGTGAACTTCACCGCGTTGGAGATGAGGTTGCGGAGGAGCTGGGCTATGCGTGTCGGGTCCACGGGGAGGTGAGGGTCCACGGCCGCGGACAGGGTCAGCTCGATGTTCTTCTGCCCGGCGTCCGGCCGCATCTCCTGCACCGCCTCGGCTGCGATGTCGGCCAGGTGGGTGTCGCAGACCTCCAGCGCCAGCTTGCCCGTCTGTATCTGGGACAGGAACAGCAGGTCACCCACCAGGTGCAGGAGGCGTTCCGCGTTGCGCTGGATGACCCTGGCGAAGTGGTCGGCGTCCATCCCGGCCGCCCGCTCGTCCCGCAGCAGCTCGATGTAGCCGATGATCGAGGTCAGCGGCGTCCGCAGCTCGTGCGAGACGAGGGCGACGAACTCGTCCTTCAGCTGGTCCAGCTCGCGCAGCTGCTCGTTCTGGGCGCTCAGTTCATCGGCCTGGCGGGCCAGGGCGTTCTCGGCCATGATCTGGGCACTGATATCCCGGGTGATCCCGAAGGTGCCGATGATCTCGCCGCGCTCATTGCGGAGTGCCATCTTCGTGGTGGACACCCAGGCGTCCGGCCGGCCGGTATAGGTCTCGCGCTCCACCCGTTCCACCACCGGCTCCCCGGTGCGGATGATCTGCTGCTCATCGGCGAACGCCGCTGAGGCGTGCTCCTGGGTGAACACGTCGAAGTCCGTCTTGCCGCGTAGTTCCGCGGGATCGCGGCCCGGGGCGTAGGCCTCGATCCAGCCTGCGCTGACGAACAGGAAGCGGCTCAGCGGATCCTTGAAGTAGACACGTTCCCACGTGGTGGACAGCAGGTTGCTCATGCAGAGGAGCTCGAGGTCGCGCGATGAGTCACGGGCCGCTGCCTCACGACCGGGTGGCGGCTCACGGCCCGGTGGCTGCGGTGTGATCCTGGCTATGGCGATCCCCCGGACTATTGACGCGTCGCGAATGAGCGGGCCGACGTGATGTGTCCTGGATGCCGCGTGTCCGCCGTTTTGCGGCACGGCGGCAATGTGCCCCCGCGCTCTGGTATATCCGCAGGTCGGCGGCCCTAAACGAGGACGGCCGCGGCGGGCATCAACCTGGTCAGCGCCGCTGTCGTCTTAGGGGTGACGCCGAAGACCGGGAGGTCACGTGGATAAACGGCAGGCGCGGGCGTTCGAGGCGTTCGCTGCCGGGTCAGGCGCTGAGCTGCTCCGCATCGCGACGCTGCTCACGTCCGATCCGCACATCGCTGAGGATGTCTACCAGGAAACCCTGCAGCGGCTGGCCGCGCGGTGGTCACGCGTGGACAACCCCTGACCGCCAACGACAAGGTCTTCGAGCAGGCCACCCTCCTGTTGTGGAACCCGCTGGCCGGCCCGGCCCTGCGGTCAGCGGTGTTCAGGGTGCTCGCCGCGACGCCGGGAGTCCAGGTCAACAGCCACGCGCGCGACAGCCTGGGCCGCGGCGCCGTGGAGATCAGCTGGTTCGACCGCGTGACCAGCGTGACCCTGGCCACGTTCGAGGACCCGTCCACGACCAGGATGCTCGAGCAGACGCAGACCGCCGCGCCCGCAGCCGTGAATGGGCACACCGGCTCCACCGGCCGCGACCTGTACCTGTCCGTCACCCGGGCCCGGTCCGTGCCGCCCAACCCTTACCGCTGACCAGCCCCCCTGCATCAGATAACGAAAACCGCAGCGTGGCCCGGCCTGGCTGGCCACGCTGCGGTTTTCGTTATCTGGTGGTTGAGGTCTTACGTCCGCGGGCTCAGGGCTGCGGGGGCGGGCACGCCGATGGGGCTGGGGTAGGGAACGACCTGGGCGCAGGCCTGGGCGATCGGGGTGAGGACCCGGGCCAGGTCCGCCACCGCAGCCGGGCCGAGGCGGGCCCAGGGACGGGCCGCGGCCTGGTCGGTGGCGATCTCCAGGGTGGCGTGCACGTCCCGGCCCGCGGAGGTGAGCGTGCCGTCCGGGCCGATCCAGCCCCGGGCGGTCAGCCGGGCCGCCGCCGCGTCCCACTGCTCGTCGGTCCAGCCCCGGATGGGCTGCAGGTCCTCGCGCCGCATGTCCAGGCCGCAGCGCAGCACCAGCACCTCGCAGCCGTCGATGTCCGCGGTGGCCATGGTCGCGAAATGCCCGTCACCGCGGTGCTCGCGCAGCATGGTGGCGGCCTGCCAGAGCCACCCGATCGGGTCCTCGGCAGGCGGCAGCGCAGCGTTGGCCGCGGCCAGGACCCGGCCCGCGCAGTCCAGTCCGCCCGCCGCCCGGCGGAGCAGGTCCGCGGCCGCCGTCACCTCGGAGTCCAGGCCGCCGAGCAGGCCGCGCAGCGCGCTGACCGCCCCGGCCTGGCGGACCCGCAGGGCTTCGGCGGGCGCGATCAGCTCCCAGACCCCGGGGATCGCCCGGGCGACCATGGCGGGGGAGAAGTTGAAGAACGAGGCCCCGACGACCGCCGCGTTCACCGCGCCCAGCGGGGCGGCCCGGCCCGCGAAATACCCTCGCCAGAACCCGCGCAGCCCGGCCTCCTCGAACGCCGAACGCGCCTCGGGAGCAAAGTAGGTCACCGCATGGACCGGCTCGAACAGCGTCCACATCGAACGGGCAACGTCAAGATCAGTCGCAGTCACGTCGCTGTATCCCTCACGCCTGCGGCGGCCGGGGCCACCGTGCCGCCACGCAGGCCAATTCCTGGCGGCACGGCCAGGCTACTGCGCCAGCCCCCAGAAAGGAGGACCCAGAAATCGCGCTAACGGATCGCGGTGCGGTCCCTGCGGCCGGGCCGGGACCGGCGTGGCGGCGGTCGCGCGGCTCAGGGCATCGCACCTTCCGCCGCGTAGGAGAGCAGGCGCTCGGCCTCCAGCCGGATCCAGGCCTCCACCCAGTCACCCTGGGCCGCTGATCGCACATCGCCGGGCACCTCGGCGGGCGCGATGACCTCGGCCGGCCCTTCGAGGATCACGACCACGTGCGCACCGTGGTCCCCTTCGGCGATCACCATCGTGAGCCACGGGGTGCCGCGCAGGTTGCGCTCCCGGACCGAACCGGCCACGGTGGGCAGCCAGAAGGTCGTGCCCCGGCGGATGTAGGACGACATGGCCGCGTGAGGCCGGCCGTCAGCGCGGGTGGATCCGACGACCGCGAAGGCCCGCCGGTCCAGGTAGCTGGCCAGCTGTTCGGCGCTGAGCCGCCGCTGCGGCGGGTATGAGCTGGCGGTCGCGGTGGTGGACCGCGCGAACGTCTGAGTTTGCAGGCGGCCAAGCAGTTCGCTCATGCGTCAGTTCTATCCCTGGCGCCATCTCTGGCGCGGATCGCACGGGGTGCCGATGGTCAGGAGGCCAGGCTGCGCCCGCCGTCGACGACGATGCGCTGGCCGGTGATGAAGCCCGCATCCTCGGATGCGAAGAAGCTCACCGCGCAGGCGATGTCCTCGGGAGTTCCCATCCGGCCGGCCGGCACGGAGGCGAGGTAGGCGTTCCTGACCTCTGGCCCGACATCGGCGTGCCGCTCGACGGGGATGAAGCCCGGGGCGACTGTATTGACGGTGATGCCCGACGGGGCGAGTTCGCGGGCCCAGCTTCGGGCCAGGCCGATCTGGGCATTCTTGGCCGTGGCGTAGGCGGACCGGCCCGGTGGCGGCCGGTCCGCGACTTCGGAGTCGATCTGGATGATCCGGCCGGATCGCCTGGCCCGCATCCCGGGAAGCACGGCCCGCCCCAGCAGAACCGGGCTCTTGACGAAGAATTCGAGCTGGGCGACGTGGTCCTCCCACGCCACGTCGGCCAGCGGCGCTTCTGGCTGGGGGCCGGTCGCGTTCAGCACCAGCACATCAACGGGACCGAGGCGGGCCGCAACTGCGGCGACGAGCCTGGCGACCTGCTGCTCGTCGGTGACATCGGCGGTGAACGCATCGGCGGTCCCGCCATCGTCGCGGATCGTCGCGGGCCACCTCGGCGGCCTGCCCGTCCTCGTGCAGGCCATTGACGGCCACGGCCAGGCCATCGCGGGCGAGGCGCCGCGCGATGGCCTGGCCCAATCCTCGCGAGCTGCCGGTCACCAGGGCGACGCGGCCCTCAGTCGCATGCATGCGCCCGATCATCCCGCTCCGCCCCGGTCACCGCCAGCCAAGCCCCGGGCGCGGGTCGGGTACGTGATTCAGCCGGGCCGGTAATCAGCTGCACGGGCGGCTGACTGGCTCGCTCAGGCGCTCGCTTCAGTGCGAGGATGCCGAGCACGATGACCGCCGCCGAGCTGGTGCAGGGCTGCCCGCCAGTCACAGTTCGGCTTGCAGGTTCCCGGCGAATTCGTAGTCGTGCTGCCAGCTGGTCCCCGAGGGGGCCAGGATCACCCGCTCGGTACCGGCCGCGGCGTACGCGGAAAGCTGGGTGGCCGCCTTCCCCGGATCGGTGTCCAGCGCCGGGCCCACCACGGTCGCGCACGGCACCGGCCGGCCGCGCTGAGCAGCGAGCCCGCCCAGCACGGCGAGAGCTGCCGCCACATCCTCGGGCGGCAGGCCAATGCATATCCAGCCGTCGCCGTAGGCGGCGGCGCGGCGCAGCGCCCTGGTCCCGTTCCCCGCCACCAGGACCGCAGGCATGACCGAGCCGGGAGCCAGCGTCACTTCCAGCCCGTCTCCGAGCACGGTCGCCTGCCCGGTCACGAGCCCGGGAAGCACCCGCAGCGCCTCGTCTGTGAGCGGGCCGCGGTTCTCATACGGCACACCCGCCGCGCGCCATCCGATGTCTCCGTGCGCCGGGTTGCCCGTGCCCACGCCCAGCACGATCCGGTCACCGGACACGTACTGCAGGGTGCTGATCTGCTTCGCTGCCCACGCCACCGGCCGGAGAGCCAGCAGCATCACACCGAATCCGATCGTGATCCGGTCGGTCACCGCCGCCGCGGTGGCCAGCACCACGGTGCTGTCCAGCATGGGTGCGCTGGCCACCAGGTGGTCGGTGGACCAGACCGAATCGAGCCCCATCTCCTCGGCCAGCCGCGCGCTGGCGCGGACATCTCCCAGGATCGGCTGCCCGGGTCCGGCGTGGAGGTCGGCAGGAGCACACCTATCTTGATCGCCATGTCAGCTGCCAACCCGCGTTCTGGCTGGCCTGTTCCTTCGGGGCGCGGGTTAATGACTGGCTCAGCCGGGCCGCCGTGGCTAGCGTGAGGCGATGCTGACCGATACCACCGATGACCGCGCGCTGAACCCGGCACTCCGGCTCCGGCCGCCCGGGCCCGATGACGAGGTGGCGTTCCGGGCGGCATGCGATGCGCTGGCCGAGGAAGGGTTCAACTTCGGCCTGGGCCTCGAGCCGGGAATGGCCTGGGACGCCTACCTGACCGCGCTGCATGATCACCGGGTGGGGTCCAGCAGGCCGGCCGGGCAGGTTCCCGGGACCTTCCTGGTCGCCGACGTCGGGGGAGAGGTAGTCGGCCGGTCGTCTATCCGCTTCGCCCTCAACGACTTTCTCGCGCGGGAAGGCGGTCACATTGGCTACGCCGTTGTTCCCGGGTACCGGCGTCGCGGGTACGCGACCGAGATACTCCGGCAGAGCCTCGTGATCGCGCGGGCCAACGGCGTCGACCGGATCCTCATGATCTGCGACGAGGACAACGCCGGGTCCAGGACCGTGATCGAGGCCTGCGGCGGCCAGCTCGAGTCGGTCGTCGAGGACGCGCGCCCCGCTCTCATCCGCCGGTACTGGATCGGCTGAACTACTCCGGCGCCCGTTGTACAGGTTGACGGTATATCGGAAGACGAAGTAGTCTCCCGGCATGATCGAGACACCGGACGTCCCTGATGTCATGCGGTTGCCTCCCGGGCCGCTTGAGCCGCCCGAACGTCCGAGCCGCCCGGGCCGGGCCCGCGGACGCCGCTGGTCATCGGCCTGACCATGCTGGCCATCACCGTGGCCCTGGTCCTGTTTTTCACGCTCGTCGTGATGCCCGCGGCCGGAGCGGCCGGAGCGGCGGGCGGCTGCGGTGGAGGCTGAACTCCTGGCCGGCCAGGCCGCGGACGGCCGACACGGCCGCGGCCAGGCCGGCCAGTCACGGGCCGGTCAGTCACGCGCCTGGCTCTGGGGCACGGTGGCCCTCAGTGCGGGCGCGTTCGGCGGGGCCGTCGCTCTCGCCCCCTCCGCGTCGGCGGCCCCGGTCCGCGGCCTGGCCTGGCTGCTCTTCCTCGGCTCCTCGGTGCACGTCGCCGCCACTGGCTGGCTGTACACCCTGCCCGACGTCCGCGCGCACGCGACCGCGCGGCCGCTGCGGTACATCTGGATCCCGGCCGGGCTGGTCGTGACCGGGGCGGTCACCGCGGCGGCGGCGTCCCCGGCCGCGATGGCCTGGCTTCTCCTGGCCTACTTCGGCTGGCAGTTCTTTCACTTCCAGAAGCAGAACCTGGGCATGGCGGCCCTCGCCGCCTCCGTCCATCGCGTGCGACCGCTGAGCCGGGCCGAACGCCGGGCCCTGATGGGGGCGGGCGGGGCCGGCATCCTGGGGCTGCTCGCGCATCCCGGTCTTCTCCAGCTCAGGGTGGACCCAGGCAGCCGGGGAGCTGTTCACCGTGGCGGGGCTGTTGTTCGCCGCCGGAGCGGGATCCGGGGTGGTGGCCCTGGTCCGCCGCCCTGCTGCCGACCGCCCGGCCGGGTTCTGTGCCATGTACCTGATGGCGCTGCTGTTCTCGCTGCCCATTTTTGTCTTCCGGTCGCCCTACGCGGCGGTGGGCGGCATGACCATTGCCCACGGATTCCAGTACCTGCTCCTGGTGGGACTGGTGGCGGCGGGGAACCGCCGGGGTACATCCCGCTGGCTCCGGCTGGCCGTGTTCGCCAACGTCGCCCTGGTCGGGGGAGCACTGCTCAGCGGCGCGTCGCATCTGCACGGGTTCCCGCCGGCGATCCGCCTGGTCTTCGGTGCCTACCTCGGGGTGGTGACGGCGCACTTCGTGATCGACGCCGGATTCTGGCGGATGCGAGATCCATTCCCGCGAGCGTTCCTGGCCAGGCACGTTCCCGGCCTGGTCCCGCCGCGGGCCAACGCCCCGGCCGCGGTGGCCCCGGCCGCGGTGGCCCGGGCCGCCGCGGTCCTGGCCGTATCTCCGGCCGCCGATGGATCGTTAGGCGATATAGGGTGACCTTCATGGCGAAGAAGACGCAGCGAGGGGAGAAGGCGCGGTCAGGGGATGAGAAAAGCCCCGCCGAGCCGCTCGCCAGCTTCGGCCGCTACGCCGGGCCGGCGACCCTGATCCTGTCGAGCCTGGCGGATGGGGCGAAACACGGGTACGCCCTGACCAAGGACATCGAGGCCTTCGCGGATGTCCGGCTCGCGCCGGGCACGCTCTACGAGGCGCTCGGCCGGGCTCGAAGGGCAGGGGCTCATCGAGGCGATGGAAAGTCACGACCGGCGCCGCCCCTACCGGCTGACCTCCCTGGGAGCGGCCACCCTCCGGGCTCATCTGGACGCCCAGCGCCGGGTGGCCGAACTCGGGCTGCGCCGGCTGGCGGCGGGCTGGGGGGCCGCGTGAGCGACGGGCCCGAGGCCGCGGCCCGGCGCGCCGCCCGCCTGCTCCGCTGGTACCCCCGGGACTGGCGGTCGCGGTACGGCGACGAGTTCGCCGAACTGCTCATCGCGGACATCAGCGAGCGGCCGGATTCGTGGCGCCGCGACGCCGACGTGGCCATCAGCGGCGTGCTGGCGCGGCTCATCCCGACCGGGCTCACCGGACACGCCATCGATCCCGCTGACCAGGTCCGGGCCAGCCTGGCCTCGCTCGGGTACCTGCTCGGGGTGTTCCTCTCCCTGGGCGTAGCGCTGTGGTCGCAGCTGACCATCGGCTGGCAGTGGTCGAAGCCGGACGCCGCGACCATCTCCGTGGCGATGATCCTCATGTCCGGCGCCACGGCGCTCCTGTGCGGCCTGGCGGCGCTCGCCGCGATCCCCATCGCGGGCGCCGTCATCCTGCGATTCGCCCGCCGGCAACCGGACGGGCTGATCCGGCCCGCGCTCTTCTTCGTGGCCGGTACCGCCGTCCTGGTGATCGGCGGTCGTCATTTCGGGAACGGATGGCCCGGCACCGGCGGTCACCCCTGGGCGCATCAGGGGCTGGTACCGGGCGGGGTGGCCGCGTTCACCTGGGCGTCGACGCTCTGGGTCTCGTCCTACTGGGCCCATCCGGGCAGCCTGGCCTTGTTCCCGGGCGCCGAACTGGCCTGGATGGCGGTCAGCCCGGTCGCCATCGCTTTCCTGCTGGCCGGGGCGACCAGGATCATCCGGCGGGCCGGGCTCTCCTCCCGGACCCTGCGTTACGAGGCGTTTCTCGCCCGCGCCGCCGCGTTCGGCATGTTCGCGTTTCTTCTCGGTGCCTGCACCTGGGTGGTCAGCGGCGGTGCCGGCCCCGGGCACCTGTTCCACGCCGGGGCGATCGACATGGCGGCGATCATCGTGATGACCGCCGCCCTGGCCGTGGCGTACCGGGCCGTCCAGCGGGCCCGCTACGGCGGCGTGGCCCTGCTCGATCGCTGAGGACCGGGGCTGGACCGCTGAGGACCGGGCGCGTCGCTGGTGGCCAGGCTCAGCGACCGCATGGCCTTGCGGTAGGCGACCGCCACCGCGTCGAACTTCAGATGCAGCTCGGCGGCCAGGTCGAAGGGCACCCGCTCCGGGCGCTGTGACTCGACCACCCGCTGGTCCTGGCCGAAGATGGTGTCCTCGAACTGCTGGATGACGTCGGCGGGCTGGTCCAGGTTGTAGTTGCGCCCGATCAGGACGTACCCCGCGCAGCGGTCCGCCGCGATGGGCTGCGACGCGAAGAAGTAGACCATCGCGCGCTCGCCGCCCCAGCCCAGCCGCAGCGCGATCGTGTACGGCAGGTGCAGTTCGTAGGTGCTGCGCCGCTCCGGGGGGCCAGCCTGCTCGTTCCCGAAGACCGGGAAGTCATCGCTGTTGGGCGCCTCCGGCCGGACGATCGAGTAGTGCAGCACGTGTCCCTCGGTACGGACTTCGTAGCGCGGAACCACCGGCCGGTCCGGATCACCCAGCAGCCCCGGGTGGACCCACGGGAAGTGCCCGAAGTCGGTGAAGTTCTCCACCTGCCGCGCGGCATCGCACTCCCAGCGGTACGGCCCGGCGGTGACCACCGCCCAGGTCCCGTCCTCGAGTTCCGGCACCGCGGGAAGCGGCCAGCGCGGCGCTTCCAGGGCGACCCACACCAGGCCGTAGCGTTCCTGGCAGCTGAACGCCCCGATCCGCGCCTTGGCTGGCACCCGGGCCGGATTCTCCAGCTGGGGGATGGCCACGCAACGCCCATCCGCTCCATAACGCCAGCCGTGGTAGGCACACACGAGCTCATCCCCGCTGATCCACCCGAGCGACAGGGCCGTCCCGCGGTGGATGCACAGATCCGAATGGGCCCGGGGCTGGCCGTCAGCACCGCGCCACACCACCAGCGGCTCGCCCAGGAGATCGGCATGAACCGGCTTGTCGGCGAGGTCGTGGCTGAACGCGACGGGATGCCAGCAGGCCCGCAGCGCCCGCCCGTCGGCAAAGGCCGCAGGCGCGGTCACGGTGTCACCCCGGGCCCTGGCATTCCCCGCGCTGGCGTCCCTGGCGCTGGCCTCTCTCGCGTCGTCATTTCTCGCATGAGCCCCTCCCGTGATCATCATCCCTGGCCGGGCACGACGACGCACGCATCGCCCGCAGATCCTGGATGAAGCGGGCGGCGTCAATGGTGCCGACCCCGGTGGCGAGGTTGTACCCGGGGCCGGCCCGGTAGCCGCGGACCGTGACGGTCCGGCCGTCCTGGATGAAGCGGACCGTGTTGCTGCCCCGGGTCACCGCGACGAGACCGGCCGCGTGGGCCTGCTCCAGGCGGTAGAGCAGCGGGTTGATCAGGCCGAGCCGGGTGTGCAGGGCCTGGTCGGCGATCGCGACCAGGCCCGCGAAGTAGGGGGTGGCCACGCTGGTTCCCGCGGCCGGCCGCCAGATCCCCGGGGCCCCGGTGTAGGACTCGAAGGTGAGGCTCGCGCCGCGGAACGAGGCGCTCAGCGCCACATCCGGGACGCCTCGGCGGTTACCGACGACCGCGCGCACGGAATCCTGGTAGCCGGGCCGGGTGAAGATCGCCGACCTGCCGCCGCCGCCCGCCCAGGGCAGGGCCCCGGCGTACCTGGCCACGACCGCGCGGCCGCTCTCGTTCCAGGCGGAGTCGGGGGAGATCCGGCGGCCCTGGGCGGTCAGCCGCAGCCGGGTGCCGCCGACGGCGGTGACCAGGGGGTCAGAGGCCGGCCAGTCGACGACCGGGTGGGTGCGGAACATGCCGCCGGCTTTCGTGGGCCCGGTGACCCCGAAGTCGTTGGTGGCGGCCAGCACGGTGACGTGGTGCCGGTCGGCGTTGCGGTAGGCGTAGCGCAGCCTCGCCACGGCGGCCCGGCCCGGGAAGTTCTGCTCCGGGATGCCGAAGCTCTGGCTGATCACGTCGCCCAGATCGTGGGTGATCACGTAGTCCTCCGCGGCCATGAACTGCGCGAAGCCACCGCCGGTGAGGGTCTCGGCGGCGGGCGTCTCGACCAGCAGGATGCTGGCCCCGGGCGCGATGGCGTGCGCGGCCTCCACGTCGCTGGTCGTCTCACCGGCCGCGTCCACCATGTCCGGGTTCTTCGGGTTGTAGGGCGGCACGTGGCCTGCGGGCTGCAGCACCCGGAGCGCCGGCGGCCCGGGCAGACCGCACGCGGTGTCGAACACCCGCAGGTCATGACGGATGGTGGGGGACCCGAAGGAGTCCACGACGACGATCGTGCGGCCCCGGCCGTCCAGTCCCCGGGAGTACAGCGCCGGCAGGTCGTAAGCCCGCTGGATCTGCCCCGGCGAGTAGCAGGCCAGGCCGTACTTCCGCAGGCACCAGGCGGACGAGGGCGGCGTGCGCCCGCCGGTCCCGGCGAGCCTGGGGGCTGCTGGCGTGACTGGTATGGCTGGTGTGGCCGGGTTCGAGGTGGCGCTGGTGCGCGGCCGGGCTGGGTCGCCGGCGGCAAGGACGTGGCTGTCACCAGCGGTCAGGACCGTGCCGAGCAGCGCGGACATTGCGGCGGCCGTTATCGGGAGAATCCTGTTTCGGCCGCCCGCGCGTACCTGAGCCGGGCGCACTTTCTGCGGCAGGCGGCCGGCGAGCGCGCGGACGCGGGCTGATCCGCTGCGCTGAGTCGGCAGCAGGCGGCGAAACACTGACAAACTCTGCCAGACCGCCCGGTCCGGCCTGGCCGTTTCTGCTCCGTTTCTCTGGCCCGTCTAGCCCCGGTAGTCACAGGAGACCGCTCCCGGGCGGGTCGTGGCATAAATCACTCAGAGTCACTTGCCGATCTGTGCCAATGCACAGATCGGCGCAGATCAGGGGCCCTATTTTGCCCGGCTTTCGGTAGGGCCAAACCCAACCTGAAGCCCTGAACTGGGCAACTTCTGTTTGGCGTGGTCGAAAATCCGGGTTAGCGTGGCCGACGCATCATTCGCCGATCACTGAATGGAGTCGATATGACCACGGGGGGTGCCCACTCAGTCATCGCCGAGTAGATCAGGCGGCCCCGGCCAGGCGTGTTGCAGCACGCGGCCGGGGCCTTTGCATGGCAACGAACCTCGGAGGTAAGCAAGCCATGTCTTTTCTCAGTATCGCAGGTACCGGTGCCGCGAAGACCATGATCGCGGTCACGGTTTCGCTGCATCCAGGGGCGGCTCACCACGCCACCCAGCACACCACCGTGCGCCCTGGTGACTCACTCAGCTCGATCAGCCAGCGTGAGTTCGGCAGCGCATCCAGCTGGCCCGCCCTGTGGTGGGCCAACCGGCACAGCGTGCACAACCCGTCCGTGATCCAGGCCGGAGACCGGCTCGTGGTCCCGGGCTCACACAAGGTCAAGCCGTGGCTGACCCGCGCCGCCCTGGCGGCGATCCCGGCCCCGGTCGCGGCGCCGGCCCCGGTGGCTGCGCCCGCCGCGTCCTCGGCCAGCACGGCCACCAGCGCCGCGCCGGCCCAGCAGGCCTCCTACAGCGGCTCGGGCGGCTTCCAGAGCTGCGTGATCCAGCGCGAAAGCGGTGGTGACGCCTCGGCGGTCAACGCGTCCAGCGGCGCGGGCGGCCTGTACGGCTTCCTGCCGTCCACCTGGCAGTCCCTCGGACACTCCGGGCTCCCGGAGAACGCGTCCGTGGCCGAGCAGAACGCCGCGTTCGCCCAGGAGTACGCGCAGTCCGGCGGGTCCGCCTGGTCCGCCTACGACGGCTGCTGACCCACCTGAGCAGGGGAGCCCCGGCCCACCCCCTGGGGCCGGGGCTTCCCCTATTCCAGGCGGCGCCGCTATCGCGGCGGCATGCTGGCTCCGGCTCGCTGGCGGCCGTGATTGGTCAGGGAATCGAGGCCGGGGCCACGATGATCTTGTCGATGTTCGGGGCGTAACCTGCGGGTGGCAAGTGATGGTGTTGCTGCACCGCCGCCAGCTGGATCGTCAGCTCGATCGTGTCGAACTGGTCCCAGCTGTGGTGCTGCGCGCGTAGCGCGTCTCGCTGGCGCGAGGTGCTGACGGTGAACCCCCGGTCGATCAGGCTGGTGCTGCAGTTGCCGGTGCCCGCCGCGTCATCCTCTGCGTAGCTGAGCAGTCACGCGGCCGGCGCATCGACCTGCGCAGCCTTGACGCCCGTGAACATGAGCCTGAATCTGGACGTCGCCGCGACCAGCGCACTCATGCGCCTGACCGCACCGGCACGGCGCCATGAGGAAATCCGCAGCGCAGATCCTGGCCCTCGCCGTGGCGATCATGACCGAAGACGGCGTCGCTGGACTGTCCATGGCCAGCCTGGCGCGCGCCCTGGTCGATCCAGCCACCTTCCCTCTATAAGTACTTCCCGTCGCGGATGGCGATCTACGACGCGCTGTTCCGGCTTGGCCAGCTGGCCAACCTCGAGGCTCTGCGCTCCGGGATGCACGGCGCCGCGCCCGGCATGGACGCCGTCGCGGCCGGGATGGAAGCCACCGGCCGCTGGGCGGTCTCGCACCCCGTCCTGGCGCAGCTTCTGTTCTGGCGGCCGGTGCCGGGCTTCCAGCCCACAGCTGATGCCTTCGCGCCGGCGCTGGAGATCATCGATCAGCTCCGGCACGGACTCCGCGACGCTGCCGCGGCCGGCCAGGTTCATCCTGACGCCGCCTCCGACCACGGCATGGCGCTGCTCTCGACCCTGCATTTCGGGATGATCAGCCAGCACCTGGCCAACGACATCGGCAGCGACTGGGACCACGGCCGGTACACCCGGCTGCACCATCAGCTCATCGCCATGTTCATCCGCGCGTACCCGCCTGCTGCGCCGTGACCCCGGATGATCGCGTGGGGTCCGGCTCACCGGGTCTGCCTGGGCACGGCTCAGCCGCTCGGCAGGCCCGGCTGCTTGAGGATCAGCACGACCGCAACGATCAGCAACACCGAGCCGAAAGTAATCAGGGCGTATCGCACGCCGTGCAGCTTGAACGAGCTGCCGATGCCCACCAGGAACAGCACGGCGGCCAGGAACACCGTGATCTGGACGTAGTCGTCGCCAGTCAGCCCGGCCTTCGTGCCCTCACTGAACTTCGCGGTGGCTTCGTCGTCGAGCGCGGTGGCCTGCGCCTGTGCTGGCAGCTTGTACTGCGGCATGTACGTCGGCCCGGGCGGGGCATGCGGGTTGTGCAGCGGGTCGGTCGCCATCCACGCGTCGAAGGCGACCTTGAACCCGGGCCGGAAGCGGCGTATCGCGACCGCTTCTTTCTGCGGGCTGTTCAGGGTGTAGGCGATGAACCAGGCGTTGAAGGTCGAGGAGTCGAAGTTGCGCAGCGAGGTGGCCGTCAGGTAATCGCGGGTAGCAACGTTGCGCAGTGTGGAGGACTGAGCGATATCCACCCGTGACGCCGTGCCCCATCTCGCCGCGGAGTAGCCCGCCCAGGCCGCGGTGACGGTGACGATAGAGAGCAGGACCGCCTCAGAGATCTGGATGATCCGCGAGTGACGATCGTGGTGATCGTCTTTTCCCTCGGTCTGCTGATCGTGTGCTTCACCATGCTCATGCAGTTTCTTGCCGGTCTCGATCGGGTCCAGGCCCTCTGGCATCAGCGCACCCCGCTCATCCGGCCAGCCTCGCCTGATTCGCCGGACCTCACGTCACCCACCCCGGGTGATTGAGGACCTGACCAGAGGTCTCATCAGGACGGCCGCGGGGGAGCGGCTTAGGCGCGCATGCCGGGCCTGATCACGCATGAAGGCCATGCCTGCCTCGGCGGCGAGGTCAACGAATGGCTCTCCGCTGACGTCCACCGCCGCGCGCACGATCGTGCCGCCGGTGAAGCGCGCGGGCGCGCCGCGCGGGCGCGCCCCCGCCCGGGTAGTCGTCGGTGACTGGTTCTGCACCGTCTTTCCCGACGTTGAGGCCCTCGCAGGCGATGAAGAACTTGCCGGGCTGCGTCTTGATGCGGCCCTTCCCTATCTCCTTCTCGCCTGCGTGGAGGGTAAAGGGTGCCCTCGGCTGGCCTGGAGTCACCTTCGCGCTCGAAGGACGCGGGCGCCTGGACACGCGCCCAGCATCACTCCCGTGCGGGTGACGCAGGTTACTCCAGCTCCGAGACGCCTAGACCAGGTTGTCGCCTTTGGCCATGGCGCTTCGCCTACGAGCGCCGCAGCCCACCGACCTGGCCAGCAGTTCAGCCGACCTCGACGCCAGCCTCGAGCAGCACCACCCAGGCGACACCTCGCTCGCGACTTCCACAACCGCCACCTGGACATCCGCCGGGCCCTGATCCCGGCATAATCATGTCTGCCTGAATGGGGAGGCCGCCCGCCACGGGATAGGTACCGGAACTTGGCCGCGACCATGACGTAGCGATCACAGTAACGAGCACGAACGGAGGCCGATGATGACACGGCTACCAGAATCCACTGCGCGTCGTTACGGCAAGGTTTTTGATGAGATCGCGGCTGAGTACGACCGCCACCGTCCGACCTATCCTGACGAACTCATCGACCAAGCTTGTCAGGTCGCAGGGATCGGGAGCGGCGATCATGTGCTTGAGGTCGGGTGTGGAAGCGGCCAACTGACGCGCGGCCTTGTCGCCCGGGGCCTGCACGTCACAGCACTCGAACCCGGCAAGAGCCTCATAGCACTGGCCAGGCAGAACCTGGAAGGTGCTGGAGAGGTTGAATTTGTGAACGCTCAGTTTGAGGATGCATTGCTTCCCCGCGAGCAATTTCAGGCCGTGTTCTCGGCGTCCGCGTTTCACTGGATTGACCCTAAGGTTAGCTGGCAGAAGACCGCTGACGTACTTGTTCCCGGTGGAACGCTCGCCCTCGTGCAATACTTCGGACTTGAGGAGCCGCGTAGCAAGCGAGATCAGGAAGCAGTACTCGCTGCCATGAGAAAGATCGCCCCGGACATTGCCGCTAATTGGCCGACCTACAGGGATCTCGACGCCACGCTCGCCGGGATGGAGCAACGCCGTGGCAACGTCTCAGAGGTATGGGCCTGGCTCGGCAGCTACGACATAGGGCAAGATTATGCCGGCCGCTTGTTCGGTGATGTTCAGGTGGCAGTCATGCCAAAGCTCCTCGAGCACACTCCTGACGAGCTCAATGCTATCGTTCGTACGATGTCGTTTTACGCTCGGCTTTCACCGGGCCAACGTCAAGCCCTTGAGCGTGAATACGAGGCCATTTATGAACGACTCGGGCGACCGATTCGCGCTAGCACGGTCGCGGCCCTGGTCACGGCCCGGCGCAGCATGGCGGGAGATGATCACCGCACATCGCCTCAGGGCATGCCGCACTGATTCCAGCCTCCTCCCCACTCGATGTTCGCGGCCGGGTCCCCGGGTCCCCGGGTCAAGGCCGAGTCGCTACGGGGTTGCCTCGCGACCGCCGGACTCACCCGCAACCACCGGGAGCCCGCCAAGCCGGCTCCGTTGGCGCTACCGCCTGCCCAGCTCAGATGGGGCCCTTCAGGTCAGCTTGAACAACTTATGACGGTTCGGTGACGTGGTGAGATCGGGCTCCCGCCTGTGGGGGCAGGCCCTACGATCTGGGTGCAGGGATCCCCTGCTGATTGACGTTTAGGCCTCCACCTGGCCGACGTCCTAGCGGAACACTCCGCCACTTCCTAGCGCCCGCTGAGCAGCCATCCCGGATGAGGATTCCCTGAAGGGAGGAACAGCATGCGCGGGCATGCGCGCTGGAAGCGGTTCACGGACGGCACGGGCAGGTTGCGTGGCTTGCTCATGACTGCCCGCACGCACGCCCGCCGGCACTGGCTGTTCACGATCGTGTTCTGCGCCGGGCTGTCGCTGCGGATCCTGACTCAGGTCGCCTACAGCCCGGCACTGGTCTACATCGACTCGTACCGGTACCTGCACGGCGACTCAAGCCTGGATCCTCTTGGTTACCTGGTTTTGCTGTGGCCGTTGCAGCGTGCTGGTGGACTGGCTGCGGTCGCCGCGGCCCAGCACATCCTGGGCCTGGGAATAGCTTTGTCGCTCTATTCGGTCCTGCTCCGCCGCGGCATGTGGCGCTGGGCGGCCGCGCTTGCCACCGCGCCCGTGCTGCTGGATGGCTATCAGTTGCAGGCCGAGCAGACGATCATGCCGGATGTGCTGTTCGAGGCGCTCATCGTGGCTGGTCTCACGCTGTTGCTATGGCGCCGCATCCCGGCCGCCTGGCAGGTGGGTCTGGCTGGCCTGGCCCTGGGCGTGGCCGTTGACGTCCGGCAGGTCGGTGAAGTCCTGATCGTCCCCGTCGCTGGCCCTCCTGCTGGTCCGCGCGATACGGTGGCAGCGGCTGGCCGAGAGCGCGCTGTTCACGGCCGGCTCGCGATCCCGGTGCTGATATACATGCTGGTTCAGTTCGCGGTGGCGGGTCATTTCACACTTACCCAGCGGAATTCGTATGCCTTCTACGGGCGCGCGGCCGCGGCGGCCAATTGCGCTACGCTCAGGCTGCCACCAGACGAGCGAAGCCTGTGCCCATCACCGCAGGTGGTGGCCACACTGGGCATCGATGGCCTGGTCGGCGATCCCGCAGGCCCGCTGCTGAGCTACCAGCCGCCGCCGGGCATGACGATCGAGGCCATGGCAGACCGTTTCGAGCGCGCGGTCGTCACGCAGCAGCCGATGGCCGTGGTAAGCGCCATCCACCGCGATTTCATCAAATTGTTCGCCCTCACCAGGAACACCGCTCCCGGGGATATGCCGATCAGCCGCTGGCAATTCCAGACCACCTATCCCACCTATCCGCCCTTGATCACCTTGGGCTATGTCGCCTCGATCAGGCCGGGCGGCGGCCAGCCATCGGTCATCAGACCGCTGGCCGAAGCGCTCCGCGATTACCAGCTTCACGGCGGGTACACACCGGGGCCCCTGCTCGCGGTGGCCGCGCTGGCGGGCCTGGCTGGGAGCTGCATGGCTCGGTCCGCCGACGGGAGCGACACGGCCACGGCAACTGCCTGCCTGCTCACCACAGCCACGGCAATCATCCTCCTGCTCGCATCGGACGCGTACGAATTCTCGTGGCGCTACCAGCTCCCAGCCCTCGTCTTGCTGCCACCTGCAGGCATCCTCGGAGCTGCCGCCATTACCACCGCCATGCGCAGTGCTGCGCCGAAGCAGGCAGGAGCATCAGGGCTGACCGACCTGCCCCGTGCGTCGGATCGGGCAGCCTAACCTCGTTGTCACGCACGTGCAAAGATGCGCGGAACAGTCCTGGTGGCCAGGCTTGCTGGTGTCCGCGGTGGGTGTCAGTTGTGCGGGCATCGGTTACTTCCGCCATGCTCGCTGGTGTGGATGTTGATGAACTGCAACACGCTTTGGGCGGCGTCGTCCTTGAGTCGGCCTACATGGAACGAGTGCTGCGTGCAGCCTTCAGCGCTTTGGTCGGCAGCAAGTACACGGCCGTAGTGGACGGCCGTCTCACGGCATCTACCCTGATCGACGACTGCAGGCGCCTCGCCAGGTACCGCATGGATATCCCAGCGCACGCGAAGGATGTAGTGCTGGCGGCATTGGAAGAGTGCCATGAGGCCAACAGGCAGCGGAACCGGGTGATCCACGATGCCTGGGCCACCCAGCCGGGAGACGTGACGGTCACGCTGCCGGGCCGCCAGAAGTCTCACGAGGTGACGGTCACGGCGCGCACGCTGGCCAGGGTACGTCAGCTAGCTGATCAAGTGGCTAGCGCAGCGGATGCATTGAGAGCCGCCATGACTGAGGCCCTGGGCTCTGACTGGGCGCTCGTAGAGAACCAGTTGCGTCAGGAACTCGGCCAGGACATCGGCGCTGACCCTGGTATCTGACTTCCAGCCGCACCATTGCTGCCCGGACCCGGATGCTGACCTTGAGCCGGGTACAAGTCGAGCTCAGCCCGCCCCAGCGGCTGGGCCAGAACGAGCAGTCGTGGAGGTGGGGTGTGCTTGAGCCCGCGGCTCATCCGGCGGGGACGGGAGCACGGTGCCGCCGCTGCGCCAGTACTGGCCACCGGAGCGGGACAGGAATTCCTCGTTGACGAGATAGCGGCGCAGCGCCGCATAATCGGCGTGCAGGGCACCGAGGAACAAGCTGACCCGGGGCTCTGAGTAGCGCACGCCCGGCTCGAAGGCCTGTGCGATCTTGTCCAGCAGCAGGTGCCGCCGCGCCTGCCGGGCCGGCAGGGTCTCGATCCTGCCGTGGCCGGTGAACGCCCGCAGCTGGGGGTCGCGAGTCACCGCCTCGATGACAGCTGCCGGGTCAAGCTCGGGCATGTCTATATTGTGATCCGCCCGACTGCCCGCCGTAAGTACCTTTCGCTGGATCAGCCACAAGCGCCGATTCGGCGCGGATCGTGGCTTTGCACCGTTTGACCCCCAGCAGAACGTTGCCTGCAGGTACTAGTTCGGTCGCGATGCGTCCCGCAGGGCACCCAGTCTGAGGCCGGATGGGAATCACCCCCGAGGAGATCGACGGCGGGCACACCCGCACTGGTCCGCCCGCACGAGCGGGCGGACCGCCTCGAGGCGTACGCTGGCGGGCGAGGACTGCCCGGTGACCACTGGCCGGCATCGCGGCATGCGCGCAGGGATTCCCGCCGGTCTCCGGCGACCTAACCGGCCCCGGGGGCTGAGTGGGGGTGCCATCCATGATGAATGCCGGTTATCAACAGCGCCCAGGCGGCCCGGCCGTCGTGAAGGGACAGCGGTGCGACACGCCGCAAGCGAACATGTGCCCGGCCCCAGCGGCTACGACGCCGAACTGCGGCGGCACAACGAGGTACTGCGCCGGGCCGTTGGCGTCCAGCTCCACGACCACGTCCTCGACATCGGCTGCGGGACTGGGCAGACGACCCGACAGGCCGCGCGGACGGCCCAGGCCGGGAGTGCGCTCGGGGTTGACATCTCCGCGCCCGCGATCGAGCGCGCCCGCGAGCTTGCCCGGGCCGAGGGGCTCCGCAACGTCACCTTCGAGCATGCCGACGCGCAGGTCCACCGCTTTCCGCCGGAGCGCTTCGACCTGGCAATCAGCAGGTTCGGCACGATGTTCTTCGATGACCCCGTCGCCGCGTTCGCCAACATCAGGCGGGCGCTGCGCCCGGCCGGCCGCCTGGTGATGATGGTCTGGCAGGCCCACGAGCGCAACGAGTGGGACGTCGCTATCCGACCAATCCCTCGGAGCAGCCGAAGGGCCGGTGGCCATCCCTTCCGGGGGACCGGATCCGTTCTCGCTCGCCGACCCGCCGGCCGTGACGGAGATCCTGCAGGCTGCAGGGTTCGCCGGCGTCGCCTTCACCGACGTCCACGAACCGGTCTACTACGGTCCGGACGTGGCCGCCGCTCTCGACTGGGTCCGCGGCTTCACGTGCACCAGCGAAGTACTGAAGCGGCTGGATCCCGCCGCCGCGGCGCGCGCGGTCGAGCGTCTGCGCGAGGCGCTCGCCGCGCACCTGAGCGACGACGGTGTCTGGTTCAACTCCCGCGCCTGGATCGTCACCGCTCGTCGCCACTGAAAGGGAACACAACCGCGCTCAGTCAGATGATCAACCCGAAAGTTCTTGCAACGCGGCCGCCCGAACCGTGCACGATGCCGCCGTCAAATCAAGTGGGCGCATGACCCAGGCATGGAACTCGCGGAACCCTTCTTATCGGGCCCGCGTGCCGAGGCACCCGGAGAGCAGATCGTTGCCATCCCGGGGGAGCGAGTCGCCCACCTCGTCGTGGCGCCCCAACACTTGAGCATGCCCAGACGGCGGATCTGCTGGTCGTTCCGGCACTTGCGGGAACCAGCCCGGAGGCTTTGCTCGACCATGTTGGCGGCGATGTATCCCTTCCCGTCCGCAACCTCATCGCGCGAACCCGTGACCGCGGCACGACCATCGCGTCGGCGTGCGCGGGTACCTTCCTCCTGGCCGAGGCGGGAATCCTGGACGGAGTGCGCGCCACGACGACCTGGTGGCTGTCGCCGACCTTCCGGACCAGGTACCCCCGGGTCGATCTGGATCACAGCCAGATGGTCATCACCGACGACGGCATCACCACCGCCGGCGCGGCTTTCGGGCACGTCGACCTCGCGCTGGCGATCGTCCGGGCAAGCAGCCCCGCGCTCGCCGACCTGGTGGCCCGCTACCTCGTGGTCGACGAACGCCCGTCACAGGCCGCGTACACCATCCCCAGCGCCCTGGCGCAAAGCGATCCCACCGTCGCCGCCTTCGAACGCTGGATCCGCGAGCACCTGGGCGAACCCATCAGCATGCCGACGCCGCCAAAGCCATCGGCGTCAGCGAACGGACCCTGCAGCGCTCCGTGCAGCGCACCATCGGGACGTCCCCCATCCGATTCGTCCAGGACCTGAGAATCGAACGCGCTCGCCACCTGCTGCGCACCACGGACTTGTCCGTGGAAACCATCTCCCGGAAAGTCGGCTACGAACACCCCCAACACCCTGCGAGTACTTCTTCGCGAGCGCACCGGCAAGACCGCGTCAGCCCTGCGCGGCAGGTGAGGCGGCGTAACCGCCGGAGAGCCTCGTGCTGGGAAGCTAGCCTGCGGGGGCCGCGGCTATTCCCAGCGGGAGAACCGTCAGGAGGCGAGGCCAGGGACGACGGCCCGCCCGGCCACGACCGAGACCGGGCGGGTGGTCAGGAACATCCCTTCCATGGCGTTCCCGACCCTACTTCGAACTGGTAGCCTGCCCTGTCTGGCCTGCAGGCTGAATCCTGGGTCTGCCGAGGTCCGCGGCGTTCCCGCTGCCGGGTCAGCTTTCCGGCGGCGGGGCGAGGTAGGGGAAGTAGTCGAGGAGCTTCGCGGGCTGGGTAAGGCCGGAGACGAAGTCCTGGTTGAGGATGACTTTGGTGGCGTTGTCGAACGCGTCCTCGGTCAGGCCCTTGCCGTTGTGGCTGCCCTGCCAGGGGTCCCACAGGGCGTTGGTGCCGGGGATGAACGGGATGACCATGGGGAGGAATACGTCGGCCACGTACGCGCCGTAGGCCAGCGCGGTGGGACGGCCGTGGACCCCCTGGTTGTAGGTGCCGCCGGCCGCGACGACGACGGCGGTCTGGTCCCTGATCTGGCCCCAGACTCCGGTGGCGGGGTCGGTCTCGGGGTGGCGGGCCTGCCCGCGAGGTCCTGCGTCGGGACGGTGGCGTTGATGTTGATCCCGGCGGAACCCGCGGGGAAGTCCCAGAGGGTGGTGCCGTTCGGCCCCCCGGCGCGCTGGAGCTGGACCCAGCCGTGCCCCTGGTCGTGGATCGCGGTGGTGGCCCAGTAGTTCAGCCGCGCCGGCCGGTGATCTCGGCCGGTGCCTCGACTAGGACGGACCTGACGATCTGATTCATGAAGAAGTCGGTCGGCGGGAACAGGGCCGCCAGGTCCGGGAAGAAGCCTTCATTCAGGGCGTTCGCCAACGTGATGGGGAAGGGAAGGAAGTTGAAGAACGAGTCGGTGCGGGGGCCGGCGAAGATCTTGATGCCGCGCTCCACCTCCAGGACCTCTCCCACGGGCGCGTTGGGGGGCGTGATGATCCTGCCCGTGGCGTTGCGGTCGGTGGCTTCCCGGCCGCGGAGCTCGGCCACCACGACGTGCTGGACGCCGGCGGAGTCGACCGGGAAGGTGAACCGCCAGGTGATGTCCTCGACCAGGTCCCCGTTGGTGTCAACCTTGAGTTCGTAGTAGCCCGCGGGGTCCCAGGGACCGGCGTCGTTGGGGGAGGCGTTCATCCCGAATACCGTGCGCGGGCCGAAGGCGTCCCTGGGCCCGGCGAAGCAGTACGCGTCGCTGATATCCAGCCGTTCGTCTGCCGTGTAGTCGAAGTGGTGAGACATTCTTCTCCTAGAGAATGGTGGTGCTGCGGGGGTACGGGTTGCGGGACATCGGCTGCAGCGCGAGCGTGTAGAACCGGTCGCGGAACGGCTCCTCGTTCGTGCCGCCGAACTCGCCGTAGACGAACAGGTACGGGCAGCTTGCGGGCATCCCACGTCACGCGGTCAGCCCTCCCGTTCGCATGGATGAGCTCGTACCAGCCCTCGGTGAACCCGCTCAGGATCGCGATACGGGTCGGGGCCCCGCGTTCGGGAATGACCGACGCGTCGACCGTGGTGCCGTCGGATGCCCTCATGTGCGGCCACGCGGACGCGGCCGACGCAAGGCGCGGACGATGGTAATAGTCCTGGACGGGCACGGCCTTGACGCCCGCCGGCAGCACCAGGCGGGTTCCCGGTGTGAGCAGCGGGGCGTTGTACCGCCGCTCCGCTCCGCGCACCAGGTCGCCGGCGGCCGTCGGGGCGCTGCCCGGCCGCGCTGCCGGGGCGGCCAGAGCGGGGGTGGCTGACCCGACGCCGTCCAGGACGGGAAGGGCGGCGAGACCGCCGAGGACGCCGCGCCGGCTTAGGGTTCCGCCGCCCACGCCGTCCGCGCGCTCCGCTTCCGCATGCTCTCGCTTGCCTCTGATGATGTTCACTCACGTTCCTCTCTTACTGCGGTCGGATGCCGCCGACGCCGGCGCTACCTGACCGGACCACCGGTTATGTCATTCCGACGTTCGTTGAGCTACCACGTCGCCCCGGTCGCGCCGACCTTGTCCAGCGCCTTACTGGTCATGGCTGAATGTCACGCTACCGCGGCACATGGAACCATGTAGTCCCGGGCCGGTACCAAAGTATGCGGTCCAGGCCGCCCCAGGTACTAGCGCGCCCAGTACTGGTCGGCAGCTCGCCGAGATCGCTGGCAAGTGGTGGAAGCCCGTAGCCTCGGCCGGCGGTCGGCCGACGCGGGAAACTCACAGAGAGGCAGCAGCCCGGCCTTGGCAGAGGCGGTGAGCCTGAGCGCCCCCGCCCCTTGTCAATTCCCTCTACCGTCTGGGCCTGTCGCGCATCCACTCGACGTGAGTGACGATTTGCCGCTCATTTTGGATGGCGTCTAACACTCATATACAACCGCCGGGGACCCGTGACATGCAGCAACTCTAAGTCGCCGATCAGCGACAACATCAGTGGCAGGAGCGACATCTTGCATTGAGATTCCGACTCGGAGATCGCTGCCCTGAGGGATACCACTCTAAGTACGTAAATAGATTACTCAGGGTAATCATATGGCGGTGAGGACGCCTGCTGGAATCGGGGAGAACGACGTTAAAGTCCCTAAACATGGGAAATGCGCGGCTTGATGCCATCGTGCCGGATAGCGGCGTGCTGCCGACGGTGGCCGGGGATGCCGGGCGTAACGGTGAAAGCCGGCCTTGGGGCGGTCAGGCCGGAGCAGGCCGGATCCGGTGCTGGTCCCGCTGCGGGAGCCGATGGTCCACCAGGTGGACGACCCGTGTTCACAACCCAATGAGTCTTGCTGAGATGAGCCGTCAAACGATCTTGAGGCCACCTCGCCGACCCGGCAAAGTGGCCTCTCACCTGCTAAGCAATGGTCGGGACGGCCGGATTTCAACCGGCGACCCCTTGACCCCCAGGCACGAATCCGGTATCTGGGCCGGTCTGAGGGAGTCGGGCGGGGAGCCTGCGGCTGCAGAATCGTCCAAGAGTGAACCTGCACCGCGTCAGCCGTCGATGGCCCGGCGGCCCCACCGCGCTGAGGAGGGTGGGGCCGCCAACTTCACGATGATCTGGCATGTCGCAAGCGGACGTGAAGTTGATGAGCCGCCAGCGGGCTGGCCCGGCATGGCGGGCAGCGCTCTGCTGCCCGCCTTCCCGCTCAGGCCAGGACCTTGGCCTTCTCGCGCTCGAATTCCTCCGCTGAGATGACTCCCCGGTCGCGCAGGTCGGCCAGCTTGGCCAGCTGGTCCGCGGTGCTGGCCGGTGAGCTCGCCGCGGCTTGCTGGACGTAGGCCGCGGAGCCTCCTCGTCCTGGCGCTGAGCCTGCTGCGCCGCCCGCTCGTGCATCGAGCCGCCGCGGGCGATCAGGTAGACCAGCACGCCGATGAGCGGGATGAACAGCACGAACAGGAACCACAGCGCCTTGGCCCAGCCGGACAGGTCATGAGCTGCGGAAGATGTCGATGAACACCCATGATCAGGATCCAGATCCAGATCACCCACAGGAAGAACTCGAACATCGTCCAGAAAAGGTTCAAGAGCGGATACGACGACGACGAAGCAGCGAGCGACATTAGATAGCTCCCTTGAGCTTGAAAGCCGTGACTCTACGGCGGGACGATCATCCCACAACGGCATGAGTTGTAGGTCTGTATAAGCTGGAAACGATCCGGCGTCGCCGGGCAACAGTCAGAACGGCGGTTTGGCAGCAACACGCTGATGGCTGGCAGCGGTGGGCGTCAGCACCCTGGCACGCTTGGCAGCCTTGAGCCGACATGGGCACTGCCACGCTGAAAAGCGTGAGCGTCGATTGCATTTGGGTCACTGCATCGGAGTGATGAACCGACCGAAGCCGTATTGTGTCCAGTCGGTATGGAGGCGGTGTGGAGACCATGTGGAGGGCCAGGCACCCAACACCTGATCTAGCGGAGATGGGAGGAATAGTCACGACCTGTGGATCGGCGTGCCACGCTCTTCTTCTCGCCCGCCGTGTCGCTGACCATGCTGACCTTCGCCACCGTCTTGGCCGTGGTCAAGTCCTGGGGCCGCATCCGGGGCGGCCGGACTCCAGGAGTCCAACGGCGATGAGTTTCGCCGTGGTTTCCAGTCTGTATCCACACACCCGATCAACCGCACTCGAGGAGAGCATCATGACCGCTACCTACACCTTCGACGTCTTTTCCAGCCTCGACGGCTTCGGCGCCGCCAGCGGCAACTGGGGCGGCTACTGGGGCAAGCAAGGCCCCGAGCTGCTCGACCACCGCCTCGCCTTGTACGGCGAGGAGCAGCGGATGGTCTTCGGGGCCAACACCTATCGGGCGTTCGCGCAGATGCTGGCCTCGAGCACCGAGGAGTCCGAGGTGCGTGACCCATGGGTCACCCGGATGAGGAGCCTGCCGGCAACGGTGGTGTCGACCACGCTGGAAGGACCCCTCGACTGGCCGGACGCGACCGTCGTGAGCGGCGACGCCGTCGACGTCGTCGCCCGGCTCAAGGAGGAGTCCGAGGTGCCGTTGCGCTCGCACGGCAGCCTGTCGATGAACCGGGCGCTGATGGCCGCCGGCCTGGTCGACCGCGTCCAGGTGACGCTCTTCCCTGTGATCACCGGTCAGACCGGACTGGACCCGATCTTCCAGGGTGCGGCCGACTTCGACCTCGAGCTGATCGAGAGCCGGACGCTCGACGGCAACATCCAAGAGCTCATCTACCGGCCCACCCTGCATGTCTGAGTCCGTCCATGCACCCCACCCCGTCAAGCAGCCGAACCTGACCCGGAAGTCTTGACAGTAGAGTGCGCACTCACTATCACAGGAGAGTGCGCTCACTATCACTAGTAGTGATATTGGCACTTGCGTTACTGGAAAAAGCCGCTGGCGCCCCGTCATGACAGCGGCCGCCGCTTGGGTGGTGAGGCAGATGGCTGAAGTCCCGGGGATGTCGTCGCGGCAGCGGTGGACGCTGGTGCTGGTGTGCACGGCGGCGTTCATGTTGCTGCTGGACATCACCGTGGTGAGCGTGGCGCTGCCATCGATTCAGCGGGATCTGCGGGCGAGCCTGTCGGACCTGCAGTGGGTGATCGCCGCCTATGCCCTGGTGCTGGCCGTGCTGCTGCTGCCGGCGGCCACCCTGGGTGACCGGCTGGGCCGGCGCCGGCTGTTCCTGGCCGGCCTGGTCATCTTCACGCCGGCTCGCTGGCGTGCGCGCTGGCCCCGACCGCGCTGGCGCTGGAGTTGTTCCGCGCGCTGCAGGGAGTCGGCGGCGCGGTGCTGTTCGCCACCGGCACGCCGCTGCTGCGCGCGGAGTTCTCCGGCGCCGCCCTGGCCCGGGCGCTGGGCGTCTTCGGCGCCACGATCGGCGGCGCCACCGCCATCGGGCCGCTGGCCGGCGGGGTGCTGACCGACACGCTGGGCTGGCGGTCGATCTTCTTCATCAACCTGCCCATCGGCGTGGCGGCGTTCGCGGCCGGGCTGGCCCGGCTGCGCGAATCCCGCGACCCGGCCGGCGGCCGGGCCGACTGGCTGGGCACGGCGCTGATCACCGTGGCGCTGACCGCGCTGATGTTCGCGCTGATCCGCGGCAACGCGCTGGGCTGGGCGAGCCCGGCGATCGTGGCCCTGTTCGCGACCGCAGCCGTGGCCTTTGCCGGGTTCGTGATATACGAGCTGCGCATCGCCGCCGCGCCCATGGCCGACCTGCGCCTGTTCCCCCGGCGCAGCTTCGCCGCGACCGGGTTCGTGGCGTTCGCGATCTCGGCGACGGTCATCGGGATGATCACCTACCTGTCGCTGTATGTGCAGAACACCCTCGGCTACTCCCCGGTCCAGGCCGGGCTGCGGTTCCTGCCGCTGTCGCTGGTCTCCTTCGCGGTCGCCCTGCTGACCGGCCGGCTGATCGGCAAGGTGGCGATGCGGGTGCTGCTGGGCGTGGCCATGGTCGCGGCCGCGGCCGGGCTGGCCTCGATGGCCCACCTGACCGCCACCTCCACCTGGCTGGTGCTGCTGCCCGGCTTCATCCTGGCCGGGATCGGCCTGGGCATCACCTCCACCGGCCTGGCCTCGGCGGCGCTTGTCGGCGGTGGAGCCGGCCCACGCCGGGATGGCCGCCGGCCTGGTGAACACGCTGCGCCAGGTCGGCACCGCCACCGGCGTGGCCGTGCTCGGCGCCCTCTACGCCTCCCGCGTCACCACCGCCACCCTGCACGCCCTGGCCGGCCTGCCCGCCCCGCCCGGCGCCGCCCACCGGCTGGCCGCCGCGGTCGCCTCCGGCGCCGGCACCCGGGTCGCCGCCGCGGTCCCGCCCGCCGCCCGCGCCGCGGTCACCCACGCCGCCCACGCCGGCACCGCCAGCGGGCTCAACGACGTCCTGCTCGCCGCGGCCGCGTTCGCCGCGCTCGGCGCGATAGCTGGCTTCGCCTTCGGACCCGACCCAGCCAGGCAGCCGCCGCCCAGCCCCGCCCCCGGCGAACTGTCCGCCCAGCCGGCCCCCGCCCAGCACCAGGCCCAGCGACCGGCCGGGCCCGAAACAACGGCACCATAACCTCATCAAGACGCCGACGCAGACCCGATCAGCAACTACCGCTCGCTCGCAGACCACCACCTGATCCCGCGGTTCGGCGCGGCCCGGCTCAAGAAGCTGACCGCCGGCGACCTGGACAAGTGGATGGACAGGTTTGCACAGCAGCGCTGGCATCATGCCGGGCGGATACGTTGGCCTCCGATTTGGCTGGGATTCACCCGGATGAAGTGCTCGGGTTCGCCCTCCACCCACGACTCGAGGCCGAGGTCGGCGATCGCTGCACGCTCGGCCTCGGTGTCTATGTGATGGGCCGCGCCCTGGACGAGCACCACCCATCCCTCCCGCGCTTCGGGATCAGTCTGGTTGACCTCCACAGCGACCTTGTACTCGGCATACGCGATACCAGTACGCAAGTCCTCCTCGGTGAAGGTGGTCCGGTAGGTGCGGAAAACGATCGATCCTTCATGGATCTTGTACTCGGACGGCACCGCCACCGGCCCATACCGGCTGTTGTAAACCAGGCGCCCGATCCTTGCGGTGCTGAGCAGCTCCATGCATTCGGGCTCATCCAAGCGCTCCACCACGCGCCGGGCACTCACTCCCGAGCCGGGCGAAGCGGAACCAGTAGGAGAACTGAGGTCGGCCTTGTTATCCGGCATAGCTCCACACCCTAGCCACCGTCCTTGGCGAAGGGTAACGGCGCACCGTGCGTGCATGCGTTCAACCTTCGCCGGTCATGCGGAACCGATACGGCACGACCCGCTTCCCCTCGCGCACCTCCACCTCGAACGTAGCCCCGGCCAGCGCCATCTCCCGGACCGTGGCCACCGCAGCCGTGCGGTTCGTGCGCGCGGCTTCGGCCATCGCGTTGGTTGTAGGCGTACGGTCTGCCGCTGCGCAGCAACTCGGCGACGCCGTTGCGGATGCCTGATCGTCCCCGGTGCGGCCCAGGACCGGGGGTCCAGCTTTCCCAGCTCGTCTCACTGGCGGTGTTCATCCCCGGCCTCTTCTGGTGCGGACTCAACGTGGTGACTCGATCGCTTCACGGAGCAGTCAGCTCAGGTTAGGGTCCCGGCGTTACAGCCCAGCTGCAGGTCATAGACGGCCCGCTTCCGGAGGCCGGGCATGGCTTCCGCGTTGACCTGATCATCACCCCAGGCGAAGTGATTGAATGCTGCCCGCAGCGACGTCCCGCCGGCCTGGATTGGGAGCACTTGAGCGCAGAGAAGATCGCCGCCATCCCGGTCCTCGCGGCCAGAGCGTCAAGAGTGGTACTGCCGTTCCTATCGTTGCGCGTTCCCTGGATCCCTTCGCGGAGTGGACCCACGATGGACGTATGGCAATCACAGATAACGCAGCTTCGCTCGCTCGGTTGCTGGACGAGGCGGCAATCCGCGACGCGACCATCCGCTTCGCCGATACCGCAATCAGCGCCGACTACGATGGTTTTCGCGCGTTGTGGGCAGACGACGCGGAATGGGTGATCGAAGGCACCGAGAACCAGCCCTTCGAAAGGTGCGCCAAGGGGATAGACGACATCGTGTCGCTGTTCCGCAAGCTTCGGGATGAGCGAGACTACTTCGTTCAATTCGCAGTGCAGGGCTCCATCGAGATCAACGGCGATGAAGCTACAGCCCGCTGTGTGTGCCACGAGGCCGCACGCGGGCCCGGCGAGAGTTACTACCGAAACAACGGCGTATGGACTGATCGCCTACGGCGCTCGGACAATGGCTGGGTCTTTACGAGCCGCACCTATCAATACCTGTGGCTGGACCTCTCTCCCTTTTCCGGGAACATCTTCACAGGCTGACGCACGCAGGCCGGGACGCAGGCTCATTGCCCACCAACTACGCACCGCGTTCATGGCCGGCGCGAGTAAGCCGGACCGCTGAAGCCCTGGGACACCTCGCACTTCCACAGCGATCCCACCCCGATGACCGGGCCCTCACCAACTCGCGCTGCTTCGCCGAGGACACTGTCCTCGGCGAACCAGCCCAGGTCACAGCCCCGCCCAGCCGCTAGATAACCCAAGAGTCCACTTGCGCCACCGTCCGCACTCCGCCGCGAGTTCGCTGGAATCACCAAGGCGGCGGGGCTGGGGGAGGGCTGGTGCCGCGAGAGCTGCGGCACTCGTTCGTGTCCATCCTGTCGGGCAGTGACGTACCGCTGGAGGGCACAGCCAGCTCGTCGGCCACGTCTCCACCAGCGTGACCGAGACCGTCTACAGGTTCGAGATCCGGCCCGCGCTCACCAAGGGCGCGACGGCCTTGGACACGATTCTCGAGGCGAAGCGCAAGCCCGCCTGACACCTGTCCGCCTGACACCCGCGCGGTGGGTGGCTTCCCTAAGATCCAAAAAAAAGGGGGCTCCGGCTCTTCGCCAAAGCCCCCTGACCTGCAAGTTCTGGTCGAGACGGCCGGATTCGAACCGGCGATCCCTTGACCCCAGGACTGTGGACAGGCGTTCGCGCTGATCAGTTCGCCCTCAGTGGGGGAGTGGTAGGTGTACCGACATGCTGGTTGTCCGGCCGGATGCACGCCGTGTGGTCCCAGATGTCCCCAGGACGAGAGCGCTTGCATGCCACATCCAGCCAACATGTTCAGGACAGTGGCTGACCTCGCAAGGTGTCTCTGGGCTGTCCGCACGAGCTCGCCGACGGCCGTCCCGTTGGTGTCGGCTGTAGGTGTCAACCCACGCGGCTAGGGCGGTCAGGAGAGGGTTCCGTGCGATGGGCACTGCGTGAAATGCTCGGCACCGCATTTGGGAAAGTGCCGGAACGTCTCGGCCGCTCGGCCCTCCGCCGAGATCGCCCGACCTCCCTCCCCAGATCCGGGCGACTGTGGCGGTTCAGCCGCATCCTTGGCAAAATGTTTACAGCAGGGCTGTTGAGCCTTGTGATGACGGACCAGGGGGGTCTTGTGAACCAGTTGCTACAACCCGCGGTCAGTCTCCCAACGATCCTAAGGGTCGAGGTTATCGACACATGGGCAATCTGGATTCAGGCATGCGCGGCCGCCATCACAGCAATTGGGCTGGTTACTGCGGGAATCTGGGCGCTGATGCGGTTCCGTGGGGGCCGCACATTCATGAAGCGCTGTTCTATTGATCTCGACTGTAAAGTGGTTGGCGTTCACGGCAAGACGGGTATACGTGTGAACGTTAGAGTCAGGAACTGCGGTGACTCACTTATCACCTTCGACACGACTGATCATCACAGGCGTCGAAGTATCCTCCATCGATGTCAACGGCTGGAGCCGCCTAGAGAAGAGGATAGTCGGTGGGTCGAATGGCAAGCAGAAGGAGAGCAGGAAGAAGGGGAAGGAGAAGATTGGGAGAAAAGGATTTGGGAGAACAAAGATTGGGAAATGACTGAAGACCTTCTCATGGACTGTGGAGGCCGGTTCTGGCCAGTGTCGATCGAGCCTAATCAAGACATAGTCCGATCATGTCTCTTTATGATGCCATCCCAATGGGCGGCGGCGCGGGTTCGCTGCATCTTCGCTTTGGGCGAAAATAACCGCCCGAGATGGATTGCTACGCGAGTAGTGACTCGGCGAAGCCTTGATGGCATGGCGCGCTTTCCGCAGATGGCACACATACTAGAAGAATGGAAAGGTAAGATAAAATGACATATGGAGACGAGCTTCCGGGTCCCACCTTTTCGTGCACCTATGCTCGTTATCAAATGCCAAACTTGCGGGATGAGAGTGCGGCTAAGAAAGGATCCCAACACTGAATCGAAATGTCCGCGGTGTGGCGCCGCTTTGTCATTTGATGAAGACGAAGATTAGCGACGGGCGACCGTCAAGCATGAGTTTTCGGACTGGCGCCGACAGTTTCCGCACCTGATGGAGCTGACCACGACTCAGCGGTATCTGTACCCGGACCAGCGGTCGATCACCGAGGCGGGCGTCGCTCTGACCGCCCATCTCAGCGTCCGCCGGTCCCCAAATGGCCCCCAGCTGCGGGTCGTCTAGGCTGTCCGGCGTTCTCAGGCCTCGATGACAAAGGCCCGCTGACCTGGGCGGAGTGCCCGGATCAACGGACCTTGCCAGCTGGTCGGGACGGCCGGATTTGATTTCCTATGGAAGCTTGCTTGTCAAGCCGCGTGGGCCAGAGTTTTCGTGGTCGCCGGTGTGCTGTTTCCGGGCGTGCCAGCAGGCCCGCTGGCGGACGGCTGGGCGGGCTGGTGCTGGCGGGGGCTGGTCAGGTGACGGGGTTGACTGCCTTGGCGCGGGGCCGTGAGGATCGGGGGCGGGGAGGGTCGCCTCGCCTGTCCGGCCCGGTTGTGGCCGCCTGAGGGGCTCTCCCCGCTATCTTGCGGCTGCGCCGCCGTTTGCGGACTTCCTCCGGGACGGTCCATTTCTCCGCGATGATCTGCTTGGCTTCCCCTGGGGTGACGGGCATGCCGTTGTTGTCGCAGATCACGTAGGGGGTGCCGCGGTTCATGACGGTCCAGGCCCGTTCGGCGAGGTGCCCGGCGACGACGCAGCAGGCCTTGAGGTGGGTGGCGCCGCGCTCGGTCATCTGCTGGTAGTAGATCCGGGCGAGCTGCGGGTCCTGCCGGCGGGCGGTGTCGGCGGCGCGGAACAGCGTGGCGCGCAGCAGGGAGGGCCCGGCTTTGCTCATCGGCTGGCCTTTGCGGTCGGTCTCCCCGGTTTCGCTGGCGCGCGGGGCCAGCCCGGCATAGGACTTGAACCGGGGTCCGTCGCGGAAGCGGCCTGGGCGGCCCATGACCGCGACCAGGACCGGGGCGCTGATCTCGGCGAACCCGGGCAGGGACCGGGCGAGCTGCCGGGATCGGCCTGCCGGTAGTGCTGCTCGCGGGCCGCGGCATGGGCCGCCAGTTCGGCCTGGATCGCCCGCAGCAGCCGGACCTCAGTGGCGACCTCGGCGGCCAGGTCCTCAAAGGCACCGCTGGGTGGTCGCCGTACAGCTCGAGGCGGCCGCCGCGGCGGCGCGCCACTCTCGGGCCGTTCTTCGCTCCTGCTGATGGCCGGAGGCCTCTGGCGATCAGGCGGGTGAGCTCCCGTCCCGCGGCCACCAGGGCGCGGGTCCGCGAAGTGTTCCAGCACGGCCAGGTCGGCTTTGCCGAGTTCCCGGTCAGCGGGGTCATCGGCATCAGCTGCCGGACCAGGTCCTTGATCCGCACCTTGTGCTCGCTTCCCGCCCGGGTCAGCCGGTCACACGCCCGGACCCGCCGGTCTGGCGCGGCGGCGTCCGGCCAGGTAGTCGAGGCGCTGCAGCCCGCCGGGGTCAGCCAGCGGCAATCGGGCCAGCGTCTCCGCGTCGATCCCGTTCGACTTGGCGTGCCGCGCAAGAACCTGCGCAAGTCCGCGCCTTCGCTGAGGACACCCGGTAAACGTCATGGCCGCGGCGGGCGAAGAACACCGCGATCGGCATCCGCGCCGGCCTTGGGCTCGAACACCACCGCCAGCCTCGTGCCCTCCGGCGCCCCGTCCAGCGCAGCCTGTTCCACTAACGTCAGCGACTTCACCGTCGGCACGCACGACGCCCGGCACACCACCTGGCCATTCGCTTCCAGCACCCGCACCGAATGCCGTGACGCGATCCCCAGGTCAGTTCCGACGAGGCGCCGGGATCCGGCTGCCCGTCCTGCTGCTCCACCAGCTACCTCTCAGCGACATCGTCGGACTATCAGTCCCGGCGCACAGCAGGCAGCAATCAACGGCCACGGTCCCAGGGTGGGGGAGCCCGGCAACGGCTCCCATTCATGTGCTGCAACCGGACCAGGCCCCGTCCAGCCTTCCACTTCCCTCATGCGGGTCATCCGTGGCCAGGCCAGCAGTGGCAATCAAATCCGCGAGGCCCGGCAGACACGGCCTCAGGACCTACGCGTTGCCACCTACCGGACTAGCCGGGATGCTCATGCAACCCTGGAACCCCTGCGCTAATCAAGCGCCGGAATTCCTTACATGGTCCGGCGACCCCTTGACCCCCAGGCACGAACCCGGTGTCTGGCTGGTCCGAGGGAGTCCGGCAGAGCCTCTCGCACCGCAAATGCCGGATGTCCGGAGGGTGTCTGGCTGAGCCTGAGGGGCGTGGCTCCCTTACTTGGGCTCCCGAAACCCCATCACAGGCCGTCTGAGAGTTTCTGAGCGTATCGGAGTTCCTGGAGACTTAATGGGCTTTAGTGCTCGTGAGTGTCCGCTGGTTTCCGTCAGCGCTCGCGGCTGTGGCCCAAGCGTGGCCCGATCCGAGGAATCAGTTGGATTTTGGTTCCGGGCTCAGGGTGTCAGCCAGATTCACCGGCGCCGCGGCGGATAGCCGTCGAGACGGCGACCCGAGCAATCGTGGTAGCCAAGGTCTCGCTGGGCCTAGTCGCGAAGGCGCCTCGTGTTGGGGAGGGAGGGGGGGGAGGCGGCATCCAGCGGGAGCTGACCGTGGCGTCTGCTGGTGGCCGCCCTGAACTTTCCTTGGCGTCGCGGCTGGTGGTGCGTAGGGCGACTGCTACTTCGAGAAGGTGACGTTGCCGCCGTGGACCGGGACCAGCTCGATCCAAGTGTGGCCAGCGGGGACCTCGAGCTTGTGACCCTTCCTCGTGGTCAGCTTGATCGTGGAGGTCGGCGCCTTGCCCTTGTGCCAGGTCGCGGCGACCATCCGGCCGTTGTGAAAGAGCAGGGCGTTGCCGGAGCCCGTCAGCAGGGTCTCCGGGACGTGGTTGCCGGCCGGGTCCAGGTAGCCCGCGTCACCCTCGCGCACCCGCAGTACCAGCACGCTGGTCGCCGGGAATTGGCCGCCGGCGGGCGCGTTGCTGTTCGTGTTGTGGTATCGGCCGTTGCCGAAGACCCACTTCGTGGTGTGCACGGCGGAGAACTGAACCCTGATCTTCGTCACCTTGCGACCCTGCGGCAGGTCCTTGGCCGAGCCCCAGGCGAGGTAGTTCGGCGGGGTCGCCTGCTTGCGCTTCGCGACCGCCGCGACCGTTTGAGGTGGACGAACAGGTTGTACGGCGCCGCCCGCTGCGTCGAGCGGTACATGCCCTTGGTGCCCTCGCCGTAGAACCGGATGTGCGCGGCCTTGATCCGCGCGATCGTCCTGGGGGCCCCGCCGCTGGTCACCATCGACGCATGCACGGGCGAGACGACGTCGATATCGCTAGCGCGCATGGAGCGGATCGGCCCGACGTTGCGCGGGAGGTGGGAGTAGTAGAAAACCGCCAGTCGGGTCAGGCCGCCCTCAACGAGCTCCTCGACGACCATGTCGGCGTTGCTTAGGCCGACCTGCGGCTGGCTGGACACGGTGTTGTCCATCTTCGCGACCAGGACCGGGTGGTGGAGCTTGGCGGTCTTGTTCGACGGCACCTTGAGCCCGGTCAGTGGCCAGTACTGAGTGACCGTCTGGCCACCCTCGATCTTCGGCGGGATGAGGCTGGGGGTCGGCCCACGGGCTCGGGCTGGACCGCCCGCCGCACGCGGTCAGCACGAGGCCGGCCGCGGTGAGGGCGGACAAGGTCAGGCAACGCGTCGCACGAGGACTTCTCCATCCGGGTCGGACCAACCGTAACAACCGTATGCCATCTGACCGGACCGCAGCCGACAGCCGAAAGTAGCCTGCCAGGCCAGCGACCGCATACGAGAGCGCAGACGAGCCTTACAGCGAGGGTCACTGGTTCGAACCCAGTTGCGCCCACCAGGCCAGACGGCGCGGGTGGACCGCCACGAGATCCGCCCTGGCTAACCAAGGGCGCTGTAGCCGTGGACGAGATCTTCGGGAAGGCGCCGGAGCAACCTGTGAGAGATTGTGAGATGGCCGCGCGCCTCACGCAAGAAAGGGCCGTGGCTCACACCGGCGAGAACGACCCTGACCTGCTAAGCAACTGGTCGGGACGGCCGGATTTGAACCGGCGACCCCTTGACCCCCAGTCAAGTGCGCTGCCAAACTGCGCCACGTCCCGTTGCCACGCAGCAGCCTACAGGACATCCAGGCCGCGTTCACACGTCCGCAACCCCGGCCACGCAAGCCAGTTCCGCATCAGACGGGGCGCCTCACGCGGGCGCCCGTCGCCGCCCGCGGCCATCCGCCGCCCCGCCCGTCCGGCCCCTAGAGCTTCAGCGGCTTGATCGGCGCCGCAACCAGCGACGGGTCGCTCTTCCAGTCCACCCCGGGCATGTCCACGTACAGCTCGATCTCGTTCCCGTCCGGGTCGGTGATGTACAGGCTGTGCGTCACCGTGTGGTCGCTGGCCCCGACCACGTTGACCGCGTTGGCCTCCAGAGCGCGCAGGGCCTCGCGGAGCTCGTCGTCGCTGTCGCCGATCTTCAGGCCGAAGTGGTACAGCCCGACCCGGCGGCCCGACGGCAGGTTGGCCGCGTCCTCGCCGACCTCGATGAGGAGCAGTTCGTGGTGGGTGCGCCCGGACGGGGCGGAGAAGGCCGCGGCCCGGAAGGGGGTGGGCGCGTCGCCGGGGCCGCCCAGGATCTGGCGCCAGCCGAGCACGTCCCGGTAGAAGGTCGCGGAGCGATCGAGGTTGCGAACGTAGAGGACTAGATGTCCGAGTTCCTTGACTTCCATAGCTGGCACTCCACGTGGCGGAAGGGGCTGAATCCCGGGGCACATCAGTGCCAGCTTGCAGGGGTTTACGACCCTGCGTCCAGCACTAGACCTCAACCGGCAGCCACCCGGCTGTATGCCCATCGCCTTCTCCCGCTAACCCGTGATCAGCGAGGCAGCAACCTGTGCCACGTGCAGCGTGCCGCCTTTGATCCCGACTGACCCGAGACGCCCGGCCAGCAAAAGGGCTGGCTGCCCTCCCCGGCCAAAGCCTGAGCAGGACAGCCAGCCCGGATCAGTCCCGCGGCTACGCCACCTTGATGTGCTTATGCACCCGGTGGAAGCGGTTGTGATGGATATGCGCGCGGATCCGGCCGTTCAGGTAGATCCCGAACCAGTTGCTGTGGATGAAGTTGCCGTGGATCCACACCTTGATCGCTGACGAGGCACCGACCAGGATCCCGGTCGTGCGCAGGTCCGGGTGGTTCGTGACCGGCGGGCCCAGCCCGATCGTGTCACCGACGATGTTGTTCTTGCCGATGTCGTTGTCCACGATCTGGTTGCCGCTCAGCCGCTGCCCCCGCACGTGGGAGTGGATCGTCACCCCGGCCAGGCCGTTGCCGTAGATCACGTTGTGGGCGACATCGTTGTCAGACACCCGCTCGCCCTTGACCTCCGTGGCGATGACCACACCGGCCCCGGGCACCTTCTTGTTGAGGCCGTTGAAGGTGAGCAGGTTGTGCGCGACGTAGTTGCCCCACACCCCGGACGTGGAGTGCCCGGCGATGATGACCCCGCAACCGCCCGGGTTGCGGGTGGCCACGTTCCAGGTGACCGCGTCGAAATGCGTCGGCCCCAGGTCGTCGGCGATCAGGAAGCCGCCACCCTTGTTGTGCTCAGCGAGGTTGTGCGTCGCCAGCGAGTCTGACGTGCCGTTGAAGTCCACGCCCACGTCCCCGTTGTGCTTCAGCACGTTGTGCGAGACCAGGACCCGGCGGCTGCGCGCCACGAGAATGGCGTCGAAGCCGGCGTTCACTACGGTGAACCCGGTGACCTCGACGTGCCTGGCGCCGAAGACGACCACGCCGCTGCCCCCCGGCAGCTTCTTGCTGATCGGCTTCTGGCCCCGGGCGTTGATGGTGGCGCCGTGCCGGCCGATCAGGGCCAGCGACTTGGTCACCACGGCCTGCACCTTGTAGGTGCCACCGCAGACGATCACCGTCCCGCCCCTCGGCGCGGCGTGGATGGCCTGGTTGATGTGGCGGTACCGGGCCGAGGCGCACGACCGGTCCGAGTTCCCCGCCCGGCCGTGCTTGGAGACGTAGACCGTGGACGATGCGGCGCTCGCCGCGGTCGCCCCCACGAGCGTGAACGCGGCCGCACCGACGGCCGTGAGGCCGGCGAGCAGTCTTGAGACTTGTCTCATCCTTCTAATCCCCCCTGATGACTACCTACCGTAGATAGTCAATTACGCAAAGTAGCGTAGCCCTTACGAGGGTCATTACCGGGAACGCGCGCCGAACGGGCACTTAGCGCAATGATTCTTCGTTGCTTTACTGGGGTAGGCCCCGCGTGACCCCGCGACGGCCCCAGACCAGGCGGGTCAGACCAGACGGAGTATCGGATGACGGCAGGGGGACCGGCCCGGGAGGGTGGGCCGGGTGATCCTCGGGTGGCGCGGATCGGCTACGACCCGCAGACCGTGCCGCTGCCCTACGGGACGACGTCCGGGGACCCGTACCGCAACTATCCCGACGACGGCCCCTACCCGGGTTACGGGGACGGCGGCCACTACGTCGAGGACCCGGACGAGGACTATTACCGGCCCGGCCGGCCCGTCTACCGCCGCCGCCGCTGGCGGGTGCTGCGCTGGTTCCTGGGCCTCGTGCTGGCGCTGCTCATGCTCAGCGTGATCGCGTTCGGCGTGCTGTTCGCGCTCACCCCGTCGGTCGGCAACGCCCCCGCGCTGGCCCGGGCCATCGACACGGCGCACCACGCGGCCTACCCGGGACCGGCGGTACCGCCGCTGTTCGCCGAGTCCCTGGTGGCCACCGAGGATCACCGCTTCTACTCCGAGCCCGGGGTGGATATCTACGCGATCGCCCGGGTGGCCGCCGCCCAGATCACCGGCCACGGCGACGAGGGTGGCGCGACCCTGTACCAGCAGCTGGCCAAGATGCTCTACACCTCCGGCCAGAGCGGGTTCAGCGTCGAGATCAAGCAGGTCATGCTGGGCGTCAAGCTCGACATGGCCTACAGCAAGGCCAAGGTCCTCCGGATGTACGCCGATATCGCCTACTTCGGCCACGGCTACTACGGCCTGGCCCAGGCCAGCTGCGGGTACTTCGGCACCGTCCCGGCGGGCCTGACCCTGCCCGAGGCGGCCACCCTGGCCGGGCTGGTCCAGGGACCCTCCGCGGACGACCCGATCTCGCACTACGCTCGCGGCCGGGCCCGGGAGGCACACGTACTGGGCCGGCTGGTCGACACCGGCAAGATCACTCAGGCGCAGTCCACGGCCGCCTACGCCCAGCAGCTTCCGCTGGTAGGCGGCAGCGGCACCAGCTGCGGCGGGCGCTAACCCGAAATTCGCCGCAACGAAAACCCGGCGTCCGCTATCCCCCCGCCCGGCCCAGTGCCTCACTCCGCAGCGAACACCGGCCCAGCCCGGGGATGCCTAAGACCTTGTCAGCGCTGCTTAGCGGCGTGCCGGGGGCCGCGGGGCGAGTGCCGTCACCGTTGCCCTCGCGTCCGCGGCGATGATTCCCGGTCCCAGGACCGTAGCCTTCAGGGCCGGCCGTAGTTCTCCGCCCGCTGCCGTAGTTCCCGGCGCCGTAGCCCGCCAGCGCCGTAACCTTCAGCGTCGTCATAGTTCTCGGCCCCGCGGCCGAACAGCGTGGCCTCTTCATCCAGGCCGACGGCGACCGCCTCCACCACCACCGGCCTCCGGGAACCCGGGGGCGGGCGAGACGGGGTGATGGCCAGCGGCCGGCACCCCGCTCGTGGGCTCCTGCGTCCGCCACACCCACTTGCGGTAAGACCAGAAACGGAACAGCGTGCCCAGCCCGATGCCAGCTCAGGTTGGCGAGCGTTGTACCAGACCTTGCCGTTCAGGTGCAGGCCGTCCTGTGACGATCGCAGAAAACCCGGCGTCCGCTATCCCCCCGCCTAGGCCAGTGCCTCACTCAGCAAACGAACACCGGCCCAGCCCGGGGATGCCTACGGCTTGGTCAGCGCTGCTTAGCGGCGTGCCGGGGGCCGGAGCGGCGGGTGCCGTTGCCCTCACGGCCATGATCCTCGGTCCCGGGACCGTAGCCTTCAGGGTCACCGTAGGTCCCGCCGCCGTAGCTCTCAGCGCCGTACTCGCCAGCGCCGTAACCCTCAGCCCCGTCGTAGTTCTCGGCGCTGCGGCCGTACAGCGTGGCCTCTTCGTCCAGGCCGACCGCGACGGCCTCGGCCACCGCCGCTTCTGGGGACCCGGGCGCGGGCGAGACGGGGTGATGGCCAGCGGCCGGCGCCCCGCTCGTGGGCTCCTGCGTCCGCCACACCCACTTGCGGTAAGACCAGAAACGGAACAGCGTGCCCAGCGCGATGCCGGACAGGTTGGCCAGGTTGTACCAGATCTTGCCCTGCAGGCCGGCCCGTCCACGACGATCGCGACGCAGGCCAGCTGGATCGCCAGGCCGATCGCGTTGAACACGAAGAACAGGACGGTTTCCCGGCCCATCCCGGTCCGCTCGCGGTGCCGGAACGCCCAGTAGCGGTTGCCGAGGAAGGTCACCACGGTGGCCGCGATCGTCGCGGCCACCACAGCCTTGTACTTGCCCACGCCCCGCGTCGAAGTACAAGACGTCGGCGCCACCGAGGCTGACGATGAACCCCGCCAGCCCCACCACGCCGAACTTGGCCGCCTCGTGAATCAGCACGCGGAACCGCTGATACAGCCTGCGAGTCAATCTCACCTGGCCGTCTTCCTCTCAGTCCTGCGGGGGCGGGTGCTGCGGGGGGCGCGTCGCTTGCGGCGAAGGGCGCATCGCTGCTTGTGACAGTACCGGCCCGGGCCAGCTGACGTAGCCGGTGGGCGGGGATTTGCCCATTACGGAGTGGGAAATTAACTCGCTCGGAATTGTCCCACCCTCCCGGTAGTCTCGCATGAGTGCCTGTGACCACCGCTCTCATCCGTGCTCGCGGCCTCACGAAGCGATTCGGAAGTTTCACGGCGGTGGATGGGATCGACTTCGAGCTGCGCCGTGGCGAGGCCTTCGGCTTCCTCGGCCCGAACGGCGCGGGCAAGTCATCCACGATGCGCATGATCGGCTGCGTCTCCCCGCCCACCGCGGGAGAACTGTCCATCTTCGGCCTGGACCCGGTGGCCGACGGGCCCGCGATCCGGGCCCGGCTGGGCGTGGTGCCGCAGGAAGACTCCCTGGACGTGGAGCTCACGGTCCGGGAGAACCTCCTGGTGTACGGCCGCTACTTCGGGCTGTCCCGGCCAGTCATCCGCGAGCGCAGTGACCGGCTGCTGGACTTCGTCCAGCTCGCCGACCGCCAGGACGACCGGGTCGAGCCGCTGTCCGGCGGCCTGAAGCGCCGCCTGACCATCGCCCGCTCGCTGATCAACGAGCCGGAGATCCTGCTCCTGGACGAGCCGACCACCGGTCTGGACCCGCAGGCCCGGCACGTGGTCTGGGACCGGCTGTTCCGGCTCAAGCAGCAGGGTGTCACGCTGGTGCTGACCACGCACTACATGGACGAGGCTGAGCAGCTGTGCGACCGCCTCGTGGTCATGGACGCAGGCCGGATCGCCGCCGAGGGCTCGCCCCGGGACCTGATCGAGCGGTATTCCACCCCGGAGGTCCTCGAGCTCCGGTTCGACCCCGCGGTCCACGAATCCGCGGCGGAGAAACTCGCCGCGGTCCCGCCCAGCGCCGTGAGGTGCTGGCCGACCGGGTGCTGCTCTACGTCGGCGACGGGGACGCCGCGCTGGCCGCGGTCCGCGAGCTCGGCCTGGACCCGCTGACCTCGCTGGTCCGGCGCAGCACGCTGGAGGACGTGTTCCTCCGGCTTACCGGCCGCCGGCTGGAGGACTGATGACGGCCCAGACGCGGCCGGGCGGCCCGGCCGCCGGGCTGGCGTGGCGGGACCGGGCCGGCCAGGTGCCCGCCTGGGACTTCGCGGTGCGGCAGCTCCGGTTCTGGCTGACCGACTACCGGCGGACCTGGCGCGGCTCGATCATCTCCACGGTGCTGAACCCGCTGCTGTACCTGGGCGCCATGGGCCTCGGCCTCGGCACGCTGGTGGACAAGCACGGCACGGCCTCGCTGGGCAACGTCAGCTACCTGGTCTTCCTCGCGCCCGGCCTGCTGGCCGCGAGCGCGATGGGCACCGGCGTGGGGGAGTCCACCTACCCGGTCTTCGGCTCGGTCAAGTGGAACAAGACCTACCAGGCCGCGGTGTCCTCGCCGCTGCGCCCGGCCGACCTGTTCCACGGGCACCTGCTGTTCGTGGGGCTGAAGCTGACCATGACCTCGGCCGTGTTCCTGGCCGTGGCCGCGGCGTTCGGGGCGATCATCTCGCCGTGGGCCATCCTGGCCCTGCCGGTCGCGGTGCTCACCGGCCTGGCCTTCACGGCGGTGATCGAGGCCTGGACGGTGACCCGGACCAAGGACACCTCGATGGCCGTGATCTACCGGTTCGGGCTGATCCCGCTGTTCCTGTTCGCCGGGATCTTCTTCCCGGTCACCCAGCTGCCCGCGTGGATCAGGCCAATCGCCTACCTGACCCCGATCTGGCACGGCGTGGCGCTGTGCCGGGAGCTGTGCCTGGGCATCGCCACCGTGCCCTCGGCGTGCCTGCATGTCGGCTACCTGCTGATCGTGCTGGCGGCCGGGATCATCGCCGGGAACCGGACCTACCCCAGGCGGCTCTATGTCTAGGGGTGCCGATGTCTAGCGTGCCGAGCCTGCCGCTGCGGGTGCTGCCCGGCCGCGGCCCGCTGCGCCGGGCCGCGCGGTCGGTGGGCGGCCGGAGCAGCCTGTTCCTGGTCGAGCGGCACGCGCTGGTCTACCGGCACGCCTGGCTGGTGTTCGTGTCCGGGGTGGTCGAGCCGCTGTTCTACCTGCTGTCCATCGGGGTGGGCCTGGGCCAGCTGGTCGGCTCGGTGCAGGGCATCAGCTACGCCGCCTTCGTGGCCCCCGCCCTGCTGGCCAGCGCCTCGATGAACGGCGCCCTGTTCGACTCGACCTTCAACGTGTTCTTCCGGCTCAAGTACGAGAAGCTCTACGACGCCGCGCTGGCCACCCCGATGCGGGCCGGTGACGTGGCCCTGGGCGAGATCAGCTGGGCGCTGCTGCGCGGGGCCCTGTACGCGGTGGCCTTCATGGCCGTGATGGCGGCGATGGGCCTGGTCTACTCGTGGTGGGCGGTGGCCGCGCTGCCCGCCGCCGTGCTGACCGGGTTCGCGTTTGCCGCGGCCGGCATGGCCTGCACCACGTACATGCGGACCTGGCAGGACTTCGAGTTCGTCACGCTGGCGACCCTGCCGATGTTCCTGTTCTCGACCACGTTCTACCCGCTCAGCGTCTACCCCCGGCCGCTGCAGTTCGTGGTGGAATGCACCCCGCTGTACCAGAGCGTGGTGATGCTGCGGGATCTCACGCTGGGCACCGTTGGCCCGGCCCTGCTCTGGCACGCCGCCTACCTGGCCGTGATGGGCGTGATCGGCCTGCTCGTGGCGGGCCGCCGGATCGGCAGGCTGCTGCTCCGCTGATGGCCGTGGCCCCGGCGTGCAGGCGGCTCGCGGGCTGGGGGAAGCTGCCGGCGCGGCGCGGGGATGAAGCTTTCAGCCGGCCTGGACCGGGCAGGTTAGGCTGGACGGAGGCCGCGGGGAGGCCCATGCGGACGCACTCGACCTAGGACAGCATGATCACGACCGGCGGCAGCCCTGGTGACCCCGCGCCCCATGGCGCGGGGCAGGGCGGTGCTCCCGGTGCATATGGGGCATCCGGGACATTCGGGGCTCCGGAGACATCTGTGGCCCTCGGGACCCGCGAGGGGCCGGAGGCCGATCGTCTGGGCGCGGCGGGCCGCGCTGGGACGGCTCATCCCGCCGGCCGGGCCGACTGGGTGCCGTGGCTGATCGCCCTGGGCGTGTTCGCGGCCTACGCGGCGGTCTCGCTGTCCCGTTACTTCCAGCTCGCCCCCGGCTCGTGGGACCTGGGCATCTTCACCGAGTACGTCCGGCAGCTGGCCCACCTGCGAGCCCCCGTGGTGAACATCCGCGGGACCGGCTTCAACCTGCTCGGCGATCACTTCCAGCCCATCGTCGGCCTGATCGCCCCGGTCTTCTGGATCTTCCCCAGCGCGGCCACCCTGCTCGTGGTCCAGGCCCTGCTCACCGCGGTCTCGGTCATCCCGGTCAGCCGCGCGGCCGCGGCCCGGCTCGGTACCGGGGCCGGGCGGGTGATCGGGGCCGCCTACGGGCTCTCCTGGGGCCTGCAACAGATGATCGACTTCGACTTCCACGAGATCGCGTTCGCGGTCCCGTTGCTGGCCTGCTCGCTGTCCGCGCTGCTGCGGGGCAAGGTCCGGGCCGCGGCGCTGTGGGCGCTGCCGCTGGTGTTCGTCAAGGAAGACCAGGGCTTCACGGTCGCGGCCCTCGGCATCGTGATCGTCGTCATGAGCCTGACCCGGGCGGGGGAGGGCGGCCGGGCCCCGGGCGGCCGGGTCCCTGGTGGCCGGGCCGTTGGTGGCCAGTACCGCAGTGCGCTCGGCTGGGGGGCGCTGCTGACCGTCTGGGGACTCGCCTGGTCCCTGCTGGCCATCGCGGTGATCATCCCGCATTTCAATCCGCTGCATCAGTACCCCTACTGGAGCGACGGCGGCGTGCTGAGCCCCGGCGGGGCACATCCCTCGCCGCCGTCCGTCCTCGCCCAGCTGGGGCACTCCTACGTGCCGAAGCTGCGGACCACCCTGCTCATCCTGCTGCCGGTGGTGTTCCTCGCGCTGGGCTCCCCGCTCGCCCTGGTGGCCCTGCCCAGCCTGGCGCTGCGGTTCGTGTCCACGAACCCCGCCTACTGGGGGTCGGGGTACCACTACAACGCCACGGTGATGCCGATCGTCTTCATCGCCGCTATCGACACGCTGGCCCGGATCCGCGCGTACCGGGCCCCGCCCGGCGCGGCGGGGATCCAGCCCCGGCGCGCACGCTGGCTGGATCTGGCGGCCATCCGGATCGTCCCCGGCCTCATGCTGGTGATCGCCGTGGCGCTCGCCGGGCAGTTCCCGCTCAGCAACCTGTGGCAACCGCAGACCTACCAGATCAGCCCGCACGTGCGCGGGGAGGACGCGGCCATGGCCCGGGTGCCCGCGGGCACCACGGTGGAGGCCACGCTCACCATGCTGGCCCCGCTCGCCGCCCGGGATGACACCTACTGGATCGGCAACGCGGGCAACCCGGCGCCGCGCTACATCGTGTTCGACGAACTGGACAGCGGCTGGAACCCGTCGCCCAGCAACCCGCTCACGTTCGTGGAGCAGCGCCATCCGGGCGCCACCTACCGGCAGATCTACCTGAACGACTTCGTCTACGTGTTCCGCCGGGCCGGAGGATAGGCGGCGTACCCGCCAGTAGGTAGAGTCATCAGCGGATCCGTCTGGAGGGCTCTATGGACTTCGGCTACGACGATCGCACGGAGGAGTTCCGCAAACGCCTCCTCGCGTTCATGGACGAATGCGTCTATCCGGCGGAGCCGGTATTCGCGGCACAGGTACGGGACAACGAGCAGGCAGGACGCTCCTGGCAGCGCCCCGCGGTGATCGGTGACCTGAAGGCGGAGGCCCGCGGCCGCGGCCTGTGGAACCTCTTCCTGGCCCATCATCCAGCGGGCGCCGGGCTGACCAATCTGCAGTACGCGCCGCTGGCGGAGATCACCGGGCGCAGCCCGGCCCTCGCCCCCGAGGCGCTCAACTGCGCCGCCCCGGACACCGGCAACATGGAGGTGCTGGCCGAATTCGGCTCGCCCGAGCAGCAGGAACGCTGGCTCCGGCCACTGCTGGACGGAGCGATCAGGTCGGCCTTCTGCATGACCGAGCCGGACGTCGCGTCCTCGGATGCGACGAACATCGCCACCCGGATCGAACGTGACGGCGACGAGTACGTCATCAACGGCCGGAAGTGGTGGTCATCCGGCGCGATGAACCCGGGCTGCGAGATCTTCATCGTGATGGGCCGGACCGCCTGGGATGGGGACCGGCACCGGCAGCAGTCGATGATCCTGGTCCCCCGGGACACCGCCGGGGTGACGATCCAGCGCGGCATGAGCCTGTTCGGCTACGAGGACGGCCCGCACGGCGGCCACGCCGAGGTGGAATTCGCTGATGCCCGGGTGCCCGCGGGCAACCTGATCGCCGGCGAGGGAGAGGGGTTCGCGATCGCCCAGGCCCGGCTGGGGCCAGGCCGGATCCACCACTGCATGCGGCTCATCGGCTCGGCCGAGCGGGCCCTGGAACTGCTGTGCCGCCGGGTCACCGGCCGGGTGGCGTTCGGGCAGCCCCTGGCCGACCAGGGCGTGATCCAGGAGTGGATCGCCGAGGCGCGGGTCCGGATCGAGCAGGCCCGGCTGCTGGTGCTGAAGACCGCCTGGCTGATGGACACGGTGGGCAACAAGGGCGCGCACACCGAGATCCAGGCCATCAAGATCATCACGCCGGCGATGGCCGAATGGGTGATCGACAAGGCGATCACGGCGCACGGCGCGGCCGGGGTCAGCCAGGACTTCCCGCTCGCGTACCTGTGGGCCAACGCCCGGACCCTCCGGTTCGCGGACGGCCCCGACGAGGTGCACAAGCGCTCGCTAGCCCGCCGGGAACTGCGCCCCTACCGGGTCGCCCGCGAGTCCGCCGGGTGACCCGGGGACAATGCCTGCCAGCGTCACAGACGACACCAGCAAGGAGAAGTGAACATGCCTCAGGATGACCAGCGCGTGGCCATCGTCACGGGCGCGGCCCGGGGGATCGGCGCCGCCACGGCCCGGCGGCTGGCCTCGGACGGGCTGGCGGTGGCCGTGCTCGACCTCGACGCGGACGCCTGCAAGGCGACGGTGGAGGCCATCGCCTCGGCCGGCGGCCGGGCGATCGCGGTCGGCGCCGACGTGAGCCAGTCCGACCAGGTGCAGGCGGCCGTGGACGGCGTGGCCGCCGAGCTCGGGCCGCCCACGGTGCTGGTCAACAACGCCGGCGTGCTCCGGGACAACCTGCTGTTCAAGATGAGCGAGGACGACTGGGACACGGTCCTGGGCGTGCACCTGCGCGGTGCCTTCCTGATGAGCAAGGCGGCGCAGAAGCACATGGTGGAAGCCCGCTTCGGCCGGATCGTCAACCTGTCCTCCAGCTCAGCCCTGGGCAACCGGGGGCAGGCCAACTACTCCGCGGCCAAGGCCGGGATGCAGGGCTTCACCAAGACGCTGGCCATTGAGCTCGGCCCGTTCGGCATCACCGCGAACGCGGTCGCCCCCGGCTTCATCGTCACCGACATGACCGCCTCGACCGCGGCCCGGGTGGGCATGGGCTTCGAGGACTTCCAGGCCGCCGCCGCGGGCCAGATCCCGGTCCGCCGGGTCGGCCAGCCCGGCGACGTCGCGCACACCATCTCGTTCCTGGCCAGTGAAGGCGCCGGGTTCGTGTCCGGCCAGGTGATCTACGTGGCGGGCGGCCCGCTGTGCTGAACGACACGGCCGGGCCGGACAGCACCGGAGGAACTGGCGCCGGATCTGCTCGCCAGGACGGGGCCGGGCCCGTCAGCCCGGACGGGCTCCGCGAGCGGGTCCGCGACTTCCTGGCCGGCCACGACCCCGGGCGCCTGCCCCGGATCGAGTTCCTGCGCGCCCGGTTCGACGCCGGACTGGCCGCGGTGCACTACCCGGCCGGGCTCGGCGGGCTCGGCCTGCCCCGGGCGCTGCAAGGCGTGGTCGAGGCCGAGTTCAGCGCGGCCGGGGCGCCTGGCAACCAGCCGGAGCGGATCGGCATCGGGCTGGGCATGGCCGCGCCGACCATCCTCACCTTCGGCACCGACGAGCAGAAGGCCCGCTGGATCCGGCCCCTGTGGACCGGCGAGGAGGTCTGGTGCCAGCTGTTCAGCGAGCCCGGCGCCGGCTCCGACCTGGCCGGCCTGGCCACCCGGGCGGTCCCCGCCGAGGGCCCGGGTGAGGCGTGGGCGGTGAACGGCCAGAAGGTGTGGACGTCCATGGCCCACCAGGCCCGCTGGGGCCTGCTGCTCGCCCGGACCGACCCGGACGTGCCCAAGCACGCCGGGCTGACCTACTTCGCCTGCGACATGACCGGCGACGGGGTGGAGGTCCGGCCGCTGCGCCAGCTCACCGGCGAAGCCGAGTTCAATGAGGTCTTCCTGACCGGCGCGGTGATCCCGGATGGCGACCGGATCGGCGCGGTCGGCGAGGGCTGGCGGGTGGCCCAGGGCACGCTGATGAACGAGCGGGTCTCCATCGGCGGCACCGCGCAGCCCCGGGAAGGCGGCATGATCGGCTCGGCCGCCCGGGCCTGGCGTGAGCATCCCGAGCAGCGCACTCCCGGCCTGCACGACCGGATGCTCCGGCTGTGGGCCGACGCCGAGGTGGCCAGGCTGGCCTCGGAACGGCTCCGGCAGCAGCTGGCCGTGGGCCATCCCGGCCCGGAAGGGTCGGCGGCCAAGCTCGTGTTCGCCCGGCTCAACCAGGAGATCAGCGCGCTCGAGGTGGAGATGGCCGGCGCCGACGGGCTCCGCTACGAGGACTGGTCCATGCGCAGGCCGGAGAGCGTCAGCTTCTACGGCCGTGACTCCGGGTACCGCTACCTGCGGTCGCGCGGCAACTCGATCGAGGGCGGCACCTCGGAGATCCTCCGCAACATCATCGCCGAGCGGGTCCTCGGCCTGCCAGCCGAGCCACGTACGGACACCCGGGTGCCCTGGAAGGACCTGCCCCGGTGAGCGCCTCCACCGTCCACAGCGCCCACACCCGCGCACGATGCTCCGGCCAGCAGGACCGGGGCCTGCCCAGCCTGCTCTACGGCGAGGCGGAAGAAGAGCTCCGGGCCGCGGTCCGCGACCTGTTCCAGGAGCGGGCCGACTGGTCCGCCGTGCTGGCCCGGACCGAGACCAGCGAGCCGTACGACAGCGCGCTATGGCGGACGCTGGCCGCCGAAGTCGGCTGCGCTGGCCTGCTCATCCCCGAGAGCCACGGCGGCGCCGGGGCCAGCTACCGCGAGGCCGCGGTCGTCGCGGAAGAAGCCGGCCGGGCGGTGGCCCCCGTCCCGTACCTGGGCAGCGCGGTGGTCGCCACGGCCGCGGTGCTGGCGGCCGGCGACGCGGAGTTGCTGTCCGGGCTGGCCGGGGCGACCGTGACCGCCGCGCTGGCCGTTCCGTTCGCCAGTAAGCCCGGTACCAGCCGGCACAGTGCCGGCCAGACCGGTGCGGGCCCGGCGCTGACCGTGCGCGTCGCGCAGCCGCAGCCGGGCGACCCCGCGGGTCAGGCCCGGCTGACCGGGGTGATCAGCGGGGTGGCCGACGCGCTGCCCGCGTCCGTGCTCCTCGTCCCGGCCGACGGCGTGCCCGCCGGGCTGTACGCGGTGGACGTCTCCGACCCCGGGGTGACCATCGCCCCCGTGGTCTCGCTGGACCAGACCCGCGCCCTGGCTGACGTGACCCTGGACGGCGTGCCGGCCCGGCCGCTGGCCTCGGGCCCGGACGCGGATCGCGCGGTCGCCAGCGCGCTGGTCGCCGGGGCCGCGATGCTGGCCGCCGAGCAGCTCGGGGTGGCCGGGCGCTGCCTGGAGATGACCGTCACCTACCTCAAGGAGCGGTACCAGTTCGCCCGGCCGATCGGCTCGTTCCAGGCGCTCAAGCACCGCGCCGCGGACCTGTGGGTGGCCATCAGCCAGGCCCGGGCCGCGTCCCGGTACGCCGCCGCCTGCCTGGCCGACGGTGACGCGGACGCGCCGGTCGCGGTGGCCCTGGCCAAGGCGGCCTGCGGGGAGGCCGCCACCCTGGCCGCGCAGGAATGCGTGCAGCTGCACGGGGGGATCGGCTTTACCTGGGAGCACCCTGCGCACCTGTACCTGAAGCGGGCCACCAGCTCGTCGATCGCGTTCGGTACCCCAGACTGGCACCGCGCCTGCCTGGCCAGCCTGGCCAGCCTGCCCCCGGCCCCGGCTGCGGGCGGCCCGACCCCGATGAAAGCGGCCGGATCCCAGTGAGCGCCGTCCGGTACCGGCTAGCGAGCCCGGGCCGTCAGGCCCGGGCGAGCGGCCGGTGTGGTTTTTTGCCGGACGGCGTGAACCTCCTAGCTGGCAGTGAGCGCCGTCCGGTACCGGCTAGCGAGCCGGGCCGTCAGGCCCGGGCGAGTGGTTTTCCGGTCCGGACGGCGCGAACCGTTAAGGAGACAGAGTGAAATCTGTGGCCGGCGCCGGGGTGGTGATCACCGGCGCGGGCAGCGGCATCGGTGCGGCGCTGGCCCGGCGGTTCGCCGCGGAGGGCGCCCGCGTGGTGGTGAACGACATCGACGCGGCGGCCGCGCGGACGGTGGCCGACTCCTGCGGCGGGGAGGCGCTGCCCGGGGACGCGGCCAGTGAGGAAGGCGTAGCCAGCCTGATCAACGGGGCCGCGGACATGCTGGACGGCATCGACCTGTTCTGCGCCAACGCCGGGATCGCCCGGCCCGGCGGTGCGGACGCAGGCGAGCCGGACTGGGACGCCTCCTGGCAGGTCAACGTCATGGCGCACGTCCGGGCGGCCCGGCTGCTGACCGGCCCCTGGCTGGAGCGGGGCAGCGGGCACCTGATCTGCACGGTGTCCGCGGCCGGCCTGCTGACCATGCTGGGCTCGGCGCCGTACTCGGTGACCAAGCACGCCGCGCTGGCCTTCGCGGAATGGATGTCGGCCACGTACGCCCATCGCGGCATCACCGTGCAGGCCCTGTGCCCGCAGGGGGTGCGGACCCCGCTGTATGAGTCGTCCGGGCCGATCGGCCACGCGCTGATGGACGCGTCCGCGATCACCCCGGACGAGGCGGCGGACGCGGTCATCGAGGGCATCGCGGACGGCCGGTTCCTGATCCTGCCGCACCCCGAGGTCTCGATCATGTACTCGCGCCGGGCCACCGATCCTGACCGCTGGCTGAACGGAATGAACCGGCTGCAGCAGCAGGTTGAGAAGCTTCCTGATCAGTAACCCACCGGGGTTTCCGGTTTGCGGCATGCTGTCCGCATGAAGTCGGCTGCCACGGGGATGCTGCACCATCTCGAGCTCTGGGTACCGGACCTGAGCCGGGCCGAGCACACCTGGGGGTGGCTGCTGGACGCGCTCGGTTATGAGCTGTATCAGCAGTGGCCAGAAGGGGTGAGCTGGCGGTGCGGTGATCTCTACATCGTGCTCGAGCAGTCACCCGCCCGCAGCGCGTTCCGGCACGACCGGCACCGGCCTGGCCTGAACCATCTCGCGTTCCACGTATCCGACCGGGCCGCCGTGGACCGGATGGTGGGGGAGGCGCTGCTGCACGGCTGGCGGCTGCTGTTCGCCGACCGGCATCCCTACGCCGGGGGCGAGCAGCACTATGCCGCCTATCTGGAGGACCGTGACGGTTATGAGGTCGAGCTGGTGGCCCCGCCGCCGCGGCACGGGACGGCCGCCGCCGAGGGCGCGCACCGCGCCGACCCGGCCGAGGGCGGGCATCGAGTGGATCCGCTGGACGGCGGGTCACAGTCCGGCCCGGAGGATCCGTCCACGGCCTGGATCAGCTGACCCGGTCTGGTGCCGTGACCGCACCGGTCCGCCGGGCGGCCGGGCTGATCGGGGCTGGAAGACCTGGGCGGGACGGATCGCGCCCCGCCCAGGTCGTGCGGCCAGTCCGGCCCTCCCGGGCTGGCCGCGGTCTTCAGCCCCCTTCAGGGCCCCGGGGTCAGGACAGCGCGACCCTCGTGTGCAGCCGGAGGTCGCGTGACGACCGGCCGACGGCGACGGTGAACTCCCCAGACGGCCAGGTCCACTGGGCCGTCTCCGCGTCGTAGCGGCCGAACACCCGGGCCGGGAGCGTGAGCGTCGCCCGGGCGAGCTCGCCCGGTCCGGCGGCTACCCCACCGAACGCGCCGAGCACCCGAACCGGCCGCCCGTCGGCCGCGGGACCGGCGACGTACGCCTCGACCACCTCACGGCCGGGGCGATCACCGGTGTTGCGGACCGTCACGCTGATCGTGAGATCGGCCCCGGCGGCCAGGACGAGGGCCCCGGCCTCCAGCAACTCATAAGACCAGGTGGTGTACCCCAGCCCGTGACCGAACGGGAACAGCGGCGCGGTCCCGGCGGCGTCGTAGCCCCGGTACCCGATGAGCAGGCCCTCGTCATAGCAGAGCCGCCCCTCGACGGGCACGGCCCGCAGCACCGGGCAGTCGGCCTCGCGGACCGGCATGGTCACCGGGAGCCGTCCGCCCGGCTCGGCCCGGCCGAGCAGGACGTCGGCCAGGGCCTCACCCACGGCCTGGCCGGGCAGCCAGGCGTAGAGCACCGCGGCGACCTGGCCGGCCCAGGGCATGAGCACCGGCATGCCGGCGTTCACCACCACCACCGTGCGGGGATTCGCCGCGCTCACCCGCTCGATGAGCTCGTCCTGGCGGCCGGGCAGCCGCAGGGTCTCCCGGTCGAATCCCTCGCTCTCGGTCGTCTCGGCCGAGCCGACCACGAGCACGGCCACGTCCGCGGCGGCCGCCGCGCTGACCGCCTCGTCCAGCGCCGCCTCCTCGTCGGGGGACGCCACGATGCCGAGCCGCACGGCCAGCGGACCCTCGGCATCCGCCGACGGCCGGAAGTCCAGCCGCACCGCCGCCTCCTGGCCGGCGGTCAGCCAGACCGTACCCAGGACCTGGCCGGGCCGGGTCATGGTCTCGACCGGGTCGGCGGGGACCGGGGTCTCCACGTCCGCGATGATCTCGCCGTCCACGGCCAGCGCCAGCCGTCCCACTCCTGCGGCGCCGACCGTGTGCGGCCCGGTGCTCTCGGCCCGGAACGTGGTCGCCACCGTCACCGTGCCGCTTTCGCCCCAGCCGATGCCGGGCGGCAGGCCGTCCTCGCCCCACCAGGCGAACACGGTGGACAGGCGGTGCTCGGATCCGAGCACCGCGCCGTCCCCGTCCCGGTACTCCACCCGGACCCCCGGTTCGCCCGAGACCGGATCCCGGAGCGTCCGGGCCGGCGGCTCCGGGACCATCTCCCAGGTCTGGCAGCCGGCCACGACGGTGACCTCGGCCTGACCGGCCAGGGCCCCGGCCAGCGCGTCCGCCGGAGTGGACAGGCCGCCCGGGATGACGGCCGCGCTGCCGCCGCCCTGGATGACCGGATGCACCGCGTTGGGCCCCAGCACGGCCACGGTGCTGAGCGCGGCCGGATCGAGCGGAAGCGCCTGGTCCTCGTTGCGCAGCAGCACGAAGGACGCGGCCGCGGCCCGGCGCAGCAGCGCCGGTGCTACCGGCCCGGCCCGTCCGGGTGCGTCCAGCCCGGGCCCGTCTAGCCCCGGCTCGTCCAGTTTGGGCCCGTCCAGCGCCCCGACCCGGCGGGCCAGCCGGAGCAGCCGGAGCACCTTGTCGTCGATCACCTCCTCGGCCACCGCGCCGCTGCGGACCGCCTCGACCAGGGCCGCTCCCCAGGGCCCCTTCGGGCCGGGCATGGCCAGGTCGAGGCCGGCCTGGGCGGTGGGTACCGTGCTGCGCGCGGCACTCCAGTCCGAGACCACCACGCCGGTGAAGCCCCATTCGCCCTTCAGCAGCCCGTCCAGCAGGCTCTCGTGCTCGGTCATCAGGTCGCCGTTGACCGAGTTGTAGGCGGCCATCACCACCAGCGCGCCCGCCTCCCGGACGCACGCCTCGAACGGCACCAGGTACAGCTCGCGCAGCACCGCCTCGGCGATCCGCGCGTCATAGGTCCACCGCTCGGTCTCCGAGTCGTTGCCCACGTAGTGCTTGACCGCGGCGGCCACCCCGGCCGACTGCAGCCCGGCCACGTAGCCGGCGGCGATCCGGGCGGACAGCACCGGGTCCTCCGAGAAGCACTCGAACCCGCGCCCGCCGAGCGGGGTCCGCATCAGGTTGATCGTCGGGGCCAGCACCACGTCGATGCCCTTGCCCCGCGCCTCGGCGCCCAGGGCGGCAGCGAGCTCACGGATGAGCTCGCTGTCCCAGGTGGCGCCGAGGGCGGAGGGGCAGGGCAGGCTGGCCGAGGGATTGCGGTCATCCTTGGTGACGCCCCGGACCCCGGCCGGCCCATCCGACATGATGATCGGCCGGAGCCCGAGGGTGTCGTCGCCGTAGGTGCGCCAGCTGTCCGCTCCGGTCAGCAGGCGCACCTTCGCCTCGACGGGGAGCGCAGCCACCCGGCTGCGCTCCTCCGTCGCCTCTGTGGAAGTTGTCATCGAGTTCCTTGCGTCGCGTCCTGAGCGATCAGGACTTCGGCGTGAGGTGCAGGATGGTGTCTTCGATGTACGGCGTGTTGGGAACGGGGTTCATGTAGGGGTTGCTGGACGTCGGCCACCCGGTGTAGTTCCGGCTCGAGACCTCGGCCCAGGCCCCGCCGTTGAGCAGCGGCACCACGGGCACCTGGGTGGTCATGATGTTCTCCAGCTTGGTGATCGCGGCCTTCTGGGTGGCCGGGTCGCCGGAGCCGGCGAACTGCGCCAGCGCGGCCTGAGCCTGCGGGTTGGAGTACCGGCCGAAGTCGCCCGCGGCTGGCTTGCCGATCGGTGCGGCCAGCGAGCTGTCCATCCAGCGTCGTAGATGAAGTACGGGTTCGGGCCCTGGTTGCTCCAGTGCAGGGTGGCGTCGAACGTGCCGTTCGCGACGTTGCCCGCCCACACGGTCGGGTTGCCGATGCCGTCCACGGAGGTGTCGAAGCCGAGCGCGTTGAGCTGGTGCGAGATGATCTGGTCGTCGGTGTAGTAGTCGCTGTACGGGACCGGGTCCTGGATGGCGAACTTGATCGTCTTCCCGTTCTTGGCCCACTTGCCGCCCGACTTGGTGTAGCCGTCCGCCTTGAGGATCGAGGTGACCTTGGCCGCGTCACCGGTGGCCGGGAGGTTGTTGGCCAGCGAGGGGTCCAGGTACGACTGGTGGTTGGGCAGCAGCAGCCCGCTGGTCGAATTGACCGGCGGCTCGTAGCCCGTCTCGCCCTGGACGTTGAGCTGCGATGCGGTTGATCCCGTAGCTGATCGCCTGGCGTACCGCGGGGTCGCTCAGCGGGGCCTTCGTGGTGTTGAGGAACATGCTCACCACGTTGTTGGCGCTGAAGTACGGCTGGCTGCTCAGCCAGGTGTGGTTCTCCGGGCTCTTGGCCAGGAAATTCGACTTGATGTTGGCGACGTAGTTACCCGCGAAGTCGATCTGGCCGCTGGAGATCGGCGGGACCAGGTTGGCGTTGGTGTTGTAGGCCGGGAAGTCGATCTCCGGCACGTGCACCTTGGACTTGTTCCAGTAGAACGGGTTCTGCTTCAGCGTGTAGCCCTGCGGCGAGAACTTGTCCAGCATGAACGGCCCGGTGCCGACCGGCTTGGCGTCGGCGTACGTCGCCGGGTCGCTGACCGTTGACCAGATGTGCTGCGGCACGATGTAGACCTGGCCGATCAGGAACAGGTTCGCGTACTGCGAGTTCTTGAAGTTCAGCACGGCCGAGGTCGCGCTGGGTGCGCTGGCGCTGGTCACCACGGGAGCGCCGTTGGTGTTCAGCTTCGGGTTGGCCTTGAGCATGTTGAACGTGTAGGCCACGTCCGCGGCGCTGAACGGCTTGCCGTCGTTCCACTTCACACCCTTGCGGATGGTCAGGGTCAGCGTCTTGCCGCCGTTGGAGAAGCTGTCCCCGGTGGCCAGCATGGGGATCGGCGCCTGGGCCGAGTTGAGCGTGTTGAAGATGAACAGCGGCTCGTTGTACAGGGCGGTCGCGTTCGTGAGATAGCCCGTCGACGGTAAGCGAGAACGGGTTGAACGTGTCGGTCATGGGGGAGAGCGGCGTGCTCTCGACGACCAGGGTCTTCCCGGTCGCCGTGGTGGTCTTGCTGCCGCTACCACCGGATGAACTGCTGCCGCAGGCGGCGACGCCCATGCTCAGCGCGCCGGCTACGGCCAGGGTTGCTAGGACCTTGTGCCTCATTGCTTAAACTCCGTTGTGCCCGGCCGGCTCATCGCCGGCCTGTTGTGAGCGACCGTGTCGGGGTCTGTTATCGGTGGGGCGGGGCGGGTCGGCCGGGTCTTGATGTCCGGCTGCCCGTTCCGCCTGGTTCTCCGGTGTGTGCACGGGGTGGCCGTGCACGGTCTGGATGCGCATTAGGACAACGCGCGCGCGTGTGCTGGTTGCAGCCGTTAGGCGGTATCCCGGTTCATCACGTCTCCTCCCCTCCGGTTGCGGGACTAGGTGATGGGTCCGGATCGTGGCCTGGTGAGGCCGGACTGCCGGGGGTGCCAGTCCCACCAGGGGTTGTCGTTGCGGAGGTTAGAGAGCGTCGCTGCGCGGCGGTCAGACCGGAGACGTGCAGCCAGCACGAGCTGACGTGCCGGTCGGCGACCGGCGTGCCGGGCGGGGTGACCTCCGCGCACACCGCCATCGCGTGCGGGCAGCGGGGGTGGAAGCGGCAGCCGCTCGGCGGGTCCACCAGGCTGGGCGGGGACCCCCGGCCCTGGAGCGACAGCGGCTGCGGCCGGTCCGGGTCCGGTGCCGCGCTGAGCAGCAGCTGGGTGTACGGATGAGCCGGCTCGTCGGTCAGCGTGGCGGCCGGGCCGGACTCGACGACCTGGCCCGCGTACATCACCATGATCACGTCGGCCAGGTAGCGGGCCGAGGCGATGTCGTGGGTGATGTACAAGATCCCGAGCTTGTCGCGTTCGCGCAGGTCGCCCAGCAGGTTGAGGACGCCGAGCCGGATCGAGACGTCGAGCATGGACACCGGCTCGTCGGCCAGCAGCACCCGGGGCCGGACGGCCAGGGCGCGGGCGATCGCGACCCGCTGCCGCTGCCCGCCGGACAGCTCGTGCGGGTACTTGCGCAGGAACTGCTCGGCCGGGGTGAGCGAGACCCGCTCCAGCAGGCCCGTCATCGCCGCTTCCAGGTCCGCACCCTGGCCCCCGAGCCCGTGGATCCGCAGCGGCCGGGCCAGGTGGTAGCGCACGTCGTGCACGGGGTTGAGGGACGAGAAGGGATCCTGCAGGACGAGCTGGACGTCCCGCGCGTACTCCCGGCGGCCCCGGGTCGATGCGGGCACCGGTGCCCCGTCGAGCAGCAGTTCCCCGGCCGTCGGCGTGATCAGCCGGTCCAGCAGCCGGGCCAGGGTGGACTTGCCAGAGCCACTCTCGCCCACCACCGCGGTGATCCCGGATTCCGGCAGGGACAGCGAGACGTCCTCGACGGCGTGCACCACCGGGGTCTCCCGGGGTGAGCCGCGGCGGCGAGCCCCGGCCAGCGACGCCCGGCCCCGCCGCCGGGCGTGATGGACGGCGAAATGCTTGGTCAGCCCGCGCGCTTCGAGCAGCGGGGCACCCGTACCCGGGGCGGCGGGGGCGGTAGCGGTCTCGGTCATGACTGGCTCCCCGGGTCCGGAGCGGCGATGCTGGGCGCGAGCCGCCCGGCGGAGGTGCCGGGCGCGGGCGTGCCCGGGGCGGGTGTGCCGGAGGCTGCCGGGCGGCGGCGTGCTGGCCGGCCGCGGCGCGGTCCCGGGCTCGGGCTGGGCCAGTTCCGCGGGCACCGGCCGGCTGCCGTCCTGCAGCCAGCAGGAAGCCAGCCGGCCGGATACCCGGCCAGCCGAGCCCGCGGGCGGCTCCAGCGGCGGTGACTGCTCGCGGCAGATGTCCATCGCGTACGGGCAGCGCGGGTGGAACACGCAGCCCACCGGCAGCATTCGCAGGTCCGGGGGAGAGCCGGGGATGCCGGTCATGTACCGGCGCGGGCCGTGCAGCGCCGGGAACGAGTTCAGCAACCCCAGCGTGTACGGGTGGCGGGGAGCGCGGAACAGTTCCTCGGCGGGGGCCCGTTCCACCAGGCGGCCCGCGTACATCACCGCGATCGAGTCCGCGATCTCGGCCAGCAGCGAGAGATCGTGCGTGATGAACAGGACGGCGAAGCCCAGCCGCTCGCGCAGCGCCGTGAGCTCCTCGAGGATTTCCCGCTGGGTCACCACGTCCAGCGCGGTGGTCGGCTCGTCCAGGATCACCACCTGGGGCTCCAGCGCGAGGGCCATCGCGATCATGACACGCTGGCGCATCCCGCCGGACAGCTCGTGCGGGTAGCTGCCGAGCCGGTCGGCGGTAATGCCGACCATGGCGAGCAGTTCGGCGGCCCGGTCGCGGCGGGCCCGGGCGTCCATGTCCGCCACGTGGGCCTGCAGCACGTCGGTGAGCTGGGCGCCGATGGACAGCACCGGGTTCAGCGCGTTCATCGCGGATTGCAGCACCACGGCGATCTGGGACCAGCGCAGCCGGCGCAGTTCGGGCTCGTCCAGGTCCAGCAGGTCCACGGGCCGGCCCGGCTCGGGGTGGTACAGCACCTCGCCGCCGGTGATCATCCCGGGGGCACGCAGCAGCCGGATCGCCGCGTAGGCCAGCGTGGACTTGCCGCTGCCGCTCTCACCGGCCAGCCCGAGCACCTCGCCGCGGCGCAGCGTCAGGTCCGCGTCCACGACCGCGTGCACGGCGCCGGGGCCAGCCCCGTAGTCCACCCGCAGGCCGCGGATCTCCAGCAGTGGTTCCGCGGTCATGACGTCTGCTCCTGGGTCCGGTTGGCCGGTGCCCGTGCCGGAGGCTCGGCGGCGGTGCTGGCGGTTACCGCGCCGGCGGCGGGTGCGGGCTTGGACCGGACCACGGGGGTGAGGCCCAGCTCGAAGCGCCGGGGGAGCCCGTGCCCGCCGGACTTCTTGGACTGGCGCCGGGTCAGCCCGGCCGCGCGCAGCCGCGGGTTGATGAACTCGTCGATGCCGAAGTTGAGCAGCGCCAGCGAGGTGCCGAGGAAGGCCACCGCCAGCCCGGGCGGGATGTACCACCACCAGTAGCCGCTGATCTCGGCGTCGGAGTTCTGCGCCTCGAACAGCATCGAGCCCCAGCTCCAGTGCTCGGGGTTGATCAGGCCCAGGAAGGCCAGCGCGGTGTAGGTGCCCACCCCGTAGAGCACGGTGAACAGGAACGAGGACGCCACGATGGGCAGCAGGTTGGGCAGGATCTCGTGCGAGATCACCCGCCAGCCGCGCTCGCCGATGATGCGGGCCGAGTCCACGTAGTCGCGGGATCGCAGCGACAGGGTCTGGGCCCGCAGCACCCGGGCGCCCCACGCCCAGCCGGTGACCGCGATGATCAGGCCGATCAGCACGTCGTTGGTGGCGCCGGAGGGGGACAGGAAGCCGAAGATCACGATGAGCAGCGGCAGGGCCGGCAGGACCAGGAAGAAGTTGGCCAGCATGGACAGGAGCTCGTCTGCCCACCGGCCGTGCAGGTAACCGGCGCAGACCCCGATCACCACCGACAGCACGGTGGCCGCTATCCCGGCCAGGAGCGCGACCAGGATCGTGCTCCGGCCGCCCGCCAGCAGCTGCGAGAACACGTCCTGCTGGGTCTGGGTGGTGCCGAGCCAGTGCGCGGCGGACGGCGGCTGCGGCACGCCGTTGGTGGTGGACGAGCTGGCCGACGGGTTGTACGGGGCCACGAGGGGGCCGATGATCGCCACGATCAGGAAGGCGGCCAGCATGACCAGGCCAGCGATGATCTTGGGGGAGTGGGGCAGCTGGATCCGGCGGCCCCGGATCGGGGCGGTGACCGGGGGCGGCAGGGGCCCGACGCCGGGCTCGTCGCCCGGGCCGGATCCGCCGACGCCCAGGCCGCCGAGGCCGGTTCCGCCCAGATCCGTGCCAGTGCCGATAGACATCGCTCAGGCCTCCTGGCGGGTACGGGGGTCGAGGAACACGTACACGGAGTCCGCGGCCAGGTTGGCGAGCAGCACGGCGAACGTGATGATCAGGAAGATGCCCTGGAGCAGCGGGTAGTCGCGGCCGGCCACCGCCTGGAGCATGATCCAGCCCAGGCCCGGATAGCTGAACACGATCTCGGTGAGCAGCGCCCCGGAGACCACGAACCCGATGGCCAGCGAGAACCCGGACACGCTGGGCAGGATCGCGTTGCGGGCCGCGTACCAGATGACCCGGCGTTTGGGCAGCCCCTTGGCCTGCGCCACCAGGACGTAGTCCTCGTCCATGGTGGTGACCATCACGTTCCGCATGCCGACGATCCACCCGGCCGCCGAGCAGAGCACGATCGTGGCCGCGGGCAGGATCGCATGCTGGAGTACGTCACCGACGTAGGCCGCGTTCCACCCGGGGAAGTCCAGCTGGTTGTAAGCCCGGCCGGTGGGGAACCAGCCCAGCCGGGTGGCGAAGATGTCCAGGGCGATGAAGGCGACGAAGAAGTAGGGCGCGGCCTGGAAGAACGTGGTGGCCGGGAGCAGGCTGTCCAGCCAGGTGCCGCGCCGCCAGCCGACCAGGACGCCGAGCACCGTGCCCAGCACGAAGCTGATCACCGTGGCCAGGCCGACCAGGCCGATGGTCCACGGCAGCGCGCTGCGGATCACGCTGGTCACGCTGGACGGGTAGTAGCTGGTGGACACGCCCAGGTTGCCGTGCAGCAGGTGCACCCAGAACGTCGTGTACTGGCCCCACAGGCCCTGCTTGCTGTTCAGGCCGTACTGCAGCTCGAGGGAGTGGATGGTGGCCGGGGTGACGTTGCCCATCAGATGGGACAGCACCGCCTCCACCGGGTTCCCCGGCATCAGCCGCGGGATGAAGAACGTCACGGTGACGGCGAGGATCGCGGTGACGATGTAGAACAGCAGCCTGCGGGCGATGACGCGCATGCCGTCTCCTCTCAGCCCACCTGCCACAAGGGCGTGGCCGGGTCGGGGCGGCATCCGCAGCTCTCACGGGGGACCAGCCGGGTGGGCAGGACGATGTCGCGCGGGGCATGCCCGGCGTCGTTGATCATGGAATAGAGCACCTCGAAGGCAGTCGCGCCGAGTTCCTGGATGGGCTGGCGCACGGTGGTCAGCTGGGGCCGGAGGTGGCGGGCGACCGGGATGTCGTCGAATCCGGTCACCGCGACATCCCCGGGGACATCCAGCCCGTGCTGCATGAGCGCGTACACCACACCCAGCGCGGTCTGGTCGTTGGCGCAGGCGATGGCCCGCGGGAGCTTTTCCGCCCCGCCGCTGGCCAGCAGGCGGTCGATGACCCGGGCGCCGCCGGCCGCGCAGTAGTTCCCCTCCCACTGCGGCCCGCCGGTGAACGTGCCGCCGGCCGCCGCGACCTCGTCGCTGAACGCGGCCTGCCGGGCCAGGTTGTCCGGGCTGTCCGGGTGGCCGCCGAGATAGGCCAGGGTCCGGTAGCCGTGCTCCCGGACCAGGTGCCGGGCCAGCTCGCGCATGCTGCCCTGGTTGTCGCCGCCCACGTTCGAGGTGGTAGGCGTGGCCACGCCGGCCAGGGTCACCACCGGGACCTGCCGGGACAGCCGTTCCAGCTGATCGGGGTCGAGCACCTGATCGTGCAGGATCAGGCCGTCACTCTTGCGGGCCAGTGCGAAGACCCGCCGGGTGTGGTCGTGGTCGTCCACGTCCACGGAGCTGACCAGCAGGTTGAAGTCGCGGTTCTGGGCGGCCAGCTCGATACCCCGGTTGATCAGGTCCGGGAACTGGAGGCTCTCCTCCTCATCCTGGAAGATCTCGTCGCCGACCGGCTCGGTGGGCGGCGGCCGCCGGATGACCACGCCGATGATCTCCTTGAGCCTGACGCTGAGTGCGCGGGCCGCCCCGTCCGGGATGAAGCCCAGGTCGGCGACGGCGGCCAGGACGCGCTCCCGGGTCTCGGGCATCGGGTTGCCGCGGCCGTTGAGCACCCGGGAGACCGAGGCGATCGACACCCCGGCGGCGCTGGCCACGTCGTAGATGGTCGCGGGGGAGAGCGGGCCACTGCGGCGGCTGGCCAGCCCTGCGCCGGGGGTAAGACCGCCGCGGCGAGGCCGTCGGCCGCGGGATGTCGGCCTGGTCGCGCCGTTGGCCGCGGGATCGCCGGCCTGTTCCGCGCCGTCGGCCGCCGTCACGCCGGGCGGCCCGGCGTGAGGGCTGCCGCCCGGAGCGGCTTCGCCCCGGCCGGCGCGCGCCAGGCCACTGGGCCCGGCGGCATCACCCGCCGGGCGCGCCACGTCAAACGCGGCGCTGGCCGTGTCGCGACTGTCCACCGGAACGCTCCCTCGCGGCCCTGGGTCTCTGTCCTGCGCCGCTGACCGGCTACAGGACTAGGGACAACTCATGTCTGAGTAAGCGCTTACCCATCGCCTCTTAAGAAAGCGGCTAGTCAAGAGCCGCTGACTTGGCCTGGCAGGGTAAGCGCTTACCAACCGAGACACCCAGAGAGTATTTCGCCGTCGTGGCCGACTCAACCCCCCGGCTCTACTGTTACGGGAACGTGACGGAAGGGGTACAGCCCGGCGCCCCCGCCGCCTGCTGCACCTCAGCCATCCCAGCCCGCACAGCAGTTTCCGCACACGACCCCCCGTGACCAGCCGCCGCCCTGCTCGGCGGGCGGTGCCTGTCGCGTGAAGAGCCGCCGGGCCCACGGCCAGGGCGCTGCCGGTGGGGTGAATGTGACTAATGAGGGGTGGCGGCGGCCGGCGCCCCGGCCGCGACGCGGACCTGGCGCGGCGGGCCCTGCCGGCAGGCCAGCGGGTGATCGCGGCGGGTCGTCGTGAGCGGCGCGCGGTCTGTGGTGCGCCGGTCCACCGTGCGCGCGGGACTCGGACGGACCGGCCCGCTCACTATGTCTGTGACCTGCGGCAACGCGAGAAGCGCGGCCGGGGCATAGGTCCGGCGCCCGATCCGCCCCGCCCCGGAGTAGTCCCGCGGCGGGCCGGCGGGCACCGCCTGGGCCGGGCCGCGGGGCGCCTTACGCCGCCAACTGGACAGGGCGACACAAAGTCGCTAACCACCGATATGAAACAGGGACGAAACACGATGTCCGGCAAGTCCTGGTCCGTTGTCCACGGCGTAACAGTTGGGAAACGTGAACGAAACCCGCTCATGGGAAACATGAAGCGTTCTAGACGGACACCGAAGTGGTCGGCCGGATTTAGCTAGCCCGGGGGAATGCCCCCGGATCACGCTGCGGTGATAGCGCGGGAGGGGTTTCAGCAGTCCGTCATGGCCTGACTGGGACCACAACCGGAAACCCCCGGCAAGCACTTCCAAGGGTAGCCCCATGGAGGCGGAGAGTAGTGGTTCCCTACGCGAATTGGCTGTCGTCTGGCGACAACGCCTGGCAGATGACAGCCGCAACACTGGTCGGCCTCATGAGCATCCCTGGCCTAGCCGTCTTGTACGGCGGCCTGGTGCAGAAGAAATGGGCCGTGAACACCATGATGATGGTGTTCTGCACGTTCTGCCTGGTGCTGATTACCTGGGCCCTGTGGGCGTACAAGATGGGTTTCGGTGCGCCCTGGATTGGCGGCAGCCTCCACTTGCTGGGCAAGCCGGGGGCGTCACTGGGCACTGGGGCATTGGAAGGGCAGGGCAACATCCCCCTGCTTAGCGCGGGCATGCCGCACTTCAGGATCCCGCAGTCGTCGGTGTTCTACTTCCAGTTCGTGTTTGCGGCGATCACGCCCATCCTGTTCATCGGCAGCGTGCTCGGCCGGATCAACTTCAGGGTCTGGCTGATCTTCGTGCCGCTGTGGATCACCTTCGCCTACGCGGTCAACGCGTTCCTCCTCTGGGGCGGCGGCTTCTGGGCCGGCAAGGGCGCGCTGGACTTCAGTGGTGGCTACGTCATCCACCTCGCCGCCGGCATCTCGGGCTTCGTGGCCGCGTGGGTCATCGGGCCGAGGCTGCGGCGCGACCGTGAGCACGCGGTCCCGAACAACCTGATGTTCGTCGCGGTCGGGGCGGGCATCCTGTGGCTCGGCTGGAACGGTTTCAACGGCGGTGACCCGTACTTCGCCGGCTCGGACGCCGCGGCGGCCATCGTCAACACCAACCTGTGCACGGCGATCGCGATGATGACCTGGATCGTCATGGACATGATCGGCGGCCCGGAGAAGAAGCCGACCTTCCTCGGCGGCCTCAACGGCATGATCTGTGGCCTGGTGGGCATCACGCCCGCCGCCGGCTACGTGAACGGCTTCGGCGCGATCATCATCGGCCTGGTCTGCTCGATCGTCGTCTGGTTCGCCTGGAACTACCTGAGCAAGGTCCCGCCGTTCAACAAGGTGGACGACGCCCTGGGAGTCGTGTACACCCACGGCATCGCGGGCCTCTTCGGAGGCCTGCTGGTCGGGTTGCTAGCCGATCCGAAGATGATCGTGTACCTGGGCATCGGCAAGAACCCGGTCAACATCTCGGGCAGCGGCCTGTTCTACGGCCACGCGCACCAGCTGCTGGTCCAGCTGGGCGCCGCGGTCACGATCATCATCTGGGATGGCCTGGTCACGTTCCTCCTGCTCAAGGGCATCGGCCTGTTCATGAAGCTGCGGATGAACGACGAGGAACTGGAGATCGGCGACGTCGCGATCCACGGCGAGGAGGCCTACCCGTCGGAGGGACTTGCCCTGTCCGGGGTGGGCGCCGCCCGGGCCGCCGAGCTGTCCGCGCAGAGCAAGGTGTCCATGAAGGAAGAGGCGTCACCGCCGTCCGGAACCTGACCGGCGGCGCACGTCAGCGCACGTTCAATCTGGCGGCCCTCCCGCGAGCCCAGCGCTCGCCGGGAGGGCCGTCGGCGTTGCGCCCGCCGGGCGGCGGCCGCTACCCGGGGTCAGTGGACGGGGGGTGGCCCGCGAGGCGCGCCGCGATCCCGTCCAGCAGGCAGTCCAGCCCGAACTCGAACCGCGCGTCCCGGGTCTCGGCCGCGTCGGGGTCATAACCGGCGTCCAGCACCTCGGCGAGGTGCGGATATCGCCCGGTGGCCCGGACTCGCTCGGTGAACTCGCCGAACACCTTGTCCCGCTCGGCCTCAGTCATGTCCGCGAGCATCTGCTCGATGTAGGTCTGGCTGTTTTGCTCCTGCACTTCCCGCAGGACCGCGCCCATGACGTAGGTACCGAGCGTGGTAGCGATGTCCATGGCCATGCGTATGTTCAGGTTCAGCCCGTCGAAGTAGCCCAGCGTGCGTTCCAGGTTGCGCAGCGACTTGGGGCCGACCGGGGGCCGCCCGCCGATGAAGTCCATAAGCCATGGGTGCTCGTGCAGGGTCTGCCTGATCGCGCGGGCCGCCTCCCGCATGTCCCGGCGCCAGTCCCCGGAAGGCTCGGGGTTCTCCCGGTCGCCCTGGACGGCGTCCAGCATCAGGTCCAGTAGCTCTTCCTTGGACACGATGTGCCAGTAGAGCGACATGGTCCCGGCGTTCAGCTCACGGGCGATCCGGCGCATGCTGACCGCGTCGGCGCCCTCGGCGTCCGCCACCCTGATCGCGGTCCGCACGATCTCGTCCCGGGACAGCGCCGCGGCCTTCCGGGGCAGGTGCCGCTGGCCACGCCGCTGGTCCTCGCGCAGGTGCGCCCGGAGCCGTTCGGCCTTCGGGTCCCGAGGGCCGGGCGGCCAGGAAGGGGACCCACAGGTCCTCGTCCTCGGTGTCCGCCATCGTTCCTCCCTGCTGGCCCGATCCGGCTGACGTCCGGCTGCTGCGGATGAACTTACCGGCCCAGCCGCCGCGTTGCCGTTCTCGTACAGTGTACTGCTATCGTACGGCGTACTAACTAGTACAGCGTACGAGATGCGTAGATGGCCCGCGGACGCGGGTTCGCGGCGAGGAGGAGTGAGATGGCAGACATTCCCGCCATCGAGGCGGAAGGACTGACCAAGAAGTTCGGCACGACCCAGGCGCTGGCCGGCATCGACCTGTCCGTGCCGGCCGGCGGCATACTCGGGCTGCTCGGCCCGAACGGGGCCGGCAAGACCACCGCGGTCCGGGTGCTGGCCACCCTGCTCCGCCCCGACGCGGGCCAGGCCCGGATCCTGGGGGCGGACGTGGTGACCCAGGCCGCTGAGGTCCGCACGCACATCGGCCTGACCGGGCAGTACGCCGCGCTGGACGACTACCTGACCGGCCGGGCCAACCTCATCATGATCGGCCAGCTGGCCCGGCTCGGCCGCGCCCAGGCCCGCCAGCGGGCCGCCGAGCTGCTGGAGCGCTTCGACCTCACCGGCGCGGCTGGCCGTGCGGTCAAGACCTACTCGGGAGGGATGCGCCGCCGGCTGGATCTGGCCGCCAGCCTCATCGGCCGGCCCGAGGTGCTGTTCCTGGACGAGCCGACCACCGGGCTGGATCCGCGCAGCCGCTCGGTGATGTGGGAGATCATCCGCGAGCTAGCCGGCTCGGGCACCACGCTCCTGCTCACCACGCAGTACCTGGACGAGGCCGACCAGCTGGCGGACCAGATCGCGGTCATCGATGCGGGCCAGGTGATCGCGGCGGGCACTCCTGACGCACTCAAGGCCAAGATCGGCGACGACCGGCTGACCCTGGTACTGGCCCCGGGAGCCGATCTGGCCGTGGCGGCCGCGGCGGTCACGGGGTACGCCGCCGGGCCGGTCAGCACGGTCGCGGCCGGAACCGGCGGGCGGCCGCCCGCAGATCTCCGCCCCGGTCACCGGCCGGGACGGGATCACCACCGAGATCGTCCGGTCCCTGGACGCATCCGGGATCCCGGTCACCAGCGTGACCCTGCGCCGTCCCTCACTCGACGACGTGTTCCTCACCCTCACCGGCAGCGGGGCCGGCGGCAGTCAGCCCGCCGCGGATTCCGCCCCGGCCGAACTGATCGGAGGTGCCGTATGACGGCCAGCACCATGCCCGTTAGCGCTGAGGGGCGGCCCGTTCCGCCGGCCAGCACGCCGCGCCGCGGCCCGCTCGGCTGGTGGCTCAGCGACGTCCGGGTCCTGGCCCAGCGCAGCCTGGCCCGGATCGTCCGCGAACCCGAGACGCTGATGGACGTCACCATCCAGCCCATCGTGTTCGTGCTGCTGTTCGCCTACGTGTTCGGCAGCGCCATCGCCATCCCCGGTGGCGGCAGCTACCGCGAGTACCTGATCGGCGGCATGCTCGGCATGGGGCTGGCTGGCACGGCCCCGGGCACCGCCGTCGCCCTGGTCACCGACATGAGTACCGGCCTGATCGACCGGTTCCGGTCGCTGCCCATGTCGCGGGCGGCCGTCCTGGCCGGGCGGACGCTGGCCGACCTGCTGACCCAGGCCCTCGGCGCGCTGGTGGTGGCGGGGGTGGGCCTGGCCATCGGCTGGCGGATACACACCGGGGTCGCCGACACCCTGGCCGCGTTCGGCCTGGCCCTGCTGCTCGGCTACGCGTTCACCTGGGCCGGGGCCTGCCTGGGCATGGCGCTGCGCAGCCCGGAAGCGGCGCAGCAGCTCGGGTTCATCCTGTTCCTGCCGCTGACCTTCGTCTCCAACGCGTTCGTGCCGACCCAGGGCATGCCCGGCTGGCTGCAGGCGGTGGCGAACTGGAACCCGCTGAGCGCGCTGGCCGCCGCGTGCCGCCATCTGTTCGGGAACCCGGACCCGGCCGCCTCAATCCAGGTCTGGCCTATGCAGCATCCCGAGCTGGCGGTGTTGCTCTGGTCCGCCGCTCTCCTGGCCGTCTTCGCTCCCCTGGCTGTCCACCTCTACCGCCGCAAGTCCCTCACCTGAGCCCGCCCGCGAGCCGGGGCTCAGGTGGGGGACGTGGACCTCGCCGGCGAGGCGGGGCGCAGGTCAGGGACCTGTGCCTCTCGCCGGCGAGGCGGGGCGCGCCGCAGGCGTGTTCCCGCCGAGCCGGCGACTAACCACGCGCAGCGGAAAGCCAGCAGCCGGCCTGGACCGGGCCGTTGGGGGCTCCGGGGGCTCGGGCCCCCGGGCAAATCAGCCCCCGGGATTATCCTCGGAACGCTTCCTCCAGCCACCAGGCGCCGCGGGCCGAGGTGACCTTGGCGTCGACCAGCATGGGGCGCTCGCGCGGCCCGTCCAGCCAGTCCTGCACCGGGCCCAGGTCGGCGGGGCTGCGCACGGTCACCCCGTCGCACCCGAACCCGCGGCCGATCTCGGCCAGATCAGCCGGGGGAAACCGGACGGTGTCCAGCGGGTAGCCGTCCGGCCCGAAGTGGTGCACCTCGGCCCCGTAAGCCTCGTCGTCGTAGACCACGATGAGCATGGGCAGCCCGAGCCGGACCACGGTCTCCAGCTCGCTGGCGGCCATCAGCGCCCCGCCGTCACCCAGCGCGGCTACGGTGAGCCGGTCCGGGCGGGCAACAGCGGCCCCGATCGCCGAGGCCAGCCCGAGCCCGATGGACTGGTACGCCTGGGTGAAGCAGAACGCGTCCGCGTCGGGTACCGCGAGATACATGCTCGGGTAGCCCATGAAGTTTCCCGAGTCCACGCTGACCGTGCGCTGCACCGGGAGCATGTCGTCCAGGGCGATGCTCAGCGTGCGCGGGTCGATCAGGCCGCCCCCGCCCTCGTCGGAGTAGGGCACATCGCGCCACCGGACCTCGCGGGCGATGCGCCCGCGGACGTTGTCGGTGCGGTAGCCCAGGCCGCTGCCGAACCGGTCGCCCAGCGCGGCCAGTGCGGCGCGGGCGGTCTCCGCCACGTCGCCGAGCACGCCCAGCTGTACCGGCCGGTGCGCACCGATCGCCGCCGGGTCGTCGTCCACCTGGACCACGGTGGCCTCCGGGCCGATCAGGGTGCCGTGCCGCATGGTCCACATGTTCAGCGAGCAGCCCCAGCCCACGATCAGGTCGGCCGCACTGATCAGTTCGGCGGTGAGCGGGGAGGCGAAGCCGCCGCTCACGTCCAGGTCCCACGGGCTGCCGCGGAACAGGCCCCGGGCCGCTGCCGACGTGGCCAGCAGCGCACCGCAGGCGTCGGCGAGCCGCTCCAGGTCCGGCCCGGCCTGCGCGACCCGCGCCCCCCGCCCGGCCACGAACACCGGCCGCTCGGCCAGGGCCAGCTGGCCGGCCAGGGCGTCCGCCGCGTCCGCGGCGGGCGCGACCGGCCCGAGTACCGGCCCGGCCGCCGGCGGCTGCCGGTCGCAGTCGCCGGCCTGCACGTCGAGGGGCATGGCCAGGATCACCGTGCGCCGCTGCGCGGAGGCCGTGTGGTAGGCCCGCGCGGTGTCGGCGGCGGCCGAGGCGGGGGAGTGGAGCCGTTCCGGCACCGCGCCCACCGCCGAGGCCAGCGCGGCCACGTCGATGCGGAAGTTGGACCGGACCGCCGCGGCGGCCACGTCCGCGGCGAGCACCACCAGCGGCGTCCGGCTCTTGGCCGCCTCGGTGATGCCGGTGACCGCGTTGGTCAGCCCGGGCCCCTGGTGCACGCTGAGCAGGCCGGTCCGTCCCGCGGTCCGGGCCCACCCGTCGGCCATGCAGGCCGCACCGCCCTCATGCCGGGCGGCGATGTACCGGGCTCCCTGGCTGATCAGGGCGTTGGTGAGGTGGAAGTTGCCGCTGCCGACCACGCCGAACACGGTGTCCGCCCCCAGCCCGGCCAGCGTCGCGGCGACAGCATCGGTGACCCGCATCAGATCAAGCGCGCCCGGCTGGGCGCCCGGCGGGCTGCTCGACGAGGCCGATGGCCCGGCACGGGCTGCCCGAGCCGCCGGTGATCGGCAGCGGGCCGGCGATCACCACCGCGCCGCGCGGCGGCAGCAGGGCCAGGTTCTGCAGCTGCGTCAGCCCGTACTTACCCGCGCCCAGCAGCGAGGCGTGGCAGGGGAACGGCGGGTCGAAGGAGTGCGCCGCGCCCGCGTCGGTGCCGACCGTCTCCACCCCCAGCCCGATGATCGACTCGTGGGCCGCCAGCCACTGCGCGCAGGCCACCGAGATGCCGGGGGTGTGCGGCCCGGTCTCGTTGGCGTTGAGGAACTCCTCCTGGCTGGCCGACCTCGCATCCCAGCCGGTCCGGTAGAGCAGCCAGCCGCCCTCGGGCAGCGGGCCGTGCTCGGCCTCCCACCGCTGGACATGCTCGATCTCGAGCAGGAAGTCGGGGTCGGCCGCGGCCTGGGCGGTGAAGTCGAGCACCGCCGCCGGGGCGATCAGCCGGTCCACCGGGACCTGGGCGACGTCCGCGCCGTCCTTGCCGGTGACCCAGTGCACCGGCGCGTCGAAGTGCGTGCCGGTGTGCTCGCCGGTGCTGATGTCGTTCCAGTACCACGCGGGGCCGCGGTCGTCGTAGCGGCTGATCTCCCGCAGCGAGAACGTGGCCGTGTTGCCGAACGGCTCGGGCAGCCGGATCACGGGCGTGGTGTCGTTGAGCGGCGCGGTCAGGTCGATGACCTGGATGCCGCCGTCCCTGATCGCGGTGGTCAGGTCATTCAGCAGGGACATGCGGGGGCTCCTGTCGTGGGGCTGGTCGGCGGGGGCGGCGGGCATGCCGCCGCGGCGAAATAACGCCGCGGCCGGCATGCCCGCCGCCCCCGCCTGACGGATCGCGTCCGGGACTGCGTTGTCGTTCTACACCAGTTGCAGGCGGGCCGAAGCGCCGGGAGCCATGTTATAGTCATAACATGACGGAGAAGAAGGCGGTGCTGAACGTGACTGTGGATGAGTCGCTGGCCGAGCAGGTGCGCGAGGCGGCCAAGCTTGACCACACCACGATCTCGAGCGTCGTCGAGCGGGCACTACGGCAGCAGCTGGCCTGGGAACTCAAGCGCCTAGACGGCATCCGCGCGATCGAGGAGTACTTCGAGGAGCACGGCTACCCGACTCCAGAGGAGATGGCCGAGGCTGACGCGCAAGTGGCTGAGGAACACCGCCTCGCGGAAGAGGCCCGGGCGTGGAACAAGGCGCATGGAAAGGCCTTCCGGCGTGAGGATTGGGCCATCTGATGGAGCAGGTGATCTACGACAGCGGCGCGCTGATCGCCATCGACTGCGGTAACGAACTGTCGTTCCGCCGTCACCTGAGTCAGGATGACCGCGCGGAACCATGTCATGGTGCCTGCGCCGGTGGTGGCGCAGGTCGTCCGCGACCCACGGCGCCAGGCACGCTTAATGGCGACTCTTCGAGGGTGCGACATCGTCCCTTTCGAGGGAGATCAGGCTGGGCTGGTGGGCAGGCTGCTGGCCCGGTCCGGCACCGCCGATGTAGTGGATGGCTTCGTGGCCGTTAAGGCGGCAGAAACCGCGGCGACAGTCGTTACGTCCGACCAAGGCGACATCAGGCACCTGCTCGGCACCCTCGGGGTGCGGCTGCTGATACAGAAGCCGTGAGGGTCAGAGGCTGGCGACGGCGGGGATTACCTTGCTGCCGATGACCTCGAGCGGGGTGACGTCCCAGACGTTGGCCACCGCCCCGATCGCCGTGCTGAAGCCCATCTCGGCCAGGCCGCCGAGCTGGTCTACCACCTCGTTCGCCTTCTCGCCCTTGGGGCCGACGTCGAAGATGAAGTAGACGGTCTTCTCGATCTCGTCGTAGTCACGGCCCTCGGCCTCGCAGTGCCCGCGCAGCACGTCCAGCTTGCGGGCCAGGTCGGGGCCGGGGAACAGGTTGCAGGCCTGGGCGTAGCGGGCCACCAGGCGGAGGGTCTTCTTCTCGCCCGAGCCGCCGATCAGGATCGGCGGGTGCGGCCGGGACAGTGGCAGCGGCGAGTTGAGCGGCCGCTCCAGCTGGTAGTGCCGGCCGTGGTAGGGGGAGTCGTCGCCGCGGAACATCTGCAGGCAGATCTGCAGCGTCTCCTCCAGCCGCTCGAACCGCTCGGCGACCGGCGGGAACGGGATGCCGAGGCCGCGCGACTCTTCCTCGTTCCAGGCCGCGCCGACGCCGAGCCAGGCCCGGCCGGCGGACAGCACGTCCAGCGTGGTGATGATCTTCGCGAGGATCCCGGGGTTCCGGTAGGTCACCCCGGTGACCAGCGTCAGCAGCCTGGCCCGCGACGTGCTCGCGGCCAGGTAGCCGAGCGTGGTGTACGCCTCCAGCATTTCCCGCTCGGGCGGCCCGATCGGCCCGATCTGGAAGAAGTGGTCCATCACGGCCAGGAACTCGAAACCGGCGTCGTCCGCGGTACGGGCCACCGTGGCCAGGTCCGCGCCGAGGCGGGACGGCCCGGCCTGGGAAGTGAAATCAGGGATCTGCACACCGAGCTTCACGTAGGTACCTCCAGTGATGAGGCTCTCACACGGACCGGGCCGGCCCTCCGCTGGGCGTCCCGCAGAATGGAGGGATGACCAGACCCGTGGTAAAGGCGCTGACCCTGGTGACCGACGACGGGGTGGCCATCGACACCATCCACTTGCCCGGCGAGGGCGACGTGGGGTTCGTTATTGCCCATGGTTTTACCTTGTCCTGGCAGCACGGCGCGGTCTGGAAGGTGGCCACCAGGCTGCGCGAGGCGGGCGGCGTGGTGACTTTCGACTTCCGCGGGCACGGCCGGTCCGGCGGGCTGTCCACCATGGGGGACCGGGAGATCAAAGACCTGGACGTGGCGGTGCGGTACGCGCGGGAACTGGGCTACCGGCGGGTCGCGGCGGTCGGGTTCTCGATGGGCGCGTCCGTCGTGATGCGCTACGCGGGGCTGGTCGGCGGGCTGGACGCTGCCGTGTCGGTCAGCGGGCCGGGGCACTGGTACTACCGCGGCACCAAGCCGATGCGCCGGGTGCACTTCGCGGTGGAGCGCCGGGTGGGCCGGGCCATCACCCGGACCTGGCTGAAGACCCGGGTCAGCCCGGGCGGATGGGATCCGGTGCCGGTCCCGCCAGACGAGGCCGCCGCGATGATCTCGCCGATCCCGCTGCTCATCGTGCACGGCGACCAGGACCCCTACTTCCCGGCCTATCACGGCCAGCGGCTGTTCGACGCGGCGCGCGAGCCCAAGGAGTTCTGGGTGGAACCGGGGTTCGGGCACGCCGAGTCAGGCACCGAGGGGCCGCTGCTGGACCGGATCGCGGCGTGGGTGCGGGAGCACGCGCTAGTCCCCCCGGAGGCTGTCTCCCGTGTCGGGGTCGAAGAAGTGCAGTGAGTCCAGGTCCACGTGCAGCCGGGCCCGCTCGCCCTCGCGGATCTGGGTCCGCGGGTCCAGCCGGGCGATGATCGCCGGGATCTGCGGGACCTCCTCGATCTCGGCCGCGTCCGGCTCGCTGTCCCCGATGGCCACCGCCGCGACCTGGAGCGGCGGCACGCCCACCGTGCAGTGCGCGTTCACCTCCGCGCCCAGTTCCTCGCGCAGTTCGACCGACACGTCGAGCACCGACTCGGGGACCGCGTCCGGGACCAGCGCCGCGTCCTCCAGATTCTCCGGGCGGATCCCCACCACCACCTTGCGGCCCAGGTACTTCTCCAGCGCGGGGTGCTCGCGGAGCACGCCCACCGGGACCCGCAGCCGGTGCGGGCCGAAGATCACCTCGGGCCCGCCCGGGCCTGCATCGCCCGGGCCTGCGCCGCCCGGGCCTGCATCGCCCCGTACCGGACCCGCCTGCGGATCCGCCCGTGCCGGACCGCCCGTGCCGGACCCGCCTGCGCCGCGCTCGAGCGTCGCCTCGACCAGGTTCATCGCCGGCGAGCCGATAAACCCGGCCACGAACAGGTTGGCGGGACGGCGGTAGAGCTCCTGGGGTGAGGCGACCTGCTGCAGCACGCCGTGCCGCAGCACCGCCACCCGGCTGCCCAGCGTCATGGCCTCGGTCTGGTCGTGGGTCACGTAGATGGTGGTCACCCCGAGCGAGCGCTGCAGCTTGGCGATCTCGGCGCGCATCTGCACCCGGAGCTTGGCGTCCAGGTTGGACAGTGGCTCGTCCATCAGGAACGCGCGGGGCTGGCGGACGATGGCCCGGCCCATGGCGACCCGCTGCCGCTGCCCGCCGGACAGCTGCCGGGGCTTGCGGCTCAGCAGCTCATCCAGTTCCAGGATGCGGGCGGCTTCCTCGACCCGGCGGCGGATCTCCTGTTTCGGGGTCTTCCGGTACTTCAGGCTGAAGGCCATGTTGTCCCGCACGGTCAGGTGCGGGTACAGCGCGTAGCTCTGGAACACCATGGCGATGTCCCGGTCCCGCGGCTCCATGTCGTTGACCGGCTGCCCGTCGACGAGGATGGTGCCCTCGGTGATCTCCTCCAGGCCGGCCACCATGCGCAGGGCCGTGGTCTTGCCACAGCCGGACGGGCCGACCAGCACCATGAGCTCGCCGTCCGCGATGGACAGGTCCAGCGACCGGACCGCGGTGGTCCCGTCCTGGTAGCGCTTGGTGATGCCCTCGAGCACGATCCTCGACACTGATGTCTCCCTCTCCGCCGAACCGCTACCCGCCGAACTGGCCGGCGGGCTGGCCCCGGACGCCCTCGACCCGGGTGTGCAGCACGTGCCCGGCCAGCGGTTCCGCGGCCCGTTGCGCCTGCGTCATGTTCTCCCAGGCCGTGGTGACGAACAGTTCGCCGAGATCCGGGCCGCCGAACGCCGGGCAGGACGGCTGGGACACCGGCACCCCCAGCTCGGCCAGCAGCGAACCGTCCGGCGCGTACCGGCGGACCGCGCTGCCACCCCAGAACGCCACCCACAGGCAGCCGTCGGCGTCCACCACCAGGCCGTCCGGGATGCCGTATGAAGGCGGCGGCTGGACCAGATCCCGCGACGCGCCCAGCGTGCCGGCGGCCAGATCGCACGGGAAGGAGCGGATCCGAGGCCGGGGCTCGGCGGAGTCGATGTAGTAGAACGTGCCGCCGTCCGGGCTCCAGCCCAGCCCGTTGGACTCGGTCACCCCGTCCAGCACCACGGCGATCTCACCGGACGGCTCGAGCCGGTACAGCGCGCCCGCCCCGGCCCGCCGGTCCCCGGCCACCGTTCCCGCCCAGAACCGGCCCACCGGGTCGCACACCCCATCGTTGAACCGGACGTCGGCCAGCATGCCGTCTGGCCGCCACGGCCCGCCGTCCGGCTGACCGTCCGCGCCGACCAGCCGGAACCCGTCCGCCGCGGCCAGCACGTACCCCCCGCCGGCCCGCGGCGCGGCCGCGCCGACCGCCACCCCGGCGGTATGGAACACCGAGTCACCTGCCCCCGGCCGGTACCGGTGCAGGTGCCCGGCCAGGATGTCCACCCACATCAGGCTGGCGGTGGCGGCGTCCCAGAACGGCCGCTCACCCAGCTCCGCCTGCGCCGATATGGCCACGTCCCACGACACGTTCATTTGCCCATCCCCAGGGTCAGCCCCCGCACCAGGTAGCGCTGGAAGATCAGGTACACCACGATCGCAGGTACCGCGCTGATGAACGAGCCCACCATCAGCACCGGGATGCTGGTCGTCCGCCCGGCCGACAGCGCGGCCAGCCCCACGGTGATCGTCCGCTGCTCCGGATTCTGCAGGAACAGCAGCCCGACCAGCAGGTCGTCCCAGATCTGGATGAACTGCAGCACGGTCACGGTGGCGATGGCCGGCCAGGACAGCGGCAGCGCGATGCGCAGGAACGTCCGCTCGTAGCCCAGCCCGTCCATCACCGCGGCCTCGATCAGGTCGTCGGAGATGCCCCGGTAGTAGGTGGCCATCAGGAACGTGGCGAACGGCGTGCCCAGCGCCACGTAGACCAGGATCGCGCCGAGGTAGGTGTTGATCAGCCCGAGCTTCCCGAGGTTCACGTACTCCGGGATGATGATCGACTGCAGCGGCACCATCAGCGCGGCCACCACACCCAGGAACAGCAGCCCGCTGCCCCGGTAGCGGAGCTTGGCGAACGCGAACCCGGCCGTGGTGGAGACGGCCAGGATGAGCAGGATCGACACCAGGCAGATCACGGTGGAGTTGAGCAGTTCCCGGCCGACCGGCAGCTCGCTGAACAGCTGGCCCCAGGCCACTCCCGAATGGCCGCTCTGCTGCTCGAACTGCGACTCGTTCCGGAACGCGTTGTTGAGGATGTACCAGAACGGGTACAGCATGACGACCGCGATGACCGACATGATCGCGAAGATCAGGCCGATCCGGCCCCGCCGCCGGGCCCGCAGCGCCCGCTTGGCCGGCCCGCCGCCGGAGCCCGCGGCGCCGGATCCTGGCGCCGGGCCGGCCGTGGTCAGCGAATCCGCCGCCATCTACCAGCCCTCCCCGTCCTCGGAGCGGATCAGCCGGAGCTGCACCAGCCCGACCACGATCATGATCACGAACAGGATGATCCCGTACAGCGCGCCGGTGCCGAACTGGCCCAGCGAGAACGCCGACTGGTAGACGAAGAACTCCAGCGTGGTCGTGCCGAACCCCGGGCCGCCGTTCGTCATCACGAAGATCAGGCTGAACAACGCGGAGAACGCGCTGATCACCGTGATCACGAACGAGAACTGAACAAACCGCTTGAGCAGCGGCAGCGTGACCCGGAAGAAGATCTGGCGGCGTTTCAGCCCATCCACCCGGGCCGCTTCCAGCAGCGTCGGGTCCAGGGTGGCCATCCCGGTCAGGAAGATGATCGTGTTGGTGCCGAGCATGGACCAGATGAACGTGATGGCCAGCGCGAGCAGCGCGGTGCGCTGGCCGGCCAGCAGGTTGGTCGCCGCCGGGCCCAGGCCGATCGCGGCGAGCATCTTGTTCAGCAGCCCGTTCAGCGCGAAGAACTGCACCGCGACCATGCCGATGACCACCCAGGACACCGCGGTGGGCAGGAAGTACACCGACCGGAAGAACCGCCAGCCGCGGACGTGCTCGTTCAGCAGGGCGGCGATGGCCAGCGGGATGCCGATCGCGAACGGGATGGACAGCAGCAGCAGCGCGTTGTTCTGGATCACCCGCCAGAAGATCGGGTCGGACAGCGCGGCCGTGTAGGTGCTCGGCCCGATCCACTGGGCGGTCAGGCCGTTCCAGTTCGTCATCGAGTAGTAGACGGCCTGCCCGATCGGGATGCCCAGCAGGGCCACCACCACGATCACCGCGGGCAGCGACAAGACGATGCCCGCCCGCCGCCGGCGCCGGGCCAGCCGGCTCCGGCGCGGCCGGGCGGGCTGGCCCGGGGCGCTGCCCCGGGCCAGCCCTGGCGTCGCTTCCGAGACGCTCACCAGCGCATCACGGGTAGCTGGTCCCCCTCTGGTCACTGGGCAGCTGGCCGAGCGTGGTCTGCATGCTGGACAGCGCCGACTTCGGCGAGATGCTGCCGTTCAGCACCGACGGGAGCACCTTGCTCCCGGTGTTCACCACGTTGCCCTGCACCACGTTGTCCAGCATCGGGTAGGCGATCAGGTGATCCTGGCTGACGAAGTTCAGCATCTGCTGGTTCACCGGGTTGGACGTGGACGTGCCGTTGATGGCCGGGATCAGCCCGGCGGCGTTGATGATCTTCGCGGCCTGGCTGGTCGTCATGAACTCCAGGAACTGCAGCGCCTGCGGCTGGTGCTGGCTGTAGTTCGTCATGGACAGGCCATCACCGGCGAAGTCCACCACGCCCTTGATCGGGCTGTCGGAGAACGGCGGCACGAACGCGGCCACCTTCGAGCCCAGCGCGCTGGTGAACTTCTGGGTGTCCCAGGTGCCGTCCACCATCATGGCGGCCTTCCCGGACTCGAAGTCCCCCAGGTTGTTGGTCTTGGTCAGCACGTCACTGTTGGTGCAGCCGTTGCTCTTCAGCTTGGCCCACTGCGCCAGCTGGGCCTCGTTGGCCGCCGAGGTCCACGGGATCTGGCCGCTGTAGAGCTGCTGCCAGTTGGTGACCGGGTGCGCGCCGATCATCATGTAGCTCATGTCGTACCACGGGTAGAACTCCGCGCCCAGCGGCTGGCCGCCGTTGCCGTAGGTCAGCGGCATGTACCCGGCCGCCTTGAGCTTCTTGCACGCCGCGAACAGCTGGGTCCAGTCGGTCGGCACCGAGCTCACCCCGGCCTTGGCGAACGCGGCCTTGTTGTAGAAGCCGATGTAGAACTGGTTCTCCAGCGGGATCACGTACGGGCCGTTGTCGGCGTTGAACTGGTCCGACGTCCACCTGAGCGCGTTCGGGTTGATCCGGGCCAGGTCATCGGCCGGGATCTTGCCCTTGAGGTTGGTCAGGAACTCCTTGTACTGCAGGGTGAACAGGCCGGTCCACATGACCGCCAGATCCGGGCCGGTCTTGGACACCGCGGCCGCCTGGAGCAGCGCGAAGTAGTTGTCCGCGGGCTGGCTCACCACGTTGATGGTCACGTTCTTGTGCTGGGCCTCGAACGCCTTGGCCAGGTTCTTCAGCGCGGTCGCGTTCTGCTCGGTGCCGTAGTTCTCCCAGATGGTGAGGGTGACCGGGCTCGACGTCGAGCCGCTGCTCCCTCCACCGCTCCCGCACGCGGTAGCCAGCAGGGCTGCCGCCGCCGTGGCGGCCAACACTTTCCAGTGCCTCACGGCTGTCTCCTTTCGGTGTGTGAAATTCGTGTGCCTCGATGTCTCTCGGTGCCACCGCGTTGGGCCGCCGCCAGCTGGCCGGCCCGTTCAGGACCGCCCGACGACGGGCTCCACGAACCGGCGGTGCTCCTTCGTCGGGGCCCGCAGGAAGTCCAGGTCGCAACCATCGGGTGCCTGCAGCACGTGGTCGCGGTAGAGCGCGGGCCAGCCGCGCAGGTGGGGGGAGGGCGGCGGGGTCCAGCGCGCCCGGCGCCGGGCCAGTTCGGCCTCGGGCACGTCGAGCGTGAGCGACCCGGCCGCGACGTCCACCGCGACCGGATCGCCGTCGGCGACCAGCGCCAGCGGCCCGCCGGCGGCGGCCTCCGGGGCGGCGTGCAGGAACACCGTGCCGAAGCTGGTCCCGCTCATCCGGGCGTCGGTGACCCGGACCAGGTCGGTGATCCCCTCGGCAGCCAGCTTGGCCGGGATCGGGATCATGCCCCACTCCGGCATCCCGGGCACACCGACCGGGCCGCAGCCGGCCAGCACCAGCACGCTGTCGCCGGTGACGTCGAGCGCCGGGTCCTCGACCCGGCGGCGCATCTCCTCGTAGCCGTGGAAGACCAGGGCCGGGCCGCGGTGGCGGAGCAGCGCCGGGGTGGCCGCCGAGGTCTTGATCACCGCACCGTCCGGGGCCAGGGACCCGCGGACCACGCCAAAGGCCCCATTTTTCCCCAACGAAACCCCCGCCGCCCGGATTGCCCCCGAGGCGGGGGGAGCGGCGCTGGCGACCTCGCCGATGGTGGCGCCGGTGACCGTGACCGCGCTGGTGTCCATCCGGCGGCCCAGTTCCCGCAACAGCGCCGGGACCCCGCCGGCCCGGTCCAGATCCGGCAGCAGCCCGGCGCCGGACGGTTCCACGTCGGCCAGGACCGGGATGCCCGCACCGAGGCGTCCCAGGTCGTCGAGGGGCAGCGGGACCCCGGCCCGCCCGGCGATCGCGGCCAGGTGAATGATCGCGTTGGTCGAGCCGCCGATGGCGTGCAGCATCCGGATGGCGTTCGCGAAGGCGGCGGGGGTCAGGATGGCGGACGGCCGCCGGTCCTGGGTCACCGCCTCGACCGCGCAGCGGCCGGCCGCCGCGGCGGCGGCCCGGCCCCGCGGGTACCCGGCCGGGATCGTGGCCGAGCCGGGGATCATCAGCCCGAGCGTCTCGGCCAGGATGGCCATGGTCGAGGCGGTGCCCATGGTGTTGCAGGTCCCGGTGCCGCAGGCCAGGCAGCGTTCCAGCTCCCGCCAGCCCGCGTCGTCGAGGCGGCCGGCCCGGCGCTCGTCCCAGAGCCGCCACAGGTCGCTGCCGGTGCCGATGCGCCGGCCCCGGAACATGGCCGGCTTCCGGGAGCCGCTGGTGACCAGCACCATCGGCAGGTCCGCGCTGACCGCGCCCATGATCGAGCCGGGCACCGTCTTGTCGCAGCCGGCCAGCAGCACGATCCCGTCCAGCGGGTAGCTGCGGATGATCTCCTCGATCTCGATGGAGAGCAGGTTCCGGTAGAGCATCGCGCTCGGCTTCATCAGGTCCTCGCCGAGCGGGATCGAGCCGAACTCGACCGGCACCCCGCCGGCCTCACGGACGCCGGTCCGGACCGCGACGGCCAGGTCCCGCAGGGGGAGGTTGCACGGGTTGAGGTCGCTGGCCGAGTTGGCGATGCCGATGACCGGGCGGCCGCCGTCCGCGCTGACGTCGAGCCCGGCCGAGGCGAGGGCCACCCGGTTGGCCAGCGCGACCTCGTCGTCCCCGCGCAGCCAGGCGTCACTGCGTAGCCTTGCGCCGCCGGGCCGCTGGGACCCGCCTCCTTCCCTCCTCGCTCCTCGCTTCGCTCGTCGCTCGTCAGTCCAGTCGGCGGCGCGGCCCTTTGGCGCGGGCGGCCCGGTCACGGCGCCGGCTCCGGGACGCCCAGGCCCGGCGCCCCGGGCCGGGACTGGACCAGCTCCAGGCCGGCCCGGTCCATCCATTCCAGCGCCACCCGGGCCCGGTGCACCTTCTCCCGGCCGATGGCGGCCGCCTCGGCAGCCAGGTGCAGCCCGCTCGGATACAGCGGCCGGGAGTTGCGCAGGCCGAACTTCACGTACATGGGCGAGGCCACCGCGACCAGTTCGGACGCCTCGTGCCCGCGGACCACACCGCCCATCGAGCTGGGCGCCTCCACGTACAGGTCGATCGGCAGCGTGGTGGCCGCGCGCAGCTCGGCGAGCAGGCCCAGGGTCATGTCCGAGGGCACGTTGACGGTGTCCGCGCCGAGCCGCTCCAGCTGGGCCACGCTGAGCGGGTTGCCGGGGGCGAGCATGGCCGACACCTTCCACACCACCGAGTCCGGGATCTCGCCGTCCTTCTGCATCCCGGCCAGCAGCTCCAGCAGGCCCGTGTCGGCGACCAGGAAGCCGCGGATGCCGCAGTCCACGCCGCGCAGCACGTCGTCGACTGCGTACCGCAGCTGCCGTGACCCGCGGATCAGCCCGCCCCGGGACGGTCCCTCGTCGGACTGGGCCAGGCTGCCGATGTCCCATTCCTCGCGTGGGCCGACGAACAGCGAGATCTCCAGGCCGTGGTCGGCGCCCAGCGCGGCCATCTCGGCCAGCTCGTGCTCGGACAGCAGCATGGCGCCGCTGCCCTGGGACACCCGGTTGACGGTGACGCCCTCGGCCGCGGCCTGCTCCAGCACGGCCCGCAGCACGGCCGGGCCTTCCACGCTGGGGATCTCGATCCGGAAGTCGGCGCCGTCGGGGAACCGGGCCGTACTGCGCTGCGGCGCGGTCTCCATCACGATCCCGCGCCGGGCCAGCGCCTCGACCCCGGTCATCCGGGCCGCGGTCTCCTGACCATGGGCGGCCTGGCCGGGAGTTGCCTGACCGAGGGTCTCCTGGCTGCCCAGGGTCATCACGCCACCTCCAGGACCGCCGGACGCGGCGGTACCAGCTCGTCGTCCTCGGCCGGCCAGGCCGGCCCTGGGCTCATAGGTTCAGGGCTCATGGATTCACGGCTCGCTGGTCCGGGGCTGGCCGGGACCGTGGTGATCCGTTCCAGGCCGCCCGGCGACACCAGGTAGGTGTCCTCGGCCTTCGCCCCGCCGGCCAGGCTCGGGTTCCAGGCCACCGCCTGGCCGTCCGCCACCGGCGTGGCGTACCAGCGCGAGTCCCGCTGGGACGGCGCGATCTCGAACTCGCGCTGCGCGTACCCGATCGGCCCGCCCTGGTAGTGACCGGCCCAGCCACCCGGCGCACCCTCCCGGTCGTAGGCCTGGTCCAGGACGGTCAGCACATCGCCGTAGCGGTGCGGCGGCACGCAGGCGGCCAGCGTGTCCCGCTCGATCCGCAGCACCCGGTCCCGCAGCGCGGTGAACTCCGCCGGGGGCGGCCCCGCCGAGGCGAACCGGGTGGCGGCGGCGTGCAGCCCGCCGCGCCGCGCGACCACGACCGCCATCGCGAGCTGCCGCACCGGGGCGCCTGCCGCCATCGGATGCCGGAACCGGCGGACCCGGTCGTCGCCGCCGACGATCAGCACCGGCGCGTCTGCCCCGCGGGATTCCAGCAACTCGGCCACCCGGCCCTGGATGTCGAGGTCCCGCTCACCCGGCCGCCAGGCCGCCAGCGACTCCTGCAGCGCGGCCGCCGTGTCCGCGCCCAGCTCCCGCAGGTCCTCCTGCTCGGCGGGGGACAGGGTGAGCCGCAGCTCGATCAGCTCCTCGGCGGCGTCCACGCCGAACGCCGGGTGCCCGTCGGCGGCCAGCCGGCCCGGGTCCGCACCGGCGATGTCCTGTGCGGCCCGGACGAACGCGCCCGGGTCGTACCAGGGCACGGCGACCAGATCGGTGAAGCCATGCCGGCCCGGCTGGTACTCCTCACGCACCCGGTCGGCTTCCACCTCGGTGGTCACCAGGGCCGCCCCGGTGGGCGTCGCCACCACCCAGACCAGGTCGGACTGGGCGGTCCGGTCCACCGGCGGGGCCACCGCCCCCGTGGCCCAGGCCACGCCCGCCGGGCTGGTGAGCACCACCCCGGCCACGTCCTCGCGAGCGGCCAGCCAGCGCTCCAGCCGGTCCCGGGCGGCGTCCGCGCGGGCCATGCTCCGGGGCGAATGTTCGGCTATACCGAACAAAGTTTTGTGATGTAGAATCACCCGGTCATGGAACCATCCGTATATGTGCATGTCAAGGCGTTTTTGGACTCGCTAACATAACAGATGACGTTCTGTGATACCGAACATTTGGTGCTACCGAACAACGTTGTGGGGAAGTGAGCAGGTGGCAACGGAGCAGGACGGCGCGGAAGCCGGCCGCTACACGGTCAAGAGCGTGGCCCGCGCGCTGCGGCTGGTCGGCATCGTGGCGGACGGCCCGGCCGATGGCCAGACGCTCAGCGAGCTGGCCGCGCCGCTGGGCATCTCCAAGAGCAGCACCCTGGCCCTGGCCCGGACCCTGGAAGCGGCCGGTTTCCTGCGCGAGACCCGGCCCGGACCGCGGTACACGCTGGGCACCGCGCTGATCCGGCTGGGCGACATCGTGGGCCGCCAGCTCCCGCTCGGTGACCTGTGCCGCCCGCTGCTCGACGAGCTGTCCGAGACGACCAAGATGACCTCGCGGATCGCGGTGGCCGAGGCCGGCTACCCGGTGTTCATCGCCCGCGTGGACGGCCCGGGCAGCGTCCGCTTCTACACGCCGCTGGGCCAGCGCGAGGTGCCCTACGCCTCGGCCGCGGGCAAGGCCATCCTGAGCACGATGACCGAACCGGAAGTCCGGCGGGTCTGCGCGGAGACCGGGCTGGCCCCGCGCACCGCGCACACCATCACCGACATCGACACCCTGCTGGACAACCTGGCCGCGGCCCGGCGGCTCGGCTTCGCCGTCGACGACGAGGAGGACGCCGAGGGCGTTTTCTGCACGGGCGCGGCGTTCTTCGGCCACGACGGCAGCTGCGCGGGCGCGGTCAGCGTGACCGGCATCAAGGGGGACCTGCCCGCGTGGCGGGTGGATGAGCTGGGCCGGTCGGTGCGCAGCTACGCAGACAAGGTCTCGGCCCTGCTGGGCGGGGCGCCCTACGCGATGCCCGGGACAGGAGCCTGATGCCCACCACGCCGCCCGCCGCCCAGCCGGGCACGCCGGCCGCCGCCCAGCCAGGATCACCGGCCGCCGCCCAGCCAGGGTCACCGGCGGTTGCCGTCCCGCCCCCGCCCGCCGCCCAGGCACTGGTCGTGTCCTCGCCCGGGGCGATGGCGCTGCTGCAGCAGGCCCGCCCGGTCCCCGGGCCCGGTGAGGTGCTGATCCGGCCCGCCGCCGTCGGGCTGTGCGGCACCGACCTGGACATCCTGGCTGGCCGGATCGACCCCGCGTACGTCCGTTATCCGCTGGTCCTGGGGCACGAATGGAGCGGCACGGTGCTGGCCAGCGGGAGCGGTTCGCTGCCCCCGGGCACCCGGGTGGTGGCCGAGGGGATCGTGCCGTGCGGTCACTGCGCCCACTGCCGGGCCGGCCAGACCAACCTCTGCGCGACCTACGACGAGATGGGGTTCACCCGGGACGGGGCCGCGGCCGGCTACGCGGTCGTTGGTGAGACCCTGGTGCATCCCCTGGCGCCCTCCGTGAGCATGGCCGACGGAGCGCTGGTCGAGCCCGCCTCGGTGGTCTACCGGGGGCTGGCCAGCATCACGGTCAAGCCGGGCTGCCGGGCCCTGGTGGTCGGGGACGGCACCGTGGCCCTGCTCGCGGCCGCGCTGCTCGGCCTGTGGTCCCCGGCCGAGATCGTGATGCTGGGCCGCCGCCCAGCGCAGGCGGACCTGGCCGCGACCGCGGGCGCGGCCCGGTTCGAGACCGAGCCGGATGCGGCCGGCGGCGGTTACGACCTGGTGGTCGAGGCGGCCGGGACCACGGGCGCGGTGCTCACCGCGCTGGCCGCGGCCCGGCGGGGCGGCACCGTGCTGCTGCTCGGCCTGCCCCCGCACGGCGCCACCGCGGCCGTTCCCGTCGATGACCTGGTCAACAACGACCTCACCATCCGGGCGAGTTTCGGCTACACCTCGGACGCCTGGCGGGACGTGGTCCGGCTGCTGAACGCGGGCCGTCTCGAGCTGGGTTTCCTGGTCACCCACCGCTTCCCGCTGGGGGAGTGGGCCACCGCCCTGGACGCCCTGCGGGATCCCGACCCGGAATCCCCCCGCGGCAAGGTCCTCCTCACCCTCAAGGACTAACCCCGGCTCGATCCCGCGCCCCCCGGCCCCGGCTGGGTTCCGCGCCCCGGCCCCGGCGTGGTCCGCGCCCCGGCCCGGGCTCGTCCCCGCCCCGGCCCAGGCTGGTCCCCGCCCGCCCGTCGGCTTGCCCCGCGCTCTGACCCGCGCCCTACTGCGGCCTGGTCCCCGCGTCTGCCGCGGATCTGGTCCCCGCGCCCTACGTGGGCTGGGTCCCCGCGCCTGCCCCGGGCGCGTCCCGCGGCCTGCCGCCCAGCCCAGCCCTGGGGCCGCCGCCGCAGCTCGTCCCAGCAGCGCCGCAAGCCCCAGAAGCCGCACAGGCCCCAGGCCGCCTTCGTGATCAAACGATTGGTGTTGCTCCAGCAACACCAATCGTTTGATCACGAACTGGTGTGGGCTGACGGGGCGGGGCGGGTGGGGTCCGAGGGGGGTTCGGGGGTACTGGGGCTGGTGGGAGTGGGGGAGGGGCTCGGGAGGCGGGTCCGGAGGGCGGCGGCGATCAGGACGGCCAGCAGGGCGAGGCCGCCGAGCAGGAAGGCGTTCCCGGTCAGCAGTTCGATGCCGTGCCAGTGATACTCGGCGAACCAGGGCCGGTCGCCGTAGCGGTAGTAGACCTCCGGGTCGGTGCTCGGCGGCTGCCAGATCACCCCCAGCGAGAACTGGCCCAGGTCGTTCGGCTCACCCCAGAGGCGGCCCGGCCACGCGCCGTACACGACCAGCATGGCCGCAGCCAGGCCCCAGTACCCGGCGGCGGGCCACCGGGCCGCCCGGGGCCAGGACAGCCGGGTGGATTCCGCCTCGGGCGGACTGGCGCCGGGCCCGCGCGCGCCGGGTCCGCGCGCGCCAGGCGGCTGGCACTGGGCTGGCCAGTGATGGGCGGCCCGGGGCTGGCCGGGGCCTGCGTGGCCCGGACCGCGTAGGCGGCCGCGACCGCCACTCCCGGGACGATCCACACCCAGTGGTGGTCCCAGCTGATCGGGGAGATCAGCAGGCCGGTCAGCGCGCAGGCGAGCAGCCCGGGCAGCGGATGCCCGGCCCGGTCCAGCAGGGCCGCGCAGGCCAGCCCGGCCACCGCGGTGACCAGCGCCACCACCAGCCATACTGGCTCTGCGCCGGCCACGCTGCCGGCCAGCCTGGTGAGCAGGGCGCGCAGCGACTGGTTGCCTTCCCAGCCGACGAAGCCGGTGCGGCCCCCGTTGAAGAACAGGCCGTGCAGCCACCACCGGGCCGAATCGGCGGGCGCGACCATGAAGCCCACGGCCACGGTGGCGGCGAACGCCGCGCAGGCTACGGCGGCCGCCCGGAACCTCCTGGTCAGCAGCAGGTACGGGATGAAGATCAGGGGCACCAGCTTGATCCCGGCGGCCACGCCGACCGCCGCCCCTTTCCACCACCGGCTGGCCCCGGACCGGCGGGTGTCCGGCTGGCTCAGATCCCAGATGATCAGCGCCATCAGGACCAGGTTGACCTGGCCGAGGTACAGGGTGCGGATGACCGGCTCGGTCCAGAACACGGCGGCCGCGGCCAGCAGGGTGGCGCCCAGGCGGGTCAGGTCACGGCGGTAGCCGAGCCCGCCGAACGTGAACCAGAGCGCGGCGAGCAGTGCCGCGATGTTGACCGCCACGCTGAGCGCGGGCAGCACCCGCCACGGGATGAGGGAGACGACCGCGAAGACGACCGCCGCGAACGGGGGATAGGTGAACTTCAGGTGCAGGTTCAGGTAGCCGGGCCAGTCGTACAGCGGAGCGGCCAGGTGCGGGTCGTACCAGGGCCGCACGTGCCGGACGATGAGCCCGCCCGAGCGGTAAACCCCGAGGTCGACCGGGTCCAGCGTCCAGTGGTAGGGGGGCACGGCCAGGTAGGCCAGGTAGCTGCCGAGGATCACCGCGAACGCGATGATGCCCGCCACCGCCAGCCTGCCCCGCACATTGCCTCCGCTGGGCCTTACCGTGCCCTCCGCTGGCGCCCTCTACCGCGCCCGCATCTTGGGGAGGACGGGCTGAGAGTACCCACCTTCACCGGGCCCGCAACGCCGGGCGCCGGCGGCTTCCCCGGGCTTTACCAGCTCGTGGGCAGTGGCATTCCCTCGCTGTATCCGGCCGCGCTCTGCACCCCGACCATCGCCCGCTCGTGCAGCTCCTCCAGGTCGGCGGCGCCAGCGTAGGTGCACGCGCTGCGCAGCCCGGCCGTGATCGCGTCGATCAGGTCTTCCACGCCGGGGCGCTGCGGGTCCAGGTACATCCGCGCGGTGGAGATGCCTTCCTCGAACAGTTCCTTGCGGGCCCGGTCGAAGGAGGAGTCACCCGCACTGCGCAGTCGCACCGCCCGGGCCGAGGCCATGCCGAAGCTCTCCTTGTACAGCCGGCCGTCCGGATCGCGGAACACGTCGCCGGGGGACTCGTAGGTACCGGCGAACCAGGACCCGATCATGACGTTGGAGGCTCCGGCCGCCAGTGCGAGCGCCACATCCCGGGGATGGCGGATGCCGCCGTCCGCCCAGACGTGGGCGCCCAGCGCCCGGGCCTGCGCCGCGCACTCCAGGACCGCGCTGAACTGGGGGCGGCCGACCCCGGTCATCATCCGCGTGGTGCACATCGCGCCCGGCCCGACCCCCACCTTCACGATGTCCGCGCCCGCCTCGACCAGGTCGGCGACGCCGGCCGCGGTGACCACGTTCCCGGCCGCGATCGGCACGTCCGGGCTGACCCCGCGGACCGCGCGCAGCGCGCTCATCATCTTGTCCTGGTGGCCGTGCGCGGTGTCTACCACCAGCAGGTCCACCCCGGCGTCGAGCAGCAGCTTGGCCTTGGCCGCCACGTCCCCGTTGATGCCCAGGGCCGCCCCGACACGCAGCTGTCCGCTGGCGTCGGTGGCCGGGTCGTACAGGGTCGCGCGGAGCGCGCCGGTGCGGGTCAGGATGCCCACGCAGCGGCCGTCGGTGTCCACCACCGGCGCCAGCCGGTGCCGCCCGTCGTGCAGCAGGGTGAACGCACGCTGCGGGTCGGTGCCCGCCGGGAGGGTGAGCAGCTCGGTGGACATCACGTGGCGCAGCTGAGTGAACCGGTCCACGCCGGTGCAGTCGGACTCGGTCACCACGCCGACCGGGCGCCCGTCCTGGACCACGATCACGCCGCCGTGCGCCCGCTTGGGCAGCAGGCCCAGCGCCTGGCCGGTGGTGTCGCCGGGGGCCAGCGTGATCGGCGTGTCGTGCACCAGGTCACGGCTCTTCACCCAGGCCACCACGTCGGCGACCACGTCGGCCGGGATGTCCTGGGGCAGGATGGCCAGGCTCCCGCGCCGGGCCGCCGTCTCGGCCATCCGGCGCCCGGACACCGCGGTCATGTTGGCCACCACGATCGGGATGGTGGTGCCGCTGCCGTCGCGGGTCGCGAGGTTCACGTCGAGCCGGGACGCCACCGCCGACCGGCCGGGGACGAGGAACACGTCGCTGTAGGTCAGGTCATGGGCCGGGACGTTCTCGGTGAGGAATCGCACCCTTCGATTCTGCCCGGTAAGCGTCCATGCACGTTCCCGCTCAGCCGCTGACGGGCGTGCCGGCCCCCGGGTCGCCGCCTGCCCGGTCCCATTCGTCCCGGGACAGTATGGCTTCTTCCAGGTCCAGGTGGTGCAGGACCTCGTCGAGCACCTCGTCGTCGATCTGGCGCTCGTCCCGCAGCCGGATGAACTCGGCCCGCTCGGCCGTGGTCATCTCCCGGCGCAGCCGCCGGAAGGCGGCCGACGGCGCTGGCCCGCTGTCCGGATCGGAATCGCCGCCCGGCAGCCGCTCCCAGGCCCCGGCCTGCCGGTATTCGGCCAGCCGCCGCAGTCGCTCCACCACCTCGGGGGGCGCTCCGGCGGGGTCCTCGGCGGCCAGTTCCTCCAGCCGCCGCAGCCCGGCCGCGGATGCGGCCTCCTGCGCGGTGGCCTGGGCCACCACGTCGTCATGGTGCTCATCCGGCCCGGCCTGCACCCCGAGCCTGCGGATCAGCACCGGTAGCGTCAGGCCCTGCACCAGCAGGGTGCCGAGCACGGTGGTGAACGTCAGGAAGACCAGCAGGTTGCGCTGGGGCACGCCGGTGGACAGCGCCGCCGCCGCGGCGAGGGAGATGACCCCGCGCAGGCCAGCCCAGGACAGCACGAACGTCGCCTGCCAGCCGGGCGCCGGGTCCTCCACCCGGATCCGGGGCACCAGCCACCGGGGCAGGTAGATGGACGGGAACACCCAGACGATCCGGGCCACGATGACCGCGCCGAGCACGACGGCGGCCTCCGCCGCCAGCCGGGCCGGGTTCTGGGTGCCCACGTCCTGCAGGACCGGCCGCAGTTGCAGGCCGATCAGCGCGAACGCCACCGATTCGAGAATGAACGTGGCGACCCGCCATACGGCCATGTCCTGCAGCCGGGTGGCAAAGTGCGCCTGGCCAGCATGATGACCCAGGTACAGGCCGGTCACGACCACGGCCAGCACCCCCGACACATGCAGTGAGTCGGCGGCCAGGTAGGCCGCGAAGGGGGTGAGGAGCGACAGGGCGCTCTCCACCAGCGGGTCACGCAGCCGCATCCGGAGCCGGTGAATGAGGACCCCGAGCACCAGGCCCACGACTATCCCGCCGATGCTGATCGTGACCAGGCTGCCCACCGCGCTGAGCGGGGACGGGGTGGCCACCGTCGCCGAGGCCGCGCTGACCGCAACCGCGTACACGGTGAGCGCGGTGCCGTCGTTGAGCATGCTCTCGCCGGTGATGACGGTCAGCAGCCGTCTGGGCAGGTGAAGCTGCCGGCCGATGCTGGCGGTGGTGACCGCGTCGGTGGGCGCGAGAATCGCGCCCAGGGTGAGCGCGGCGGCCACCGGCAGCCCGGGCACGTCCAGCCGCGCGGCGCCCCCCACCACCACGGCCGTGAACAGCACCAGGCCGACCGACAGCAGGGCGAGGGTGCGCACGTTGTCGCGCAGGTTCAGGTACGAGCTCTCCAGCGCGGTGGTGTAGACGAGCGGAGGCAGCACCGCGAACAGGACCAGGTCGGGGTTGAGCCGGAATTCCGGTACCCCGGGGATGTAGGACGCGGCGAGCCCGGTGAGGACCAGCAAGATGGGCGCGGCCACGCCGTGCCTGCGGGCCAGCGCCGCGATCGCGCAGGAGCCGACGATGAGCAGCAGCAGCGCCAGGGCCTGCGTCGCCGTCATCGCGACGGGATCAGGAGTAGTGGAAGGCCGCGAAGATGATAGCGGTCAGCCGGTCCACCATCTCATCCCTGGGCAGCCGCACTTCGACGGTCAGCAGGTAGTTGATCCGCTCCAGCATCATCAGCAGGGCCAGGGCGGTCAGCTCGGCGTGCCCGGCCGGTGCTTCGCGGCCGGCCGGCCCTGCGCCGGCCGTCATGCCCTGTGTAATGGCCTCAGACAGCTTGAACATCACTTGCAGCCCGTCACCGAAGACTTCCTCGCCGACGACCTCCGCCTGGCTGAGGATCCGGATGACGGACGCGTGGGCGGCATAGGTGTCGCAGAAGGCGCTGACCCAGTGGCGCAGTGCGGCGTGCCCGGCGTCGTTGCGGGTGACCACGGGGAACTCGTCGGTCAGCGCGGCCATGTCCACGAGGGCGTCCGAGAGCAGGGCCTTGAACAGGTCTTCCTTATTGGAGAAGTACAGGTAGAAGGTGCCGTGCGAGATCTTGGCCCGGCGTACTACATCATCGACCCGGACGGCCTGGAAGCCCCGCTCGTCGAACTCGGCCAGGCCCGCGTCGAGCAGCTTCTGCACCGTCTGGCGGCCCTGGGCCCGCAGCTCGCGGTCCTGGGCAGGCGCACCGCCGCCCAGCGAGGGTCGCCGGGATCGCCCCCCGCCCGCCCGCAGGCCGGACTGAGGGCCGCTATGGCCGTTTGGTGGCTTTCCCGCGTTAGCCTCTGGCACGGATCCCCTTGGCGCAGTGCCGGGGCCGACTTCCCGACTCATGTTCGGAGGGTAGCCTGCCCAGCATCAGTTCGCTGCATTCCCCCACCGCAAGAAGTGTCCCTGGCCCGGCTACCGGCCGTATCCCCAGATCAGGGGGCGTCAGGAACCCAGGACCTGTTCCAGGTACGGATTACCGAACCGGCGGCCCGGGTCGAGCTGGTCGCGCAGCGTGACGAAATCCGCGAACCGGGGGTAGGCGCCCCGCAGGTAGGCCGCGTCACGCGTGTGCAGCTTGCCCCAGTGCGGGCGCCCGCCGTGGGCGGTCATCACCGCCTCCACTTCCCGGAAGTACTCCTCGTGCGGTGCGGTGTGGAAGACGTGGATGGCGATGTAGGCGGTGCTCCGGCCGTACGCCGTGGACAGCCAGACATCGTCACCGGGTGCGATCCGGACCTCGATCGGGAAGCTGATCCGCCAGGCGTACCGGGAGAACAGGTCGCGGATCGCGGCGAGCGCCTCGGCCAGGTGCTCACGCGGGATCGCGTATTCCTGCTCCTTGAAGCGCACCCGGCGGGGACTGGTGAACACCCGGTAGGCGGCGTCGGTGTACGTCCGCGCGCCGAGCGCCTTGCCGGCGATGCCGTTGATGGCCGGGATGACCGCGGGATAACGCTGGCCGAGGCGGCAGGTGGCCCCGAACAGGGTGTTGGACAGGAACTCGTCGTCGAGCTGATGGCGCCACCGGGGCAGCGGGCGCGCCGGGCCGTCGCTGCGGTTGTTGCGTTTGGTCAGGCAGCCGTCCGTGTGCGGGAACCAGTAGAACTCGAAGTGCTCGTTGGCGCTGGCCAGTTCGTCCAGCCGGGCGATGACCTCGGCCCACTTCATCGGCTCCTCGCGGGCGGTCAGCAGGAAGGCCGGGACCACCCGGAAGGTCACCGCGGTCAGCACGCCGAGCGCTCCGAGCCCGATCCGGGCCGCCTGGAACAGCTCGGCGGCCTGGTCCGCGGAGCAGCAGACGATGCTGCCGTCGGCCAGGACCATCTCCAGCCCTGTCACCTGTGCGGCGATACCGCCCAGGTCCCGGCCGGTGCCATGGGTGCCGGTCTGGATCGCGCCTGCGACCGTCTGCTCCTCGATGTCACCCATGTTCGCCAGGGCCAGCCCGCGGGCGTAGAGGTACTCGTTGAGGTCCCGGAGCCGGCACCCGGCCTCGACCGTGACCTCCCCGGCGCCGGTGTCCACCGACCGGATGGCCCGCAGCCCGCCTGGGTGCAGCATCACCCCGCTGGTCACGGCGACGGGGGTGAAGGAGTGGCCCGATCCGGTCATCCGCACGGTGAGGCCGTCCAGCGTGGCCAGCGCGATGGCCTCGGCGACCTCCGCCGCGGAGCGCGGCGTGATCACCCGCTGCGGCGCGGCGGCCTGGTTACCCGCCCAGTTCTGCCAGCGGGATACGGCGAGGACCATGCCCGGACCTTATCCGAGCGGGCCGGGAAGGCCGGATCAGAAACCCCATAAGTCCCCTCTTACCGCAAAGCGCTAGTCGTGTAGCTTTTCCGGCGCCGGAGACAGCCGGTCTTCAGTCCCGCCCCGCGGGACTTATAGGGTTATGAACGCGATGAGACGCCTGCTACGGCGCACAGCGCCGTTCAACGCCGTCCGGAGGCCTGCCACGCGGGCCCTGGGGGCCAGCGCCGCAGTTGTCCTGCTGCTGGCGGGCACCACGGCCATGCGTCCCGCGCCCACCGGCGTCACCACCGCACCCGCCGGCTCGTCAGCCAGCACCGCGGCCGGCGCCACCACCAGCGGCAGCTTCCGCAAGATAATCTCGCCGGACCTGCTCGTGATCGAGCCGTCCGGCCTGTCCGCGCGGCAGCTGGCCAGGCTGGCCGCCGCGGCCGGGGTGCGCCGGGTGGTGTCCGCGGACGGTGCCGCGCTCAAGGTCAACGGCCACCGGGCGAACGTCCTGGGCGTGAACCCGGAGCAGTTCCGGTCCTGGACCCCGCTGGCCACCGCGACGGATCAGCGGCTGTGGACCGCGCTCGGGCAGGGCCGTTTCGTGACCTCGCCCACCCTGGCCGGGCAGCGGAAGCTGCACCCGGGCACGGCCTACCGGATCACCGGGGCCCGGCAGGAGCAGCTGACCTTCGGCGGATCGGCGTCGCTGGGCATCTCGGGTATCGACGCGCTGGTCAGCAGCAAGGTCTCAGCCCAGCTCGGCCTGGTGCCCGGAGTGCTAGCCCTGATCAGCGCGCCCGGGACCGGCATGGCCAGGCTGACCAAGGCGGTACGCCGGATCACTGGCCAGTCCGCCACCCTGATCAGCCTGCGGCCCGCACAGCAGCGGCTCCCGGTGGACCACACGCCGGGCAGCGGCCGTCCCTCGACCTACCTGCAGCTGTTCCAGGCGTCGGCGGCCCGCTACTGTCCCGGCATGTCCTGGACGGTGCTGGCCGCCATCGGGCAGATCGAGAGCGGGGACGGGAGCAACATGGGCCCGTCCAGCGCCGGGGCACTCGGCCCCATGCAGTTCCTGCCCTCGACCTGGCAGGAGTGGGGGATCGCGGCGTTCGGCGAGACCGGGTCGCCGGACATCATGGATCCGTTCGACGCTGTCCCGGCGGCCGCCCGGCTGCTGTGCGCGGCCGGGGCGGGGTCAGCCGGCGGGCTGCGCGGGGCCATCTTCGCCTACAACCACGCCACCTGGTACGTCAACGAGGTGCTCGCGCTGGCCCAGGAATACGCCCGCGACTACGGCTGATCCCTCCGCCCATCGGCCGGCGCCCGGCGCCGGGGAGGGCCGCGGGCAGCGGGGCCGGCCCCGCCCGTCTGCGCCGACTGGTCACCGGCACGCGCCTGGTTGGATGGAGGCATGGCGGATTACGACGCGTTCCTCCTGGTGTCTTTCGGCGGCCCGGAGGGCCCGGATGATGTGATGCCGTTCCTGCGCAACGTGACCCGTGGCCGGGGCATCCCCCCCGAACGGCTGCAGGCGGTGGCCGAGCACTACTACGCGGTCGGCGGGGTCAGCCCGATCAACCAGCAGTGCCGGGACCTGATCGCCGCGATCGGCAAGGATTTCGCCGCGGCCGGGGTGGACCTGCCGATCTACTGGGGCAACCGGAACTGGGATCCTTACCTGACCGCGACCGTGGCCGAGATGGCGGCCGCCGGGGTGCGGCGGGCGCTGGCCTTCGTCACCTCGGCCTACGGGTCCTACTCCAGCTGCCGGCAGTACCTGGACGACATCGAGCGGGCGCGGGCCGAGACCGGGCCCGGGGCACCAGAGATCGACAAGATCCGGCACTTCTACCGTCACCGGGGGTTCATCGAGCCGTTCGCCGACGCCACCGTGGCGGCCATCGGGTCGCTGCCACCCGGCGTCCGGGCGGACGTCCCGCTCGTGTTCACCGCGCACAGCGTGCCGGACGCCATGGCCGCGGCCAGCGGGCCGCCGCCGGGCGGCCGCTACCCGTCCCAGCTGGCCGAGGCGTCAGGGCTCATCGCCGAGCGGGTCAACACCGCCACCGGCGGCGGGCATCCCTGGCGGCTGGTCTACCAGAGCCGCAGCGGACCCCCGGCGCAGCCCTGGCTCGGCCCGGACGTGTGCGATTACCTTGAGGACCTGGCCCGGGACGGAGCTCCTGGCGCGGTCCTGATCCCGGTCGGCTTCATCAGCGACCACATGGAGGTCGCCCACGATCTGGACATCGAGGCGGCGGAGACCGCCCGGCGCCTCGGGCTGCCGCTGGCCCGCGCCGCGACCCCCAGTACGGACCCGCGCTTCATCTCGATGATCACCGCGCTGGTCACCGAACGACTGGGGGGCCAGGTCAACCCCACGGCGCTGGGCTCCCCGGGCTGCGGCACCCGCGACTGCTGCCGCGGGCCCGCTGGGGCGGGGCGTCCGGGCCGTCCCGGCCCCCTGACGGCCGCATCATGAGCGCTGCGCCGCCGGACCCGGAAGCCCTGCTCGCCCTGGCCCAGTCGGCGGCCGGCGCGGCGGCGGCGATGCTGGCCGCCCGGCGCCCGGCCGGCCCTGAGGGCCGCCCGGACGTCGCGGGCACCAAGTCCAGCCCGACCGACGTGGTCACCGAGATGGACCGTGCGGCCGAGGCGATGATCGCGGACCGGATCCTGGCCGAACGGCCCGGCGACGCCATCCTCGGCGAGGAAGGCGGCGAATCCGGGCACGGCCGGGTCCGCTGGATCGTGGACCCGCTCGACGGCACCATTAACTACGTCTACGGCCTGGCGGACTGGGCGGTGAGCATCGCGGCCGAGGTAGACGGCGCGGTCGTGGCCGGCGTGGTGGCGGTCCCGCGGCATCGCGAGGTGTTCACCGCCGTGGCCGGCCAGGGCAGCTGGCTGCATCCGGACGGGGCGCCAGCGGTCCGGCTGCGGTGCAACGCCGGGGTGCCGTTGGACAAGGCCCTGGTCTCCACCGGTTTCGGGTACGCGCGGGCCCGGCGGGTGGTGCAGGGCGAGATCGTGGCCGCCGTGCTGCCCCAGGTCCGTGACATCCGCCGGGGCGGTTCCTGCGCGGTGGATCTGTGCTCGCTCGCGGCCGGCCGGGTCGATGCCTACTACGAGCGGGGCGTCAACTACTGGGACTGGGCGGCGGGTGGCCTCATCGCGACCGAGGCGGGAGCCAAGCTGGCCGGGCTGGCCGGCCGGCCGCCGAGCCGTGAACTGGCCATCGCGGCCGGCCCGGGGCTGTTCCAGGACCTGCACGACCTGCTGCGCAGCCTCGATCCGGAGCGGGACGCCGAGGACGCCGACGCCGCTGATTGACGCCCGGCGATTGAGTAAGGCCGATTGGGTAAGGCCGGCTGAGGAAGGCTGGCTGGCAACACCGGCTGGCTAGCGGCGGCTGGTGAACGCGGCCGGCGGCTCAGGGTCCGGTCTTGGCCAGCACGCCGGCCGGGCTCGGCGCGTCGCTGCGGCGGAACTTGAACGCCAGAGCCGAGTTGCCGTGGGGGCTGAGCAGCACCGTGCCGTTGTCGCAGCTCTGCTGGCCCTTCGTGATGCCCTGGTCCAGGGTGAAGGTACCGGCCAGCACCGAGACCAGCAGCAGCCGGCCCGAGCAGCCGAGTTGCGGGTAGGAGATGGTGCCCGCCGAGGTACCCGCGGCCAGGCTGATCCGGACGGTCACCGCGAGCGACGGGTCCGTCTGCCGGACCGTGCCGCTCCAGGTGCCCGCCAGGTCCGCCGGGATCTTCGGCGCCGCCGGGGGCGTCGCAGACGCGGACGACGTGTGCGCCGAGGCGGTGGTGTGCTCTGCTGCGACGGGGGTGGCCGCGGTCTTGGGGCCGGAGCGGTGCGTGGCGATCAGGGTGGCCGCCACCGCGATGACGGCGACGCAGGCCAGGCTGGCCGCGGCCCAGGCGATCCGGCGGGACCGGGACGCGGTGGAGGTCTCGACCGGCCCGTCAGGATCCGGGCTGACCGGGCCCCGGCCGGCGGCGCGGGCCCGCCGGGTGCCCTCGGCGAGCAGTCCGGCCGCGGGGTCGTTGTGACCGAGCAGCGCGGTCACCAGGGTCCGGGCCGGCGGCCGGCTCGCCGGATCGGGTGACATGCAAGCGGACACCGTGTTCCGCAGCGGCTCGGGCAGGCTGGCCACGTCCGGGCGCCCCGCGGCGAACAGGATGGTCTGGGCCCAGGCCAGCAGGTCCGCTGACGGGGTCGCGGGACCGTACGGCGGTGTGGTGCTGAAGTGGACGACCCGGGGCCCTTCGGTGCCGAGCACCACATGGTCCGGCCCGAAATCCCCGTGGACCAGCCCGGCCTGGTGAATGGAGGTCAGCCCGGTGGCCGCGCCGATGGCCAGCGCGGCCAGTACCGGTCCATCCAGTGGGCCCTCGGCGGTGACGGTCTCAGCCAGGGACGGCCCTTCGATGAATTCACTGACCAGGAAGGGCTGGTCGCTGTCGAACCCGGCGTCCAGGATGCGCGCGGCGCAGAACGGGGCGACCCGGCGGGCCACCGTGGCCTCGGCGCTGAAGCGGTCGCGGGAGGCCGAGTCGGGAGCGGCGGTCCGGCCGAGTAGGGTGACCGCGACCGGGGTCCCGTCTGGGAGGCGGGACAGGAACGTCCCGGCCGAATCCGGGTTATCCAGGCCGTCCGCGATCCGGCTGGACAGCCGGTAGCGGCCGACTCGCCGGAGATCATCGGGCCGCAGTGGCGTGACGAGGGGCATGCGGCGGCTCCGCTAATCCTGCGGGGTGGGAGGTCAGTTTCGTACGATACGCACTCTTCCGTGCTTGGCGTGCACAGATCGGGGGAAGTTACCGTCGCAAGCACGTGTTGGGAGCTTTGAGCAAGCACTCGATCGCCGCCGATCGGGGGCCTAGGTCGGTGAAGACACGGACACGACGCGCTATAGCCCGTACCCTCCGTGTGCGCGGCAGCCGGACGTGACAGAATTCCCCGCCGGAATCGGGCACAAACTACGGCCTGCCGAGCGTTACATCCGCGCGACGAGGCGCATAACGAAGGAGGGGGTGGAGTACCCAGATGGCAACTGACTATGACAGCCCGCGGAAGACAGACGACGAGCTCACTGAAGACAGCCTGCAGGAACTGCAGGCTCGCCGGATGGACAAGTCTTCCAGCACGATCGACATCGACCCAGATGATGTCGCGGAGTCGCTGGAGCTGCCCGGAGCGGATCTGTCCAACGAGGAACTGTCGTTCCGAGTCATTCCGCGGCAGGCGGACGAGTTCACCTGCTCGCGGTGCTTCCTGGTGCATCACCGGAGTCAGCTGGCCGAGGACCGTAACGGCCAGCCAATCTGCCGTGAGTGCGCGGCCTGAGGATTTCAGGCCGCCCACTCGGGCGGGGCAGTGAAAGGTGCAGGACACGGGCCAGGCATGAGTACGCCCGGCCCTGAGTGGGGGGATTCGGCAGCGGCCGTAGTGCGCCGCTGGAGTGGCTGATACGGCACAGCTTGGGCTCCGCTAGCGCGGGAGCCACAATTCCGTAGTCCGGACGGCGGGCATGGCCCGCACGCGGGCTCGCGGCACGGTCCCTCAGCACGGGGCCTCAGCACAGGCCCACAGCACGGGCCCTCAGCACCCGCCCGGGCCGGCCTCCGTGGTGCCGGTGGAAATAGGATGCCGCGCATGGCAGCAGACCTGATCTTCACCGGCGGGCGAATCTACACCGTGCTTCCCGACGAGCGCCGGATGGTCCCGGCTACCGCTCGTGGCGAGGCGGCCAGCAGCGAGGACACCAGTGACGGGGCGGGCATCGGGGCCGAGGACGGGCCGCCGGCGACCGCGGTGGCGGTGCAGGGCGGCCGGATCGTCGCGGTCGGCAGCGATGACGAGATCCGTGATCTGGCGGGCAGTAAGGCAGAGACGGTGCCCCTGGGCGGCCGGCCGCTGCTGCCCGGGTTCCAGGACGCCCACGTGCACCCGGCCTTCGCCGGGATCACCATGCTGCGCTGCGACCTGGACGGTGCCGAGGACCTGGACGACGCGCTGGCCCGGATCCGGGCCTACGCCGAGGCCCATCCGGACCGGGAGTGGATCGACGGCAGCGGCTGGCGGATGGAGTGGTTCCCCGGCGGCACCCCCTCAGCCGAACTGCTGGACAGCGTGGTCCCGGACCGGCCGGCCTACCTGACCAACCGGGACGGGCACGGCGCCTGGGTCAATTCCCGGGCCCTGGAGCTGGCGGGCCTGACCGCCCTGAGCCACGACCCCCCGGATGGCCGGATCGAGCGCGGGGAGGACGGCGATCCGCAGGGCACCCTGCACGAGGGCGCGGCGCTGCTGGTGGGCCGGCTCGTGCCCGGCCCGACCTTCGCCGAGCAGCTCCGCGGGCTGCTGCTGGCCCAGCAGCACCTGCACTCGCTGGGCATCACCGCCTGGCAGGACGCGATCGTGGGGGAGTACCTGGGCTACCCGGACCCGCTGCCGGCCTACCTGGCCGCCGCGCGGGACGGCACGCTCACCGCCCGGGTCGAGGGCGCGCTGTGGTGGGATCGCAGCCGCGGCGGAGATCAGCTGGACGACCTGCTCGACCGGCGGCAGCAAGGCCAGGCGGGCCGGTTCCGGGCTGGCACCGTGAAGATCATGCAGGATGGCGTCGCGGAGAACTTCACCGCCGGGATGATCGACCCCTACCTGGATGGCTGCGGCTGCCAGAGCGGTAACAGCGGGCTCTCCTATGTGGATCCCGCCGACCTGGCCGAGCAGGTGAGCCGGCTCGACATCGCGGGCTTCGGGGTGCATGTGCACGCCATCGGGGACCGGGCGGTCCGTGAGGCGCTGGATGCTTTCGACGCCGCGCGGGCCAACAACCCGGTCAGCCGGGGCCGGCACCACATCGCGCACCTCCAGGTGCTGCACCACGACGACATCCCGCGCTTCGCCGAACTCAGCGTGACGGCCAACATGCAGGCCTTGTGGGCCGCCCATGAGCCGCAGATGGACGAGCTGACCATCCCCTTCCTCGGCGCCGAGCGGGCGGCCCGGCAGTACCCGTTCGGCAGCCTGCTCCGGGCCGGGGCCCGGCTGGCCGCGGGCAGCGACTGGGCGGTGAGCAGCGCCAACCCCCTGGAGGGGATTCATGTCGCGGTGAACCGGACGCTGCCGGACGCAGAGCCGGGTGCAGAGCCGCTGCTGCCCGGGCAGGCGCTCACCCTGGCCGAGGCGCTGGCCGCCTATACGGCGGGCTCGGCCTACGTGAACCACCTCGACGAGACCGGCGCCGTCGCCCCCGGATACCTGGCTGACCTGGTGGTCCTGGACCGCGATCCGTTCGCTGGCCCGCCGGGGGAGATCGCTTCGACCACGGTCGCGCTCACCTACGTCGAGGGCCAGCAGGTGTTCGCCGCCCCCACTGCGTAACGTGGGTGCTCGCTCACGCCGCCGCGCCGAAGGGGCGCGGCGCCGACTGGACTGACGAGCGAGGAACGAGCCGAGCGACGGGAAGGAGGCGCCTTGAAGGCGCCCCGGAGGCGCAAGGGAGCAGAGCGCAAAGGAGAGCACTGTGCAGATGACCACGCTGGGCCGGGGCGGGCCGCAGGTGTCCCGGGCCGGGCTGGGGCTGATGGGCATGTCCGGGATCTACGGGGCGGCCGACGACGCGGAGAGCGTGGCCACGATCCGGGCCGCGCTGGACGCGGGGATCACCCTGCTGGACACCGGCGATTTCTACGGGATGGGGCACAACGAGCTGCTGCTGTCCCGGGTGCTGCGCGAGGTGCCCCGGGACAGCGTGTTCGTGCAGGTGAAGTTCGGCGGGCAGCGAGACCCGGCCGGCCGGTTCATCGGGCACGACGCCAGCCCGGCGGCGGTGAAGAACTACCTCTCCTACTCACTGACCCGGCTCGGCACCGACTACATCGACCTCTATCAGCCCGCCCGCCTCGATCCGCACGTGCCGATCGAGGACACGGTGGGCGCGATCGCGGAGATGATCGAGGCCGGGTACGTACGGCACCTCGGCCTGTCCGAGATGGGCGTGGACACCATCCGGCGGGCGCACGCCGTCCACCCCGTCCGCGAGCTGCAGATCGAGTACTCGCTGATGAGCCGGGGCATCGAGGCGGAGATCCTGCCCGTGCTGCGGGAGCTGGGAATCAGCGTGACGGCGTACGGCATCATGTCCCGCGGTTTGCTGAACCGGGAGACGGCCCGGCTCGCGGAGGGCGACCCGCGGGCCCGGTTCCCCCGGTTCCAGGGGGGCAACCTGGAACGCAACCTCGAGCTGCTGGACGCCCTGGAGAAGATCGCGGACCAGCGCGGGGTAAGCACCGCCCAGCTCGCGATCGCCTGGGTGGCCGCCCAGGGCGAGGACATCATCCCGCTGATCGGCACCAAGCGGCGGACCCGGCTCGCGGAGGCCGTCGCCGCCCTGGACCTGAGGCTGACCCCGGACGAGCTGGACGCCATCGGCGCGGCCGTGCCCCACGCGCAGGTAGCCGGGACCCGGTACGACGCCGCGCAGATGGGGGCCCTGGACAGCGAGCGCTAAGGCCCGCACCGGTAACGGCCGTTCCTTTCCCCTAACGCCCCCCGGCCGTGGTCCGGCCGTCACGCCACGGGGGGCGCGGGGCCGGTCACGGGGAGCGGGGCGCCCGCCGGCGGGGGGTTCGTTGCGGGCAGTGAAGAAGCTCAGCCACGGGCCTGCCGCAGGATGGCGTAGTGCAGGTCCCGGGCGTAGCGGAAGGCCATGACCAGCGCCACGATCGCGCCGCTGGCGTAGAAGCCCGCCCCGGCCGCGGTACCCAGCCCGGAGCGCAGGCCCAGGACCGTGTCATCGACCGAGAGCCCGGCCAGCACCAGGCCCGGCCGTGCCGAACAGGGTCATGGCCACCGTGGGCGTGAAGCTGTCCGGCAGCAGGTCGCGGGACCGGCGCCGGGCCAGGTGGTAGGCAGGCCAGCGCGGCCAGGCCGAGGACCCCCGCGGCCAGCCGCAGGGAGACCGCGTCGCTGCTGTTCTCCAGCATCAGCGGCCTGCGCGCAGCTGTGCGCGTGCGGCCAGAGGGCTGAGCCAGTGCTGGCAGTCGGCCGCGGAGTACCGGGTCGCGCCGGGGGTGCCGCCGACGAACGGGCGGCCGAAGGCCGCGTTCATCACCCACGCGATCAGGCCGCTGGCCCCCACCGCGACCAGGCCGATCGCGCCCAGCCGCCAGGCGGCCATGACCACGTCGCGGAGCACCGCGACGGTGGGCAGCCGCCGCAGCCGCGCGTCGTGCGCGCGGACCACGGCCCGCACCGAGCCGAAACTCGACACCGCCTGCTCCTGCGCTTCGGCCTGGGTCAGCCCGGCGGCCAGCCCCGTCCGTGACCGCCTCGCGCAGGTGATCCTCGGCCTCGGCCAGGATCCGGCGGGCGCTCGCGCGGGCGCGCAGCGCAGCCGCGCGTAGAGCTGGTCCAGGTACTCCTCGACCAGGTCGTCGCCGGAGGCGCTCATGCCGACCACCCCAGCACGGACTGGATCCCGCGGGTGAAGTGCCGGTATTCGGTCTGCTCCGCGGCCAGCGCGGCCGCGCCGGGGCCGGTCAGCGCGTACACCCGGCGCCGCCGGCCGTCGGCCATGGCCCAGGAGCTGCTCAGCAGCCCGGCGTCCTCGAGCCGGTGCAGCGCCGGGTAGACGGTGCCCTCCGGCAGGTCGAAGGTGCCCTCACTGCGGCGGCGCAGCTCGGAGATGACCGCGTAGCCGTGCGCCGGCCCGGCGGTGAGCACGGACAGCAGGAGCAGGTCCAGGTGTCCCTTGAGGCGTTCCCGATTCATACCTCGGAACGCTATGCCTAGAACTGCTAGGTGTCAACGCAGGCCCGGGCGCCCGCTACCCGCCCCGGTAGGCGCGGGCCAGGTCGCGGAGCCGGGCGTGCGCGCCGCCCATCGGGTCGGCCGCGGGCAGGTACTGCTTGCCCATCTTGACCACGCTGGTGTAGTTGGGGTCGCAGACGTTGGCCAGCGGCGCCTCGATGGCCTGCGTGGCCAGCTGGTAGGCGTCCATCTGATCCAGGCCGTAGTCGGCCGCCAGCCACTGCACCAGGTCCAGGGAGGCGATCCGGAACGCGTCCTCCAGCGGCCGCGCCGAGCCCGCGGACATGAGATGGGTGTCGGACTCCAGCCGCGGCCAGGCGCACGGCCGGCCCTTGATCAGGTCGACGGCCAGCACCGTGTTCATCGCGCACTCCACCGCGACGCCGCAGGTCTCACCCTCGCCCTGGCGGCCGTGCCCGTCGCCGAGCGAGAAGAGCGCCCCTTCGACGTTCACCCCCAGGTAGCAGGTGACCCCGGCGCGCATCTCCGGGGTGTCCATGTTGCCGCCGAACGCGTCCGGGACCAGGGCGCTGCGCACCTCCAGGTTGGCGGGGGCCACCCCCACCGTGCCGTGCATGGGCTCGAGCGGCAGGTCGGTCGTGAAGTCGCCGTGGCGGGCGGTGAACCGGCACAGGCCCTTCGCGGTGTCGAACTGCCACAGCCAGACCAGTTCGGGCAGCGGATCATGCAGCAGCGCGGTGGCGTGCGTGGCACTCAGCGCGCCGAACAGCGGCACGGTGGTGGACGCGCCCCAGTCCCGGGCCGGCTCGATCGAGATGAAGTGCACGGCCAGGGTGTCGCCGGGCTCGGCGCCCTCGATATAGAACGGGCCCGTCTGGGGGTTCAGGTACGGGAACTCGCAGACCTCCGAGACCAGGTCGGTCTCGCTGCGCACCTTCCCGGCGAAGCAGTCCTCGGTGAACACCTCGAGCACCGCGGGCGGGCGGACCCGGGCCACCGGCGCGGCGCCGCCGAACGTCCACGCGTACTGCTCCGGGGGCGGCCGGAAGCTGATCACCTGCGGGTCGCTCATGAGCTGTCTCCCGCGTCGTACTCCTCCAGCGGATCCAGGTGGACCAGCCCGACCTCCAGTACCCGGCGCGGGTCATGCCGGTACAGGTAGACCAGGTAGATCAGGCCGACCACCATGAAGCCGGCCACCCCGGGGCCCATGTAGGAGTACGGCGGGGACAGCGGGGCCACGAACGAGAACGCCTTGATGCCCGCGGACGTCAGCCAGGCCGGGACGAACGTGATGATTCCCAGCACCGGGATCACCACGTGCAGCAGCGGGTTGAACCGGCGGGTACCGCGGGTGGACGCCCGGCTGAAGTAGCCGATGCAGGCCGCGTTCATCAGGATGTAGATCGCGGCCAGCACGATGACCAGGGCGGTGGCCACCATCACGAAGGCGGTGACCGGGTCGTAGCCCAGGCCGAGGCCGAGGGTCACCGCGACGGTGATGACGAAGCCGGTGAGGATGGCCACGGCGGGGGAGTGGTGCTTCGGGTGCACCCAGGCCAGGAAGCGGGGGAACGCGCCGATCCGGCCCATGGCGTAGGCCGTCCGGCTGGAGACGTTCACCCCGGCGTTGGCGTTGGCGATGGTGGAGTTCACGATGGCGAGGAAGACGAAGAACCAGAACAGCCCGTACAGCGACCGGGCCATGCCCTCCCAGGACGCGGCCCCGGTGCCGGTGGTGAAGTTCACGAACTTCGCCGGGCCGAACGCGACGTCCACCGCGTAGGTGGTGAAGACGTACAGCGCCCCGATCAGCAGGGTGGCCAGCAGGATCGCCCGCGGGATGGTCCGCCGCGGGTTCCTGGCCTCCTCGGCCAGCGGCGCGGCCCCCTCGAACCCGCCGAAGGCCAGGATCGTGTACACCGAGCCGCCGATCACCCCGGCCAGGCCGCGGAAGCCGGGCGGGGTGTACTTGGTGGTGAACACGCTCAGGGTGTTGTTGCTGCCCGCATGGACCACGAAGAAGACCGCGAGGACCAGGAAGACCAAGATCTCGAACAGGCCGAGGACGGTCCCGAGCCGGGCCGAGGTGCGGATGCCGTAAAAACCGGCCGCGAGCACGATCACCGCCCCGGCCAGCGCCCACGGCCACCACAGGTTCGCCGGGTAGCCGTGGAACTCGGCGTTGAGGGTAGCGGCGGTGGTGAAACCGAGCTGGAGCAGGACCAGCGGCGGGATCAGGAACCCGACCAGGACGTAGCCCCAGGCGACCAGGAAGCCCACGGACGGGTGCAGGCCCCGCGCGGCGTAGGTGGCCAGCGAGCCGGCCGAGGGCATCTCGCGGGCCAGCAGGCCGATGCTGCAGGCGCAGAACAAGCAGGCGACCAGGGCGAAGACCACGGCGAGCGGCAGCGACCCGCCAGCGAACGCGACCCCGGCCGGGATCGAGGCCGCGATGGCGGCCCCGGGGGCCATGTCGGTGATGCTCTGGAACAGGACCTCGCGCAGCCCGATGGCGTTCCGCCGGAGGCCCGGCGCCGTTGTGGTGGATTCCCCGACGGCCATGGCCACCTCCGCGGATCATGATCTCGACCCCGCGATGATCTCATGGCGCGCCGCCGCCTGATAGGCCCAAACCACGCCCTAACGCCGCCCCGGCCAGGCCGTCAGACCCGGCTGGCCGGGCGGGGGGCGCTGGGCTGGTCCCGGCGGGCATCGCTGAGCTAGCTGGCCGGGTCGCGGTGGCCGTTGCGGCTGTAGGCCCCGGGGATGCCCTGCCGGGGCAGCGACACCTCGCCGGTCACGTCCGCGGCCAGGCGGACGCTGTCCCCGTCCACCAGGCGCACCTCGGTGCCGGGCAGGACCCGGTCCCCGTTGACGAAGGTCCCGTTGGTGGAGTGCTCGTCCCGGATCGTGGCCTGGCCGGTGTCGCTGACGGTCACCGTGGCGTGCCGCCGCGAGACGTTGTCGTAGCTGGCGAAGGCCGCCGCGACCAGCGACTCCTCCGGGTCACGGCCGAGTATCAGCGAGGTGCCCGCGGGAACTTCCACGTTGCCGGTGGGGAAGACCAGGCGCAGCACCACGGGCGAGATGACGCCCGCCCGCGGCGGCAGCGGCTCGCGGCACACCGCGCAGAACACGGCGGCCGGCTCACTGACGGCCGCCCCGCAGTGCGGGCAGGACGACCCGGCCGGCGGGGCCGCCGCGCCCTCCCGTTTCGGGTACTCCTGCATAACCGTCGGCGAGGCAGGCTCGTCGGCCGACCGGCGCCTGGGCAGGTTGGCACCGCAGGTGAAGCAGATGAGATCGTCCTGCTGGACCTCAGCGGCACAGGCAGGACAGGTCAGGGTCGCCATGTCGTCCTCCGGGACGGCGGCAGGGACGTGTTCACGTGAGCCTAACGTTCGCGGGACGGCACGGGTGCCCGGCCATCGGGCCAGCGCCCAGTAACATCACGGTCATGCGGCGTCACCGGCCGATGAGGGGCAGTGATGATCAGTTACACACTCAGCGATGAGCACCAGGATCTGCGCCAGACGGTGGCCGGCTTCGCCCGGGACGTGGTGCGGCCGGTGATCGGCGGCTTCTACGAGCGCGCCGAGTTCCCCTATGACCTGGTCGCCCGGATGGCCAAGCTCGGCCTGTTCGGGCTGCCGTTCCCGGCGGAGTTCGGCGGCATGGACGGTGACTTGTTCGCGCTCGGCCTGGTCCTGGAGGAGCTGGCCCGGGTGGACTCCTCGGTGGCCATCACGCTCGAGGCCGCGGTGGCCCTCGGGGCTATGCCTATCTATAAGTTCGGCACCGACGATCAGCGCCGCCGCTGGCTGCCCGGCGCTGTGCTCCGGAGAGCAGCTGGCCGCGTTCGGCCTGACCGAGGCGGGCGGGGGCTCCGACATTCCCGGCGGGATGCGGACCACGGCGCGGCTGGAGCAGGGTGAGGGGGGTGCCGGCGACGGGCAGTGGGTCATCGACGGGACCAAGTCATTCATCACCAACTCCGGAACCTCCATCACCTCCCTGGTCACGGTGCTGGCCATCACCGGGGGTGATCCCGGCGGGCCCCGGGAGATCTCGTCCATCATGGTGCCGGCCGGGACTCCCGGGCTGACCGTGGGGCCGGAATACTCCAAGGTCGGCTGGTGCGCCTCGGACACCAGGGAACTGTCCTTCGCTTCGTGCCGGGTTCCCGCGGATCATCTGCTCGGCGCGCGCGGCCGCGGTTACGCCCAGTTCCTGGAGATCCTGGACGAGGGCCGGATCGCGATCGCGGCTCTCGCGGTCGGCCTGGCCCAGGGCTGCGTGGACGAATGCCTGCGCTACACCGGCGAGCGGGCGGCGTTCGGTCACCGGCTCGGGCATTACCAGGCCATCCGGTTCAAGCTGGCCGACATGGAGGCCCGCACTCACAGTGCGCGGCTGGCCTGGTACGACGCAGCGGCCCGGCTGGTCGCGGGGCAGCCGGTCAAGAGGCAGGCGGCGATAGCGAAGCTCCTCGCGTCCAACGCGGCGATGGACAACGCCCGGGACGCCACCCAGATCTTCGGCGGCTACGGGTTCATGAACGAGTTCCCGGTGGGCCGGTTCTACCGCGACGCCAAGGTGCTCGAGATCGGCGAGGGCACTTCCGAGGTCCAGCGGATGATCATCGCGCGGGAACTCGGGGTTCCGGACTAGGGGCCAGCCGCCCGGGGGTTATGGCTGAAAGAGCAGAGCCCAATAACCGTCCCGCGGCGGCCGGGCCGGGTGGCGGCGGCACGAATCGGTTACCCCGGCGGCGCCGATCCCTGTTTCGCCGGGAATGGCCGGTCCGGGCGCGGCGATGGGTTCCGCGCCGCCGCGGCTGGCCCGCCGCGCCCGGCCGGAAGCGGGGCGCTGGGCCCGGGGACGCCAGATACAGGTGCGCGGCCCGGGGGCCAGCGGCGTGACGAGGGGGCCTGGTGAGGCTCCCGATGCGGCGACCAGGGCCGCCGGGGGGTGCCGACCAGGGCCGGCGTGGGGTGCCGACCAGGGCCTCGGGGGGCGGCGACCGGGCGGCGGGGGTGCTGGCCAGGGCCGCCGTGAGCGGCGGCCAAGGGGTGCCGGGGGCCGGGGGCCGGGGGGCGGCGATGAGTCGGCCGGTGGCGATTGAGCCCCGCTTTGATGGCCTGCCGCGGATCAGCCCCTACCGTCTGTACCTGGGTACTCTTAGCGTTCTTCGTACATACCAGGCTTAGTTAGTACAGAACGAGCCACGATCGAAGCGCCGGAGAGTACCCTACTGACGTCAAGCCATCCGGCAAACATCACGCTAGAGCAGCTCTTTCCTGGCATAAGGTATTGATCACTGCCGATGGTGAGACGTTAAGGTTGGCCCTTGGCCGCGCCCGCGCGCGGGGCTTGCAGAATCGTCACCCGGGAAGGGGTGCGTCATGTCAGTTCCGCCGCAAGTACCGCGGGCCTGCTGGCTCGCCACACGAGCCAGGTGAGAGGTGCAGAGGCTGTGCGGTCCCGCAGCAAGATGACCGGTAACGGGCTGGCTGGCGAATCAGGGTCAGTAGAGCCGTCTACCGAGGCCGGCCCGGCGTCCCGCGCCCCCGCGGACCTCGAGGCCCGGGAAGACACGGCCGAGCCTGGCGGACCGGGCCCGGCCAGGCGGGCTGGCCCAGGCTCACGCCGCGCCCTGAAGAACTGGCGGGTGCGTTCCCGCCTGGTCCTGCTGATCGCCATCCCCACGCTGACCGCTGTGGTGCTGGGCGGCACGGGAATCCTCTCGTACGCGCGCAGCGCCACCGCCGACGGGCGGGTTCAGCAGCTCGCCGCGCTCAGCGCCAACGTCACCGTCCTCGCCCAGCGTCTCGAGGACGAACGGGACACGACCGTCCGTTACATCGGGCTCGCATTCCAGGGTGCCGGGCGGGGGTCCCCCGTGAGCGCCAGGGCTCCCGAGCTGAGCGTGGTAAACCAGACTCACGCCCTGACCGACCAGTCCGCGGCCGCGGTGAAGAGTGAGCTGAACCAGATCAACGACTCCTTCTCGGCGCAGACCCGGCTGGAGGCGTCGACCGCCCTCAACGCGCTGGCGGACCTGAAGCTGTTCCGTGAGGCGGCAACCAGCACGCCAGCTGCCGGCGCAGGTCGTGGTGACGAAGTACGCCACCATCATCGACGATCTGACCGCGCTGATCGACCTGACCGGCCAGGGGGCCAGTGACGCGACGCTCGCCCAGTCCATCCGGGTGCTTGGCCTCGTGTCCCGGATGCAGGAAGAGGCGTCCGAGCAGCGGGCGGACCTCTCGCTGGGCCTGCTGCAGGGCTCGCTCAGCCCGAACGAGCTGAATGCGCTCAACTCGGCCATCGCCCAGCAGGCGAGCAACCTGGCCTCGTTCAACACCACGGCCAGCATCGCCCAGCGTCAGGTGTGGAACAACAGCGTGTCCTCGTCCTTCCTCTTCGAGGCCAACTCCGAGGAAACCCAGGCGATCGCCACCGCCCAGGGAACTCCTGGCGGGAAGCTGACGAACGTCAACTACAGCGTGGATGACTGGTACGGCGCCATGTCGAACCAGGTCGACGCGCAGATGACCTCGGTCGAGCAGGCCCTGAACAACCAGATCAGCTCCCGCGCCGCGGCGCTGCACAAGTCGGCCCTGACCGCGGCGATCGTGGTCGGCGCGGCGGTCCTGCTCGTGCTCGCGCTCTCCCTGTTCCTGACCGTGATCATCGGGCGGTCGATGGTCCGGCCGCTGCGGCGGCTGCGCGCGGGCGCCCTGGAAGTGGCCGGGGTCCGGCTGCCGGAAATGGTCCGGCGGATGAGCGAGGCCGACGGCGGCGGCTCCTTCGAGGTCGCCCCCATCGATGTGGACTCTTCCGACGAGATCGGTGAAGTCGCGCGGGCGTTCGACCAGGTCCACCGGGAAGCGCTCCGGCTGGCCGCGAACGAGGCCGCGCTGCGCGGGAACGTCAACGCGATGTTCGTGAACCTGTCCCGGCGCAGCCAATCCCTGGTCGAACGCCAGATCCGGCTGATCGACGATCTGGAGCAGGGCGAGCAGGACCCGGAGCGGCTGTCCAACCTGTTCCAGATGGACCACCTGGCCACCCGTATGCGCCGCAACTCTGAGAACCTGCTGGTCCTCGCGGGCCATGAGGCGTCCCGGCGGTGGAACCAGCCGGTGGCCCTGGTGGACGTGCTCCGCGCGGCGGTCTCCGAGATCGAGCAGTACGAACGGGTCTCGATGAACGTCCAGCCCGGCATCTCCGTCCGCGGCCAGGCCGTCAACGACGTGGTCCACCTGGTCGCCGAGCTGGTGGAGAACGCCACCTCGTTCTCGTCGGCGGAGACGCCGGTGACCGTGTCCGGGCACCTGCTGAACAGCGGCGGAGTCTTGCTCGACATCAGTGACCAGGGCGTCGGCATGGGGGCCGAGGAGATGGCCCACGCCAACTGGCGGCTGGACAACCCGCCGGTGGTGGACGTGGCCGTGTCCCGGCGCATGGGCCTGTTCGTGGTCGCCCGGCTGGCGGCGCGGCACGGCATCCGGGTGCGGCTGCGCCCGGCCACGACCGGCGGGCTGACCGCCCTGGTCTGGCTGCCCGATGAGACGGTGACCCACGAGGGCAATGGCTCCCCGGCCGGGCTCCGCCGCTTCGAGCGGAACGGGTCCGGCGCCGCCGCCCCCCTCGATGCCCTCTCCGGCAACGGGAGCAACGGCGGCGAGTGGGGTCCGCTCCGCGGCCGCAGCGCCGCGGAGGAGGCGGTGAACGCGGCCCGCGCGCCGCGCTTCACCCCGCTGCACGCCGAGAACGGTGATTCGGCGGCCACGGCGGGCTTCCCGGCGCTCACCCCGTCCTGGGACGACCCCGCCACCGCGTCTCCGGCCGGGCCGGCCTGGGACGACGGCCCGCCCGCGCCTGACGCCCCGTCCTGGGAGAACCCGCCGGCCAAGCCGTCCTGGGATGATCCGCAGCTCAGCACGCCGGCTGCGTCCGCACCGCCACCGGCGGCGAGCACCGGGCCGATGCCCTCTGTGCCCGGCAACGGCATGTCGCCGACGTTCGGCACGTCCCTCAGCGGTGACGGCGCGAGCGCTCCGCCCCGGCTGCCAACCCGGCCGGTCCGGAACCTGGGCAGCGATCCCGGCCCGGCCCGGCGGGAGGTCGTGGTGCCGCCAGCGGGCCCGGACGGCCAGGGCAACCGGCTGCCCATCTTTGAATCGGTGGAGTCGGACTGGTTCCGCCGTGGCCGGCACAGCGCCGACCGGCCGAACTCTGGTGCTGCCGCCACTGCTGGTGCTGCCGCTGCCGCACCGGAAAACGGCAACAACACGGGCGGCTGGTCCGCCTCTGCCGCAGACGAGGGCTGGCGGGCCGCCGAGGCGTCCAGCAAGCCGGCGTCGGGCGGGGTGACCCTGTCCGGTCTTCCGAAGCGTGTTCCCAAGGCCAACCTGGTGCCTGGGACCGTAGGGGCCAGCGCGGAGCCGGAGGCGCCTGCTCCGGTCCGTTCGGCCGCGGTGACCAGGCAGCGCTTCGCAAGCTTCCAGCGAGGCGTTCGCGAGGCGCGTGCCGCCGTTAACAGCGAAGATGATGCTGGCGGTGAGGGAGACGATGTGACATGAGGAGTCGAGCCGGATTGCCGTACGTGCTGTTGCTTATGGTGGGGTCGCCGAGAGAGGAGGGTTCGTGAGTCCGCTAACCCGTCCGGTCCAGGACCTGAACTGGCTGATCACGAACTTTGTGGAGAGGGTCCCGTCCGTCGCGCATGCCATCGTGGTGTCGTCTGACGGGCTTCCCCTGGCCTACTCGAACGGCTTCCCGGCCGACCGGGTTGACCAGCTGGCGGCCGTGACTTCCGGACTGACCAGCCTGACGCAGGGCGCTTCCCGGGTCTTCGAAGGCGGCCCGGTTACTCAGACGGTCGTGGAAATGGCCCGCGGCCTGCTGCTGGTGATGGCAATCAGCGATGGATCGAGCCTGGCCGTGCTCGCGTCCGCGGATTGTGACATGGGCCTGGTGGCCTACGAGATGGCGCTCCTCGTCGAGCGGGTGGGACGGGCCCTCACGCCAGATATGCGCGGGGCTCTGCGGTCGGAGGATGGCAGATAGTGAACGGAGAGACCCTTGTCCGGCCCCGGCCTGGATGACTGGCCGCCGACAGGTGGCCAGCGCGGCACCGGGTCTGGCGGAGGAATGCGTTCACGTGGGGCCGAACCCGCTGGGAGCGGGCTAGTCCGGCCATATGCGGTGACCGGGGGCAGGACTAAGCCCCGGTACCAGCTCCAGATCGAGGCGATGGTGGCCGCGTCTCACTATGAGGCGCGCGATCTCTCGAGCCTCAGCCCGGAATGCCAGGCTATTCTCGGGTTCTGCCGTGATTGGCGCTCAGTGGCGGAGATATCCGCCGTGCTCAGGATGCCCCTGGGCGTGGCCCGGGTCCTGGTCGCTGATATGGCGGTGGAAGGGCTGGTCAGAGTGCACCAGCTGGACCATGCACATGGCCGCCCAGATCTCAACCTGCTCGAAAGGGTGCTCAGTGGACTTCGCAAGCTCTAGTCCCGTGCGAGGCGCGGCTGGGGATACCGCCGCCATGACATCGGTCAAGATTGTCGTGGCGGGTGGCTTCGGCGTCGGCAAGACCACCTTCGTCGGGTCGGTATCAGAGATCACCCCGCTGACCACCGAAGCGGTCATGACCTCGGCCAGCGCCGGAGTTGACGATCTGTCGGCGGTGCCCGACAAGACGACCACCACGGTGGCCATGGACTTCGGCCGGGTGACCCTGGACGCCGGGCTCATCCTGTACCTGTTCGGGACGCCCGGCCAGCACCGGTTCTGGTTCATGTGGGACGACCTGATCCAGGGCGCGATCGGCGCGGTGGTCCTGGTGGACACCCGCCGGCTGGCCGACTCCTTCCCCGCGGTCGACTACTTCGAGACGGCTGGCCTGCCGTTCATCGTGGCGATCAACGGGTTCCACGGCGAATTCCCGCACGGCGTGCAGGACGTCGCCGAGGCCCTGTCGGTCAGTCCGAACGTCCCGGTTGTGCAGTGTGACGCCCGGGGCCGGAAATCCACCAAGGCGGCGCTCATCGCACTGGTGGAGCACGCCATGGCCATGCAGCTCAGCCCGAGGTAGCTGCCTGGCCTCAGGCAGCCAGGGCGTGGCCCGTTCCGGGGCAGCCTGCTGCCCAGGGCGGCCGCCGTAGGGACGGGCCTCCCCGGCGGCGGGCGTCGCCGGGCCGGGCCGGGGCCGTTCGGACGCTGGCGTTCGGGCTGCCTGTCGTCGGCTGCGGCTGCGATAAGGTTCTGGCGATGCGGGGGCGGTAGCTCAGCCGGTCAGAGCAGCGGACTCATAATCCGTCGGTCGTGGGTTCGAGCCCCACCCGCCCCACCAGTCCCGCGGCCCTACCAGTCCCACCAGACCGATCAGGAATCGAGAAGCGCCGGTCACGGAGCCGCAACTAGCCTGATCGTCATGGACATCGGCGTTCACGCGACCCTCCTGCCGGACGACCCGCACGCGGTGCCGCCGGTTCCCGGGCTTCCCGCTCATCGATAAGCCCGACAATCCCACCGGGTCGATCTGACCCACGACGTCTGGAGTGACCATGACCGACTCCTCCACCCAGGGCATCAAGATCGTGCTGCATCCCGTATCCGACCTGGCGGCGGCCAAGGCGGTGTACACCGCCCTGCTCGGCGTGCCGCCGCAGGCCGACGCGTCTTACTACGTCGGCTTCGAGGCCGCAGGCCAGCACATCGGGCTGGTGCCCGGCGGCGGGCCGCAGGGCATGACCTCACCGGTGGCCTACTGGCAGGTGCCGGACATCGAGGCGAAGCTGGCCGAGGTGACCGCCGCCGGTGCCACCGTCAAGGAGCCCGCGCACGACGTCGGCGGCGGCCGCCTGGTGGCTACCGTTCACCGACCCCGATGGCAATGTCCTCGGGGTGGTTCAGGACCAGTGAGCGCCGACCCCTCGGGCCGCATACGCGCAGTCGCCCGCGCCGCACGCCGGTGACGGCCACGATGTGATCCGCGTGCATGGCGCGCGCGTGAACAACCTCAAGGACGTCAGTGTCGAGATCCCGAAGCGCCGGCTGACGGTGTTCACCGGCGTCTCCGGCTCCGGCAAGAGCTCGCTGGTGTTCGGCACGATCGCCGCGGAGTCGCAGCGGCTGATCAACGAGACCTACAGCGCCTTCGTGCAGGGGTTCATGCCGACGCTGGCGCGGCCCGACGTCGACGTGCTCGACGGGCTGACCACCGCGATCCTCGTCGACCAGGAGCGGATGGGCGCCGACCCCCGCTCCACGGTCGGCACCGCCACCGATGCCAACGCGATGCTGCGCATCCTGTTCAGCCGGCTCGGTAAGCCGTACGTCGGCTCGCCCCAGGCGTTCTCCTTCAACGTCGCCTCGATCAGCGGGGCGGGTGCGGTCAAGTTCGAGCGCAGCGGGAAAACCGTGAAGGAGCGGCGCAGCTTCAGCATCATCGGCGGCATGTGCCCGCGCTGCGAAGGCCGGGGCACTGTCACCGACATCGACCTGTCCCAGCTGTACGACGACAGCAAATCGCTGAACGAGGGCGCGATCACCGTCCCCGGCTACACCGGGGGCGGCTGGAACTCCCGGCTCTACAGCGAGTCCGGCTTCTACGACCCGGACAAGCCGATCCGCAAGTTCACCAAGAAAGAGCTGGACGACTTCCTCCGCCACGAGCCGGTCAGGATGAAGATCGCGGGCATCAACATGACCTACGAGGGGCTGATCCCGCGGATCCAGAGGTCGATGCTGTCCAAGGATCCTGAGGCGATGCAGCCGCACGTCCGGGCGTTCGTGGACCGCGCGGTCACCTTCACCAGCTGCCCGGAATGCGACGGTACCCGGCTCAGCGAGGAGGCGCGGTCCTCGAAGATCAAGGGCATCAGCATCGCCGATGCCTGCGCGATGCAGATCAGCGACCTGGCCGGATGGGTCGACGGCCTCGACGAACCGTCGGCGGCGCCGCTGCTGGCCGCGCTCAAGCGCAACCTGGACTCGTTCACCGAGATCGGCCTGGGCTACCTCTCGCTGAACCGGCCGACGGTCACGCTGTCGGGCGGCGAGGCCCAGCGCACCAAGATGATCCGCCAGCTCGGCTCGTCGCTCACCGACGTGACCTACGTCTTCGACGAGCCGACGGTGGGGCTGCACCCGCATGACATTCAGCGGATGAACGACCTGCTGCTGCAGCTGCGGGACAAGGGCAACACGGTGCTCGTGGTGGAGCACAAGCCGGAGATGATCGGGATCGCCGACCACGTGGTCGACCTCGGCCCCGGGGCCGGCCCGGCGGGCGGCACCGTCTGCTTCGAAGGCACCGTCGAGGGCCTGCGCAAGAGTGATACCACCACCGGGCGGCACCTGGACGACCGCGCCGCCCTGAAGCCCTCGGTACGGAAGCCGTCCGGGCAGCTGGAGGTGCGCGGGGCCAGCCTGCACAACCTGCAGGATGTGGACGTCAACATCCCGCTCGGGGCGCTGATCGTGATCACCGGGGTAGCGGGCTCGGGTAAGAGCTCGCTGATCCGCGGCTCGGTGTCCGGGCGCGACGGGGTGGTGACGGTCGACCAGACGCCCATCCGCGGCTCGCGGCGCAGCAACCCGGCGACCTACACCGGGCTGCTCGACCCCATCCGCAAAGCGTTCGCCAAGGCCAACTCGGTCAAGCCGGCCCTGTTCAGCTCGAACTCCGAGGGGGCCTGCCCCAACTGCAACGGCGCCGGGGTCATCTACACCGACCTGGCGCATGATGGCCGGCGTCGCGACCACCTGCGAGGTGTGCGGGGGCAAGCGGTTCGACGCCTCGGTGCTGGAGTATCACCTCGGCGGCCGTGACATCAGCGAGGTGCTCGCGATGCCGGTCAGTGAGGCCCTGGAGTTCTTCGGCGAGGGTGAGGCGCGCATCCCGGCCGCGCTCGCCATCCTGGAGCGGCTCGACGACGTCGGGCTCGGCTACCTCAGCCTGGGCCAGCCGCTGACGACGCTGTCCGGCGGCGAGCGGCAGCGGCTCAAGCTGGCCACCCGCATGGGCGAGAAGGGCGGCGTCTACGTCCTCGACGAGCCGACCGCCGGCCTGCACCTGGCCGACGTCGAGCAGCTGCTCGCCCTGCTCGACCGGCTCGTCGACTCCGGCAAGTCGGTCATCGTCATCGAGCACCACCAGGCGGTCATGGCGCACGCCGACTGGATCATCGACCTCGGCCCCGGCGCCGGCCACGACGGCGGCCGGATCGTCTTCGAGGGCACCCCGGCCGACCTTGTCGCGGCCCGCACCACCCTCACCGGCGAGCACCTCGCGGCCTACGTCGGCGGCTGACCAGAGCGGGCTCCCAAGCCGAGGGTATTTCCCGGTTCCCGGGGCTAGCGCGCTCCTTTAACGGCGCCCCGATCGCCCCGATCCCTGGCCGTCCTCAGGCGGCGGCCAGGGTGGTGACCCGTGCCCGCGGCGCCCTTGAACTTCAGCGCGCCGTCGGCCGCGTCCACATACAGGACGCCGCCGAAGGCGGGCGTGGACGGCTCGGACTGGGGTGTGAGGGCCAGCAACCCGTCCAGGTTCAGCTGCCCCCGGTTGTCTGGCGACGGCACCACGTTCTCCACGCCGGTCAGATCGTTGTTCTCCAGATCCAGGCTGGCCGCGCCGTTCGCCTCGGGAGCGACGGAGATGACCGGGCTGCTGGTCCCGGTCGTGACCGCGAGCCCGGTCCGCTCGGTCCCGTGCGCGTCCAGGTAGTTCAGCTTGATGAAGGTGCCCGCGCCCCCGCGGGCCAGGAGCTCGAGGTTCCCTCTGGCCAGGGACGTGATGAAGGCCAGGTTGTCGATCGACTGGCCGTTGCCGGCCAGCTGGTTCACGAGGTGCGCGCTGGCGATGCCGCCGTTCGACTGAAAGTGGGTAGTCACGGAGAGCAGCGTAGCAGCGACGTTCAGTACCGCCGGTTACTCAGCCGGCGGCTGATGCCAGAGATCACGCAGGAGCCAGGCGGCCGCTTTCGGCTGCCGGTCGCGGGTGAAGACGCCCTTGTGGTTGCCGCCCGGCCGGTGCACCGCCTGGGCGGTGGCGAAGTCAGCGAAGTTCCACACCTGCTCGCCGATCACCTCGGGGATCCGCCGGAATACCCGCGCGGACATGGCGATCAGCGCCGTCTGGTAGTCCTCAGACCACATGACCGGCGGCAGCGCGTGCAGCCCCGCCAGGGCGTCAGCCCCGAACTCGGTCACCACGATGGGCTTCCCGTGCCGGGCCCAGGCCCGGAGCTCGGCCTCCAGGTGCTCCTCGGCTGACTCCAGGTCACCGCTGTCGGCGTACCAGCCGTAGTAACGGTTCACGCAGACCAGGTCGAACAGGTCGGTCACCACGTCGGCCTCCGGCGGCGCGGTCGCCACGTTGGCGAAGCAGACCGGGCGGCTCGCGTCGAGTTCCCGTGCGGCGGCGGCCAGCGGCGCGAAGTACTCGCGGGCCGCCGGCTCGGCGGTATCCGGCTCGTTCGCGATGGACCAGGCGATCACGCTGGGATGGTTACGGTCCCGGGCGATGAGCTCCCGGATGGCGGCCAGGTGGGCGGCGGCCGCCTCCTCGCCGATCGGGCCGGGGGCGAAGGTGCGCGCCCCGGGATCGCCCATGTTCCCCAGGCTCATATGCAGGCCGACGGCCGGAGTCTCGTCGATCACGAGCAGGCCCTGCCGGTCGGCGTAATCCAGCACCTCCTCTGCGTACGGGTAGTGGGAGGTCCGGAACGAGTTGGCGCCGATCCACCGCAGCAGCGCGAAGTCGCGGACCATCCGCGCGTCGTCGTGGCCCTTGCCGTGCAGCACGCCGTCCTCGTGCATGCCGAAGCCGCGGAGCCGGACCGGCTGCCCGTTGAGCAGCAACCGCGCCCCGTCGACCTGGACGGACCTGATGCCCACCGGCAGGGAGTACTCGTCGTCGCCGTGCCGGGCGTCCAGGCGGTACAGGTACGGGCCGGCCGGGCTCCACGGCCGGGCGGCGGGCACGGCCAGGACACCGTCCGGGCCGGCGCCTTCGGCCACCACGGCCCCGGCCGCGTCCCGGAGCCGTACCGACGCCGGTCCCGCGCCGGTGACGTCGAGGTGGTAGGTCACCTGGCCGGCCGAGGTCCCGGGGTCGAACGCGGTGCCGACCCTCAGATCGGCGATGTAGCTCCGCGGGGTGGAGTAGAGCCACACCGAGCGGTGCAGCCCCGCATAGTTGAAGAAGTCGTGGAAGTACCGCAGTTTCCTGCGGCCCGACGTGCTCTGCGACATCACGCCGGGCGGGATCGTGGCCATGTTCAGCTCGCTGCCGACCCGCACCGTCACCCGGAGCGGTTCACCGCACCGGACCAGGTCGGTCACGTCGGCCTCGAACGGCGTGTAGCCGCCGGCGTGCTCCGCGACCTGCGTCTCGCCCGCCCAGACCGTGCCGTGATGGGTGGCCGCGTCGCAGCGCAGCACGATGCGCCGGCCCTCCCACGTCGCGGGCACCCGGACGTCGCGCTGGTACCACACGTCCCCCACGTGGTCACGTTCCGCCGCCTCGGTGACCAGGTCGTTGTAGCTGGCCGGGACGGCCATCTCCCGTGCGCCGGGGAGCGGCCCGCGCCACCAGCGTCCCTGCGTGCCCTCACCCCCGGCGTCGAACCGGAATCGCCAGAGCCCGTCGAGGCGGCGGCAGTCGCGGCTGCGGCTATCCCGGGGTGCCAGCATCGTTAACGAGCTCCTTCTGTAGCCAGGACCCCGTCGATCATCGTCACCCGGCCCTCGATCCGCAACACCGGGGGACCCGGCCGGCCCGGCCCGGCCCGGCCGTCACCCGCTCAGCCGCAGGCCGGCCTGCCGCTCTCCTCAGGCCAGGGTGAGGAACATCTTCTCCATCTGTTCCTCGGTCAGCGGCGCTTCGCCGTCCCCGGCGGACAGGCACTGGCGCATCCCGCTGGCCACGATCTTGAACCCGGCCCGGTCCAGGGCCCGGGAGACCGCGGCCAGCTGGGTGACCACCTCGGTGCAGTCCCGCCCGGACTCGACCATGGAAATGACCCCGGCCAGCTGGCCCTGGGCCCGGCGGAGGCGGTTGAGCACCTGACCCTCGGCGTCGTCATCGATCTTCATAGCTGCCTCCCTGCGTTCCCTCCATAATACCCTAGTGGGTATATGCAGGACGGGAGCCGGCTTCCGGTGCGGCATGATGGCTGGCATGCCGGGGGAGTACCGCCTCTACCAGGAACTGGCCGACTGGTGGCCGCTGATCTCACCGCCGGGGGAGTACGCGGCGGAGGCCGCCTACCTGGCCGGGCTGTTCGCCACCGCGCCTATCGAGGTCCACGAGGTGC